>NZ_LT628276.1:142180-369577 GCF_900099475.1 Pelistega sp. MC2 | reverse complement strand
GCTTACCTTAAGGATGTGTTGGAACGATTGCCGACACAGAAAGCGAAGGACATTACTGAGCTTCTGCCTCATCGTTGGCAAGCGCCAAACGACACCAAGAATTAACACAATGCCCCGACAAAATCGGGGCATTGAACGTTTAAAAACGGAAGTCAATCGGAGTTCACCGGACGCTTACTTTAATATGTAGAAGTTCAGACCAAATCTGACAAATGAGTTGCAAAAAGAGAGTTTCCCGTTTGAATAAGAGGTGCGNGGCGTCATCTTCAAAAAGTTTCGCTTGTAGGTCAGGGAGCTGTTCGCTACGTTTAGCAAAGTTGATACGTCTTAAGATCGCCAACTCCATCTTCACTTGTTCGTAAGCGCTCAGAACACGACGATAGGCCAGATCCTTTTCTTCCACCTGTGCTGCTTTTTTTACAATCAATGCGTCTTGTTGAGCAATTAAGGCTTGTTGTTGCAGCACGAGTTCGCGCAACTGCTCAGCAGTTAACTGGGATAAATCAGAGGAAAGAAAAGCAAAAGAATTCGGCATAAGACGTAGTATGCCTTATGCCGATAAAATAAGCGATACCGAGAATACCTAATTGACAAGATCGCCCCACTTAGCTCACGATCAAACTAACAATAACGATAGATACCGGCTTCACCTAAACGATGCCAAGGCAGCCCCAAGGCTAAGGCCTGCAGTTGTTCTGCCGACAGTGCCGGATTCATCCGTGAGCCTGCACCGTGAAAGCGTCCTTCATGTAGTCGACGAACACATAGCCACGACCCCATCGCATCGTGCATGAGTAATTTAAGAAGCGTGTGCGTGCGATTCATAAACACATAGGCTTCGTGAGGTGCCACCTGACCAAAGCGCTGAATTGCCTTAGTGCGCAAGGTATCCATCCCCGCTCGTAAATCTGTCGCCTCACTCACCAGGATGATTTTATCTAGTGCCAGTAGGCTAGACGCTTGCTCTTGAATTCCCACTCGTTGGGCGGTCTCAATACGCATTAAAGACGGCATTGATTTCTCCTAACATACACAAAACCATAGTGTCGCGCAATTTAGCAGGAATGAATACATGTGTTCACCGGACGCTTACGGCCATGACCCTTATGCTTACCTTAAGGATGTGTTGGAACGATTGCCGACACAGAAAGCGAAGGACATTGCTGAGCTTCTGCCTCATCGTTGGCAAGCGCCAAACGACACCAAGAATTAACACAATGCCCCGACAAAATCGGGGCATTGAACATTTAAAAACGGAAGTCAATCGGAGTTCACCGGACGCTTACTTATGAGTTTTGTTCATATGGCATCAACACATTCATTTATTAGAAAATTTCAACTCATAAGCCAATAAAAAAGGCGAACACAAAGTTCGCCCTCATATAACTTTATTCGCTACAAATTATTGTAACGCGATTTCTACGTCAACACCTGCTGGTAAGTCTAAACGCATTAATGCATCAACTGTTTTATCTGTAGGATCAACGATATCCATTAGACGTAAGTGTGTACGAATTTCAAATTGGTCACGTGATGTTTTGTTCACATGTGGTGAACGTAATACATCATAACGTTTAATACGTGTAGGTAATGGTACTGGACCATGAACAACAGCACCTGTGCGTTTTGCTGTTTCTACGATTTCAGCTGCTGACTGGTCGATTAATTTGTAGTCAAAAGCTTTTAAACGAATACGGATTTTTTGGTTTTTCATTTGAAAATACAACCTTAAAAGAACGAGTTAAAAAGAACGATGAAATTAAAGAACATCGTAAACCATTTATGGTCATGGATAAATTGGCTACCCTTATCAGGGGTAGCCAACTATTTTACTGCTAATTCAAAACTTTAAACAAGCTAAGAATTATTTAGTGATTTTAGAAACCACACCGGCACCGACTGTACGGCCACCTTCACGGATCGCAAAGCGTAAACCTTCTTCCATCGCGATTGGCGCAATTAACTCAACATCCATCGCTACGTTATCGCCTGGCAATACCATCTCTTTATCCGCTGGTAACGTAATTGTACCTGTTACGTCTGTTGTACGGAAGTAGAACTGTGGACGGTAACCTTGGAAGAATGGGGTATGACGACCACCTTCTTCTTTCGATAAAATATACACTTCTGCTGAGAAGTTTGTATGTGGCTTGATTGAACCTGGTTTCGCTAACACTTGACCACGCTCTACGTCTTCACGTTTTGTACCACGTAGTAATAAACCAACGTTGTCACCCGCTTGACCTTCGTCAAGTAACTTACGGAACATCTCTACGCCTGTACATGTTGTTTTCGCTGTTTCACGAATACCAACAATTTCAATCTCTTCACCCACTTTAATGATACCACGCTCAATACGGCCTGTTACCACTGTACCACGACCTGAAATTGAGAAAACGTCCTCTACTGGCATCAAGAATGTACCATCCACTGCACGCTCTGGTGTTGGAATGTATGAGTCTAATGCTTCCGCTAGCGCTAAAATCGCTTGTTTACCTAATGGACCTTCGTCGCCTTCTAACGCTAATTTCGCAGAACCTTTAATGACTGGCGTATCATCACCTGGGAAGTCGTATTTTGATAACAACTCACGCACTTCCATTTCCACTAACTCTAATAACTCTTCATCATCTACCATGTCGGCTTTGTTTAAGAACACGATGATGTAAGGTACGCCTACTTGGCGTGATAATAGAATGTGCTCACGTGTTTGTGGCATTGGACCGTCAGCGGCTGAACATACTAAAATCGCTCCGTCCATTTGCGCTGCACCTGTAATCATGTTTTTTACATAGTCAGCGTGACCTGGGCAGTCTACGTGTGCATAGTGACGTGTCGCTGTTTCATACTCTACATGTGAAGTATTAATCGTAATACCACGTGCACGCTCTTCAGGTGCCGCATCAATCGCCGCATAGTCTTTCGCTTCACCACCGAACTCTTTCGATAAGACAGTAGTAATCGCTGCTGTTAATGTGGTTTTACCGTGGTCTACGTGACCAATTGTACCTACGTTTACGTGCGGTTTGGTACGTTCAAACTTTTCTTTTGCCATGATTTATATTTCCAATAAATTATGTATAAATTAATTAAGTGTAAGCCTTCGTATTATAACAGAGAAGGCTTACGGTTTTGTAAATTACTTGCTACGTGCGCTAACTACTTCATCAGCAACATTTTTTGGAGCTTCAGCATAATGTTTGAATTCCATTGTATATGTTGCACGACCTTGAGTTAGAGAGCGTAAGTTAGTAGCATAACCAAACATCTCAGCTAGAGGAACTTCTGCTTTGATGATTTTGCCACCACCAACCATATCGTCCATACCTTGAACCATACCGCGACGAGATGATAAATCACCCATTACAGTACCAGCATAGTCTTCTGGAGTTTCTACTTCAACTGCCATCATAGGCTCTAAAAGCACTGGGCTTGCTTTACGCATACCCTCTTTGAACGCCATAGAAGCAGCCATACGGAACGCATTCTCATTTGAGTCAACGTCATGGTATGAACCGAATGTTAACGTAACTTTAACATCAACAACTGGGTAACCTGCTACCACACCTGCTGATAATGTTTCTTGAACACCCTTGTCAACGGCTGGGATGTATTCACGAGGAACCACACCACCTTTAATTTCGTCAACAAATTGGTATCCATCGCCACCTGGTTCTAGTGGTTCTAGTTTTAGAACTACGTGACCATATTGACCACGACCACCAGATTGTTTAACGAACTTACCTTCAACGTTTTCAACAGTTTTACGAATTGTTTCACGATAAGCTACTTGTGGTTTACCGACATTAGCTTCAACGTTAAATTCACGTTTCATACGGTCAACAATAATCTCTAGGTGCAACTCACCCATACCAGAAATAATTGTTTGACCAGATTCTTCGTCTGAACGTACACGGAAAGAAGGGTCTTCTTGCGCTAAACGAGATAATGCCAAGCCCATTTTCTCTTGGTCAGCCTTAGATTTTGGCTCTACTGCTTGAGAAATAACTGGCTCTGGGAACTCCATACGCTCAAGAATAATTGGTGCGTCTAAGTCACATAGTGTTTCACCTGTTGTCACTTCTTTTAAACCAACAACAGCAGCGATGTCACCAGCCAATACTTCTTTGATTTCTTCACGATTATTTGCGTGCATTTGTAGAATACGACCAATACGCTCTTTTTTACCCTTAACAGAGTTAAGAACAGTGTCACCACTATTTAATACACCAGAATAAACGCGAATGAACGTTAATTGACCAACGAATGGGTCAGTCATTAATTTGAACGCAAGTGCAGAGAATTTTTCTTTATCATCCGCTTTACGCTCTAGTTTGTTACCGTCCTCATCTTCACCTTGTACTGGAGGAATATCAACAGGTGATGGTAAAAATTCGATAACGGCGTCTAGCATACGTTGTACACCTTTGTTTTTGAACGCTGTACCACATAACATCGGCTGAATTTCACATGCAATCGTACGCTGACGTAAGGCTTTAATAATATCTTCTTTAGACAAATCGCCTTCTTCAAGATATTTGTTCATCAACTCTTCATTAGCTTCTGCGGCAGATTCAACCATTAGGTTACGGAATTCTTCTGCTTTATCCTTTAAGTCAGCAGGAATGTCTTGATACTCAAATTTAGTACCCTGGCTCGCCTCATCCCAAATAATCGCTTTCATTTCGATTAAGTCGACAACACCTTTAAATAAATCTTCTGAACCGATAGGAATAACGATTGGCACTGGATTAGCACGTAAACGTGTTTTTAATTGGTTGTAAACTTTATAGAAGTCAGCACCGGTACGATCCATCTTGTTAACAAATGCTAAACGAGGAACACGATATTTGTTTGCTTGACGCCATACAGTTTCAGACTGAGGTTGAACACCACCCACAGCACAATAAACCATACATGCACCGTCAAGTACACGCATAGAACGTTCTACTTCAATCGTAAAGTCTACGTGTCCTGGGGTATCGATAACGTTAATACGGTGTTCTGGATAATTACCAGCCATGCCACGCCAGAAAGCCGTTGTTGCAGCAGAGGTAATGGTAATACCACGCTCTTGCTCTTGCTCCATCCAGTCCATTGTTGCCGCACCGTCATGTACCTCACCAATTTTGTGATTTACACCAGTGTAGAACAAAATACGTTCTGATGTTGTAGTTTTACCAGCGTCAATATGCGCTGAAATACCGATATTACGGTAGCGATTGATTGGGGTTTTACGAGCCATTGTAGAGTCCTTTGATTACCAACGGAAGTGAGAGAACGCTTTATTGGCCTCTGCCATTTTATGCGTATCTTCACGTTTTTTCATTGCTGCACCACGACCTTCTGATGCGTCAATTAATTCACCTGCAAGACGTAAATCCATTGATTTTTCGCCACGTTTTTTAGCAGCTTCACGCACCCAACGCATAGCCAACGCTAGACGACGAACTGGACGCACTTCTACAGGAACTTGATAGTTAGCACCACCAACACGGCGGCTCTTAACTTCAACGATAGGTTTTACGTTGTTGATTGCTAGATTAAAAACTTCGATAGGCTCTTTGCCTGTTTTTTGAGCTACTTGCTCTAACGCACCATAAACGATACGCTCTGCAACAGCTTTCTTACCTGAAAGCATTACAACGTTCATAAATTTTGCAAGTTCTACGCTACCGAATTTTGGATCAGGTAGAATCTCACGTTTGGGAACTTCGCGACGACGAGGCATCTTTTACTTCCTTTAATTGTGTCTATTTCAGTTGAACCACTTACGTGGCCACGGCTGCCTATTAACAAGAGCAACCCCTTACATACCGCAGTATAAATTTTACGCAGCTGCGGCTGCACGCTAACCACCCATGGGCAGGAAGCATTAAAAACTAACTACTAAGCTTTCTTAGGACGTTTAGCACCGTATTTAGAACGAGCTTGTTTACGATCTTTAACACCTTGAAGGTCTAAAGAACCGCGAACGATGTGATAACGTACACCTGGTAAGTCTTTTACACGACCACCACGAACAAGAACTACACTGTGCTCTTGTAAGTTGTGACCTTCACCACCGATATATGAAATTACTTCAAAACCGTTAGTTAGACGAACTTTAGCAACCTTACGCATCGCTGAGTTAGGTTTTTTTGGAGTAGTGGTATACACACGAGTGCAAACACCACGGCGTTGTGGGCAATTTTCTAGAGCTGGGCTCTTGCTGCTCACGCGGCTAGTTTCGCGCGGTTTACGCACGAGTTGACTAATGGTAGGCATGTCTTATCCTATTAATGTACTGTGTTGTACGAGTTTATATAATGTCTGTTTTACGTGCTGACTTTAATGCACGATTGCTACGGTATTTTTACAAATACAATGCAAACACTTAAAACTGGGTTAAGATTTTAAGTAGACTACTAGCATTTTTTACTAGTAGCCCACTAAATTAGCATTTTTTCGTGCATACGTCAATATTTATGTCTCTTTTTTTCCTATAAAACAAAGTCTTGGCTAAATTTTCACTACTTTTGCTGAGCTCTGCAAATAATTGTTATGGTTACTTTTAATCTTAAGCCACTCTCCCATATTTTTAATAACCGTAAATTTATTACTAATAGTTACTGGATAAAATCAATCTATGTTAAAATGCCAATGGCTTTTAGATTCCATAAAAAAAATCTATATATTCACATGCAAAATATGAGTAATTAAATAAGAGGAAGTAAGAGGAAGGCAATATGTTAATTGCGTCAGTAGAAGATGATCCAATTCAAGCAAATTTAGTTAAACAAACTCTCACTCAAAGTGGTCACCAAGTAGAGCAATTTGTCACAGGGAAAGAGTTTTTAAGCGCACTTAACAGCAATAAAAATCGCTATAACTTATTTCTACTAGATTGGGAGCTACCTGATGTCACAGGCGTGGAGTTATTAGTATGGATTCGCAATAATATTGGTCCTCAAGTGCCTATTATTTTTGTGACTAACCGCACTGAAGATGCAGACCTCTTACAAGCATTTCAATTAGGTGCTGATGATTATATTAACAAGCCATTTAGCCCAGCTATTTTAAGCGCTCGTGTGAATGCAAACTTACGTCGCAATACAGCCACAACACAAGTTCAATCTGAGGTTGTGGTAGGTCCTTATCGCTTTGATAATAATGCCCGTAAGGTTTACTTACATGGTGAGCCCATCGTATTAGCACCAAAAGAGTTTGAATTAGCTAGCCTATTCTTTAGAAACATTGGTCGTTTATTCTCTCGCGACGCCTTAAGCTCTACAATTTGGAACCGAGAAATTCCAGCTACTTCTCGCACACTAGACACACATTTATCGAACGTTAGACAAAAGTTAAAAATCCATCCAGAAAATGGCGTACAGATTGTTGCTTCTTATGCTCTTGGCTACCGTTTAGAACTTGTTCAAGAATAAATCTTCTCCTTCACAAAGGATTTCGTTTTTATATGTTTAGCCTTACCAGACATCTAGCTCTTGCAGTTTTAATTATAACAAGCCTTTTTTCTAGCTCTATCTCTTTGGCTCAACCAGCTGGAGCTCGAGGTGACAATTTCATTTATATTATGCAAGAAGGTGATACCTTAGGGATTATTGCTGAGCGTTTTACATCAAAACCAGGCAATTGGCGAAAAATCAAGGCATATAACAAAATTAGTCAGAACACTACTATTCCAGTAGGAAAAGAGATTCTTGTCCCCTTTAAGTTAATTGACACACTACCGGATGAGGGCAAGGTGATTGGTGTTTCTGGTGAGGTAACCATCAATAATAAAACTATCCAAATTGGTTCAATAATTAAAGAGAATGATCGCATTGAAACGGGTAATAACAGTACGGTCACTTTTAAGCTTAGTAATGATAATGTCATCGCTATTTCTCCAAATAGCCTTATCTATATTCAACACCTACGCCAATTCTGTGGTACGGGCTTAGTAGACGCTATTTTTAAAACTGAACAAGGTGAGTTTGCCGCAAATGTAGAAAGTAATAATGGTGGAGTAGGACGTTTCGAAATTAGAACGCCGGTCAGTATTACTGGTGTTAGAGGAACTTCTTTACGTAGCCGCGTTGACGAAAACGGTCATGTGATTGTTGAATTATTAAGCGGTAAAGCTGCTGTAGCAAGCTCTAAACGCCCAGCAAAAGAAACTATTGTTCCTGCCAATCAAGGCGCTGTAATTTCAGCAAAAGGTAGCATCATCAAAAACCAACTACCAGATACTGTCTCATATCAAACAGAGTTAGGCACTAATGACTTAACAGTGACATTAAATCCTATTAGTAATGCCCAATACTACCTAATTCGCTTTACACTGGATGAGAAAGGAATACTTGAATTAGCTCGTTCACAATCAACAGCAACGATTAATCACCTAGAACTACCAAATGTGAACAAATTCTATGTGCAAGTCCGAGCGATTGATAAAAAAGGCTTATCTGGTGCTGATACAGCAACGTTAGTCAGTATTCCCGTTAAATCGGAATCAGACTCTAAAGCAGGCGCCTCTTTACCAGCGGCACAATAATTTTCACTGTTTATCGTCATGATTAAATCCCTAAGTACCCGTTACAAACGTGAGTTTTTAGGGGTTTCTTTATTTGTTAGTATTATAACCTCATTGATTACTTTCTTTTTACCCATCAATGAAATGGATAATATTTTGTATGATTCTTTCCTGAGACAGTCACATCTAAGACCAGCATCTAAAGATATCGTTATTATCACTATTGACGATAAAAGTCTACAGGAACTAGGGACTTGGCCTTGGCGACGAGTGTTACACGCTCAGTTATTAAGACATCTAGAAAAGGCAAAATCCGTTGGGTTTGATATTTCTTTTTTGGGCCCATCCCATTATCCAGAAGATGATCAAGAGTTCGCTCGTGCTATAAAACAACATGGACGTGTCGTATTAGCAAGTTTTAACAATGAAAACCACTCTCCAAGCTACCCTCATGATCCTTTAACAAAGGAAGCTAACAAACTAGGCTATATTAATGTGCCTCTTGAATCCGATAGCCTTGTTCGACAAATTGAGCGTTATATCCCTGATGAATATGAGAACCAATATCACTTTAGTTTGGCTATGTTATTGGCGGCAGGTCAAGATATAGAGCTACAGAATAATTCTGACACTGCACTTAAAGCATATATACCATTCTCAGGACCACCAAATCATTACCAAACAATTTCTTATAGTGATGTGTTAAATTTTAAAGTCCCTGAGGATATGTTTGATAATAAATATGTTTTAGTGGGTGCATGGGCAACAGGGCTCGGTGACAAATTTTCCACTCCCACAGGTCGTAGCAGTATTAATATGTCGGGGGTAGAAATCTTAGCGAATGCATTACAAGCAGAAATAGAAGGCAAATGGATTCATAAAGTAAGCCCTACTATCACCTTAATCTTTTCTTTAGTATGGGTATTAATTTATTGTGTGGTGGTATTAATCTTATCACCTCGCATGGTATTTTTTGCCTCTATTTTATTGGCAACATCAGCATTAGTAACTCATTTTCTGATCTTACAATATTTGAATTTATGGGTTCGTTTAGATCCTGCTATTATTGGTGCTACTCTTGTGTATCCTTTGTGGACTTGGCGTTCTCAAGAGATTCTCCTTAAACAAATGCAAAAAGAAATTGAGAATTTGAACGCCGAAAAATCCATTATTACTATGGAACAATCATATCAACCAATTACGACTACATTATCTGGTTATAACACCTTTGATGAGCATATTAATAGATTACGTTCAGCACTAGCAAGAGTTCGAAACTTACGCCAATTTATTACTGACAGCCTAGATGGAATGCCCTATGCTACAGCAGTATTTGATGCAGACAATCAACTTTTATACTCAACAGCTATTACTGAAAAGTATTTAGCCGAACTAGGGGTTAGTTATAAAAACCCTTTAAATTTAAAAGAATTTATTCTCTTAATAACAGCTAATGAAAATATCACTAATTCTGTCATTCAACGAATTATTGAAACATCCACAATGGTATCTGATAATAGTGATACAGTGATTGAATCGAAAGAGGATATTGAGTTCAAAGATAGGGCAAATAATGACATATTAATCCGTATTGCTAATACCTATACTTCGCTAGGGCAATACTCTGGCTTTATCTTGACCCTAATTGATATTAGCCGAATTCGTGAGCAAGAGCGTCAGCGCGAGCAAACATTACACTTTCTTTCTCACGATATGAGAGCCCCTCAAAGTGCGATTCAAGCCTTAATCAAAATGCAACAAAATCCTCAAACAGCACTATCGCTAGAGGACTTCTTACGGCAAGTAAATTTACTTTCCCGTAATACACTTAATCTTGTTGATAATTTCCTATATTTGGCAAGAGCAAAAAATACCTCTTATCAGTTACTCCCTATCAATTTACTTGATTTACTGCAAAACGTAGTAGATAATTTTTGGTCTATTGCTAAAGCCAGACAAATTACACTTGCGATTGAAAGCGCCCCTGATAGTTGCTACATCATGGCAGATGGAACACTGCTTAGTCGAGCCTTTAATAATCTGATTGATAATGCCATTAAGTATGGTAAGGATGGTATGCACATTGCCTTAGCTATCACCGAGGAAAATAATTATTGGCATATTAGCATCAAAGACCAAGGGATTGGTATCGCTCAGGAAGATTTTGAGCGCATATTCCAAGTATTTGGCCGTGCCCCTCAGATGGAAACTAAGCGTATCTCTGGGTTAGGGCTAGGCTTAGCTTTTGTACATACCGTTATTGTTGGTCACCAAGGTTCAGTTACGCTTGAGAGTACTCAAGGAGTAGGTACCACCTTTCATATATACCTACCTATTTTACATGACGAAGAATCTGTTTTGCTTTAGCTAAAACAGGCATATCAACCATTTTTCCTTCGTACGAAAAAGCCGCTAGACCTGTTTCCTGAGCTTTGGCTAATACACCCTGTGCCCACGTAATCTCTTTTTCACTCGGCTCAAATACTTTATGTATCACATCAACTTGGCTAGGATGGATACAAAGAGCACCCGCAAACCCCATCGATTTGGCAAATTGCATTGATGTTTGCAACCCTTGGAGATTTTTAAAATCTGGATAAACCCCATCAAGAGGCGCTTCAATACCAGCCACATGACTATTAACAACCATTTGTGCACGCATTTGATTTAGTAGAAAAGCAGAGCCTTCTGTGCCCTCATCCATATTTAAATCCACACCTAAATCAAGTGCACCAAAAGACAAACGAGCGACACCACTCACCTGAGCAATTTCCAGCATATTTACAATCCCTTTTGCACTTTCAATAATTGGATAAACTGGTTTGCCAAGTGCAGCGACTTTAGTAATTTCTTCAGCATTTTCCGCTTTGGGCAACATCACTGTTTCAATGGCTGAATATTGACCACAAAAAGCTAAATCCTCTTCAAACCATTCTGTTTGTACAGAATTAATTCGAACCCAAATAGCTTGTTGTGGGTTCTCTTGTATAAACTGCTGTAAAGCTTGTCTTGCACTTGCTTTAGCTTCTATCGCTACAGCATCTTCTAAATCCACAATGACGGCATCAGCACCACTATTTTTGGCTTTTAATATCCTATCTGTACGAGTTGCTGGTACAAATAAAGCAGTTCTTATTAACGACATTAAATAACCCCTTTTTCTTGATAATCGGCAATTTGCTGTGCAGAAAAACCCAAAGATGACAAAATATGTTCCGTGTGTTCCCCTAATGCTGGTATTGGATCCATGCGGTAGCTATATTGATTATTTAAACCTGGGGGCAATAAGGCAGGTAATGCACCGACTGGACTTTCTACTTCAACCCAACGATTGCGGGATTTTAACTGTTGATGTTTCCAAACACCTTGCATATCATTAACACTCGCATTAGCAATCCCTGCTTTTTCTAAACGATCAATAACGTCTTCTTTGCTAAGTGTTAATAAGACCTTATCAATTTCTTGTCTAAGTGCTTGTCTATTTTTGTGACGTAAACTATTGCTTGCATAATGCTCATCGGTTGCCAACTGGGGTTGCTCTAATACATTATCACAAAATGATTTCCACTCCCGCTCATTCTGCAACCCTAACATCACTGTTTGACCTCCCGCAACCTCAAAAGGACCATAAGGATAAATAGCTGCATGAGAAGCCCCTGCTCGTTTTGGTGGTGGCGCACCATCAAAAGAATAGTACAAAGGAAAGCCCATCCATTCCACCATACTCTCAAGCATAGTGACATCAATATGGCTACCCTGTCCCGTTTTTTGTCGAAGCAATAGGGCTGACAAAATATTGCTATAAGCATACATACCCGCGGAGATATCAGCAATTGAGCAGCCTGCTTTTGCCATTTCAGCTTCCGTTCCTGTAGTGGATATAAAGCCTGATTCACTTTGAATTAATAAATCATAGGCTTTTTTCTTCTCATAAGGACCACCTTCACCATAACCAGAGATATCACAAACAATTAATTTAGGGTACGTCTGATGTAGTTCATCAAAGGATAAGCCCAATCGCTTCGCTGCTCCAGGAGCAAGGTTTTGAACTAATACATCTACTTCTGGTAATAACCTATCCAAAACCTCTCTAGCACCCTCACCTTTTAAATCTAAAGTCAGACTTTCTTTTGAGCGGTTGGTCCAGACAAAATGTGATGCCATGCCTCTTACTCTTTCATCATAACCTCGAGCAAAATCGCCCACTCTCGGACGCTCTACCTTGATTACTCTAGCACCAAGATCAGCCAATTGTCGTGTACAAAAAGGAGCGGCAATAGCATGCTCAAAACTCAATACTGTAATTCCGTCTAACGGTCTCATTCTTATTCCTTAACTGTATGCTTCTCTAATTACAATGATTTATTCAAAACTGACTTCTGCTAACTGAGCTAAAGTACCGTCTTGCTGTGCCCAGCATTGAGCTGTCTTACCATCATCATTAAAAGTACCCTCTACTTTAAATGGTTTAGGACAAATTAATGGTCTTAATCCTTTAAATTTGAAGCTTTTCACTTTTTTATCACGATTTGCTTTCACAAAAGCATCTAAGACATAAGTAGCAATCATTGGTCCATGCACGACAAGACCTGGATAGCCCTCTTGCTGAGTTGAATAAGGATAATCATAATGAATGCGGTGTCCATTAAACGTCACTGCAGAATATCTAAATAACATTGTGCTGCTAGGTTCAATATCTTCTGACCATTTAGAAGAAGGAGCTATTTCAGTACCGATTAACTTAGGTGGACTTGGTTCACGATAAACAATATCTTGCTCCTCACGAATACATAACTCACCATGTTGACTATATTCATGTAATACCGTCACAAATAATAATTTACCTGTACTGCCTTCTTTTTCTTTTATCGCTTGAATGGTTGAAACACGCATTCCTTCTTGACCAATAATCAACGGCTTAATAAAACTTAAGCGTCCCCCCGCCCACATACGATTCCTATTATCAGCAGGAGGTAAAAAGCCACCACGCTTAGGATGCCCATCAGTACCTAGCTCATTTAATGGTAAAGGATTAATAAAAAAAGCCCATTGCCATAAGAAAGGTAACGCCTCACCCTCTTGAGGAATAGGTGCATTTAAACTTAAGGCAATTTTTTTAACATGGCTTGAACTAATTATTTCACGACAACTTTCTTGTTTGCCTATCCATTTTTCAAATTCTATACTCATTATAGTTCTCTCAATTCTTATTAATAATAGAAAATTATTTAGTAACGATAGCACGTACCTTTTTTAATAGCCATTTTGATTCTATGAAAGGGGGCTTTTATATCTTTAAAGGGAAGTATCACAAACCATTGGCAAACACTATCGTGTTATCACTAATAACGATTCTATATTTCTCTCAATATGCTATTGTTTAATGAGTTAAGGCCTTTGGGATTCGGTTTTAGCATCTTCTTTCATTAGCTGAACTAAATCCTGTGCAAAAGGCGGTAAAAAATCTAACTGTCTTACACATACCTGCAATTGCCGTATTGCCCATTTATCTTTTAAATGGATAATATTTATTTGATTGTACTCTTTCTGTCTATAAGCGACACTCTCTGGAATAACACCAATTCCTACTTGAGCGGCTACCATCCGACACACCCCTTCAAATCCTCCCACTTCTACCCTAAACTTCAGTGGCATACCTAGATTATCTGCTGCTTGACGTAAAAAATGATGAATGGCACTCCATTCAGATAAACCTATATAGTCGTACCCTAATGTATCGACAAAACTGACTTCTTTATGCTGTGCCAAAGGATGATCCAACGGTGTTATTAATACCAAATTATCTTTACGATAAGGGATAAATGTTAGATGCTCATAATTAGTCGCATCAACATTGCTAGGATCAATACCAGCTAACACACCAATATCAGCTAGCCCTTCAGACACTGCTTGTACAATTCTATAACTGAGACGTTCCCTAAGCTCAACATTAACATCAGGATGCTTATGTAAATATTGACTTAATAAATTAGGCATAAATTCACTCATTGCTGTGGTATTAGCAAATACTCTTAATTTACCTTTAATACCTTGGGCAAACTCTCTCATATCTGCATTCAGATGTTCTAACTGTCGCAATACATTTGTTGAATGCTTAACAAATGCCTCTCCTGAAGGTGTCAATGTCACGCCCTGACTGCTTCGATACAGTAAATCAGTTCCCAGATTATTCTCTAAATTCTTAATACGGTTACTTGCAGCGGGCAAAGACAAAAAACTACGCTCAGCTGCCTTTGTTAAACTCTTCACTTCACTTATATTAACCATTAATTGCATATCTGCAATATCAAAGCGCATTGCCATACCAACATCCTTTTTTCAATCTTAAACTTTTGATTAAGCCTAGCTTAACAATTTTATAATAGGCAGATAAAAGATTTTTTGGCATAGTAAAGTTTTCATAAAATAGAATTAAGGATATATGATGAGTGGTGTAGAGAATAATTATCAAGAAATTCGTGATGCTATCCGTGACTTGATGGCTCAGTTCCCCGCTGAATACTTTCGTAAAATCGATGAAGAAAAAGCCTATCCTGAAGATTTTGTCAATGCACTAACTCATGCGGGTTGGCTAGCTGCTCTTATTCCTGAAGAATATGGTGGCTCTGGTTTAAGTCTTACCGAAGCTACTGTTATTATGGAAGAAATCAATCGTCAGGGAGGCAATTCAGGGGCTTGCCATGGACAAATGTACAATATGGGTACTTTACTACGTCATGGTTCAGAAAAACAAAAACAACTTTACCTACCTAGAATTGCTACTGGTGAATTACGCTTACAATCCATGGCAGTTACTGAACCAACAACAGGAACTGATACTACTAAGCTAAAAACCACTGCTGTCAAAAAAGATGGTCGCTATGTTGTGAATGGTCAAAAAGTATGGATTTCACGTATTCAGCATAGTGATTTAATGATTCTATTAGCACGTACAACACCACTTGATAAAGTGACTAAAAAATCCGAAGGAATGTCAATTTTTATCGTTGATATTGCCGATGCAATGAAAAATGGTATGCGTGTACAGCCAATTCCTAATATGGTTAATCATGAAACTAATGAACTATTTTTTGACAATCTAGAAATACCAGAAGAGAACCTAATTGGTGAGGAAGGTAAAGGCTTTAAGTATATTTTAGATGGTCTGAATGCTGAACGTACACTTATTGCCGCAGAATGTATTGGTGATGGTTATTGGTTTATTGATAAAGTTTCAGCTTATGTAAAAGAACGCATTGTATTCGGTCGTCCTATTGGGCAAAACCAAGGCGTACAATTTCCTATTGCCAAAGCATTTATCAATATTGAAGCGGCAAGTTTGATGCGTTACGAAGCAAGTAAGCGTTTTGACGCCCATTTACCGATGGGAGCACAAGCAAATATGGCAAAACTTCTTGCCTCAGAAGCCTCTTGGGAAGCCGCTAACGCTTGTCTGCAATTCCACGGTGGTTTTGGCTTTGCCAATGAATATGACGTAGAAAGAAAATTCAGAGAAACTCGCCTATATCAAGTTGCTCCTATATCTACTAACTTGATTTATTCTTATGTGGCTGAACATATTCTAGGTCTTCCTCGCAGTTTCTAGGAGCAATAATGTCAACAGAATCTATTAACCATCAAGTTGCCAAATTTGCGTCTGAACTCTCTTTTGAGCAAATACCTGATAATGTTATTTTACGCTGTGAAGAGCTACTGCTAGATACTCTAGGATCAATTTATGCAGGCTCAACAGAACGACCTGTAAAAACAATTTTAGCTTTCGCTCAATCACAAGGTCCATTGCAAGGTTCAGCACAATTATTACCTCATGCAGGAACATCTAGTCCATACTTTGCGGCTATGGTAAATGCAGCTGCCTCACATATGGTAGAGCAAGACGATTTACATAATAGCTCAGTATTTCATCCTGCTTGTGTCGTATTTCCCCCTGCACTTGCGATTGCTCAGAGCATAGGGGCTAGTGGCAAAGAATTTCTAACTGCTTGTGTTGTTGGCTATGAGATAGGAATTCGAGTAGGTGAGTTTTTGGGGCGTAGCCATTATAAGATTTTCCATACAACAGCAACGGCAGGAACAATCGCTGCAGCGGCAACTGTGGGCAATCTTCTTAAACTCACACCGAATCAAATGCTACATGCTCTAGGCTCTGCTGGTACGCAAGCTGCTGGTTTATGGGAATTCCTACTCACAGCGGCTGACTCAAAACAATTGCATACGGCCAAAGCGGCTGCAAACGGATTAATGGCTGCCATGCTAGCTAAAGATGGATTTACAGGCGCAGAAGCTATTTTTGATGGTAAACAAGGTATGGGGGTTGCCTTTAGTGAATCACCCGCCTACGATAAATTAAATAATCAGCTGGGTACCCGTTGGGCATTACTTGAGACATCTTTTAAATATCATGCATCATGCCGCCATACCCATCCTGCTGCAGATGCTCTACTTTCTCTCATTACAAAGCATGACATAGCTATTGAGGATATCGTCCAAGTTACCGCCCATGTCCATCAAGCCGCTATTGATGTTTTAGGAGCCGTTAATGTCCCAACAACTGTACATCAATCAAAATTCTCAATGGGGACAGTACTAGGTATTGTGGCATATAAGAAGTTTGCTGGTTTAACTGAATTTGATGAAGCGCTTAATGATCCTAACATTCACGCCTTTAGAGAAAAAGTTCACATGGTTCTGGATAAACAAATTGATGATGCCTATCCTAATAAGTGGCTAGGCAAAGTTACCGTGACTTTGAATAATGGCAAGACACTCAGTGAGTTTATTGAAGATCCTAAAGGAGATCCGGGTAATACCCTTTCTCGCCCTGAAATTGAAGCTAAAGTGACCCGATTAATGCAATATCGTGGTGTTGCCACTGTAGAGGAAATACAAAAAGTTATCCAGTGGGTATGGGAATTACAAACGAATGAACATATAAATTCATTATTGTAATTAAGCCTTATCTATCAAAAGTCTAACTCATCTTGGCTTGTACTAAGTGAGTTAGACTGCGGTAACTCCTCTTGTTTAAGCAATTGTGCCTTGATTGCACGTAATTTACGAATACGACAAGCTTTTAACACATCTTGTTTTTGCCCATTACTAAGCTTCTGCCAATATAATCTTTCATCTCTTGTCCTGAAACATCCCATACAATATCCTTTAGCATTTGCTTGGCAAACACCAACACAAGGACTAGGAATTTCAAAAAACTCAAGCTGTTCCATGGCTGTCTTCAAGTAGTTAGCGAACAATTTTACTACGCACAATATCGTAACAGAGGTTAAATAAATAGGTATATGGCAAATAGAATAATATTAATCCTATATCTAAAACAATAGCTTCCCAAGCACCAATTCCCAAATACCAACAGATAAATGGAATCGTCATCATAAATAGTGTAGTTTCAAATCCTACTGCATGCACAATGCGCACTTTTGTCGTTTTCGTAAAATGGTTCTTTTTTAAGTACCAGTCAAATAAGGCGTTATAGCCCATATTAAGCAATAACGCCATGATGGCAATCACAACAGTTACCACTCCCATAGACATCATTTCGTGATCAGATAACCATGCTGCCAATGGAGTTGATATACCTATTCCTAGTACTTCAAAAAGAAAAGCATAAAAAAACCGCTCTAAAACGCTTTTACGATAAACCGTATTTGTATTACTCATAGGTTATCACAATATAGCGCTAAGGTCGTACCAAGGTATTTTTTCCGAATAAGCTTTCCACTAGCTCAACAGCAATATTCGCTGTTAAATTTCGAACATCTAATGCGGGGTTTAACTCAACGATATCTAATGATGCCATACGTCCTGTATCAGCAATCATCTCCATACATAGTTGTGCTTCTCGGTAGTTAGGACCTCCTCGCACTGTTGTACCCACACCAGGAGCAATTTCAGGATCTAAAAAATCCACATCAAAACTAACATGCAAGTGTACGTTATCATTCAGATCTGTTAACGCTTTTTCCATCGTTTGGCGCATACCAACCTCATCGATATAGCGCATATCAAAAACATTAATTCCCGCCTGATGAATAAATTGTTTTTCACCCTCATCTACACTGCGGATACCAATCTGATAAATATTTTTTGCTGCTAATGCAGGTACCTGACCTGACATTTCAACTAATTCTTTGGGACCATGTCCAAACAAGCAAGCAACTGGCATACCATGCATATTGCCTGAAGGAGTAATCTCTGCTGTATTAAAGTCTGTATGTGCATCTAACCAAATGATACGGAGTTCTTTCCCCTGTTCACGACAATAACGAGCTACTGCACTAATAGAGCCTGCACCTAGACAATGGTCGCCTCCCAACATAATCGGTAAGTGACCTCTTTTTAGTTCAGTATAAATAGCATCATGTGCTAACTGATTCCATTGGATAACTTCATTTAAATGACGATAACCATCTTTAGGGGTTGTAAAAGGATTCGCTGGGCCGTGAAGATTCCCCATATCATGAACCTCCAACCCCATACCCTCTAGCATTTGCGTAATTCCTGCCACACGTAAAGCTTCTGGCCCCATACTTGAACCACGATGTCCCGCTCCAACATCCGTTGGTACACCAATTAAACTAATTTTATTGTTCATAATCTCTATCTATAACTGTATGTAATATTCAAAAAGCAATTAGACTAAATAAATCAACATGCTAACTTATTATATTGAATGAAAATTACGTATATTGTGACATAGGCATAGATTTTTGTCTTTTACAAAATGTCAATTAATGCCAATCATCTTAATGATTAAATAGCAAATGAAATATATTATTTCATTAAAAAAGCAAACCTCTTTGTAGTATAGGGGCTTTCCAGAATATTAGTAAATTTCTATTGTTTAAATTTTGACATGCCGTCTCATATAGACGGCATGCCGAAAACACTACAAATTAACCTCTGTGCTCTTCTATTTTTTTAATTTTGACATGCCGTCTCATATAGACGGCATGCCGAAAACACTACAAATTAACCTCTGTGCTCTTCTATTTTTTTAATTTTGACATGCCGTCTCATATAGACGGCATGCCGAAAACACTAATACAAAACACGGGTCTTAATTGTGCCGTCAATTTCTTTTAGCTGTTCAAGAAGGTTGGCTTTTGTGTTTTTCTCAACATCAATGACCACATAGCCAATCTGAGCATTAGTCTGCAAATATTGACCCACAATATTCACACCATCTTGAGTGAATACTTTGTTAAGACTAGTTAATACACCGGGCTTATTCACGTGGATATGCATATAACGGCTTGCTCCCTTGTTCTCTGGTAGTGATACTTCTGGGAAATTGACAGCAGACAATGTTGATCCATTATCTGAGTAACGCGCAATTTTACTCGCCACTTCGATACCAATATTGCCTTGTGCCTCTACAGTCGAACCACCGATATGTGGGGTCAATATCACATTATCAAATTTACGTAATGGTGATACAAATTCTTCCTGATTAGACTTAGGCTCTACAGGGAAAACGTCAAGCGCAGCCCCATTTAACTTACCCGCTTCTAAAGCTGCTGCCAGTGCATCAATATCAACGACTGTCCCTCTTGATGCGTTGATGAGAATTGCATTTTGCTTCATTTGACCAATACGTTCAGCACTCATTAAATTTTTGGTGCTGTCATCTTCTGGCACATGTAGCGTAACAACATCACTTTTAGCGAGCAACTCACTTAAGTTCGACACAGGACGAGCATTACCTAGAGGAAGTTTTGTTTCGATATCATAAAAAATAACATCCATTCCTAAGGCTTCGGCTAACACACTTACTTGAGTACCTATGTGCCCATAACCAATGATGCCTAATGTTTTGCCACGAACTTCATGGCTACCATCAGCCGATTTTTTCCATTCACCTCGGTGAACTTGAGCATTAGCCTCAGGAATTTTGCGCATAAGTAAAATCATTTCGCCTAATACCAATTCAGCTACTGAACGGGTATTAGAGAATGGCGCGTTAAATACAGGAATACCTCTTTTAGCGGCAGCATCTAAATCCACTTGGTTAGTACCAATGCAAAAACAGAAAATACCGATTAACTTTTTAGCCTGTTCTAAAATCTCGTCTGTTAAATTAGTACGGGAACGAATACCTACAAAGTGAGCCTCACTAATTGCATCAATGAGTGCTTGCCCTTCTAAGGCTTTCTTATGAAAATCAATATTGGTATAACCATTTGCTGCTAACACATCTAGTGCATTAGGATGTACACCTTCAAGCAATACAATTTTAATTTTGCTTTTATCAAGAGAGAGTTTTTCCATTCTAAGAACCTACATTACGGTGAGAAAATCAAAACCTAAAGAAACTATCATATCAGGTTACGTCAAAGATATATATATTTAGAACTTTCAAAAGAAACTTTTTTACCTATTATTCGATAAAGAAACTATTGTTCCTTCTGCCAATATGGTTGCAAAAACTTCATTCCATCTAACAAAGCACGATACATAACAGTTCCGTGATTTTCACCCTCATAGCGCTCTAACTGAACAGTAACTCCTTGATTTCCCAAATAATGTGCAAATTTTTCAAGATTACCCCACATATCCCGCTGTTGCCGTCTAGTGTCAGCAGTTTCTTTAGGAATTTCTAATTCACCTAAACTCAATCTGATATGCCTATCACTAAGCATTTGACTTGAAAAAAAATCAAACACGCGTTTATCGTCCCACCAGAGAGATGGGCTAGAAATAACAGCATATTTAAACAAATTTGATTTTCCTAAAAGATTGTAGCTAGCAAAAAGTCCACCAAACGAGTGTCCAAAAATAGCTTGCTCTTTAATATTAATCTTGGTCTGTTTTGCTAAAAAAGGCAATAAATCATTGCTTATAAACAGAGTAAACTTATCTGCTCCCCCATAATCAATATCCGCACGATTATCTCTAGTAGGTGGCGTATAATCTAGCGCTCTCTTTTTTAAGTCTAATAATTCTTCCCTCCCATAACCAATCCCTACAATCATCACTGGTGCATTCTTTTTTGCCACTTTATTCACCATAAACGTATGAGCAGCAACACTCGCTACAGGAAAAGTCATATCTCCATCTAGTAGATAAAGCACAGGATAACCTTCTTTAGGCATGTCTCCTATCGTCATCCATTGGATTCGATATGGGTGCGGAGTCTCAGATGTATATAAAATAGTTTCTTTCGTATGTAGTAATTGTGCCAGCTGTATATCTGAAGCCATCGCGATAGTTCTCATAAAACTTAATAAGAAAAAACTTCCTAAATAAAATAATTTCTTTATATTCATCATCTTCTAAAATATGCTGCTGAGCCTAAGCCCAGCATTAACCTTAATAAATCTACGATAAATTATTAGAACTGGTAACGTACGCTAGCATAAATGCTTCTATCCTTACTGGGGATATTAAAAGTATTGGTACTACCTACACGTATATATGCATGCCGGTTAAATACATTATCTACATTAAGCTGTACTTTTAGTTGAGGTGTAAAACGATACGACACCATAGCATCAAATAAGGTATATCCTCCAGCACTGATATCTTGAGAAGACTTAATCTTACTCATAGCATTCACACCAGCACCCACAGTCAACTTATCAGTAATATCATATGTTGTCCATAAATTTGCACTGTGTCGGGGCATCAAAAAAATAGCCACATCAGACTTTGTTGGTATGACTAATGAGGTATCTAAGTAGCTATACCCTGCATGAATACGCCATTTATCAGTGATATTACCACTCACCTCTGCTTCAAATCCTTGCATCACCCGTTTTCCTAAAGCTACTGAAGACGATCTTGAATCACCCGGAATGATGGGTGCAGCTGCATTCACATCACGTAAGCGATAAACAGATAAACGCATATTTAATTTATCATCAAAAAGACTCCCCTTATAACCACCTTCTATTTGTGTTCCTTGACGTGCTTTTAAGATACGCCCCTCTGCATCCGTATCTGATTGAGGGGTATATAAACTTGAATAACTGATATATAAGCTATGGTTAGGGACAATATCAAATACTGCTCCTGCATAACCCGTGAAGTTTGTTTTGCTCGCTTTTGCTTGTGTTAAACCATCACCCGCCTTAATTTCATAGTGACCTAAACGACCTCCTACAATTAATGACAGTTGGTCAATTGGACGTAGCACTAACTTACCATAAATACCTTTCTCGGTTAGCTCCTCTCGAGTTTGTGTAAGTGCATAACCGCTAGTACCTAGACGTGCATTTTTCATGATATCTACATAAGAGATTGTATTAAATTGTCGATAATCTACCATGCCTAAGTTAGTTACTCGTGCTTGATCATAGTCATAATCAAAATGGTTATAATCCACCCCTACAACAAGATCATTTTTTGTATTTCCCAACTTAAATGGCCGACTATAACTCGCATCAAATGCCAAAGATTTCTGTTTAATATCTGTACCCAGTCCTGTTGCTCTTACTTTATTTGCTGCGTTAATCCCTGTACCCGCAAAAATATAATTAGAATCTGCTTGGCGATCTGAGTAACGCATACCTATGTTTAGATGTGCATCATCAGCAAAGTAATGCTTTAAATCAGCAAAAACATCATGGCTTTGCATAGAAAATTTGTTCCAATCGGCCCCAATAAAAGCTGACTCTGGCAAACTTAATAAGCGATTATCTGCAATAAAAGCAGGGAGACCATTATTTGGTGTTAATTCTCGTTGTTGATAAAGATAACCAAGACCTACTGTTGTTTGAGGCGTTAAATCCCAATCCAATGCTGCATACAATGTTTCGTGATGATTATTTTGTTTCGCTGGCTTAGGAGATTCTCCATTTGTTTGTGCAATTAAACGACCACGTAACGTGCCTGATGTGTTGAGCGATCCAGAAATATCTCCATCTAGATTGTATCTTTTAGCTGTACCAAAGCCTGCACCTAAACTGCCTTGAAAGTCTTGTGTTGGACGTTTACGCACAAAATTTACAATCCCACCCATTTCACCACTACTATCGAAAAGCCCACTAGGCCCTCGCATAATTTCAACTCTATCAAAGGCAATAAGATTGGGTAATGTCCCTACAATACTCTGCATTTGAGCGGGTAACCCATCAATATTATATTCACTATACTCATAGCCTCGAGCATATACTGAAGAGCGTCCATCATCATTAGCAAGGACTCGTAATCCTGGCGTTTTTGCAGCCAACTGATCAAATGTCTTTACCTCTCTATCCTGAATCTGTTGATTAGTAATGATACTGATGGATTGTGGAATTTCACGCACCAATGCGGGACTCTTTGTACCTACTGTAGAAGCGAATGAACTATAATCACGTGTTTTTTCAGTAACAATGGCATTATAAATTCGTTCATTCACCGCATACACAGTATCCAATGTCGTCACATCTGCTTTCTCTTGTGCATACGCTGTCGTAGAAAAGAGCATTGTAAGTAACAACACTTCTTTTTTTAACTTAAATTGTTTCATCTCTAAATCCTCACCTATAAATAACATCAAAGCAAAATTTGTATTTCTTCAAAATTTGCTTGGTTAATGAGTATTTTAGAGTTAAAATAATTTTTAAATAGAAATGATTCTTATTTAAATATGACATTCTTTATTGATTTTCTGACAGTCTCAATTTTCAATGCAAATAGAACAGCTAAATAGCGAGCAATTTATTCAACTCGTCCATAACAATCAATCAGAAGAGTGGGTAGAAGGTAATTATTCTTTTAGCCCATTGAGGAGTGGTATTCATATCCATGGAGGAACCTTATATGCACGAAAAAATATGCGCAGTAGCCAACTCGTAGATAGCTATATTAACTTCATTATCCTGCTTGAAGGAACATTACGCTTCAGTATTAATCAAGACAATTACACAATTCCTGCGAACAACGGCTCTATCGTTATGGTTTCCATTCAAGAAGAAAGCCTATTTAGCCGTCATTTAATTGAAGGGGACTATTGCCAAAAAGTTGCTATTAAAGGCATTGAAAAATGGCTATATGATTATTATCCAGGAAAAAATTACCCTACAATTTTTGAAGATACCGTACGTATATGGCAAATGGATGAGACTATCAGAACATTAAGTAAACAATTTTTGGCATTACCTGAGAACAGCATTTATGGTCAATTATGCCAAGAGGCAAATGCGCTACAATTACTTGCCTCCTTATGGCAAATTTTTGAATCTCAAATAAAAAATACTTCTCATAAAAATACACTTATCAATCCTGCTAAGAGCTTTATTCAGCAAATCAATCAAGTATTCACTCCAAATATTCAAGTCAGTGATTTAGCCACACGATTAAATATCAGTGAACGTACTTTGCAGCGACGAGTTAAAGCACATTTTGGTTTATGTATTAGCGAATGGTTAAAACATAAAAAAATGAAATATGCACTACATGCTCTTAAGCACTCAAATCTTAGTATTGGAGAAATCTCTTACGCATGTGGTTATAAGCATGTTTCAAATTTCACACAGGCATTCAAACAATATTTTCACTATACGCCAACTGAAGTGAAATATTAAATCATGTGCTCCGTTATAAATAATGCATTACCATCTTATGACCATTGACCTCAACAACAGGCGCCTTTACACCAAATAAATTATTTAAATTATCTTCTGTTAATAATGCAGCTGGTGCACCTTGCAATAAAACCTCACCATTTTTCATGCCAATCATATAATCAGCATAAGCAGAAGCATAATTCACGTCATGCAATACCATAACGATAGTTCGTTGGTAATCATCGGCAATTTGTCTTAATTGCTTCATTAACTGCTTCGAATGATACATGTCTAAATTATTTAGAGGCTCATCTAAAAGCAAATAATCAGTTGTTTGACAAAATACCATTGCCACCATCACTCGTTGGCGTTGTCCACCTGACAGGTCAGTAATAAACCGCTCTCTTAACGCATCCAACTGAAACTGTTTGAGCGTCGACTCAACAATTTCATAGTCTTCGACTTTTGGGTGCCCTTGATGATAAGGATAACGTCCAAACATTAGCATTTTTTCAACAGTAATACGACTCGCTATGACATTATCTTGTCGCAAAATAGCAATAAGTTTAGCCATGTCTCTATTGGGGGTATGACTAATATCCATTCCATCAATAGTGATTTGTCCCTGTTGGATAGTTTCTAAACGAGCGATATGAGAAAACAACGTCGATTTACCAGCACCATTAGAGCCAACCAATGCGGTAATCCCTCCTTTAGGTATTTGTACAGAAATATTATGCAAAATATTTACGCCATCTACAGCATAGGATAAATTTTTTATATCAATCATAACGCTTTTCTTTTTAACAAGAAGATAATGAATACTATCCCACCAAGGAATTCAATAACAATGCTTAATACACCTTTAAAACCAATCACATGCTCAAAAATAACTTGACCCAATATCAAACTAATCGCCCCAATTAAAAATGAAGCAGGAATCAATATTCGATGTTCATAAGTTCTAAACACAGCATAAGTAATACCTGACACAAGCAATCCAAAGAACGTTACGGGACCAACCAATGCCGTTGAAATTGACACCAAAATAGCGATTAAACATAAGACTAGCATTAATGTTTTACGGTAATTTACCCCTAGGTTAATCGCTTGCTCACGTCCTAAAGAAATTACATCTAAGACATGCTGTAAGCGCCATATTACCAAACTGACTAACAATACAATTACACTACTTGGTAATAATAAAGCCGTCTTAATTACATTAAATTGTGCAAAACTAACACTTTGGACAACAGAAAACTCTTCAGGGTCAATCATGCGCTGTAAAAAACTATTAGTACTCCTGAACAATACCCCTAAGATCACACCTGTCAACACCAAACGATATAAGTCTTTTTGTGAAGAAGAAAATAATGATGAAAACAATAAAAAAGCAACTATTAACATCAACACTACTTCAAGGGAAAACTTAGTATACGCGCCCAATGTGGCATAACCTATACCTCCCAATAAAAATACTAGACCTGTTTGTATCAACACATAAATAGAATCAAACCCCATGATATAAGGCGTTAAGATCTGATTCGCTGTCAAGGTTTGAAATAATATTGTAGACACAGAAATAGCGTACGCTACTACTAATAAAGCAATTAATTTTTCTCCTCTAAATGACAAGACAAAGCTCCATTGCCCATTGGCATTAACTGTCATAAAGAGAATGATAGATATCACTAAGCCTATGCCCAGCAAGAATAATTTATTTTTTTGCATGCTTACTTGGTTTTACATAGAGTAGATATAGAAAAATTACTGATCCCACAATACCAATAATAGTACCAACAGGAATTTCATAAGGATAGTTGACAATACGGCTCATAATGTCACAAGCCAATACTAAATTTGCCCCAAAAATCATAATCCAAGGTAACGTCTTACGAACATCATCCCCCATGAGACGACTCACGATATTAGGCACTACCAAACCAATAAAGGGAATACCACCAATGGTGACAACAACAATTGCTGCTATCAATGCAATAATTATCAGTCCAATTCTAGTAATTTGTTGATAATTTAATCCTAAATTAATACTGATATCTTTACCTAAACCAGCGATAGTAAATTGATTGGCATAAAAGAAAGAGATACAACAAAGTACCCCTGTCAGCCACAATAATTCATAGCGCCCAGCGAGCACACTAGCAAAATCACCGATAAGCCAAGCAACTAAGGTTTGCATCATATCTGCTTCGTAGGCAATGAATAAGCCCACCGCCCCAATAATTCCACTATAGATAATCCCAGTTAATGGAATCAATAAAGTCGCCGTAGGTGGTAATCGTTTTACTATCAACATAAAACCAATTAAACCAATGATGGATAAACCACTAGCAACTATCATTCTTATCACAATACTACTTTCTGGAAAAAGTAAAGTAACTAATAATAGACCTAGAGCAGCAGATTCTGTTGTGCCTGTCATACTGGGCTCAACAAAACGATTTCTCATTAGCATTTGCATAATAAGACCTGCATTGGCCACCGCCATACCTACCAATACAATAGCCAATGTACGTGGTAAGCGACTATTGAGAAAGACTTGCATAGCATCAGTATCACTCAATAAATTATTTATTGAGACATTACTAACGCCAACAAAAAGACTAATAACAAAGAGTAGGCATAATAAGCCTACTCCCAAAAAACGCCACACCATAGACTAGTTAATTACTTATTTATAGTCGCTTCTCTTAATAATTTAAGTTCAAGCATCATTTGTTGATAGCCACCAGATGCAAGGTACGATGAACTATCTAAGTAAATTACATGATTATTTTTAAATGCGGCAACATCTTTTAATAAAGCGTTTTCTAGTACAACTTTTGCACTATCCCCTTTACCATTTGTTGCTGTCGTTCTATCCATCACGATTAACCAGTCAGGATTTTTTTCTTTAATAAACTCAAATGAAACAGGATTACCATGACGACCTTCAGATTTTTTCTCATCTAAAGGAATAAATCCCAAATCACTAAATAAATATCCAAAACGAGAACCCTCTGAATAAGAAGATACTTTTTGTCCATTGACTAATATCATCAACGCTTTTTTGCCTTGAGTTAATTGCTTAGTTTTCTCTAGTTCTTCATCTAAATTTTTATTTAACTCTGCTGCTTTGTCTTCTTTAGCAAATAACTTACCATATTCAGTTAAAACCTCTTTTGTCCGACTGATATTGTATACAACACCTTTAGGATTACTCATATCAACAACAGGAACTACCTTTTGAATTTCTTCATATTTAGGTGACATACGACCACCAATAAAAGCAGCTTCTGGTTTTAATGCATTTAGCTTCTCTAAATCTGGCTCAAATAATGTACCTACTTTTGTTGATTGTTTATAAACATCTTGTAAATAACTTACCCCAACTGCATCAGATGTTCCTTTTGGTGTTATGCCTAAAGCAGTAATACTATCTAATGCACCTACATCATATACTGCTATGTTATCGCTTAATGGCTTATCAAATTTAACGTTACCATGTGCTGTTTGGACTTCTACCGCTTGCACACTAATCGCCGCCAACCCCATTACAGTAGCGGCAACTGTTCTAAAAAATAATGCTTTCATTACTAACAATCCATCACTAATTAACTAATTAAAATCTCAATAAATAAAAATAGAAATGAGAATATTTCTTATTATAAGATGTAAAATTTTATAATTCTAGTAATAAAAAAGACTTCGCAAAAATATCTACACTTTTTTGTCTAATAATGTCACTTATCAGTCGTACAGACATAAATACTTTACTTAAGCAGATTAAATTGAGCCGTACTATGCATCATATCTTTCATAAAGGGATTATTAAGAATAAAAAATAATGCTTCATGAATAGCCATATACTCTATCCACGTATAAGCAGAAAAAATAACTACTCTTTGTCACAACTACCTATAGTGCAACAATCGGCACATTGTGTAATAATAATAAGTGGAAATTAAGTTCCTAATTACTAATATCTAGCCTCGACGGTTGATAACCTATTCAAGCAACAAAAACTAGTTTAAAAACAATCTTTTAACTATTCTAATATAAAGCTTCAACTATAAAAGTTTATATTTAAACTTTTAACTATAACTTAAAAAATATTTTTATCTATAAAAAGGAGACAGCTATGGAAACTCAATTTAAGAGAAAATTTTTACTTGGTAGTTTGGCAATTACCTTGGCTTTTGGTACGCCTATTACGCTTTATGCCAAAGTACCCCCTTCCATGACCCAAACCCAAGTTGCAGCGGAACGTTATGATAGCAGTAAAGATATTTTCCATCCCATCTATGGTGTCCACGGTATGGTAGCCTCAGAGCAAGAACTCGCCTCTCAAGCCGGTGTTGAAATGCTTAAAAAGGGAGGTAATGCTGTGGATGCTGCCGTTGCTATGGGATTTGCATTAGCGGTTGTTTTACCTAATGCTGGCAATATTGGGGGTGGTGGCTTTATGGTTGTACACGATGCTAAATCTCATCAAAATATGACTATTGACTTCAGAGAAATGGCTCCCTCAAAGGCCACAAAAGATATGTATTTAGATGAAAAAGGTAATGTCATTGATGGTAAGTCTTTATATACCCATTTTGCCGTAGGAGTGCCTGGTACTGTTGCGGGCATGGAGTTAGCTTTAAAAAAATGGGGTAGTTTGTCTTTAGAAGAAGTTATCGCTCCTGCAATTAAATTAGCAGAAGATGGGTTTATTGTCAGCCAAACTTTAGCCGACACATTAAAAACAGAAAAAGATAATCTAGGCAAATGGGATAGTACTAAGAAAATTTTTTTTAATGGTGAGAATCCCATTTCCGCTGGTGAGCGATTGATCCAACAAGACTTAGCAAACTCTTTAAAATTGATTGCTAAAAATGGATCTAAAGTATTTTATGAGGGTGAAATTGCCGAAAAAATTGTCGCTGAAATGAGCAAGCATAAAGGGTTAATCACCCTAGAAGATATGAAAAACTATAAGGCAGTAGAGCGTAAACCAATTGAGGGGGAGTATCGTGGCTACAAAATAGTCACTATGCCACCTCCCAGCTCAGGAGGAGTACATTTAGTTCAAATTTTAAATATGCTGGAAAATTATCCTCTAGCAGAATATGGATCAAATAGTGCAAAAACTATTCACTATTTAGCAGAGACAATGAAATTAGCTTATGCTGATCGTTCTGAATATCTAGGTGATCCTGATTTTGTCAAAGTCCCTGTTAAAGGCTTAACCTCAAAAGACTACGCCAAAGAATTAATCCAGCATATTAATGAGAATAAAGCTCGTGTCGCCGCTGAAATTAAGCCCGGTAAACCACAGGCCTATGAAAGCGATCAAACTACACACTATTCTGTCATGGATAATAATGGTAATGCGGTAGCTGTGACCTATACCCTAAATCTGAATTTTGGCAGTGGTATTGTTGCTGAAGGAACAGGGATTTTGTTAAATAATGAAATGGATGATTTCTCTGCCAAACCTGGCGTCGCAAATGCATTTGGTTTAATTGGTGGTGATGCTAATGCTGTTGAAGCTAAAAAACGCCCCCTATCATCTATGACCCCAACTATAGTCTTAAAAGAAGATAAGCCTTGGTTAGTTACTGGCAGTCCTGGTGGTGCACGAATTATTACTACTGTACTACAGAGTATCTTAAATACGATTGACCACGGCATGAATCCAGCAGAAGCCATTATAACCTCTCGCGTTCATCACCAATGGTTACCTGATGAGTTACGTATCGAAGAAGGTATCAGTCCTGATACATTAGCTATTTTGGCAAGTAAAGGACATAAAATAAGCCTCAAAGCCCCAATGGGACGCATCCAAATTATTCAAGCTAGAGACGGTGGATTTTATGGCTATTCCGACCCACGTAATCCTGATGGAAAAACACTAGGTTATTAAAATAATTGTTGTAAGTTGAAATTAAAAGGGTATTTTTAATATCCTCCATCTCACTTTGTAAGCGTCCGGTGAACTCCGATTGACTTCCGTTTTTAAACGTTCAATGCCCCGATTTTGTCGGGGCATTGTGTTAATTCTTGGTGTCGTTTGGCGCTTGCCAACGATGAGGCAGAAGCTCAGTAATGTCCTTCGCTTTCTGTGTCGGCAATCGTTCCAACACATCCTTAAGGTAAGCATAAGGGTCATGGCCATTGAGCTTAGCCGATTGAATTAACGACATCACCGCAGCCGCACGTCGACCCGCTTTCTCTGAACCTACAAAGAGCCAATTCTTGCGACCAATCGCGAGTGGACGTATCAAATTCTCTACCGCATTATTATCCATCGGCAGTTGAGCGTCTTCCAAGAGGCGCGTCAAGGCAAGCCAATTGTTCAGGCTGTAACGAATGGCTTTGGCGATCGCCGAGTTCGGCGGCACCAGCTCAAACTGACTACGCAACCACCTTTCTAATTGCTTAAGTGCCGGCTCCATGTGGCGTTGTCGATGGGCTAATCGCTCCGGTGGACTTAAGTTCCTGGCCTCGGCCTCGTAGTGATAAAGTCGTTGGATTTGTTGTAAGGCCTGTTCAGCCACTGAGCTGCCGTTGGCTTGGTAAATATCGTGGAATTTGCGACGCGCATGCGCCCAACATCCCCCCTCAATCACTTGCTCATCGGCAAAGAGGGCTTTATAACCGGCGTAATCATCACACATCAGACTACCGCGCCAATCGCCTAAGAATTCGCGGGCATGAGCGCCTGAGCGACCTGGCTTAAAGTCATAAATCACCGCTTTCATCTGCTCATAAGCACCCGGGGCATAGACCCAGAAATAACCACGTTGCGTTTTGCCCTTTTTATGGTGCATGTAAGTGATGGGGGTCTCATCGGCATGCAATACCGAATGCGAGAGCACCTCTTGGCGTAAAGCATCAACGAGCGGTTGTAACTGTGCGCCACAGGTGCCTACCCAATCCGCCAGCGTAGAACGGGCAATGCGTACACCGCTGCGCTCAAAGATGGCTTCTTGACGGTGCAACGGCAGATGGTCAGCATACTTCATGATCAGTACTGTCGCCAGCAGTCCGGTCGTTGCCAACCCCTTATCAATGATGTGAGGAGGTACCGGCGCTTGATTGAGGGTCTTGCAACAATCACACACGTATTTCGGACGAATGTGATTCTCCACGCTAAAAGTACCGGGCACATAATCCAGTTTCTGACTCACATCATCCCCAAGATGACGCATCTCAGCACCACAACCACAGGTCGTGCTTTCCAACGTATAATGAATATCCACCGAGGGCAATTCCGCCGGCAAACGCATACGAGACGGTGTGCGAGGTGTGTGCTCTTGACCACTCATGGACGTTAATTGCTGACCGATGTTGTCTAACATCGTTTCTAGCTCAGCCAAATCCTCATGGGCGTCATCTTCAAAAAGTTTCGCTTGTAGGTCAGGGAGCTGTTCGCTACGTTTAGCAAAGTTGATACGTCTTAAGATCGCCAACTCCATCTTCACTTGTTCGTAAGCGCTCAGAACACGACGATAGGCCAGATCCTTTTCTTCCACCTGTGCTGCTTTTTTTACAATCAATGCGTCTTGTTGAGCAATTAAGGCTTGTTGTTGCAGCACGAGTTCGCGCAACTGCTCAGCAGTTAACTGGGATAAATCAGAGGAAAGAAAAGCAAAAGAATTCGGCATAAGACGTAGTATGCCTTATGCCGATAAAAGAAGCGATCCCGAGAATACCTAATTGACAAGATCGCCCCATTTAGTTCACGATCAAACTAACAATAACGATAGATACCGGCTTCACCTAAACGATGCCAAGGCAGCCCCAAGGCTAAGGCCTGCAGTTGTTCTGCTGACAGCGCCGGATTCATCCGTGAGCCTGCACCGTGAAAGCGTCCTTCATGTAGTCGACGAACACATAGCCACGACCCCATCGCATCGTGCATGAGTAATTTAAGAAGCGTGTGCGTGCGATTCATAAACACATAGGCTTCGTGAGGTGCCACCTGACCAAAGCGCTGAATTGCCTTAGTGCGCAAGGTATCCATCCCCGCTCGTAAATCTGTCGCCTCACTCACCAGGATGATTTTATCTAGTGCCAGTAGGCTAGACGCTTGCTCTTGAATTCCCACTCGTTGGGCGGTCTCAATACGCATTAAAGACGGCATTGATTTCTCCTAACATACACAAAACCATAGTGTCGCGCAATTTAGCAGGAATGAATACATGTGTTCACCGGACGCTTACCGCTTACCTTACGAATCATTGCTAGTAAGCATAAAAATACCCTCTAAGATTGCAACCTTAGAGGGTATTTAATACTAAGCACAAACCTTAAAAAACTAAGGTTGAATATGTTTAATTACTCTTCGTTATCTGATGAACTACTTGGCATTGTAAAGAAAGGAGCCATTGCACTTTCTAGTGAAACTGGCGCTGTTTCAGTACTATCCGCAAATGGGTTTTCTTGAGCACGTTGTGCTAAACGATCTTGCTGTTCAGCCTCTTCCTTAGCATGGCGAGCATTATGATATGACAAGCCAGTACCTGCAGGAATGAGTCGACCAACAATAACGTTTTCTTTTAGACCACGTAATTCATCGCGTTTACCCATAATGGCTGCCTCAGTCAAGACACGAGTTGTCTCTTGGAATGATGCTGCAGAAATGAATGAGTCAGTTGATAGAGAAGCTTTAGTAATACCTAATAAGATATTTTCATAAGTTGCTTCGCGTTTATCATCTGTGCGTACACGATCATTTTCATCAAGCATTGCAGAACGTTCAACTTGTTCACCAGGGATAAATGAGGTATCACCAGCATCAACAATATTCACGCGACGTAACATCTGACGAACAATCACTTCAATGTGTTTGTCATTGATCTTCACACCTTGTAAACGATAAACGTCTTGTACTTCATTCACAATGTATTGAGCTAACGCTTCAATACCTTTCAAGCGAAGAATATCATGTGGATCAGCTGGGCCGTCTACAATTAATTCACCTTGGTTAACCACTTGACCGTCATGAACTAAAACCTGTTTCTCTTTAGGAATCAACAATTCATGTGTTGTACCATCTACTTTAGTAATAACAAGACGTTGTTTACCTTTAGTATCTTTACCAAATGAAACAGTACCTGTAACATCAGCAAGAATACCTGCATCTTTCGGAGAACGTGCTTCAAATAACTCAACAACTCGTGGAAGACCACCGGTAATATCACGTGTTTTTTGTGATTCTTGAGGAATACGAGCAAGTACTTCACCTACATCTACTGCTTGTCCATCACGTACAGTAATCAATGCACCCACTGGGAATGTAATATTTACTGAATGTTCTGAACCAATAATCTTCACTTCTTCACCTTGTTCGTTTAGAAGCTTGATTTGTGGACGTAAAGCTGATTTACCTGAACGAGTCTTAGGTGTAATCACTACAAGTGTTGAAAGACCTGTCACTTCATCCACTTGTTTCGCAACAGTAACGCCCTCTTCGATATTTTCGAAACGAACAGCACCTTTGTACTCTGATACGATTGGACGAGTTAATGGGTCCCATGTCGCTAATTGAGCGCCAGCTTTAACTTGTTCACCATCACCTACAAGCACGGTTGCACCATAAGGGATTTTATGACGTTCACGTTCACGGTTTTGATCATCATATACAACAATCTCACCTGAACGAGAAATAGCAATACGCTCACCTTTAGCATTGGTTACATAGCGCATACTACCAGCGAACCCTACGTGACCAGCTGATTTTGTTTCTACAGCAGAAGCTAAAGACGCACGAGATGCCGCACCACCAATGTGGAACGTACGCATGGTTAGCTGTGTACCTGGTTCACCGATAGACTGAGCAGCGATCACACCAACGGCTTCACCAGTATTTACTAATGAGCCACGACCTAAATCACGGCCATAGCAATGTGCACATAGACCACGACGAGTTTCACACGTCAATGGAGTACGGATTTTCACTTCATCGATACCTAATTTATCAATGAGTTCCACTTTATCTTCATCAAGTAATGTACCAGCGAAAATCACTGTTTCTTGGGTATCTGGATTAACAACATCTGTAGCAGTTACACGACCTAATACACGATCACGTAATGGCTCGATTACCTCACCACCCTCAACTAAGGCTTTCATGACATAACCGTTAGATGTACCGCAATCTTGTTCAGTAATCACTAAGTCTTGAGTCACGTCAACTAGACGACGAGTTAAATAACCAGAGTTAGCTGTTTTTAACGCCGTATCAGCAAGACCTTTACGAGCACCGTGAGTTGAAATAAAGTACTGAAGTACGTTCAAACCTTCACGGAAGTTCGCTGTAATTGGCGTTTCAATGATAGAGCCGTCAGGTTTTGCCATTAGACCACGCATACCTGCTAACTGACGAATCTGAGCAACCGAACCACGGGCACCAGAGTCAGCCATCATATAAATAGAGTTAAATGACTCTTGACGAACTTCTTCACCAAAACGATTCACCACAGGCTCAGTTGATAGATGTTCCATCATCACTTTACCAACTTTATCACCTGCTTTACCCCAAATATCAACCACGTTATTGTAACGCTCTTGTGCTGTTACAAGACCTGATGAATATTGGTTATCAATCTCTTTTACTTCAGCACTGGCTTGAGCAAGAATTTCTTCTTTTGCCTTAGGAATCAACATATCGCCCATAGCAATTGAAATACCTGCTTTAGTCGCTAGGCGGAAACCTGATTGTAGTAATTTATCTGCAAAGATAACCGTATCACGTAAACCACAACGGCGGAAAGATTGGTTAATTAAGCGCGAAATTTCTTTTTTCTTCAATGGCTTATTCAACACACTGAATGGTAAGCCCTTAGGTAAAATTTCTGATAATAAGGCACGGCCAACAGTAGTTTCAACTCGTTTTAGGGTCGCTTTAAACTCACCATTTTCATCTTTTGCATACTCGTTTAAGCGTACGGTAATACGACTTTGTAGTCCCACTTCACCGCTATTGTAAGCACGCAACATCTCTTGGATATCCGCAAAGAACATACCTTCGCCTTTGCCATTGATACGTTCACGAGTAGTATAGTAAAGACCCAATACCGTATCTTGAGAAGGCACGATTGATGGCTCACCACTCGCAGGAAACAAGACGTTATTAGATGCTAGCATCAATGTACGAACTTCCATTTGTGCTTCTAATGATAGAGGCACATGAACAGCCATTTGGTCACCGTCGAAGTCGGCGTTGAATGCTGCACATACTAATGGGTGTAACTGAATTGCTTTACCTTCAATTAACTGCGGCTCAAATGCTTGAATACCTAAACGGTGCAATGTAGGCGCACGGTTAAGCATTACAGGGTGTTCACGAATGACTTCTTCTAGAATATCCCAAACGACTGGCTCTTGAGTTTCTACCATTTTCTTAGCCGCACGGAATGTTGATGCTAAGCCCATCGCTTTTAAGCGATTGAAGATAAATGGCTTGAATAACTCTAATGCCATTAATTTTGGTAACCCACATTGATGTAATTTCAATTGTGGACCCACAGTAATTACTGAACGACCAGAATAGTCAACACGTTTACCTAATAAGTTTTGACGGAAACGACCACCCTTACCTTTAATCATATCGGCAAGAGATTTCAATTGACGTTTATTAGGGCCAGTCATAGCTTTACCACGGCGACCATTGTCTAATAATGAGTCAACTGCTTCTTGAAGCATACGCTTTTCATTACGTAGAATAATTTCTGGTGCTTTTAGCTCAAGAAGACGTTTTAAACGATTATTACGGTTAATCACACGACGATATAAATCGTTTAGATCAGAAGTCGCAAAACGACCACCGTCTAGTGGCACTAATGGACGTAAGTCTGGAGGAAGTACTGGTAATACTTCCATAATCATCCATTCAGGTTTTAAACCTGATTTTTGGAAGCCTTCAATAACTTTTAAACGCTTAGAAATTTTCTTAACTTTAGCGTCCGATTTAGTCGTATCTAAAGAAGAACGTAATAATTCCGCTTCTTTATCAATATCAATAGTGCGTAATAATTCACGCACAGCCTCTGCACCCATAAGCGCAGTAAAGTCATCACCGTATTCATCAACTTTTGTGAAGTACTCATCGTCACTCATGATTTGACCACGTTTTAACGGAGTCATACCAGGGTCGATAACGCACCATGCTTCAAAATATAACACGCGTTCAATATCACGCAATGTCATATCAAGCACCATACCTAAGCGAGAAGGCAAGCTTTTTAAGAACCAAATATGTGCTACTGGACTAGCTAATTCAATATGACCCATACGTTCACGACGCACTTTGGTCACAGTAACTTCAACACCACATTTTTCACAAATAACACCACGGTGTTTTAAGCGCTTATATTTACCACACAAGCACTCATAGTCTTTGATTGGTCCAAAGATTTTTGCACAAAACAAGCCGTCGCGTTCAGGCTTAAATGTACGGTAGTTAATGGTTTCTGGTTTACGAACTTCACCATATGACCAAGAACGAATTTTGTCCGGAGAAGCGATGCCAATTTTAATGGCATCAAACTGTTCATCCGTTGAAATTTGTTTATAGAGGTTAATTAATCCATTCATTATTTTTTACCCTCCAATTCCATATCTAATGCTAAAGAGCGAATCTCTTTCACTAACACATTGAATGATTCAGGCATACCTGCATCAATCATATGATCGCCTTCAACAATGTTTTCATAAACTTTTGTACGGCCAGTAATGTCATCTGACTTCACGGTTAACATCTCTTGTAAGGTATAAGATGCACCATAAGCCTCAAGTGCCCATACCTCCATCTCACCGAAACGTTGACCACCAAACTGTGCTTTACCGCCTAATGGTTGCTGTGTTACTAGTGAGTAAGGTCCTGTAGAACGAGCATGCATTTTGTCATCAACTAAGTGATGTAGTTTCAAATAGTGCATGTAACCAATAGTCACTGGACGCTCAAATGGTTCACCTGTACGACCATCAATTAAGTAAGCTTGTGTGCGTGAATCTGTTAGATGTAAGCGTTCTTTCACATCTTCAGGATAAGCAATTTCAAGCATACGTGTAATTTCTTCTTCCGTAGCACCATCAAACACTGGTGTAGCAAAAGGAATACCTTTTGTTAAATTACGTGCCATAGCAAGCAATTTATCATCTGGAATATTAGCTAAGTTTTCGTGTTTACCGGTTGTATTGTAGACAGTTTCTAGGAATTTACGTACTTCTTTAATTTGAACATTACGCTCATCCGCTAACATATCTGCAAGACGCTGACCTACACCTTTAGCCGCCCAGCCTAAATGAACTTCTAATACTTGACCGATGTTCATACGTGAAGGTACGCCTAATGGATTCAATACGATATCTGCTGGAGTACCGTCAGCCATATGTGGCATATCTTCAACTGGAAGAATGCGAGAAACCACACCTTTATTACCGTGACGACCTGCCATTTTATCCCCAGGCTGTAAACGACGTTTAACAGCTAGGAATACTTTAACCATCTTACGTACACCAGGAGGTAACTCATCACCTTGTGTTAGTTTTTTGCGTTTTTCTTCAAAGTTTAATTCAAACTCATGACGTTTTTGTTCGATAGATTCTTTTGCTTGTTCAAGAACAATAGCAACATCCTCATCAGCAACACGAATATCAAACCAATGCCATGGTGTTACTTTTTCTAGATAATCTGCTGTGATAGTAGATCCTTTTGCTAATTGGTTAGGACCACCATTTACTTTTTTACCTAGCAATACTTTGTGTAAACGATCAAACATATCTGATTCCACAATAGCTAATTGTGAATTCAAATCTTGACGGTAACGACGTAGTTCTTCATCAATAATTGATTGCGCACGTTTATCACGCTCAACACCTTTACCAGTCAATACCTGTACGTCAATTACAGTACCCACCATGCCAGATGGAACTCGTAATGATGTATCTTTCACGTCAGACGCTTTTTCACCGAAAATTGCACGTAAAAGTTTTTCTTCTGGTGTTAATTGAGTTTCACCTTTAGGTGTCACTTTACCCACTAACACGTCATCCGCACGAACTTCGGCACCAATGTGAACGATGCCAGACTCATCTAAACGATTTAGTTGTGCTTCTGGTAAATTAGAAATATCACGTGTAATTTCTTCATCACCTAGCTTAGTTTCACGAGCAACAACGCTTAGTTCTTCAATATGAATAGATGTATAGCGATCGTCGGCCACAACTTTTTCGGAAATCAAAATAGAGTCCTCAAAGTTATAACCATTCCATGGCATAAACGCAATCAACATATTTTGACCTAATGCTAATTCGCCTAAGTCAGTTGAAGCACCATCTGCAAGTACATCCCCACGTTGAACATGATCACCAATATTCACGATAGGACGTTGGTTAATATTTGTATTTTGGTTAGAACGAGTGTATTTCGTTAAATTGTAAATATCTACACCAACTTCACCGCTCTTGTTCTCATCATCATTCACACGGATAACAACACGCTCCGCATCAACATAGTCAATGATACCGCCACGAACAGCTTGAACTGTTGTACCTGAGTCAACAGCTACCGTACGTTCAATACCTGTACCCACTAATGGTTTTTCAGGACGTAAACAAGGAACTGCTTGGCGTTGCATGTTGGCACCCATCAGTGCACGGTTCGCATCATCATGTTCAAGGAAAGGAATTAACGAAGCAGCCACTGAAACGATTTGCGATGGAGCAACATCCATATACTGAACTTTATCTGGAGACATTAGCATTGTCTCACCTGCTTCACGGCAAGCGATTAAGTCATCAACAAAATGACCTTTCTCATCTAATTCAGCATTCGCCTGAGCGATAACATATTTATTTTCTTCAATAGCTGATAAGTATTCAATAATTTCTGTTACTTTGCCATCATTCACTTTGCGATATGGTGTTTCTAGGAAACCATATTCATTTAGACGAGCAAATAACGCCATAGAGTTAATCAAACCAATGTTTGGACCCTCTGGAGTTTCAATAGGACATACACGACCATAATGTGTAGGGTGCACATCTCGCACCTCAAAGCCTGCACGCTCACGTGTCAAACCACCTTGACCCAATGCAGATACACGACGTTTATGAGTGATTTCTGATAATGGGTTTGTTTGATCCATGAATTGAGATAATTGGTTAGAACCAAAGAACTCTTTAATAGCCGCTGAAATTGGTTTAGAGTTAATCAAATCATTCGGTAATAAGTTATCTGATTCTGCTTGACCTAGACGATCTTTAACGGCACGCTCAACACGAACTAAACCTGCACGGAATTGGTTTTCTACTAACTCACCTACGCAGCGAACACGACGATTACCTAAGTGGTCAATATCGTCAATCTCTCCGCGACCGTTGCGCAATTCAACAAGCACTTTGATAGTATCTAAAATATCTTCGTCTGTTAAGGTTAATGGACCTTCTGGATTAGCACCACGACCTAAGCGACTATTGACTTTCATACGACCAACTGCCGATAAGTCATAGCTTTCTTCACTATAGAATAGGCGTTGGAATAAGGCTTCTACAGCTTCCTCGGTTGGAGGTTCACCTGGACGCATCATACGATAAATCGCTACTCGAGCAGCCATTTGATCCGCTGTATCGTCAGTACTTAAGGTAGCTGAAATATAAGCACCATGTTCTAATTCATTGGTATAGATAGTCTCAAATTTCTTAATGTCAGCTGCACGTAAGTTTGCTAATAATGCTTCTGTAATTTCAGCATTAGCCTGTGCTAAGACTTCACCAGATTCTGGATCCGTAATTGTCTTAGCAATCACACGACCTAATAAGAAATCATCAGGTACTGAAATTTTGTCTAATTTCGCATTAGAGATATCTCTGATGTTTTTAGCATTGATACGCTTATCTTTTTCTACAAGGACATTACCTTTCTTATCAGTAATATCAAAACGAGCGATTTCACCTTTCCAACGCTCAGGTACGAATGCCATAACAGCACCGTCTTCACGTAGCTCAAAGCTTTCAAAATCAAAGAATGTTGCTAGAATTTGGTCATTGTTTAAACCAATAGCTTTTAATAACGTAGTCACCGGCATCTTACGACGACGGTCAATACGGAAGTATAAGTAATCTTTTGGATCAAATTCAAAATCTAACCATGAACCACGGTAAGGAATCACGCGAGCAGAGAATAACAACTTGCTTGAGCTGTGATTTTTACCACGATCATGCTCAAAAAATACGCCTGGAGAACGATGTAACTGAGATACAATCACACGCTCAGTACCATTGATAATGAAAGAACCAGTATCAGTCATTAAGGGTAAATCACCCATATAAACTTCTTCTTCTTTCACTTCTTTAACCGTTGGCTTGCTAGCCTCACGATCAAGTAATTCTAAGCGAACTTTAGCGTATAGAGATGAATGATAAGTTAGACCGCGTAATTGACATTCTTTCACATCAAATACAGGGTCACGTAAAGTGTAACCAACGAACTCTAAGCGAGCTAATCCATTAGCACTTTCGATAGGGAAAATTGAATTAAAAGCAGCTTGTAAACCTTCATTTTTACGTTTTTGCGAACCAATATCTTGTTGCAAAAATGTACGGTATGAATGTAACTGCGTCTCTAACAGGTATGGGACATCCTGAACTTCTTCACGTTTAGCAAAGCTTTTACGGATACGTTTTATTTCTGTATACGAGTAAGGCATGAGCACTCCGACTCGAGAGGGTTGTAGATATTATGGTGATTCCATAATTCTATAGGGATTTACGACTTCAGAAAAAATCACTTTCTGACCCTTTATTAGGGGATTTTAGCTTAAATAAAATGTTTTTTTCGAAAGACGCAAAAACCCGAAGAGGGCAAAATTGCTCTCTCCGGGGGATTTCTAAGGAAGAATTATTTTAATTCTACTTTAGCACCAGCTTCTTCTAATTTTTTCTTAGCTTCTTCAGCTTCAGCTTTGCTTAGACCTTCTTTCAATGGTTTTGGAGCACCATCAACTAAGTCTTTAGCTTCTTTTAGACCTAAACCAGTGATTTCACGTACAACTTTAATTACGTTAACTTTAGAAGAACCAGCTTCAGCTAGAACTACTGTGAACTCTGTTTGTTCAGCAGCAGCGCCACCGCCTGCAGCAGCTGGACCAGCAGCAACTGCAACTGCAGCAGCTGATACACCAAATTTTTCTTCAAATGCTTTAACTAATTCGTTTAGTTCCATTACTGTTAATGAACCAACGGCTTCTAAAATGTCTTCTTTAGTAATAGCCATGCTATTAAACTCCTAAATATTGATAATCTAAATTTTTAAATTGAATAAAATCTGAAATTAAGCGGCTTCTTCGCCAGCTTTTTTCTCTGCCAAAGCAGCCAAACCACGCGCCAAGCTTGATAAAGGAGCTTGCATAACGAACAATAGTTTTGACAATAGTTCTTCGCGACTTGGGATAGAAGCTAATTCTGCTACTTTAGCACTATCTAAAAGTTCGCCGTTATAAGAACCTGCTTTCAAGACGATTTTATCTTCTTGCTTCGCGAATTGGTGCAATACTTTTGCTGCTGCAACTGCATCTTCAGATACAGCATAAACTAACGGACCAACCATGTGATCAGATAAGTTTGCAAAAGGAGTACCTTCAACTGCACGACGTGCTAATGTATTTTTAAGAACACGTAAATATACGCCTTCTTTACGAGCATTTACACGTAATTCAGTCATACTGGCAACACTAATACCGCGATACTCAGCTACAACCATAGTTTGAGCATTAGCAATTGCTTTACTAATCTCTTCTACCGTAGCTTTCTTGGTTTCAATATTGAGACTCAAGGTCTACCTCCGACTGTTAATAAGAGAAATACAAAATGTATTTCAACCAGCGCGGCAACCTAAAAAGACAGACAAGATAACTTGTTTATTTCTTATTCAGGACTACCGTCTGCGTAGGGCCGAAGCGGATTAAATCAATGATCCCTACGGTCTTGGACATCTACTTAAAAATTTAAGTAGCCCATTTTAAGTGGTGTAAGCTATAAAAGCCCACCACCTAAAGAATTAGTTTGTTGCTACTGAGCCTGTATCAACCTTAGCACCACCACCCATTGTAGATGATACGGCTAATTTACGTAAATACACACCTTTAGCAGCAGCAGGACGAGCTTTATTTAATGCATCAACTAAAGCAACTAAGTTTTCTTGTAGTTGTTCTACATTGAAAGAAGCACGACCGATAGTTGCGTGAATGATACCCGCTTTATCTGTACGGTATTGTACTTGACCTGCTTTTGCATTTTTTACTGCTGTTGCAACGTCAGGAGTCACTGTACCCACTTTAGGGTTAGGCATTAAACCACGTGGACCTAATACTGTACCTAATGTACCTACTACACGCATTGTATCTGGTGAAGCGATAACAATATCAAAATTGATATTACCAGCTTTAACTTGCTCAGCCAAATCTTCCATACCAACGATATCTGCACCAGCCGCTTTAGCTTGTTCAGCTTTTTCGCCTTGAGCAAATACAGCTACGCGTACTGTTTTACCTGTACCAGCTGGTAAAACAACAGAGCCACGTACTAATTGGTCAGATTTCTTAGGATCAATGCCTAATTGTACAGCTACATCGATAGATTCATCAAATTTAGCTGTAGCTGTTTCTTTTACCAAAGCTAATGCCTCTGTCACTGGGTATAATTTATTGCGATCAATTTTTGCTGCAATAGCTGCAGCGCGTTTAGATAATTTTGCCATAATTATACACCCTCAACAGTAATACCCATACTACGCGCACTACCTGCAATAGTACGTACAGCTGCATCTAAATCAGCTGCTGTTAAGTCTGGGGCTTTTGTTTTTGCAATTTCTTCTGCTTGAGCACGTGTTAATTTACCTACTTTATCTAAGTGAGGACGTGCAGAACCAGATTGAACGCCAGCAGCTTTCTTAATAAGAATAGTCGCTGGAGGTGTTTTCATAATGAACGTAAATGATTTATCTGCATAAGCAGTAATCACTACTGGAATTGGTAAACCAGGTTCCATGCCTTGTGTTTTAGCATTGAATGCTTTACAGAATTCCATAATGTTCAAACCACGTTGACCTAATGCAGGACCAATCGGTGGTGATGGATTTGCTTTACCAGCAGGTACTTGAAGCTTGATAAAGCCGACGATTTTTTTCGCCATTTTTTTGCTCCTTACGGGTTATACGCCAAAGGCTCCCCGGGGTTAATAAATCAGATCAAAAAAACAATATTAAACTGTTTTCTCAACCTGGCTAAAATCTAATTCTACAGGTGTACTACGACCAAAAATCATTACATTCACACGAACTTTATTTTTTTCGTAGTTAACTTCTTCAACAACACCATTGAAATCAGCGAATGGGCCTTCTTTAATACGCAAAGACTCACCCACTTCAAATAAAATTTTAGGACGTGGTTTCTCACCACCTTCCTGAATTTGAGATAACAAGCGATCAACTTCATGTTGTGGAATAGGTGTAGGTCGTGAATTTGGACCACCACCCAAAAAGCCTGTTACACGATTAGTATTCTTAACTAAGTGCCATGCTTCATCAGAGAATTCCATCTCAACTAATACATAGCCAGGAAAAATTCTACGTTCACTAACAGCTCGTGTACCACCACGGCTCTCTACAACTTCTTCTGTAGGCACAAGGATGCGACCAAAAGAATTTTGTAAACCTTGTTGTTCAATTCGCTCTAATAAAGAACTATGAACTTTTTTCTCCATACCAGAGAAAACGTGTACTACATACCAACGCATACTCATAAGCTGTCCTTAGTTCCAACCTAGAACGACGCCATACACAATCCAAGTAATTAATTTATCAATTATCCACAGTAAAATAGCCATTACTGCGACAAAAGCAAATACAATCCCTGTCATTTGGATAGTTTCTTTACGTGTTGGCCATACAACACGTTTTAGCTCAGCATATGATCCTGTTGCAAAGCCCAATATTCTCTTGCCAGTATCGCTTATTGCTAATAAAGCTATAGCCACTACTAGACCAACAAGAAACATCCCTAAGCGGGCATAAATACTATAATCAGTAAAAAATGAATAAGCAAAAATTCCAGCTACCAATACAACGATGGCTAGAATAACTTTAACTTTATCACCTGAATTAGAAACGGTTTCGACTTGGCTACTGTTTGACATATTTTTCTATGCGGATTGTTCCGCTTCTATTTGTGGCAGGGGCAGTAGGAATCGAACCTACAACCTTCGGTTTTGGAGACCGACGCTCTGCCAATTGAGCTATACCCCTATTGCTTTTCAAAAGCATCCGAGTAGTCTACACGACTACTCGGGATTTTACAACAATAATTTATAAAATAAATTATTTAGTGATTTTAGAAACCACACCGGCACCGACTGTACGGCCACCTTCACGGATCGCAAAGCGTAAACCTTCTTCCATCGCGATTGGCGCAATTAACTCAACATCCATCGCTACGTTATCGCCTGGCAATACCATCTCTTTATCCGCTGGTAACGTAATTGTACCTGTTACGTCTGTTGTACGGAAGTAGAACTGTGGACGGTAACCTTGGAAGAATGGGGTATGACGACCACCTTCTTCTTTCGATAAAATATACACTTCTGCTGAGAAGTTTGTATGTGGCTTGATTGAACCTGGTTTCGCTAACACTTGACCACGCTCTACGTCTTCACGTTTTGTACCACGTAGTAATAAACCAACGTTGTCACCCGCTTGACCTTCGTCAAGTAACTTACGGAACATCTCTACGCCTGTACATGTTGTTTTCGCTGTTTCACGAATACCAACAATTTCAATCTCTTCACCCACTTTAATGATACCACGCTCAATACGGCCTGTTACCACTGTACCACGACCTGAAATTGAGAAAACGTCCTCTACTGGCATCAAGAATGTACCATCCACTGCACGCTCTGGTGTTGGAATGTATGAGTCTAATGCTTCCGCTAGCGCTAAAATCGCTTGTTTACCTAATGGACCTTCGTCGCCTTCTAACGCTAATTTCGCAGAACCTTTAATGACTGGCGTATCATCACCTGGGAAGTCGTATTTTGATAACAACTCACGCACTTCCATTTCCACTAACTCTAATAACTCTTCATCATCTACCATGTCGGCTTTGTTTAAGAACACGATGATGTAAGGTACGCCTACTTGGCGTGATAATAGAATGTGCTCACGTGTTTGTGGCATTGGACCGTCAGCGGCTGAACATACTAAAATCGCTCCGTCCATTTGCGCTGCACCTGTAATCATGTTTTTTACATAGTCAGCGTGACCTGGGCAGTCTACGTGTGCATAGTGACGTGTCGCTGTTTCATACTCTACATGTGAAGTATTAATCGTAATACCACGTGCACGCTCTTCAGGTGCCGCATCAATCGCCGCATAGTCTTTCGCTTCACCACCGAACTCTTTCGATAAGACAGTAGTAATCGCTGCTGTTAATGTGGTTTTACCGTGGTCTACGTGACCAATTGTACCTACGTTTACGTGCGGTTTGGTACGTTCAAACTTTTCTTTTGCCATGACCCAAGACTCCTGAAAATGTCTTTGTGGAAATTAATGAATAATGAAAACTTGCTCTGGTGCCCATGGCGGGAATCGGACCCGCGACCTCTCCCTTACCAAGGGAGTGCTCTACCACTGAGCCACATGGGCAAGTTAATTTGGAGCGGGCGAAGGGAATCGAACCCTCGTCATCAGCTTGGAAGGCTGTTGCACTACCATTGTGCTACGCCCGCAAAATTCTAAGCCCTAATTTATTTATAAACTAAATATGAAAATTTACTTTAGGAAATAAACAAATTGGTGGTAGAGGTTGGATTCGAACCAACGTAGGCGCTAGCCAACAGATTTACAGTCTGCCCCCTTTAGCCACTCGGGCACTCTACCCCAAAGGAATTTGAGATTATGAACTGATTTCTATAGCTTGTCAAGAAGCTTGTAAGAAATCCTCATATATGGGATGCGAACAAAATTTTGTGTTGTATTTTTGTTGCAAGAATGAAATTTTATCAAATTTCACAAAAATTACAAGCCTTTTTAATAAACACTTCTCAATATTCTTTTAATTATTCTATTTTCATCTTTTTAAATAGTTTATTAGTTGTTTAAATGCCTAAAAAAATAACTTGTTTACGAATACCACTTGTCTCTAAACTTCCAGCCCACTTCTATAGACTTTATGTATATTGATAATCATTAATAAATCATAAAAATCATTTTGAGTATTTCCAAGTTTCAGCATGTGTTGTTCCCTACTACTTTTTACATCGGGTTAAGTAAATATGAGAACTTTATTTACCATATATCCCGATGTAAAAGCGATGAGAGAACAACAACGCCTATTCATCAAATACACTTGATAAACCCATTTTTTCTAGTAAAGAATTAATGTGTTCACTATTACTAAAGTCAATAATCAATTGTCCACTACCTTTTTTGCCCATTTTAAAACTAACAGTTGTGGCTAAATAATCAGATAAATTTTCTTGTAAACGATCTAAATCTCTATTAACAGCTTTCTTTTTATTAGTTGCTGGTTTAGCTTCTTCCCCAGCTAGAATTTTATTAACTAATTTCTCGGTTTCTCTAACCGATAATTGTTTTGCGTGAACTTGATTTGCCACGATAATTTGCTGAGCATTATCTAGGGATAATAATGCTCTAGCATGCCCCATATCAATATCGCCAGCATTAAGCATTGTTTGAACTGGAGCAGCTAGGTTTAATAAACGTAATAGATTAGTCGTTAATGACCGAGAACGACCAATTGCTTGGGCAGCTTTTTCATGGCTAAACTTAAATTCATCAATAAGCCTTTTAATTCCTCTTGCTTCTTCTAATGGATTTAAGTCCTCACGCTGCATATTTTCGATAAGCGCCATGATAGCAGCATTTTGATCGCTAACATCTTTGATTAATACGGGGACTTCTGTTAATCCAGCTAATTTTGCTGCTCTATAACGTCTCTCTCCAGCAATAATCTCATAGCGACCATTTGCAATAGGACGAACTAAAATAGGTTGCATTAACCCCTGTTCTTTAATGGAGTCTGCTAGCTCTATTAAAGCCGTTTCGTCCATATGGCTTCTAGGTTGATATTTACCTGCTTGTAACACATCCAATGCTAACTTACTTGTTTCAGCACTCGGCTTGTTTTGCAATGCATCAAAAACGTCCTTGTCCTCACCAAGTAGATTTTCCAAACCTCTTCCTAATCCTTTTTGAGGTTTTTTGGCTGTTGCAACTTTTTTAGCTACAGTTTTTGATGCTTTACTTGTTTTAGTTACGCTCATTGTTTTTTATCCATTGCTTTTACACGTTTAATAAGTTCAGCACCAAATGCTTCATAAGATTTAGCGCCACGCGAAGATTTATCATAAATAATGCCCGGTATTCCATGACTTGGAGCTTCGGCTAAACGAACATTTCTTGGAATAATAGTTTTATACACATTTTCTTTAAAATGTGCGACTAACTGTTCCGAAACCTGCTGCTGCAGAGTTATTCTAGGATCAAACATGACTCGAAGAATACCTATTTGAGTTAATTCTGGATTTATATTCTTATGCACTCGCTTAATTGTACTGACTAAGTCAGCCAAACCCTCAAGCGCAAAATACTCACATTGCATAGGAATAATTACACCATGTGCGGATCCAAGTCCATTTAATGTTAACAAGGATAATGTTGGCGGGCAATCGATAAGAATAAAATCATATTGCGAATCTACTAGTGCCAATGCATTTTTGAGTTGGTGCTCACGATTATCCAAATTAACTAAATCAATTTCAGCACCAGATAATTCTCTATTTCCAGGTAATACATCATAGTTTCCTGTTTCAGAGCGTACTCTCGCCTCTTCTACAGTTGCATGATTAATGAGAACTTGATAAATAGTCGCTTTAACAGTATTTTTATCAATACCACTCCCCATTGTTGCATTCCCTTGAGGATCAAGATCAATCAACAATACCTTTTTCTTATGTGCAGCTAAACTAGCTGCAAGATTAATCGCTGTGGTTGTTTTACCCACACCACCTTTTTGATTTGCAATACAAAAAATCTTAGCCAACTTAGTCTTCCTTAACGTGTCGTAGATAGATTAAACAACGCTCTGCTTCTAATTGCGGAACGGTGATAGGTATGCATTTTTCAATTCGCCATGAAGTCTTTTCTCTTAACTCTTGTACTTCTTCTTCCAGATAATGTCCCTTCATCGCTAATAATACCCCATGAGGAGCTACATGCTTACCTGCTAGATTAGCAAAATCAGCAAGTGATGCAAATGCCCTAGAGATAACTATATCCACTGGTTCTATATCATAATTCTCAATACGAATATGATTAGACTTCAGATTAGGTAACTTTAAGATACCAGCAACCATAGTAATAAAACTAGTCTTTTTTTCAACAGCATCAATACATTCGATCAGCCAAGTAGGATTCATTATCGCCAAAACAACACCTGGCAATCCACCACCAGACCCTACGTCTAAAATTCGAATAGTTTGATCTAATTCAAATAATTGCCTGATGGGTTTAACGACAGATAAACTATCTAAAATATGATGAACCAATACTTGTTGCTTAGTCTTAAGCGCAGTGAGATTATAGGTTTTATTCCATTTAAGCAATAATTCCATATACTCCATTAAATGATGCTTTTGCTGTTCCGATAACTCTAAACCCAAAGCATTTGCGCCTAATTCAAGCCTTTCTAAAATATCATCCATAATATACAAATCTTTAAACTGTAGTTTGCATACGTTTTAATTGAATTAATAATAAAGAAATTGCAGCAGGAGTTACCCCTGAAATTCGACTTGCTTGACCAATTGTTTCTGGACGATGTTCTTTCAATTTTTGTCTTACTTCAAAAGAAAGATTTGTCATTGAATCATAATCAATCGAGGAAGGAATTTTCTGGTTTTCATTATTCATATGCCTGCTAACTTCTTCTTGCTGTCGAGCAATGTAACCCGCATATTTCAATTGAATTTCCACTTGCTCAATTTCCATTTTTGACAAAACAGTTTCTGGTAAATAATTATTTTCTGAAGGCAAACTTAATAACTGATCATAAGTAACATTAGGGCGCTTCAACAAATCAGCAAGCAAATAATCACGTTCGAGAGGTTTACCAAATGCCGCTATAGCATCTTCTTCTTGATATGTACGAGGACTTACTCTAATGCTTTGTAATCGTTGAATTTCTTTTTCAATGTTGTCACGCTTCCTACAATATACATCCCAGCGATCATCTGGAACTAAACCTAAGCTACGACCAATTTCAGTGAGACGATAATCAGCATTATCTTCTCGCAAGCTTAAACGATATTCAGCACGAGATGTAAACATACGGTAAGGCTCAGTAACTCCTCTGGTAATTAAATCATCAACCAGCACACCAAGATAAGCTTGATCACGTCTAGGCGTCCACGGCTCAAGATCTTTGGCATAACGAGCCGCATTTAGCCCTGCCAACAGTCCTTGTGCAGCAGCTTCTTCATAACCAGTGGTTCCATTAATTTGACCAGCAAAAAATAAACCTTTTATCACTTTTGTTTCTAGACTTGCTTTTAAGCCTCTAGGATCAAAATAATCATATTCAATAGCATATCCAGGCCTTAAAATATGTGCATTTTCCAAGCCCGGCAAAGAATGTATTAGATCTAATTGGACATCAAATGGAAGACTAGTAGATACGCCGTTTGGATATATCTCATTCGTTAGCAACCCTTCTGGTTCCAAAAAAATCTGATGAGATTCTTTATCAGCAAATCGTTTGATTTTATCTTCGATAGAAGGACAATAACGTGGACCCACACCATCAATTACACCTGTATAGAGAGGTGATCTATCTAATCCATTTAGAATAATATCGTGAGTTTTTAAATTTGTATGAGTAATCCAGCAAGATACTTGCTTAGGGTGCATTGACTCATTACCCATATATGAGAATACAGGTATTGGGTTAGTATCGCCCGGTTGTTCCTGAAGTTTAGAATAATCAATTGTTCTGGCATCAATACGTGGAGGAGTACCTGTTTTCAACCTTCCCTGAGGTAAATTCATTTCTTTTAAGCGGTGAGCCAAACTTATTGAAGGAGGATCACCTGCCCGCCCAGCCGAATAATTACGCAGCCCAATATGAATTAAGCCATTTAAGAAAGTACCTGCTGTCAATACAACCGTTTTTGATCTAAACTTTAAACCAATTTGCGTTACAGCACCAACAACTTTATCTTCTTCTAGAATCAAATCATCAACACCTTGCTGAAATAGATAAAGATTTTCTTGATTTTCTAACTTACTTCTAATTGCTTGTTTATATAGCAACCTGTCGGCTTGCACCCGAGTAGCTCTAACTGCAGGACCTTTTGATGAATTCAATATTCTGAATTGAATCCCCCCTTCATCTGCTGCAAGCGCCATTGCACCACCCAAAGCATCGATTTCTTTAACCAAATGCCCTTTCCCAATCCCACCAATAGAAGGATTACATGACATTTGACCCAAGGTTTCAATGTTATGTGTTAATAATAAAGTTTTTGAGCCAGTCCGAGCAGCCGCTAATGCCGCCTCAGTACCAGCATGACCGCCACCCACTACAATGACGTCAAATTCGTCTGGATAATTCATGAATTAGATTTGATGAACAAAGAAGATATTATGAAGTTGTTCCACGTGGAACATTTTCGCTATTTTAACATTCTTTGCTTAATTTACCCAATTTATTAAAACAAAATATCACTTTTTAATTTTTATAGAATTTATTAATGTTCCACGTGGAACAATTTGTGGATAACTCTGTGAATATCTTATGAATAAAGGTTAGATAATTTGTTAATAATATAATTGTTTTCAAAGGAAAACTAGTCTACACTTACCTAACAGTGATTATTAAATAATTAAAAGGTTTGCTATGCTTAATTCTAAACTTCCTGATGTTGGTACAACCATTTTTACCATAATGAGCCAATTATCCGCAGAACAAAAAGCGATAAATTTAGGTCAAGGTTTTCCTGAATTTAATCCTGACGAAAAATTAATTGCTTTAGTTGATAAAGCGATGAAAGATGGTTATAACCAATATCCATATATGCCTGGTGTTGCTCCACTAAGAGAAGAAATAGCCTTAAAAATGTCTACTCTATATGCGGCAAAATATGATCCTTTAACTGAAATTACAGTTACTAATGGAGCAACTGAAGCTATTATGGCTACTATTCTTGCCACTGTATCCGTAGGCGACGAAGTTATTGTATTAGAGCCTTGTTATGATTCATATGTTCCTAGCATTCGTTTAGCAGGAGGTACGCCTATTTTTGTGCCTTTAACTGCTCCAAAAAATGAAGGGGAATCTTTTAGTATTGATTGGGAAAGGGTTGAATCAGCTATTACTGAAAAAACAAAATTACTTATTCTAAATTTTCCTCATAATCCTACAGGAATTACACTTAAAGAAAATGATTTAAATATTTTAGAAGGTATTCTTGATAAGCATAATATTTTAATATTAGCTGACGAAGTATATGAACATATTGTTTTTAATAATAAGCCTTTTTTAAGTCTATCCTCTCGTCCGGCTATTTCAGCTAAAACATTCGTCATTTCTTCATTTGGTAAAACATTTCATACAACTGGCTGGAAAGTTGGCTATTGCTGTGCACCCAAGGCATTAAGTAATGAATTTAGAAAAATACATCAGTTTATGGTTTTTACAGTATGCTCCCCAATGCAATACGCTCTTGCCGAATTTATGAAAGATTCTTCTACCTATATTAATTTAGCCAGTTTTTATCAAGAAAAACACGAATTACTTTATAACGGTTTATTAAAAACAAAATTTAAACCTATTAGAAGTGATGGTACTTTCTTCTTATTAGCAAACTATTCGGATATATCAAGGCAATCAGAATACGATTTTGTGACTGAACTCACTAAAAAACATAAAGTTGGATTGATCCCTGTTTCTGCTTTTTATAAAGATTCTACTAGCGAAGAAGCAAATAATTATTTAGTTCGTTTTTGTTTTGCTAAATACGATGCTACTTTAAATGAAGCTATTAATAGACTTATAGCTATTTAATATATTTAATTAATAAAAATAATAATACTCTGTGGATAACTAGAATAACTGCTATTTTATCTTTAAAAATAAGATCTTATAGCAGTTATTTCTTTTGATTAGTATCAATATTAAAATTTAATTGAATAGAATAACTTTTATTTTCTATAGTGAAAATACATTTATTCAAATTTTTTCAACATAGTATCAACTAAATTATTCTATTTGAACTTTTACTTTTATTTGTTATAGTTTTACCTAAATAAATTAAATGAGGGAAATTATTATGTCTATTCAGTATGATGAAAATAACGTTTTTGCTAAAATTTTGCGAGGAGAATTACCTTCATTTAAAATTTATGAAGATGATAAAACATTTGCTATGATGGATATTATGCCGCAGACAAAGGGGCATCTTCTTGTATTGACGAAAGAGCCAGCCCCTACATTTTTTGATTTATCTAAGGAAGCTGCAGAGGCTTGTATTGCAACAGCTAAGAAAATTGCACCTGTTCTCATGAAAGTAACAGGTGCAGATGGCCTTGTTATTTCTCAGTTTAATCATGAATGTGCTGGCCAAACAGTATTTCATGTTCATTTTCACTTAGTACCACATTATATTGGTCAAACAGTAGCAAAACATTCTCATACACCGGGAAATATGGAAGAAATTAAAGCTTTAGCAGAACAACTAAAGCAAGAGTTAGATAATTAATTATTAAATTAGTTCAAATTTAAACTAAATAGGATATGAAAATATTCTATTTAGTAAAAATAAGATATTAAAAAACTATTCTTTTAATGACTAGAGTGATGATACATTGAACAAAATAATAAATTTATTGTTCCTTTAAAAAAATAAATAAATTCACATCTGAATAAATATCATATGTAATTTTACTATCTGAAATTGATAAAGCTTTAAATATAAAATATCATCAGCGATCAACATTATTTTAGAAGCTAAAGAGTATAATAATTACTGTAGTAAATAGAGTAAATCAATACTTACTAATATCTATAACGGTATTTAGATTAAACGCATCAAATTAAACCACTACTAAGAGAATATCTTTGTATGACCCCCATTTTTAGGAACACCTTTTAGTGGAATGATATGGATTTTAAGCCGCTTTAAGTCGCGGGGGTACACCTCCTATAGCCATGTTAGGCCGTACGTTATTATACTGCCATTGCCATTGGGTGACTAGCAACTCAGCTTGCTCCAATGAGTCAAAGATATACATATTTAAAAGCTCCTCCCTGACAGTTCGGTTAAATCGCTCAATATAGGCATTTTGATAGGGCTTGCCTGGCTGAATGTAGTTCAGACGAATGCCTTGACTTTCAGTCCATGAGATCAGTCGTTCTGAGATATACTCAGGACCATTGTCAACTCGTATCTCTTTAGGCTTTCCACGCTGCTCAATTGTGCGCTCTAGGTATCGAATCACCTGCTCGCTCGGAATAGATAAGGCAACATCCATGGCTAACGCTTCTCGGTTGAAATCATCAATGACGTTCAATAAACGTAGTCTACGGCCATCGGCTAGTGCATCACTCATAAAATCCATTGACCATACCTGATTAGCAGCTGTGGGCACAGCCAGTGGCGCTGGCTGCTTTCGTTGAAGGCGTAGACGAGGTTTAATAGGTAAGTTCAATGCTAACTCCTTGTAGATGCGGTAAACACGCTTATGATTCCAAACAGCGCCTTGGACATTTCTAAGATAGAAAAAGCATAGCTTAAAGCCCCAGCGCTTATTGGCTTGGGTAAGTTTAATCAAGCAATCGACAATCTGCTCGTCCTCAGCCTTTCCTTTACTTTGATAGTAATAACTTGATGTGCTAATACCCACCGTTCGGCAAGCTAACCTGACAGCAAAGCCTTGACGTGATACAAGTGTTCTTGCCATCGCTTTTCGTAGCGATGGCTTTACCACTTTCCCTCAAGTAGCTCCTTTCGCGCCTCGGAAACTAGCCGCTCCTCAGCGTAAAGCTTCTTAAGCTTCGCATTCTCTTCCTGTAGGCGTTTTAGCTCATTGAGCATTGACGAGTCCATGCCGGCATATTTGCTACGCCATTTGTAAAAAGCAGATTGGCTCATGCCGTGCTCACGACACAAATCAGCAACGCTCACGCCGCTCTCATGCTGTTTAAAAATAGATAAGATTTGTCGCTCGGTAAATTGTTTTCTACGCATGAAAAATTCCTTTAAATTTAACAAATAGTTTAACGAAATTTTCCACTCATCGGTGTTTCGATTTTAGGGGAGTATTACCTCTTATCCTTAATATTTATATTTAAAATATCCTCAGTTGTATAATTATTAGGAAAAACTTCTTCAACGTCAAAATAGAGAATATTGGGGTATTTATCACAAATTTCTTTTGCTATCTCAAAGGATTTATAGCTACGTGTAAAGTTTTCTTTAGATAATGATCTTAATGCTATTCCCTCACGAATTTTTTGTTGAATATCATGAACCATAGCTATAATTTTTCAGTGTATTGGTGTTTATCAAAAATTAAACTTAATTGAATATTTTCCGTGAAGTTTTCTAGTCTAATAATATCTTCGTAATCGTTTATATTCAGAGTCAATGCAGTAGAAGTATTTGTACTAGATATAATTATAAACCCTGTGATACCAACATCTTCAGGGTCATCGCATTCACAAGTTAAGATATATAGCTCTCCTTTATTTGTGAGACTATTTAAAATAGTATTTAAACGAATAACACACAATCATCCTTAACATCATTGTTTGTTATACGTAGTAAAGTCAGGTGTACAAGCAATGTATACATATGGAGAATTACCATCGTCGATAAGCATTGCGACATGAACGTTGTAATTAAAAAAGCCTTCTTTTTAATAGCTATCATTTATTTTTTATCACCCTTTACTTTATTAGAAAAAACAGTATTATTTTTTATTAGATTCAAATAAAGTATAGAATGAAGATAGGATTTATGCTGAAGATAAGTATTGTTATAAAACAGTAGAAATTTTCTAAAATAAAAAGATAAAAATTGATTAGCAGTGTTTTATTACTTTATAGTAGGTACAAAAATATCATTATTCAAAAGGTGATTTCATATATCTAGTTAAAAAATCTAAACAATAAAAAACAGGGATATACAGTAATAAATACCACCAAGTGAATATTATCCCTAAATAAAGTGGTAGACCAAGAAGTGCCATGATGATTAGAAGATATAATAGCGGGGGAAGTAAAAAAAATAAAAATAACAGCCCTATAAGGACTAACATTCCACAACCTATTATTAAGAAAAAAGTGTCCATTTTAATAAAATCCTAGGCAGCCTTTACGGTTTTAAACATAAGATTTCTTACTCGTTCTTCTATTTTTCAGTTTATCATAGAAAAGCCAGACCCTAAGGTCTGGCTCATGTGCTAATTGCTAAGGGAATATGACAATATCAACGATGAGTTAATATCTCTTCATTAGCCGCTTTATTTAAATTACGAGTAATAAACCATTGTTGAATAATTGATAAGATGTTATTTACTACCCAGTATAGAACTAAACCTGCTGGGAACATAAACATCATAGCACCAAATACTAATGGCATAATCATCATAATACGTGCTTGCATTGGATCTGGTGGCGTAGGATTCATCTTCATTTGGAAGAACATAGTCGCCATCATAATAGCAGGTAAGATGTAATATGGGTCATGTACTGAAAGGTCAGTAATCCAACCAATCCAAGGAGCTCCGCGCATTTCTACGCTTGCTAATAGCACGCGATATAAGGTCAAGAATACTGGTATCTGTAATAGGATTGGTAAACAACCCCCAAGAGGATTAATCTTCTCGGTTCTATACATTTCCATCATGGCAGCATTTAATTTTTGGCGATCATCACCGTATTGCTCACGTAAAGCTTGCATACGTGGGCTAATATTTTTCATTTTCGCCATTGATTTATAACTAGCTGCAGATAATGGGAATAATAAGAGCTTAATAAGGATAGTTAAGACAACAATAGTCCAACCCCAGTTACCAATCCAGCTATGCAACCAACTCATTAGGGCAAACATTGGGCGAGCCAAAAAGGTTAACCAACCGTAGTCCACTACAAGGTCAAGTGTAGGGTCAATTTTTGATAATGCTTTTTGATCTTGCGGACCCACCCAAAGAGTTGCCGCAGTATTTGCTGAGGCACCTGGTGCAATATTACCTAGGGATTCAACTGTACTTATGGCATAAAGGTTTTGTCCTGCTTTACGTATTTGTACCGCATGATCTTTGCCTTGTTGAGGAACCCAAGCAGTGACAAAGAAATGTTGTATAAAACTAATCCAACCATCAGGTGCTGATTTTACATAGTCCGCCGAGTTTTTTTCGATTTCATCAAGTGTCACTTTTTGGAAACGCTCAGCATCGGAATAGACAGCAAAACCATTATAAGTAGGTGCCATGGCAACACCACCAGTTGGTTCGTGATGATCACGAGTGATTTGTAAATATTGTGATGGTGTTTGTGTCTGTGTAGATTTATTGACGATATTATCTTTTACCGCAATAGCATAATTACCTTTAGTTAAAGTATAGGTCCGAGTAACCTCTAAACCATCAGCTTCTGCTTTAAAAATCACATCAAGCGTATCACCTGATAATGTTTTTTGGTCAGAAACTAGAGTAAATACAGTGTCTTGTTTTGGATAAGACTTTTGTAAATTAGCAGGGCCAATTAAACCACTTTGTACTGTATAGGTTTTTTCCCCACTTTCTAAAAGAATTGTTGGTTTAGTTTTGTCCTCTGCATCATGATATTTAACCAACTCTGCGCGAACTAATTGAGCACCTAATGTATCAAAAGTTAGGTTGAATACATCGGTTGAAACAGTAATTTTTTCCGATGCTTGCTGAGTTGCTGCAGCGTTTGATGGAACAGTGGTATTTCCTGCCATTGTGGCTGGAGCAGAAGGATGCTGTTCAGTAGTGCTAGTAGTACTAGCTGTTGTGACTGGCTTTACTGGCGCATTGTACATTTGCCAGTTGTTCCAGATCATGAATACTGAAAAAATAAATATCATCCAAAGGATGGAGCGTCTAATATCCATTTAAGTTATTCTTAAAAAACAGGGTTACGAAAGTCATAAGTTTACCTTAGAAAAGCCTTATATAGATAAACTTATGGTTTTTTTGCTATAGGAGGTACAGGATCATGTCCCCCAGGTGACCAAGGATGGCATCGACAAAGGCGACGCATTCCTAGATATAGTCCTTTAGCTGATCCATGAGTTTCAATCGCTTGTATCATATACATAGAGCAAGTTGGTGTGAATCGACACGATTGCCCTGTCCATGGACTGATAAAAAAGCGATAAAACCGTATAGGAGCAATAAGAATTGATTTAAGCAAGTCAGAAATGCTCATTACTTACCCCCTAATTTTGTCACGAGAATATCTATATCCTGCCTAACCATTTTTTTTAACTCAGTTAGTGAACAAAAAGGGATATTTTTATGCAAACGAAAAATAATATCCTGATGTGGCAGTTGCATCCGAATATGACGAAAATATTCACGAATAACGCGTTTAATCGTTGCACGAGTGACTGCTCTACGAGCATTACGTTTGGCAATAACCAAACCTAAACGAGCATATCCTTGTTGATTTGGACAAAAATGCAGGGTAAATAAAACCCCTCGGATTGCACGTTTATTTGAAAAAACTTTAGCAAATTCAGAGGGGCTATGTAGGCGCGCCTCTTTGGGATAGTTGGCGCTTGACATGCTTTTTAGCCTATTGGATAAATCCAGTAGGAATTTAAAGGGTTAAACAGCTAAGCGTTTACGACCTTTTGCACGACGTGCATTAATAACTGCACGGCCACCACGTGTTTTCATACGCACACGAAAACCGTGAGTGCGTTTACGGCGAGTAACTGAAGGTTGGAAAGTACGTTTCATGATAATCCCAAAAATAAAGAGCTTAGTTAATTTAGATGCTTAAAAAGCACCATAGATTATAAAAATTGTTTAGCAAGCCTTACATTTCAACAAAAAAAATCACTTTAGTCAATAGGTGTTTGATTTTATTTTAATATTTTCGCTAAAAGTGTCTTATTTAAGTTAGAAAATAGAAATAATTGATAGAAGATCATAAAAAAATAGCTTTTATAAATGATGGTAAGTTCAAGGTAAGTTGAATTGAAATCGGTTAAAATAAGCAGACTTTATAAACAATAAATCGGACTGTTGATAAAATAATATTGCTAACGTGCAGGTATTTATAATCAAGCATAGGTTATTGCTTTTTTGTGCTCTAAGCCGAAAACTTGCATGTCAACATTAAAATAAAGGTTAGTCAACAGCCTGCTTTATAACAATAAATCACTACGATTAAATGAAAGAATTTTGGCAACAATGTATTGAATATCTCTCAGATGGATTAGCTCCTGAGCAGATAAAGCAATGGATTTTACCGTTAAAGCCTATAGGTTTTAATGATGATGAAACAGAATTTCATATTTCTGCCCCTAGTATATTAAAACAGAGCTGGGCGACGGAGTATTATGCGCCTAAAATTCAGCAATTAATTAAAAATCGTTTTAATCACGATGTTATTGTTAAAGTTTTAATTAAAAAACCGACATCAACACCTGTAACAACTTCTGTTGAGCCAATTAGTTCGTCTAGCGCTGAACAGGAAGCTGCTGAATTACCAGAGCTTATGACTGCCCCTACTTCTTCAGTTACAACTGTCGATGCACATGAACCTATCGCTGAGCCTGAAATTATTTCAGGTATTGAAGTTAGTATTGAAAATGAAGATGATACTGTAGTCGTAACTCCCCCTTCTATTTCCAAACAAGAAACTAAACCTCTATCTACAGGTAGATCACAAGTCAATACTCCCAATCTTGAAGTGGTTGTTAAGGAAAGCTATAAATTCACTAACTTAAATCCTTATTTAACGTTTGAGAATTTAGTGGTAGGTAAATCTAATGAAATGGCGCATGCCTCAGCTGAGAATGTGGTGAGACACGTAGGTCAGAAAGGTTATAACCCTTTGTTTATTTATGGTAGTTCTGGTTTAGGTAAAACGCATTTAATGCACGCAATAGGCAATGAATTATTTAATAAATATGGCTATGAGCGTATGCGTTATATTCATGCTGAGACGTATTATACGGATTTTGTAAAAAGAATGCGTAATGGGGAATTAGTCGATTATCGCATGCAGGATATGCAAGAATATGAACAACTAGACCTATTATTAATTGACGATATCCAGTTTTTCACAAAGAAAGGATCAACGCAAAAAGAGTTCTTTTATTTATTTGATGCGATGATCAATAAAAATAAACAAGTGGTGATAAGCTCAGATACATATCCACGAGAGTTAGAAGAAATGGATTCGCGATTGATTACGCGATTTAACTCAGGATTAGTGATTGCTATTGAACCTCCAGAGTTAGAAATGCGCGTAGCAATTTTGTTGAAAAAAGCAGACACTCATTATTCTCACCTGACCTTAACGGATGAGGCCGCTTTTTTTATTGCGAAGCATATTCAAAGTAATGTCCGTGAATTAGAAGGTGGATTAAATAGGGTTGTTGCTTTTGCACAGTTCAGAAATCAAAAAGAAATTACTGTTGAAATGTGCAAAGAAGCCCTAAAAGATCTGCTTCGAGTTGCTAACGGTTTGATTACTGTAGAAAATATACAGAAAACTGTCGCAGATTTTTATAAAATAAGAGTATCCGATATATACTCTAAGAGTAGAAAAGCGAGTATGGTAAGAGCAAGACATATCGCTATGTATTTGTCCAAAGAATTAACTCGTCAAAGTTTGCCTGATTTAGGGGAGGCTTTTGGTGGGCGAGATCATTCAACAGTTCATCATGCGGTTAGTAAAATTGCTAGTGATCGTTTGACTGATCGACAACTCAATCATGAATTGAAAGTGTTAGAACAAACCATAAAAGGATAATGATGCAATTATTCCAAGCAAGTACTGATGCATTACTAAAGCCACTACTAACTGTAGTTGGTATTGTGGAGAGGAAAACAACAATGCCTATTTTGTCGCATGTTCTTCTCAAAAAAGAAGGCGATAAAATGGCTTTTGTGGCAAATGACATGCTGATCCAAATCACTACCCATGCAAACTTTGGCGTGGGTGATGATGTGGAAGCAGTAACAGTTGCTGCACGTAAACTACAGGATATTTTGCGTGCACTTCCAGCCGCTGGTCAGGTGAGTGCCAATGTTAAAGATCAGAAAATGACTTTACAATGTTCTGGTAGCCGTTTTTCACTTCAAACATTACCTGGCGTTGATTTTCCATTATTACCAGAAATTGAAAATTGGCATCATCATTTTACGATGACGCAAAGTGCACTTCGTCGTTTATTGAACATGATTCACTATGCGATGGCACATCAGGATATTCGTTATTACCTTAATGGTATGCTATTAGTATTAGAGTCAGGTCTTGTACGTGCAGTATCTACTGATGGTCACCGTTTAGCACATGCGGCAGAAGAAGTAGAAAGCGTTAATAGTGAGGCGAGTGTTATTATTCCTCGTAAAACGGTGGATCAAATGATGCGCTTGCTAGATGATAGTGATGCTGAGGTTCAGATTAGTATTGCTGATTCTCAAATTCGTTTTCGTTTTGGTGATGTGGAGCTTATTTCTAAATTGGTAGAAGGTAAGTTTCCAGATTACAAACGCGTTATTCCAACAGATTACTCTATCCATTTACAAATTAATCGCGAAGAGTTTTTACAAAACTTACAGCGAGCAGCGATTCTTGCGTCTGATGATAAGCTAAAAAGCATTAAATTGCATTTTGGTGAAAATTTATTGAGTATTTCCGCCTCTAATCTTGAGCAAGAAGAAGCCAAGATGGATTTAGCACTTGATTATACAGGTGCCCCAATAGATATTGGTTTTAATGTTAGCTATTTACTAGATGTACTTAATATGGCTAAAACTGATAGCGTTGTGATTTCTCTCAAAGGAGAATCGAATTCATCAGTACTCATTTCTTTACCAAATAATGAGCATTTCCGTTATGTGGTTATGCCATTGCGTATTTAATACCTGCATTAAATATCTGCGTACATCCGTCACTAAGCGAAAACAATGAGTAGTTAGTGACGGTCAGTTTATTATTTATTAAAAAGTTACTCTACTATGACTGATTCTACACATACTCCAGGCTATGGTGCCGATTCTATTAAAATGCTTAAAGGACTTGAAGCAGTACGTAAACGTCCTGGCATGTACATAGGAGATACATCTGACGGTACAGGTTTGCATCACATGGTATTTGAGGTGGTTGATAATGCCATTGACGAAGCTTTAGCAGGCCATTGTGATGAAATCGTAGTGACAATTCACTCAGATAACTCTATTTCTGTGCGAGATAATGGACGTGGTATTCCAACAGATATTCATAAGGACGATGAGCATGGACGTAGTGCAGCAGAAATTGTTATGACTGAATTACATGCAGGCGGTAAATTCGACCAGAATTCTTATAAAGTTTCAGGTGGTTTACATGGTGTGGGTGTTTCTTGTGTGAATGCCTTATCTGAATGGCTTAAATTAACCATTTATCGTGATGGAAAAATTCATGAAATGGAGTTTAATCGTGGTGTAAGAGTTGAACCGTTAAAAGTAGTTGGAGCTACTGATAAACAAGGAACCACTGTTCAATATTTAGCAGATAGGGAAATCTTTGGCAATATTGAATATACGTATGAGATTTTTTCAAAACGTTTAAGAGAATTATCTTTTTTGAATAATGGTGTTGGCATTCGTTTAGTTGATGAACGTCAGGGCAAAGAAGAGGATTTTGCGTTTTCAGGTGGAGTAAAAGGCTTTGTTCAGTACATCAATGAAAATAAAAATACATTAAATAATAATATTTTCTATACTTCTAGTTCATCAAGTGCGGGTGGTACTGAAGTGGGTGTTGACGTTGCTATGCAATGGAATGATGGTTATAGCGAATTAGTTTTATGCTTTACCAATAACATTCCTCAGCGAGATGGAGGTACACACTTAACCGGTTTACGTGCAGCAATGACACGAGTACTCAATAAATACATTGCAGATAACGAACTGATTAAAAAAGGTAGGGATAAGGTCGAAACTTCTGGTGATGATATGCGTGAAGGACTAAGTTGCGTATTATCGGTCAAAGTACCAGAGCCAAAATTTAGTAGTCAGACAAAAGATAAATTAGTGTCTAGTGAAGTTCGTGCGCCTGTAGAAGAAGTGGTAGCAAATGCCTTAGAAACATGGCTTTTAGAAAACCCTAATGATGCCAAAATTATTTGTGAAAAAATTATTTCGGCTGCACGTGCTCGGGAAGCTGCTCGTCGTGCACGAGAAAAAGAGCGTAAGAGTGCCTTTTCTGGTAATACGTTGCCAGGTAAATTAGCCGATTGCCAAGAACGTGATCCAGCGAAATGTGAATTGTATATTGTCGAGGGTGACTCTGCAGGAGGTTCCGCAAAGCAAGGTCGTAGTCGTGAGTTCCAAGCAATCCTTCCTTTACGAGGTAAGGTATTAAACGTAGAAAAAGCACGGTTTGATAAATTGATGGCTAGTGATGCTATCACAACGTTAATTGCCGCTTTGGGCACAGGAATTGGTGAAACGTTCAGCCTAGAAAAATTACGTTATCATCGTATTATTATCATGACCGATGCCGACGTTGATGGAGCTCATATTCGTACATTGCTATTAACGTTCTTATACCGTCAATTACCGCAATTAGTTGAATCAGGTCATATTTATATTGCACAACCACCGCTTTACAAAGTAACAGTGAAGGGTAGCAAAACAGAACGTTATCTCAAAGATGAGATAGAGGAAGCTGTATTTATGCAAGAAATTGCCCTAAGAAATGCAGGGGTAAGAGTCGGTGATAAAGAAATTAAAGACGAAGAGTTGAATCAATATTTTGATCTGTATGTTGCTGCTGACAAAGTGATTAAGCGCTTATCTCGAATCATGGATGAGGATACACTAACAGCTATTAGTGAAGGGGTTAAAATAGACTTATCTTCGCTAGAGGCCGCACAAGTAAGTGCAACAACATTACAAGAAGCTTTATTTGATGAACGTAATCCGAAGGCAGTTACGGTAACGGCAGAAGTTGAGCCTAATACAGATGCGTTGCAACTAGTGGTACGCCGTATCCACCATGGTAATGTGCGTATCACATTATTAAATAATAAATTCCTAGCCAGTGCTGACTTCCGTGTGTTATCACGTGCAGCAGAAACATTTAAGGGCCTTATTACTGAGGGAGCAGTTGTCTATCGCGCTAAAGGTGATAAGCTTGACGAGGAAAATGTGGATAACTTCCGTGATGTTGTTATTTGGCTTAGAAAAATGGCTGAAGCAGCGGTAAATAAACAACGTTACAAAGGTCTAGGTGAGATGAATCCTGATCAGTTGTGGGAAACAACAATGGATCCTAAAGTTCGTCGCCTATTAAAGGTAAAAATTGAGGACGCTATTGCGGCAGATCAAATTTTTGAAACCTTAATGGGTGATAAAGTAGAGCCTCGTCGAGAGTTTATCGAGACAAATGCGCTCAGCGTAGAAGAACTAGACGTCTGATTTAAACAACCTATGGAAAATACGGATATATCTTTACGATTGCACTCTGTACAATAATGTTTTGTTGCATTGCAATATTGAAGTTTTATCATGTATTTTCCTTTATTTGTTTATGGCACCCTAAAAAAAGGCTACCAAAATTATCCTCGCCACTGTGCCACTGCTATTAAAATTGAAAAGGCGTATTGCTGGGGCAGATTATTTGATCTGGATGCTGGCTATCCAGCTATGGAAATCCCTGCCGAATCTATTCAGGCTAGAGGAACAACCGCTTACAGTTTGGATGGCAATAACAAAGGAAAATTACTGAATTTTGATCAGCCGAGAGGTGATTGGGATATGGTAGCAGGCGAGTTGATGTTGTTTCAATTTCCTGAAAAAGAGATTCCTCAAATTGATCTATTAGAAGATTTCGATCCAAACAAACCAAATAATTTATACGAAAGAGTATTGATTACGGTAAAAACAGAAGAAGGTTTATCAAATGCTTGGACGTATATCATGCGTGCTGGTAAACATGAGGGACGCAGAATCTCTTTGAATGAGCAAGGGGTAGTGGAATGGGAAAAAACTCATTCTGGGTATATTCCCCCTACACATAATGCTTCAGGCCACTTGAAATAATAAGTTCCTAATCGTACGAGCATGGAGGGCAACCTCACTCGCAGTGAGACCTATTTGGCCTTGAGTGAAATGTTGTGAGCAATAGTCAGCACTGGCACCATGTAGCCATACTCCCCCACGGACGGCTTGCTCTATAGGTATGCCTTGGGCAATTAAAGCACCTATCATACCAGCCAAGACATCACCTGTCCCTCCAGTTGCTAAACTAGGATTACCACTGTTGTTGAGAGTGGTTACTCCGTTAGGTGAGCAAATCACACTTTGATATCCTTTTAATACCACCCATGCATTGAATTTAGTCGCTAAGGCTTTTGCTGTCGCTTCTCTATTATTCTGAATATCTATGGCAGATAAATTAAGCAATCGAGAAGCTTCTAAAGGATGAGGAGTAATAACAATATCACCCTCCTCATGTGGTAAATCTATATTATTTTTAGCTATCAAATTAAGTGCGTCAGCATCCACTACTTTTGGAATAGATGGATGTAGAGTTAAGGTTTTTTCTAGAATCTCTAACGAATGATTATCAACGCCAAGTCCACATCCAATCACCCATGCAGTTATATGGTTTAAATTTAAAATATCAGAGGCAGTCCTTAACATTAACTCAGGATAATTGAAATCAACAGCAAAAGGTAAGGATGGTTGGGCAAAGCCAATATAAATACGCCCTGCTCCTTGATATAGAGCTGCTCTAGCAGATAACAATGCAGCACCTGTCATACCTTGTGCGCCTCCAATAATACCTATGCTACCAAATGACCCTTTGTGGCTATCCAAGGATCGAGGCTGGATTAATGCAGGAAAATGTTGTTTTGCATACGTGAGCATTTGTTCAATAGACATAATAGTAAATAGTAAGGCCAGTAATGCGTATGAATATTACGAGTATAAGTATTTTAAACGTTAGAAAAATTCTATGGCACTAAGTCACTAGTTTAAGACATAATATGACTAAAGGAGCGAATATGCAAACAAAAGTATTGATACTTGGCATGGGGTATGTAGGTACAGCACTCGCTAGAGTGCTAGTAGAGAATTGTTCTGTGCTAGGAACGTATCAAACATATAACCCACATCTTGTTCATCCTCAGTTTATGGCTATGCCGTATAGCTTAGGAGATAAATTTCCATCACAATGGGCAGATTATTCTACATGGGTCTGTTTATTGCCACCCTCTTCTTCAGATTTATATGTCAGTCTATTAAGAGAATGGATTCAATATGCACAGCAAAGTAACGTAAATCACGTAATTTATACTAGTAGTAGTAGTGTATTTGGTCAGCAGGAAGGACATTATACGGAACATGATGTAGTTTATCCTGTGACGGAAAGTGCTCAAAAAATTGCGCAAGTAGAGCAGGCTTTTTTAAATAGTCAGATTGAACATATCACTATATTACGGCTGGCAGGTCTATTTGATGATGAAAGACACCCTGTTTATCGTTTAGCTAAACAGGTATCACTACCGAATGGTTCACAATACGTTAATATGGTACATCGGGAAGATGTTGTGAATGCCTTACGATATGCTATAAAGAATCCTAAAGGAAAACTGATTCGTCATATCGTGAATCCCCACCACCCTACTCGCCAAGATTTTTATCAAGCCGAGGCAAAACGACTTAATATTGGATTAGCAGATTTTCAGTATACCTCTCGGATAACGGGTAAAGTTTTTGCAACTGCCTATGATGATTTTCCTGTGCCAAGTATAGGGATGTAAAGTATCTCTAAGCAATAAAATTACTAGATAAAAATAGAGCGTAATTAGCTTCTAGCGTAGTCCTAGTTTGTCAATAGGTATCGGATAGTTATACAATACCCTACATAACGATTAGTAGAGTGACTGATGCAAGCAAATGATATTCTTTTCTTCGGAGATACGCATGGAGGGTTTTACCACTGCCTAGATATTGTGCAGCAAGTAAAACCTAAGGCAATTGTATTTCTTGGAGATTTGCAAGCACCACAGCCCCTTGATGAAATTCTCCATGATGTGATTAAACTGACAGATGTCTGGTGGATTCCGGGGAATCATGATACCGATAACGAAGAGTATTATGATAATCTTTTCTCAAGTCAATTAAAAGATAAGAACTTACATGGTCGTGTAGAAACGATAGCAGGAATTAGAATTGCTGGTTTAGGAGGCGTTTTTAGAGGACGTATCTGGTCACCGCATAAGGATGAGTGGAATTATTATTCTCAAGAAGAATTTTTTAAAAAATCACATCCTAGGACTCATTTTCGAAATGGTTTAAGTTTAAAGCAAAGAAGCTCTATCTTCCCAGAAACGTATATGATGATGAGAAATATGCAGAGTGATATTTTGGTGACTCACGAAGCCCCCTCTTGTAATAAGTTTGGTTTTTATGCGATAGATCGTTTAGCTCGGCAGATGGGTGTTAAAAAAGTTTTTCATGGGCATCATCATGATACTTATGCTTATCAGGCACACTTTCCAAGAATGCATTTTGAAGCTTATGCTGTTGGTTACCGTGGTGCTTGTAATCTAGCTGGCGAAGTGATTCGTCCGGGCGAAATGGATGGTGAATTTGCAGATAGAGTTGCGGTCTTAAAAGACAGAAGTTGTCATCCCAAATCTTAGTTAGTTTTTATTGATAGAGTAATTATTTAAAAAGTTCTAGTCCATTTAACGTTTGTCGGCTTTCAAAAAAGCGCTGATTGCCTGTTATTGGGTCAATAAACTCTATTGATTTAGCAAGTAACTGTAAAGGATTACTAAAATCATCTTCTTTTCTCGCAGGTAAAAGATCAGGATAAAACTCATCGTTTAAGATAGGCAAGCCTAAGCCGTTCATATGTACTCTTAATTGATGTTTTTTGCCTGTATGAGGTTTGAGTCGATAGTGAGCGAAATAATCATTATGGTGAATTAGTTCAATTTCGGTGCGACTATTCCAATTATTATTAAAGAGATTATTATCTAACTGTTTTTCTTGCATAGTAAAGTAACTAGAACTTTTTTCAATATAACTTTCTCTAATTAATGGAAAGCGTAATAGCTCAGAAAAAGGGGCTATACATTCATATATTTTTTTTACCATTTTTGACTGAAAAAGGCTTTGGTATTTACCTCGGTAAATAGGATTCACACAAAAAATTAACACGCCTGCTGTATCTCTATCAAGACGATGAATTGGAGAAATATCATAGTTGTTTAATTGTGTGCGCAAACGGATCAATGCAGTCTCTTGTAAATACCTTCCCCCAGGGACGCTAGCTAGAAAATGTGGTTTATCGACAGCAATTAAATATTCATCTTGGTACAAAATAGGCATGTCAAAAGGGACGACAACTTCCTTTTCTACCTCACGGTAGTACCAGAGCCAAGACTCTGCAGGATAAGGGCTATTTTCTTGATAAGCTAAGCCATTACTGTCGAGTATATCCCCTTTACGTAAGCGCTCGAGCAAAATCTCTTTTGACATATGAGGAAAACGCTCTACTAAGAAATCAAAGAGAGTATGCCATTGCCCCTTGGGTAGGTATAAACGACTGGCGGTAATACCTTGTTTAACGGGTAAAGGGTTTTTCTGCATAGTGTAATTTTCTTAGTAGAATTGAGGTAAAAAGAGGGTATAACTTTTCGGCAATCAGTTAGAATAAACGTTTCAAATATTTTAGCGTTAAAAATATGACTGAAGCATTAGTTTCAATTAAAAATATTAGTAAAACTTTTGACGTAGGGCATCATCAAAAGGTTAAAGCATTGAGTGACTTCAGTCTGGATATCTTTCCAGGCGAAACAGTAGGTCTGGTAGGTGAGTCAGGATGTGGTAAATCTACGGCAGGAAGAGTTATTTTAGGTCTTTATCGCCCAGATGCTGGTGAAGTATTAATTGATGGTAAGAATATTCATGCCATCAAAGGAGATGAAAAAAAAGCCTTAATTCGCCAAGCACAAATGATTTTTCAGGATCCTTATGCTAGTTTAAATCCACGCTCTACAGTATTTGAAATTATCGCTGAACCTTTAGAAATTCACGGCTTATATAAAGATGAAAAGGCACTGGAAGAAAAAATTTATGCCTTATTAGAGGAGGTTGGTTTGCGTAGAGAGCATGCTAATCGATATCCTCATGAGTTTTCAGGTGGGCAACGACAGCGTATTGGTATTGCTCGAGCATTAGCACTCGAACCAAAATTTATTGTAGCGGATGAACCTATTTCTGCGCTAGATGTTTCTATACAAACCCAAATCGTATTACTCTTGCAAAAATTACAAGAAGAAAAAGGACTTACTTATTTATTTATTGCTCATGACCTATCAATGGTTAAATATATCTCTAATCGGGTAGGAGTAATGTATTTGGGTAATTTAGTAGAGTTAGCGGATAGTGATGAGCTTTATGACAAGCCACAGCACCCATATACACAAGCGTTATTATCTGCCATTCCAATCGCAGACCCTGATATAGAAGATCAACGTCATCGAGTATTGTTGCATGGAGAGTTACCTAGTGCGATGAATTTACCAAGTGGCTGTGTGTTCCATGCACGATGTCCTCAAGCAATGGATAGGTGTTATCAAGAAAAACCTAAGTTAAAGGAATATGGCAATAGGCATTATGTTGCATGTCATCTAATGGATAAGAGGGTGTAGTAATGAAAAAATATATAGTTAAACGATTCCTCTTAATGTTATTAACCATTCTAATCATTGCATCATTAACGTTTATTTTGATGCATTTTATTCCGGGTTCTCCGTTTGATTCGGACCGTTCATTTAATCCTGCGGTAGAGCAAAATTTAAAAGCATTCTACAAATTAGATCAACCGTTATATGTGCAGTACTTACATTATATGAGCAATATTTTTACGTTAGATTTTGGGCCGTCAATTAGTAATCCTGATACAAATGTAGTTGAGTTATTAAAAAGAGGTTTTCCAGTCTCTTTTCACCTTGGTATATTAGCGATTATTGTTGCCATTCTATCGGGTATTACATTAGGGGTACTAGCGGCATTACGACATAATGGTTGGATTGATTATGCGGCGATGGCAATTGCTGTGGTTGGTATCTCTATTCCGAATTTTGTATTAGCTACATTATTAATACAAGAGCTTTCAGTAAACTTGGGGTGGTTTCCTGCAGCAACATGGCGAACACCTAAACATATGGTTTTACCCGTCATTGCCTTGGCAACAACACCAATGGCGGTTATTGCACGTCTAACTAGGGCAAGTATGTTAGAAACATTAACACAAGATTATATAAAAACAGCAAAAGCTAAGGGGTTGAGTATGTGGCGAATTGTCGTTAGACATGCGCTTAAAAATGCCTTAATGCCCGTTGTAACACTATTAGGTACTCTAATGGCGGCTATTTTGACTGGTACTTTTGTGATTGAAAAGATTTTTGCTATACCTGGTATGGGACGTTATTTTATTGACTCTATAAGTAATCGGGATTACCCGGTTATTATGGGTACGACAGTATTTTATAGTAGTGTGCTAGTGCTGATGCTGTTTTTGGTAGATATGGTTTATTGTTGGCTAGATCCTCGGATTCGTTTAGATAAGGCAGGGGAGTAATATGCAAAAAATACCTAATGATTGGTTTACCCCCTTAACCGTAGAAGAACGAAAGTCCGCCCCAAGTATTGTGCGTCCTAGCTTATCGTATTGGGCTGATGTATGGGTTAGATTACGTAAAAATAAATTAGCCATGTTGGGATTGTTTATGTTAACTATTCTGATTTTGATGGCTATCTTTGCGCCAATGTTATCTACACATTCAGTCACAACACAATCATTGAGTGCTCAAAATCAACCCCCATCAGCAGAGTATTGGTTTGGAACTGATGATTTAGGTAGGGATGTATTTGTACGGACTTGGTATGGTGCACGGATCTCTCTTTTTGTCGGCTTTATGGCAGCGCTAATAGACTTTTTTATTGGTGTTATCTATGGAGGCTATAGTGGTTTAATGGGTGGACGTACCGATGCCATTATGATGCGTATTGTGGAAGTGTTGTACGGCTTACCTTACCTGTTGATTGTGATTTTATTAATGGTAGTGTTAGGGCCCAGCTTATTGACAATTATTGTGGCACTTTCTATTACTGGCTGGATAAGTATGGCTCGTATTGTAAGAGGGCAGATCCTTCAGCTTAAGAATTATGAGTATGTTACTGCAGCACGCCTATTTGGGGCAAGCCCATGGAGGTTAATACGTAAACATTTACTTCCTAATACGATGGGACCCATTATTGTTCAAATGACCTTAACCATTCCGAGTGCGATTTTTGCAGAGGCTTTTTTAAGTTTTTTAGGGTTAGGTATACAAGCACCATTTGCGTCATGGGGCGTAATGACAAATGATGCTTTAGGCGTTATTTTATCAGGTGAATGGTGGCAATTATTTTTTCCTGCTTTGTGTATTTCTTTAACCATGTTTGCATTTAATGTGTTGGGTGATGGATTACAAGACGCATTAGATCCTAAGTTAAGGAAGTAATCATGGTTCAAAATCCTTTATTAACGATTAAACATTTATCGGTTCAATTCAAAGTTCATGGTGGAATTGTTCAGGCTGTTCGTGATTTAAACCTGACCATAGAAAAAGGTAAAACGTTAGCGATTGTTGGTGAATCAGGCTGTGGAAAATCGGTCACTTGTCATGCCGTTATGGGGTTAATACAAAAGCCAAGTGGCTTTATTCCTCAGGGAGAAATTATTTTTGATGGTCTAGATATTACCCGGCTAGAGAAAAATAATACGATCCGTGGAAATCGAATTGCTATGATTTTTCAGGATCCTATGACAGCGTTAAATCCCACCCTCACTATTGGTGAGCAAATGATTGAAGGGGTGATGAAGCATAAGAAACTTAGTAAGCAGCATGCGTTGGATAAGGCGAGTGAGATGCTAACTTTAGTCGGTATTGCTGAGCCTGAAAAACGTTTGTCACAGTATCCGCATCAGTTTTCTGGCGGCATGCGTCAGCGCATCGTAATTGCAATGGCGTTGATGAGTGATCCTGACTTATTGATTGCTGATGAGCCTACAACTGCTCTAGATGTGACAATTCAAGCACAGGTATTAGAATTATTCGAAAAAATTCAACAGCAAACAGGTGTTTCAATCATTCTTATCACTCATGATTTAGGTGTTGTAGCCAAGATCGCAGATACGATAGCAGTAATGTATGCCGGTCAGTGTATTGAAACAGGAAATAGAAGAGATATTTTTTATCATCCTCAACATCCGTATACACAGGGGTTGTTGGCATCTATTCCTCGATTGGATATGCAAAAAGATAGTTTAAAGCCAATTGAAGGTCATCCCCCCGATTTATTTGCTCCTCCTAAAGGTTGTGGATTTTTTTCACGTTGTAAAAAAGCTATGAGGGTTTGTAAGGAAATACCCCCGGAGCTTAGTGTATTAACAGAGGAACATACGGTTTTATGCTGGTTGCAAGATTCTCGGACTCAGTGTAACGTATAGTAAAGCAACTATTAATTTCTATGGAAGCAAAATTATGAAACCTACCTTACTTCGTTTAACTTTAGTGTCTTGTTTATTTGGTGTTACATCGTTAGCACAGGCTGAGACAACGTTATATCTTAATAACCAAGAAGAACCAACGTCATTGAATCCTTCACAAGGATTTAATGCTATTTCTTGGGAGCCGTTGAATAATCTTGTAGAAGGTCTTGTTCGACTAGATGAGAAGCATGTTGCTGCACCTGCCACGGCTGAAAGTTGGACGGTTTCTCCAGATGGTAAAAAATATACATTCAAACTACGTCAGAATGCTAAATGGTCTAATGGTGATCCTGTAACTGCCAAAGATTTCGTTTATGGTTGGACGACAATGCTTAGCAAAGATACTGCTTCACCAGCCGCTTTTTTGGCTTACGATATTGCTGGTGCTAAAGCGTTTAACGAAGGTAAGGGAACAGAAGCTGATTTAGGCTTAAAAGCAGTGGATGACCATACGCTTGAAGTAACGTTAGCGAATCCTAGCATCGCATTTTTAAATATTTTGACTAATCCTAATTTTGCACCAGTCAATCAGAAAGTAGCTGAGGCAAATCCTAAGTGGTATGCAGAGGCAAGTAGCTATGTTGGTAATGGTCCTTTTACATTAAAAGAGTGGAAACATGCGGAGAACTTAGTTTTTGTTAAGAATCCAAATTATTGGGATGCAGCTAATGTGAAAATTGACAAAGTTGAGTTTGCAATGGTGAATGACCAAAATACGTTCTACCAAATGTATAAAACGGGTGAACTCGATGCGACTCCTACCACATTACCAGCAAGTATTTACGACAAGATTAAAGATGGAAAAGACTTTAATAATATCCCTCAAGCGGGTGGATATTTTTATCGCTTAAATACCAAAATTGCTCCTTTCCAAAATCAAAATATCCGTAAGGCGTTTGCATTAGCTGTTAATCAAGAGGATATTGCAAATTTTGTCGTGAAACAAGGTCGTAAACCATCATTTGGCTTTGTTGCTCCTGGATTTACAGGACCAAATGGTAAAGACTTTCGTGAAGAAAGCGGCGATTTAATTAAACAAGATAAGGCAAAAGCTAAAGAGCTTTTAGCTAAGGGTATGGAAGAAGAAAAATATACAACGCTTCCTGAAGTGACGCTGACCTATATTAATAATCCTAATGATAAGAAAGTAGCTGAAACCTTGCAAAATATGTATAAAGAAGTGCTTGGGGTGGATGTGAAATTGCAAAGCATGGAAAGTAAAGTATTTTATGCAAAACAACGAGGTCTAGAGTTACAATTCTCACGAAGTTCCTTTTTAAACGACTATGCGGATCCTTACAACTCTTTAGAAAGCTTTATCACGGGATCTTCAATGAATCGTACCGGTTGGTCTAATGCCGAATATGATAAGTTGATTAGTTCTGCTCAACAAGCAACAGATGCCCAAGCGCGTTGGGATGCGTTATTAAAAGCAGAGAAAATTTTAATTGATGAAGCACCTATTTTCCCATTGTATTTCTATAATCAAATCTTCCTACAAAAAGAAAACGTAAAAGGTATTTTACGTCATCCAGTAGGCTACCTCGATTTGAAAAATGCAACAAAAGACTAACTATAACAATTAGTATAGAGTATGATGCCATTCACCATGTTATTTATGGTGAATGGCATTAAGCTATGAATAAGGGTAGCATTTTCGGCATGCAGTTTTTGCTAAAAAACTGCATGTCAAAAAATAAAAAAAAGCATGCTTAATAAGGGTAGCATTTTCGGCATGCAGTTTTTGCTAAAAAACTGCATGTCAAAAAATAAAAAAAAGCATGCTTAATAAGGGTAGCATTTTCGGCATGCAGTTTTTGTTAAAAAACTGCATGTCAAAAAATAAAAAAAGTACGCAATGTCATTCATGGTGAATGGCATTAGGTTTTTGAAAGAGTTGAAAGCTTACTTTTTTTCATCCTTAATACCAAGATGATTGGCCACACTACGCTCAAAAAATAATTGATTATCTGGTAGTGCATTAACGCGGTTATGATTAATAATCATTGTGCTACTGCCACCACCATCTAAGTTAATTGCATGTGGCACATTAAGTTGCTTAAATAATGTAGCTAATTGTGTAAGGGTATAGCCTTGAAATTCTTCTCGTCTACCTTCTACCACCACCATATAAAGGAAACGGTTATCAGCGGTAAGTCCTATGGCGGTACGAGGATGTTTTGTCTGTGCATTACGATAGCAAATACCTGTACTACTTGGAGCACATAGGAACTTACCATTCTGCAAGCTTTGCCAACCACTGATGACTAAATCCCATTGTGGCTGATATATAGTGCTTTTATTATAGGATTCAATAAAACATTGATTATTTTTTGTGCAGGCAAAAAAAGCATATTGTCGGTAATCCTTACTCCTGTGCCATGTATGCTGATGAGAATAGTTTAATCCTAAAGGATTTCTTTTTTCATCATAAAAAGCGCCATTAATCGCTACGGTTGCTTCATTATCACGAGCAAAATTACTGGTAGTATCACTATGCTGTGGCAATGTACCAATCAGCTTAATGCTTGGGCAGCTTAAATCTACCTTAGTAATGTGAATAGGCTTTTGATTGTCATAGGTAATACAAGGAGAAACCTGCTCAATAGCGTGCACATTAGGTATTAACGAAAAAAAAGCGATAAATAAAGTAAGCAGTAGCTTAACAAACATGCAAAGACACTCAAAATAAGATGATAAAAAAATCTAGTTTAAGTATGAGTATAACGGTTTCTATGCTAATCTTTTGTGAACAGTAAATGATTTGATTGTGTTTATGAAATATACGCTGGTAGAAGGTGTGGCAGGTAGTGGTAAAACGAGCTATATCGCCGATTATGTGAAAAAGAGCCTGCAACCTAAAAAAGCTTTATTGCTAACATTTAGTCGCACTGGTAAGGATGTCATGCAGTTTTATATGGAAAAGCGTGGCTTTCCTCAATTATCTATTCATACAATAGATGGATTTGCGGCAGGAGTACTTAATCAACTTGGTGATACACGTTATACCGTTAAACGTAATCATGTCGAAAGAGAGTTATTGCCTCAATTATATGAATATGTTATCGAACAGGCGCAGCAATACGCACTAATTACAGGCACAGAGCCGATTGATGCTCCTCAGATTACACCGCATGCCATGCAAGAGATGATGAGCGATATCGATTTTTTCCGTGCATCAGGTGCTTATGAATACGATGATGATGATATTTTGCAAGAAATTCTAACAGGTAAGCTCAATCATGATTGGCGACTGGTCAAGCGAATGTTTTATGCCTATGATCACTATCGTGAAACGTGGAAACCTCGAGTTGTGGATAATCATGATTTATATGAGGAGGATACTTCAACGTCTATTTATCAGTCAGGGGAACAAGGATTTAGATTATTAGGTGAAGCTGTTTTTGATCTATTAGACTATACTGATGATAGTGATATTTTAGAAAAAATAGGGCGAAAATATTCTCTGATTTGTATCGATGAATTTCATGATACGACTCCTTTACAATTAAAATTTTTATTTAAATTAGCGCACTTTGTGCCAGAGGTTATTGCCGTAGGCGACCGGTTTCAGAATATTTTTGCGTGGCGTGGTACAAATACTGAAGTTGTGTTTGAACAATTTAAACAGCGCTTCCATGCTGAGACAGTGTATCTAAATCACTCCTATCGTTATGCTCAGAATTTGGCGAATATTGCGACTAATATTATTCATAGACCCATTGACTCAAAAGCCACTCATAAAACTACGGTGAAGCAACTAACCGAAAATGATTTAGGTAAACTTGGAAAAGAAGAGGTAGTCATTACTGAGGATTATCCAGAGCAAATTAAAGCTGCTTTTGATATTGTTAGCAGGACTAAGCAAAAAATCAGTATCGGTATTCATCATACTATGGGACCAGTGATATTGAATGTACTTTGTGCTCTTCGTTATGGTTATTTGTTAGATGGTAAATCTACAAAATTTCTAAAAAATTTTGCGCTTGATTTAGCACAGTTTTATCAGTTATCAGCGTGTCGTTTAAGTGAAGAAATTCAGCAAGATATACTGAATAAAATAAGCTTAGAAAATTTTGTTAAAAATACTATGATGCAATTACAACAAGAGGGTAATATTGCATTTGAATCAAGATTTAAAAAATCGCTATTAGAATGGTGTGCTAGTAATAGAGAGCATCAGAACGTATATGATATTATGCAGTGGTTTGAGCAAAGTTCGGGGCTCTGGGCTATACAATCAAACCGGCTTTATGATCAAGTAGCTAAGGCATCTTGGGATGCGTTAAAACAAGATGCGTATCGCCATCGTTATCTATGGAATCAGTGGCCGCAACAGGCTGAATTATTACGCAAACGTTGGAATATGACGCAAGGCATACGGTTTGTAACGATTGCACAAGCCAAGGGACGTGAGTATGATAATGTGCTGATATATGGGGCGACACAAGAGGGTTTTACTCATTCACTATTGCACCAACAAGAAGATCTACAACGTAATTTATTTTATGTTGGCATAACACGTGCACGAAAGCAGCTTAATTTTTATGTAGATAATACGCCTGATTTAAAACCTATCATGCCTATTACTGAGGATGAAGATATTGAGCCTCAAGGACCATCCAACATGATAGATACGAGAAAAGAAGATGCGCTAAAAGAGCTTGTACAGATTAAGCAACAGCTACTTAAAAGAATTCAACATTAATGATAAAAGTAGCTGTTATAAACTGACCTGTTTATTAAAAATAATTGTTCAAAAATTAACCCCTTTATTTAAAATAAAGGGGTTATTCACAAAGCTGATACCTTGAGAGTCATTCACACAAGATTTGTGGAAGAAGAATCTATTCGATTTTCAAGAAAATATTATTGACTAACGAATGCACGCTCAATCACAAAATCGCCAGGAGTAGAGGTATTTCCTTCTTTAAAATTACGCTCTTCACACATTCGTTTTAAATCCGCTAGCATAGCAGGACTACCACAAATCATCACGCGATCTTCGGCAGGATTTAATGGAGGAACACCCAAGTCAGTGAATAATTTACCATTTTCAATAAGAGTGGTAATACGACCTTGGTTACGGAAAGGTTCGCGAGTGACAGTTGGGTAATACTTTAGTTGTTTACTTACCATTTCACCTAAAAATTCATCCGCTTGTAGATCTTTGGTGAATAAATCGTAGTAAGCTAACTCATTTACTTGGCGAACGCCATGAACCAAAATAACCTCTTCATAACGTTCATAGGTTTCTGGATCACGACAAATGCTCAAGAATGGCGCTAGACCAGTACCAGTACCTAATAAATATAGACGTTTGGCAGGTAAGAGATAATCAAGCAATAATGTACCCGTAGGCTTACGACCAACGATAATGGAATCGCCCACTTTGATGTGTTGTAAGCGAGATGTTAAGGGACCATCTTGGACTTTAATACTGAGGAACTCGAGATGTTCTTCGTAGTTTGGGCTAGCGATACTATAAGCACGCAATAGAGGCTTACCATCAACCATTAAACCAATCATGGTGAAGTGGCCATTACTAAAACGTAGTGCAGGGTCGCGAGTAGTAGTAAAACTAAATAAACGGTCAGTCCAATGGTGAACACTAAGTACTTTTTCTTCTAAAAATGCTGACGCCATACTAAAACCTAAGAATTAAAAAGAGAAGTTTCATCAGGAAATCTGATTATGCTAAATGAAATTATAGTATTTTTTGGTATATTAAAGGTTTATCAAACTAATCTTTTGGGATAAAAGTTAAATGCGAACATTTATTAGAAAATCATTCATGATGTGTAGTGCAGTATTAACCATTTGTTCTAGCACTGCTGTTTATGCGGAAAATGTCATTAGAGTTGGGGAAATTAATTCTTATAAAACAATCCCCGCTTTTTTAGAACCATATCGTAAAGGAATTGAGTTAGCTGTTGAACAAGTTAATGCAGATAATGGCATTAATGGCAAAAAACTTGAAGTGATTTTAAGAGATGATGGTGGTACGCAAAATAATGCCATTCGAGAAGCCCAAACCTTATTACGACGCGATAAGGTTGATTTATTGGCAGGTGGTTTTTTATCCCATATTGCTTTAGCGCTTGCTGATTTTGCTAAGAATAAAAAGGTTTTTTTCTTGGCGGGTGAACCACTTACTGACAAGATGGTGTGGGAGAATGGTAATGAGTACACTTTTAGGTTACGTGACTCAACGTATATGAAAGTGGCGATGCTTATTGACGATGCTGTTGCGTTGAAGAAGAAACGTTGGGCATTGGTCTATCCTAATTATGAGTATGGACAGTCAGCGGTAGAAAGTTTTAAAAAAATGATGAAAGAACGTCAGCCAGATATTGAGTTTGTTATGGAACAAGCTACTCCATTTAATAATATTGATGCGAATAGTGTTGTTCAAGCGTTAGCTGATGTAAAACCAGATGCTATTTTCAACGTACTTTTTAGTACTGATTTGACCAAATTTGTAAGAGCCGGTAATACTCGTCAGCTATTCAAGGATGTTTCCGTCGTTAGTCTCTTAACTGGTGAGCCTGAATATTTGGATCCTTTAGGTAGCGATACGCCTAAAGGGTGGATAGTGACAGGATATCCTTGGTATGCCATTAATACACCAGAACATGATGCTTTCTTAAAAGCCTATCAAGCAAAATTTAATGACTATCCACGCTTAGGTAGTATTGTTGGTTATATGACTATACAGTCATTAGCAGCTGGTCTACGTAAGGCGAAAAGTACTAAGGCGGAAGATTTAATAGAAGCGTTTAAAGGGCTTGAATTGAGTACGCCATTGGGGCAGATTTCTTATCGCTCTATTGATCATCAATCAACGATGGGCAGTTATATTGGTCGTTTAGATGTTAAAGATGGCAAAGGAATTATGACTGATATTCGCTATGTAGACGGAAAAGACGTGCTACCAAGTGATGAAGAAGTATTAAAGTTAAGGCCACAAGTAAAATGAATGTAGAGGCGTTGTTACTACAATTACTTAATGGGCTAGCAAGTGCTAGCTCATTATTTATGGTCTCTGCTGGTTTGTCATTAATTTTTGGCGTAACTAGAGTGGTTAATTTTGCCCATGGCTCTTTTTACATGCTTGGTGTTTATTTAGCCTATTCATTAACGCATTATTTTGGGGTAACTTCTGGTCTTGGGTATATTACAGGTATTGTCTTAGCTTCATTATTAACCGGTGTGGTAGGCGGTTTAATAGAAATAATTATTCTTAGGCGTATTTATAAAGCCCCTGAATTATTCCAATTATTAGTTACGTTTGCATTAGTGATGGTAATTAGTGATGGTGTGTTATGGATTTGGGGGGCAGAGGACCTATTAGGGCAACCAGTCCCTTATTTAAATGGTTCTATTAACATTTTAGGACAATTATTTCCTATTTATCAGCTGTTTCAAATTTTTATTGGCTGGGTAGTGCTATTTTGTTTATGGTTTTTATTAAATAAGACGAAATGGGGAGTTTTTGTAAGAGCAGCACAACAAGATAAAGAAATGCTTGGTGCTTTGGGAGTGAATCAAGCTTGCCTATTTACGGGGGTATTTACCTTAGGAACTTTTTTAGCAGGATTAGGAGGAGCATTAGAGTTACCTAATGAGCCTGCGAGCCTTAGTTTGGATTTACGTTTAATCGGAGATGCTTTTGCTGTTGTTGTTATTGGAGGTATGGGCTCAATACCGGGTGCTTTAATTGCGGCATTATCTATTGCTGAAATTAAAGCATTAGCTAATTGGTTAGGAGCGGTTGATTTTTGGGGAGTCACGGTAAATTTTAGCCGTTTAACCTTAATATTAGAATTCGTTTTAATGGCTGTTGTGTTAGTCATCAAACCTTGGGGATTTTTTGGTAAAGCACAAGAGAAATCACGCAATATAGGCATTGTAGAAAAGCCTTTGCAACCATTACAAGGATTAACTAAGCTTTTATATATTATCGGAGCAACCCTTATTTGTTTGGTTCCCGTCATTGATAGTGACTACACTATGCTGTTAGTCCAAGATGCTTTAATTGCTGTTCTATTTGCGTTTAGTTTGTTTTTTATGGCGGGTACGGCTGGAATGCATACCTTTGGACATGCTGTCTATTTCGGTATGGGGGCCTATGCTGTAGCTATTGGTATTCAGCAGCTAGGTCTACCTTTGTCAGTTAGTTTTATCTTAGCACCGATAGTATCTAGTTTATTAGCTGTCGTGATTGGTTGGTTTTGTATCCGTTTAACTGGTATTTATTTGGCTATGCTGACATTGGCATTCGCTCAATTGATTTGGTCAATCATGTTCCAATGGGATGGTTTTACAGGGGGATCAAATGGTATTGTTGGTATATGGGCTGATGGTTGGTTAGCAGATGAAACGCATTATTTTTATTTCACTGCATTAGTCGTATTCATTTGTATTTTTGTACTAAGGCAACTTATTTTTTCTAGTTTTGGCTATGCTATTCGGGCAAGTAGGGACTCCGTCACAAGAGCACAGGCAATTGGTATTCCCATACGTCGTGTGCAATGGACTGTCTTTATTATTGCTGGTTTTTTTGCAGGGTTGGCAGGTGCTTTATTAGTCTTTTCTAAAGGAAGTATTTCTCCTGAAGAATTAAGTGTGGCTAAATCTGTGGATGGGTTGGTGATGGTATTACTAGGCGGTATTCAATCGCTTACTGGGCCTATTGTTGGTGCTATTGCTTATACCGTACTACATGACACAGCTATTCAATTAACCTCGTATTGGAAAGCTTTACTCGGTGCGATGATTATCATACTGGTGCTGATTTTCCCTATGGGTATTACTGGGGTGTTTGAACAATTCCGATTCTTCAAAAAGCGAAAACAAACCACATTACATGGTTAAGGGATTTATTCATGAGTTTGTTAAAAATAGAAGATATTAATAAATCCTATGGTGATTTTTGGGCAGTTAATCATGTTAGTTTTGATCTTCAAGAGGGTGAAATGCTTGCCTTGATTGGTCCTAATGGAGCTGGTAAGTCCACCACCTTTAATATGATTGGAGGTCAAACTCAACCCAATAATGGTTCGATTTTATTTAAAAATCGTAGTCTGCTTGGCTTAAGTGCCGATAAAATTTGGGCTCTAGGTATTGGAAGAACATTTCAAATAGCGGAGATTTTTTCATCACTTACTGTATTAGAAAATGTGCAATTAGCATTGCAAATAGCGTTGAGAAACAAGATAGCCTTATTTAACCATGGTGATACAGATTTACAAGATGAGGCATTACTGTTGCTGAAACAAGTGGACATGGTGGAAAATGCTCATACAGCAGCAAGTGAAATTGCGTATGGCGATGTTAAAAGGCTTGAGTTAGCTATGGCGTTAGCTAATCATCCAACGTTATTATTAATGGACGAACCAACAGCGGGTATGTCTCCAACAGAGCGAATAGCTATGATGGCGTTGACTAAGAAGATCGCTCAAGAAAAAAATATGGCCGTGCTATTTACTGAGCATAGTATGGATGTGGTATTCAAGTTTGCTGATCGAATTATCGTGATGGCAGCAGGTAGCATTGTGGCGACAGGGACACCTGAAGAGATAAGAAATAATGCTTTAGTCAAAGAAATTTATCTTGGCAATAACAAGGTCTAGAGGGTTATTAATGAGTGAATTACTAAAAGTAAGCCATTTAAATGCATGGTATGGGCAAGCACAAATTTTATTTGATGTTGGCTTACAGGTTAATCGTGGCGAAGTGGTCGCCTTGATGGGGCGTAATGGAGCAGGTAAGTCTACTACTTTAAAAACAATTATGGGGTTGGTGGAGCATAAGCAAGGTGACGTCGTATTCATGAATAAGCCTATACTCGGTTTACCTGCTTATAAAATAGCTCGCTTAGGTCTAGGATATGTCCCTGAGGAGCGAAGAATTTTTGCTGATTTGGATGTACAAGAGAATTTATTAACTGGAAAACAATCTGCAAGAGTTTGGGAAGATGGTCGCCCTGTAGTGGAGTGGACACCTGAAAAATTATTTACGCTATTTCCAAATTTAGGACGTATGCTAGATAGACCTGGTACTAAGATGAGTGGTGGGGAGCAACAGATGTTAAGTGTTGCAAGAACATTGATGGGAAATCCCTATTTAGTATTATTAGATGAACCTAGTGAAGGTGTTGCTCCTATCATTGTTGATCAGTTAAAAAATATGGTATTAACCTTAAAAGAGCAGGATATTGGCATTTTACTGTCTGAGCAAAATTTGGATTTTGTACGAGATGTGGCGGATAGGGCCTATGTCTTAGAAAAGGGTGAGATTAAGTTTTCGGGTAGTATTGAGCAGATTTATGCTGATGAGACGATTAAAGCACAGTATTTGGGGTTGGAAACAGCTTCTTAGGAGTACGTAGGAAGTGTTGATTTTAAGTCTCAGGTAGCTACTAGGTAGAGTCAGAGCTAAAAGGGTGGATAAGTTAATAAAAGGTGTTTCTTTATACATAAAGAAACACCTTTTCGTCTAAAGCATTATTGTACTTGGAAAGTTTGGTTAGAAAGCTTGATGAATTTACTGTTTTTCATCACTAGTTTCATCAGGTATGTCTTCATCCTTGATAAATTTACTTGATAAAAGGGTAAGGCGTTGCTCAATATTTGTTTGTTCCAATAAGGTAGTAGCCTTTTCAGCTTTTGTATTAAGATCCAAGAGTAATTCAGTCAATGGTAATGATGTGCCATTAAAATTAATAGTTTCTACTTCTTTAATTGATTTGCCATTAGGTGCTTCGGCTTGAATAGTGAAAGATAATGCATTCCCTTTTTTTTCTGCCAACTTAGCTTCTAATAATGCTTTCTCAATGTCATGGGTAATTGCATCTAGTTCTGTTTTATCATCTTTGGTTGGGAGATTTAGATGGTTTATTTTTGCACTAAGTGTAAATGAATCAAATAATAATTGACTCAGCGTAGAAGGTTCTACTTGAATATCAAGGTTGATTTTTGACAGCATGGAAAAAACAACGTCTTCAGTCACCGTTTTGTTTAGTTCAGGTAAAATCATTCCTACATCAGCAGTAATACTAGCTTCCCCGCCTTTATTACGAATACGGATAGGACCATAATTAATTTCTGGCTTTTGGTTAAATAATGCAAGGGAGGATGCTCCTAATCGTAGAGCATTTTTTGCAAAAATATCCTCACTATTGCCCATCTCACTAGGATTCTTGAGTGCCAAAATGAAGTTCTCTTTTAAGATTTGCGCTAGTTGAGAGAATAGTTGCTTGGTTGCGGCAGAATCTAGGCGGTTATAGCCAATATTAGTGGTTAATTGTCCAAAAGGTACATCATTAATAGCGATTTCTTGGTATTCATCTTGTTGCTGAACTGAAATTTGTTTACCATCGTCATTCATATTTGTATGGCTTTTCAATTTATTATAGGCAACATCAATTTCATCGAATTTGAGTTGCATACCATCTAAGTCAGTATTACTTAGATATAACTTACCCTCTTTCGTTGCATGACTCTGTGAAGAAATTGTTCCTGGACTAATGATAAGACTGAAAGGGTTTTCTTTATCAAGAGATGAAAGATTCATTCCTGAAAAATTTAGCGAAACAGTTGAGTCCGTTAGCTCACGGTTGGTGTTAAATGATAGTTCATGTTGTTCAGAAGTGAGCTTGAATTTTTTCTCTGTGTCATTAATGCTCAAAGGAGCAATCGTAGCTGTTCCTTTGATTTTTTTATCGTAACCATAGCGATAATTAACAACGATAGGATTCTCTTGTTGGAAGGCGTTAAAGAAAGGTTCAGTATTGCTATTTCTGATAAGTTTTAACTCACTACTATAGCTAACAGGGGCAAGTAGTCCCTGTTTAAGTCGACTAAATGGTAAAGGACCATGCTCAATATCTTGTTCAACTAAATCAATGTTTTTTCCTTGATAGTTAACACTCCAGATATAGTGGGTAGAAAAAATATCAGATTCGGTTTTTTTGTAGGTAAAAGAGAAGTCTTTGATGTTCAATGTATTTTGAATGTATTGATTAACTTCTGCTATTTCGTTTTCTAGGCGAGATTGAGTCTTATCGCCATGGACTTTGCTGGCTAACGGGTAGATAGCACCTAGAGCTAGTATAAGACCACCAATGATAAATTTTACACGCATGGATAAACCTATAAAAAAATAGAATCGAGCTAATTATAATCTAAAATACTCGTTGTCTTTTCATAGAGAGAATAGAGAGAAAAATGAACATTTATTTAGCAGGCTTTGATGTATTTAGGATAGATGCGATTAAACATGGTGAACATTTGCAACAACTCTGCACACAGTATGGGTTCACTGGATTATATCCGTTGGATAATCATGCACCAGAGGGATTATCAGGTGCTGAATTAGCTCATTGGATTTACCAAGCAAATATAAACCTAATTAATCAGTCAGATATTGTGGTGGCGAATGTAAATCCATTTAGAGGGTTTGAGCCAGACTCGGGCACTGTTTTTGAAATTGGTTATGCTAAGGCAAAAGGGAAAACAGTGGCTGTTTACACACAACAGCAGATTACACTGCGTTCACAAATTCCTCATCAGCATGGTAAGGATATTCAAGGCTATGAAGTTGAGGATTTTGGTTTAAATTTAAACTTGATGATCGCTTGTAGTGTTGATTATCAAGCAGAAACTTTTGAGCAATGTTTACAATGGCTTCAAAAACATGTTTAAGTAGTGAGGTCTACACGATTAATTAGTTAGATTTTTTTAAGGCTAACATGGTACCTCGGCAGTTAGGTGTCCCACATAAGCACCGATATTCTGCTTTACGTTTTTTAGTGATACGTCCATCAAGGATAAGGCTATAGTCATAGAATAACTCTTCTCCTTTTTTGATATCTTTGATGGCGTAGATAAAGACACGCGTACCTTCTTCATTTTCTTGTGTTTCACAGTTCGGTGTACAACTATGATTAATCCATCGTGCATCATTACCTTGTTGACCGCCGTCAATAATCAAACCATTTGATGTAGCAAAAAAGAATGTATGAAAAGGATCATCGGGATTCACAGGAAAAAGAGCATCAGCCTGTTCAGTGGTAATTCTTTTGCCACCATATTCAATAATTTTTGTACCAGCTGGAATATCTTTAAGGGCAAAAACCCCTTGCCCATGTAATGTTGATTGGCGGACACTATGCCATGGTTCTCCTACTATAGGAAGAGGTTTAAGCGTTTTAGGCATTTTTCTTTGCTACTCCAAAACAATGATCAAGAGTAGGGAAGGTCTCGTTGCGTACCTCTTCGGCATAAGCTTTGACACCCTTGCGAATGATAGCTTGCACATCAGCAAATTGTTTGGCAAATTTTGGGATGCGTGGACCACTTAAGTTGAGAATATCTTCGGTGACTAAAATTTGACCGTCACAAGAGGGTGATGCACCTATACCAATGGTTGGAATAGCAATATTCTCAGTAATACGGCGACCAAGAGATTCGGCACTTCCCTCAATAACAAGACTGAATGCGCCTGCCTGAGATTGAGCAATTGCATCTTGATAAATACGCTCCGCCATTTCTTCGGATAAGCCTTGGGCTTTGAATCCTCCCATCGTATTGAAATATTGTGGCATTAGGCCTACATGTGCCATGACAGGAATCCCTCGCTCCGTTAAGAAACGAGTTGTTTCTGCTAAGAAAGCGCCACCCTCCATTTTGACGGCTTGAGCATTACTTTGTTTTAATAAATAAGCGGCATTACGGAATGCCTGTTCTTTGGATTCTTGGTAGCTGGCAAACGGCATATCAACCACAACACAGGCTTTTTGGGTAGAGCGCATAACGGCTTGACCATGAGCGGCCATCTGTTCAAGTGTAATGGCTAAGGTGTTTTCCATATTGTATCCCACCATAGCCGTAGAGTCGCCCACTAGAATAAGATCTACAAATTCATCTAGGATACGTGCAAAAGGGCTTGAATACGAAGTTAAACACACAATTTTTTGTTGTCCTTTCATCGCTTGAATTTGGGGAACAGTATTGCGTTTAACAATAATAGGGGTACTCATTTATATTCCTTTTGTAAGGGATGTCAATAATCTAATAGCATACCCTAAATTGTTAGTAAGATGTATAAAACAATCTCAATAGATAGGCTACAATGGTATGACTATTTTTTAAATTTTTTTTACTATTATGTCTTCAGAAAATACTTTGTCAGGTGCTCAAGCGCTCTTAAATACCTTAATTGAACAAGGTGTAGATACTATTTTTGGTTATCCCGGTGGTGCAGTATTACCTCTATATGATGCCTTGTATTCTGAAAAACGGATTCGTCATATTTTAGTTCGTCATGAGCAAGCAGCAATACATGCTGCAGAAGGTTATGCTCGTTCAACAGGCAAACCAGGAGTGGTATTAGTTACGTCAGGACCAGGAATGGCAAATACCACTTCAGGGTTATTAGATGCAATGTGTGATTCTATCCCTGTGCTATGCATTAGTGGTCAAGTAGCGACTAGTGCGATTGGTACAGATGCTTTCCAAGAATGTGATGCGGTAGGTATTTCACGCCCTGTGACTAAATGGAATGCACAGATTAAACGTAGTGAAGATGTCGTAGGGTTAACATCTAAAGCTTATCAATTAACAACACAAGGTAGACCAGGGCCTGTATTGCTAGACTTTCCTAAAGATATTCAAATGGCGATAGTCCCGGCTGAGGGTAGTAAAGCTGTGCCATTAGATAAACCTTTACAAGTATCTCCCTCTATTCAACAGGCTGCGATTAAGCGAGCAGCATCATTAATTGTTAATGCTAAACGTCCAGTTTTTTATGGTGGTGGTGGACTGATTAACTCAGGCAAAAAAGCATGTGAAGTGTTTAGTAATTTGGTGAGTTACTCTGGCGCACCTTGCACGCTAACACTAATGGGACTAGGAGCCTTTCCGTCTAGTGATAAGCAGTTCTTAGGTATGCTAGGAATGCATGGTACGTTGGAAGCAAATCTAGCTATGCATCATGCTGATTTGATTGTTTGTATTGGTGCGCGTTTTGATGATCGTATTACTGGGCGATTATCAGATTTTTGTCCTCATGCTGTAAAAGTTCATTTAGATATTGACCCTGCTTCTATTGATAAAGTTGTTCGTGCTGATGTGGCGCTAGTAGGAGACTGTTATGAGGTGCTTTGTGATTTATTCAATGAAGTCAAATCATTAGAGCAAGATACAGGACGCTTGACGGAATGGTGGCAGCGGATTGCCAAATGGCAGGCGAAAGAATGTTTATCGTTTAATCCTTCTACGGAAGTTATTTTGCCACAGCATTTATTGACTGAAGTAAATCAATGGGTTCAAGCAACAGAGGCTATTGTTAGTACTGATGTTGGCCAACATCAGATGTGGGCAGCACAATACTTGCAGTTTAATCGCCCTAATCGTTGGCTAACCTCTGGTGGAGCAGGTACTATGGGCTATGGTATGCCTGCTGCTATTGGAGCCAAGATAGGCAATCCTAATGCAACAGTGGTATGTATTACGGGAGATGCATCAATTCTGATGAATATCCAAGAAATGGCGACAGCGATGCAGCACAAAGCGAATATTAAGGTGATTTTATGTAATAACCAACATATGGGTATGGTACGTCAATGGCAAGAACTCATTCATAGTGAACGCTATAGTCATAGTTATAATGAGTGTATGCCTGATTTTGTCACCTTAGCTAAAGCGTTTGGTTGGGAAGGTACTCAAGTGTCTAATCCAAGTCACTTAGCAGAGGCTCTGGAGGCGTGTTTTAAAGCAACAGGACCATATTTTTTAGATGTGCGAGTTCAGGCACAGGAGAATTGTTTCCCTATGATGCCGGCTGGTTATGGACATCAACAAGTGATGTTATCAGAGGATAATTGGTACGTAGAAGAATAATCAGCTAATAAGCAAATCTATCACGCAAAGCTAATAAATGATATTGCTCGAGAATAGCCAGTTGGCGTTCTCGAGCACTTTTTTTGAATCCACCTACTTTTTTGGCAATAATTAGCTCATTCTTCATGGAATGTTCCCAACCTACTAATTCAGTGACTGTCACTTGATAGCCTCGTGCTTCAAGTTGTAGACAACGTAACACATTGGTTAAATGAGAACCAAATTCACGGGTATGAATAGGGTGACGCCATAATTCTGATAGGGGAGTTTTACCAAGAACAGAACTTTTTTCTTTTCTGAAAATGGAAGCCACCTCAGCTTGGCAACAGGGCACTAGCACCATGTAACGTGCATTATGAGCAAGACCAAAACCAAAACGAATAGCATCATCAGTGGCGGTATTACATGCATGTAAAGCTGTCACAATATCAATTTTTTCTGGTAGCTCTTTGGTGATAATGGATTCTTCCACCGTCATTTGCATAAAATGCATGCCTTGACTAAATCCTAAACGATTAGCCAAATCAATAGATTTTTTAACTAAATCAGCTCGTGTTTCTATGCCGTAAACATGAGCATTTTCAAATTGTTTTAAATATAAATCATATAAGATAAAGCCAAGATAAGATTTTCCAGCACCATGGTCGACTAAATTAAGGCTATGTTTATGCTCAATAATATCTGCCATTAATGGTTCAATAAATTGATAAAGATGGTATACCTGTTTAAGTTTACGACGTGTGTCTTGGTTTAGCTTGCCTTCACGAGTCAAAATATGTAGCTCTTTTAGTAGCTCAATACTTTGCTGTGGTTTAATTTCAGGAATAATCTGGGCTTGGCTCATGTGATTACCTACACCGTCATAGAGAAAATACGAGTTTCTGGTTGATTGCGTAACATACGGAGGTCGAAAGACATACAGATATTACGGGCGAAAGTACGACCTAAATCGGTAATTTTTAGGTAATTAGAGCCTATTTCTATTAGGCCATCGGCTTGCATTTCTTGCAAACGATTCAGAACATCAGGAAGTTCAGGAAATTGCATATCGGGCTTATCCCAATGAGTTTCTAATAAACACATGAGGTTTAGAATATGACGACGAATGATTAAATCTTCTTGATTGAGTAAGTGACCGCGATAAAGAGGTAGTTCATTTGCTTCAAGGCGTGCATAATAGTCCTCAAGAACTTTTTCATTTTGTGCAAAACCGTACCATGAGTCACCAATTGCTGATACGCCAAGACCAATCATTAATTGTGTTGATGACGAGGTATATCCCATAAAATTACGATGAATTTTTTTACTGAGCATTGATTGATATAAGTCATCTGACGGTAAGGAAAAATGATCCATCCCTATTTCCACATAACCTAATTCTTCAAGCAAAGCTTTACCATTTTCGTATAAAGCACGTTTTTCTTCCCCAGAGGGTAAGTCGTTCTCATCGTATCCACGTTGTCCATTACCTTTAATCCAAGGAACATGAGCGTACGAGTAGAAAGCTAAACGGTCTGGCTTTTGAGCAATAGTACGGCGAATAGTATTTTCCATAGATTTCCATGTCTGGAAAGGTAGCCCAAAAATAAGATCATGACTAACGCTGGTATATCCTATTTCGCGAGCGGCATTAGTAACATTTAATACGTTTTCAGCTGGTTGGATACGATGAATAGCTTTTTGAACTATTGGATCATAATCTTGAACACCAAAGCTCACACGACGAAAACCTAGATCATAAAGTGTTTGTAAGTGGGTACGACGAGTATTATTTGGGTGACCTTCAAAACTAAGCTCTGGGTGTTCTGCTAAGTCGGCTGTGGAAAAAATAGTCGTAAGTAAATGATGAAGATTTGCTTCGCTGAAGAAAGTCGGTGTGCCTCCACCTAAATGAATTTCTTTTATTTTGGGCTTGCGACCAAGAATATCCAAATACATACGCCACTCTTTTAGGATGGCTTGGATATAAGGATCCTCTACCTCGTGTTTTTTTGTGATACGTTTATGACAGGCACAGAAAGTGCATAGGCTTTCACAGAAAGGCAAATGTAGATATAGACTAATGCCTTCATTATCATTTGATTCTTCAAAACTGCGCTTAAGCGTCTCAATATATCTGTCTTTGCTGAAACTTTCTTCATCCCAATATGGCACAGTAGGATAACTTGTGTAACGAGGGCCAGGAATATTATATTTATTGATCAATGTGTTTTTCATAAGGTAAAAACCTAAGGTAACAACTAATAGGGATAGTTTAGCAGATAGTCTAGTTTAGCTGTTTTCTTTTGTTCATGAGGAATGGCATAAGACATAAAAATACCCTGATAATGGCATATTATCAGGGTGGCTAGAGTTCAAAAATACAAGGGCTTATTCTTTCTTAGTTTTTTTCTTAGTAGCTGTAGTAGTTGTTTTTGCTGCTGATTTAGTAGCAACTTTACGCCCTGTTTTTGTTACCGATTTTGTCGCTTTTTTAGCTGCTGTTTTAGTCGCTGCTTTTGAGCTTGTTTTGGTAGCTGTTTTGCTTGCTGCCCCTCTTTCTTCAAACTCAAAACCGATTTTACCTTTATTATCTAACACCAAATAAGCTTTAAATTTACGATTTGTCCGATTAGAGACAAAGTTTTCAAGTAAATCAGTTTTGCCAGTTTCCAGTAGTTTTTGCATTTGTTCAGATGAAATTTCCTGCTGCAGAATGACTTTACCAGATTTAAAATCACAAGGCTTATCTTGATTGTTAGACTGATCACAGATATAGTTCATGCCTACATCATAAATATGACCAGTGGCACATTTTGGACATTTGCCTAATGCTTTTAAGGTAGAGAAATCAATCTCCTCTTTATCTTCATCATTATTCTGACCAAAATCAAATTCAAGTTTATTTTCATCTGTCAGGCGTAAAATAGCCGAGAAAGGACGTCCTAATTTACTAATAAAGCCTGTTAATGGTCCAATAGATCTATTGCGTAGTAGTTCTTCAGCCTCTTCTGTTTCGAGATTACGACCACCAGGGTTTTTCGTAATTGAAAAGTCACAGTGAGTACAAGCAAAACGGCGATAGTTTTCTTTTACTTGATTACCACAAACAGGGCAAGGTGCTGTTAAAGTAACATAGTCCCCTGGTATTGTGTCATGTTCATATTCTTTGGCACGTTTTACAATGACTTGAGTGTTTTGTGCAATCTCTTGCATAAATAGGTTTCTATCCAGTGACCCTTGCTCAATTTGTTTGAGTTTATGCTCCCATTCGCCTGTTAATTCAGGCGAGGTTAATTCTTTTATATTTAAACCATTTAATAGCGTCATTAATTGACGTGTTTTTGTGGTTGGGATAAGGTCACGGTTTTCACGACGTAGGTATTGATCAGTGATTAAACCTTCAATAATAGTTGATCTAGTAGCAGGCGTACCCAAACCACGTTCAGACATTGCTACGCGTAATTCATCATCTTCAACAAGCTTACCTGCTCCCTCCATGGCACTGAGTAATGTTGCCTCAGTGTAATGTGGAGGAGGCTTGGTAGCATGAGTTTCCATACGAATATCTTCAGTATGAACCTTTTCATTTGGGGCAATGGGTACTAAATGATCATCGCCTTCTTGGGTGGTTCGACCATAGACTTCTAGCCAACCAGCAGAAACAAGTACTTTACCTTCTGTTTTAAAGTAATGCCCTGAGACTTGAGTTAGTCTAGTTGTTACTAGGTATTCTGCCGCTGGATAAAAGATTGCCATAAAGCGTTTTGTAATCAAATCATAAATCTTTGCTTCAGCTTCACTTAATTCTTTAGGTACTTGCGAGGTTGGGATAATTGCAAAGTGATCAGATACTTTCTTATTATCAAAAATGCGTTTATTTGGTTTTATCCATGACTTAGTTAAGATATTTTTAGCAAACGGTACATGTGATTTATTGATAGCAGAGCTACTTTCGCTAATCTCACCTAATGTTTGTTTGACAGTGTTGACATAGTCTTCAGGTAAATAACGTGAATCAGTACGTGGGTAAGTGATGACCTTATGGCGCTCATAAAGTGCTTGTGCTAGAGCCAGTGTTGTTTTTGCCGAATAGCCAAATCGGGAGTTAGCTTCACGTTGTAAAGAAGTTAAATCATACAAAGCAGGAGAGGATTGTGAGAGGGGTTTAGACTCTTCAGAGACTGTACCTGTTTTATTTTTGCACGCCATAATAATGGTTCGTGCTTCAGATTCAGACCATAAACGATTTTCTTTTTTCTCTGGATTGTTGGCATCTTTTTTGAAGTCTTTATCAATCCAACGGCCTTCATAGATACCTGCTGCAGCGACAAAAGTAGCAATGACTTCCCAGTAGTCTTTGGATTCAAATTGACGAATTTTTTGCTCACGATCAAAAACAATAGCTAGTGTTGGTGTTTGTACTCGACCAATAGGCGTTTTAAAGAAACCACCGTCTTTACTATTGAAGGCAGTCATGGCACGAGTACCATTAATGCCAACAAGCCAATCAGCTTCGGCACGAGAGCGTGCAGCCGCCTCTAGAGGTTTCATGCTTTCATCTGAACGAAGATTATTAAATGCATCCAGTATGGCTTGCTTTGTCATGGATTGGAGCCATAACCGTTGGATGGGTTTATTTACTTTGGCATATTGAATAATATAACGAAAGATTAATTCACCTTCTCTTCCCGCATCACAGGCATTAATTACGGCGGATACATCTTTTCGTTTGAGTAATTTGACTAAGAGTTTTAAACGCTCCATTGACTTTTTGTCAGCTGGCTGAATATCAAAACCATTTTTAGGAATGGCAGGTAAATGAGTAAAAGACCATTTACCACGCACCACATCGTCAGGGTTAAACAGAGTTAATAAATGTCCAACACTGGACGATAAGACATATTGATTATTTTCAAAATAACCATCGTGTCGCTCAAAGCCACCGAGAGCCCGAGAAATATCTTGGGCAACAGAAGGTTTTTCGGCAATAATTAAAGTCTTAGTCATTCTTTTCTCGTGTTAGTAAAAGCCAAATTAAATAAACAATAATTTTGGATAATAAGAGAGGGAAAATGTATTTTGCAAGTGAAAATCCATAAATGCCTTAATATTCTTTTGTTAATTTTAAGATTAAAGCAAGCAAATAACATTCTAACTATTTGATTTTACATTAATAAATAGGAAAAAAATTTTTTCTATGAAATATTAGTGTTTTACAAATCGTTGTGCCCAGTGAACGACTGCTTCAGACCAGAATGCCTCAATATTTTTGGGGTGAAAAGAGTTAAACCCTAAGATTCTCCATGCTTTGTCTAAGCTTTGTAAGGCGTTGGATAAATTAATAGGATTGGCGTGATTTTGTTTAGATAATTTTCGACCCTCACTATCCATTACTAAGGGTACATGCAAATAACGAATAGAAGAAAAGCCTAGATAGTGTCCAATGCATTGCTGACGTAATGTTGAGTCTAAAATGTCTTGTCCTCGAACAATATCGGTTACACCTTGATCAAAATCATCAATAACAACGACAAATTGGTAAGCAAAAAGCTTATCAGCACGTTTAATAATAATATCACCAATCTCTTGTTGGATATTTTGTTCTTGTCGACCTAACCACCTATCTTCAAAGCTAAATAGACCCTCTGGCATAATAAGTCGCCATGCACGAGGTATGCCTTTAGCTCCTTGCCGACAGGTACCAAGGTAGGGATATTGTCCTGATTTATGTATGCCAAGTGCTATAGCATTGTCAGTAATGATTTTACGTGTACAAGAACAGCCGTAGATCAAACCTTGTTGATTGAGTAAATCAAAGCATTCTTGATACCGATTAAGGCGCTGTGATTGATAAATCACTTCTCCATCCCAATGCATACCGAGAGCTTGTAATTGTTGCATGATAACCTTATCCGCTCCTGTAACAGTGCGAGGAGTATCAATATCTTCAATGCGTAGTAACCAACGACCATGATGGGCTTTGGCATCAAGATAGCTAGCCATTGCTGCTACTAATGAACCGTCGTGTAACGGACCACTAGGACTAGGAGCAAAGCGGCCAGTGTACGCTGAAAGTGTTTGCATAGTGGGGTATAGGCAAGAAAAGATAAATTATTTTAACAGTTACCAAATAAATAACGGGTACTATTGATAGGATAGAGTTTTTATAGATAGAAAACGCACAAATATTAGCTTAAGGCTTAAAACACTTTAAAATAAGTTATTCAATCATCATTAGCTACTTTCTTACGCTTAGGAGTTTTTATGTCATCATTTAATGTGCAATCAACAAAAGCCTTAATGGATATTACGGCTCGTCCAGAACTTGTCTTTGTTAAAGGCGAAGGATCATGGTTGGAAGATCATGCTGGTAAGCGTTATTTAGATGTGATTCAAGGCTGGGCAGTAAATTGTTTAGGGCATAATCCTAAGGTTATGCTTGATGCACTCAGTAAGCAAAGTCAGTTATTAATTAATCCATCTCCAGCTTTTTATAATCAACCTTCGCTTGATTTGGCAAATTGTCTTGTTAATTCAAGTGTTTTTAATCGAGTGTTTTTTGCCAATAGTGGGGCAGAAGCAAATGAGGGAGCGATTAAATTAGCCCGTAAATGGGGTCAAAAGAAACGCCAAGGGGCTTACAAAATTATCACGATGCAAAATAGTTTTCATGGACGTACTATTGCAACTATGTCAGCGTCAGGTAAAGAGGGGTGGGATAAAAAATTTCCACCACAAGTAGATGGATTCCCTAAGGCGATTATGAATGATTTGGACTCTGTTAAGGCTTTAATTGATGAGCAAACAGTTGCCGTGATGTTAGAGCCAGTACAAGGTGAAGGAGGCGTTATTCCTGCTACACCTGAGTTTATGCAGGGGTTACGTGCTTTAACCAAAGAAAAAGGTCTTTTACTGATTGTTGATGAGGTGCAAACAGGTTACGGGCGTTGTGGTACTTTATTTGCTCACCAACACTATGGAATCGCTCCAGATATTATGACCTTGGGTAAAGGGATTGGTGGAGGTGTACCGTTAGCAGCATTACTCTCAACAGAAGAAGTATCAGTATTTGAGTATGGTGATCAAGGGGGTACTTATAATGGTAATCCATTGATGACGGCTGTTGGTGTGGCGATATTTGATGCCTTAACTGCACCAGGCTTTTTAGAGAGTGTTAATGCACGTGCAGAACAATTATCACAAGGCTTATTAACTCTTTCGGCTAAGTATGGGCTCAAAGGTGAACGAGGTTTAGGTTTATTACGTGCTTTAATACTTGATGGTGACTATGGCAATGATTTAGTACTAGCAGCACGTGAGAGAGCACCAGAAGGCTTATTATTAAATGCTCCACGAGCTAATTTACTACGCTTTATGCCTGCTCTAAATATCTCAGAAGATGATATGAATACTATGCTGGTATGGTTGGATGCACTAATTGCTGAAGTTCGTAAATAATTAAAGAGGTGAGCAGTAATGGCAGACACATTTTTTGAACATAGTGCAGATGATGATCAACAGGAGTTACTGTTGAGTTTAGTCGCTGCGAATAATCGTCTAACTATGCAGCTAAATGCTACTCAACACGTGTTGATGAGTTTGCTGCAAACAATTGAGAGTAAAGACGAGGTGAAGTACTATGTGGAGAAATGTGCTTCTGCTTATTTGGCTTATGCTCAGGACATAGACCAGGACACTGAATTAACAGACTACTATCAAGAAAGTATTGATGAGTATCTTGATATACTAGGAGATACGAATGACTAATATAACAGTGTCTTTTTCAGCCAATGGCTGGAGAAGGTTACCAGATGGTCGCTTAGAGCATATCAGTGGATTGATGTTCAAAAAAATTCTCAATGGTGATGTAGAAATTGTTAGTGAAACCTTAGGAACATTTATTCAAAACTTAAAAAAAGAAGGCGTGCAAGCAACACAAGCACAAAAACTATTAGCTAAACTAGCACAACAGGCTCAAGAGCATTTTTTAGGTTTAAATTAAAAGAGTTCTTGATGAAATATGATAGGCTATATTCTTAGGAAGATATCTAAAGAGAATGTTCCTAGCGAATTGGGTATAAAAAAGCCGAGAGTGATATCTCGGCTTTTTTGTATTTTAGGTGCTTATTCCCCGAGTTTAATCAACTCAGCACCTTCAGTGACTTGGTCACCTACAGCATAGAAAACTTCTTCTACTTTGCCATCCTTGGGTGCTGTAATGGTATGTTCCATTTTCATTGCTTCCATAACAAGCAATGCTTGACCAGCCTTGACTACATCTCCAGTATTAACGGCTAAAGAAATGATTTTACCGGGCATAGGTGCGACTAAGCCTCCGCCATGACCTTGATCATCGCCTGCATGGTGTAAGTCGTCAGGTAGGCGTAATGTAGTCACTTTCCCTTGGTCAAAGATATAAGCTTCTTCCTTATTGAGGACAACCACAGCACTAGAGTTAACTTGATCTAGGCTAATCTTAGTCAAGTAGCGACCATCTTCCTCTTTAACAGACCATGTAAATGATTGGTGTTGCTCGCCAATAGTCATTGTCCATTGTTTATTTTCTCGGCTTAGTTTAATCTCTCGTGTTTCTTCTCCGTCTATGAGATGGATGTTTTCAGCATACTGAGAGGCTATGCGCCATGCATCTGTTAAGTCCCAAGGATCAACAGATGCTTGCTGAGAGTGTGCTGTAGAGGAAACTTGTCCTCGTTTAGCTAAGAGTGCTGCGACTAAATGAGCAAGTTTATCGGTGCTAGCTGCCTGTATAGGAGGTAGTAACTGAGCTTGATTTTTCTCAATTAAGCCTGTATCTAGGTCAGCAGTGGTGAATGCATTATTACTATATAAACGACCTAAGAAATCAATATTTGTACTAACACCTACTACTTGTGTATTAGCTAAAGCTTGTTTCATTCTCGCAATAGCTTGTTCACGATTATTGCCCCATACAATCAATTTAGCAATCATTGGGTCATAGAAAGGAGAAATCGTATCACCTTGTCTTACTCCGCCATCAACACGAATATCTCCTAACTCAAATTTGACATGGTCAGGTAAGTGGAAATACTGTAATTGCCCGATTGATGGCAAGAAACCATTGTCAGGATTTTCTGCGTAAATGCGTGATTCAATGGCATGCCCTTTAATCGTTAGATCGTCTTGTTTTGCTGGTAAAGGTTCTCCTGCGGCAACACGTAGTTGCCACTCTACTAGGTCAAATCCAGTAATCATTTCTGTTACAGGGTGCTCTACTTGTAGTCGAGTATTCATTTCCATAAAATAGAAACGACCGTCAGGTTCAGCGATAAACTCTACTGTTCCTGCACCTACATAGCCAACAGCTTTGGCAGCAGCAACTGCAGCCTCACCCATTTCAGCACGACGTTCAGGTGTCATACCCGGAGCAGGTGCTTCTTCAATGACTTTTTGATGACGACGTTGCACAGAACAATCGCGTTCGAATAGATAAACAGTATTGCCTAAACTATCTGCAAAAACTTGAATTTCGATATGGCGAGGTTTACTAAGGTAGCGCTCAACTAGAACTTTATCGTCACCGAAGCTACTGATAGCTTCACGTTTGCATGAGCTGAGTGCTTCTTTAAAGTCAGCCTCAGATTGTACAATACGCATCCCCTTACCACCGCCACCAGCACTGGCTTTGATTAAGACAGGGTAACCAATTCGGTTAGCTTCTTGTTGGAGAAAATCAGGGTGTTGATTATCACCATGATAACCAGGAACTAGAGGAACACCAGCTTTTTCCATTAGGGCTTTGGCCGCTGATTTACTTCCCATCGCTGCAATCGATGAAGCTGGAGGGCCAATAAACACGATATTTTGACTAGCACAGGCATTAGCAAAAGATTCATTTTCTGATAGGAATCCGTAACCTGGGTGTATAGCTTGAGCGCCTGTTTTTTTGGCGGCCTCTAAAATCGCATCAGCTCGTAAATAACTTTGACGAGGCTCTGATCCTCCAATATAGACAGACTCATCACATGCGGCAACATGAGCTGAGTTGGCATCAGCATCGGAGTATACGGCCACTGTACGAATGCCCATTTTTCTGGCTGTAGACGCTACTCGGCAAGCAATTTCACCACGATTAGCAATAAGAATTTTTGTAAACATTACGTGGTCTCCTTTAGATACGGAATACACCGAATTTAGTATCTTCGATTGGGGCATTTAAGGCTGCTGATAGGCTTAAAGCGAGCACACGACGAGTATCGGCTGGTTGGATAATGCCATCATCCCATAGGCGCGCCGAAGCATAGTAAGGATGACCTTCAACCTCATATTTATCACGGATAGGTGCTTTAAATGCTTCTTCGTCTTCAGTAGACCATTGTTCGCCTTTGGCTTCAAATTGGTCTCGTTTAATCGTAGACAGAACGCTTGCTGCTTGTTCACCACCCATAACTGAAATGCGGGCATTTGGCCACATATATAGCATTCTTGGACCGAATGCTCGACCACACATCCCATAGTTTCCTGCACCAAAAGAGCCGCCAATCAGAACGGTAAACTTAGGTACAGACGCCGTAGAAACAGCAGTTACCATTTTTGCACCATGACGTGCGATACCTTCATTTTCGTATTTACGACCAACCATAAAACCAGTAATGTTTTGTAAAAATACAAGAGGGATCTTTCGTTGGCAACATAATTCAATAAAGTGTGTACCTTTTTGGGCAGCTTCAGAGAATAAAATACCGTTATTAGCAATAATACCGACTGGCATACCGTGAATATGAGCAAAACCTGTAACAAGTGTGGTCCCGAAACGCGCTTTAAATTCTTCGAATTCAGAGCCATCTACAATACGAGCAATGACTTCGCGAACATCAAATGGTTTACGAGTATCTACAGGGATAATGCCATTGAGCTCCTCAGGATTATATAGAGGCTCTCGTACAGGAATTACTCTGAGAGGATTATTTTTTTTAAGATTAAGACGTGCAACAGCTTCTCTTGCTAGTTCTAAGGCGTGTAAATCATTGTTGGCAAGATGGTCTGCAACACCTGATAAGCGCGTATGTACATCACCCCCACCAAGGTCCTCTGCGGTAACAACTTCACCTGTTGCGGCTTTTACAAGAGGAGGTCCCCCTAAAAAGATAGTACCTTGATTTTTAACGATAATAGATTCATCACTCATGGCTGGAACATAAGCACCACCAGCCGTACATGACCCCATTACCACTGCAATTTGAGCAATTCCTAATGCTGACATTTGCGCTTGGTTAAAGAAAATACGCCCAAAGTGATCTCTATCGGGGAATACTTCATCTTGACGAGGAAGATTAGCACCACCAGAGTCAACTAAGTAAATACATGGTAAACGGTTTTGTTGAGCAATCTCTTGTGCTCGAAGGTGTTTTTTTACAGTCATTGGGTAATAAGTCCCACCTTTGACTGTAGGGTCGTTACATACAATCATGCATTCAACACCAGAAACACGACCTATACCAGTGATAATACCCGCACCGGGTGCCTCATTATCATACATTCCATGGGCAGCAAGAGGAGATAGCTCTAAAAAAGCACTACCAGGGTCAAGTAAACGTTCAACACGGTCACGAGGTAAGAGTTTGCCACGAGCCGTATGTTTATCACGAGATGCTTGACTGCCACCTAGAGATGTTTTGTGTAGTTGTTGTTTGAGGTCATCAACTTGTGCCTGCATACTTGCCACATTTTCAAGAAATGTTTGCGAGCGAGTATTAATTTTTGACGTAATTACTGGCATAGGTCTTTCCTAGTTATTGAATGTTTTAGTACATTTCTACAGCAAGTGCAACGGCTTCACCACCACCAATACATAGTGAAGCAATGCCTTTTTTACCACTTGTTTTGCGTAATGCACCAATTAATGTTGTTAGGATACGAGCACCTGAGGCACCGATTGGATGACCTAATGCTGTAGCACCACCATGGATATTTACTTTGGCATGGTCAAGAGAAAGGTCTTTCATTGCTGCCATAGTCACAACAGCGAAGGCTTCGTTAATTTCGAATAAGTCAACATCGTTAAGTGCCCAACCTGCTTTATCGGCACATTTTTGAATAGCACCAACTGGAGCTGTTGTAAACCATTCTGGTTCGTGTGAGTGTTGAGTGTGGGCAACTACTTTGGCTAAAGGTTTAACACCTAATTTTTCAGCTGTAGAGGCACGCATTAATACTAAAGCAGAAGCACCGTCAGAAATTGAAGATGAGTTTGCTGCAGTGACTGAACCGTCTTTTTTGAAGGCAGGACGTAATGATGGGATTTTCTCTGGTTTTGCTTTTGTTGGTGCTTCGTCAGTATCTACAACGGTATCACCTGAACGACCACTGATTGTCACAGGAGCAATTTCCCATTTAAAACTACCATCAGCAATTGCTTGGTTAGCTCGGCGTAATGATTCAATAGCATATGCGTCTTGCTCTTCACGAGTAAATTTGTATTTATCTACACATTGTTCAGCAAATACACCCATTGCCGTGCCACGTTGGTAAGCATCTTCTAGACCGTCTAAAGCCATATGGTCATAAACAGTAGAATTGCCATAGCGATAACCTTGGCGACCTTTTAATAATAGGTAAGGGGCGTTTGACATGCTTTCTTGTCCACCTGCAACCACCACATCAGTGCTACCGGCAAGTAACATATCATGGGCTAACATCACGGCTTTTAAACCAGAACCACATACTTTATGGATAGTTAAAGAAGCAACGCTTTTGGGAAGACCAGCACCAAGAGTAGCCTGACGAGCAGGCGCCTGACCTTGACCTGCTTGTAAAACATTACCCATGATAACATCGTTAACATCTTCAGCTTTAAGACCTGCACGTTCCACAGCAGCTTTAATCGCAATGGCGCCTAATTCATGTGCTGCTAGACCCGACAAACTACCTAACATAGCTCCCATTGGAGTACGTACAGCGGATACGATTACGATTGGATCTGACATAGTAAATTCCTTTAAGTTTAAAATTAACGAGGAGAATTATTTGGTTTCGTTGAATAATTCACGACCAATAAGCATACGGCGGATTTCGCTAGTGCCGGCACCAATTTCATACAATTTAGCATCACGCCATAGACGTCCAACAGGGAATTCATTGATATAACCATTACCACCTAGAATTTGGATGCCTTCACCCGCCATCCAAGTCGCTTTTTCTGCACAATATAGAATCACGGCTGCACAATCTTTACGAACTTCGCGGACATGAGCTGCGCCAGCACGATCTAGGTTTTTCCCTACGGTATAGCAGAATGCACGACACGCTTGAAGCGCTGTATACATATCTGCTATCTTACCTTGAATTAACTGGAATTCGCCAATTGATTGACCAAATTGCTTGCGATCATGGATGTAAGGAACTGTTACGTCCATAACTGCTTGCATAATGCCTAATGGTCCACCAGATAAAACAGCGCGTTCGTAGTCAAGTCCACTCATTAATACCTTAACACCACCGTTTAATTCACCTAGAATATTTTCTTCAGGAACTTCACAATCTTGGAATACTAGCTCACCTGTATGGCTACCTCGCATACCCATTTTGTCTAGTTTTTGTGCAATTGAAAATCCTTTAAATCCTTTCTCAATAATAAAAGCAGTGATGCCTTTTGAATGGGCTTCTGGATTAGTTTTTGCATAGACGACTAACGTGTCAGCGTCAGGACCATTAGTAATCCACATTTTGCTGCCGTTCAAAATATATTTATCACCTTTTTTCTCTGCTCGAAGTTTCATGCTCACAACGTCAGAACCAGCACCTGGCTCTGACATGGCTAAAGCACCTATATGCTCACCAGAAACGAGTTTGGGTAAATATTTTTGCTTTTGAGCTTCTGTGCCATTACGGTGGAGTTGGTTAACACAAAGGTTAGAATGTGCCCCATAAGATAAACCTACTGAAGCACTTGCACGAGAAATTTCTTCCATGGCAATCATATGAGCTAGGTAGCCTAAATTAGTGCCACCATATTCTTCTGCAACCGTTAGACCTAAGAGTCCCATTTCACCAAATTTTTTCCATAAATCCATAGGGAATTGGTCAGAATGGTCAATCTCTTGAGCTCGAGGAGCAATTTCCGCCTGAGCAAATTGGTAAATAGCATCACGAAGGGTGTCTAAATCTTCACCTAAATCAAAGTTTAAACCGGGCAGAGTCATAGTATTCTCCTCAGAAAAATAGGGTATATCTGCAAATGATAAATATAGCAAATGAATATAACAGTATTGTAACGGTTAGTTTACGTTAACGTAAACCTAGGGTTTTCCTTAGTACTTATATATTTTTCCTTAAGCTTGCTTATGGAATAATGTGAATAATGTTGTTTGAACGAAATTAGCTAATGAAGATAATTTACGAATGATGCTGAAGCAGAGCGAAACACTGCTTTTCTTGGTAATCAATTTCCGCTAATGTTTGCTCTATATCCGCTTTTTGTTGGAGTAGTTGTGATTTGTGTTTTTGTAAGGCATCCAGATAGGTTTTTAATTGCGTATCGGTGCTACCAGGTCCGTCATACATATCAATGAGCGAGCAAATCTCACTCAAAGGAAACCCTAAACGTTTTCCTCTTAGGGCTAGCTTAAGTCTGGTGCGATCCCTATGAGTATAGATACGTTTTTGACCTTCTCGAATAGGATTAAGAATATGGTGGTCTTCATAAAAGCGCAGCGTACGAGGTGTCACACCAAATTCCTGCGCCAGTTCTGAAATGCTCCAAGTTTTGTTGCTCATAGTAGCCTATCGAAAATACTAGTTTACGTTTGCGTAAAGTTTCCATTATTATGGTCATATTGTCAATAGAGGATGTTAGTGATAATGAATCAGAATGAATTAAAACTTAGTTATCCATTCGATGGAATTGAACCTAGTCCAGGCAATGCATTTGAAATTTTGCCGGGGGTGAAATGGATTAAAATGCCACTCCCTTTTGCTTTAAACCATATTAATCTTTGGTTAGTCAAGGATGAGTTTCAAGGGAAAAAGGGTTGGGCCATAGTTGACTGTGGTATAGCCAAAGATCCTGTAAAGGAATTATGGGAAAAAATATTTGAGCAAGAACTAGAAGGCTTGCCTGTCACACGAGTTATTGTGACTCATATGCACCCAGATCATGTTGGACTTGCTGGGTGGTTATGTGAGAAATGGCAAGTGCCTCTATTTATGAGCATGACGGATTATATGGTATCCAAGCTTTGGACGGCAAACTCAACAGCAGGTGCAGGGACTGGTGGAGAGATGGCTGTTGAGCATTTTGCTAGACATGGTCTTATAGATAAAGAGGCTCAGGAAAAAATTAGGCAGCGTGCAAATTATTACCCAGGATTAGTATCAAAACCGCCAAGCTCTTATTGTCGGTTGATGGATGGTCAGCAGATTAAATTAGGTGATTTTGTATGGGAGTTGATTTCGGGTTATGGCCATGCACCAGAGCATATAGCGTTATTTTGTCCATCACTCAATTTATTGATTTCTGGTGATATGATCTTACCGAAAATATCTACTAATGTGAGTGTATTTGATTATGAGCCTGAAGCAAATCCATTACCACTTTATTTGGAATCACTAAATAAATATGACCATATACCTGAAGATGTGTTGGTGTTGCCTTCACATGGTCGTCCCTTTAGAGGCATCCATGAGCGTATTCGTCAGCAACATGAGCATCATAAAGAGCGTTTGGAAGAGGTATGGAGTATGTGTGAGACACCTGCGACCGTCAGTGAAATCGTACCAAAAATGTTTAAACGTGAATTGGATTTACATCAATTGACATTTGCTATGGGTGAGGCGCTTGCTCATTTAAATGCACTTTATTTTGAAGGTAAGTTAAAACGTTTGGTTGATGAACAAGGCATTTACAGATTCCAACAGATTAATTGACTTATTTTATCGTATGGGGAAATCAGATTTCTTATCTTGTAGTAATAGGAAATCTGATAATTATTAGAAAAATAACTTTATAGCTAATCCTACAAACACAATCACGGTAACAATATTTAATATATATTGTGCTTTTGGTGATTGTTTAATGATGCGTCCAAACGTGCCACTGAAGTAAGCAATCGTATTAAATGTAATAAAGGTTGCTAACATAAAGAGGGCACTTAGTGATATTAATTGTTGAGTAGCAGTAATACTGGATGAATATAGGAATTGGGGTAAAAAAGCTAAGAAAAATAGGGTTACTTTGGGATTAGTCACATTCATCAAAATACCACGACGATAATATTGCCCATAAGACAGTGGAGAATTTGTTTTCTGGGATGAACTATCTAGTGTCATCGGTTTAGATTTTGCTGTTAAATAAGCAAGGTACAACAGATAGGTTGCACCAATAATTTTTAGTATTAAAAAGGCTGTTGGAGAAGTTTTAATAAGTGTAGCAACACCAAAAGTCACTAATAATGTGTGAAAGATTAACCCAGTACATAAGCCTAGGATAATAAAAAACCCCACTTTAGCACCATACAGAGCACTTTGTAATAATACAAAAATATTGTCTGGGCCGGGAGAAAGAGCCAGCAATATGCTGACACCGAAAAAGCTTATAAGAATATCTAAAGGCATAAAAACTCTTTTGCTAGTATACTGAGTAGTGTTACTGTTTTGATTAAATTAAGCAAATAATTATGTCTAAATCCTTATTCACCAAACTTTCTCATCTTGGTACCGCCCCTTGTGATGAACAACATCCTCGTGCTCCAGTTGCATTACCTGCTATTAGAACGAGCACAGTTCGGTTCAATACCATTCATGACTTATATGATACATATAAACGCCAATCTAGTGGTGAAAGAATTGTAGGATATGGACGAATGGGGATGGATACCCATGCTGCATTCGAAGAAATTATGTGCGAGCTTGAGGGAGGACAAAGAGCCTTTTTAGCGCCCTCAGGGTTAAATGCGATTGCAATGGTACTGTTAAGTTTCTTAAGTGCTGGCGATCATATGCTAGTTGCTGATTGTGTGTATGGACCAGTTCGTCAAATGGATAAAACCGTTTTACAACGGATGAATATTGAAAGCACTTTTTGCTCTATGCGTAATGCTGATGAAATAGAAGCTCAAACCAAGCCTAATACCAAAGTATTGTATATCGAGTCACCCGGATCGTTATTGTTTGAAATGTTAGATTTACCATCTATTGCAGCTATTGCTAAAAAACATAATATTTTGCTAGTTACGGATAATACATGGGGATCAGGGATTGCTTATCGTCCTTTAGAGCTTGGAGCTGATATTTCAGTGGTTGCTGTCACCAAATATATTGGTGGACATTCAGATTTATTAATGGGTGCTGTAGTTGCCAAGGATGAGAAAGTTATTAAAACATTAGATATTAATCAATATGCTTTAGGTTTCTCAACCAGTGCAGATGATGTATGGTTAGCAATTAGAGGGGTGAGAACAATTGATGTTCGCATGAAACGTCATGCAGAAAATGCTTTAAAAGTATGTGAGTTTTTTGATCAACAGCCAGAAACCTTGCAAATTTTCCATCCGGCTTATGAGAAAGATAGTCATCATGCATTATGGAAAAGAGATGCCCGGGGGTCAAATGGCATGATGTCTGTTGCCTTGAATTTCACTCCCGAACAAACAAAGGTTTTTGTGGAGACACTAGAGTTATTTAGTATTGGTTATTCTTGGGGAGGATATGAAAGTCTGGTAGATATGGTTGATGTGAGTTTCCTTAAAAATCATGCCTACTGGAACGCTTCTTACCCTAGTCTGGTCAGATTACATATTGGTTTAGAGTCAGTGGAGGACTTGATTGCTGACTTATCACAAGCGTTAGATAAGGCTCGCCACCACAAGGTGTAAAAAATACAGTGTCAAAAATATAAGCTCCCTTTATCATTGAAATTGATAGAAAGGGAGCTTATTTGTATGTACAGAATTAAAGTGAAGGTGAAGGCTAGTCGTTTTGCTAGAGAGCCTTCCACTATCTACAGTGCTTATGTTGAGGATTTATTTAGCTTCTTTTTCTACAAGTTGTTTGACTAAAACAATAGCACTTTCATAATCACCTGTCATACCAGGAGATGTTAGATATTTACCCGCTACAGCAAAAGATGGGGTGGCATCCACTTTGTATTGATCTGTCATTTCAGTTGCTCGGCGAACTTTGGTGTTTACCCCAAAAGAGTCATATGTTTCTTCAAATGTTTTTTTGTCAATACCTTGCGATACAGCCCAATCTACAATCACATCACGAGTAAATAAACGCTTTTTGTCCTTATGTATAGCCTCAAATACTTTGGGATGTAAGTCTTTGCGATCAAGTGCCATTAGGGTATAGAACAAACGTTGCATCGGTTCCATAGAGGCATTAAAAGCAACAGGTACTGGCAATAATTCAGCGGATGCAGGTAACTCCTTGCTTAAGTTTTCAACCATTGGTTCCATAGCCGCACAGTGGGAACATGCATAGGAAAAAAACTCTAATACTTCTGTTTTTGCTGGTGTTTGAGAAGCAAAAGCTGGATTAAATGTAATGTATTTTTCTTGAGCCTGTGCTGTAGAAAATGTAGATAAAGCGACAAAACCAAGAGCTGGGATTAAAGTCTTTAGGGTTTTTAGGGTTAACATCTTTTATCCTTAGGAAATTTTTTATTGATTCCTCTATGATGACATAAAAAATTATCCCTGTAATGCAACCTACATCACAGGGATATGTTTTGTACTTCAAATTGTTACGGATGAAAAGGCTTGTTGGGTTTTAGCGAATAAGCGTTGAATTAATATTTTTAGATTTCAATAAATTTTGCATTTTTTTAAGCTCACTTTCACTAGTGAAAGGCCCAATTCTTACTCTAGTAAACTCGGTATTATTAATAGTTGTTTGGCTGATAGTTACATTGGAAATGCCGTGCATTAATAGCTCAGCACGTTTTGCATCAGCCTCATTAGCATCTTTAAAGGAACCAATTTGTAAGAATGTCGCTGATGGTTTTTTATTGATTTCTGTGGTTGCCTGCGAAGTGATGGCTTGTATTTTAGGTGCCGCTTTAGCAGTACTACTGCTTTGCGAGTTATTCATTGATTGAATTAAATTACCGATAGCATCATCTTTTTTGGGGTGCTCAGGTTTTGTGTTTGGTGTGACTGAGTTTTTAGGTTCAGCTGTTTTTTGAGGCTGAGTAGGCTCCTTGGGCACAACTGGAGTGGTTGGTTCCGTAGTGGGTTTTGTACCAGTTGACTGAGCAATACTTTGAGGAATTTCCTCTGTTCTTAAAGGTATGTTTGAGCTAGTTTGACTCGTTGTGTTATTTATAGGTTGAGTGGGTTGAGCCGGTTGATTTTGGAGAGTGGATACACTAGGTTTTTGCTCAGTGACAATAACTTTTGGTGGTGTTTTTTCCACGGAGGTTGCTGCAGGACTAGTTAGCTTTTGAGCAGGCTCTTGTGGTGGTGTGGTTGTATGGTTTTTTTCACGCAAATAGTATGCGAGAGCAGCAGCAAGCCCCAACCCCATTACAATACCAAAAATGATATAGCCGAATGGGGTTGTAGCTGATTGAGAATTTGTCTTGGTTGAGCGTCGAGTAGCTGGTTTACGTTTTGTTGTTGCCATAAGTTTTACTACATTTGTTCGGGTGCAGAAACACCTAATAAATCCAGTGCATTAACAATCACTTGTCTAGTGCTGTCAGCCAAGGCTAGGCGAGCTAATTTTAATGCTTCATCGTCAATCATAATACGTTCAGCGTTATACCAAGAGTGGAAGTCTTTAGCTAAGTCCAGAACCCAGAAAGCAATATAGTGAGGTGCTAAATCTTTTGCTGCTAACTGAATCATACTTGGTAGTTCAGCAAGACGCTTTAACAGCGTAATTTCACTTGGAGCCGTTAATAAACTAATGTCTGCTTGCTCCACTTGATGTGCTAATTCTGCGGCATCACGCAGTATTTTACAGATACGAGCATGAGCATATTGCACATAATAAACAGGGTTTTCTTCGCCTTTTGATAGAGCTAAGTCAATATCAAACGTAAACTCTGTATCGGCTTTACGTTGGATAAGGAAAAAACGGGTGGCATCTTGTCCTACCCAGTCAATCAAGTCACGCATAGTTACATAAGAACCTGCACGCTTAGAAATTTTGACTTCTTCGCCATTACGAGTTACTCGGACCATTTTATGTAAGACATAAGAGGGGAAGTCTTTTGGAATACCTAATTCTAAGCCCTGTAAACCGGCACGGACACGTGCGATAGTCCCATGGTGGTCGCTTCCTTGAATATCAATTGCATGTTTAAAACCACGGTTCCATTTGCTCAGGTGATAAGCCACATCAGGAACAAAATAGGTATAACTACCATCGGTTTTACGCATAACACGGTCTTTATCATCACCAGTACCTAATTCTGTCGTGCGTAACCAAAGGGCGCCATCTTCTTCGTAGGTGTGACCATTTTTAGTTAATAAAGATACAGCTTCTTCAACTTTACCATCTGTATAAAGAGAGCTTTCTAGATAATATTGGTCAAAAACGAGATTAAAGGCTTTAAGGTCTAAATCTTGTTCATTGCGTAAGTAGGCAACAGCAAAACGGCGAATATTCTCTAAATCATCAAGATTACCATTCGCTTGTACATTTTTACCATCGGCAAAAACTGTTTTTTGAGCAATAAAGTCATTTGCAATATCAACAATATAATCACCACGGTAACCATCAGCTGGGTATGAGGGGTCATCGGGATCTATTCCTTTGGCACGAGCTTGTACGCTAATGGCTAAATTGTTAATTTGATTACCAGCATCGTTATAGTAAAACTCACGGTGTACCTTATAACCTGCAGCAGAGAATAAACGACAGATACAATCACCTAATGCCGCTTGTCTTGCATGACCTACGTGTAATGGACCTGTAGGGTTTGCAGAAACAAACTCAACCATTAATGACTCACCATTACTTGGTGATTTAGCAAAATCTTTATTTGATTCTTGAATGTAATTAATTACTTCTTGGTGTACGGCAGGGGTGCATCGAAGGTTAATAAAACCTGGGCCAGCAATCTCAGCTGAAGCGAGAAGCTCTTTTGCCAAGGGATTGCTCATTAGTGTATCTACAATGTCTTGAGCTAGCTCTCTGGGATTACGTTTATTTGGCTTAGCTAATTGCATAGCAATATTGCTTGCGACATCCCCATGTTCTGCTTGTTTTGGACGTTCAAGTTTGATGACTGGCTCTTGTTCTGGTAGAAGAGTTTTTACAGCATCAGCTAATAGCTGACTGAGTTTATTCTGGAGCTCTGGGAGCATACGTTGATATTACCTATTAAGCCCTATCGTATATAGGGGGTTGTTTTTAAAAAGAAATAAGCTAAATAATACCATATTATTGGTCTTGCTAAGGGGAGCTTTTAATAGAAGCAGTCCAGTTTAGGGTGTTTTCTAACCAGGATAAATATTTCTGTGCATTGACAATGCCATAGATGCCAACACTACCCATATGTAATTCAGAATTTTTGGTGTCAATAAATTTAACTTCACCAGCGGTTAGATGTTTTTTTCGAACATCATCGCCAATATGTACCGTTGTACCTTGTTTTTCTTGGGTAGTAATTGATCCAGCCGTTTCTATATTTCTATCACGAGTTCGAATAGCTTGTGTTGAGCTTAATCCCCCAATATCTATACCTTTTTGACGAATTGGAGACTGTGTATAGTATTCGCCATAAGTGTTATGCATAAGGGCATTATGGATTTCATCTAATGGCATATTGTTTTTGTTTGTAATGGAAGAAAGAGGTTTTAAGTCAATGCCTAGATTTTTTGCTTGAGTGTATGTCCATGCAAGAGGAATATGACTTAGATCACCATAGAGTTTATTTTTATGAGGGTTTTTGGGGCTTGCTGCATCACCTTCAACATGAACACCTCCTGCTTCGGTATGACTACCTAAAAAACCTTGTTCAATGACATTTGTATTGTTATTGTTTTTTTCAGAGATTAGAGGAGCATAGCTAGTTAATGGTAATAGATAGCGGTATTCATTAAGTGCTACGGCATGGCTAATCAATTCCCATTCAGGAGCAGCTGTGTAGTTATAGTTAAAATTGCCAAGTCCATTGGCACCAAATTGAGCAACAGTATCAAATAGTCCAATAAAACGTAGATCTACACAGGTTTGTATATCTTGGATATATTCAAGTCCATTGACTTCATATTGTTGTCGGTAGTGAAAAAGTCCATTTTTCACTAAGCCTTTCACATAATTGGAAAATATCATGCCAATAGCGGCACCTCTTGAAAACCCCACAATATCAATTGGAATTGGGTCATCAAACTGCTGGTTTTTGCTACGCATATAGTTAATTAAATTCTGCTTATGTTCATCTAGAATTTTTTCTGTAGTCGTTGAAAATAATGCACCACCTACTTTGTCTAAAAAGCTTTCTCCAGGAATGCCTCCCGGACCTTCTTTATAAAACTTTGGGCCATTATAAAGTTGATAGAATTTCCATACATTGGTATTGGATGCAATACTATTAGTGGTGCCATCAAAGGCAAATAATAGCAATCCTAGTGGATCAATAAAATGGCGTGGTTGTTGTCTGACATAACCAAAAGGATCATTGGCATAAGTAGGACCCATGGGATCTGGCTCTAAATAGTGCCCAGCTTTGGGGTCATAGGTACGTAAATAATTATCGTGCCACCCTGTTTCTTGATCAAAATATTGCCCAGGCTGGCGAAGGTTAAAGACAATTTTGTTCACAAAAATTGTTGCTTCTCCAGTCGGTGAATAATGGGCTGCCCAAACTATGTGTTGCTGCTTGTCTGTGATTAAATTCACTTGTCCAAGATGATCATTGTGCACATAAAACAGTTGCTGTGTACGTTTACCTTCTTTATCGATGACTGTATCTGTAAAAGCAACAAGCATTAGTCCTGAATAAATATAGTCTCTTTGTCGTGTGAGTGTGGAGCAAGGTTGCTTATTATGAGTAGAACAATGATTGATTTGTTTTTCGCTTACAAGTTTACCGCTAGCATAGCTAAATGTAGTCGTGGTATTTGATGTTTCTTTTTGAATACGACGCCCTAATTTATCATAGTCATAACGAGCATATAATTGATTATTTTTTGATACTTCACTAATACGCTTATGACTGCCATATCGTAGCTGCCAATCATTATAAACAAGTGGTAAACCCTGCTTATCTCGTATGATTACTGGCACTGTTGTTTGTTTATCAATCGCATAGGCATTATTTTGTCCAGACAGTGCCCACTGGTAATAGAAGTGCTGAGTGATGCCATTAATTGTTTGTTCACTAGCTACTAATCTATGTCTGTTGTCATATAGATAACTATTGTGAATAGTTTTTTTTAGCAGAGGAAAGTCAAAATCTTCTTTTAACAATAAACCCTCTTGACTATAGTGGCGTTGTTGCGACCATAAGTGTTGATTTTTTGAGGTATTACTCAATATCAATGTTTGCTGTAAATTATCTTTACTGTTATTTTGGTTTAAATTTAAATTATTTTTAAAGATAAGCGCTTTATCTTGGATTTCTAAATAGAGTGAAGCATCAGCAGTAGGTTTATCCGTTAATTCATAAGTATCAGGAAAGCGGATATTTTGTTTGTCTGTGTATTGACTATGCCATTTTTGAGGGATGCCATTTAAATCATAGTCTAGTTGAATAATTCCCCATAAAGGATGCTCAAAACGGATCTGTTGAACCTTGTTTTGGCGATTGCGTTGAATATGGTAGCCATTAATAAATGTCATAAATCCATCTTCATTATAGCTAGCTTTTGTACCAACTCTAGGGCATAGATAGCACCCATCACCAGTAACTTCTGTGAGTAAAAAATGCCCTTTTTTTATAATGCCTTTTATATGGGTTTGAAGACCTTGTTGGCTACGGACAATAGTATGAGATTCCTGATTATGCTGCTTTGCTAGTTTTGCATAATCAATAAAAAGAGCATCGTATCCAAGAGTGTGACTATAGTTGGCTAAACCCTCGGTATTGTATCGCCACTCATTGATACGAGTAGTTTTGTTAGTGGGTGTTGTGATGCTAATTCCTGTCAGTAAGTAAGGATTGCCCGCCTGTTTCTCGGGTTCATAAAGATACTGTTTTATCCATCCATCTGGGCGAGTGAGTTTAGTTAAACGATAATGTTGGTGACCTACAGGAATATCATAATCGTAGAAATAGCTGCCGATAGGGCTATCAATTTTTTGTAATACTACGCCTTGCGGTGTTCGATGATAATAATAACGCAGTGTTTCATCCCCTGAGCTTATGCTAGAGATTAGTGCGGGAGCATCCTTTTCTGCCCGTTGAATATAAATGGTTGGAAAGCCTGGAATAAAGACTTCTATAAGATAACCATTAGCATCAAAAGTACGTATAAGACCTTGGGGGGTAATCCATTTCCAATGTGTATTGTCATGTAATAAATACCCTTGATGGTGCTCAATAGCTTGTGCTTGTAATCCATCAGGAGGGTGAAACATTACTCGTTGCCCATCATCAAGAATAATTTGCCAGTTATGTTTGAATGGAAATAATTGTGTAGTGTAAGAGGATTGCCAACCAACACCCATGACGCTAGGAGTAGAGGAGAACGAATTATAGTAGCGAACAATTTCTAGTCCAGATAATCGCATCCATAAATCATCTTCTTGCTGAAATTTATTACCACTCATTAAATGAATAGGATTGCCTGCACCTAGATTGAGTGAGGGAGATCTTGAAGAACTAGAGCAAGGGTTACCGGTTTTGGCTGGTGTACAAGTTTGACCTTGGGCTTGCGTAGATAAAATAAAACAGCATAAACTGAATATCCATAGTAAATATTTCATTTGGCTATCCTGATAGGAATAAAGGTACAATGGAATTCTTACTCAATAGATTTTTATTGCCTATAGGTGATAAGGCTTTTTAACCATAAGGAGTATTACTTATGCTGATTACATTTTCTTCTCAATCAAGCGGTGATGTATTGATGTTAGACCAACATGCCTTGGTTGTATTAAATGCAATGGGACGTGGCTATGACAGTATGCCTAAAGAGGGAGTTATTACGCATCAGCAATTGGCTGATAGTATTGCCAGTCTTGAGGCAGCCATTTCTAAGAATAAGCAGGAAAACTCTCAAGATAGTTTCAAAGAAGAAGATGAAAGAGATGCCAGAGGCGATGAAAAAGTGCATCCAGTACAGGAAGCGGTAAGTCTTGCCCAGCGTGCTTTTCCATTGTTGTCTATGATGAAAGAAGCATTAAAGAATGAAAATGATCAAGTAGTTTGGCGATCAGGTAGTGCGTGGTAATTAGCACTCTTTATAACAAATGAGACATAAAAAAGCCTCTAATCCCATTCAATGGTTGATTAGAGGCTTACTACAGTTTTAAGAAGAAATGATTTATTTCTTCGTATTTAGATGACGATTGACGGCACTTAAAACAGCAGCAAAAGAGGCCGTAACAATATCTTTATGAATACCTACGCCGAACCCTGTTGGTGAGTCGTCTAAGCGTAATTCTACATAACATACGGCATTGGTATTTTCACCAGATCCTAATGCATGTTCATGATAATCCATAAAGCGAATAGGTAAGTTTAAGGCATTAATAAATGCGGAGATAGAGCCATCACCTTGTCCTTTGATAGATTTTACTTCATTACCATTTTTTAATTCTGCTTCGATAATGAACGTATTGCTACCATCTCCATTTGAAATAGTACTAATTCGATGATTTACTAAAGACCAAGGGGTGCTTTGTTCGAGATATTCTTTTTTGAAGATATCATAGACAGCATTTCCATTTACCTCTGTACCTGTCTCATCCGTTACACGTTGAATAGCACGACTAAATTCAATTTGTAGGCGACGAGGTAGATTTAAACCATGTTCATGCTCTAGGAGATAAGAAATTCCTCCTTTACCTGATTGACTATTGACACGAATAACTGCATCATAACTTCTACCTAAATCAGCAGGGTCAATTGGTAGATAAGGCACTTCCCATGGCGCATCTGGTTTTTGTTGTGCAAATCCTTTTTTAATGGCATCTTGGTGAGAGCCAGAGAAGGCTGTAAATACCAAATCACCTACGTACGGATGTCTTGGATGAACAGGTAATTGGTTACAATATTCTGCGGTTAAACGAACAGCATCAATATCAGAGAAATCTAATTCAGGGTTGATACCTTGAGTGTAAAGGTTCAATGCAAGAGTAACTAAATCTACATTACCAGTACGTTCACCACTGCCAAATAAACAACCTTCCACGCGGTCAGCACCTGCCATCATGGCTAATTCAGCCGCTGCGACTGCTGTTCCACGGTCATTGTGAGGGTGTACGCTGACAATGACATTTTTTCTATCGTTAATGTTGTTGCAGAAATATTCGATCTGGTCAGCGTAAATATTAGGCGTTGTAGACTCAATTGTTGCTGGCAAGTTGAAAATAATTTTGCGGTCAGGAGCTGTACCCCATTCTGCAGCGACAGCATTACATACAGAGACGGCAAAATCAGGCTCTGTGGTACTAAATACTTCTGGAGAATATTCGAAACGCCAGTTAACTTCTGGATATTTTGCCATTGCGGCTTTCACTAATTTAGTGCCTGCTACCGCAAAGTTGAGCACTTCTTCTTGGCTCATTTTAAAGACAATTTTGCGAAATGCAGGAGCAGTTGCGTTATACATATGAATCATGGCATTTTTAGTGCCAGCACAAGCTTCTGCGGTACGATTGATTAAATCTTCACGTGCCTGAGTTAACACAATGATTGTGACATCATTAGGAATAAGCTTGTCATCAATCAAGGTTCTTACAAAATCAAAATCCGTTTGTGATGCAGAAGGAAAGCCTACTTCAATTTCTTTAAAACCAATTTGTACTAGATGTTTGAAAAAACGTAATTTACGTTCAACACTCATTGGTTCAATAAGGGATTGATTACCATCTCGTAAATCAGTGCTCATCCATATAGGAGGCTTTGAAATGGTATTGTTTGGCCATGTACGCTCAGTAAATGGACGATTAAAAGGTTTGAATGGTATATATTTTGACGCTGGGTTAGAAAGCATTTTTGCACCTATCTAATTTCTATATTCCCAGTGTACAAGGGTACTGCCGATACACACACTGGGATTTTTAATAATAAAAACTTAAATCCTGAGTGGCTGATAAAGGCTGCGGAGCACCACTGAAGCTCAAGGCTCAGCAACCGATCACTAAATCGAGCAGTAACAGAGAAGAATATGCACGAGTTGTGTCCTCACTTGCAACGAAGTGATTTTGCAAAGAAGAATGTTGAGGAATTTGCATATTCATAGTGTCTCTATTATCAACTTAAATTAAGAAAAAAATCAAGTAGTAGACCAAAAATTCAAAAAACTGTTGTTTTTAGTGAGTAGGGGAATCTTCTTTAGTCAGGTTTAAATCGATATTACCGAGAACATGCTCTACTTTTTCAAGCTCACGTTGGTTGTCTTTCTCTGCTTGCGTTGGAAGCATTGAATATCCGAGTAATTCACGTTGTCGGTTGATTTGAGCGAGGCGACTAATGCGATCGTGACGTAATTGATTACGTGTGTCATATAGGTTCTGAATGGTGATAGGTTCGCGTTGATCGTTCCAAACCCATAGCAAAACGTGCTGTGCATTTTTGGAAAGCTTCGGTATTAATTCCTCCATAACTTCTTGGTTAGGTACAATATGACTCGCCTTTTTGAGGCTTGAGCTAATCCACCCAGAAAGAATGAAATAAAGTAATACAGACCCAAATAGTACTAATCCCCACCAAATATATTTATTGATACTATTGAGATAGTCAACAATTTGGTTACTATAACTTGCTAAGAAAGCATAGTCTTGTTTAGCGCCAAATGCTAAAATCCATTGTGCAACCATAATCCATAGGATTACACAAATCAGTACCACCACAGAGCGAAGAACTAAGCGTGGAAGGGCGAGCCGAAATAAGGTTTTATTTAGAAGTGAAATGTCTAATTTTTTTGAAGCTGATGGTGTCATAAGATAATGCCAGTAAGTATACGTCAAGGAGTTACAGCCACTGTTAGTCAGCAACAGACACTGACCGTTCAACAGCAACAGTCTCTTAAGTTATTGCAATATTCAGGGGTTGAATTAGAAGCAGAATTAAATAAAATGCTGCTTGATAATCCCATGCTAGAACTTGATTTGAATAATGGATTTGATGAAACCAATCAAGGACAGGGAGAATCGGATTCTTTGCTCGAATATGCCAATACAGAGGCTGAAGATTTTTCAATGTATCAATCGACCTTTGATGAGGACGATTATACCCCTGAAATTATAGCAACTATTAGTTTACAAGATTATTTACTTGAACAGTTAAGCACGAGCGACGTGGATGATTTTCAAAAAAGTTTGGTTAGTTATCTAATCGGTGACTTGGATGATAACGGTTATTTAAGTAGTGATTTAGCAGAATTGACAACATTAGTATCAGAGGAGTTGGATAAGGATGTTTCATTGACAGAGCTCCAATATGCTTTAAGGATATTGCAAAGTTTTGAACCGTCTGGGATAGGGGCTCGTAATTTAGCGGAATGTTTGCTATTGCAGCTGGATGATGACATCTTGACACTTTCTTTGGATATTGATGAGGGGATTATTGAAAAAGCGAGACAGATATGTAAACGAGGTTTTGCAGGTCTAGAGGCCTTAGCTAAAGCGGATGTCCAACAATTGTTAACGTGGTTAGAAACTGATATAGAAAGTATAAGGCAAGTCCATCATCTGATTCAGCAGTTGAATCCAAAACCGGGACGCTTATATAGCAGTAAAGAAGCTGATTTTGCTATTCCTGACTTATTATGTCGCTATGTAGAGGGTAAGTGGGAACTTGTTTTAAATCCTCAGGTATTACCTAAATTACGTATTCAACCAGACTATGAACGTGTCATTAAGGTTATGGATAAAAAGCGTTTAGCTGAGAATGCTGCTATGAATGAACAGCTAAAACAAGCAAGGCTCTTTATGTTACAGCTGAATCAGCGGTTTGCAACGATTTTGATGGTTGGACAAGCTATTTTGCAGGAGCAATACGCTTTTTTTGAGCATGGTTTATCCGCCTTGAAACCATTGACTTTAAAGGTGATTGCTGATCAGTTATCGTTACATGAATCAACTATTTCTCGAGCAGTAAATCAGAAATTTATTGCTACTCCTCATGGTATTTTTGAGTTAAAACGATTTTTTACAAATGCGATTGCTACTCAAGAGGGAGAAGATGCATCAGCTGCCTCTGTACAGTTAAAAATTAAGCAACTTATTGAGCAAGAAAATAAAGCTAAGCCGCTATCGGATAGCAAGCTTGTTAATTTGCTGGAAAAACAAGGAATTGTTATTGCCAGACGAACAGTGGCCAAATATCGTGAGGGGATGAATATACCTGCTACATCTATACGTAAAGCGCAAGCATTATTGAGCGGTAGTGAATAAACTCAAACAATCTAGAAGGAACGTTTGTCATTAACATGTCGTCATTTTGCAGCAAAACAACAGACATTAAGGAGTTAATTGCAAACTGTATCATAAAACGAAATGAGAATGATTTTTGCTTGACTTTATCATTGAGCGGACTATAATCAACATTATGTCTTTTCAGAATATAATGAGGCAAACAAAATGTATGTCTGTGTATGCAATGCGATTAGTGAAAAAACAGTCAAAGAGGCTGTGGCTAATGGTGCCCGTACATTAGCTGATTTGCAAGCCCAGCTTGGTGTTGCTACCTGTTGTGGGTGCTGTGCGAGTTGTGCGGAGTCGTATTTACAAACGCCAACGGATTCATCTGCATTAGAAGTTAAAGACGTTACGGCTAAGTGGAAAGAGGTCGCTTAATTAAAATAGTGATTATAATCTATACGATAACTATTCTGTTTTAGGTTAAATTGTTTATTAAAGCCATTCTTAAGTTAATTTTAAATGCTTGAGAGTGGCTTTTTTGCGTGTTAGAATAGAGTAAACCACTCTTCAAGGAGCCTGTTATGAAAGCACCCAAAGAAGTTAATAAATTCTTAAATAAAATTTTAAAAACTGAATTAACTGCCATTAACCAATATTTCTTGCATGCAAGAATGTTAAAAAACTGGGGTGTGGAAAATTTAGGTAAGGCTGAATATAAAAAGTCAATCGAAGAAATGAAGCATGCAGATGAGATTATTGAGCGTGTTTTCTTATTAGAGGGATTACCAAACTTGCAAGATTTAGGCAAAATTCGTATTGGTGAAGATGTTGAGGATATTATTGCCTGTGATTTAGCCTTAGAAAAGGATTTCCATGCTGATCTTAAAGAGGCAATTCAGCATATGGAAGTAGTTAAGGATTATGTGACAAGAGAGTTATTAACCGATATACTCGATGATAATGAAGAGCAAATTGATTGGTTAGAAACTCAACAAGAATTAATCAAAGTAGTAGGCTTGCAAAATTACATTCAATCACAATCTCAGGGTGAATAGTTTTTATCCTGACTCCTAAAACGTATTTTTTGTTAAGTTACCCCCATGGGTGGCTTGAACAACCCCCATAAGTTCAAGTTCACCTATGGGGATAATTTTTACTAAAGAGTTATTTTTTTAATGGTGCTATAGAGAGGGCTAATTAGCGTGCAGGGCAATCACTAATCTTGCCCCAAGCGTTATTGGCGCCACAGTATTTCGCACGAACCGTACTAATACAAGAGGGTCTTTCAGAAAAGCCTAACTGACGACAAGTCGCCATTTCTTTGCGAAACGCTCCTTCCCATGCAAATCCAGCATTATTATTACTAGTATTATTATTACTAATTGGGCGAGTAGTAATATTTTGACTAACAGCACCCGCATTAATAACATTTTCTGTGCTTTTGAGCGGTGCACTATTTGAGAGACTAGAGCCAGAAGATGTTACTGTTTTACCATTCATTAGGTTAGATGATTTTACCTGCCAATCAACGGTGGGTAAGCTTTCTGCTACGCCCATTTTTCCGCTCATAAGTGGTTGTGGCGGTTGATTTAGAATAGGAATTCCATTGGCATCAACTTTTGGTGTAGGGTCGTTCTCATCAATATTAGGTAAATTAGCTTGCTTAGGGGCGTGATCAATTAACCAGTCGCCTGCATATAGACCACCAACGGTTGCTATACCAGCGAGCACTAATAAAGTAAAAAATAATAAACGCCAACTCATAGTAAGAAACCTTTAAAAGAATTAGTTATTGTCATGAAAGACTTGACCACCATGCTCGCGCATTGCATGGAATTTGATATCTGGATTTAATTCCTCGGCGACACGTAATTGTGCCATAGAGCTAATTAAAAACGCTGGTGCATCAACTACATCATAGGCAATATGCTGTGCATTACTCGTCATAAATTTGCGTAATGCCGCTGGGTTATCGCTTGTAAACCATCTTGCCATTGTATAACGAGATGGCATTAAACGTGCATCAACACCGTATTCTGTTTTTAAACGATGAACCACTACTTCAAATTGTAATTGACCAATGGCACCTAGTAATAAAGCGCCACCAGCAGCCTCTGGTCTAAAGACTTGAATAGCGCCTTCTTCTCCTAATTGTGTCAAGCCAGTGCGTAATTGTTTAGAACGCAGAGGATCTTTTACCTCTACAGCTTGGAATAATTCTGGTGCAAAGAAAGGTAGACCGGTAAAGTGTAATGTTTCACCTTCTGTCAGAACATCTCCAAGATGTAAAACACCATGGTTAGGAATACCAATGACATCGCCAGCATAAGCCTCATCAAGTAATTCTCGTCTCTGAGAGAGAAATGACACGACATTATTTGGACGAATCTCTTTATTGGTACGGCTAACTTTTAAACGCATCCCTCGCTCAAAACGCCCAGAGCTTACACGAACAAAGGCGACGCGATCTCGATGAGCGGGATCCATATTGGCTTGAACTTTGAACACAACACCAGTAAATTTTGGTTCGTCAGGTGATACGACACGCTCAAGAGCTTGTCTAGCGCCAGGCTTTGGTGCCCACTCGACAAGCGTATCAAGTACTTCTTGTACGCCAAAATTATTGACTGCGGAGCCAAAGAAAATAGGTGTTTGTTTACCTTCTAAAAAGGCTTGATGAGAAAAGTCTGGTGTTGCTTCTTTGATTAACTCAATTTCCTCAAGGGCTTTTTCATAATAAGCACCAAATTTTTCCTTAATTAAAGGATTATAAAGTCCCTCAATATAATCAGTTTTTTCATCTAGTCTTTCTTGACCCGCTTTAAAGAGACGCATACGATCGTTGCGTAAGTCAAAAACACCCCCAAAGTGTTTCCCCATCCCAATAGGCCATGAAAAAGGAATCGCATCCATGCCAAGGTGTGATTCAATTTCATTTAATAAGTCTAAGGGTTCTTTAACCTCACGGTCAAGTTTGTTTACGAAGGTAATAATTGGTGTATTACGAGCTCGACAAACTTGTAGCAATCGAATTGTTTGTGGCTCAATACCATTAGCTGCATCAATCACCATAATAGCAGCATCTACAGCTGTTAATACACGATAGGTATCTTCAGAGAAGTCTTGGTGTCCTGGCGTGTCTAATAAGTTGATCACACAGTTTTTGTATTCCATTTGCATCACAGAAGATGCAACCGAAATACCTCTTTGTTTTTCAATTTCCATCCAGTCTGAGGCTGCATGACGACTTGCCTTACGGGCTTTAACACTTCCCGCAATTTGAATGGCTCCTGAAAATAATAGAAGCTTTTCGGTTAAGGTTGTTTTACCGGCGTCAGGGTGAGAAATAATCGCAAACGTTCGACGGCGGGCGACTTCTTGAGCAATGGATAAAGAGGACATCTCTAAATAATAATTTAGTCAACAAAGAGCTTATTTTAATCTGATTTAATGGATAAAACTTACTCTTATTGGCTTAAGTTGAAATGATTTTGCAATGTTTACAGTTATTGGCAATTTGGAGGAGCGATTATTTACGCAGTAATGCCATAAATATTGCCGCCATAATAAATAGAAAACCAAATACTTTATTGAGTCTTGCCGCATGGTGTGGTCGGTGCATAAATTTCATAATTTTTGCCGCTAAACCCGTATAACCAGCCATGATAGTCATATCAGCAATTACTAATGTTGCACAAATAATGATGTATTGTGGAATTACGGGAGCATTGACATTAAGAAACTGTGGAGTAATGGCAATCAGAAACACCGCGCCTTTAGGATTGGTTAAATTAACCAACATACCTTGATAGATTAGTTTTGTAGTAGAAAAGGTTTCTTCTGTAGTAGAAGATGCATCATCAATTCGGATAATGGCGACAGGTGAACGGATTTGTTTATAACCTAAGTAGAGTAAATACAACACACCAACCCATTTAACAATTTCGAAGGCGATGGGGGAGGTTGCAAGAATAGCGCCAACACCAATAATACTAATGAGGTATTGAGTAGCATAGCCAATGGCCAAGCCAACGGCATTCCAATAACCACGAGGGAAGCCATAACGTAATCCAGACGCCATAGATGAAACTGCGCCAGGGCCGGGTGATAGTGAAATAGCAAAGCTAGCAAAACAAAGATTAATCCAGACAGCCCAGGTCATAGTATGTAGTAGGAAATGCAAAAATTGTTAAAATAACAACGGGAAATTATTATATCTCTTATATAATAAGAGCGTCATTAATTTTCTTGTTATAAGGTTATCTCTTTTATGAAAAAAATTCGTGCTTTTCTAGTTCTAATGGTTGCTACGCTGTTAGCGGGTTGTGGCTATAACGATATTCAAAAGCTTGATGAAAATGTTAAAGCAGCTTGGTCTGAAACACTTAACCAATATCAACGACGTGCAGACTTAGTCCCTCAAATCGTATCAAGCGTGAATGCTTACATGGTACATGAGCGTGAAGTTCTTACTCAAGTAACAGAGGCTCGCTCAAAAGTGGGCTCTATCCAAGTATCTGCCGATAAATTGCCTACTGAGTCAGAATTGGCTCAGTTCCAAGCAGCACAAGGTCAATTAACGTCTGCTTTATCTCGTTTAATTGCTGTAGCTGAGAACTATCCACAATTAAAGGCTGATACAGTATTTCGTGATTTAAATGTACAGCTAGAGGGGACTGAAAACCGTATTGCAACTGCGCGTGGACGTTATATTAAAGAGGTTCAATCTTATAACACGTTTATTCGTCAATTCCCTCAGTTAATCACAGCTAAAATTTTTGGTTATAGCGTAAAACCTAACTTTGGCGTAGATAACCAAGCTGAGATTATGAAAGTGCCTACTGTAAAATTTGATACACCAGCAAAAGCACAATAATGGCGATTTTTCGTTATTTCTTACAGCTTCTCCTTGTATTGCTAGTCAGTACAGGGGGAGTTTTGGCGCAAAATGAGCCTGCTATCCCAGCATCAACAAATTATGCAATAGATCAAACAAATACGTTTAGTGCAACAGAATTAGCTTCATTAAATGCCAAGCTAAAAGCGTTTGATGAAGAGACTGGTTCACAAATTTTTGTTTTGATGATTCCTACTGTGCAACCAGAGACAATCGAAACCTATGCAGTACGTGTGTTTGAACAGTGGAAAGTAGGTCGCAAAGGGATTGATGACGGTGTTTTGTATGTCATTGCTAAAAACGACCGTCGACAACGGCTAGAGGTTGGATATGGTCTAGAGGGTGCTATTCCTGATATTCTCGCTTCACGCATCTTAAATGACACAGTAGCACCGTATTTCAAACAAAATCAATACGTCACAGGGATAGATAAGGGTGTGACGCAATTGATGTTATTGATAAAGAATGAAAATCTACCTAGCAAAACTAGTGGGGTAGAGGCAGACACTTTTGAAGAAAGTGATTTACTATCGATGCTTATCATTTTGGGTATAGCATGTTTAATCGCTGTATTTGTGCATCCAGTCTTTGGTGCAGTTGTTTCAGCTCAATTAGTACTGGGTTTTGTTGACTCTGTTGGATTGGCTATTGGGTTAGCTATTGCTGTATTTGTGATTTCTAGCTTTTTAAGACTATTCTTTAAAAATAATATAAGTACAGCACGCAATCAATCTGCACGCCAAACACGTACACGTTCAAGAAATGATACGTGGGGAGGCTTTGGCGGCGGTGGTTTTGGTGGTGGAGGCTTCGGCGGAGGCGGTTTTGGTGGCGGCTTCGGCGGAGGTGGCGGCGGATCAAGTGGCGGTGGAGGTGCCTCAGGTGGCTGGTAATTTATTAACAAAAATAGGCTTAGGCCATTGGCACGGTAGTTATTTACATCGTAAGTATTTCACCACAGAAGTAGTGAATTCCTTGACTAAACGTATTGAAGCCAGTGAAGATCGTCACGCAGGTGAGCTTGTATTAGCTATTGAAACGCATGCGCCAGTAGCAGGCTTAGTCAGTTCTGAACGGGCATTAGAAATTTTTGGACGCCTGAAAGTATGGGATACTCCCTTTAGAACGGGAGTATTGTTATACATTAACTTATCCTTACATACCATTGAAATTATTGCTGATAATGGTGTGGTAGTTGATGATGCTGAGTGGCAAAAGGTATGTGCTAAGTTATCACAGTCTTTTAGTCAGAAACAGTTTGAACAAGGACTGTTAGCGGCTATTGATGAGATAGAGAGTCTATTAGCGATAAGCTGTGGAGATTTACCTATAAATGCCCAAAATGCGTTACCCAATGAGCCTGTGATATTCTAGTGACTTGTTTTTGGTTTGTATGAGAGTATTGTACGACCATAGCAAGTCACATCAAGGTAACAAATAAAAGACACTTATCGTTTCAATAAATATTGTGCTAAACCATGAATGGCTACATCACGAGCTGATTCCCTTTCATAGTTTTCCCCCATGGTTGACCATTCAGGGTTATAACGGGCTTGACGGATTTGCTCGGGTAAATCACCTTCTTGTAGTTGTTTAACTGATGATTCATTCAATGTAATAATATCTTGAGCAGCATGCCCTCGGTGCTCCAGAGCATCAATAAGTTGCAGACCTCTAATTGCTAACAATCGAATAACAGCATCATCAACACTGAGTTCGTGATAGCCTTGAATGCGTCCCATGATTCGTTTGCCTAGCTTGTCAGCACCTTGCCATACACTGCCAACAATGCCTCCCAGAAGAGCGGCTGTACCCAAACTTAGACCAGCAGTTAGAACATCAATAGCGGCACCAGCCATTGCTCCTGCTGCAAAGCCTTTGCTTAAATGAATACCCATATCAGCCATAGCATCAGGACTAAATAAATCCATCCCCCAACGCTCCCCTTCGATAGGTAGAGATTGGTTAGGATAGTCTTGCACCGAAAAGCGATAATGAGTGAGTAGATTACTGATAAATTTGTTTTCACGCTGTCGAATTTTATCTTGAATAGCTGCCCATTGTGTACTGACACTATGCTCATCCGTTTGACTAGTGACTTTTAATGAGGCCACATCAATTAATAATTCCGCTAGCATATTAAAGGCAACTGTTCTTCTAAGGGAGCGTTGCTGCTTAATGTCTTCAGCCAGCCCTATTAAAGCAGCAGAATGTTTATCTAAAACTAAAGCAAGTTTTTGATAAAGTTGTTCTTTTCCGTCAATAGCAGGAGCAACTGTATCAAATTCAATACTCATATGTAGGCCTAGACGAGCAAGAGTAGTACGCCATTCTTCTAAATAATTATTTTCACTATGGATAAAATTCAAAATGGCGATTAATGGTTTCCCACATTGAGCAAGAATGGCTAATTCATCCTTATGTTTTGCTAATACTGGATCACGAATATCGACTACATAAAGACCAGCATCACAGTCTAAGAGTTTGCGTAAAACACGAGCCTCTTGCTCAAAGCGTTTTGTGCTTTCTGGTGAGTCTAAGAACTGTGTAATGCTCTCAGGTCCATCTACACGAGATCCATAATGTTGTGCTAATTGATCTAAGTAATCATGTAGCCCAATACCATCTTCAAGTCCTGGCGTATCATATAATTCGATTAGTCCTTGCCCATGAACTTGGATGCGAGCGCCTTCAACATGACGTGTAGTACCAGCTGCATTTTTAACCTCACCAAAAGACCTATCTTCTAACAAAGTACGTAATAAAGAGGTTTTACCAGTATTAGTATGTCCAACAATAGCGAGCCTTAATAATTGGTTCATAGCTTACTCCGATATCCAATGAGAGATTTGGCTTGGTTTATTAAAAATATTGTTTATGTTTAAACCAATTGCAGTAAGCGTCTGTTGCCATAAAGCCATACGCTCATGATCGTCATTTTGCTCAATTAAATAAATTGAGGTACGTTCTGCATATCCAGCTACATCTTTAATAAAATAGGCAATACCTCTATCGGGCGTTTGACGACCATCGCAAACAAGTAATAATTCCTTGACAGGATGGTTAATTAGTTTGAGCATTAACTGATGACGTTGTTCGCGAGATTCAATTTTACCAACGTCTGTGACAGATGGGTGTAAGATAAATGGAGGCCAAACTTGTTTGCTTGGTATCTCTATACCTACAATTAAACGCTCCGTGGTCCAGTTAGTTGGTGTGGTTTTATCTATATTCGGTAGCTCATAATTTGGAGCTGAGGCGTCAATATCAATCTTTTCAGCACGCTGTTCAAGACGTTTTATTAATGTAGAGTAACTTGGTAACGTAATATCAATAGTCGTTTTTTTTATGGTTAAACGAGCTTTGATAAACGAAAAAATAAAGCTGATTAAACGAGTTAGGATTCCCCATACAACTAACTGCCCTAATAGCCATATTGACCATGCTTTTTGCGCATCTATTTGAGAAGCAATATGATTACCACTGGCATGAATAATTTGTACATCTGGAATAGGGAAACCCAATAGTGAAGGAATAAAGCCAATTATTTGTGTAAAACCCACAAAGCCATTGCTTGATAAAATGGTGGTTTCCCAACCAAAAGTATAGCTTTTGGTGGATAGCAACAACAGCATTGTAATTAGGCAGGAAGTCAAACTAATTAGCCAAAAACCATGGCTAATACTACTTAAAATCCAGCGTAGACTTCCTTGTTGATTACTTGTATGAATAAACGATTGCATGGCAAGGGTTGCATCGGGACTACGAGCTAGTTTTTTGCTTAACCATAACCATACACGCCCTAGTAACGTTTGTGTATCCCAAGTCGCAAATAAGGTAAAGAGCCAAAAAATAAAGGTAATAGCATGCAAACCTAATAAAGCGACCAATGCCATAATAACGTTAATATGACTAGTGCTTAATGCACTATAAGCCATGCCTATACCAGATAGTATGGCGAGAAAAATAAATAGGATAAGTGCAAATTTTGACGCACTTATCCATTGATTTACTGTTTCTAATAAACCATCTCGGCGACTTAATAAAAGGGCACGTTGGATAACTTTATCAGTAAGAGAAATTGGTTGGGCACGAAGCTGTAAAACAACTGCATTATCTTCTATAGGTCCCCAGTGTTCCTCGCGCTGTCGTACAGCTTCTGTAACCCAAATTTCTTTAAAATTAATTGTTGGCATGAATAAAGTGATAGAAAAACGGTTTACTTAATATCAATGATATTGTCGTTTAAATCATTGATTGGTTGCTTTTTAGAGAACCATTTTGCCATTTTTTCTTTCGCTTGTGCTTTAACTTCAGGGGTAATGTAATAAGAGACTGTTGCTAAAGCGGCTGCAATAACACTTAAATCATCCGTAAAACCGACACCCGGCAAGAGGTCAGGTATGGCATCAACAGGCAGTACTAGATAGGCTAGTGCGCCATAAATCACTTTTCTAGCCCATTTGGGAGTAGAGGGGTTCTTTAAACCATAGTAGAGGTATAGGGCTTTTTCAAGTAGTGGTTCTCCCAGACGTTTAGCGAGTTTACTTAATTGTCCCATTAGATTTTGGGTTTCTTTGACCGATGGATCCTTGTGATTCATTAGGAAAACCTCCAAGAAATAAAAAGCGTGCCATAAAGGCACGCTGTCAGAGGGAGAAAGTAAGCGTGCCTTACTTCTTACTTACGAGACCAAAAATAAATAGTAGGATTAATGCACCTACGACAGAGGCAATCCAACCTGCTTGGCTACCTGCTGGATACATACCAATAGCTTGACCTAAATAAGAGCCTACAAAAGAGCCTGCTACACCTAATAATGTTGTCATGATGAAGCCCATAGATTGAGTTCCCGGCATAATGGCACGTGCGATAAGACCAACGATAAAACCAATAATGATAGCACTAATAATAGACATAACAATCCTCGACTAAAAAAATGAAAAATAGTTTATTGAAAACTACATAACTATCATTATAAGGATGAATTATGTCGTTTCAATGATTAAATGTTAATTTTTATGAGGATTGAGGGATAATTTAAAAAATTTAACGATTTTTAACCAGAAAACATTAATAATCAATGCCAACATTACTGTAATGACCCCGAACCACTGTATGACAGAAAGCTTTTCGTGGAATGCAATAGCATTAGAAATAATACCAACAATAGGAACCAGTAGTGTTAGTGGTGCAATCAAGTTAACAGGACGAGTGGCTAACAAACGTCCCCACAGGACATAACCCACGAGATTTGACATATAGGCGGAATAAGCAGCGGCTATATAAGCATTGATTGATGCATTGCTTAGACTAGAGGCAATCCGTTCCGGACCTTCAAAGATGTAGGAAGCTAGCATGAACATCGGTGTGGAAATCAGTCCACCCCAGACAACCAAACTGACCATATTTACTTCTCGCATCAATTTGATGGTGATATTACCACATGCCCAAGAAATTGCAGCGCCTACAACACAAATAAGTCCTAGAAAGGGAATGACTGTTTCAGTATTAGCGCCTTGAATCAATAGTGTTATGCCTAGGAATGCAATAAAAATGGCGATTAAGCTGCCCAAGGGAATTTTTTCTTTAAAATAAAGTGCTGCAAAAATGATGGTAAAGAAAGCTTGCATTTGCATTAATAAAGAGGTGAGTCCTCCTGATAGTCCAAAGGCTAAAGAACTTAGCATAAAGGCAAATTGCAAAAAGTTGATGGTAGTCCCATAGGCGATGATTAATTTCCACGGTGCTTTAGGAGGTTTTAAAAAAAATATGGCTGGAAAGGCAACCATGAATACACGAATACCTCCAAACAATAAAGGGGGGAGTTCTGCCAAACCAATTTTGCTAATTAAAAAATTAAGTCCCCATACAATAATGGTCAATAAAGCGGCTAGCCAGTCTCTTAAAGGCATGATGAAGCACCTAGAAAATTGTTAAGTCTTATTAAAATAGATAGACAATTTCAAATAATACACTAATATGACAGGTCGTTGTTTTATGATGAAAAAAGTGTGAAATCAACGTAAAAATTGCTTTACTTGTAGACTGTCACAATCATGAAATATCTGCTCGTTAAGCTACTCGCATCTTGATATAATTTTCGGAATTCTGTATTGGAGAATAGCATGTTTAATAAATTGCTGACTGCCTTAGGTTTGGCGGTATTGTCAGTAGGTGCACAGGCCCAACAACTTACCCTATATACGTCTCAACCTGTTGCTGATGCACAAATGACAGTAGAGGCTTTTGAAAAAGCTAATCCTGGTGTTAAGGTTGAGTGGGTGCGCGATGGTACAACAAAATTAATGACAAAGTTTCGTGCTGAAGTGGATGCTGGAGTGATCAAGCCAGACCTACTATTGATTGCGGACAGTGTTACCCTAGAGCAATTAAAGAAAGAAAATTTACTTGAAGCTTATGACTCAGCAGAAAAAAGTCATTACGATGCTTCTTTATACGATAATCAAGGTTTTTATTATGGTACTAAGCTGATTACAACAGGGATTGCGTATCATAAAGAGGCTAAAGATAAACCAACATCTTGGAATGATTTGTTAAAGCCTGAATATAAAGATTTGGCAGCAATGCCTAGCCCTCTTTATTCTGGTGCAGCATTAATTCATTTATCTGCACTAACGACCAACCCTGAGTTTGGTTGGAAATATTACGAGGGTCTTAAAGCTAATGGCATGAGCCCACAAAAAGGTAATGGTAGTGTATTGACAGCGATTACGTCGGGTGCAAAACCTTATGGCGTATTGGTGGATTATTTAGCAATTCGTGAAAAAGCTAAAGGAGCACCTGTTGAGTTTGTGTTCCCTACTGAAGGTGTCAGTATGGTGACTGAACCAATCGCTATTTTAAAATCTTCTAAAAACAAAGAATTAGCTAAAAAATTCGTGGACTTTGTATTGTCTGAGGAAGGTCAAAAATTGGTATTAAGCCAAGGTTATCTACCGGCTCGTAATGGTATGCCTTCACCAGAAGGATTCCCTGATCGTAAAGAAATTAAATTATTACCATTTGATGCAAGCAAAGCCTTAGAAAACACTGAAAATGATAAGGCAGGTTTTAGTAAACTATTTGAATAGTTTAAGGTTGTTGATGAAGTGATTTAGTAAAGATATTGTCAGCAATTGTATGACTTTAACAAGCAAAAATAAACTTCCTAGCCCCCTATTATGGGGGTTAGTTTTGTTGATAACGATAATTAGTGTTTTACCGACCGTACGACTAGTGATGCAGGCATTGTCCGATATTAGTTGGCATCACCCCTCTAGTTTATCCAAAGTTATTTCTCAAAAAAATACTTGGTTAGCCTTTAATCACAGTATTTATACCTCTTTCATGGCGATGTGGGTATCGTTATTTCTTGGTGGGGCACTCGCTTTTTTCGTTGTTTTAAGTGATATTAGATGGAAGTCATTATGGGTATTTTTATTTATGTTACCTATGATGATTCCTCCACAAGTCACAGCGCTAAGTTGGTTGCAGCTAATGGGTCCAAGTAGCGTTTTATTAAAAACGTTAGGTATGGCACCAGCCTTAGGTAGTAAACAGCCGTTATATTCTGCTTGGGGTATTATTCTATTGATGGGAATTCAGCATACTTCATTGGTCTTTCTAATATTAAGGAGCAATTTACTCTATATTCCTAAGGAATTGATTGAGGCGGCTCGTTTAAATGGAGCTAGCCAGCAACGTGTTTTTATAGATATTATTTTTCCTTTATGTCGTAATGGGTTAGTGGCTGGAGCGGCCGTTGCTTTTATTTCTGGACTAGGAAATTTTGGGATCCCTGCTATGTTGGGAATTCCTGTCTCTTACTATGTACTTCCTACCTTGATTTATCAAAAAATGGCTGATTTTGGTCCCACGATGATTAGTGAATTATCAAGTTTATCGTTGATTATTGCTGTTCTAGCAGTTGTCGCCGTTTGGGTACAGCATCATTTTCAAAATAAGATGACCTTAATGAGCGCACAAGGAAAACCTTTTAAATTTGAATTAAATCAATGGCGTCTTGTTGTAGAAATAAGCTTGGCAGTGGTTTTGTTAGCTATTTTAGTTATTCCCTTGCTCGCTTTATTGAGTAGCTCTTTTGTCGCTGCGCAAGGTATACCATTGAGTTGGGAGACTTTTAGTTGGCAAGGGTATATTAATATTTTTAAACCACAAAGTAGTGTTTGGCGAGCATTTACTAATAGTTTTTTCTTATCCTTAATGGCAGCAGTTATTATTGTTTTGATTAGTATCCCATTAGCCTATTGGGGGCAACGAGATTCATCAAGTAAGCTTTATTATGTAAGTAAAGTAATGATGGACATTCCCTATGCTTTACCCGGGGTGGTATTATCAATAGCGTGTATTCTTATCTTTGTGAAGCCTTTGCCGATAGTGAATGTAAGTCTTTATGGTACGTTATGGATTATTTTGTTTGCTTATTTGGCAAGATTTTTAACTGTAGGATTTAAACCCATCCAAAGTAGTATGTTGCAAATGGACGTAGCTTTAGAAGAGGCGGCTCAGCTGTGTGGAGCAAACTTTACCCAGCGATTAAGGGATATTCTTATTCCTTTACTTGCGCCTTCGGTATTTGCAGGAATTATTTTGGTATTCTTGATTGCCTTTAATGAATTAACTGTTTCAGCATTATTGTGGAGCGCTGGGAAAGAAACAGTAGGAGTGATTATTTTTAATATGGACGAAAGTGGCGATGCTATTATGGCTTCTGCTGTATCTGTGGTAGTCGTGCTATTGGTAATCGTATTGATGCTGATATTGAGTTTGTTAGGAAAACGTTTACCTAAAGGAGTAATTCCATGGCAAAGCTAGTCTTAGAAAATGTCTCTAAAGTATTTGCAGATCAAAAGGTAGTGGATTCGGTATCATTAACAGTTGAGTCAGGAACATTTTTGGCCTTGCTAGGCCCATCTGGTTGTGGGAAAACGACTGTTTTACGTATGATTGCTGGTTTTGAGCCTGTCTCGGAAGGACGTATTTTATTAGACGATAAAGAAATCTCTACCTCTCATACCAATATACCTCCAGAACAACGAGAAATGAGTATGGTATTTCAGTCATATGCATTATGGCCACATATGAATGTAATGGATAATGTAGGTTATGCCTTAAAGATTAAAGGGGTTAAAGGCGAGGCTTATTTAGCGGAAGTGAATGACGCTTTAATAGCTGTCAATATGGCACATTTAGCCAAAAGAATGCCTAATGAATTAAGTGGAGGGCAACGTCAGCGGGTAGCATTAGCAAGATGTTTGGTTTCTCATCCTAAAATTGTCCTATTAGATGAGCCTCTAGCGAATTTAGACCAATATTTACGAGCGTCTATGGAAGACACATTTCGCGAATTCCAAGCCAAAACTAATGCTACTTTTATTTATGTCACGCATGATCAAGCAGAAGCTATGGCACTAGCCGATAAAATTGCGGTGATGAAGCAAGGTGTTATTGAACAATTCGATTCTCCCCAAAGCCTTTATCAAACACCATGCTCTGAGTGGGTGGCACGCTTTATTGGACAGGGATCTATTTTGAAAAGTAGTGCGAGATCACCGGAGAAGGGTAAACAACTGTCTAAACAAACAATTGAAACATTATTAGCCCCGGGAACTTTCTCTGCTAACCAACTACAGACTTTTTTGGTTCGTCCTCAGCATATTCATTTAGCGCAAGAGGGTCAGGGGTTACAGGCGTTAATTTTTAATCGCGTCTTTAAAGGGGAACGTTATGCTTACAAAGCACGCCTGCACAATGATCAAGAGATATTGTTTTTTTCAGAATCTTATTTGCCATTAAATAAAACCATATACTTAACCATTGAACAAGGATATTTATTAGGGGACTAAGGAATTAAACTGATTAAAAAACCTAACCAAAAAGGAGCAATCACACTAAGGGCAACGCCAACATAAATTGCTTGGGCGATATATTGGTTACCTGCAGTTTTTTTGATGATAGGTAAGGTTGTATCCATTGCTGTTGCGCCAGCAACGGCTATAGCGGAATCTGGATATCTAGCACCAATAAAAAATAGAGCAACAATTGATAGTAATTCTCTGAATAGGTCTGTTAGTGAGGCAGTGGCACCGTAGAACTCACCTAAATGAGCAGTAACTAGAACGGCAGAAAGAGAAAACCAACCATGACCACCAGATAAGACCAAACCATATCGATAATCTATACCCATTAGCCATGAAAGAAACACGCTGCCAATAGTTGATGCAATGAGAATCCAAACTGGCATGAATACAATGCGTCGATTAATGCTTTTTAGGCTTACAGGTGCATTAATCAAATCAACCCCAATAATAAATAACAAAATATAAAGAAAAACCTCACTTGATGGCATAAAATCCGTACGCAAGCTGAAATGCAGTAAGCTTTGAGCAAATAATCCACCTAGAATAATAGAAAGAAATGCCAGGGCACATTCTTTTAGCACATGAGCAATGCCTAAGTCATGTGCTGATTTGTGAGCTGTTAAGCGAGTTTTTCGACCATAAAGTAGATAAATAATGAGTGCGACAAAAATGCTCAAGCCTATGGAATAGACAGAGGCAAGTGTTAGTATGTCCGTGACGTGAGTAATGTTTTCTAGTGCTAGACCAAATTTATAACCAATGGCAAAGAGTAGGATCCAAATAAAAGGAGTAATGCTTCTAGCAATACGCTGAGTGATTGTTGCCGGCAAAAAGCGTCCTGCCATCATCCCAACCACAATCGCTAGACAGATGGGTAAAAGTGAAGTTAATGTATCCATTGTTTTTATTAGGTAGGCGTATTTTGGATTTTAGAGAGTAAACGTTGTTTATGTTCAGGCCATTCTTTACGTGACATACTAAATATCACTGAATCACGAACGGTACCATTTCTTCTGAGTTTATCACCGCGAATTACCCCATCTCTTTTAGCTCCAATGCGCTCAATGGCTGCCAATGAGGGCTCATTCAGGTTGTCTGCACGCCAACCAACCATATTAGCTTTTAAACTTTCGAAAGCATAAAAAAGCATGAGGTATTTACATGCCGTATTGACAAAGGTACGTTGATGGGATTGAGCATACCATGTATAGCCAATCTCTAAACGAGCGCATTCTGGGATGATGTTGTAGTAGCGAGTAGTACCGATGATGGCTTTGGTTTTTGCATGTGTGACGGTGAAAATGAGACATTCACCCTTTGCTTGTTGCTCGAGAGCATTTGTCACATAGAGTTCCATTTCGTCAGGTGTAGGGACTGAAGAATACACGGGAGTCCATAGTTCTCCATCACTAGCTGCCTGAGCTAAACTGGGTACGTGACCTAGAGTAGTTGGTAGTAAGATGAGACCATTTCCTTCTAATTGGACAGGATGAAGGGGCATAAAAAATGGTTCGACTGTTGTCATGATAATAACTTATACTAAAAAAATATCTCAATTATAGTTTATGCTAATTGCTCTTTTGAGCATTCGCTATATAATTCAGTGTATTTTATTAATTTTGATTACTTTAAACGGAGGAGACAATCCATGCGATCTCTACTTTTAGCTTTAAGTTTAGCCATTGGTGTTGTTGGTACGACAAGCGCGCAAAATTTAACTGAAATTAAATTTGGTACAGAATCTGCTTATGCCCCTTTTGAATATCGTAACGAAAAAGGTGAATTAGTTGGTTTCGATATTGATGTAGGTAATGCGATTTGTGAGAAATTAAATGCCAAATGTGTATGGGTAGAGCAACCATTTGACTCATTAATTGCAGGCTTGCAAGCTCGAAAATTCGATATTATTCATGCTAGCTTGACACACAATGAAGCACGTGAGAAGGTAATTCTGTTCACAGATAATGTTTATGCTATTCCTACACAATTATTGGCTAAGAAGGGTAGTGGTATTTTACCAACAGTTGATTCTTTAAAAGGCAAAAAAGTAGGTGCTTTACAAGGAAGTGCACAAGAGGCTTATGCTAAAAAAGTTTGGGGTAAGGCTGGAATCAAGGTGGTTTCTTATCTAGAGCAAGATCAAACATTTGTGGATTTGAACGCAGGTCGTATTGATGTGGCTATTTTAGAAAAACCAAATGGCGTAGCTGGCTTCTTAAGTAAACCTGAAGGTAAAGACTGGGAATTTGTCGGTGAACCTTTAGTTGATCCATTATTAGCAAATGAAATCGGAATGGGTCTTCGTAAACAAGATACGAAACTAAAAGAGGCTGTAGACGGTGCTATTAAGGCAATTCGTGAAGATGGCACATTAGCAAAAATTGCTAGCAAATACTTCCAAGAAGGTGAGTTGAATTTGCTTGATAAAAAATAATTTTTTTGTTAAGAGTGAGTGCATTTACGCTCCATACGTAAGTGTACTCATTATTTTTTATACCCTTAATGTTGTAAAAAAGGGGACTTTATGTTCTTAGATGGTTACGGCGAGCAAGTGTTAATGGGAACGTGGGAGACCATTAAACTAGCTTTGTGTTCATTGTTGGTTGCTTTTATTCTTGGCCTATTAGGTGCATTGGGTAAATTATTTGGTAACCGTTTTTTCTACTTATGGGCTCAAGCTTATACGACTTTAATTCGTAGTATTCCAGACCTAGTCTTGATGTTATTGATTTTTTTTGGCATTCAACAATTGCTAAATAGCATTACGGACTGTCTTGGTTTGGCACAGTTTGATTTAGATCCGTTTATTACTGGTGTATTAACGATTGGTTTTATTTATGGTGCTTATTTTGCTGAAACTTTCCGTGGTGCGTTTTTGGCGGTACCAAAAGGTCAGTTAGAAGCTGGTAAGGCTTACGGATTTACGCCAAAGCGTATATTTAGTCGCATTTTGTTTCCACAAATGATGCGATATGCATTGCCTGGTATCGGTAATAATTGGTTAGTGGTTCTAAAGGCGACGGCTCTTGTCTCTATTATTGGCTTAAGTGATTTGGTTCAAATTACGCAATCAGCAGGTAGGGCATCAGGCAGAATGTTCTTTTTTATCTTAATCGCAGGGATGGTTTATTTAGCCCTCACAACCATATCGAATGTGATTTTATGGTGGTTGGAGAAGAAATACTCAGTAGGTGTACGTGAGGCTAATATATGATTGAAGCGTTTGATAATTTTCTCAGCATTCTGAATGAATATTGGAAACCGTTTATTTTTTGGGATGGCACAGAGTTTTCTGGTCTAGCAGTGACTCTTTGGATTTTAGTGCTATCGTTATTAATAGGATTTATTCTTGCCCTACCACTAGCTATTGCACGAGTATCTAAGAATCGCTGGATTAGTGGTCCAGTATGGTTATTTACTTATATATTTCGTGGCACGCCACTATATGTACAACTTTTGCTTATTTATAGTGGTCTAATAAGTCTAGATTTTATTAAAAATAATGATACGCTAAATTCTTTCTTTATGAGTGGGTATAATTGCGTTGTGCTTGCACTAATGCTGAATACTTTGGCTTATACAATTGAGATTTTTGCAGGTTTTATTAAATCAATGCCACATGGTGAAGTAGAGGCAGCGTATGCGTATGGAATGTCAAAGGCTAAAATATATCGACGGATTATTTTGCCATCAGCTTTGCGCCGTTCTTTACCAGCTTATAGTAATGAAGTCATTTTAATGTTGCATTCGACTTCATTGGCATTTACCGCAACGGTACCAGATATTTTAAAAGTGGCGCGTGATGCCAATTCAGCAACATATTTAACATTTGCTTCATATGGGACAGCGGCGTTAATTTATATGGTGGTATCGTTTAGTATTGTGGCGTTGTTCCGTATGGTTGAGCGCCGTGCATTAGCGTTCTTGGCTTACGAAAAGAAATAGGAAGATTATGTTTAAGCTCGATGTGAAAGATATTCATAAATCATACGGTCAGAATGAAGTATTGAAAGGTGTATCCTTACAAGCAAAGGCTGGTGATGTTATTGCCATTATTGGTTCTAGTGGCTCAGGAAAAAGTACGTTCTTACGCTGTATTAATTTTTTAGAGTTCCCAGACAGTGGTTCAATTACTGTATTAGGTGAAACTATTGCGTTAGAAAAAGATAAACGTGGTCGTACACGAGTGAGTGATGAGAAAAAGCTTCAATCATTCCGTACGAAATTGGCAATGGTATTTCAACATTTTAATCTTTGGGCGCATATGACAGCGCTAGAGAATATTATTGAAGCACCTATTCATGTACTTGGTTTGAGTAAAGATGAAGCACTAAAGCGTGCTCGCCATTACTTGCAAAAAGTAGGTTTACCAGAAACAGTTGAAAATCAATACCCTTCGCAGATGTCTGGTGGTCAACAACAGCGTGTAGCAATTGCCAGAGCTTTAGCGATGGAGCCAGAAGTAATGCTTTTTGATGAACCTACTTCAGCGTTAGACCCAGAGTTGGTGGGTGAGGTATTAAAAGTAATGCAAAAGCTTGCTGAAGAAGGGCGTACCATGATTGTAGTGACTCACGAAATGGGTTTTGCGCGTAATATTGCTACACAAGTGATGTTCTTGCACAAAGGCTGTGTAGAAGAACAAGGCACTCCTGATGAAGTGTTTAATCATACGAAGAGCCAACGTCTTCAACAGTTTTTGTCAGGTAATCTTAAGTAATAATTATTCATGGTTAAGGTTGTTTTATGACCATCACTACAGTCGCTCTCTTTCTACTCTTAGGTTGTTTTAGCGGTTTTTTTGCTGGACTATTAGGTGTAGGAGGGGGGATGATTATTGTGCCTTTTCTTACGGCCATTTTTTCTCTCTACCATCTTGTTCCTCCAGAGTATATTGTACATATTGCGATTGCTACAGCGATGGGGACAATCGTTTTTACGTCACTCTCTAGTATGCGTGCTCACCATAAGCGAGGTGGTGTAATTTGGTCTATCGTACTACAAATTACGCCAGGTATTCTTATAGGTGGCTTATTGTCAGGATCAGTGATTTTTCAGTGGTTAAATACAGCTTGGTTATCTTTTGTGTTTTCCTTGTTTGTGTTTTACTCTGGGTTTAATATGCTACGGAACAAGAAGCCTAAACCCTCACGTCAGTTGCCTGGCATGATTGGAATGACATCGGTTGGTATCATCATTGGCCTGATTTCTGGATTGGTGGGGGCTGGCGGAGGTTTCTTATCTGTGCCTTTTATGGTATGGTCAAATGTACCGCTTAAAAAGGCGGTGTCTACATCAGCAGCAATAGGTTTTCCGATTGCTGTTGCCAATAGTATTGGATATATTATTGGAGGCATTCAAACACTGGGTATTCATGGTCATTTATTTGGCTATATTTATTGGCCTGGTTTATTGGTGCTTATACTGATGAGTATTCTATTTGCTCCGATGGGTGCCAAATATGCTCATATTCTTCCTGTCGATAAACTCAAGAAAATTTTTGCTTGCTTGTTGTTTTTGATTTCAATTCTTATGATGCACAAAGCCTTAGTTGAATTTGGACTATTAAATTAATTGAGTGAATAGCTTGCCACGCAAAATTAAAAAAAGGCTTGTGAACGATCTTAGGCTAGTGACTACTTCTCTAGCCTTTTTTATTTGGCTGATGCTTAGGATGCCTAAAAACCGTAGAGTCTGCATAGAAGTACTCATCTTGGCTCTCCATCCAATTAGGAATACCAAAAATTTGAATAGGAATATAGGGCTTTTCAGATAAGGTTTCTGGTTGTAAAAATGAGGTTAAATACTTATCAATTTGTTTAATGTCTGCAAGTGTGAAACGTTTGGGTGAGTATCCTTGAGTGATGGTTGAAAGCGCTATATTTTCCGAAGATGTCTGTTGAGCAATTGTAGAGGGAATGCGTATCGCGTGTGCAGTTATGCTTTTATAAGGGGTAACGAGCTTTTCTAATAGAGCATGACCAAAAACCATTACTTTGGTTTCAGCCCACAACGGGCGTAATTCACAAAAGGCTTTTTGCCATTCTTTCGCTTTGAGTGCAGTCCAGAGTTCATCAGGGCATTGAATTAAAAAACCATTTTCATCAAACACGGTAAGTGTATCGCGTACAGCGCCCCGAACACGAGTCCCTAAATGCTCAATTTGTTGCTGATGTAAGTAGTTAAAATGGGCTTTGGTTTTTGGAAAATGAAACCAGCATAGAGCATTAAAAAAATCATGTAAACCATCTCTTGTTGGAATTTGATGGTATTGATAGATAAAGGATTCGTAACTTATATCCGTTGGTAAACAGGCTTGAGGCACAAAGCTATGACTATTAGAAAAGTGTGCTGGACGAATAGTATTTAAGTAATTAGCGACAGCTCCTTCACTTGAAACAAGGGTAGGAATAGTATGCAAAAAAGACTCCCACCCTTGCCAGTAAGCATCCTTTAATTGGATGTTTTTTAATGAAGATAAAGGCATTATTTGCGATTAAACTCCACCATTGGTGGTTGGTTTCCCCAAGGCATTAAAGGTACTGTAGAAATACTGTTATAAGGTGAGCCGTCAATGATTTTTTCACTGATAACTAAGTAAACTAACGCATTATTTGCTGGATCAGCAACTCGTGTTACATTTAAATCCTTAAACAAGAGGCTCATACGTTGCGTGAATATTTTTTCTTTAATGGGTGGTATTCCTTTAGACGCTTTTAATGGACCAACTTGCGCACAAGAGATTGAAAAACGAGAAGGGTTTTCTGCAACGCCTAAGGCACCTGATACACCACCCGTTTTAGCGTGAGAAAGATGACAAATAACACCGTCAATATCTGGATCTTTGAATGATTTGATACAGACCTTATCGTTATTAACAACTCGCCATGTTGTGCTGATACAGCCAACTTCTTCAGCATGAACAGTTTGTATAAATCCACCACTGATAAAGCATAGTAATGACAATAGTATTTTTTTCATAGTAAAAGTCCTTTTAGGTTTTTTACCCTATATAATCTCCAATTATTTTAGCAAAACCTAGCGAAAATTAACATTTTGAGACTGTTGATTGCTTGAAATTAGCCGTAATATATATACCGATTAAAATTGCATTAATCTTCAAAAAATCCTGTATAGTAGCGCTGAATGAGTACGTTAGATAAATTACGAATTGATAAATGGCTATGGGCTGCACGGTTTTATAAGACTAGGTCCTTAGCCGTAGATGAAATATTAAAAACCAGAGTATTGGTTAATGGGCAAGCTTGTAAGCCTGCTCGAGAGGTCAAGGTAGGTGACAAGATAAGTATAAAGCAAGGCAATTGTGAAAAAGAGGTTATTGTCAACGCATTAAGTTCAGTTAGAGGGCCAGCTCCAGTGGCACAGCTTCTATATGAAGAAACACCAGATAGTGTCATGAAAAGGGAGATGGAGAAAGAACGCAAACGTTTTGCGAGTGAGCCAGCTGAAAGTTATACACATGGTCGCCCGACAAAACGAGACAGACGCCAATTAGAAAACTGGCGCAACATGTTTTAAGCTAAAAATTTATATTTATAGAAGGAGTAAATTAAATGATGAAATCTAAGCAAATTTTAGTAGCAACTATGGTGGGTATTGCTATGGTAGCAAGTGGTTCAGCTATGGCGGCGACTGGAAAGGCTAAGAAAGTCGCAAAGACTAATGATGAAGTGCAAAAAATTATTTATACTTGCAAAGGCAATAAAAATCTGGATGTTGTATATATCAATACAGCAAAAAGCTCTTATGCCATGATCACTCAATCTGATGAAATTATTCCCTTAGAAATTTTCCCAATGGCATCTGGTGCAAACTATAAATCTATGGATAAAAACTATACTTATCAATTACTCACAAAAGGTAAATCTGCAACGTTAGAAGCAGATGGTAAGGCGATTTATGAGGATTGTACAATCGCTAACTAGTTATATCAGTACGATATAGATGATTTATTCTTAGAAACTAAGAATAGACAAACGCCAACTTTAAAGATTACAATTTTTAAAGTTGGCTTTTTTATGTCTTGAAGATTTTTATGCGTGAATTACGTTTTTCTTACCCATTAACGGTACTACTATTTACTGTATTACCAGCTCTCTTAGGCTTTATTGTAGGAGCCTTTTTCTTTATTTATCATCTTTTCACGCATATGGGGGGAGACTTAAAAATAGGTTTAGCCTTTCAAACATGGATGCTGACCATTATGCATGGAATAGTAATGTACGGTATTCCTGCACTAGTATTGGGTATTATTAGTGTGTTTCTACTTGATAAGGGGATGTCTAAGAAGGCAATAGTACTATTTAGTGTTATCACGATGATAGTGATGGTATTGTGGGCATTATTTACCGTAGAATTTACAGGAAATACATTACTAGTAGCGCTACTAGCTCTATTTGGGAGTTATCAATGGATGTATTTCTTATCGGTACCACATACTCAAAGAGTAGTGCCTAAATTATTTAATGATGCAGAATAATGATGTATTTATAAGGCATCATTGATGCTTAACGATTAACAATAATATTGTATGTGTGGTACCTATGTTCTCCGACTTTCTTGATGCGTTAGTGTTTGGTTTATCCGTTACTTTACCAAGCATGTTGTTATTGTTCCTTGGTTGGTATGTAAACAAGAGCCATCAAGTAGATGCAAAGTTTTGTGATCAAGCCTCTAAAATAGTCTTTCGCTATTCAATGCCTGCCTTATTATTTTTTAGCATTTATAGCAACCATTCTCCTTTTTTAGAACAATTGAATTTAATTTTTTCGGGGATAGTGGCGAGCTTGATTTTGTTTATTGGAGCAGAATTTTTTGCAAGACGTTATGTGGCTAATCCAAAAGATAGAGGCGTATTTGTCCAGGGTGTATTTCGTAGCAATACCATGATTATGGGGCTAGCATTTGTGTCTAGTGCTTATGGTGCCCAAGGGGTGGCTATAGGTGCAATTTTTGGCGGGGCGATGACGTTGTTATTCAATGTGTTAGCTGTCTTAACATTAAGTCGTTCTGACGGAAATAATCAACGGCTTAGTGCTAGTTTTGTGATGAAGCAAATTTTGAAAAATCCATTAATTCTAGCGATTTTGGCTGCATTGTTATGTAAAACCATACCGATACCGATATCTCCTTTATTAGAGGAAACAGGAAGTTATTTATCGCGATTAGCGTTACCACTCGCATTAATCTGTGCAGGTGCCACATTAGATGTTAGAAGTATGTTTAAAATGGTTGACATAGCACTATGGGCAAGCATAGGGCGATTGTTGTTTGCACCTTTGGTAACAGTGTTAGTAGCGTTTTTCTTTGGTTTAGAAGGCGTATCCATGGGCGTAATCTTTCTTATGACAGCAACACCTGTGGCGGCGGCGAGTTATGTCATGGCTAAGGCAATGGGCGCAAATGATGTGGCAGCGGCAAATATTATCGGTATTACAACCGTAGGTGCTATGCCGGTTGCAGCCCTTGGAGTCGTTGCTTTACGTATGATGGGTTGGATGTAAGCTTGAGAAGCAATATTGCTTCAAAAAAGTGCATTTCTGTGGAAAATTTGTGCAAAAAGTCCTGGTTTTTATTAGGTATTACCCTAGTTTTGGGGGGATTAGGGTATTTTTTAGTTGTTTCAATGCTTTTCAAAAAAGAAATAGTTTGTATAATCACGATAAGGATTGGCTATTGAGAGGCCTTTAATCTATGAGTTTTTACAATCAATTCTATTGGAGTAACCATGGAAGCTTTTAACAACTTTATCAATGTGATAAACGGTATTGTATGGGGGCCATATATGCTGTTTTTCCTCGTTGGAACGGGTGTTTTATTATCTATCCGTCTGGCATTTTTACAATTTAGAATGTTGCCGTTTGCATTAAAACAAGCTTTTAGCAGACACCCGAACAGTCATGAGCATGAAGGGGATGTTTCTCAATTTGGTGCACTTATGACTGCGTTATCAGCCACGATTGGTACTGGTAATATTGCAGGTGTAGCCACTGCTGTTGTGGTAGGTGGAGCGGGTGCAGTATTCTGGATGTGGATTACGGCTATTTTTGGTATGGCAACAAAATACGCCGAAGCGATTCTAGCGGTGAAATATCGTGTGGTAAATGCCAAAGGTGAAATGAATGGTGGCCCAATGTATTACCTTGAGAAAGGTTGTAACATGAAATGGTTAGGTCTTATTTTCGCCTTCTTAGGGACGATTGCTTCTTTTGGTATTGGTAGCTCAGTACAGTCAAACTCTGTGGCTGATTCAGTACGTACAAGCCTTGGAATTGATCCATGGATTACAGGTGTCGTTCTAACAGTGTTTACGGCTATTGTAATTTTGGGTGGTATCAAAAGTATTGCTCGGGCAGCTTCATTCATTGTGCCAATTATGGCAATCGTTTATGTAATTGGTGGGTTGATTATTATTTTTGCTAATATTGATTTAGTTGGTCCAGCTATTAGTAAAATTTTCAGTACAGCATTCTCTGGTGATGCGCTTATCGGTGGTGGTATTGGGGTAGCTATTCGCTATGGTGTCGCTCGTGGAGTCTTCTCTAATGAGGCCGGTATGGGTTCTGCGCCAATTGCAGCAGCGGCAGCAAAAACTGACCACCCTGGCCGTCAAGCGTTAATTTCAATGACTGGTACATTCCTTGATACTATCGTGGTATGTAGTATTACTGGTATTGTTTTAGTGATGGGCGATCTTTATGCTGGTGGTGATAAAGGTGCTGCCTTAACAGTATTAACTTTCAATAAAATGTTACCTGGTATAGGTGGAGCAATTGTGACCTTTGGTCTTATTTTCTTTGCTTACTCAACTATTTTAGGTTGGTGTTACTATGGCGAGAAATGTGCTTCTTACGTATTCGGTGAAGGTTTTGTGCCTATTTATCGTATTATTTATGTGGCTTCGGTAATGGCAGGTACAGTGCTTAGCTTGGATCTAGTATGGAACTTAGCAGATACCTTCAACGGATTGATGGCTATTCCTAACTTAATCGGTTTAGTGTTGTTATCTGGTGTTGTGGTTAAAGAAACCAAAGATTTTATTGAAAAACGTAAATCTGGTGAGCTTCCATAAGCCTCGAATACATCATATCTCTAGATTTCTAGAAAATAACTAGGTTAACCCGATTAAGTATATCTATATGCTTGGTCGGGTCTATTTTTAAAGGCTATTAATCATTCAAAAGTTAACGCAATAGATAAATAGATATATCAGCAAAAGCCCTAGTATTATTGCAATGCAGAAAATGATTAAATAACCATTGTTGTAAGTTTTTTTATTGTTAGTTTGATGAAGGTTTTTCATTATGTTTAAAAAATCATTACTTATTTCTAGTTTACTGATGACGGTTATGGCTAGTACACAAGCGCTTGCTAGTACAAAATGGGATTTGCCGTCAGCTTATCCAGAAAGTAATTTTCATACTCAAAACTTAAAAGCATTTGCCGACAATGTAGCTAAATTAAGTAATAACGAGCTAACAATTACGCTGCATCCTAATGCTTCTTTGTTCAAAGCGCCAGAAATTAAGCGTGCTGTCCAAGGTAATCAAGCACAAATTGGTGAAATTATTTTGACTAACTTTGCTAATGAGGATGCTATTTTTGAATTAGATGGTGTGCCATTTGTTGCATCTGGGTATGATGCTGCGTGGAAACTATATCAAGCACAAAAACCATTCCTTGAGAAAAAATTAGAATCTCAAGGTATGAAATTATTGTATACAGTAGCTTGGCCACCACAAGGTATCTTTGTGAACAAAGAGCTTAACTCTGTCGCTGATCTAAAAGGTCTTAAATGGCGTGCGTATAGCCCTGTAACTGCTAAGATCGCTCAGTTAGTGGGTGCGCAGCCAGTGACTATCCAGCAAGCCGAATTGACTCAAGCATTAGCAACAGGTGTCGTAAACTCATTAATGACATCCAGTGCAACAGGCTATGATATTAAAATTAATGAATATATCAAGTACTTCTATGACAATGAAGCATGGTTACCTAAAAATGCTGTGATTGTGAATAAAAAAGCCTTTGATCAGTTAAATCCAGCTCAGCAAAAAGCATTGCTAGAGGCGGGAGCTCAAGCTGAGAAAGATGGCTGGGCGCTATCTCGTGAAAAAACAGATTTCTTTAAGTCTGAGCTAACTAAAGCTGGTTTGAAAATCATACAACCATCAGAAGCCTTACAAAAGGAATTTGTAGAAACAACTAAAGTTATGCTTGATGATTGGGTAAAACGTGCCGGCGATGATGGCAAAAAATTACTCGAGACATATCAACAAAAATAAGCCATGTTAAGGAAGTTTTTGAATGGTTTATATAATGCGGCTGCGTATGCAGCTGCATTATTTATGGTTGGTATTTTAGTCTGTGTGTTATTACTGATTATTGGTCGCCAGATCGATTGGCATTTGTCAGGGCTAAATGCCTATTCAGGTTATTCAATGGCAGCAGCAGGGTTCCTTTCGTTAGCTTATACGTTCCGACATAATGAGCATATTAGAGTGACTTTGCTATTAAATGCGGTATCTCCAAAATGGCGAAATAGTTTAAATTTAATTTCGCTATTGATTGCTACTTTACTTGCTATTTGTACTGCTTATTTTAGTGTCAATTTAGTGCTGCAATCTTATCAGTTTAATGACTTATCTGTAGAAGAAGATGCGACACCTCTATGGATACCTCAATTAGGTATGGCAATTGGATGTGTAATATTTGCTATAGCACTTATTGAAGAGTTTGTTCTGACCTTATTTAACAAGGGTGATTTGGATCCTCTACATGCGGTATCCTCTCACTAATCACGATGACTGAAAGTTTTGTAATTCTAGTTTTATTAGTCTCTATATTAGGCTTTTTAGCCAGTGGCGTATGGGTTGGTTTGGCGTTATCGGGCAGTGCTTGGATAGTGATGGAGTTTTTTTCTGCTAGACCAGCTGGCGATGCTATGGCGATTTCTATCTGGGGAGCTTCATCTAGTTGGACGTTAACGGCATTGCCTTTGTTTTTATGGATGGGAGAGATTCTATTTCGTACCAGATTGTCTAGTGATTTATTCAAAGGAGTCTCTCCTTGGCTAGATGCTATTCCGGGGCGCCTTTTACATACTAATATTGTAGGTTGTGCTATTTTTGCTGCTGTTTCTGGGTCATCAGCAGCAACTTGTGCCACTATTGGTAAGATGACAATTCCTGAACTACGTCAAAGAGGTTATCCAGATAAAATGATTTTGGGTACCTTAGCAGGCGCAGGGACATTGGGCTTATTAATTCCTCCGTCAATCATTATGATTGTGTATGGCGTATCGGCCAATGTGTCTATTTCTAAATTATTTATGGCAGGGGTATTTCCAGGAATATTATTAGCTCTCTTGTTTATGAGCTATATTTTTATCTGGGGCTTACGTCATCCTGACCAAAATCCTAAGGCAAGTATTAAGTTAAGTTTTTTCGAGAAAATTAAAGCATCAGGTAGTTTAATCCCTGTGGTAGTGCTCATTTTAGCCGTGCTAGGATCTATTTATACGGGAATTGCTACTGCCACAGAGGCGGCGGCTGTTGGCGTTGTTGGTGCGCTTTTGATTGCTACATTACAAGGTGATATGAGTCGCAAAGTGTTTATGGAGTCCTTGATGGGGGCTACACGAATGTTTTGTATGATTTCTTTGATTCTTTGTGGTGCACAGTTTCTGACCTTAGCAATGGGGTATATTGGATTACCTAATGCCTTAGCTCAATGGATTGCGTCATTAGGTTTATCACAACTAGGGTTAGTTATCGTTTTAATGATCTTTTTCATTATTATGGGATGCTTCCTAGATGGAATTTCTTTGGTTGTATTGACGATGGGCGTATTATTACCAACTGTTGAGGCAGCCGGCATTGATTTGATCTGGTTTGGTATTTTCTTAATTTTTGTGATTGAGATGGCGCAAATTACACCTCCTGTAGGGTTTAACTTATTTGTTTTATCAGGAATGGCAAAAAAAGAAATTACTTATATCGCTAAGGTATCAGTCCCTATGTTTTTGATTATGATTGTGGCGGTATTTGCTATTTATTATTTCCCGCAAATAGTACTTTGGTTACCACAGAATATTAATTAGTTAGCCATCTGCATAGACAAAAATTAGTAAAAACAACGATTTATCATTCTCCTACAGAATAAAACAGTTACAATCACTGAGTTTATTTGTAGGAGGTTTTTTAATGAACTCAACTCAGTTTGTTAAGGCTTTTTTAAACGGTAGTTTAGTTAAGCAAATCATCATTGCCTTAGTTCTAGGCATATTTCTAGGGGCTGTAGCACCAGAAGTGGCTCTCAAGTTTGAAATCTTTGGGTCTTTATTTGTAGGGGCTTTAAAGTCGGTTGCACCAATTCTTGTATTTATTTTGGTGCTAGCTGCCATTGCCCGTCAAGATATTGGTGCATCAGCCAATATGCGTCCTATCATTATGCTTTACATTATTGGGACATTATCGGCTTCATTAGTCGCCGTGGTGATAAGTTTTCTCTCGCCTGTGACATTGGTATTGCCAAATCCGGAGCAGGTATCTAGTGCGCCAAGTGGTATTCTTGAAGTATTAAAAACGCTAGTATTTAAAATCGTAGATAATCCAATCAATGCCTTAAGTACGGCAAATTATATTGGTATCTTAACGTGGGCTATTCTTATCGGTGCTGCATTGCGTATTGCTGTTCCTCATACGAAAGTAGTGGTAGCAGATATTGCTACAGCAATTACTAAAGTAGTGCAATGGGTAATTCGTTTAGCTCCTTTTGGCGTTTTTGGTATTGTAGCTCATACTGTAGCGACTACTGGTTTGTCGGGATTAGTAAGTTATGCTCATTTACTAATCGTCTTAGTTGGCGCAATGTTCATTGTTGCGTTAGTCGTAAATCCTATTATCGTATGGTTTAAAATCCGCCGTAATCCGTACCCACTTGTTTGGATGTGTTTAAAAGAAAGTGGCATGATGGCTTTCTTTACACGTAGCTCTGCTGCTAATATTCCAGTAAATATGAATTTGGCTAAGAAACTTGGTTTATCTGAAGAAACTTATTCAGTATCAATTCCTTTAGGGGCGACTATCAATATGGCAGGAGCAGCTATTACGATTGCTGTGTTAGCTTTGGCGGCTGCTCATACCTCAGGTATACAAGTTTCTATGATAGAAGCCTTATTATTATGTGTATTGGCTACGTTAGGAGCTTGCGGTGCATCGGGTGTGCCAGGTGGTTCATTATTGTTAATCCCAATGGCTTGCAGTCTTTTCGGAATTAGTAACGAAGTAGCAGCTCAAGTAGTGGCTGTTGGTTTTGTGATTGGTGTGATTCAAGACTCGTGCGAAACAGCGCTTAATTCATCAACAGATGTATTGTTTACAGCGGCATCGGATATGGCTATCCGTGAGCGTGCCTCTAGCTAGAGCATAAGTCTAGGTAAATTATGCTTTTTTAGTAGAGAAGATGGCTTTATGCAGTGAGTTGCTAGTTAACTTGCGCTTAGTGGCCAATTTTCTTAGTGCTGAATGAGGTGCTTCCAAATTACTCCCTATAAGTCGGATGCTTATGGGGAGTAATTCATTTATAGTACTTAATTTAGATCACCACTGATAAAGTTGATTTAAATGACGGTGATACTTTTAGTTTTTTATTAGAGGTTAAAAAAATGTCTAAAACTGAATACATCCTAAAATAGCCGCTAGGATTAATAGTAAGCCAGTATGTATATTAGCCTTAAACAAGGCATGACTTTTTTCAGGTTTATTTAAATCAAAACTTTTGAGTTGCCAATAAAGATGAATAGCGACCAATGCAATGGCAGGATAATAGCCAATTTCCATAGGCATTAATATGCCCGCTACTAGCCATAAGATAATACTAGCCGCATAAAAACCACTTAACCAATATAGACCTTTATCGCCAAACTTGCGTGCAGTTGAGCGTAGTCCTAATTTGGCATCATCTTGAATATCTGTGTAAGCATATAGCGTGTCATAACCAATTTGCCAAGTCACCGCACCCAACCACATAAGTACAGCGCCTAAGGGTAGAGAGTTGATGGTATCTGTCCATGCCATTAACATGCCCCAGTTAAATGCTGCTCCTAAGACTGCTTGAGGCCAATAGGTAAAGCGTTTACATAGTGGATAGATAATAACTAGAGGAACGAGTGCTAGGGCAAGCCAACGGCTATAAGGGTTGATAAAAAATAGTAATAGTGCTGAAAGAGCAAATTGGACAATTAGAAAAATAACGGCTTTTTTTAAACTGATTTGTCCACTAGTTAAGGGTCTAAAGCGAGTACGCTCAACGTGTTTATCAAAATCACGATCCCAGATATCATTGATCGTAGAGCCTGCACTGCGCATTAATAGGGCACCAATAGAAAAAACAATAAGTCTCCACCAATTAGGCATTCCATGATCGGCTTGAATCAGAGCGGCAATACATGGGAGTAAAGTTAACCATGTACCCACCGGTCGATCTAGACGCGCTAAGCGGGCATATGGCCCCCAAGACTTTGGCAGATAGTTAGCTACCCAATCATTATGATAAATATCGCTTAAATCTGGTGTTGTTTGGTTCATGTGTATTTTATAGTTGGACAGTTATTTAGTAACAATGAGTAAGCACTATTGTACCTATTCTTAGTTTTGTTTATTTGAAGAAGATAAGTTATTTAATCTAAAAAAAATATCAATGTTAGAATAAAAAACTATGACAACAGAATAAATAAGAGGATATACGAGTAGTATTCTCTGAACAATAAGGATAAAGTATGTTTGTAATTGAACAATTTGATACAACACTTAGTAAACAAAAACAATATGAGCAATTAGTTGAACAACTTCGCTATTTGCTAGAAGGTGAACATAATTTAATTGCAAATGCGGCCAATATGAGTGCATTGGTTTACCATCAGTTGCCTGACTTGAATTGGAGTGGTTTTTATTTATTTGATGGTAGTGAGCTTGTTTTGGGACCTTTTCAAGGAAAGGTGGCATGTGTACGTATCGCCTTGAGTCGAGGAGTGTGTGGTGCAGCAGCGAGTACTAGAGAAACTCAATTAGTGCCAGATGTCCATGCTTTTCCTGGTCATATCGCTTGTGATTCTGCGTCACAGTCGGAAATTGTGGTGCCTTTGATTAAGGATGGGCAATTGATTGGCGTCTGGGATGTGGATAGCCCTGTGCTTAATCGATTTGATGAGGAAGATAAAAAAGGTATGCAAGCACTGTGTGAGGTGTTTGTGAATTCATTAAGATAATTTTGCAAAGAGTAAGGAGGGTTTAATGTCTAATACCATTGAAATTATTGCTACGGTGTTATTTGTTTTAGCAATTATTCATACATTCTCTGTGCCAGTTTTTGCAAAATTAGCCCATAAAGGAGGTTCACACTCAGGTATTTGGCATTTAATGTCAGAAGTGGAGGCTGTGTTTGGTGTATGGGCTACAGTGCTAATTGTATTTATGGCACTTGCTCAAGGGGTAGACTCTGCTGTTCATTATATGGACTCACGTAATTTTACTGAACCGCTGTTTGTGTTCGTTATTATGGTGATTGCAGGTAGCAGACCAATCATTGAATTAGTTAAATCAATTGTTAAAATTTTGGCTAAGGTAGTCCCATTTCATACCGGTGTGAGTTCTTTTTTTATTACATTAAGTCTCGTTCCTTTAGCTGGCTCATTTATCACTGAACCAGCAGCAATGACGTTGGCTGCCTTAATGCTAAAAGAGTCTTTTTTCAAACGTAGTAAGAATCTTAAATATAAATACTTAGTGGTTGGGGTGTTGTTTGTGAATATCTCTATTGGGGGGGTATTGACTTCTTATGCTGCTCCTCCGGTATTAATGGTGGCTCAGACCTTTGGTTGGGATAGTAGTTTTATGGCGGAGCATTTTGGATGGCGAGCTGTTATTGCTATTCTTATTAATAGTGCAATCGCAACAATTATTTGTAAACAAGAAGTAATGATGACAACTGATTTTCACAACATGGAAAAGCAGAATAATGCCTCTCAACAAACCCAGAAAAGAGAGCCTGTACCATTTACCTTTATGCTTATTCATGCGTTATTCTTGCTTGGCGTGGTGGTATTTGCTCATCATACACCTATATTTCTCGGTATTTTGATGTTATTTATTGGATTCTGTGGTGCTTATGCTCGTCATCAAAATCCATTAATGATTAAAGAGGGCTTAATGGTAGGTTTCTTCCTGGCGGGGTTAATTATTTTGGGTGGTTTACAAAAATGGTGGCTACAGGACTTATTAGCAGGCCTATCACCTATGGCCTTATTTTGGGGGACGACAGCACTAACAGCTGTAACAGATAATGCCGCCTTGACTTACTTAGGTTCTTTGGTAGATGGGACCACAGAATTATGGCGTTATATGCTTGTAGCTGGTGCCGTGACTGGTGGTGGTTTAACAGTGATTGCGAATGCGCCAAACCCAGCAGGTTTTGCTATTTTAAGAAAATCTTTCCCTTCTGAGGCTATTTCTCCAAGAAATCTTATTTTGGCAGCGTTGGGACCGACTCTAATTTCAGCATGTTTATTTTTATTGCCAGTTTAATAAACAAATAAAACAAAGCGTTGTAAAAGAGTTAAAATAGGCGGTTAAGTTTTTATTTTTACAAGGTTTCTGATTATTAGAAACTGTGTATTATTTTAAAAGAGAGTTTTTAACGTGCCTATTTACGCTTATCGTTGCTCAAATTGTGGTTATACCAGAGATGTTTTACAAAAAATGTCTGATGCACCACTGACAAAATGCCCTGAATGCCAAAAAGAAACATTCACTAAACAAGTGACAGCTGCTGGCTTCCAGTTAAAGGGTACTGGTTGGTATGTGACGGATTTCCGTGGTGGAAATACTAATGGCAACAATAATGGGGGCGACAAATAGCATTTTGTCAGGGAAATAATCATTGGTATTTCCTTTTAAAGCATAACAACATTAGCACAGGCTAGTGTCAGAATATTAAAAAATTTTCGGAGTATTTTCATGACTCGTACGTGTTATACAGGTGATGTAAACCTAGAACATTTAGATCAAACAGTCACGTTATATGGTTGGTGTCATCGTCGTCGTGACCATGGTGGTGTTATTTTTGTTGACTTAAGAGATCGCGAAGGATTGGCACAAATAGTATTTGATCCAGATAACCAAGATGCCTTTAAAATTGCTGAGAGTATTCGTAATGAATATTGCTTACGTATTACTGGTTTAGTACGTCGTCGCCCAGAAGGTACGACTAATAATGATATTAAATCGGGTCAAATTGAAGTGTTATGCCGTACGGTAGAAGTACTGAATCCGTCAGTAACGCCTCCATTCCAATTAGATGAGGATAATTTATCGGAAACTATCCGTTTAACTCATCGTATTATTGATTTGCGTCGCCCTGTAATGCAAAACAACTTGAAATTACGTTATCGAGTGTCTATTGAAGCGCGTAAGTACCTAGATTCCTTAGGCTTTATTGATATTGAAACACCTATGTTGACGCGTTCAACACCAGAAGGAGCACGTGACTATCTTGTACCATCACGAGTACATGACGGTCAGTTTTTTGCACTTCCACAATCACCTCAGTTATTCAAACAGATGTTAATGGTGGCGGGGTTTGATCGCTATTACCAAATTACTAAATGCTTCCGTGATGAGGACTTGCGTGCCGATCGTCAGCCTGAATTTACACAGATTGACTGTGAAACTTCATTCTTAAATGAAGAGCAAATTCGTGAAATTTTTGAAGGTATGATGCGTCATATTTTCAAGGAAGTAAAAGGTATTGATTTACCAAATCCTTTCCCTATCATGTCTTGGGATGAAGCGATGGCGCGTTTTGGTTCAGATAAACCAGATATGCGTATTAATTTAGAATTCACAGACTTTACTGAGTTAATGCGTGATGTAGAGTTTAAAGTGTTTAATAGTGCAGCGAATATGGCTGGTGGTCGCGTAGTAGCTTTACGTATTCCTCAAGGTGGCGAAATGTCACGTAAAGAAATTGATGACTACACACAATTTGTAGCTATCTATGGCGCAAAAGGCTTGGCTTATATCAAAGTTAATGAAAAAGCCAAAGGCCGCGATGGTTTACAGTCACCAATCGTAAAAAATATTAATGATGCTGCGTTAGAAGAAATTTTAGCGAAAACAGGTGCTCAAGATGGTGACATTATTTTCTTTGGCGCTGATAAAGCTAAAGTAGTTAATGATTCAATGGGGGCTTTACGCGTTAAGATTGGTTTAAGTGAGTTTGCTAAAGCAAAAGGTTTATTCACGCCAGAATGGAAACCATTGTGGGTAATCGATTTCCCAATGTTTGAATATGATGAGGGAGAAGGTCGTTACTTCGCAGCACATCATCCATTTACTAGTCCAAAAGATGGTCATGAGGATCTATTAGAAACTAATCCAGAAAAAGCGTATGCTAAAGCTTACGACATGGTATTAAATGGTTGGGAAGTTGGTGGTGGCTCTGTGCGTATCCATAGAGAAGAAGTACAAAGCAAAGTATTCCGTGCATTAAACATTGATGCTGAAGAGGCTCGTGCTAAATTTGGTTTCCTATTGGACGCCTTACAATATGGTGCACCTCCACACGGTGGTTTAGCATTTGGTTTAGATCGTTTAGTAACATTGATGACAGGTTCAGACTCTATCCGTGATGTCATTGCGTTCCCTAAAACACAACGTGCTCAAGACTTGTTAGTTCAAGCACCATCACCAGTAGATGAAAAACAATTACGAGAATTACATATTCGCTTACGTAACCCAATCGAAGTGAAATAATTCAGTCAATTGTGATTATTCAGTGAGTAATGAATTAAAGCCCACTTTTACGTGGGCTTTAATTATTTGAAGATGAGTTTTCGGCGTGCAGGGTTTCATGTAGTCCTCGTAATTTATGATTTTTGTTAGATGTGATGAAAGCCTGCACGTCAAAAATAAAAAAGAGGAGATTTTAACGTGGTGTTTTCGGCGTGCAGGGTTTCATGTAGTCCTCGTAATTTATGATTTTTGTTAGATGTGATGAAAGCCTGCATGTCAAAAATAAAAAAGAGGAGATTTTAACGTGGTGTTTTCGGCGTGCAGGGTTTCATGTAGTCCTCGTAATTTATGATTTTTGTTAGATGTGATGAAAGCCTGCACGTCAAAAATAAAAAAAGAGGAGATTTTAACGTGGTGTTTTCGGCGTGCAGGGTTTCATGTAGTCCTCGTAATTTATGATTTTTGTTAGATGTGATGAAAGCCTGCACGTCAAAAATAAAAAAGAGGAGATTTTAACGTGGTGTTTTCGGCGTGCAGGGTTTCATGTAGTCCTCGTAATTTATGATTTTTGTTAGATGTGATGAAAGCCTGCACGTCAAAAATAAAAAAGAGGAGATTTTAACGTGGTGTTTTCGGCGTGCAGGGTTTCACACGTAGAAATTTTTACGGTTTAGGCGAAAGCCTGCATGTCAAAATTTACGCCAATTCTTTACGGACAATCTCTGCACCAGCACTTAATGCATATAATTTTTCTCTTGCTACCTGACGTGATAGGGGAGCCATGCCACAGTTAGTACAAGGATACAGTTTGTCAGCATCAACAAATTGCAATGCTTTTCGAATTGTGTTTGCCACTTCTTCAGGGGTTTCAATAGTATTAGTGGCTACATCAATCGCACCAACCATTACTTTCTTACCTCGAATGAGTTCAATTAAATCCATTGGAACATGAGAGTTATGACATTCTAGAGAGATGATATCTATCTTCGATTGTTGTAATTTTGGGAATGATTCCTCATATTGACGCCATTCGGAGCCAAGCGTTTTTTTCCAATCCGTATTTGCTTTAATGCCATAGCCATAGCAAATATGTACAGCAGTTTCGCATTTTAAGCCTTCAATAGCTCTTTCAAGAGTGGCGACACCCCAGTCATTTACTTCATCAAAGAAAACATTAAATGCGGGTTCATCAAATTGAATAATATCTACACCAGCTGCTTCTAACTCCTTGGCTTCTTCATTTAGAATTTTCGCAAATTCCCAAGCTAGTTTTTCACGACTCTTATAATGAGCATCATAAAGCGTATCAATCATTGTCATCGGTCCTGGTAAAGCCCATTTGATCGGCTGTTTCGTATGTTGACGAAGAAATTTGGCATCATCCACAAAAACAGGCTTAACACGTGCAACGGCATCATAGACAGTGGGAACGCTAGCATCATAACGATTACGAATTCTGACCGTCTCTCGTTTTTCAAAATCTACACCACTTAAGTGTTCAATAAAGGTAGTAACAAAGTGTTGGCGTGTTTGCTCTCCATCACTAATGATGTCAATACCTGCTGTTTCTTGTTCTTTTAAAGCGACTAATAACGCATCTCTTTTTGCCTCTAGAAGAGCATCACCTTCCAGTTTCCATGGCGACCATAATTTTTCTGGCTCTGCTAACCAAGAGGGTTTAGGTAAGCTTCCTGCTGTTGACGTAGGAAATAATTTTTTCATAGCAAATAACCTTTTAAATTTAAAGTGAATAATTAGCAGCCCATTGAGTCAGAATGGTTTGATAGGGTTTAATGAAATATGTTTCGGTAAATTTACCTTGATTAATGGCTAATTGAGAGCGCTCCACGCGGTCATACTCAACTTGTACGGAAGAGTAATCCTGATTGGTTAAGCTAGGTTGATAGATTTTTCCCGCTGCCGTATTGGCGTTATAAATCTCAGGGCGATAAATTTTTTGGAAACTTTCCATGGTACTGATGGTAGCGATTAATTCTATATTTGAATAATCATTTAACAAGTCTCCAGAGAAATAAAATGCTAGAGGAGCAACACTATTTTTAGGCATAAAATAGCGAACATGTAATCCCATTTTGGCAAAGTAATCATCGGTCAATGAATATTCATCTTGTTCATACTCAATACCTAGAATAGGGTGGTGATTTTGGGTTCGTTTATAAACTTTACTACTAGAAACGCTTAAACAAATCACGGGTTGTTTTGTAAAGTTTTCTTTATAAACATCAGAATTTAAAAATGCTTTGAAAAGTTTGCCATGTAATTCACCATAAGCATCAGGTAAAGAAAATTCTTTTTTGTTTTTATTATGTTCTAATAGCACCACGCTAAAATCGTAGTCACGAACATAGGAAGAAAAACTATTACCAACAATACCTTCATAGCGCTTATTATATTTGCTATCAACTACGGTCGTTTTTAGTACCTCAATGATGGGAAAATAATTATTATTCTTTTCAATATCCACATCTACAGAAATAATTTCTAATTCCACTGCATAACGATCACCAGTTGGATTATCCCAATCAGCAAGATTATTGAAGCGATTATTGATCATATCAATGGCTTTACGTAAATTGCTTTGTCTGCTTTCTCCGCGAGCTAAATTAGCAAAGTTTGTAGTTAGACGAGTATTAGTAGAAGGCTCATAGTTTTCATCAAAAGGCGTTCGCTTGAGTTTAAATACCAATTCATTAGACATAGTGTTCTTCCTTTATACGATATTTTAAGTGCACAGTGTTTTGCCGTCAGTAAAGAGGGCTATGGCACTATTAGAAATAGAAGATGTGGATAAGCTTGTTACAGCGATAGGAAAATAGTGTAATCTACTATATTTATGAAGTAAAATGATATTTTTTAAATTAAATATGAATTTAATTCATAAAAAAACATATAGGATAAAATAAAACGTATAGGGTAAAAAATAAGGTAGCAATGAGAAAATAGAATGAAATTATCTCAGTTAGTGGTAATAGTTACACATTGCTATGGCTAATATAGGTAGCGTTAGTTTAAGAAAATGAGTTGACTATGTATCAGAGGTAATTAAATCAACATGAAGAATATATGGATATGTCTAACCAGTCGTATAAAAAGGATAGGTTTCGTAAAAAAACCTATCCAATAAACTATAAAGAATGACCTAGAGGAATATGACTGTTCCAATCTACCGGTATTATGAGGGTGCTTTATTATCTCTATATACTCTGACTAAGTTGCTCCATTACTTGTGGGTTTTCGAGAGTAGAGGTATCTTGAGTCACTTCTTCCCCTTTAGCTAAAGAACGTAATAATCGGCGCATAATTTTACCCGAGCGAGTTTTTGGTAGATTTTCACCAAAACGAATATCATCGGGTTGAGCAATTTTACCAATTTCTTTTGCTACCCATGCTTTTAGTTCAGCCGCTATTTTTTGAGCCTCTTCACCGACAGGGCGATCACCTTTTAACATCACAAAAGCAACGACAGCTTCACCTTTTATATCATGCGGCTTGCCTACCACAGCGGCTTCAGCAACTAGCGGATGAGCTACAAGGGCAGATTCAATTTCCATTGTGCCTAGGCGGTGACCTGAAACATTAAGGACATCGTCAATACGCCCCATGATGCGAATATAGCCATCTTCATCACGTGCTGCCGAGTCACCTGCTAAGTATAGTTTATGACCAAACTCTTCAGGGAAGTAGGTTGATACAAATCGATTGTCATCGTTATAGACTGTGCGTAATAGCGATGGGAATGCACGGCGAATGACCAATGAGCCTCCTTGACCATTTGGTACAGAATTACCCGTTTCATCGACGATATCGACCATAATGCCCGGTAATGGTAACGTGCAAGAGCCTGGTTTGGTAGGGAATGCACCAGGGATAGGAGCAATCATATTAGAGCCAGTTTCTGTTTGCCACCATGTATCTACGATAGGGCAACGAGAACCTCCCACTTTTTCGTAATACCACATCCATGCTTCAGGATTGATAGGCTCACCTACAGAGCCTAATAACCGTAGAGAAGATAAATCAAATTTTTCAGGTAAGTCAGCCCCTAATTTAATTAGTGAACGAATGGCGGTAGGCGCTGTGTAGAATGTGGTTACTTTGTGTTTTTCAATCATTTGCCAAAAACGAGAGGCATCAGGATAAGTGGGCACACCTTCAAATACAATTTGTGTTGCTCCTACCGCTAGAGGACCATAACAAATATAGGTATGACCAGTAATCCAACCCACATCAGCAGTACACCAATAGACATCGCTTGGTTTGTAGTCAAAAACCCAATTCATAGATAGAATGGCACCAAGTAGATAACCACCAATATGGTGCTCTACACCTTTGGGTTTACCTGTAGAACCAGAAGTGTAAAGGATAAAGAGAGTATCCTCAGCATTCATTACTTCTGGCTCGCACACAGTACTTTGTCCTTTAATAATGTCATGCCACCATACATCACGATTGTCGGTCCATGCTACCTCAGTATCTGTGCGTTTGAATACAATAACTTTTTCAATGGACGGACAATCACCATTAGCAAGAGCTTCGTCTACAGTTGCTTTTAATGGTGTACGCTTGCCACCACGAACACTCTCATTGGCTGTAATAATAACTTTGGCTGCCGCATCTTTAATACGGTCTTTTACTGCGCCAGCAGAGAAACCACCGAATACAACAGAGTGAATTGCGCCAATACGTGCGCAAGCTTGCATAGCGATAACTGCCTCGGTAATCATAGGCATATAGATAATTACACGATCCCCTTTTTGAACATCTAAGCTTTTTAGGGCATTGGCAAATTCGCAAACCTTATCGTGTAGCTGTTGGTAGGTTATTTTTTCACTTGTGCCGTCATCCTTTTCAAAAATAATAGCGGTTTTATCGGCTTTATCTTTGAGGTGGCGATCAATGCAGTTATAAGAAATGTTTAGTTCGCCATCTGCGAACCATTTAAAGAAAGGAGCTTTGCTTTCGTCTAGTACTTGAGTAAAAGGCTTGTGCCAAGAAATATGTTCATTGGCTAGGTCGCGCCAAAAACCTTCGTAATCTTGTTCTGCTTTTGCACATAATGCCTTGTACGCTTCCATTCCACTGATATTTGCCTGTTTAACAAATTCTTCGCTTGGAGGGAAAACACGATCCTCTTTTAAGACAGTCTCAATAGCTGACATAAAGCACTCCTTTAATTTCTTGAATCAATTGTCTTTATTTCTATTGTCTATTGTGCAAAGTTTATGGCTTGAGGTAAATGAGTAAAAACGCTAATTTCTGCAAAGTAGATAGCACATATTTCGTAGAAAAGAGTATGATTATAGGAGTAAATTTAACCGTTGGAGAATAACAATGACAACAGAAATACAAACATCTTTAAAAGGAAAAGTCGCTTTAGTAACAGGTGCCGCTAGTGGCTTAGGAAAAGAAATTGCTGAAACATATGCTAAAGCGGGTGCAGCGGTAGGTGTGGCTGATTTGAATATTGAGGGTGCGAATGCAGTAGCTGCACAGATTCGAGAAGCTGGTGGTAAGGCGATTGGTTTAGCTATGGATGTGGCAGATGAGGACCAAGTAAATAAAGGAGTAGCTGATTTAGTTGCTGAATTTGGTGGTATTGATATTTTAGTATCTAATGCAGGCGTTCAGATTATTGACCCTATTCATAAGTTTGAATTTGCTAAATGGAAAAAAATGTTAGCTATTCACCTAGACGGTGCATTTCTTACAACTAAAGCGGCTCTTGAGCATATGTATAAAGATGATAAAGGTGGTGTTGTTATTTATATGGGCTCTGTACATTCACATTTAGCTTCTAAATTAAAAGCACCATATGTTACCGCCAAACACGGTTTATTAGGATTAGCACGAACATTGGCTAAAGAGGGGGCTCCTCACAATGTACGCTCTCATGTTATTTGCCCTGGTTTTGTAAAAACTCCTTTGGTTGAGAAACAAATTGCTGAGCAAGCAAAAGAATTGAATATTAGTGAAGAAGATGTAGTGAAAAAAGTAATGTTGGGTGACACTGTTGATGGTGAGTTTACGACTGCTCAGGATATTGCTCAAACAGCCTTATTCCTTGCTGCATTCCCTAACAAAGCATTAACAGGACAATCTGTTGTCGTTAGTCACGGGTGGTATGTTCACTAATGCAGAGTCGTTTAAAAGATTATGATAGTATTGCTCTCGTTCTTCAGGGTGGGGGTGCTTTAGGTTCCTATCAGGCTGGCGTTTTCGAAGGGCTGAGTGCACAAAATATTCAGCCTGATTTTATTGCGGGTATTTCAATTGGAGCATTAAATGCTGCAATTATTGCAGGAAATCCGCCAGAAACTCGCATTGAACAACTCAGAAAATTCTGGGATAGGATCTGTACTCCTTACAAGGGCTGGTCTTTACTACCTTGGTTAGAGGGAAATGCTTTATTAAATAACAATAATTTAAGTCGTTGGGGATATTCGCATCTTGGTGGTTTGGGGGCGTTGATGGAGGGGCAAAAAGGTTTTTTTAAGCCCCGCCGATGGGATCAACTTGCTTGGTTAGACAGCTCCCCTGAAACAGTAAGTTTTTACGATACATCTGATTTAAAACAGACATTACTTGATTATTGTGATTTTGACCGGATTAACAGCAAACACTCAAAAATTCATATAGCGGTTGGTGCTGTACAGGTAAGAACGGGTAATTTTGTTTATTTTGATAATCGAAAAGAAGAGTTAAAGCCTGAGCATTTTATGGCTTCTGGTGCACTACCTCCTGCTTTTGCTCCCGTAGAAATTAATGGTGAGTTTTATTGGGATGGTGGCGTAGTTTCTAATACGCCTCTGGATTATGTTTTGAATGAAAGCAAGAAGCGTAATCATCTAGTATTTCAAGTGGATTTATGGAGTGCCAGAGGTGAAGTGCCACGAAATCTTTGGATGGTTGCGAATAGGGAACAGGAGATTCGTTACTCCAGTCGAACTCGTTTTGCAACAAATCAGTGGAAATACAAGCAAAAAATAGCCCATTTGCTGGCTGAACTCTTAAAAGATATTCCGGAGGAGCATCGTAAATCGCGTGTTTATAAAACGGCATTAGCGATGGCGGATATTAAAAAAACGAATGTCGTGCAATTGATTTATCGTAATAAATCTTACGAAGTCAATAATAAAGAATTTCAATTTAGTGAAGCAACAATGCGTATGCGTTGGGAAAGTGGTTTGGAAGATATTCAGAAAGTATTTGATCATCCAGAGCTGATGGATTTCCCTACTGATGAAGAGATTTTTACTTCGCATGACACCCACCATATAGTAGAAAATACGCTTTCAGAGTAAACTACTGCAACGTAATTTGATAAGGAACCCAAAATGCGCTTAGATGATTGGCAACAGAGTAGAAATATTGAGGATAGACGTAACTCCTCAATGGGTGGTGGGCGTCCCTCTTTTGGTGGTGGACGAAAATTAGGCCTAGGTACTATAGTGTTGGCACTTGCCGCATGGTACTTTTTAGGTATTAATCCCATGTCTATTATTGGTGGTGGTGATATCTTAAGCCAGATGACAGGTGACTCAGGCTATTCGGCTCAATATGAGACATCAGGTACGGTAGGTCAGGAAATGACGGATGCTGAAGGGCAGTTTGTGTCTAAAGTATTAGGGACGACAGAAGCTGTTTGGACAAAGATTTTTCAACAGAATGGCTGGGGGACATACCCAAAACCGAAACTAGTGCTCTATAGTGGAGCTACACGTAGTGGTTGTGGTGTTGGTCAGGCACAGATGGGACCATTCTACTGTCCAGCAGACCAAAAAGTTTATTTGGATTTATCCTTTTTCCGTGATACAGGTCGTCGTTTAGGCGTCAAAGGTGATTTTGCACAAGGTTATGTGATTGCACATGAGATTGGTCACCATGTGCAAAATCAATTAGGTATTCTCAATCAATTAGAGCAAGCAAAACGTTCTAATTCTCGTCAAGCTAACATGATTTCCGTATTATCAGAGTTACAGGCAGATTGTTTTGCGGGTATCTGGGCTAATGCGTTGGCACAATCGGGTAATGTGATTGAGTCAGGTGATATTGAAGAGGCGATGACTGCAGCTGAAGCTGTTGGGGATGATAGAATCCAGAAAAGCCAACAAGGCTACGCTGTTCCTGATTCATTTACCCACGGAACTTCTGCACAAAGGGTGAACTGGTTTACACGTGGTTTGAAATCAGGAGATGTTCATCAGTGTGATACGTTGAAATCGTAATTAGCCAACTACTCTGTAACCTCGGTTGGATAGGCATTGTTGAATAATATGTTTTTGTTTCTCATTGCCACTTAATCCTCCGGAGGTACCCCCAGTAATCGCACCGATAGCCGCACCTTGCCCAACAGTACTGCTATTGCCGACAATAGCACCGATGGCGGCACCAATAGCAGCACTAATACCCGCACTAGCTATCGTAGTGCCAGCAGTGTCTACCTGTTTAGCGAGTTCTTGACATTGACGTAAGTCTTCTTCATAGCGACTCATATCTTGACCATAAGTATCTACGATGGGGCGATAGCTAGAACCAGCACAAGCGGTGAGCGTCATGATTAAGCTAATGTTTATGACTGAAAGAGTAACCTTTTTCATGTTTGTTTGCCTTTAGAAGTAATTCAATATCATTTTATAATGCTATTAATACCAATAAGTTACAATGTTTGTGTTTGTTTTTCCATTACTTAACATTTCAATATGTCACTAGACCAGATTCTTTATTATTTTAGTGTGTATATTCCGCCACTATTGTTTGCGATTACCTTGCATGAGGCATCGCATGGTTATGCTGCAAGATATTTTGGTGATAATACGGCTTATGTACTGGGAAGGGTGAGTTTAAATCCTATTAATCATATAGACCTAATAGGTACTGTAGTACTACCAGGTGTACTGATTTTAATGGGATCTGGTTTTATCTTCGGTTGGGCAAAGCCTGTTCCTGTGTCTATCGGTAATTTACGACGCCCTAAGCAAGATATGATTTATGTTGCATTAGCAGGGCCATTAGCTAATTTAGTGATGGCAACTCTTTGGGCTATTGTCTTGAAAGTTTGGGTGAGTGCTGAGATCTCTTCTGATGTACTTATCCATATGGCTTTATTTGGTATTAAGATTAATATTATATTAATGCTCTTTAATTTGATACCCATATTACCTTTGGATGGGGGACGAATTTTAGAAGGGTTGCTACCAACACGCTTATCCATGTCTTACGCCAAAATTGAGCCTTATGGCATGATGATTGTAGTGGCTTTGCTAGTATTCGGTGGCATTAATCGATTTCTTGTTGCAGGAGTCAATCTAATGGCTCAGCTCTTATTAGGGTTGGTAGGACTTTAATTTCGTTAAAATAGTGGGCTTATTAAATTGTAGGATTATTGTTGATGACTACTAAAATTTTGATTGTACGATCATCTTCGTTAGGTGACTTGATTTTTATGTTGCCAGCTATTTCAGATATTGCCAAACACGTTCCTGATGCGGAGATTGATTGGGTAGTCGAGGATGTTTTTAAGGAAATCCCACAGTGGCATCCAGCAATACATACTGTGATTCCGATTGCGCATCGAAAATGGCGCAAGTCATGGTGGTCAGCAGAAAATAGACGGGCACGGCAATTGTTTAAAAAAGAACTGGCTAACACACAATACGATATTGTGCTAGATATGCAAGCATTAATGAAGTCAGCGTGGGTAGTGCGGCATGCCAAAGGGAAAAAACATGGATTAGACTGGTCGTCAGCTAGAGAATCGTTTGCTTCTTTATTTTATGATATAAAACATAAGATTGATTTTTGGCAACCGGCTGTTAAACGCCAACGAGATTTAGCAAGTTTAGTATTTGGTTATCACTATGATGGCCCCCCTGATTTTGGTTTACAAAGATTTACTGACGGTGTAGAAACTCAAGATTATGCGGTGATTATGCCATCAGCAAGTCGGGATGATAAGTTATGGCCAGAGGATAACTGGCATGCTGTGTTTGATGTACTAAGTCAAAAAGGTTTGCGTCTAAAATTGTTGGCGGGCAATGAAAAAGAAAGTCAACGAGCTCAGGCTTTAATTAATGGCTATCCAAATGCAGAAGTGCTACCAAGAATGAGTCTAACAGACGTAGCAAAAGTTTTAGCACCAGCGCGTATCATGGTAGGGTTGGATAGTGGATTAACACATTTGTCGGCGGCATTGGGACGTGACACTATTGGTATTTATTCTGCATCTACACCTATTCGTACGCCATTAGTAGGCAGTGGTTTTACAGCAAGTTTGGGCGACAGAGGTGTGCCACCTAATCGTGATATGGTCATTAGTAAAATAGAACAGGCTCTTTCTTAATGAATCAGTTTTTATATACACTTTTATTGAGGCTAGCAAAGCCGATTATTCTAAACATCCTAGAGAAGAAAGCGAAGAAAGCGGGAGGTTTATGGGATATTCGTGGTAATGAAAGGTTCGGTATTTATCCTAAAAAGGAAAATATTAAACCAGTCTCAGAGCAAAGTGATTTTGACGTACGTGGACATCAATTTGAATTCAAAAATCCTATCTGGGTACATGCGGTTAGCCTAGGTGAAACAAGGGCAGCACAACCATTTGTCCGTATTTTGTTAGATCAAGGACATCCTGTTTTATTAACACACACGACAAGCACAGGTCGAGCACAAGGTGCGCGTCAATTCTCAGAAGATATTGGTGAGGGTCGGTTGGTACAGGCGTGGATGCCTTATGATCTACCAGAAGCTGTAGATGGTTTTTTGACACATTGGATGCCACGTTGTGGCATCCTCATTGAGCGAGAGGTATGGCCAAATATGGTACTATCTGCTGCATGTCAAAAAATACCAATGATTCTTGCGAGTGCTCGTTTTTCTGAAAGTTCCGCCAAGCAGGTTAAGCTTCTTGGAGGAGTATTATTAGAGGCTTATAAAAAGTTAAGTCTTATTTTGGCTCAAACCCAGCAAGATGCTGAACGCTTAGAGTCTATTGGTTTACCTATGCCAAAAGTTATAGGAAATTTGAAATTTGACGTAGATATTTCTATGCAACAAGTCGATTTGGGTGCTATGTTAAGGCAAAGTATAAATCGGCATGTTGTCGTCATTGCCAGCACCAGAGAGGGTGAAGAGCAAGTGTTTATTCAGGGAATTAGCCAGCTTAAGGCGGCTAATGCAAATGTAACAAACGAGGCTGACAAGCAATTGCTTCCACTGTATGTCATCATTCCTCGACACCCACAACGCTTTGCACAAGTGGAAGAAATCCTTAAAAAATCATCATTGACTTATGTTAGACGAACAGATAATCCTTCTGACAAAGATATACGACAAGCAGATGTTTTGTTTGGGGATTCTTTAGGCGAGATGTTTTATTATTATGGTTTGGCTGATGTAGCTATTATTGGAGGGAGTTTTGGTGATTTTGGAGGTCAAAATCATATTGAGGCATGTGCCGTTGGCGTACCTGTTATTGTAGGACCACATACAAAGAATTTTGAGAAAGCAGTTAATGATGCACTTATAGAGGGTGCTGCACGTAGAACAGATAGTGAGCATAATGCATTGTTGTTAGCGAATGCTTTATTAAATGATGATGAACAAAGAAAACAAATGGGGAAGGCAGGTAAACAATGGCTTACCCTGCATCAAGGTGTTAGTCAACGCCTTTACTCTATATTACACGCTTATTTAAATTAAATAATAAATGAATACAGTCTTTCTACCTAGTCCAGAGTTGATGCAAGAAAGTTTGCGTCAAAGCTTAGTTGAATTTGCCAGTGTTGAGTGGTTAAGCCAAATTAACTCAACGAATATTTTTTTATTACAAGCTGCTAAAGATGAGGATCAAGAAAGCTTTCGTCCAGCGTTAGTCGGTGCTCATTACCAGTCTTCTGGTAAAGGTAGATTAGGGAGAAAATGGGCTGGTGAGGCAGGGGCAACATTAATGTTTTCTTGTGCCTATGATGTTTTTTTGCCCGATAATAAATTGCCGATGTTAGCACCCATCGCCGGCATTGTTGCATGTGAAGAGTTACGTAAAACAGTAGGGGAAAAATTTCAATCTAGATTAACGATGAAATGGCCTAATGATATCCAGTATCAAGAGGCTAAATTATCTGGATTGTTGGTTGAAACGATTAGACCGAGCATTGCAAGGCAAACGCATAATCATCGTGTTGTAGTGGTAGGCATGGGAATGAATTTATTGCATGCCAAAGAATTAAGTGTCTCCTTGGGACGTAAAGTAGCAGATTGGACTTCTGTTATTCAAGATATGCATAAAAATGACACTGAAATTAATCAGTCAATTGCCATGTTAGTGGCACGTATTGCTAGGGCATGGCAAGAGGCATTTCAGCAATATGAAAAAGAAGGGTTTGATCCATTTGTAGCGCGTCATGCTAAATTAGATGCATTAGCTGGGCGAGTCATTGATGTTTGGCAAGATGATAAGTTTATTATGCAGGGTATTGCAAGAGGTTTGAATCACGAGGCGCATTTGTTAATAGAAATGAGTAATGGGCAAATATTTCCATTGTTGACGGGAGATATTACCGTCAGAGCCCATGAAACACAAGGCTGAGGCAAATAAATATGCAACAGAGTAAAGCGTTTGTACTACTCATTGATAGTGGCAATTCACGTATAAAATGCCGTGTGTTACGAGTGACAGTACAAGGCCTAGATACAGAAAATTATGTAGATGAATTTGTGCTGAATAATGATCAATATCATCTTTTTGAGCGAGAGTTAAAAAAGTTGCAACGTGTGTTTGGCAGAGCACTGGGTATCTTTGCTATTTCCGTTGCCTCTTTATCCTTGCGTACTAATCTAGACGAAATGTGTATCAAGGTTTTTAATCGATCAATAGAGTGGTTAAGAGTTGAGAAAAGTAGTTTATATTTAAATAATCATTATGATGTTCAGCAATTGGGTGTAGATAGATGGTATGGCGTTTTAGGAGCCTATCAACATTATTCGAGTATGTATCAACAGATGGTAGCAAATGATAAAACAGCTTTTCTATACATTAGTTTTGGTACTGCAACGACTATAGATGCTGTGGTTGGTAATGACTATCTGGGAGGAGTAATTCTGCCTGGTGTGCGGTTGATGCAAAAGAGCTTATATCATGGAACAGCACAATTACCAGATGTTCATGATCTAGTAATCTCTAAGGATATTTTTCCTAGAAATACACAAGAAGCAATTGAAACGGGTATCGTGAGAGCGCAAGCAGGTGCCGTGTTAAGGCAGATTCAAACTATACAACAATTTCATTGTTTGCCCCTACTTTATATAAGTGGTGGAGCAAGAAACAGTGTCATTACCGAAATCCAATCAGTGTTTTCAAATCAAGCTGATATTCCAAAAGTGATTGAACTAGAGGCACCTGTCTTAGATGGGCTCATGGCTTATATTGCGAGTCGTAATTTTTCTTGAATAATATTCTTGAGCATAACGAGCTTTCCGTGGAAGAAATGCCCTGCTGCAGGTATGATAGTTATAGGAACTTCCTTGTTTTCTAGCCAACGATAAGTATCTGTTAGAGGAATAACATCATCTTTTTCCCCATGAACCAATAATGCGTTACTAGGTAATTTTGTGTCACGATAGCTAAATCGCCATACGCCAGTCCCTAATAAAATCAGTTGTGTTGGTAACAATAAACCAGCATCTTCAATTTCAGCGTGAAGTTGAGCCGCTACAGCGCTTCCAAAGGAAAAACCACCTAAGACCCATGGCTGGATAAAGATATCAGGATATTTTTGTTGAATTTGTTGAACCATAGTAAGCATATCTAAGGTTTCACCATGAGCTTTATCAAATTGCCCCTCAGATTTGCCTACACCACGAAAATTTGGACGAAAAGCGACTAAACCATGAGCAACACAAGCTCTTGCTAATGTAGTCACTACTTTATTGGTGTTTGTGCCGTCAAATAGAGGATGAGGGTGAAGACATAGAGCCCACCCCTTGATAGGAGTATCAGCATCTGGCCAATCAATAGCGCATTCAATTGAACCAGCTTTTCCATCAAAAAAAATCGTTTCAGTACGCATTATTTATCTTTAATCAGTTGAATGTTTTGAGGTCTATATTCAATCGGTAAGCGATTATTTTGTGTAATCTTTGTTTCACTCGGCGTAAAACCAAACCAATTAGCACCTAATCCATACAAGATAACATTGAGAAGAATAAGGCTAAGTAAAAATTTAATCACGTTAATAACTTCCAATAATTCTTTTTTATTATTGTACAAGGTAAAAAGCTAAACAGTTTGTAAAATATTAATAACTTGATGAACATCATTAATAAGACGCACTATAATACTGAAATTGCTTATTTCTTTCTTTACTAGCATATGTTTACTTCTAACAAACCCAAAAAAAATAAATTACCCTTGATTCTTTTACTGCTTGTCCTTATCTTAGGTGGTGGATATGCTGTATTTAATTATTTATCAGACAAACAAGCATCCCAAGCTCAAGGTAGTAATAGCGGGCAGATTTCTAATGCCACTACAGTGACTCAGCCATTAGCTAATACCAACAACACACAAACAGGAACTACTGTTGCAATGGCTAATGATGGGCTTAAAGTGACATCATCAATCGTGCCGACGACACCACAAACACCAACCGTACAAAGTTTCTCTAATGTGGCTGTACCAACAGTAGATTCTTCAGCGTGGATGGTATTAGATGTGGATAGTGGTCAAATTATCGCCCAGCATAATGCGGACGAGAAATTAGCACCTGCCTCGTTGACTAAGTTATTGACGGCTAGTTTGACTTTTACGGCATTAGATAATCAACAATTCAATCTGGATCAACAAGTTGTAGTCTCTGAGCGTGCTTGGAAAACAGGTGGTTCACGTACATTTATTAAAGTAGACACGCAGGTGGCTATTAGTGATTTGTTACAAGGTATGATTGTACAGTCAGGTAACGATGCAACTATCCAATTGGCAGAAGTCGTAGGAGGTAGCGTTGAAGCGTTTGTTGAGAAAATGAATAAAGAGGCTAAAGCCTTTGGTATGGTTAATTCTAGTTTTGCTGACCCAACTGGTTTACCTTCTCCACAAACTTACACAACTGTGCGTGATTTGTCGCTATTGGCGCAACATATTATTAAAGATCATCCCAAGTATTTTCACTATTTCAGCCAACAGGAATTTACTTATAACAAAATTCGCCAACCAAACCGTAATGGTTTGTTGAGTAAAAATATCGGTGTAGATGGTCTAAAAACTGGACATACAGATGATGCTGGCTATTGCTTGATTTCTACAGCATTACGCGATGGACGTCGAGTTCTTACTATTGTTATGGGCACAAAAAGTATGCGTGAAAGAGAGCGAATCAGCCAACAATTACTTGACTGGGCATATATGAACTTCACTAACCATGTTGTTGCTCCAGCAGGTCTTCCTGTTGTTAGTCCTAGAGTGTATGAAGGCAAGGAGAAAACTGTTAACTTAGGTGCTAAGCAGGGTGTTGCGGTGACATTGCCACGTGGTCAAGAGCAAAATGTGCAGATGCTTACGCAATTAAGTCGAGAGTTAGTTGCCCCAATTAAAAAAGGTGATACTGTTGGGACAGTGCAATTTATTCTTAATGGTAAGGTATTAAAACAAGATACCTTAGTCGCACTTAATGATGTTGAGCAAGCAGGTTTCTTTGGACGTATGTGGGATAAACTTGCTAAGATGTTTTAAGGTTAAAAAAATTTAAGTAGCATAAAATGAACGATTTTTTTATACAAGGTATTACTCAAGATAGTAACGTTTATCTAAATGGTGAGTTTTTACCATTGAGTCAAGCCAAGATTTCAGTGCTTGACCGAGGTTTTATTTTTGGTGACGGTGTTTATGAAGTCGTACCTGGTTATAACCGTAAGCCATTTCGCCTAAAAGAGCATGTTGCTCGTTTAATGCGTAGTTTAGATAAAATTGAAATCCATACAGGTAAAGATGCGGCTTTTTGGGAAAAACTGATGTCAGATATGATTGCTGAGTCAGCTTGGGACGATAATTATGTGTACCTACAGGTAACTCGTGGTGTAGCAAAACGTGATCATCCGTTCCCTAATCCTGAGGTAACACCGACCATTTTTGCCATGACATCGCCGTTTAAGCGCTTAACAGAAGAAGAACGCAAGGTAGGTATCAAAGCGTTGAGTTTTTTAGACCAGCGTTGGTTACATTGTGATATTAAATCGATTTCTTTATTGGGTAATGTATTGGCGAAGCAATATGCTGTTTCTCATGGTGTACAGGATGTGGTACAGTTTAGAGATGGTTTAATGACAGAAGGTGCCTCAGCAAATATCTGGTTAGTGAAAAACGGTGTGTTGTGTGCGCCAAAACGAGATAACAGAATTTTAGAGGGTATCCGTTATAGTTTGCTTCAAGAGTTAGCGCAAAAAGTAGGCGTGCCTTTTGAAGAAAGAGACATTACTCAGTCAGAAGTAGAGCAGGCAGATGAATTGTTGTTGACCGCAGCGATGAGAGAAGTAGTCGCTATTACGACATATGATAATAAACCTGTTGGTGCAGGGGTGCCTGGACCAATTTTCCAAAAATTACGAAAAGCTTACGATGAGGTATTGGCAGCTTTATGAGTTCAATTAAAACACTAACGGCAGAGCAACTAGCAGAATTAACCAAGGGTGTTGATGTAAATAACCCATTCGCTTTAAAAGAAATTCCACCAGAAGAGTCCTTAATTGAGTATCCTTCTGACTTTCCTATTAAAGTAATGGCACATACGCACCCAGATTTAATTGATTTGTTGACAGCGTTAGTACTTGAGCATGATCCAGAGTTTGATAGGGAAACCATTGAAATACGCCCGAGTTCAAAAGGAAATTACACAGGGTTAACGTTTATTGTACGAGCTGTTTCACGTGAACAGTTAGATACAATTTATCAGAAATTACATGGACATGAACTCGTAAAAATTGTGTTATAGTGAGTGCTTTCCGTGCAAGTTAAACATTTCCCTGGCTTATCTGCTTATGAACCTCTGTTTGAGGAGATGCGACGGTTTACTGAGCAACGTCACGATGATACGGAAGATCAAATCTGGCAGGTGGAGCATCTGCCAGTTTATACCTTAGGCCAGGCAGGAAAGCCAGAGCATATCTTAAACGCTAATAATATTCCCGTTATTCGCACTAATCGTGGTGGTCAGGTTACCTATCATGGACCAGGGCAGGTTGTTTTATATCCCTTAATAAATTTACATCGAGCTCATTTATTTGTACGAGAATACGTTAATGTGCTAGAAGAGGCGATTATTCAAACATTAACACAGTTTGGAATAACGACGGCTCAGCGTAAAGAGGGGGCTCCTGGTGTATATGTTCCTATGCCAGAGGGTGATTTAGCTAAGATTGCCGCCTTAGGTGTTAAAGTATCTAATGGTTGCACTTATCATGGGTTAGCACTAAATGTCGCCATGGATTTGTCTCCTTTTTATGGTATCAATCCATGTGGCTATGCTGGTTTACGAACCGTAGATATGAGAACCATGGGTATTCAAGCGGAGTGGCAAGAGGTAGCGGATGTATTGACACAAAAATTAATGCTAATCCTTCCACAACACCATAGCAATTAGAAGCAGAATTTCTTATCAAGGAAATTCAATGAAAATGTCACAATATACCGACAGCCAAGTCATGGTGATTCTTAAACAAGCCCAAACTGATATGCCTGTCTGTGTCAGATTTGGTAAGCGTCCGGTGAACTCCGATTGACTTCCGTTTTTAAACGTTCAATGCCCCGATTTTGTCGGGGCATTGTGTTAATTCTTGGTGTCGTTTGGCGCTTGCCAACGATGAGGCAGAAGCTCAGTAATGTCCTTCGCTTTCTGTGTCGGCAATCGTTCCAACACATCCTTAAGGTAAGCATAAGGGTCATGGCCATTGAGCTTAGCCGATTGAATTAACGACATCACCGCAGCCGCACGTCGACCCGCTTTCTCTGAACCTACAAAGAGCCAATTCTTGCGACCAATCGCGAGTGGACGTATCAAATTCTCTACCGCATTATTATCCATCGGCAGTTGAGCGTCTTCCAAGAGGCGCGTCAAGGCAAGCCAATTGTTCAGGCTGTAACGAATGGCTTTGGCGATCGCCGAGTTCGGCGGCACCAGCTCAAACTGACTACGCAACCACCTTTCTAATTGCTTAAGTGCCGGCTCCATGTGGCGTTGTCGATGGGCTAATCGCTCCGGTGGACTTAAGTTCCTGGCCTCGGCCTCGTAGTGATAAAGTCGTTGGATTTGTTGTAAGGCCTGTTCAGCCACTGAGCTGCCGTTGGCTTGGTAAATATCGTGGAATTTGCGACGCGCATGCGCCCAACATCCCCCCTCAATCACTTGCTCATCGGCAAAGAGGGCTTTATAACCGGCGTAATCATCACACATCAGACTACCGCGCCAATCGCCTAAGAATTCGCGGGCATGAGCGCCTGAGCGACCTGGCTTAAAGTCATAAATCACCGCTTTCATCTGCTCATAAGCACCCGGGGCATAGACCCAGAAATAACCACGTTGCGTTTTGCCCTTTTTATGGTGCATGTAAGTGATGGGTGTCTCATCGGCATGCAATACCGAATGCGAGAGCACCTCTTGGCGTAAAGCATCAACGAGCGGTTGTAACTGTGCGCCACAGGTGCCTACCCAATCCGCCAGCGTAGAACGGGCAATGCGTACACCGCTGCGCTCAAAGATGGCTTCTTGACGGTGCAACGGCAGATGGTCAGCATACTTCATGATCAGTACTGTCGCCAGCAGTCCGGTCGTTGCCAACCCCTTATCAATGATGTGAGGAGGTACCGGCGCTTGATTGAGGGTCTTGCAACAATCACACACGTATTTCGGACGAATGTGATTCTCCACGCTAAAAGTACCGGGCACATAATCCAGTTTCTGACTCACCTCATCCCCAAGATGACGCATCTCAGCACCACAACCACAGGTCGTGCTTTCCAACGCATAATGAATATCCACCGAGGGCAATTCCGCCGGCAAACGCATACGAGACGGTGTGCGAGGTGTGTGCTCTTGACCACTCATGGACGTTAATTGCTGACCGATGTTGTCTAACATCGTTTCTAGCTCAGCCAGATCCTCATAGGCGTCATCTTCAAAAAGTTTCGCTTGTAGGTCAGGGAGCTGTTCGCTACGTTTAGCAAAGTTGATACGTCTTAAGATCGCCAACTCCATCTTCACTTGTTCGTAAGCGCTCAGAACACGACGATAGGCCAGATCCTTTTCTTCCACCTGTGCTGCTTTTTTTACAATCAATGCGTCTTGTTGAGCAATTAAGGCTTGTTGTTGCAGCACGAGTTCGCGCAACTGCTCAGCAGTTAACTGGGACAAATCAGAGGAAAGAAAAGCAAAAGAATTCGGCATAAGACGTAGTATGCCTTATGCCGATAAAATAAGCGATACCGAGAATACCTAATTGACAAGATCGCCCCACTTAGCTCACGATCAAACTAACAATAACGATAGATACCGGCTTCACCTAAACGATGCCAAGGCAGCCCCAAGGCTAAGGCCTGCAGTTGTTCTGCCGACAGTGCCGGATTCATCCGTGAGCCTGCACCGTGAAAGCGTCCTTCATGTAGTCGACGAACACATAGCCACGACCCCATCGCATCGTGCATGAGTAATTTAAGAAGCGTGTGCGTGCGATTCATAAACACATAGGCTTCGTGAGGTGCCACCTGACCAAAGCGCTGAATTGCCTTAGTGCGCAAGGTATCCATCCCTGCTCGTAAATCTGTCGCCTCACTCACCAGGATGATTTTATCTAGTGCCAGTAGGCTAGACGCTTGCTCTTGAATTCCCACTCGTTGGGCGGTCTCGATACGCATTAAAGACGGCATTGATTTCTCCTAACATACACAAAACCATAGTGTCGCGCAATTTAGCAGGAATGAATACATGTGTTCACCGGACGCTTACCAGATTTGTGCCGAGTATGTTGGAGCAAATCATTGAATGGCGAGGGGCGAGGCAAGTCTACGCGCTTACGGTATGATATTAGTTAAGGCAAAAGTAATTTACGAAACGTTGGTTCAGCCAATACCTTAATGCAAGCAAGGCTACGTATCTTAGTGCCTTGATGACTCATCAGATTTGATTTAGCTAAATAATCCACTAAATACTCATTAATCGCTTCATAGACCTCAATTTCATAAGACTGTCGCTCTAATAAAGCTGATGCTGTCAGATACCAATCATCTTGTAATGCTGTCTGACCCGCATCTTTGCTAACCATACCAGCACAGCGTGCAATTGTCCAATATTCTAGGTCTTGGGGGACTAGATTGTGCGTATTAGCTATAGCTCCAAAACTTAAGCACAAAGAAAAAGCACAGACAATTAGCGTACTTTTAATACAATTAAATAAACTCATGGTAACTCCCATAAGTATGCTTCTTCAGGAACAAAACTACCATTGTCAGGACTTTCACTTAAATGACATGAGTCTGAACACTTCGTACCATTCCACAAAGTAATATGACCTTGAGCATCACCCCAACCTGTTCCTTTAACCACAAGAATACCTTTTTTATCTTTAAAATCGGTGTAACTGGGAGCCCCTTTTATAATTACCTCTGGTCGACCAAAAGTACTCTGAAAATATTCTATTGTTCCTACGACTCGATAAAGATACCACTGCCCATCGCGACCACTACTCATAGCAATATTCTGCTTTTTTGTTATCTGAAATCCTGTTTGATTCAAAACATGGCTAATACGAATAGGACAAGCATTATTAAATATTCCACTATCAATATTTGATTTTATTGCCCCCTATTAAATCCCCTACCATTTTTACAGGAACATTTACTGTTTCAAATGCCTGCCATGCTTCTCTAAACTTAGGTCTATTTACCATTTAATCCTCGATAATTTTAAAACGTAAATTATTGCTTATTAAGCGTTTTGAGAAATGTAGCAATAATGTATTAGATTATTTTTACAGAATTATTATATTTTTATTACTTATAATATATTTAATCTTGAGACCTATTGCACCACAGAATAATAAGCCTCCCCCATAGCGTATTCGGATGATCCGTCATTGCTCCAATAAATTTATTGACTTTTTAATAACTTAGCGGCTTCAATGGCAAAATAAGTCAATATACCGTCAGCACCAGCACGTTTAAATGCTAATAAAGACTCCATCATCACTTTGTCATGGTCTAACCAGCCATTTTGAGAGGCGGCTTTAATCATGGCATATTCGCCGCTGACTTGATAAGCGTAAGTAGGCATTTTGAAGTGATCTTTCACTTCACGCAGAATGTCCAAATAGGGCATGCCGGGCTTCACCATGACTAAATCAGCACCTTCTTTGATATCAGCAGCCACTTCTCTTAGGGCCTCATAACGATTTGCTGGATCGATTTGGTAAGTCATTTTGTTAGATTTACCTAAATTGCTAGCAGAGCCTACCGCATCTCTAAAAGGACCATAAAAGGCACTGGCGTATTTCGCTGAATAGGCCATGATGCGAGTATAGATAAAATTATTACTTTCTAAGGCATGACGGATAGCACCAATGCGACCGTCCATCATATCACTGGGCGCAACATAATCGGCACCAGCTTCTGCTTGTGTAAGAGCTTGTTGACATAATACTCTGACAGTTTCGTCATTTAATACATAGCCCTCATCATTTAAAATACCGTCTTGACCATGGCTAGTATATGGGTCAAGAGCCACATCACAAAGAATACCTAGCTCAGGAAATTCTTTTTTTAGTGCGCGCACGGTGCGAGGAATTAGCCCATCTGGATTTGTCGCTTCGATGCCGTCAGGTGTTTTTAAGCTATTTTCAATTGATGGAAATAAGGCTAATACAGGGATGCCGAGTTTCACACATTCTTCTGCAACGGGCAACAAAGTATCAATTGAGTAGCGTACAATGCCTGGCATTGATGGAATATCTTGCAAGCTACCCGTGCCTTCTTGCACAAATACGGGATAAATAAAATCATCTGTGCTTAATGTTGTTTCACGTACTAAGCGTCTAGAGAAATCATCCTTACGATTACGACGAGGACGACTGTATGGGAAATCAGGGGTAATAATACTCATTATTCTGCCTTTGGTTGTATCCAATTGATAATTTGCTCAGCAGTTTCATCAATACCAATACGGTTAGTTGCTGAGAAAGGAATAACTTTTAATGCGCCTATCTTTTGCAAATCCTTGGTCACGGCAAATACTGCACGCATGCGTTGCCCATAAGGAAGCTTATCGGCTTTGGTTAGCAGTACGAGCGTCGGAATACCTGAGGGTGCAATCCATTCTGCTAAACGTCGGTCTAATTCTGTCACCCCACGGCGAATATCAATCAACAAGACGATACCTGCGAGGGAGCGGCGATCTCTCAAATAAGCACCAAGAACATCAGCCCATTCTTCACGCGTATTTTGAGCAACAGAAGCATAGCCATAACCAGGTAAATCGACCAAAAAACCCATAGCGTGTTCAGGGCTATCTGGATTTGGAATGCCGAACATATTAATCAGACGGGTTCTACCAGGTGTTTTACTTGAAAAAGCGAGTTTTTTTTGATTTGCTAGTATATTGATCGCTGATGATTTGCCAACATTAGAGCGCCCGACAAAACAAACCTCGGGAACAGAGGCGTCAGGTAATTGATTCAGTTTTGCTGCTGAAACAAAGAACTTAGTTTGATGTAAAATTGACACAAGAGTCCTAACGTTAGTCAGTTATAAACCATTATTGTATAATATCCAGCATAAAAGTAAGTAAAATTACAGTAATCAGTTTATACTCATGTATTAAATGCTTATTTTTGGCTAAAATAAGTGGATATATTTGTATAGTAGTGTCAAAAATTTAAAGATGGATCGTTAATCGAGGGTCTAAATGAAACAGGTTTTTACTAAAGTTTTACTAGCAAGTGGTCTAGTAATGGGTTTAACAGCAGGTGCTGCACAAGCACAAAACGCGACTACACCAGATATTAAGCGTGGTGAAACTTTATTTACTCAGGGTGATGTACAACGTGGTATCTTGGCCTGTGTAGCCTGTCACGGACAAGCTGGTACGAGTGCCATAGCTATGTATCCACACTTAGCAGGTATGCCAGCGGGTTATATCGTTAGCCAACTCAAAAATTTCCAAGTCGCTGAGGGTGCAGATCGCAGTGCACGTATGAATATTGACGGTTCACCAACGGCAATGGCTCCTATCGTGGCTAAAATGACTGAGCAAGATATGAACGATTTAGCGGCATATATTTCTAAACAGAAATTATCTAAACCAGCTTTTGCTCAACATGCTGCTGATATAGCGTTTGTTCATCGTGGTCGTGAAATTTGGCGTGCAGGTATTCCTGAGCGCCATGTGCCTGCTTGTGCTTCCTGTCATGGTGCCGAAGGGCAAGGTATGCCAGAGCAATTCCCATTCTTGTCTGGTCAACATCCTGAATACATTCTTTCTCAATTGCATTCATTTGCAGAAGGTGCTCGTACACATGGTGGTGCCGAGAATATGATGGGTACAATTGCTAACCGTATGAGCAATGCCGATATGAAAGCTGTTGCAGATTATGCAGCAGGTATTCGCTAATTTTTTTAGATTTACAAAATAAAAGTTATCATGCTTTAAGTGGCATGATGGAGGGGATGCCGTCACGGTATCCCTTTGTTTTATGAAAATTTTATTGTAACAATGCAAAAATATAAACGTCGTTGGGGGGCAGAGCTGTTAGAACTATTTGGTTCAATGCGCTTTGCGATCTATTTGCTGATGATTATCTGTATTGCAAGTGCAATAGGCACTTTGTTAGAGCAGAATCGTGAAGAAATTTTTTATATAGACCGCTTCGGTACGTATTGGTACCAAGTATTTAGTAAATTTAGCGTTAGCCAGATTTATAATACTTGGTGGTTTCTTGTTGTCATGGCATTTTTGGTTATTTCGACTAGCTTATGTTTGATACGTAATGTTCCTAAGTTTGTTAAAGAAATGCGCTCTTTTAAAGAGTATGTTCGCCAAAGTAGTCTAAAAGCCTTTCCTCATAAAATTGATATCCAAACACCTTACACTGCTGACCAAGCAGTGAATATGTCCAAAGTCTGGCTTAAAAAACAAGGTTATGCCTTTAAAGAGAAAGTAGAAGGTGAGACAGTTCTCTTGGCCTCTAGAAAAGGTAGTTCGAATCGTCTAGGTTATATTTTTGCGCATTTAGCAATTGTAGTTATTTGTATTGGTGGCTTACTAGATAGTGAGCTACCTAATCGATTGCAAATTTGGTTTGGGCATAAACAGCCCATCCCGGCAGAGGCAAAATTTGTATCAGACTTGTCACCTGCCTCAAAATTTGGTGTGCATAATTTATCATTCCGTGGGAATGTTTCTATCAGTGAGGGTGATAGTTCTAATTATGCTTTATTGGCTCTAGGCGAAGACACTTTCTTGCAAAACTTGCCCTTCGATATCAAATTAAATAAATTTATTATCGAATATTACCAAATGAATGGTATGCCTAAGCGATTTGCAAGTGATGTAACTATTACCGACCATGAAACAGGTAAATCAGAGAACCAGATTATTGAAGTTAATCACCCCTACCAATTACATGGAGTCACCTTATATCAATCCAGTTTTAATGACGGTGGTTCAAAATTAACCTTAAAAACATATGCGTTGAAAGAAGACAAAGATCCGAACCTAGAGCTTAAAACGAGAGTGGGTCAAACTTCGGCGATTACAACTATGGTGGATGGAAAGCCACAAACATATCAATTAAGAGTGGATGACTTTAGACCAATTAATGTTGAAAATCTAAGTACACCTGAATCATTAGCAAAACCTAAAAATTTCCAAGAGCAAATTTTGGCTGTGACAGGAAGTGCAGCAAGTAAACATAATGCTAATTTGCATAATGTTGGGCCCTTGGTTAAATATACGCTGACTGATGATAAAAATCAGTCTGTACAATATCAAAACTATATGTTACCAGTGGAGTTAGATGGTAAGTTGGTATTTTTGATTGGTTTAAAATTACCTACAGATGCTGGGTTTAGTTATATTCGGATTCCTGCTGATGAAAAAACTTCTATGGATGAATTTTTTGCTTTAAAAGAGGCGCTAGAAAACCCAGAGATGCGTCTTAAAGCGGCACAAGCTTATGCTGCTAGAGTAGATGATCCAAGAATTGACCGTAAGAATATTGTCGCTTTGGCAGATAGGGCGTTAGGAATATTTGCTAAAAGTGGTTTTAAGGGTATTGATGATTATGTAGATGGCGTGGGTGTACCAGAAGCAGAACGAGTGCCTGCTAATATCCGTGAACCAATGAAAGGTATTTTACGTGATTACCTAGTGTTCTCTGCAATTGATTTACGTAATATGGCACGTGAAAAAATAGGCTTACCTGTGTTAAATTACGTTAATCAGGACGATGCAGAAAAACAAGCGATGTGGTTTGATACAGCTATTCGTGCGTTATCAGATATTTCATTTTACCCAGCACCTGTGGTATTACAGTTAAAGACTTTCGAGCATATTCAAGGCACTGTTCTACAAGCAACACGCTCCCCTGGTAAATATGTTGTGTATTTAGGCTGTTTGTTTCTGATACTAGGTGTTTTTCAAATGTTTTATGTCAGGGAACGACGCTTATGGTTGTGGGTGGTACCTAGTGAGCACGGTAGTGAAATCAAGGCAGCTATGTCATCACAAAAACGAACAATGGATTTCTTGAAAGAGTTTGAGAAGTTCAAACAAGATTTTTCTGAGTTAGAAAGGAAATAATATGTCAGGACAAGTATTGGATCAACAAGGGGCTACTATGTATCCGTCAGATAAATGGATAGAGAAAGTCAATGGTGATAAGAATCTGAAAAGACGATTAGATTGGACTGATGCTGTGTTTTTTGCTGTGCTTGTGGCGGCTGTGGGATATATTTTCTCTCAATGGTCACAAAAAATGGATATCTACGAGCAGGGTATTCTTGCTGTTGTACCAGTAATCTTAGTGTGGTTAGGCTGGTTATGGCGTCCATTAAGAACATTATTCCTAGGTGTATTTGTTATCACGTTATTTTCATTATGGTTATATGACGGTGACTTAGCAAATGCACAAAAAAAATTCTTACTCAAATATTTGATTTCTTCCCAGTCCGCTATTTTATGGATGTCTGCTTTGTTTTTTATGGCAACAGTGGCGTATTGGATTTCTTATTTTAGTCCTAAATTTGATTGGATGGGTAGTATCTTTACCTGGGCTGCAGTCGTATTAGGCTTTGTTGGATTATTAGTCCGTTGGCGTGAAGGGCATTTAATTGCTGCTGATATGGGACACATTCCTGTTAGTAACTTATATGAGGTATTTGTTTTATTCTGTTTAATTACAGCAATGTTCTACCTGTACTATGAAAAACGCTATAACACGAGGGCGTTGGGAGCATTCGTATTATTGGTGATTTCGTCTGCGGTGATTTTCTTGATGTGGTATACCTTTGAACGCGATGCGGCTACTATTGGACCGTTGAATAATGCGCTAAACAGTTGGTGGATGAAACTTCATGTTCCTGCTAATTTTATCGGCTATGGTACTTTTGCATTGTCAGCTATGGTAGGATTTGCATATTTAGTTAAGCATTACGCCAATACAAACTCATGGGCGAGTATGATCCCTTTGCTAATTATTGGTGCTGGTCTAATTGCTGAAGTATTTATTTTTGGTGATCGAGGTGGTGTATCGGTTTTCTGGGTAGTTTATTTTGGTATTAGTTTGGTGATTGTTGCTTTAATTTTGATGCTAAGAAAAAGAATTGCCGCACGCTTACCTTCGTTTGAAATACTAGATGATATTATGTATCGTGCGATTGCTGTTGGTTTTGCATTCTTTACCGTTGCAACTGTGTTAGGTGCATTCTGGGCGGCTGATGCGTGGGGGACATATTGGCAATGGGACCCTAAAGAGACTTGGGCATTGGTGGTATGGCTTAATTATGCCGCATGGTTGCATTTACGTCTAATGAAAGGGATGCGTGGTGTTGCTGCCGCTTATTGGGCATTAGCTGGCTTAGTGATTACAACCTTTGCATTTATTGGGGTAAATATTTTCTTATCTGGATTGCATTCTTATGGTCAGCTGTAAGAAATAGTTGAAAAAGGAGCTCAGTGAGCTCCTTTTTTTCGATGGTCCAAGCAAGTTAGATAACGAACCGTTGTATCTATATATTGATATTACTCTACGGCTTAGACTTTTAAGGAATGAAGTCTAAGTAGAATAGATAAGATTTAAATCTGAACAGTTAATGATTTACCTGTTAAACCAGAGCAGAGTTCAGCTATTTGCTCACCAAGATTGGCGCCTTCTTCACGTGTGTTAACCCAATGTTCACCTTCTAAGCGGTAGTGAAAGGCTCCACTAGGAGCAGCTAACCACATTTCTTGTAAAGGAGTTTGTGCATTGATGACGACATGGTGTTTATTATTAAAGATTAGGGTTAGAACATAGCCTTCTTTTTTGGCATCAACATCAATATCTAGGTTTTCAAACCAGTCATCAGCTTGGCGTTGAATATTATTTATAATCTTATCAGCACGGACAAGAAATTCTGTTTCTGTCATAATTAAACTCTCTAGATAATCATTTTTTTAGGAAGTAAGCGATGGTAATCAATACCATAACGCATCGTAAAAAACTTATTGTAACCCTCATTTTAGTATGTGTGGGTGTTTCTGCGTGTGGATTTAAGGCTCCACTCTATTATCCAACTCCTGCACAACGTGCGGAGCTAGAAGCTAAAGAAAAGCGTATTCAGGCTCGCAAAGAAGCGCGCAGAGCGCAAGAACGAGCAGAAAGAGAAGCTCGTAAAGCACAAGCAGAAAAAGAGGCTCAACAGGCCTCTGAACATACTCGTCAATCCGATAGTAACTCAAATTAAGCCGTATGAATACATTACCCACACCTGTAGGAAGCCCTTTTTTTCATTACCAAGATAATCAATTATTTGTAGAAAATTGTTCTGTTAACGATATAGCAAAAGAGTTTGGAACACCATTATATGTTTACTCTAAAGCTGCACTGAAAGCACACTGGCAGTTGTATCAACAGATAATAGATACGTATAAAAAGGTTTTGGTTTGTTATGCGGTTAAAGCTAACTCTAATCTAGCCATTCTACATCAGTTTGCACAATTGGGATCTGGCTTTGATATTGTTTCAGGGGGAGAGCTGGCGAGAGCGCTCAAAGCAGGTGCAGACCCACAAAAAATTATTTTTTCTGGGGTCGGTAAACAGACATGGGAAATTGAGGCGGCTTTAAATGCAGGGATTAAATGCTTTAATATTGAATCAATTCCTGAACTAGACTTACTGGCTATGGTAGCACAGCAGTTGAATAAAACAGCGGCTATTTCGTTACGTGTAAATCCTGATGTTGATGCAAAAACACATCCCTATATCTCGACTGGTTTGAAAGAAAATAAATTTGGTGTCGATATTAATGTCGCCGTCAGTATTTATAAAAAAGCACAATCATTAGCTAATATTGAGATTGTTGGAGTTGATTGTCATATTGGTTCGCAAATTACAGAAATTTCACCTTTTGCGGATACTGCTGATAAGCTCATTGCTTTATTGGATGCTCTTAAAGCTGAGGGGATTGTGCTAAAACATGTGGATATTGGTGGAGGGTTAGGAATCACTTATACGGATGAGAGACCAGCTAAGCCAGTAGAAATGGTTAATATTGTGATGCAGAAATTAATTCAAGCAGGTTATGGTGATGTAGAGTTAATTTTGGAGCCTGGTCGATCCTTAGTTGGCAATATAGGAATTTTGGTGGCTCAAGTGCAGTTTGTCAAAGATACTGAGGCCAAGAATTTTGCGATTGTAGATGCGGCGATGAATGATTTAATTCGCCCAACGCTTTATGATGCTTATCACGGTGTATTAGCTGTGCAAGAAGGGAAGGATAAAGCTAAACAAACGGTTGATATCGTCGGTCCTATTTGTGAGTCAGGTGATTGGTTAGCCAAAGATCGCCAACTCGCTGTAGAGCGTGGTGACTATTTAGTCATTGAGTCTGCTGGTGCATATGGTTTTACGATGTCAAGTCAATATAATACACGTCCAAGAGCTGCAGAAATATTAGTGGATGGTGATCAATGTCATGTGATTCGAGAGCGTGAAACAATTGAACAATTATTAGCATTAGAGCATATTGTAGATTAAGCTTTTACAATCATAATAACGTATCTTTCATTGAGTCTTCGAATAAGAAACCCGTTACAGCAAATGCAAGTAACGGGTTTTTATTTATATCAATGATTAGAAGCGGATAGGAGGTCCACCAGTAGGGTTAAAGGATTGGATTAGATTTCCAATAGGGTCACTGGAAGGACTGCTGGGCTTATATGGATTATATGCTTTGCCTGTCTCTGAACTTGGTGCAGCGGAGATATTGCCGATGGTTGCCACAGCTTTGCCTTGAGGGAATTCCTTAAAGTAAAAATTTTCCCCTGATTTAACGAGACCATCAGGCATTTTACCTACAGGTACGACAGGAACGTTAACTAAGGCTTTGCGCATAAAATCTAACCAAATAGGTAATGCTGCACCACCACCTGTTTCACGATCGCCTAAGGAAGTTGGTTGGTCAAAACCTAGCCAAGTTGCAGCCACAAGTTTAGGTGTATAGCCTACAAACCATGCATCTACTGAACGATTGGTGGTCCCTGTTTTGCCTGCTACATCTGGACGCCCTAATGAAGAGGCCGCTCTCGCTGTACCTGAACGCACGATCCCACGTAAAATGTCATTCATTACATAAGCTGTGCGAGGATCCATAACACGATTCTTTTCATCACCAGCTTTGGCAGGTGAGGTTTTCATAATCACAATTGGTTTTTGACCATTAGGTACATTAATATCTTCAACATAGTCAATTAAGTAAGGGTTGATACGATACCCACCATTAGCAAAAATAGAATACGCTGTTGCCATTTGAAGAGGCGTTACGCTACCAGCGCCTAATGCCATCGTTAAGTAAGCACCTTTGGGTGGTTGACGGTCCATATCAAAGCCTAAACGGCTGACAAAGCTAGAAGCAAAATCTGGACCAACAGCCTCTAATACGCGAATAGACACCATGTTTTTAGATTTATAAAGACCTTGCCTAAATGTTTGGCTGGCTGTGTAAGAGTTGCCGGCATTTTTAGGTGTCCAAGGTTTGCTACCAGTTTGACGGGCTGATAAAAAGAAAGGTTGGTCAGAAATCTGTGTTTCTGGGGTAATGCCTCTTTCCAAACCAGCAGCATAGATAAATGGTTTAAAAGTAGACCCAGGTTGACGCCATGCTTGAGTTACTCGATTAAAGTCGCCTAAGTTAAAGTCAAAACCACCAATCATTGCCTTGATTGCTCCATCTTCTGGGCTAATGGCAACAAGGGCGGATTGAACAATAGGTATATTAATAATGCCCCATGCGCCACTCCGTAATTTCTCAAGATAGACGACAGATCCGCGTTTGATAATACGAGAAGCAGATGCCTTGCTTGATAATGAACGTTTGGCATAATTTAATGACTCACCTGTCAAGTCAATGGGTTTACCAGGGTTTCGCATCACAACAACTTTATTAGGTGAGGCAGAAAGAACGACAGCTGAAAGAAGATCTCCACTATCTGGATGCTTTTCATGCATAGATTGTAAGAACTCACTCATTTTAAGACTATCATTTTCTAAGCCAGCAGGTAGATCAAGTTGTGCTGCAGGACCTGTATAAGCTCTCTTACGAGTGTAGTTTAATAAACCACGTCTTACCGCATCGTAAGCCGCTTTTTGTTCATCAGAATGAACAGTCGTGTAAACTCTTAAACCTCGACCATAAAGATTATTTCCATATTGTGTATGCATTAATTGGCGCGCCAATTCTGCTACATATTGACCATGTAAAGCAACTTTTTCTTGTTGTTCATCTTGAGCCATATTACGAACAACTAATTTTTCAGCCATCGCTTGATCATATTGTGCTTTAGTAATGTAATTGAGTTGCAGCATACGATTGAGAACGTAGTGCTGACGCACGATAGTCGCTTTGAGGTTACTACGAGGGTTAGTGCGTGACGGTGATTTTGGTACACTGGCTAGTGCTGCTGCCTCGGCAAGAGTAATCTCAGATAATGGCTTGCCAAAGTAAGTTCTAGATGCGGCAGCAAATCCATAAGAGCGATGACCTAAATAAATTTGGTTCATATAAAGCTCAAGAATTTGGTCTTTGGTTAGATTCTTCTCAATTTTATAGGTCAGCAATAATTCATAAAATTTACGAGTAAATTTCTTTTCAGAAGATAGATAGAAATTACGCGCTAATTGCATCGTGATAGTACTTGCCCCTTGAGTTTTAGCGCCTGTTGTTAAGTTGGCAAGCACAGCACGACCTACGCCCATCCAATCAACACCACCATGTTGATAGAAGCTGTCATCCTCAGCGGATAATAGGGCATGACGCATAACTTCAGGGATTTCACGTAAATTTAAAACGTTGCGACGTTCATCACCATATTCAGCTAATAAAACCTTATCGGCAGAATAAATAAAGACAGGTAAACGTGGACGATATTCGGTCATCGCCTTTAGGTCAGGTAAGGATGTCCAAGTTAATTGAACGGCTAAAATACCTAATAATAGAAAAGCAAAAGCGATACCTGCTAGAAAAACTAGAGGTTTAAGAATAAAACGGCTAACAAAAGAGCCCTTTGGTGGTGATGTTGATTCAGTATTCATGCCCGGTTATGCTATCCGAAAAGAATTAAGATAGTTGATTTTATCACTTGTCATGGTAAACCTGCTTTTTGAAACACCTTAAATAGCAGATTAAAGGGAAAAATTAACACTAATTTTCAGATTGTTGACAAACAGTTATGTTTAAATTTGATGTGTAGGTTTATTACTGAGAACAAAAAAATCAATAATGTCTGATTGATGATGAAAATCCGTACACTGAAAATGCTATTTTATCGATAGCCTGAAAATTAATAATAATTTTGTTATAAAAGCAAGAAATTCGTTGGCTAATGTTAATATTCAATCAGTATAAAATATTTTTCACGACGATGAGTAAAAAACAGGAAAATAACAAGAATCTATCACCATGTGTTATTTTGATTGGCATGATGGGTGCAGGTAAAACAACCATAGGACGGGCGTTGGCTCGTGAGTTAGGCGTTGAGTTTGTGGATTTAGACCATGAAATTGTGCGTCGTTGTGGTGTCGAAATTCCTATTATTTTTGATATTGAGGGAGAAGAAGGCTTTCGTAAAAGAGAAACAGCCGTATTGTCGGAGTTAGTTACACAGCCTAATATTGTATTGGCTACTGGGGGGGGAGCTATTATGGCAGCGTGTAACCAAGAATTATTGAAGAAGGGCAAAGTTATTTATTTGAAAGCTAGTTTAGATGAATTATTTGCACGTATCTCTAAAGATACAGGACGCCCTTTATTACAAACAGAGAATCCCAAGCAAAAGCTTGAGCAATTATTGACTCTACGTATGCCGATTTATGAACGTTTAGCCAATATTACGATGGAAACTTCAACAGGCAATATCCATACAACAGTCAAGCAACTAAAGAAAGCACTTTTAGATGAAGGAGTAATTAGTCATGAGCATTGTTAATGTAAATGTTGCAGGAGGGAGCTATCCCATCCATATTGCACCTAATATCCTACAACAATTAGCTACATCGGTTCCGGAGAATGCGAGCAGCATAGTTCTTATCACTAATAGTACGGTAATGCCTTTATATGGAGATGTCGCTAAAAAAAGCCTAGCTGTTTGTGCCAAACCTTTACATGTATTGGAATTACATGACGGTGAAGCATTTAAAACCCAAGAAACCTTAAATACTATTTATACCTTTTTACTATCGAAAAAAGTTGATCGCAAAGCAATTATTGTTGCTCTCGGCGGTGGGGTTATTGGTGATATTAGTGGCTATGCTGCCGCAACTTATATGCGAGGTGTTCGCTTTATTCAGGTACCAACCACCTTGTTAGCTCAAGTGGATTCTTCAGTCGGTGGCAAAACAGCAGTAAATCATCCCCTAGGGAAAAATATGATTGGTGCGTTTTACCAGCCTATTGCTGTAGATATTGATGTTAATGTACTCAAAACCTTACCTCCACGAGAAATTTCTGCTGGATTGGCTGAAGTGATTAAATATGGCATGATTTTAGATGCTGATTTTTTCACATGGTGTGAGGAAAATGTGGAAAAATTAAAGGCACTTGATGCTGAAGCAATTTCCTATGCCATTCACCGCTCTTGTGAGTTAAAAGCGTATGTGGTGGGGGAGGATGAAAAAGAAACAGGGCTACGAGCTATTTTAAATTTAGGTCATACATTTGGACACGCTATTGAAACCGCACTAGGCTATGGTGAATGGTTGCATGGTGAGGCTGTGGGGTGTGGCATGGTGCAAGCGGCAGAATTATCAGCACAAACCTTAGGCTTACCTAGGGAGGATGTCGAACGTATTAGAAACTTGGTGAAAGCCATCGGTTGTCCAACGCAAGCTCCTAATTTAGGGACGAATAAATGGATTGAGTTAATGCAGATTGATAAAAAAGCGGAAGGTGGAAAAATCAAATTTGTGTTACTACCAAAAATAGGTGAGGCTATTGTGCGAACAGTGCCTTCTGAAGATTTAGGTATAGCATTGAGCAAAACCGTAAAAGCATAAGGAATAAGGGTAATAAAACACATGACACTAGCTAGCTATGCAAGTCTTGAGAGCCAAACAAAAGGAAGATTGCATCCAGAACAGGAGGATCCTAGACGTAGTCCCTATCAACGTGATCGCGATAGGATTATTCACTGTGGTGCTTTTCGTCGCCTTGAATACAAAACACAAGTGTTTGTTAATCATGAGGGCGATTTATTTCGGACACGTTTAACGCATAGCTTAGAAGTGGCACAAATTGGTCGAGCCATTGCTCGTAATCTTTCGCTAAATGAAGACTTAGTAGAGGCGATAGCATTGGCTCATGATTTAGGACATACGCCCTTTGGTCATGCTGGTCAAGATGCATTGAATGACTGTATGCGAGAGTTTGCGCCAGAGATTGGTGGCTTTGAACATAATTTGCAAAGTTTGCGCATTGTAGACGAATTAGAAGAACGCTATGCCAGTTTTAATGGGTTGAATCTGAGCTTTGAAACAAGAGCAGGTATTTTGAAGCATTGCTCTGCGAGAAATGCACGCGAATTAGGTGCTGTTGCACAACGATTTTTAGACAGGACACAGCCTAGTTTAGAGGCACAATTAACCAATCTAGCTGACGGTATTGCTTATAACAATCATGATATTGATGATGGTATTCGTTCTGGTTTACTAACATTGGAGCAAATGCGGGAAGTTCCTATTTTTAATGAACATTACGAGCGAGTGATGTGGACTTATCCAGATGTTAAAAAAGGACGGCGTGTTATTTCTGAGACCATTAGAAGCATGATTAATACGCTTATTGTAGATTTAACACAAACGACATTATCGAATATTAGTAAACATCAGATTAAAACCATTGAAGATGTGCATCATGCACCTATGTTGGTATCTTTTTCTCCAGCTATTGCAGAACAAGAAATTGAGTTAAAAAAATTCTTGATGGAAAATCTCTATCGGCATTATAAAGTGATGCGAATGACAGCTAAAGCTACTATGATCATTCAAGAGTTGTTCAAAGCATTTTTGCTCAATCCTAAACTATTGCCTGTTGATTATCAGCGAGAAGATAAGATTGAGCAGCAACGAGCTATTGCCGATTATATTGCAGGCATGACGGATAGGTATGCTATGCGCGAATATCGTCAATTATTTGAGGTGTAAACTAATTAACTGTTTCTTTCCTGTAAATGTTTAGCCAAAAATTGTCCTGTTAGACTATTTTTGGCTTTGCAAATATCCTGTGGTGTACCCGTAGCGATAATCTGACCACCATTTTGTCCCCCTTCGGGACCTAAATCAATAATCCAATCAGCGGTTTTAATGACATCTAAATTATGCTCAATGATGACTACTGAGTTACCTGCATCAACTAATTTATTAATCACTGTTAGTAGTAATTGAATATCGGCAAAGTGTAGACCAGTCGTTGGTTCATCTAAGATATAAAGTGTTTTTCCCGTACTCCGTTTAGAGAGTTCTAATGATAGTTTAATTCGTTGTGCTTCACCGCCAGATAGGGTGGTAGCACTTTGACCCAAGCGGATATAACCAAGCCCTACATCCACTAAGGTTTGTAATTTTCTAGCAATGCTAGGAACTGCTGAAAAATAATCCAAGGCATTTGTCACGGTCATATCAAGTACATCACTAATTGTATGCCCACGATAATGAATATCTAGGGTTTCACGGTTGTAACGTTTGCCCTCACACGCATCACATGGTACATAAACATCGGGTAGGAAATGCATTTCTACTTTGAGTACCCCATCACCTTGACAGACTTCACAACGCCCACCTTTAACATTAAAAGAAAAACGTCCTGCATCATAGCCCCTTGCTCTAGCTTCAGGCGTACCAGCAAATAATTCACGAATAGGCGTAAATAAGCCTGTATAGGTAGCAGGGTTGCTGCGAGGGGTTCGACCAATAGGACTTTGATCCACATTAATAATTTTGTCGAGAAACTCTACGCCATGAATACTTTCATAGGGTGCCGGCTCTGCATGGGCTCTATTAAGGTCACGCATTAAGATAGCCGCTAAGGTTTCATTAATCAAAGTTGATTTACCAGAGCCAGAAACGCCAGTGATGCAGACTAATTTACCTAGAGGAATATCAAGGGTTACGTTTTTGAGGTTATTGCCTGTGCAACCAACTAATTTAAGCCAAGAGGTTTCTTCGGTAATTGGGCGAGCATTCTCTGCAGTAATTTTTTTGCGACCACTTAGATAGTCGCCTGTTAATGAGAGAGGATTTTGTTTTAATGATTCAGCCTCTCCTTCAGCTACTACTTCGCCGCCTCGTTCACCTGCTCCAGGCCCCATATCAATGACCCAGTCTGCTGCACGAATCATATCTTCGTCATGCTCAACCACAATCACACTATTACCTAAATCGCGTAAATGTTTAAGAGTATAGATAAGGCGATCGTTATCTCGTTGATGTAGACCAATAGAGGGCTCATCTAAAACATACATCACCCCAGTTAATCCAGATCCAATTTGAGAAGCAAGACGAATGCGTTGAGCTTCTCCTCCAGAAATGGTATCGGCACTGCGATCTAAAGATAAATAAGCTAATCCAACATCATTAAGAAAATGTAGACGTGACTGAATTTCTTTAATAATGCGTTCGGCAATTTCTTGTTTAGCACCAGTGAGTTGTAATTGCTTAAACCAAGCTAAGCTCTCAGCAAGGGAGAGAGCTTCTAATTCATAAATCGCTAAACCCTGACGTTTATCACCCTCACGTTTATCTTGTCCAATAAGTACGTGGCGGGCCTCTTCTCTTAACCGAGAGCCATGACAAGTAGGGCAAGGGACGGTGGAGCGTAATTTATTGAGTTCCTCTTTGATATGGGTAGACTCTGTTTCTTTCCAACGTCTTTCTAAATTAGGGATGATGCCCTCAAAGGGGTGACGTTTAATATTCGTTCTGCCCTTGTCATTAAGATAGAGGAAATCAATTTCTTCTTCACCCGAACCATATAACAAAATATGTTGTATGGCTGGGTCAAGAACATTAAATGGTGTTGAGGTATCAAAGCCATAATGTAGTGCTAGACTATTGATAAGTGTCATTGTGAAATTATTACGAGCATCCCAGCCTTGGATAGCACCACTGGCAAGACTTAACTCAGGAAAGGCAACAATCCGCTGAGGATCGAAAAGTTGAGTTTGCCCTAAACCATCGCATGCGGGACAAGCGCCTAGTGGACTATTAAAACTAAATAATCGAGGTTCAAGTTCAGTTAAACTATAAGCACAAATAGGGCAAGCGTACTGAGTGGAAAAGGCTTTTTCTTCTGTCGTATCCATGTTTAATAAGATGACCCGACCATTACTCAGTTTCAGTGCTGTTTCAATACTATCGGCTAGTCGCTGTTGATTGTCTGCTTTGACTTTAAGTCTATCAATGATGACATCAATATCATGTTTATCATTTTTTTGTAGGGCAGGAGCACTATCTAACTCGTAAGTTTCACCATCAATTCGTACACGAATAAAACCTTGCGCTTGGAATTGTAAAAATTTCTCTTCAAAACTACCTTTTTGTCCACGAGCCACTGGAGATAAAATACTGATACGAGTATTTTCGGGAAGGGCCAGAATATTATCAACGATTTGTGACACATTTTGTGCTTGTAATGGCTCACCGTGAATAGGGCAGTGTGGTGTACCTACACGGGCATATAATAGGCGTAAATAATCATGAATTTCTGTAATTGTGCCTACGGTGGAGCGTGGATTATGTCCAGCCGTTTTTTGTTCTATGGCAATGGCGGGTGATAAACCCTCAATTAAATCAACATCAGGCTTATCCATTAATTGCAGGAATTGACGGGCATAAGCAGATAAACTTTCGACGTAACGTCGTTGACCTTCAGCATAAAGGGTATCAAAAGCTAATGATGATTTTCCGGATCCTGATAGACCTGTAATAACCACAAGTTTGTGACGTGGTAAGTCCACAGAAATATTTTTTAAATTATGGGTGCGAGCACCTCTGATGCGAATTACTTCTTGCAGAGAAAGAGAGGTGTCATTGCTTGATGATTTCATAAATTATGCTACGCTGACTGTTACCAGCAGAAAATATTTAAATAACCTATTACTATAACTTAGCTTGTAACTTAGGTAAAATACAATTTTGTTTCCTATGCATTTTGTTGAATCAATACATACATGGTAAATCCCAATCTGCTGTTAAAGAAAATATTATGAACGCTTCTGAAAAAATCAAAAAAAATCGTATTTCACTCACTACCCAAGAGAAAAAAGTAAGTGCTAATTTAGCCTTACTTTTTGCCGTTAGAATGCTAGGTCTTTTTTTGCTGACGCCTGTATTTGCTGATGCTGCCAAGCAATTGGCAGGAGGAGATAACCTGGCTTTGGTTGGATTTGCGATTGGTGCATATGGGCTAACACAGGCTATTATGCAGATTCCTTTTGGGATGTTGTCGGATAAATTTGGACGGCGTCCAATTATTGTCGTTGGGATGGCCTTATTTATTATTGGTGGGATAGTATGTGCATTGTCCGATTCAGTTACTGGTGTGTTGATTGGTCGTGCCATTCAAGGCTTTGGTGCCGTATCAGCGGCAATTACCGCATGGATTGCCGATTCTACTCGCCCAGAAGTAAGAACCAGAGCGATGTCTATGGTAGGTGCCTCTATTGGCTTATCTTTTGCAGTTTCTCTAGTCTTATCTCCTTTGCTAGTGGAATGGGTTGGTCTAAGTGGTCTATTTTGGGTAATTAGTTTATTGGGCTTTGTGTGTTTACTGTTGGCCACGCTATTAGTACCTGTTGTGCCTATGCATGATCAGGCGATCGCTAGTGTGAGCGTTAAGGAAGTCTTAAAAAATGATAGTTTATTGAGATTAAATTTTGGTGTGTTTTGTCTGCATTTTTCTTTAATGGCACTGTTTGTTGTATTACCGTCATTATTCATTCATTTAGGTGGTATTACCATAGGAGAGCTATGGAAAGTATATTTGCCTGTTATTGTGGTGGCGTTAATCGTGATGATTCCTGCCGTATTTTTTATTGAAACACGTCATTATCATAAAAAAGCATTAGAAATTTGTGTAGCCGTATTAGCAGGCTTATTGTTACTATGGTCTGTTATGAGCTTATCGTTTTGGGCATCTGTTGCCGCTTTATTAGTATTCTTTGTTGTATTTAATGTGTTAGAAGCACTACAACCGTCTATGGTTTCACGTGTAACACCGCCACAACACAAAGGATTGGCACTAGGTTTATACAATATGTTCCAAGCTTTTGGAGTGGCTGCTGGTGGTGCAGTAGGGGGATTACTGGCTCAACATGCTTCTATCTACGTGGTATTTATCTTGGCAGCACTACTTGCAGCGACATGGTTTTTAGTAGCCAAACATATGCAAGCCTTACCTAAAGCGAATTAAGTTGGGAGTGATAGGAGAATAGGGCAATAGGTGAGTTTTTCGCTAGGATAAATTACTCATCCTACTAGGCAATGTATCAAAATTAGATAACAATAAGCTATTGTTTCAGATTGTCGGTAAAAATCCTTTGCTTGTGGTTTCGGTGTGCAGGGTTGCGTCATTGAGTAAACATTCTTGGTGGTTGCGAATTAAGTGAAAGCCTGCACGTTAAAATTAATAAAAGAGTTAAGAGTGGTCTGGAACAATAAAATAGATATTGTTTAAAAAGGAGATAATAAATGGCATCAGTCAATAAAGTAATTTTAGTGGGGAATTTAGGTAGAGATCCTGAGGTGCGTTATAACCCTAATGGATTTAGTGTAGCCAATTTTAGCATTGCTACTACAAATACATGGACCGACAAGCAAAGTGGTCAGCGTCGTGAAGAAACGGAATGGCATCGTATCGTTGCCTTTGGCCCATTAACTGATGTTATTGAGAAGTATCTTAAAAAAGGTAGTCCTGTTTATGTGGAAGGACGCTTAAAAACACGTAAGTGGCAAGATAAAAGTGGCAAGGATCAGTATACGACTGAGATCGTGGTTGAGGATTTGCAATTATTAGGCAAGCAAACTATTGATGAGGAAGATGATGATCCTCCTATAGATGACATCAACGATGATGATAATCCTTTTTAGTGAATGAGAAGAGTGTAATTTTTCATTAATTAAATAGCTCATCCTAGCGTCATGAGGCAGTTAGAAATATTCTCTCCGTCGTGGCGTAGAAGAGCTTTCAATGCCATTGTTGCATCACTTTATCCTTTACGCTAGGAATAAGAATAGCTAATGGCCATTACTGAGGGGTTAAGTGCCTTTTTGATGGGAGTAATCCCTAAAAAAGGCTTTTTTATGCAGTTAAGAAGGTAGATTGTTATAATGATTCACATTGTTATACGATTGAAAGATCGTTTTAGTATCAATAGGAATAAGATTAATGGCTTCAGTAAATAAAGTAATTTTAGTGGGTAATTTGGGTGCTGATCCTACCTTACGTAGTATGCCTGACGGAGGGCAAGTGGCTAACATTAGCGTGGCGACTACATCTACTTGGAATGATAGAAATACAGGAGAGCGCCGCGAAGAAACTGAGTGGCATAGAGTCGTGTTTTTCAGTCGTTTAGCAGAAATTGTTGGTCAATATTTGCGTAAAGGTAGTGGTATCTATGTAGAGGGTCGCTTAAGAACACGTAAGTATATCGATCAAAATAATGTAGAGCGTTATACCACAGAGATTATTGCAGATAATATGCAAATGTTGGGTAAAGCGGGTGTGGACACAACACCTCCTGGCCCAGTGGGGACTGGTCCTACTGGTGGTGGCTATAGTACGCCTATATCTAACAGAGCCCAGACTACGACGACGAGTACGTTTACTAATGATTTTGATCAGCAAGGCACACCACCGAGAAAGAGTAATGCTACTCAGCAAAGACCTCAATCCCCAGCCGTATCACCTAGTGATGCAGGGGTAGGTAATTTGGATGATGATATTCCATTCTAAGGCTTGTGAGACTGTAGAATAGCTTTTCATGGTTCGTTCTTGACTGACTCAGATAGTCAGTCAGAGATTAATAGAATGGCATTTACGGGTATGTCAATCAAGATAGTAACGACGACTGATTTCTTGTTTTGTAGAGGAATCAGTCTTTCTTTTTATGGTAACTGTAAGCGTTTGGTAGTGATCCCTAGCAAAAAACTATCGCGAGTACACTAACATCTTAGAACTCTAAGATGTTAGTGTAAATAGCATCTTGATAGAGAAAAGTACTTCTTTAGTAGTGCCTATAACTATTGTTGAGCAATAGAGCCAAATTTCCCTTGTCGCACATCTTGGAATGCTTGGACAATTTCTTGTTGAGTATTCATCACAAAAGGACCATAACCGACAACAGGCTCGTTAAGTGGCTCTCCACTTAGCAATAAAAATTTACTTGCTGTATGGTGGCTAGCTACTTTAATTTGAGAGCCTCCTGGTGCGAAGTTGGCAAGTTCTGTCGCATGAACAGAGGTTTCATCATTAATCACGATCTCACCATCTAGCACTAATAGAATCAAATTGTGCGAATCGGGTAACTCAAAAATAGACTGGCTATCCTGATTAAGTGTGATATCCCACATATTAATCGGGGTAAAGGTGGATGCTGTACCTTTAGTACCTTCAAAATCACCAGCAATAATACGAGCTTGACCAGCGTTATTTTCAAATGTCACAACGGGAATCTGTTGAGTACTGATGGCTTGGTATTTAGGCTGAGTCATTTTATCTTTGGCAGGTAGATTGACCCATAATTGCACCATGGAAAATAGCCCACCTTGCTTTGAGAAATTGTCAGAATGATACTCTTGATGCATAAGCCCACTACCTGCCGTCATCCACTGTACATCTCCCTCAAGAATAGTACCTCCGCCACCAAAAGAGTCTTTATGAGTGACTTCGCCGTTATAGGCAATAGTGACTGTTTCAAAACCTCGATGGGGATGCTCACCAACACCATGATACTGTCGGCTTAGGTTTGGCTCAAAATGACGTGGAGGGGCATAGTCCAATAATAAAAAAGGGCTAAGTAGTTTAGCGTCATCATTATAGCTAAACATAGTGTGTACATGAAAACCATCACCTACCCAGTGTTTTGGGGGGGCTTTATAAATATGAGCAAGTTTTTTCATCTTTGTACCTTTGCTATAGGATAGCGTTAAAACGAGATGTAATTATTATATTTTTAGATTATTAGGAAATAAATATAGAAATATTAAAAATATTGTTTCCTTATATGAAAAGAAAATGTTTGGGTTGTTGATAAAGTAACGCTTTCGGCATGCAGGTTTTGACAGTGAAGCTTTATTTATTGTTTTTTTAGATAGTTAAACGTAGAAAAACCTGCACGTCAAAATTAACATAAAGTTAGATAAACATAAAAGCCCCTAGAAAATCCTAGAGGCCTTATAAGCAATTACAGCTAATTAGTGATTAGTGTGATGCTAAGTAAGCTTCCAACTCTTCACTACCACCAATGTATTTCCCACCGATAAATACTTGTGGTGCTGTTGTTTTACCTGTAATAGCACGTACAGAAACGATGCTTGCATCTTTACCCAATACGATTTCTTCAAAAGATAAGCCTTTTTCTTTTAAAGCGGCTTTTGCTTTAGCGCAAAATGGGCAACCTGGTTTTGTGAACACAGCGATAGATTCTTGTGGTTTCCAGTTAGCATTCACATATTTCAACATAGTGTCAGCATCAGACACTTCAAACGGATCGCCTTCTTTCTCCGGTTCGATGAACATTTTTTCTACTTTGCCATCATTGACAAGCATAGAGTAGCGCCAAGAGCGTTTACCAAAGCCAAGATTATCTTTATTAACAAGCATACCCATACCTTCAGTAAACTCGCCATTACCGTCAGGAATCATTTTGATATTGTCAGATTCCTCAGCGGCTGCCCAAGCATTCATCACGAATGTATCATTTACAGAAACACATAAAACATCATCAATACCATTAGCTTTAAAGGCAGGTACTAACTCGTTATAGCGAGGTAGGTGGCTTGATGAGCAAGTTGGAGTAAATGCGCCGGGTAATGAGAATACAACGACTTTTTTACCTTTAAATAACTCATCTGTCGTAACGTCTTTCCATGTATCGCCAACGCGAGTACGGAATGTGCAGCTAGGGACTTGTTGTCCAGTATGATCAACTAAAGCCATTTTTTTCTCCTATTTATGTCTGGAATGTTATTGATATACGATAAATATTCATAGGATTAATGATGAATACTCATTCGTTTAACTATAAAACTTGTTTAATCACCTAAATAGTTGTTCTTACAACACTTAAGAGATAGTAATGATAATGAGGTAATCCTTAATGTATTATATCCCTTTATGAATGACCAAATCTTTACAATCAGAATGAGTCAATACGATGTGTTACTAATTGTGCTGATGGGTATTCCCATTTTAGCCACAATCTTACCGTTTATTCGCCATGACCACTGGGTTTTCAGGGTATTTGATTTTCCTCGTTTGCAAATTGCTATTCTGAGTTTACTGTGTTTCATCTTGAATTTAATTTTTATTCAAGATGATAAAACAGGGGTATTTCTAGTAGTTGAGTGCATCAACTTAGTTTGTTTTGTTTATCAATTAAAAGAAATCTCTGCCTATACATTCATGGTAAAGTCTGAAGTGTTAGCGTATAAGGATAAACCAACTAATCGGACTATTTCATTGCTAATCAGTAATGTGCTTACGTCTAATCGTCGTAGTGATTTGCTACTTGCTCAGATTAATAAATGGCAGCCAGATATTGTATTGACCTTGGAAAGCGATAAGTGGTGGGAAATTGCCTTAGAACCATTAGAAAAAGTGTACCCCAATAGTATCAAAATTCCGTTAGACAATTTGTATGGTATGCATTTGTATAGTCGTTTACCTTTGAGACATACTGAAGTTCGTCACTGGGTGGAGGAGGATATTCCCTCAATAGTAACTCAGGTGCAGTTACGGTCAGGTGAGTGGATAGATATATATTGTTTGCATCCTCAGCCTCCTAGCCCGACAGAAGCGGATACCTCAACCGCTAGGGATGCTGAGTTATTATTAGTTGGTAGAGAAATTGCGAAAAAACAAAGACCATCATTAGTCTTTGGTGATTTGAATGATGTGGCATGGTCACGCACCACTCGTTTATTTCAGCGAATTAGTGGTTTGTTAGACCCACGTATAGGAAGAGGCTTATATAGTACATTCAACGCTAATTATAGATTTTTACGCTGGCCATTAGATCATATCTTCCATAGCAATGATTTTATGGTTATAGATATAAAGGTTTTGCCCTTTGTAGGATCAGATCATTTTCCTATTTATGGTCGTTTCCAATATGCTCCTAGTGTGGGAACTATTCAAGAATTAGAAGAAGCCACACCAGAAGACAATAAAGAGGCTAGTCACAAAATTGCTGAGGCAGAACCAATTAAAGAGGTGATAGATACAGATAATTAGCTAACTCTTACTTTCTTTCATAAGCATTAAAAAAATAGTGACGAGATAAGCTATTAACGTTTAACCAATTAACCAGAATGTCCATAGCATTTGTTAAGGATATTAGGCTTTATTTTCACTTGGCATAGGGCGAATAGTTAGGATTTGCTCACTACGACCGAATGGCCCATGAATATCATGTAGGACTGAACTTGTTAAACCAACTCCATCACTACCGTATTGCTGAATGGTTTCCAGACCAAGCCAAGCTCCTTGAGGTAAACGGTGCATATGTACTTGCAAATCTAAATTTGGGAATGCCCATTTAAACTCACCCTCTTGACGAGGAACAATACCATTAGCGGTGTCAACAAGTCCAATAATATGTGCGAGGTCAGTGGTGGATTCGCCTTCCACCATTTCTACGCCTGTATTTACCCAGACAATCCCTTTTCCTGGTCTATGATTAGGACCGATGCGGACATCAATAGATTGGATATAGCCACCACTCCAACGGAGCATACCATTCCATGCAGGAAGTAAATCAGGGGTGCTAACATGATCATCTTCTAAACCATGAACACTGGAGGTGTCATGTATCATCATACGCCACGCACGTGCCACAATACATATTTTCCCTTGAGATTTCATGGTTGATTCAATTAATTCAATTGTTTTACCGGGGCGAATAGTACGTGTTTCAATCGTAAAGCGATCAAAGGAGATTAAGCCGAAGATATCAAAACTAATTCGACCAATGCGTAAATGCTCATTGGGATTAAATGCTTCGAGTTCTCGAGTGATAATACCACTTGCGGGTGCCATATGTTGCTCATGAGGATTCCATGCCCCTTGAGCATGGATATTTGGTTCATAAGTGGCAATAACTGTTTTGCCGTCCTCACTTTGTTCGCGCAGAATACAACGATAAAAAGCAGGCATTAACGTCTCCTTGTAAGAATAATAGCTATTACTTTACGTAAACGTCAATTAAATTGCAAGCAAATTATTTTTGTTTGATTTTATCTTTCCATTCACCATACCCTTCTTTATCTAAATCAGCATAAGGGATAAAGCGTAAACTGGCACCATTAATACAATAACGTAAACCACCACGATCAGCCGGACCGTCAGGGAATACATGTCCAAGATGAGAGTCTGCGGCTTGGCTGCGTACTTCAATTCTGTACATATTATGGCTAAAATCTTTGTGCTCTGTGACAACTGTTTTTTCAATAGGTTGAGTAAAGCTTGGCCATCCACAATGTGAGTTAAATTTGTCATCAGAGCTAAAAAGAGGTTGTCCACTCACAATATCAACATATAAGCCGGGGGCAAATAATTCATCATATTCGTGGCTGAATGCGTATTCAGTTCCACTTTCTTGAGTGACACGATATTGTTCTGGTGTTAAACGTTGACGTAACTCTGACTGCGATGGTTTTTTGTACTCTTTCATATTAAAGCCTTTTGGTGAGGGGGTACTTAATGGCTCATCTGCCTTATTTAAATCAATATGACAATAACCATTTGGATTTTTTAATAAATAGTCTTGGTGATATTCTTCAGCAGGATAAAAATTGGCTAAAGGTTTATTTTCAACTACTATTGGTTTTTTATATTTTGTCTGTTCTTTCTTAATTGCTTCAGCGATTAAAGGCTGATAGTCCGCTTTGGTATAGTAAATACCAGTTCGATACTGTGTTCCCTTATCGTTGCCTTGTTGATTTAAGCTAGTAGGATCAATGACCCTAAAATAATACTCTAAAATATCAGCAAAGCTAAGCTTATCAATATCATACGTTACTTTGACTGTTTCAGCATGACCGGTATGGCGATAAACTACATCTTCATAACTAGGGTTTTGAGTATTGCCATTTGCATAACCTGACACGGCATCAATAACACCTGGAATGCGTTGAAAATATCCTTCTAGTCCCCAAAAGCAACCACCTGCTAGATAAATCGTTTCAGTACGGATAGGTTTTTTGTGTTCACTATTGGTATCGGCTTTGTAGAAAGTAGTCGATGCTTTTTGGATAGGAGCGTCTGGGTTTTTAATTACGCCAAGTAATTGTTCTTTGGATAGTGTGCCTTTTACTACTTTTACGAGTTGCCCATTACTGTCTAATAAGACCCATGAAGGGTAGACACGAATATTGAGTGATTTTGCAATTGTTTGTTCGGTATCGATAAGGATTGGTAGCTTTTTATAGGGTAATGAAAGAGCCCATTGCGAAAAATCAGCCGCTTTTTTTTCACCCAAATAACCGGGAGATGCAAGGGTAACCATATTCATCATGGCAAAATCCTTATCTTGTACCCATTGCTCAGTTTGTTCTAATTCGCCAAGGCATAATGGACACCAGCTTGCCCAGAACTTTACAACGGTAGGTTTATTATTCTTGATATAAAAATTAGCTTTTTGATTATTAATATCTTTTAAAGCATTAAAATTAATAGTCTGTGCAAATAATGTGGAGCTATATAGCGCCATAATACCTAAAATAATTGTCCGTAGAAAATATAGAAAAGGCATATATGTTCTCCAAAGGTCTTTTTAGCTATTTTACGGGGAATTAGTCTGTGATGGAATTAAAAATATCAGTGTTATAGATTGAAATACTGATAAGTAATAAAGGAATATCAATGCCTATGTTAGATGAAGTAAGAAAAGTCCCCGAGTCTATGCAATCAGAGTTAACAATGTCTGTGTTGATGACGCCTGATACGGCAAACTTTTCAGGGAATGTACATGGGGGTACAATTTTAAAATTATTAGATCAAGTGGCGTATGCGTGTGCGAGCCGTTTTTCAGGGGGTTATGTGGTGACATTATCTGTCGATCAAGTGACCTTTAAAGAGCCTATTTATGTAGGTGAGTTGGTAGAATTTTTGGCAACTGTCAATTATGTTGGACGAACCTCTATGGAAGTGGGGATTCGAGTAGAAGCGCAAAATATTCAAAAAAGAACAGTGCGTCATACCAATAGCTGTTATTTCACCATGGTAGCTGTGGATGAAAACGGTAAACCACGTAGCGTACCACCATTGGTATTAGACACACCTTTAAAACAATGTCGTTTTCAAGCGGGAGAGCGTCGTAAACAATTACGTCTTACTTATCAACAACAAGCACCCTCTTGTAGCTAATTTTAAAGGTTAAAAATTTTAAGGTTAAAATAATGGCAACATTAACTCAGCGGCATCTCAAACAAAATGGCTTATTCTTACTGCTACTGATCTTGGGCATGACAGGTCCTTTATCAATAGATATGTATTTGGCGGCCTTTCCGTTAATTTTACAGGACTTGAATACAACTCCCCATATGTTAAGTTTTACCCTTATTGGGTTCTCATTATTTATGGCGATAGGGATGTTGTTTATTGGTACATTAAGCGATAGATATGGTCGTCGAACGGTATTATTGGCTAGTTTGGGATGTTATATTTTAGGGTCATTGGGATGTGTATTTACACCGTCAATAGAGTTTTTTATATTGTCTCGGGTGGTACAGGCATTTGGAGCTGGTGGCATGATTTCTATCCCTATGGCGATTGTGAAAGACAGCTTTCATGATCAAGAACGCACAAAAATTATCGCTACCTTACAGATGTTTACTGTGCTAGGACCAACTATTGCTCCTATTTTAGGCGCAGTATTGATTAAGTTTTTCCCTTGGCAGGCAAGTTTTGTGGTCTTAGCATTGATTGCTATCGGTAGTGTGATAATGACATTATTATTCGAAGAAACTCTTTCAGCGGATAAGCGATTACAGGGGGGCGTTTTAAAGACCTTATTATCTCTTGGCGAAGTATTAAAGCATAAAGGTTTTATGAGCTTTTTATGTTCAACAGCGATGACGTCAATTACGTTCATGGCGTATTTATCTATCAGTTCATATATTTATATCAAATGGTTTGGTTTGAGTGAAACGTCTTTTAGTCTTTATTTTGCCGCTAATTCATTACTGCTCATCTTTGGTCCTAAAGTCTATCTCGCTTTGAAACCAAGACTACGTCCTTCAGTTATTTTAAGAGGTACGTTGACGTTAATTTTTGTGGCGGCTATATTGACAGCTACTATAGGCAAAACACACCCTATATTATTTTTGATTTGTTTTGCGCCAATCGCTATGAGTAATAGTTTTTTACGCTCTTTTGCGACCGATATATTACTTGGTCAGCCACATATGAATGCAGGTGCATCTGCGTCTGTTATTAGTTTTACGAATGTGGCGTTTGGTTCGCTAGGAATGTTTATTGCCAGTAGTAGTGGAACAGATTATGTACAAAATCTTGGTTTAATAGGTATCTGCGTGAGTGTGATTAGTTTTGCTTTTGTCAGTTATTACACTTATAGAAAACTAAATTTGGCTGGTTATCATTAGATGATAATCTCTTCGTATATGGTGCATACACGGGTGATAGGATATGGGTTCTTTGCCTAAAGAAAGTACGCAGGATAAGCAAGCAGTATTGCCATTAGTACCGGGACGCTTCGTGCAACTAGGTAGTCGTTTTTTTACAAAACTAATGCCTACTCCTTTACAAGCACCCCCTAAATGGGTCGCCGTAAATAAAAGCTTAGCGAAAGAGCTTGGTTTAGATGACCATTTTTTTGACTCAAAGCAGGTTCTATTGGCTCTTGCTGGTAATGGTAGTGTGGATAAGGATAGTGCCAATGAGTGTGATGCTAATGACGAAGGTGTTAATGGGCAAACTTACTACGGGCATACACCTCTGGCAACAGTATATAGTGGACATCAGTTTGGTGCATGGGCAGGTCAATTAGGTGATGGGCGAGCTATATTACTGGGTGAGAGCCTAGATCAATATGGTGAATGGCAAGAATGGCAACTAAAAGGTGCAGGGAAGACTCCCTATTCTCGTTTTGGTGATGGGCGAGCTGTTTTACGTTCATCTATTCGTGAGTATCTCTGTTCTGAGGCTATGTATGCACTGGGTATTCCAACGACACGAGCATTAGCCTTGGTCACTAGTGAAGATAAGGTCTATCGAGAAGAGGTTGAGACAGCGGCTATAGTGACACGCGTAGCACCTAGTTTTATTCGTTTTGGGCATTTTGAACATTTTGCATCTTTAGGGGATACTGCCTCACTAAAACAGTTAGCGGATTTTGTGTTAATGCACTATTATCCTGAATGTGTTGAGCAAGAGAATGCTTATGCAGCCATGTTTGCTGAGATTGTTAAACGTACGGCAGAATTAATTGCTCATTGGCAAAGTGTAGGTTTTTGTCATGGTGTGATGAATACCGATAATATGTCTATACTTGGTTTAACAATTGATTATGGTCCCTATGGTTTTTTAGATGCGTATGATGCAAAACATATCTGCAATCACTCTGACCATCAAGGTCGTTATGCGTATCAGCAACAGCCTTATATCGGTCATTGGAATTTGGTGAGATTGGCTAATTGTTTCGTGCCATTGGTAAGTCAAGAGAGCTTGATAGCGATCTTAAATACTTATAGAGATAGCTTCGAGCAAAAGTATTTGGCACTTTTCCGTCAGAAAATAGGATTACAACAAGCACATCCAACAGACGCAAGTTTAATCCATGATATGTTGAGTACATTGCAACCTTATCAAGTGGACTTTAGCTTATTCTTCAGAGAGTTAGCCAAGGTGAAACTGTCCTCTTTGGATGAAAATGGGCAGGTGCAGATCCCCTCTAGCTTAAGTGCATTATTTAAAGCACATCATTTAGGTAATTTTCAACGTTGGTTTAGTTTATATATAAAACGATTGCAACAAGAAAACTCAGATGATAATCGTCGTGAGCAAGCGATGAATCGTATTAATCCGATTTATGTATTGAGGAATTACTTATTACAACAAGCGATTGAAAAAGCAGAGCAGGGAGACTTTAGTGAAGTCAATCGTTTACAACAATGTATGGCTGACCCTTTCACAGAGAAACAAGCGTTTGCAGATTATGCACAAGAGCCACCCTTATGGGCAGCAGAGATTTGTGTGAGTTGCTCAAGTTGAGTGATACTACAAGTATAACGGTCAATACTGACGTAAAAATTCAATAAAGAGTTGGCTGAATCGCTAGCGTATCATCTCCCCTACCTAAGGGGAGATGATAATGAACGACATAAAAAGCACAATTTTCTATCTGCCTATTGAAGTGCTTGTAAAAGCACTTGCAATGGATGCAACAGAGTCTTGTTTTCTAAACGATCGACTTGACAACGACAAGAGAATCCCGTGGCGAGCAGCTTATCGCCATGTTCTCTAACCTTTTCTTGCCATGATTGTGTATAGATTAGCTCAGATGTCGCACGATGTTCTTTTTCGTGACCATACGTCCCTGCCATACCACAACAACCTAGATTAGGTGCTTGCAAGTTTAATCCAAATAGTTTGAAGATATCTTGCCAGGTTTTGTTTGTGCTAGCAACTTGTGTTCGCTCTGTACAGTGTGCGGCTAATTGATAGGTAACAGCCTCATTAGCAGTCGATGGAATGGCATGAGGATGGTCTTTTAGCCAAGTAATTAACCATTCTTGCAATAATAAAACATTAACGCCCTGTTCTTGAACAGCAGGTATGGCATAACTCTTAGCATACTCTTGGCGATAGACAAGAGTCATGGCAGGGTCTAATCCAATTAATGGTAGCCCGGTACTAGCTGCTTTTTCTAAAAAGGCACGGTTACGTTGGCGAACTTTGTCAAATCGCTTTAGGAAACCATGTACATGCAAAGGTTTACCATTTTCAAAATAAGGTAGTACACAAGGAGTAACGTTTAATTTATTTAAGAGCTTGAGTAAATCGATTAATACTTGGGAGTCAAAATATCGTGTAAAGGCATCTTGTACAATAATTACGGCATTAGGCGTGATAGGAATATTTGAGCATTGTTTATTAATCAGGACAGCACCATATTTTGCCCAATCAATATTGGCTTGCTCATGAAAACTTGGTGTATCAACTAGCCCTAGATGCTTGGTTTGCCATTGTGTAAATTTAGCTGATTTTAGGAGGCGATTATAAACCTTAGCAAATGGTAATAAACGCGGTAATGCTTTTTCTAAAGCAATTACTGCATAGTCACGGCGGCTACGTTTGTGTCGTGTGTGATAGCGCTCTAAAAAGCGTGATTTGGCATCAGGAATATCGACCTTAACAGGACACTGTCCTGCACAGGATTTACATGATAAACAACCATGTACAGCCTCATAAACCTCATTGTCAAACGTAGCAGTTTGTTCACCTGTTTGCTCACGGCGTAACCATTCTTTTAATAAGGTAGCACGCCCTTTAGGTGAATGAATACGATCTCTTGTTGCCTTATAAGAGGGGCACATAGGATCATCTACGTCATAGTTAAAACAAGCCCCATTACCATTACAGTGCATCGCATTGCCAAACGATTGCCAGTCTTGAGGATTAATTTGCTTATCGAAATCCCCACGGAATTTTATTTCCGTTAAAGGCGTAAGCGTATATTCTGTCTTGTTGGCTGGCGTTGCAATCTTACCGGGATTTAATTGATTGTCAGGATCAAATAAGGATTTAACGGTCTGAACGAGAGGGTAGGCTTTACCAAAGAAAATAGGTGCATAGGCAGAGCGTAAGCCTTTACCATGTTCACCCCAAAGCACACCGCCATAGTGATGAGTTAATTCAGCCACCTTATCACTGACTTCTTGGATAATTTGTTTGGAAGTTGGCTCTTTCATATCAATAAGAGGGCGCACGTGTAACACACCTGCATCGACATGTCCAAACATACCATAATCTAGTCCCATGCCGTCTAATAACGCACGGAAATCAGCAATATAATCAGCAAGGTTTTCAGGAGGAACAGCGGTATCCTCAACAAAAGGTTGTGGACGTTTTTCACCTTGAACGTTACCTAGCAGACCGACGGCACGTTTTCTCATTGAGTAAACATGATTGACAGCGGCTTTACCAACAGCTGTCGTAATACTTAAACGTTTGACACTAGTATCTTGCTGTAAATGAGCGATAAACGCTTCTTGTAATGCATTGAGCTCTTGTTCATCGTCACAAGCAATCTCGACAATATTAATACCCTCAGTTTTTTCTTCAGTCTCAGGGAAATATTGGGCAACGTTTTGCCAAACAATATCATTTTTAGCTAGTCCTAGTACTTTAGCATCGACAGTTTCAATAGACAGAGGATCTAATGTCATCAAGGCTTTTGCATCACGCAAAGCGGCTTGAAAATCGGTATAGCCTATATTGATCAGTACTTGATGCTTGGGAATAGATAGTACATTAAGTGTTGCTTCGGCAATAAAGCCTAGCGTTCCTTCGCTACCACAGATAACACTATTAATATTAAACGTATCTTCGGTGAGTAACTTAGGTAGGTCATAGCCAGTTAGAGAACGATTTAGCTCAGGGAAACTGTGGTGAATGAGTTCACTATTGTTATTAGCAAGCTCAAATAATGCTTGATAAATCGCTTGTTGCTCCGGTGTTTTATGACTAATCTGTTCTTTCCACTGATCACGAGGTAAGGGTTCAGAGTCTAAAATATCTCCCCCTAACAGCACCGTTTTAAGGGCTAATACATGATGATGTGTTTTGCCATAACGACAGCTACCTTGACCACTAGCATCCGTATTAATCATGCCACCAATTGTGGCGCGATTTGAGGTGGATAGTTCTGGGGCAAAGAATAAGCCATAGGGTTTTAAGGCGGCATTTAATTGATCTTTGACGACACCTGCTTGTACAGTTGCTGTTCTTTTCTCTGGATCAATATGCAAAATATGATTCATATGTCGAGAAATATCAACTACTACACCATCTGTTAACGATTGGCCATTGGTGCCTGTACCACCACCACGAGCAGTTAATACGAGAGATTTATAGTTTTCTGTTTTCGCAAGCTTAGCAATTAAACAGAGGTCTTGAGTATCTTTTGGAAAAAGAACAGCCTGAGGCATACGCTGATAAATCGAATTATCAGTAGATACAACAAGGCGAGCTGATTCTCGCGTCTCAATATCGCCCTGAAAGTGGCGTGATAGCTCAACAATAAAACTATTTACGAGTGGTGATAGTACTTGCATAGGAGATACTTCATCAAAACAATTGAAGGAGGAATATCTATATTGTAACGGATTGCGTCACTATGATTAAATGATTAGCTAAGTTTTTTTATACCTGGTCCAGATAGAATACTTTTACCCCCTACGGTTGGTGTTACCTGTATTTGAGTAGAAATCCGATTTTTCAATGCTTCAATGTGCGAAATAATGCCTATAATCTTATTTTCTTGGTGTAAAGCAGCTAAGGTATCTAGTGCAGTTTCCAAAGAATCCTCATCTAAGGTACCAAAACCCTCATCTAAAAAGAGAGAGTCGACACGAATAGTACGGCTCGTCATATTAGAGAGTCCTAATGCTAAGGCTAAACTGATAATAAAGCTCTCACCACCAGAAAGGTTTTTAACAGAACGAATTTCACCTGCTTGATAGTTATCTAATACATTGAGTTGTAAAGGCTTTTCTTTATCTCTGATGAGCAGGTAGCGATCATTCATTTTTTGTAATTGCTGATTAGCATATGAAATCATCACTTCAAAGGTCAGTCCTTGTGCAAAGCTACGGAATTTTTTACCGTCAGCAGAGCCAATCAATTGATACAGTAAACGCCAGCGATTAACCTCCTGTGTTTTACGTTCAATGATGTGCTGTTGAGAGGCGATACGTGCTAGATTTTGCTCGTGATTGAGTAGTCTTTGGGCTGTGTTGCCAAGCTCAATGAGTAAATTATTATGCTGAGTGTTAGACGTGTCTAATTGTGCCTTTAAGGTTTCATAATCAAGTTCAGTGAGTTGTTTATCTTTTTCTTGCTTTAAGCGCAGGGTAAGATTTTGCTGTAATGTGTTTTGGGAAATTTGACGCTCTTCTAATTCTTTTGCTTTCTCTTGCCATGATAAGAGTAATGAATCATCAACTTTAGCCTCTAGATAGGCTTGAGTATCTATAAATCCTTGTTGTGCTAAGTGCCGCTCAAATGACTCTGATGCTTGCTTTAGCTTGTCTTTGCGATTTAATAAGTCTTTAGTCAGCTTATTGATAATTTCCGTTGTTTTATCCAGTAGCGTTTCTGTTATCCGTAGTGCTTTGCTATATTGTTCAAGCGCTTGCGTTTTTTCTAATAATGCCTTGTTGAGTTTCTCTTCTCCCTCATCTGGATTTTTCTCACCAAATTGTTGCTGACGAAGGTCTAGTTGCTCTTGATAAGCGAGACGTTGCTTATCTATTTTTTGTGCCTGTACTGCTTGCGTTTCTTTTAATGAACTAATTCGTGCTGAAAAAGCGGCATTCTCTTTATCATAATTATCTAAAATTTGCTTTAAATTAAAATGCTCTTGTTGGGCTTTAGTCCATGTAGCAAGTTGCTGTTTCAATAGGTCTAATGGATTAGAGGATGTATCAGTAGTGACTTGATAGGTATGCCAAATATGCTTGAAATAGTCTTCATCGGTATTTATTTCTGCATTAATGCTATCGATTTTCTCCTCTAAAGTCGCTATAGAGGCTTTTTTATTTTCGACAGCTGTTTTTTTTAGTTCCACTTGATTATGGGTATTGTTTTGTTCAGTGATAGCTTGCTGTCTATCCGCTTGAGTCTGACGAATTTTTTCTTGTTGTTCAGTAATAGTATTAATTGTTGCTTCAAGTGTTGCAATTTCTGTATCGTATTGATGGCTATCGGGTAGCTCTTGAACAAAAGGGTGATGTATAGAGCCACAGACAAGACAGGGCTCGTTGGGTATTAGCTGTTGGCGCAAGTCAGCAACATCATAAATATTTTTAATAAGACGCTGTTTGTCTTTTGCGTGATTAAGCTCTCGTTGGTAATAGTCTAGCGATTGTCCATTAAGTAAAGCTGCTAAGGCATCTTGTAGGTGGTTTACTTGCTCAGTGAGTTGATTGACTAACTTTTCTTGAGTTGAATTGTTTTGTTGAGCTTGGTGAAAGTCGTTTTCAAGAACAGATAACTCCTTCTTCGCTATCTCTAATTCTGTTAGTGCTTTTTGTTGTTGCTGTTGATGTTTTTTAAGCTGATCAGATCGAAGTTCAATCACTGGTATCTGTTCATTTAGGAGTGATAAATGAATATTTTCTTGCAAGTAGCTACTGAGGTTGTCAAAAGAAATTTGCTGTTGCTGTGCTTTTTCTATGGCTTGGGTAAGCTTGTGCTCTTCTTGTGCAATCTTATTAATGATACTGTCTAACTCTTCTTGGCTATGTTCAAGTTGAGTTAGCTTTTCTTTTAGCTGAATATCCAATGCACGCACCGCTTTAAATGTTTTTTGCTCATCATTGATTAGTGCGGTGAAATCATTGACTGCCTGTTGATGCTGACTAACAGTGTTCTGGTGTTGATGCTGAGAAGCAGTTAATGTAGGGAGCATAGCCGTTTTTTGATCTAGCTCATGCTGATCATTTTCTTGCTCTTTTAACAGCGTCTGAAGAACAGAAAAATATTGGTCTATATTCTGTGCTTTTTCGGCAGATATCAATTTTATTTTTGTGTTAGCAAAGGCTTCTATTTCATTGCTTAATAATAGTTCTGCTTTGTTATTTTCTTCAGCTTGTTGCGTAAGCGTGGCAATCGTATCTAGCCATTGCCGCTGTTCACGCAATTGTTTAATTTCTTTGTCCAGTTGTTGAGAGTGTTCTTCTTGTCGTGCTTTAGTCTCTTTTAAGGATGCTAATTCCTCTGCACTAAGTAATTCAATGCCTTCTATTTGTGCACTTAAATGATCAAGTTGTTTTTCTTCGTCTACTTTTCGTTCGTAGACCTTGATAGAAATATCGGAGTAAATTTGTGTGCCTGTGATTTTCTCCAGAATAGAGGATTTTTCATCTATATCTGCTTTCAAAAAGCTATCAAATCCACCTTGTGCCAGTAGCATAGAACGGGTAAAACGGTCAAAATCCATGCCAGTTAGCTGTTCCACAAGTAATTGAAAATCTCGCTTTTTATTAGCGAGAATGTTGCCATTAGCATCAAAAATTTCTTGTTTTGTTGCCTGTAAATTTCCTTCAGCTTTATTACGAGACCGTTTGTGCGACCAATGACAGGTGTAAATTCCAGACTGTGTTTCAAAGCAAACTTCAGCCATACTTTCTGCCGTGTGACGAGACATAATCTCATTATTTTGCTGGCCAATATCTTTAAGACGTGGCGTTCTACCATATAGAGCAAGACAAATCGCATCAAGAATGGTTGTTTTTCCTGCACCAGTAGGACCTGTTAGGGCAAAAATTCCCTGCTGTTGATAAGCGTCATCAGTAAAATCAATGTGCCATTCACCATAAAGAGAATTCAAATTTTTAAACTGTAGCGATAAAATTTTCATAACAAGAATTGATTATTGATCAGAAGATTGGTGTTGCTCGTTCACTAATGCTTGCATAATTTCTTGGTAAGCATGGATGAGCTCCTCCCGCTGTTCATTGATGACTTGATGTCCATCTAAACAACGCTCGAACACTTGTAGCGGTGTTAAATCATCCAATGTTTCTTGGTGATGCGAGGGTGATAGCGTCTGTTCAATTAAACGATTATTTTTGATGCGTAAAATTTCTAGCGTAGACCCTTCTACCAAACGATTTAATTGCTCACGTAAATCAGAAATTATTTCTTCGCCGTTATAGTCAATTTCTAGCCAAACTTTTTCGGTTTTTAAGTCCTTAATCTGCTGGGTAATTTCAGCTAAATTACCCTTTAAACGCCTGAGTGCTTGAAAGCAAGGAATAGGGAGAGTAGAGATAGATTGGATAGGTGATGTTAGTTCCGGTGTTGTAACATCATCTAATGTTAGCGATGGTTGATGTTCATGTACTGAATGATGCAATGACATTGGGTGAGCAAGAGGAGTGTCGGGTTTGCTTGCTTTAGTATGAAAATCAATTTGTATAATTATTTTTTGCTGAGTCGTTTCCCCAAATCCCATTGGAATAGGCGAACCACTATAACGGATAATCGGATTTTTATTGACGATTTGCGGAATATGCAGATGTCCTAAGGCAACATAGTCAAGAGAAGAAGGAAACGTCTCGCTACTTACTCCACCCAAGTTACCAATATAAATGTCCCGTACACCGTCACCTTCAATTGTTTGCCCACCTGCAGCAAATAAATGTCCTGTGCCAATTATGGGAATAATAGACTCTTTTTGTTCTAATAAAAATTGTTCACGTTTTTGTAGCGCTAAATTGGCTAAATCGTGATAATGCTGTTTAATATTGCGGGTAAGTAGATTGATTTTGTCTTCGCTAGATTCACCTAATGTCGCTGTACGTATATCTTTATCGCGTAAGTAAGGCACAGCACAAATAATGGCTTCTACTGTGTGACCATTCCTCAATACAATAAGTTCATCGTTTAAATCATGAGTGATGGCGCCAACAACATGAATATTTAAGGTTGCCAATAAGGTTTTAGGTGCATTTAAAAAACTTGCTGAATCATGGTTTCCACCCACGATAATAATATGCCTACAGGGACTATGCTGTAATTGCGTTAAGAAACGATAATAAATAGCTTGTGCTGTATTACTAGGGGCAACCGTATCAAAAATATCCCCAGCAATGATTAAAACATCCGCTTGCTGTTGATGAATCGTATTCAATAACCAATCAAGAAATTGACTAAACTCCTCATCACGTTTTCGACCGTATAAGGTAGCACCAAGATGCCAATCAGAGGTATGTAAAAGACGTAGTGTATGCTGTGGTTTCATGCTAAGTTCACCCCATATGAAGCCATTTTTTGAGGGATTTGAATGAAATACGCCTTTGGGTTGTTGGCTTTTCTGTGTTGAGACGCTCCATTTTTATACCTATCTCTGGGGATGTAAAGGCATCAGCGATTATGCCGATACGCGTTGGTTGGTCTTCTCGATTAATATATTGTGCCATTAAGCTAAGAAGTGTGCTACGCACATTATCAAGAGTAAGCTCATGAGTGAGAGTACCATGGTTGGCTTTTAAGCGACTAGTAAATACACTCAATGCAAGAGAGTCTTGTTCAAGACAGAAAATCAAAATGGGATCAGTATACGCTTGCTGAGTAGCCGCGTCTCTATAAAATACAGTGAGCGCATACAGATAGTTTGGTTTGTCTATCTCATCTCCAAACTCTTCAGAAGAGGCTAAATCCAGAATCGTTTTCGGTGAGTATTGCAACGTCATAAAGTAATCATGCCATACCCATAATTCCCCATCATCATCCCCCGTCCATGGCAAAGGCATAGTAGGAAATTTTTCTGGGAAAATCGACTCAAAACGTGGCTGGTGAGAACTGCCAGAAGTACTCGAACAGGAAGACATAACTTACATGAGAAAAAGAGAATAAAAAAGGAGTGTTAGAAAAGTTTAACACTCCTTAAATGATTTTGCCTATGGCATCAAAGGGGAGATTTTAGAATATCGAGAATCTTATGGGCGTGCCAAAGACTTCTTCTATGAAACAGTCATTTCTTAAGTGTGATAATAAGGCAGGGACTAATTTATTAAGTGTGTACAATAATGGTGTTATGGACCTCTCCCAATATCTAATCCTTGCCCTGTGATATAAAATTTCCCTCCCGCAATATAATGCAAGGTTTTTAGATTGTTATCTACTTGATCAAAAAGCCAATGCCCGTCTTTAAAGACTCTATCGTCAGCAAAGGCAGCGATGATCTCACCAATAAATAAGTCATAACATTGCTGATTATGTGGTTCAGGGATTAATTTACACACGAGGTAAGCCGCACAGCCTTTCACAAGAGGAATATCGAATCCTTCTGGATAGAAAAACTCAATATTATGTTGCGTGAGTTTGTCAGGGTGTTGATAACGACTGTCTCCCATGGCAATAACGGTTTCAGCTTGGTATGCCATAGGTACTTGAATCGCAAAATAACCACTTTTTTCAATAAGTGGACGAGTGAAGGTGCTTTTATCAATGACGATGGTGACTTTTGGGGGAAGGAAATCCAGAGCACAAGCCCATGCCACAGACATAACATTTTCAATACCGTCATGTTTTGATGATACCATCACAGTGGGTCCATGATTGATAAGGCGTAAACACTTCTCCAAAGGTACAGACAAAATGCTCATAAAAATTTCCTTAATATATAAAAATAGTAGAGAAAATAATCAATAATTTATTTATATAAACGCGATGAATACTTAGGATAAGTTATCGACAATCTCTTTAAACCATGCAAAAGATTGAGCCTGCTTACCCTCATCATAAACATAATTTGTCACCATTAGTTCATCGGCACGAATAACACGTTGGAAACTTTCTAGATGCTGGGCAACAGTTTCTTTTCCTCCCACAATAGAAGCCGCTAACATTTGACGTACAGCAAACTCCTCAGAGGCTGTCCATAAAGCAGACATATCCTGAACAGGAGGTTGTAGGGGACGCATACGACCACTTACAACTCCTAAAAATTGTTGTTCTTGAGAGGTAGATAAAAATTTTGCTTCTTCATCCGTCTCTGCAACGACAGCATTAATACCAACAATGACTTTTGGTTTATCTAGTACATCAGAGGGTTGGAATTGTTGGCGATAAATTTGTACCGCCGTTTCTAATAATCGTGGGGCGAAATGTGCGGCAAAGACATAAGGTAAGCCTTTTGCTGCCGCCAGAAAAGCACTTTCTGTACTTGAGCCGAGAATATATAAAGGCAAATGTTTGCCCATAGCTAAATAAGCTTTAACATAACCTTGTTTATCGGCATCACCAAAATAACGTTGAAGCTCTTCCACGTCATCAGGGAAATTGAGTGATACATCTTGGTTGCCACGACGTAGAGCCATCGCTGTTCTAGGGTCTGTACCGGGTGCACGCCCTAGACCTAAGTCTACGCGGTTAGGGTACAAGGTTGCCAATGTTCCATATTGTTCAGCAACTTGTAAGGGGCTATGGTTTGGTAGCATAACCCCACCACTACCGACACGGATACTCTTTGTCTGTGCTAGTGTATGACCGATTAATAACTGTGTGGCAGAGCTCAAAATATTGGGCATATTGTGATGCTCGGCAATCCAGTAACGCGCATAGTTCAAGGACTCGGCGTGTTGAGCTAACCTAATCATTGAATCAAAGGCTTGACGATGAGTCTGTCCCTCTCTGAGAGGAACAAGATTTAACATAGAAACAGCAGTGTTAGACATTATTTTGCCCAGTGATAAAAGTGAAATAAATTAATAGATTACATATAGCCACGTTGATATTGTGGTGGAACAGATTCAACACCTGTGCTATCGCTCGCATTTTGCTTATATTGTGCATTGAGATACCAATAAGGATCTCGCAGTAAACCACGTCCTACAGCGATGAGGTCCGCATCACCAATACCTAGGACATGATCAGCTAATGAAGGATCGTCTAATAAGCCAACCGCAATAACAGGCAATTGAGTGGCTTGCTTAATTTTGCGTGCTAAATAGACCTGATAACCAGCATTAAATTGGGGGTGATGATTAGGATGTAAGACACCATTACCTCCGCCACTCACATCAAATATATCCACACCTGCTGCTTTAAAACGCATCGCCATTTGCACACCATAGTCGCTATCATAACCATTCTCAGAATATTCTTGAGCAGAAATACGTATGGCTAGAGGCATATCAGCAGGCATGACAGATTTAGCTGCTTTAATCACTTTTTCACCAAATAAGAAACGGTCTTGTCCATAACTATCGTCGCGGTGGTTTGATTTTGGTGAAGAAAATTGATGGATCAAATAACCGTGAGCGCCATGTAGCTCAATCATATCAAAGCCTGCTTCAACCGCACGTTTAACAGAATGTTGAAAGGCTTGAATAATCTGTTCAATCTCATCTTCAGTGAGCGCTCTTGGCGTTTTTAAGTGTTGTCCTGGAAAATCTTCTTGACCATAATGAATAGCAGAGGGTGCTACCACATCATCACAGTCTTGTGCTTTGCGTCCAGCATGAGCAATCTGAATACCAATTTTGCCGCCTTGTGCGTGAACAGCATCAACAATACGTTTAAATGCATCACGTTGCTCATCGTTCCAGAGTCCTAAACAGCGAGGAGAAATACGTCCATTAGGGGCGACGTTTGTCATTTCGATAATAATTAGACCGACACCACCAACCGCACGACTAGTGTAATGTACAAAGTGCCAATCATTTGGTACACCGTCTTTGGCACTATATTGGCACATAGGAGGCATCACAAGACGATTTTTTAAAGATAAACTTTTTAACTGTAAAGGAGTTTGTAAAAAACGGAATTTTGCCATAATAGCCTACTTATTATGAATGGGTTACAAATAGAGTTAATCCCAGATGCATTGTTGATTGTGTAGAAAAACAGTTATTCTCAATCACAAGCACAGGTAATAAGACTATTGTAGTCCTATAAATATGTCATAATAATTTTTTTTAAAAATTTAAATACTTTCTTTGATAATCACTATGTGGAACGATATATTACTTGCGTTGGCAAATCTGCTAACATCAGCATTAACCGGCATTACAGGACTAGGCGGAGGCATGATATTAATTGGTATCATGCCTTTTTTTGTGCCTAGTATTGCCATTATCCCAGTACATGGGGTGACACAGTTAGCTAGTAATGCCACACGAGCATGGTTTGGGCGAGAGCATATTGTTTATGAACGATTTTGGTCATTTTTGTTTGGCTCTATCATTGGCATGGCTGTTTTTGGTGTGCTCATTCGTTTTGTAAAACTAGATTTAATCCCTTTATTTATTGGTATCTATATTTTGTTATTACAGTGGTCATCTTGGCTTAATCGGGTGATTCGCCGCTATGAGAGCTTTTTTCTGGTGGGCTTTTTACAAACAGGTTTAGGTGTATTTGTCGGCACACCGGGCCCTTTAAATATTGCTGTATTAAATAAGTATTACACCGATAATAATGTGGTTGTAAGTACTGGTGCACTCATGATGTCAGTGGTGCATTTTGCCAAATTGTTAGTCTATATTAGTATGGGGTTTGCCTTTTTTGAGTATTGGCAATTGATGCTAATGATGATTGTGATGGCGACACTAGGCTCTTGGTTGGGTACAAAACTTCGTTATAAAATTAAAATGTCTTGGCTTAAAGCTGTCTTACCTTGGCTATTAACCTTATTAGCACTACAACTGATCGTGAATATCCTTAGACAGTATTTATGATGTCATGATAAGCATAAAGCATATGTTAATTATCAGGCTAATTTACAGTGTGCTAACTATCAGTCAATGGGTAAGCTCTTTTAGACTGATAGTACTCTATATCAATAATGATAGCGTAATCCATACTCAGCGTTATTGCTTTTAAACTCTTACTAGCTCCATTAGTTGCTCAAAAGAATATAGTGCAGGTCTTCTTCCAGAGGCAGGCTCTATCTCAACAATAATACCTTTTTCCCGTAGAATGGTTGTTAATTTATTCGCTGTTTGATTGGGGATTCCAGTCGCTTTAGCAAATTTATTATTCCTAAAAATAGGATTAGTAAAAATAAAGTCTAAGGTCTGTATTGACCATTTTGAATTTAGGCTTTCTGTCAATATTTCCTTCATTTCTTCATAAAGATTTTTTATTTTCTCAGAAATGGCTAAGTTTCTATCTGCTTGAATAGTCACAGCTTCTAAAAAGAAGATACACCATGTCATCCAATCATTCTTTAGAGAGACATTCCTTAGATAGTTAATGTAAGTATCTTTATGCTCTTCCATATATTCACTTATATAGAAATGGGGTGAAGATATTAAACCATAATTCCATAACATTAACGTAATGAGCATGCGACCAATACGACCATTCCCATCTTTAAAAGGATGTAGTGATTCAAATTCAGCGTGGGCAATAGATGTTTTTAGCAATGGAACTTGTTCTGAGTTATTTATATAATCAAACAGAGCGTCCATTCCTGATGCTAATTGTTCTGGGCTTATAGGGACAAATAAAATATTTTTTTTGGTTTTATCTGCAAGATAGTTCTGCTCAGTTTTATACTCTCCAGGAGATTTTATGGAACCTCTCCCTCTCGCTAGTAATCCTTGGTGAGCTTGTTTGATTAATGAGGCAGAAAAAGGATAGCCAGATTGCATTTGATGTTGAATTGTTTTTAAGGTTCGTTGATAAAGCAACGTCTCAATAACATCTGTCCTAACAGTATTCTCATTATTAGATTCTTCATCGGCTTCATATTTCAAAATTTCATCCATTGTACTAACTGTACCTTCCATACGTGATGAAATAACTGCCTCTTGGTTTCTCAAGGGAGCTAGGAATATTTCATTATTATGCAAGGTTTTTAGCATTTGATCGTAACGAGCAAGAGCACTCGTTGCATCAGTAATCTTTTTAACTAAATTATTATCGTAAACCAAATCAAGTGGAGGAAATTTTCCGTAATGATAGTTCACTGCATTTTCTAAATTTAGCGACATAGGTTAGCTCTGGGTTAATTAAGATTGAAGTTAGAGAATAATATATTATTTCGAATTTGTATACCAAAAATGATTAAATTTGAGAGACAAACTGGTTTGATGATGCAAAAAGAGAGACAAGCTAATTTGCATCCCCAAAACCACTAAATCTGAGAGACAAACTAGGTTGATGATATAAAAAGACAGTCATTCACGCAACTGAATAGCAATATAATAGAGCGAAATTCAGTGTAAACAAGATAGATAGGTAATATTAGGAATAACGTGGTTCATCCACTAATCTGCATGTGAAATAGTAGAAAGTATTGATGGCATTGATAACAGGTGATGCCATAAGCCCCACCAGAGGATTAAAAATTAATGAAGATTGCTCATTTAATTGAAAAAGTTCAAGCACACTATCAGCTTGCACCAGATTACCCCTTTGAAAAGCACCCTGATATTTTTGTGTTTAGACATACCAAGAATAAGAAATGGTTGTGTTTATATGCAGAAATTAAAACACAAGCGCTTTTTTCAGAGGAAGAAAAAAAGATTCCTCTCATTAATGTGAAAGTCAGACCAGATGAGATGACACAATTACTCGCCACAGACGGTATTCTCCCTGCCTATCATATGAATAAAAAACATTGGGTGAGCGTACTGTTAGATAAGGCAAGTGATGAGCTGATATGGGAGCTAGTGAATCATAGCTATGAATTGACGAAAAAGTGATTTAGCTAGCCAGTTACTATCATCTACTTAGAAGATAATTAGGTTTCGGTAGTTTATGGATTGTTCAAAGGAGGATTTAGAGGTAGATCGAAGATTATATTGAGACCAGTAGAGTCAGATCTAGGGCTTGTTCTGCCTGTTATTTGATCAAAATCATAAGCATCAGCGCTTGGATATGGTGTCTTATCATATATTGCAATCTGAACCCCACGATTGGCATACATGGTTAAATTAGCTGTCTCTAGCAGTATGTAATAGCCTTCTTCACATGTCAGACCATGAGTCCCAGAAGCAAAATTTGTTAGATTAAGTTGCTGACCAGAGTAGCCATTAATCAGAGGCGAGATATATGGTCGAGGAATAGCCATGTGAGATTTAAGTATCGAATCTTCTTTAAGCGGGATAATAGCTGCAACTAAATAACTACGGTCATTCAAAATCTCTCCGTCACAGATAATAGGATCCTTACGTAGATTTTTGCCAGATACAATAGCGAGCAGGCTGTAAAGATAATCACCATGTTGCTGAGAGAGATTTAAAACAGTACTATTATCTTTAAATGCCTGTATTAGGTTGGTGTATTGTCCATCAAAATCTAATGTTGCAATAACTTCTTCTGGTTTTTTGATTCGTTGCTTAGAGTACATAATAGATCACCTCTTGGTGCGTTGATTAAATCAATTACTTGATAAAAATGCGGTTTTTATCATTTCTCCCATTAGCAAATTTCATACTAACCACCAAGAACGCAGCCTTTCTGTAAAGGTTTGTACAATCGCCATCATAAGCCTTCTAATAACAAAAAGGGCTCAATGCACAGTCTCACACTGCTATTAAGCCCTTTATTATTGATGTAGACTAATGAATCGCTAGTGTCTTATTCCACAGTCACACTCTTAGCCAGATTACGTGGTTTATCCACGTCTGTGCCACGAGATACGGCAGTGTGATAAGACAATAACTGCAAGGTCACTGTATGAAGGATAGGTGATAATTTACCATAGTGTTCAGGCATACGAATGACGTGCATACCCGGAGTATTGGTAATATGTGTATCCGCATCAGCGAAAACATAAAGCTCACCACCACGAGCACGAACTTCTTGCATATTAGATTTCAGTTTTTCTAATAGTTCATCATTAGGTGCAATCACCACAACAGGCATCGCCTCAGTCACTAAGGCAAGAGGACCATGTTTTAGCTCACCAGCAGGGTAGGCTTCTGCATGGATATAACTGATTTCTTTTAATTTTAAAGCACCTTCTAGGGCGATAGGATAATGTAATCCACGACCTAGGAATAAAGCATTTTCTTTGCTAACAAAACGATCCGCCCATGCCATAATTTGTGGCTCTAGAGCAAGAGTAGATGTAATTGCAGCAGGTAGATGGCGTAATTGTTTTAAATACGTATCTTCAAGCTCTGGTGTGATAGTCCCTTTTACTTTGGCTAACGAAACAGTTAATAGGAAAAGAGCAACTAATTGAGTCGTAAATGCTTTTGTTGATGCCACACCTACTTCGACACCAGCGCGAGTAATGTAATTAAGTTTACATTCACGAACCATCGCACTACTAGAGACATTACAAATAGTTAATGTATTTTCCATGCCTAAAGAGCGAGCGTGTTTTAACGCCGCTAGTGTATCCGCTGTTTCGCCTGACTGAGAAATAGTCACGACCAGTGTTTTAGGATTAGGAACGCTATCACGATAGCGATATTCACTCGCAATTTCTACATTGACAGGGACTTTGGCAATAGACTCAATCCAATAACGAGCTGTCATGCCGGCATAGTAAGACGTACCGCAGGCAAGAATGAGAATATTGTCGATATTCTTGAAAATAGATTCCGCCTCATCACCAAACAAGTTAGGGGTAATGGCTTCAATATCTTGTAAGGTATCGCCAACGGCACGAGGTTGTTCAAAAATCTCTTTTTGCATGTAATGACGGTATGGGCCTAATTCAGCCGCAGCTGTATAAGCAGAAACGGTGTGTACTTTGCGCTCAACAGGCTGTAAGTTGGCATCTACAATCCATACATTAGAAATTTGAAGATCAGCAATATCACCGTCTTCTAAATAGATAATTTGGTCTGTTGTGCCGGCTAGTGCTAACGCATCAGAGGCAAGGAAGTTCTCATTTTTACCTAGACCAATCACAAGAGGAGAGCCTTGGCGAGCGGCAACAACACGGTGAGGCTCATCACGGCAGAAAACAGCAATCGCATAAGCACCGGTTAAACGAGCGACAGTTTGTTGAACAGTTTCAAATAAATCACCGTTATAGAGATGATTTACTAAGTGTGCAATAACCTCAGTATCTGTTTGGCTTTCAAAGACGTACCCTTGAGCGATAAGCTCCTCACGTAATTCTTCGTAGTTTTCAATAATACCGTTATGTACTAAGGCAATACGAGGTGAGCCTTTGTCTTGACCAGAGAAATGAGGGTGAGCATTATTGGTTGCAGGTGCGCCATGTGTCGCCCAGCGAGTATGAGCAATACCTGTAAAACCATTGATTCCATCGGCTTTAATTTGCGCATCAAGCTCTGCAACACGTTGAGTGCTACGTGCACGTGTTAATTTGCCATCCATATAAACAGCAACACCACAAGAGTCATAACCACGGTATTCAAGACGTTTAAGACCTTCAAGCAAAATAGGGGTAATATCGCGTTGTGCTACAGCACCTACAATTCCACACATAGAATTATCTCCAAAAATTGTTTTTTGCTATTTTGCTATAAAATGATTGAAATTAAACATCAAAATACTATAAATATATTTTAAATTATTTCATTCAATATTATTTTTTAATATATAATAAATTTATTGTTTATTTGTGAAATAAAATTTCATATTGAATGTTTAACTTTAGTTAAGTTTTTGAGGCGTAGATAGATCGGCTGCTTAGGTTTACTGAAAAACAACGGAATGAATATTATGCTTTTAGATGATTTAGATAAACGAATTTTAAACATATTGCAAGAAGATGCCTCTATCAGCAACCAAGAGCTAGCGGAAAAAGTCTTTTCCTCCCCACCTACGTGTTTACGTCGTGTTAAACAATTGGAGAAAGAGGGAATTATTCAGCAGCGAGTTGCCTTGCTAGATGAGCAGAAATTAGGTAGCTCATTAACGGCGATTGTTGAGATAAACCTACTACAACAATCGGCAGAGGTGTTTGATGCGTTTGAGTCCTTGATTGTGCCCGAGAAAGCCGTTAAACAATGCTACCGCGTCTCTAGTGGACCAGACTTTATTGTGATTCTACAAGTGCCAGATATGAATGCTTATCATGATTTGGTGCGTAAATTATTCACAGCAACGAATCAAGTCAGAAATGTGCGGACATTTTTCTCTACCCATCGCAGTAAGTTTGAGACAAAAGTGGTGGTGGAGTAGTAGGTGGTATACATATCACCTAATTCCTCTGAAACGTTGAATTATTGAACTATTGTTGTTTTTATCTCCAAGAGTGTTATCAGCTCTTCAAAACTTTCAACTACATCATAGAGAATGTTTTGGTCTTTATTAGTAGTATTGAGTGTTTCAAAGAACTTCTTCGCACTACTAATCTTGTTGTCTTCTGACGTTCGGAGTTGGTTTTTATCACTAGATCCTTTTGTTTCGGCAATAAAATAGATGTGCTTAACCTTATTTTCATCGCATGCAATCGCCCAGTCAGGATTGTAATTGCCAAATGGTGTTGGAATGACAAAGCGTGATGGTAATTTGGCATAGACGATGACTTCTTTGGCGGCGTCTAGTGCTTTTGCAAAGTCCGATTCGATTTTTGAGTCTGTCGGTACAAAATCCCAAACATGCTTATCACCCTGAGGGGTATTGCTAGCAACTTCGTTGTCTAAGAAAATCTCATTGCTTGAGTATTCTTGCTCTGTAAAGCAATACTCTAAGTCTTGCAGAAGTTGCTTCACTTGCTGTTGATTGATGATACTAATCATTTCGCGAATAAAAGCTTCTGGATTGAGTTTGTACTGATTAAAAATAACCGGTTCTAGCTGCGTCAGAATCTGTGCTACAGTACGACGTGTTAGATTTGTGCCTTCTGCAATTTCGCCAATTAAATCATAGGAAATTGTTGAATAGCTTTGTAGTTTCGCTCGGACGGTTTCATTAGTGATATTTTCAAATGATTGACCACTGCGTAGTTCAGAGGCGCTGACTTGAGCAAGCTGTTCTCCCTCACGAATGGTATAGGTAAGCTCTGGGACAAAAATATTGTTCTTGCTATTACGGACGACTGCTATCACCGCATGTAAGGTATCTTTGATGAGTTGTTCACTATCTAGGCGAATTTGGTAAATCGCTTTTTTATTGATACGATTCCATAGCTTTTGGAATTCTTTACGTGCTAGATTAGCAGGATTAACTCTGTTGATAAGCTTATCGTTGGCATTATCGATTAAGTTTGCTAATGCTTTAGGGTCTTTAATCGCGTCAATGAGCGTAAAGATTTCTTCTGCATAAGGTTGTAAATCTTCTGGTAAGGGCGCTAGTGTATTGTTCAGACGAGCTTCAGTATAGCTTGCGACAATATAATCATTATCATCAATGTAGTCATTGCGTGTGAGGTACTTATGAATTTGCTTAGCAGAAGGCTCATTAATCGCAAAATTTTGACCATTTTGTAATAACAATACACGGTCTTTGAAGTAGTCTACTGAGGCTTGTTCTACACGAGACTGAATGGTGTCACCAATTTCTTTTTGAAGGTGACTCACAAAATCACGATAGCTTTCGTTGGTAACAACAGTGAGTTTGTTGATATTGTGTACTTCTTCTACAGCACCACGGAAATAATTAGCGTCCATACGCTCACCGGTCTTGTTAACGGCAAGACGTAGACCACGGCCGACTTCTTGGCGGCGAGAAATAATGTTGTCTGAGTGTTTTAAGGTGCAAATCACAAAGACGTTTGGATTGTCCCAACCTTCGCGTAGTGCTGAGTGAGAGAAGATAAAACGCGTTGGCTCTTCAAATGAGAGTAGACGCTCTTTATCTTTTAGGATTAAGTCATATGCATCTACATCGGTGGAAATTGTGTCTTCTTCAGAGCGTACACGTGCGGGTGTACTCGGGTCAACTAGACGACGAGTTTTCTTATCAACAGAGAAATAAGCATTATGTGTTTTATCGACTTCAATACCACGGAGATAGTCTTGATAAGGGGCATTTTCGACATTTAAGTCTAAGGTTTCATTGACAATACGCTCGTACTCTTGTTTAAAGATTTCTGCATATTCCCCCGGAATAGCGTTTCCATCAGCGTCATAGTTACGGTATTTTGCTACTTCATCGATGAAGAAAAGGCTAAGTACTTTAATACCTTGGTTAAAGAGTACTTTCTCTTTTTCAATATGAGCACGGATAGTCTCACGAATCTGGATAGTGCGAGTAATGCGCTCATCAAGATGTCCTAGTGATTGACCAACACTTAAGGTAACTCCATTGGTGAAGCCAATACTATTGGTATGAGCATTAATATCGCTGATAACATAGCGATCACCGTATTGGTCTGCACCGTTGGATATATCAAAGAGATTGTCCTTGAATTTGACTTTACGGATTTCGCGGCGATATTGTCCTGAACTCGTTTTTATCTCTAGTTCTAATCGAGCTACAGGTGCTGATTTAGAGATAATAATATCTTGCAAGTAGAGATAGCCGTGGTTGCCAGGAAGATTATTGACTTCAATACCTTTGACAACAATTTTCTTAACTAGACGCTGATTATAGGCGTCTAGTGCGTCTAGTCGATGGATAAGGTTATATTGTCTTTTGTGAGTCGCAGAATAACGTAAGATAAACAGAGGTTTAAATTTACTTAATGATTCTAAAGTTTTCTCTGCCTGCATTTTTTGTGGTTCATCGAGGATGAGAATAGGGCGATTGCTACTAATTACATCAATAGGGCGGCGAGATTGGAACTCATCCAATTCCATATCAATACGACGATTGTCCTTGCCTGTTGCGTTGAAGGCTTGGACATTAATAATCATCACACTGATATCGCTTGTCGAGCTAAAACTCTCTAGCTGATGGAGTGATTTAGAATCATAGATAAAGAAACGTGCCTTCTTGCCATATTCCTGCATAAAGTGGTCTTCCATCATACGGAAGCTCTTATGGACACCTTCACGGATAGCGATGCTAGGTACGACAACAATAAATTTTGACCAACCATATTGCTTATTGAGCTCGAACATCGTGCGGATATAGCAATACGTCTTACCTGTCCCTGTCTCCATCTCGATATCGAGGTTGAGAGAGCTCGTTGTAAGGTTTTTCTTCTTGCCTGTATCATCAGTGATAAGTGATGTTGATTGCTCAAGACCTGAACTACTTTGAACAAGTTGAATATTAGAGAGGACAGTATTTAAATCACCGATAGGGGCATTTCTAAAGCCGATATCCTCTTTAATCTCTGTTTGTGAGTTAGGTAATTGTTCTCCTAGGTCAATCATATAGCGATGACCTGCTGAGAGAAGCTGTCCTTTAAAGCAATTGACCACGGCGTCGACGGCTGCTTGTTGATAGGCTAAGGTTTTAAAGTGGATTTTCATGGTTGTGTTATTACCTTATTAAATAAACTTCACTTCAGTTTCTGGAGATAGTTGTTTAAAGCGTTCTTTAAAATTGGTTTTATCGGCATCATGAGTGATGGCATTCTCACTCGATACAAAGCGGATTGGCTTGTCCTTAGCAATAGTATTAACTAATGCCGGTGTGAGGTCATCAAAACAAGCGATGAGACTATTGCTGGCCACATAAAAGACTGTTTTGGCGTCGATTTCTTTGCTTTCTATAGGCAGAGATAATGGTAGTCCCCAAGAGAGCATGACCTGGAAGAGTAAGTCCTCTGCCGTGCGGTCTTCTTTGATATGGTTTGCCATTGTAGCTAAGGTTTCTTGTTGCAAACTTTCTGGGCGATAGTAAATGTCTTTCATATTGGACGTATCAATCTTTAGCACTCTAAAACCAAGGTCTAGTGTAGGGTTATTGTAGGGTTCTGTATCCGTAGTATGGGTATAACTGTGCTGTGCTGTGCTGTGCTGTGCTGTGCTGTGCTGTGCTGTGCGACTATTTGCGCCCCGGCGCGGCGAATACGCTCCTTAGAGATTTCCGCAATCGTCTTATAGCCTGCTTTATAGGCTTCTGATTTTTCATCTGTTAATTCTGGCAACTGCACCATAATAAACTTACGATTCCCACCATCTTCGGCATTAAGCTGCATGACGGCATGGGCTGTCGTACCACTGCCTGCGAAGAAGTCGAGGATGATGTCGTTATTATTTGTTGAGGTAATTCTAAACAAGTTTTGAATTAGCTTAGTCGGTTTGAGTGTTTCAAAGATTGTTCTTCCATTATCGCCAAATAAACTAATAAACTCTTTTTTAGCACCATCTGTATGACCATAATCTTGATAGGAAAAAAAAGAAGAAGCAACCCGCCCTTGTTTCACTTCACTTAAGAACTGTTTAAAGCTAGGGAAACTATCATTTTTTAATCCAAAGAAAATACGATTGTCGTTTAGCATTTCATTCATTTTTTGTTCTGAAAATGCCCAATGCTTTCCTGGTGGGACTGTATACTCTTCGTTTGTTTTTGGGTTTTTTATAATATATCGTCCTCCAGTTCTTTCTCCTGAGGCAACTAAATCACCTGCTTTCCAAACACCTCTTGAATCATTATCAGGATTTTTATAACGTTTGTTCATCTCTTCAGTTCGAGGAAGCAAGCCAATCTGGAAATGATTTATTGATTTTGCATACATTAATACAAATTCATAATCATTTGAAAGTAATTTAGCCTGATTTTTAGGACTGTAGACTTTTTGCCATCCAGCTTGAGAAATAAAATTATTTTCACCAAATATTTCGTCACAAATTCTTCTTAAGTTATGAATTTCATTTTCATCAATAGAAATACAAATGCTGCCATCATCGCTGAGTAAATTACGCGCCAATTTAAGGCGGCTGTACATCATGCTTAGCCAATCTGAGTGGAACCGACCATTACTGTCTGTATTGGCCATCATACGATTACCTACGTCATCAGTCTGTTGTGATTTTTCGAAAAACTCTTCAGTGCTTTCTGCAAAATCATCGTTATAGACAAAGTCATTCCCCGTATTGTAGGGTGGGTCGATGTAAATCATCTTGACCTTGCCGAGGTAGTTTTCTTGCAGAAGTTTGAGAGCTTCTAGATTGTCACCTTCAATAAACAAATTCTCTGTGGTATCAAAATTGATGCTGTCTTCACGACAAGGGCGCAGAGTTTTGGCAATAGGGGCATTTGCCGCAAGAATGGCTTCTTTCTTGCCAGGCCAGTTGAGTGTATAGCGTTCTTGAGTGCCTTCTACGATGTCCTCAGAGAGTTCTTGGCGTAGGAGATCAAAGTCGATAGAGCGCTTAAGATTACCATGGCTATCATGGCTCTCTGTTATGCAGTTTGGAAAAAGCTCGGCAATCGCTTCTATATTGAGTTTGGTTTGATTTACGCTTTGCATCTCTAAATCTTTCATATACGCCACCCTATATGTGGATAAGTTCATTGAAGTAGGACTATTTTATCCTATCTCTACGTAGAAACCGCATATAGGAGGCGGTCTTATTTGCTTAAATAAACTTAACATCGGTTTCCGGAGAGAGTTGTTTGAAACGTTCTTTGAAGTTAGTTTTATCCTCATCCTTGTGAATGGCTTGTTCACTAGAAACAAAGCGTAAGGGTCTGCGTTGAGCAATCGCATCAATCAGTGTGGGGGTGAGAGTATCAAAGCAGGCAGCTAAACTATTACCGGCGACAAAGAAGACAGTTTGATTGTCGATAGTTTGCTGTTCAATCGGAAGAGAGAGCGGTAGTCCCCACGAGAGCATGACTTGGAAGAGCAAGTCTTCGGGAGTACGATCTTCTTTGATGTGGTTAGCTTTATCTAGGAGGTTGAGTTGCTCGGTTTGGTCAGGACGGTAGTAGATATCCTTCATATTGGAGGAGTCGATTTTGAGGACTCTAAAACCGATGTCTAATGCAGGATTAGTGGTATAATTGTGCTGTGCTGTGCTGTGCTGTGCTGTGCTGTGCTGTGC
>NZ_LT628276.1:0-140838 GCF_900099475.1 Pelistega sp. MC2 | reverse complement strand
GGCGGGTGCTGTGCTGTGCTGTGCTGTGCTGTGCTGTGCTGTGCTGTGCTGTGCTGTGCTGTGCTGTGCTGTGCTGTGCTGTGCTGTGCTGTGCTGTGCTGTGCTGCTATTTGTGCGCCCGCACGACGAATACGCTCCTTAGAGATTTCCGCAATCGTCTTATAGCCTGCTTTATAGGCTTCTGATTTTTCATCTGTCAATTCTGGCAATTGCACCATAATAAACTTCCGATTCCCGCCATCTTCGGCATTGAGCTGCATGACGGCATGGGCTGTCGTACCACTGCCTGCGAAGAAGTCGAGGATGATGGAGTCACTATCAGATGCTTGTTCAATAAAAAGTTTAAGTAATGACACTGGTTTAGGATAATCAAAAACTTTTTGGTTATCAAAAATAGAATTGGTAATTTTTGTGCCTTCGGTGTTATACCCAATGTTAAACACTTCTTTTTGAAGCCAAGAGCTGATAGGTTTATTCTCTGATTTCAGCTCACTAAAGAATTTTTTGAGATAAGGTCTGGTTTTTCCCTCGGGGTGAAATATAATCTTTCCTTCCGCTATTAATTTTCGCATGCTGTCAGGTGCGTATGCCCATACCCTATTGGGATTTGCCTCATAAGAAATTCCAGTGTTAGGGTCTATCAGAGTATAGAAACAATTTGGTCTTTCTGTTTTTGTTGAACCTACATCAAGAGGGTGTTTTGCCCAAATGCCACGGGAGTCATTGTCTGGGTTACTGTAAGCGCTACGATCTCTTTCTGCTCCTTTAAAGGCAGAGCCAGTCAACGCATTTTTTGAGTATACAATAGCATATTCATGCTCTGTGGATATATTGGATGCTGCAATTTGTTTACCACTAGCTTGTCGAGTTTTCCAAACAAACGAAGAAAGAAAATTCTCCTCACCAAAAACCTCATCGCAGATTTTTTTCAAATTATCTTGTTCATTATCATCAATTGAGATAAAAATTACCCCATCATCACTGAGTAAGTTACGAGCCAGTTTTAGACGACTATACATCATGCTTAGCCAATCTGAGTGAAAACGTCCATTGCTTTCTGTATTGAGAGTTAAGCGTTGACCTTCAGCATTAATGGATTGGGATTTTTCCATGTAGTCTTCGACACTTTCCGAAAAATCATCGTTATAGACAAAGTCATTCCCCGTATTGTAGGGTGGGTCTATGTATATCATTTTGACTTTGCCGAGGTAGCTTTCTTGCAAGAGTTTGAGGGCTTCTAAGTTATCACCTTCGATAAAAAGGTTTTCTGTGGTATCGAAATTCACACTTTCTTCGTGACAAGGGCGGAGTGTTTTGGCGATAGGGGAATTAGCGGCTAGGATGGCTTCTTTTTTACCCGGCCAGTCTAAGCGATAACGCTCTTGTGAGCCTTCTACTAATACGTCAGAAAGTTCTTGTTTCAGGATATCAAAATCAATAGAACGGATGAGCTTACCTTGTGCATTATGAGACTCTGTAATGCAGTTTGGTAGGATAGCCGCAATCTGATCGATATGATGTGCCACCAGATTTGATGTGTGCATATCTAGGTCTTTCATTGTGGTTTCCTATTGAGTAGGTTTGGTTTTATAGGCTTGTTTCTTATGTCGAAGATGGTCGGGGTAGGCGAGCTCTAGTTGACCTTTTTCAACTAAGACAGTTAGGTGGTGCTTGCGCAGCGTATCGGCGTTCCGATTTAATAGCTGAGCAAGTACGTTCAGTGTTAGAAAATCCTCTTTACATAATTCAAGGATAGTGCTATGCATGTCAGAGACGGTTAAGCGAGCCTTTTCTTGTGATTTAGAAGCAATTTCGGCGAAGTTGTCGAGTTTTTCTTTGGAGATGCTGCTTAAATCTTCGACGATAGTAAGATTTTTATATCTCATCAATAGTGCGTTATGCCCTATCAAAGAGTCGTTATGCCCTATCAAAGAGTCGTTATGCCCTATCAAGGGGGCGCTATGCCCTATCAAAGAGTCGTTATGCCCTATCAAGGGGTCGTTATGTCCTATCAAAGAACGATAGCTGGACATTAATTTTTTATGGATATGGTTTGATAGGGTGTAAGCGGCATATCTTCCACCCGTACTGTGGAGGAAGTTTTGTTTGGTGAGCTTATGCAATATCTTAGATAAGTCAGCAGGGTGACAATCTAAACTATTGAGTAGTGAGGCATGGTCAATGCCATTGCTAATGCTACATAGTGTGATAATTCTTCTTTCGTCTGGAGACAGATTTTGGAAGTCTGTGCCGAGTGCAGTTGTTAATGCATCAGTTACCTGCTGTGAGAGGAAGTCCACCATATTGAGTGTCAGCTCGGTATGGAAAGTGGGTATATTGAATTCTTTAATGATGGGTGCCTGCCAGTTTTGGGATTTCCAACACGTTAGAATCTTAGGGATACCAGAGCCAGCCTGCTCACCAATACGGATAAAACGGAACATTTGTTGTAGTGTACGATTACGACAATCGGCATGATTGCCTTTATAGGCTAGGTCAATTGGCGTGCGCATACGCCCTGGGTTACGGAATACAAATCTACTGGGAGATTTAATAATTAAGACGGCAGAGCGGTCGCTATAATCCGCATGAACAAGTGTATTAGCCAAAGCCTCTCGTAACGCTTCATGCACAGGAGAGTCCTCGACACGGAAATTGTCTTTTAAGGTAAAGGGTACTTTTAGGTCAGCTGTCAGCTTAGCGACCACTCTTGCGTAGAAGTCAAAAAGATTACCGCTCCAGCTTAAGTCTGGCACAATACGATCAATCCATCGTTCATTTCGTTGTTCATCGACTTCACGGTAGTCTAAAAAATAGTACGGAAACTCTTCATTAATAAAACGAGCTTGTCCAAACATGAGTAAAGCGGCTTTTGTCAGGCCTGTTTTGCCAGTTTCCTTATCAAAACGAATGCCACCAATATGTTTGAGAAAATCCTCATCTGTGGCGTGATGGGTAATATGAGAAGGATTAAAGACAGTAAATAAGTGACGATAACGGCGAAGAGTCTCTAAATCTAAATGGCTTAAATTACGGTAGGGCAGGACATCATCATCAAAACAATCCAGCGCTTTATCCGCAAACATCCGACTTAGATGGTGCTTCTGTATTCTGTAATCTCCCTCGTGTTGTCGGATAAAGGCATGGTTGGGATTATCATGCAAGTAAACAGGTTGTTCTTCTCGACTTGCTCGCTGAATAGCGATAAAAAGTACTGTTTTACCGTCAATCTGTTTTTCTACTAGGTCGCTATCTGAGACGAGGTTGACGCTGACTTTTTGAGGGTTGTTTACAGTGTTAAAGAAGTCTTGTTTTAGGTTTTCTGGATTTTCTACGCCGTGTATCTCAAAAGAGCCATCAAGTAGTTCTTTTACGCCTAGCACAATAATGCCACCGCTAGTATTGGCAAATGAGCTATATGTGTCCCATAAACTGCGTGGGAGACTGCCTTTACCATCAATTCCTTGGGCAAGTTTGCACTCAATATCGATACTCTCACGGAGACTCTCTAAGTCCATCTCGCTGACAGCATGGAGTAGTTGTTTGATACGGTTAGGCATGACAGTAAATATTCCAGCGTAGAAAAGGGGATATTAACTGGTCATTCTAACAAAAAGCTATTTTTAAAAAGTGAAAATGCTAGAGGCTTAGTAGAACTTCTAGCATCTTCGGTTAAAAAGCGATTAAATAAACTTCACTTCTGTCTCAGGCGAGAGTTGTTTAAACCGTTCTTTGAAGTTAGTTTTATCCTCATCCTTGTGAATGGCTTGTTCACTAGAAACAAAGCGTAAGGGTCTGCGTTGAGCAATCGCATCAATCAGTGTGGGGGTGAGAGTATCAAAGCAGGCAGCTAAACTATTACCGGCGACAAAGAAGACAGTTTGATTGTCGATAGTTTGCTGTTCAATCGGAAGAGAGAGCGGTAGTCCCCACGAGAGCATGACTTGGAAGAGCAAGTCTTCGGGAGTACGATCTTCTTTGATGTGGTTAGCTTTATCTAGGAGGTTGAGTTGCTCGGTTTGGTCAGGACGGTAGTAGATATCCTTCATATTGGAGGAGTCGATTTTGAGGACTCTAAAACCGATGTCTAATGCAGGATTAGTGGTATAATTGTGCTGTGCTGTGCTGTGCTGTGCTGTGCTGTGCTGTGCTGTGCTGTGCTGTGCTGTGCTGTGCTGTGCTGTGCGACTATTTGCGCCCCGGCGCGGCGAATACGCTCCTTAGAGATTTCCGCAATCGTCTTATAGCCTGCTTTATAGGCTTCTGATTTTTCATCTGTTAATTCTGGCAACTGCACCATAATAAACTTACGATTCCCACCATCTTCGGCATTAAGCTGCATGACGGCGTGTGCTGTCGTACCACTTCCTGCGAAGAAGTCGAGAACTAAGCTATCTTTATTTGTGCTGAGGTGTAAGAGCTGATGAACAAAAGAAATGGGTTTAGGAAAGCTAAAAATTCTTTTATCAAATAGATTTTCTACTTCTAAACTAGCGCGCTGATTTGTACCAACTTCAATTCCCCAAAAATCATTGGCAATCTGTCCTTTACTATCATTTAAGTATATTTTTTTATAAGGTTGTTCATCACCTGATACAGTCCAGTAGATTAGATTTTGCTCATCTAATGCCATCAGCTCTTCTTTTCTAATCATCCAAGGGCCAGTGAGTACTTTGCCTGTTTTGGTGATAATTTCGTAATGATGCCTACCACGAGTTTTATCGAGTAGTATTCCACGACGGAAAAAACCAATTGAGTCTGTATATCGGTATTCTTTTTTTGCTTTTTCAGATAAAGGTAATTTACCCAGTACTAGTTTTTCCTTAAGTTTCGCAAATGTGATTAAATATTCTTTGACGCGAGCAATATTGCCAATATTGGGTTGATTGTCGGTTCTTCTCCAACAAATTTGAGCAATAAAATTTTCCTCTCCAAAAACCTCATCGCAGATTTTTTTCAAATTATCTTGTTCATTATCATCAATTGAGATAAAAATTACCCCATCATCACTGAGTAAGTTACGAGCCAGTTTTAGACGACTATACATCATGCTTAGCCAATCTGAGTGGAAGCGCCCATTGCTTTCTAGGTTTCTCTCGAAATTCATAACGAATTGTTTTAGAATTTCGCCTTCATATTTTCCAATACCAGTTTGAGTATTGAATGTATTTTTATCTGTTTTGATTGTATCGTTATAGACAAAGTCATTTCCTGTATTGTATGGAGGGTCGATATAAATCATCTTGACCTTGCCGAGGTAACTTTCTTGTAAGAGCTTGAGTGCTTCTAGGTTATCACCTTCGATAAAGAGATTCTCAGTAGTATCGAAATTCACACTTTCTTCGTGACAAGGGCGGAGTGTTTTGGCGATAGGGGAGTTAGCCGCTAGGATGGCTTCTTTTTTACCCGGCCAGTCTAAGCGATAACGCTCCTGAGGGCCTTCAACTAATGTTTTGGATAGCTCTTGACGTAATAGGTCAAAGTCTACGGCTTGTACAAGCTCCCCAGCTTCATTCAGTGATTCGGTGATACAGTTTGGAAAATGTCGAGCTATCACGTCAATATTGTGTTCGACGAGATTTCGACTGTGCAAATTGAGTTTTTCTGCCATCTGCCTCTCCCTAGGATAGCATTAAAATAGAAATAGAACATAAAAAACTCTTTGATTTTAATCTCGAATACTAGATAGTTTCAGCTCGATTTCTTGAATACGTAAATTCAGTTCTACTTTGTGGTTAAATTGTCGCTCTTTGGCGAGTTGGCGTTTGAGTTTGATGAGTTGTTCTTCCAATAGTTGAGACTCTTTTGCAAGCCGTAACTTTTCTTCGATAGATTGCGTGTTCTGTTCTTGGAGGCGACTTCCGGGTTCAGGCGTTTTAATAGGCAGAATTTGCTCGATTAAGTGTTCGTATAGGCCTTGAATTGTCAAAAAGCTAGGTAAGGGGAGGCGAGTTTGCGTGCTGTCAACTTTTTTATGGTGATAAGCATGAAGCACTGTCTCTGTGGCATTGTTTTTGTTAGGGCGTTTATAGGCAGCGCTGAGAGTCAGAGTATCTTGGTAATATACTTCAAAGATAATAGGGCTAGGGATGCTTTTATCAATAAAATGTAGGATGTCTTCACTAAGATTAGGTACTCGACTCTGGATATGAAAGATTTGAACTTCTTTTACCGTATCCGTCTCATTCATTGGCAAAGTGGAAGCGGCTAGTTTATATGTCCAGGTGATACTTTCAATTTCTTGAATAAATAATTGTTCAATACGACGGCTAGCACCACCATGCTGATAAAAGGCATTCTTGGGAATCGGTTTGGCAACTTTGGCTTTTTCAGGATAGTGGTACAGTTTCATCCGTTTAACCCTCGATGACGATGAAGTTGATTAGCTCAAAATCATTTAAACCACTCACATTGCCTTCAAGAGCTGTTGTCTGGGTGCCATTAAAGAGACTAGCAATATCGCTCTCTGCTTTACTTTCCTGGATAGCATTAATCGCAATATCGAGATACTCAGAATATTGTTGCATATGGCTACCGTCTTTGGTGCGCTTGTTAAAAGGGGTGTAAGCCTCAGGAATTGGCTGGCTAGCATGGTGGCAGCCTTGACGTGCGAGGTCGAGTAAGTTTTTGGCTTGTTGGTGTGTATGTACAACTTCACCTTGTTCGCTGATATACACCAGATAGTAGGGATAGAGTGGATTTTGCGTAGTAGGTGCTAATTTAATATCTCGGACACGTAATAAGAAAATAACGCCGGGTACAAGTCCTACACTAGGATTGGCTGGTATAACAGTATGTAGACCACTTGGTAACGTCTTAATGTTAGGGTATTGTTCGAGGTAACTTAGCAAGTCCATACGGAAGTCGTTAAGACCTAAATCGGTAATACTGACGCCAGTATTCGTATCTTCTAAATCAAGCACTTCATGTTGTAGACGCTTGAGTTGTTCATGTCGGTAGGCGATGTCATTTGCTTTAGAACTGAGGACGTTATCATCACCTGTGGCGGCAACATCGACGATGACCATACGTCCCTCTACACGCTCACGCAGTTTGATATATTCATCTAGTGTAATATCTGGCCAATAGTTGACGAGTTGAATGACTTCATTTTTTGAGCCGATACGATCGACACGCCCAAAACGTTGGATGATACGGACAGGGTTCCAGTGGATATCGTAATTAATTAGATAATCGCAATCTTGTAAGTTCTGGCCTTCGGAAATACAGTCTGTGGCAATGAGTAAATCCAATTCTCTATCTTCCGTAGGGAAGATATCGGCCTTTTGTTTTGATAATGGTGAGAAGAGAGTGAGCAATCCCTGCATATCATAATGTTCTCGACTATTTTTGCGAGATTTGATGGTGCTCTTTGGATTGGTGCTGCCTGTAATCAATGCACTATGAACCTGATAGTTTTCTAACATAAAGTCAGAAAGATGTTCATAGAGATAGTTTGCGGTATCAGCAAACGCGGTAAAAATAATTACCTTGCCATTACCTGGGTTAATAGGGTTTTGACGTTTGTTGATGATATGTTGCTTGAGGTTTTGCAACTTCGTATCTTTATCAGGATTAATAGGTGCAATAGCATTAATGAGACTAGTAATAGTCTTTAAATCTTGAGAAAGTACATCTTTCCAGGTAATGATATCCATATCGGCGAGATGAATTTTTAAGGTCCCTCCAATCATAAAATCATTACTTTCTTCAGTTTCCTCTTCAAAACCTAGCTCAGTTGAAAGTTTTAAGTCCGTAATTTGTCGATTATCTTCAAAGTTTTGGATGCTTTCTAATACGTTCGCGATATTAGTGGCAATTCCTTGTAAGGTTAGGCGGAAAGAGTGTACTGAACTCTCTAGGCGCTTGAGTAGGTTGATACGCATCAGTGCTTGTAGGCTTTTCTCGCGATCTACTTGTTTAAAACGTGAGTGTCCCACCAAAGTGTCAAACTGATCTGCGTATTTCTTCATGCAGCTAGGCAGGATGTAGTTCATCGGTGCGTAGACAGCCATCTTTAAGTCAGTGAGATGGCTCGCAATGGTTGACATCGAAATCGTATCTTCCTCATGTGATAGAGGAGATTGAATGGAGATAGGTGCTAATCGAGTCGGGAATTGACCTATGTCACGAGTGTCATAGAAAGTTTGAATATGCTTGCGAGAGCGTGCAATTGTCACGCTATCCAGTAGTTTAAAAAAGTCAAAGTCTAAAGTACCTAAAATCGCTTTTGGCGTACGTCTTTCAGGAGGGAGTGTACTCCAAGTGTTAAAAGCAGCTTGAGCACGTCGGAAAATCGTTTCGATATCACTGCTAACATCTAGCTTCTGTGCTAACTGGTCAGGATCCCCTTCATAAGCAAGTGCTAATTGATTTTTTAAATCTGTAAACTTGTTATTAACCGGTGTTGCTGATAGCATGAGTACTTTTGTCTTTACGCCTGCACGAATGACTTGATTCATGAGGCGTTCATAACGTGTTTCTCTATCTTTGAAATAGTCACGATTACGGAAATTATGTGACTCATCAATGACGACTAAATCATAATTCCCCCAGTTGATTTCTGAGAGGTTCATATCTAGTGTATGACCTGAGGTGCGTGATAAGTCCGTATGATAGAGTACATCGTATCGGAAGCGGTCTTTTTCAAAGATGTTTGTAATACGATTACCCTTGTAAGTGGTCCAGTTACTGCTGAGTTTTTTCGGACATAAAACAAGGACGCTTTTATTGCGTAACTCGTAGTATTTAATGACGGCAAGAGCGGTGAATGTTTTACCTAAACCAACGCTATCAGCAAGGATACAGCCATTAAAGTTTTCTAGCTTATTAATAATGCCAGTGGCAGCGTCTTTTTGGAAATTAAAGAGTTTTTTCCAGATGAGCGTGTTTTGATAACCTGTTAAATCATTGGGTAGGACGTCCTCATTAATATTTTCTAAGAAGTCTTTGAAAATATTGTAGAGCATTAAAAAGTAAATGCGTTGAGGAGCGTTCTCTTGATAAACAGACTCGATATGGCGAATAACTTCTTCGGTGACATCTCTGATGGTTTCTGGGTCTGTCCAAATCTGGTTGAACTTACTAATATATGATTGAGCGATGGTTGGCTCTTGAATTTTCTGTACAAAATTAGCGAGAGTATTTCCTCTTTCTTGTCCTAAGCCTATAGGGGTAAAGCCTTGTATCCCTGTATAGAGAGAGTCTGTGGTGTTTTGCTCAACAATAAACTCTGGCAGCCAGTCTTGAGTAATATTTGATTTAATACGAACTTTGCGTTTTATCCAGTCAGCACATTCTCTTGCGATGGCCTTTTGGGTAAGCTTGTTTTTGAGATGAATCTCAAATTCAGTGCCGTAAATACCTTTTTCACGCTTTTGTTTTGGAATAATAAACTCACGGTTTTCTTTGAGTTTATGTTGAGTGGCTGTCTCTGTGGTAAAGGTGGGTGAGGTAAAAAGAAATTGGATCTCATCAATATTTTCTAGCTCTTTTTTAAGTGCCTCGTAAGCATAAATCGAAAAGTACGAGGCAGCAATTTTTAGTCTAGAATTAGCATCTAATGATTGTTTCAGGTCATCGGCTAATGTGGTATTGATATTATCAATGAGCTTTATCATAGTGTTAATCTCTTAATCCTTTATTGACTTATTTTAAAGAGTTTTCACTCATCTGCCTCTTCTTTTTCCTCTACAACCTCATTCACTTTCACCAACAGTCTATCGATACGATGCTTATCCATATCCACGACTTCAAAATAAAACTCTTTCCATATAAAGCTTTCTGCTTCGCGAGGGATATGGCCGAGTTGGTGCATCACAAAGCCAGCGAGGGTATGGTAGTGCTCTAAGTCTTCATCGGGGAAGAATACTTTGCTATCCATGACTTCACGGAAGCGGTCTAGCGTCATGGTGCCGTCAATTAGCCATGAGCCATCTTTGCGTTGGATAGCGTCAGAGTGCTGATCCTCATTGATGGGGATACTATTGCCGACCAAGACTTTAAGAATATCTCTTAGGGTTACCACTCCTTCGACTTCACCGTACTCATTAATCACTACTGCGATTTCAGAACGATTTTGCTGCAAGGTTTCTAATAAGTCCATGGCACTGATGGTTTCTGGCACAAAGCGGACGGGTTTCATCACTGCACGGATATCGGTTTGTTCGCCACGGATTTGTTGTTCAAATAAGCTCCCTGCGTCTACAATCCCGATGATGTTATCTAATTCATTTTCTACCACTGGAAAACGAGAATAGGGGCTATCGGCGATAATAGCGAGGGTTTCTTCTAGAGGTGCATTGATATCGATATAATGCACTTCATTGCGAGGGGTCATGATGGTGGCAATGTGTTTATCATCTAAGCTCAATGCTCGTGCCACAATTTCGTGTTCGGTTTTCTCAAATAAACCTGCTGTTGCGCCCTCACTAAGAATACCGCTAATATCCTCTTCGGTGAGTTGGTCTCCTTTTTGTCCTGACATACCGAGTAGGCGTAATACAAAGTCTGTACTGACGGATAATACCCAAACAAAAGGTGAGACAATACGAGACAGCCATGTCATGGGTAAGGAAATTAACATGGCAACACGCTCAGGGTAGTGCATAGCAAGTCGTTTAGGAACGAGCTCACCAAAAATAAGCGAGGCAAATGTAATGCCAATAACGACAACAGCGAGAGAAACTTGGTAAGCGTATTGTCCAAAAATATGTTCAATCGCAGGGGCTAAGCGTGATACTAGAGAGGCTTCACCAAACGCACCGTTAAAAATACCGATTAGGGTAATACCAATTTGTACGGTCGATAAGAATCGGCTGGGTTCATCGGCAAGTTTTAATGCCGCCGCTGCGGCTTTACTGCCTTCTTCGGCTAATTTTTGTAAACGCATACGTTTAGACGACACGACAGCGATTTCCGACATAGCGAATAAGCCGTTAATAAAAATTAAGCAAAGAATAATAAACAGATCAATCATGATGTTATTTATCCGAACCAAAACGTGAGGTATTACGAATTAAGCCTTCTTGAGCAGAGGTAGCAAGGAGTTCACCTTTCTGGTTATAAATACGACCAAAGCATAGTCCTCGTCCACCACTAGCATTAGGTGAATCGATAACATATAGATTCCATTCATTGATATTAATTGGACGATGAAACCATAGGGCATGGTCAAGACTTGCCATCTGCATGGCTGGATCAAAGCAGCCCTGATTGTGAGGGAATAGACTTGCAAAAATTAGATAAAAATCGGTGAGGTAGGCTAACGTTGCTTTATGCAGCAGCGCATTTTCGCTGTCTATTGAACCATTGGCTTTAAACCAATAATAGGTATGCGCAGGATAGCTGCCACCAGTGACAAAACGTTCTGGATGGGCAGGTCGAATTTCGATAGGATTGCCATCAATCAAATGACGTTTAGTAATGGATTTTGGTAAGGTATGTGCAATTTGTTGTATCAGTTGGCTTTCATTTAAGAAGTTATCCTGACTTTTGACTTCTGGCATAGGATCGTAGTGCTCAAAACCTACTTCAGGTGTTTGGAAGCTCGTTGCCATCGTGAAAATATGTTTATCATTTTGATAAGCAACGACACGACGATTTGTAAATGAACCACCGTCTCTCACGCGCTCTACTTCAAAACGAATCGGTAGGTTGACATCTCCGGGACGGATAAAATAGGCATGTAATGAGTGAACTTCGCGTTGAGGATCAACAGTTAACGAGGCAGCCATCAATGCTTGACCTAGTACTTGACCACCAAAAATACGACCGGTACCTAGGAGGTCGGTACTTTCACCTAAAAAAATATCTTCACTAACAGGCTCTAAAGAGAGCTGCTTAATCATTTTATCGAATGCTTGTGACATGTGTTGACAAAAAAATAATAACAATGAGTTGATTTTAATGTTTTTTCGTAACTAAGACGATGAATTAATGCTTTATATTAGAATAATAAGAGAAAACTTACAAAGGAATGGCAAATGTTGGCAGAAAACTTTACCTTGATGCACGAAAAAATAAAATTAGCGTGTGAAAAAGTGAATCGTGATCCTAGTACGGTCAGTTTATTACCTGTTAGCAAAACATTCCCTGCGTCCGTTATCCGAGAAGCTGTGCAGTTAGGCTATACACGGTTTGGTGAAAATAAAGCACAGGAAATGAAGCAAAAGGCAATTGAGCTAGCTGACTATGGGATTGACTGGGTCATTATCGGTTATTTGCAAACAAATAAAGCAAAAGAGGTGGCTAAGTATGCGAGTGAAATTCAATCGTTGGATAGACTAGATTTGGCCATTGCACTAGATAAGCGATTACAACAAGAGGGACGTGCTATAGATGCATTGATTCAGGTAAAGACAAGCCATGAGGAGAGTAAAACAGGCATGGCTATTGATGATGTCCCTGGTTTTCTTAAATCACTTAAACCCTTTGATACATTAAACATTAAAGGGTTTATGACAGTCGCCGAAAATACCGATCAACAAGATATTGTGCGTCAATGTTTTAAACAAGTAGCCGATTTAGCTGAACAAATGCGTCAAGCGACTGGGTTAGCACTGCCTACGTTATCTATGGGTATGAGTGGTGATTATGAGTTAGCCATTGCAGAAGGTGCTACGGAGATTCGTATTGGTAGTGCGATTTTTGGACAAAGAGACTATTCGTCACACTAATTTTTGTAGCGTTCAATCAGCTTGTCTAGATTAAGAATTTGGATATACCCATAACCCACTTGAATAAGCCCTAGCGATTCTAGTTTGCGTAGTGCTATATTGGTTCGTTGCCTTGAGACCCTAGCCAAATAGCCAATTTCTTCTTGAGTGATCGTTAGGCGTGCTGAGGCATTGGGATAGAGTTTAGGGTTAAATAGTTCAATTAAGCAGCTTCCGACCCGACCGTCAGCATCCAATAAACGGTCATTTTCGGTACGCCCAATAAATTGACTAACTCGCTCATTTAATTGATTAAGCATGAATCGATTAAATGGAATGCTGTTATCAAGCAACCATTCAAACGTGAATAGCGGTAGCTTAGCAATTTTTGATTCATGTAAGGCAAATATATCGTAGCGCAGTCTTTCTTTTTTTAGTAGGCTTCCTTCGCCAAACCATCCTCCCGGAGGTACGCCTGTTAATGAGGTGATACGCCCATCAGCATTACCTACCGATACTTTGATAAGACCTTCTAAGACCCCAATCCAATATTGAGCCTTACTTCCTTTTTGCTCAATCATGGCACCGGGGTGAACCGTCGTTACAATGACGTCCTGAGTCACCCGTTGTTGATGCTCTGGTGAAAGTAAGTTGAACCACTTTGTATCGTACTCAGTGAAAACACTCATTAGGAATAACCCTCAAAAAAATGCTAAATGTCATGCTCGTGACAATTAGCGTACCTGTTATCGGTTAGTTTTGCAATTAGAGAAAACAGTATATTGGCAAAAAACGAACAGTCAATTGTATAAAACGACAAAATCCATTCAAAAGGAGACAAGTCATGGCTCATGCTATGGTGAAGGAGACATTCCCGTCTTTGTTGCTAAAACATGCGAAGGAAAGACCAACGCAAGCGGCAATGCGAGAAAAGGATTTGGGCATATGGCAAACATTTACTTGGGCTGATGTAGCGGAACAAGTCAAATTGGTTGCAAACACATTTTTGGATTTGGGTGTTCAAAAAGGTGAGCATATTGGTATTGTTGGTGAGAATAGACCTAGATTGTATATGGCGATGATGGCGGCGCAATCTGTGGGGGCTATTCCGGTACCTATGTATCAGGATGCTATTGCACAAGAGATGGTTCATGTTCTAAAAGATGCTGATTTACGAATTGTTGTAGTAGAAAACCAAGAACAAGTTGATAAGATGCTTGAGGTGCGTGTTGATGTTCCTACATTGGAATGTGTAATTTATGATGATCCAAGAGGATTGCGTAATTACCAAGAGGGAATGATTCTTTCTTATGATAAGGTCTTAGAGAGAGGCGAACGATACGCAAAGAATTATCCAGATGCTTTTATGGACGCATTGACAGCTGTTCAACCCGAAGATGCGGCAGCCATGTTCTATACGTCGGGGACAACAGGCAAGCCCAAAGGGGTGGTATTAACGCATGCCGCCTTAATTGATCGTGCTCAAGTGATTGAGCGTATGGAGAAGCTAACGAATAAAGAAGAAGTGTTAGCGTATTTACCGCCAGCTTGGATTGGTCAAAATATGTTCTCTTATGCACAAGCCTTGACGACAGGATTTACAGTTAACCACCCAGAGTCACCAAGTACAGTATCGATTGATATGCACGATATTGGTCCTACTTATTATTTCTCACCACCACGTGTCTTGGAAGAGTTACTAACGCAAGTAACTATTCGCATGGAAGATGCAGGCAAGTTTAAACAATGGCTGTTTAAGAAATCTATGAATTTAGCCAAACGTGTGGGTACTAAGATTTTGGATAAAGAGCCTGTTGGCTTACTTGACCGTATTAAATATATGATCGGTGATTTTGTGATGTATGCCCCTTTGCGTAATGCGTTGGGGATGAGTCGTGTTCGAGTTGCTTATACCGCTGGTGAAGCGATTGGACCGGATTTATTCACGTTCTATCGTTCAATTGGTATCAATTTAAAGCAGTTATATGGATCTACCGAAACATCAGTATTTGTATGTGTTCAAAAAGATGGTCATGTGTATCCTGACTCTGTTGGTGCCCCAGTGGAGGGTGTAGAAATCCGTATTGCTGATAATGGGGAAGTGCAGGTTAAGAGCCCTGGTTTATTTAAAGAATATTATCGTAATCCAGAATCAACAGCAGAGTCGTTTACAGAAGACGGCTGGTACCATACAGGCGATGCGGGTTTTATCGATCATCATGGTGACTTAAAAATTATTGATCGTGCCAAAGATGTGGGTCGTTTAGTAGATGGGCGTTTGTTTGCACCGAAATATGTTGAGAATAAATTGAAATTCTTCCCTTATATCAAGGAAGCAGTAGCGTTTGGGGCGAATAAAGAATTTGTGACCGCATTTATTAATATTGATTTAGAGGCGGTTGCCAACTGGGCAGAGCGCCGTGGTTTAGCCTATGCAGGTTATACAGACTTAGCGTCTAAACCAGAGGTTTATCAATTAATTGGTGACTGTATTGATCAGGTTAATGTGGATGTGGCGCAAGATGAGCAATTACAAGGGTTACAGATTCATCGTTTCTTAATTTTACATAAAGAGTTAGACCCAGATGACGATGAATTAACACGTACTCGCAAAGTACGTCGTAACTTTATCGCAGAGAAATACAAGGTATTAATTGATGCCTTGTTTGAGGGCAAACCATCTCAGTATATTGAAACAGAAGTTAAGTATGAAGATGGGCGTAAAGGTAAGATTAGTGCAGATTTAAAAATTGCACCAGCTAAAGTCGTAAATACAGCAAAGGCGGCCTAATATGCACCAAGTAAATGAGAAAAAAATTGGCGATGTTATTTTAGACATGCAAAGTATTTCATTATCGTTTGGTGGTGTGAAAGCACTAACAAATATTTCTTTCAATGTAAAAGAGCATGAAATACGTTCGATTATCGGTCCTAATGGTGCTGGTAAAAGCTCTATGTTGAACGTTATTAATGGGGTCTATACGCCACAAGAAGGCTCCATCGTTTTTGATAACAAAAACTTTGACAAGATGAGTCCACGCCGTGCAGCTGAAATGGGGATTGCACGGACATTCCAAAACTTGGCTTTATTTAAGGGCATGAGTGTATTGGACAATATTATGAGTGGTCGCAATCTACGGATGAAGAGTGGTTTGTTATCTCAGGCATTCCGAATTTTTGGTGCTGAAAAAGAAGAAATTCAACACCGTGAATATGTAGAAAATATCATTGATTTCTTAGAAATTCAGGCTTATCGCAAGACACCAGTTGGTCGTCTACCATATGGCTTACAAAAAAGGGTTGACTTAGGTCGTGCCTTAGCAATGGAGCCACGTTTATTATTGCTTGATGAGCCAATGGCAGGGATGAATATCGAAGAAAAGCAAGATATGAGTCGCTTTATCTTAGATGTGAATGATGAATTTGGCACAACCATTGTCCTCATTGAGCATGATATGGGTGTGGTGATGGATATTTCAGATCGAGTCGTGGTACTAGACTATGGTAAGAAGATTGGTGACGGTACACCAGCAGAAGTCCGTACTAATGAAGATGTAATTCGAGCTTATTTAGGCGTTGAGCACTGAGGTCAATCATGGGATATTTTTTAGAAACGTTATTTGGTGGTCTCATGAGTGGAATGCTATATGCACTCGTAGGCTTGGGCTTTGTATTAATTTTTAAGGCATCTGGTGTCTTTAACTTTGCACAAGGGGCAATGGTATTAGTCGCCGCTTTGTCTATGGCACGATTTGCAACATGGCTACCACAATGGTTTGGTTTTGAAAGTATGCTATTGGCAAATGTCTTGGCATTTATCATTTCAGCTGTGTTAATGACAATCGTCGCTATCTTGATTGAGCGTTTTGTATTGCGTCATCTCGTTAATCAAGAAGCAACAACGCTATTAATGGCGACATTAGGTATTAGCTATTTCTTAGATGGTGCTGGTCAAACGCTTTTCGGTAGCTCAGTTTATTCTATTGATGTAGGTATGCCTAAGGATCCTGCCTTTATTTTTGAAAGTATCTTTGAGGGCGGTGTACTCATTAACCTAGAAGATTTAACAGCAGCAGCGATTTCCGCTATTTTGGTAGTGATATTGGCATTGTTTTTCCAATATACCACAACAGGTCGTGCGTTAAGAGCGGTGGCTGATGATCATCAGGCAGCACAATCTATTGGTATCCCTTTAAATCGCATTTGGATCATTGTATGGGCAGTGGCTGGTGTTGTGGCTCTTGTTGCAGGGATTATCTGGGGATCAAAGTTCGGCGTTCAGTTTACCTTATCAACAGCTGCTTTACGTGCGCTACCAGTTGTTATTCTCGGCGGCTTAACGTCAGTGCCAGGCGCTATTATTGGTGGGCTAATCATTGGTGTTGGAGAAAAACTCTCTGAGGCGTATTTAGGTGAATACTTTGGTGGTGGTATTGAAATCTGGTTCGCCTATGTACTAGCACTTGTGTTTTTATTATTCAGACCACAAGGTTTGTTTGGTGAAAAAATTATTGACCGTGTTTAATGCACTCAGATTAAAAGGAATACAGTATGTTTTATCGTGAAAATGGTCAATTTAAAACGAGTTATCGTAGCGACCAACAAATTTTTCCTATCTTACAAGATCGTATTTTTATCTTGTTATTGATTGCCGTAGCTGTGCTAGTTGTACCTTTTACCGTGAGTAATTATTTCTTGAGCGGTATTCTAATTCCATTTTTGATTCTGTCATTAGCGGCATTGGGACTTAATGTCTTAGTCGGTTATTGTGGTCAGATTTCATTAGGGACAGGTGCATTTATGGCGGTGGGGGCGTATGCCGCATGGAACTTTGGTGTACGCATTCCAGAATTACCCTTAATTGTTCAAATCTTATTGGGTGGCTTTTTTGCCATGCTGGTTGGGGTGATTTTTGGTATTCCAAGTTTACGTATCCGAGGGTTATATTTAGCTGTAGCAACCTTAGCGGCACAATTCTTCGTTGATTGGGCATTTTTGCGGATACCTTTTTTCACCAATCATTCAACCTCGGGTAGTGTGTCTGTACCAGCCTTAGATTTTTTCGGATTACCAGTACAAACGCCAGTACAAAAATATCTTTTTGTGCTGATGATTGTGATTGTATTTGGCTTGCTTGTAAAAAATTTGGTACGTGGTGCTATTGGTCGTGAGTGGATGGCTATTCGTGATATGGATGTGGCAGCCTCAGTAATTGGTATTCGTCCAATGTATGCCAAATTGACCGCATTTGCGGTGAGCTCTTTTGTTGTGGGTGTGGCAGGGGCTTTATGGGGATATATTCACCTAGGTTCTTGGGAGCCATTAGCATTTGATTTAAATCGTTCTTTCCAATTGTTATTTATGGTGATTATTGGTGGCTTGGGTTCTATCGCAGGCAGTTTCTTTGGTGCAGCGTTTATCGTACTAGTCCCGATTTTACTGACACGTATCCCTGATATGTTAGGTATTCCTTTAGCCGTAGATACGATTGATCATATTCAGCATATGGTATTTGGTGCGCTAATCGTATTTTTCTTGATTGTGGAACCACATGGTCTGGCTAAATTATGGAGTATTGCCAGAGAAAAACTACGCATATGGCCATTCCCTCATTAAACCGTATGTCAACATTAATTAAAAAAGGCCGATGATAACGGTCATTCTTAAATAGTAGTAAACAGTTAATTAAGTAGTAAAAAGTTAATTAAATACCGAATTTATTTCGGAGGAGACAAACTATGAAATTCGCAACTAAAATACTAGCGGGTGCTATCGCTTTAGGTTCTCTATGTGGAACAACAGCTGTATATGCACAAGAACAAGATCAGTTCATTCCATTAATGACCTATCGGACTGGATCATTCGCTCCATTAGGGATTGCGTGGGCAGATGGTAAGATTGATTACTTACGTCTAGTAAATGCTCGTGAGGGTGGTGTAAACGGTGTTAAATTAAGTTTTGAAGAATGTGAAACAGGCTATGCAACAGACCGTGGCGTAGAGTGCTATGAGCGTTTAAAAAATGCGAATGGTGGTGCATCGGGATTTGATTCACAATCAACAGGTATTACGTTTGCCGTATCAGATAAGGCACCAGTGGATAAAGTATCTATTGAAACACCGGGTTATGGTCTATCTCAATCATCAAATGGTACTGTATTCAAATGGAACTTCCCATTATTAGGAACCTACTGGACAGCGGCTGATGTGATGATTCAAGATATTGCCAAGCGTGAAGGTGGTATTGATAAATTAAAAGGTAAGAAAATTGCTCTGGTTTATCACGATTCTCCCTATGGTAAAGAACCAATTCCTCTATTAAAAGCACGTGCAGAAGCAAACGGCTTTGAATTAATCCTATATCCAGTGACGGCGCCTGGTGTAGAGCAAAAATCAACTTGGTTAAATGTACGTCAAAAACGCCCTGATTATCTTCTATTGTGGTCTGCAGGTATTATGACGCCAACAGCGATTCGTGAAGCGCAATCTACAGGCTATCCTCGTGAAAAAATGTATGGTATCTGGTGGGCAGGTTCTGAGAATGATGTGAAAGATTTAGCAGCAGTTGCTAAGGGCTATAACATCATTACTATTCATAATACAGGTGAAGCCAAAGGAAAAGTGTTTGATGATTTAAAAACTTACCTATTTGATAAAGGGCAAGCGGCATCATCAACAGTAGGAACTATTGCCTATAACCGTGGTATGGTGATTTCTATGCTTCAAGTAGAGGCAATTCGTGCTGCGCAAGAAAAATTCGGCAAAGGTAAACATATGACATCTGAGCAAGTGCGTTGGGGCTTCGAGAATTTAAATATTACCGAAGATCGCCTAAAAGAACTTGGCTTTGAAAATATGCTTCGCCCTGTAAAAACAACATGTGAAAACCATATGGGTGATGACTGGGCACGTATCATGCAATGGGACGGTGCTAAGTTTGTCGCTACATCTGATAACTGGTATCAAGCAGATAAAACATTTGTGGATCCACTTGTGAAATCTGAAGCAGAGAAATACGCAGCTGCGAAGAAAATCGAGGTTCGTGATTGTTCTAAAGAAGATTCATAATTGACAGTTAATTAGTAGAACGGGGCTATATCACAGTGATAAAGCAGTCGATGTAGCCCTAACAAACTTAGTGATTATCGTTGGGAAAAAGTATGGGAAACATAACGCAAGAAGCCCCAAAACCATTACTTGATGTAAATGGTATCGAAGTGATTTACAACCATGTGATCTTAGTGTTACGTGGTGTGTCATTGGTCGTTCCTGAAGGTAAAATCGTGGCATTGTTGGGTGCTAACGGTGCTGGTAAAACAACAACCCTAAGAGCGATTTCAAACCTTTTACGCAGTGAGCGTGGTCAAGTTACCAAGGGTAATATTATGTACCGTGGTGAACGTATTGAAGAGATGACACCAGCTGATCTAGTTAAACGTGGTGTTATTCAGGTGATGGAAGGACGCCATTGTTTTGGCCACTTAAGCATCGAAGAAAACTTATTAACGGGAGCCTATACACGCAATGTAAGTAAGGGGGAAATAGCTGCTTCTTTAGATAAGGTGTATCAATATTTTCCTCGATTAAAACAACGAAGAACTAGTCAAGCAGGTTACACATCTGGTGGTGAGCAGCAAATGGCAGCCATTGGGCGTGCTTTAATGGCAAATCCAAATATGATTCTATTGGATGAACCATCAATGGGCTTGGCACCACAAATCGTAGAAGAAATTTTTGAAATTGTTCGTGATTTAAATGCGAGAGAAAACGTAAGTTTCCTACTGGCTGAACAAAACACTAATATTGCGTTACGGTATGCCGATTATGGGTATATTTTGGAAAGTGGTCGTGTCATGATGGACGGTACAGCGGAAGATTTAGCCAATAATGAAGACGTAAAAGAATTCTATCTAGGTCTTGATAGTGGTGACCGTAAGAGCTTTAAAGATACTAAATTTTATCGCCGTCGTAAGCGTTGGTTGGCGTAATAGAATAGAGGAGCTTACGCATGAAAGACTATTATGATAGCCAAGAGACACAATCGGTAGAAGAAAGAGAGCTACATCTTTTTAGCAATCTGCGTGATAATTTACGCCAATTAAGAGATAAAGTTCCTGCTTTACAGCGACAAATTAATGATATTGATATTTCCACATTAACTTCACGCGAAGATTTAGCCCAAATTCCGGTGGTGCGTAAATATGAGCTACTCAATGCACAAACTCAGGCGCGCCAAAAAATGACGGATGCAAAGCCCGGCGATGAAATTGAACGCGTGTTTGGTGGCTTCTCAGCGGTAGGATGGGGACAAGCTTCTCGTGTATTTGCCTCTCCGGGACCATTGTTTGAGCCTGAAGTGGCTAGAACGGATTATTGGCGAATGGCTCGAGCCATGTATGCCGCTGGTTTTCGTCAACATATGTTAGTCCATAACTGCTTTTCCTATCATTTTACCCCTGCTGGATCAATGTTTGAAACGGCAGCCTTAGCCGTAGGTGCGACGGTATTTCCTGCTGGTGTCGGTCAGACTGAAATGCAGGTGAGTGTGATTCAGGATTTAAAACCAAATGCCTATGCTGGAACGCCAAGCTTCTTGCGTATTATTATTGAAAAAGCAGAAGAAATAGGTGCCGATGTTTCTTCTATTAAACATGCTCTTTTTTCTGCTGAGGCATTTCCTCTATCATTGCAACAATGGTTTAAAGAAAAAGGAGTGGATGGTTATCAGGCTTATGGTACAGCTGATTTGGGCTTAATTGCTTATGAAACACAAGCACATGATGGTTTGGTGATTGCCGAAGACATTATTTTAGAAATCGTTAAGCCGGGAACCAATGATCCAGTGCCAGACGGTGAAGTAGGTGAGGTAGTTGTGACGACCTTAAATCCTGATTATCCTTTATTAAGGTTTGGTACAGGGGACTTATCCGTTATGATGGCAGGTCAATCACCTTGTGGACGTACCAATCGACGTATCAAAGGATGGATGGGGCGAGCAGACCAATCTGTTAAGGTGAGAGGTGCGATGGTGCATCCAGACTTAGTAGATAAAGTCGTCAAGCGTCACATGGAAATTAAGCGTGCGAGACTAGTTGTGACGGGAGCCATGGGCAAAGATGAGCTTGCTTTATTTGTTGAAACAATGGGTCAACCTTCAGAGCAATTAACCCAAGCAATCCAAGAGTCTATTAAGGAGTTTATTAAACTACGAACTGACGTTGTTTATAAGACAGCTGGTGAGATTAAAAATGATGGTTTGGTTATTGAGGATGCACGTTCTTATGAGTAATTCAGAGTGATACGTTTGGGCGATTTATTTTATATTGAAAATAAAAAATAAAATCTTAGAATTCTAAAATTTTAGATGCTCAAATTTTAAATGTTCAGAGCGACTATTCTTTATCTCAAAAATAAGGGGCAACTGCGATATAAGAGTTGCCCTTTGTCTTGAGTATGTTGCTTTTAGCGAGTTATCTTTAGTGAGTTATGTTTAAACAATATTGTTTGATACTAAATCACTTAGTCTTATACTTTATTGCCCTAATAATTTATACGCCTCATACCAGTCTTGCATAGGCGATAACCCCATATTTTCTGTTAGTATGCTGTGACCTAAACATGCCACAGGATATTTAGGTGTAGGCGTTGTTTTCTTATAAAAGTCTTGTACGGTATAGTCAGCAACACGAGAGAGTGAGCAGAAGATAGGGCTTTTGTGAATATCCAATGTAGGGATTTTTTTAGTGATTTGAGTGACACAAGCAAACTGCTGACCACAAGCGACTTTGATATATTTTAATAACTCTGAGTGTGCCTTTGCTGTCTCTTCCATAGAGACATTGCTCGAGTTAAAGTCACTGAGTATTGCACCAAATATATCGAGATCTTTTTGTTTTGCGGCTGTTTCTAGGGCAGCGACATAAGGATTAAAGCTGTCTTTTCCCTGCGATTTGACTGTCGTTTTACAGTCCTTAGGTAGGGTAAGTTTTTGTTGCTCAGCAATCAGTGCTTCACCAAAATTAACCAAGGATTTAAAATCAGCATCGGTAATCTGGCTTGGCTCTTTTTGGCAGGCAATATCAATCGCAGACGGCTCAGCCGCTTGTACTGAAGTAAGATGAACCCCTAATAAGACGAAAAGAGATATAAAGGATTTGGTGATAGATAGTTTCATTTTTCGCTCCATTCCATCATAGAGAGTTTAGTCTTCTTTTTTGGCTTGTTTTTTGATCTTTGTTTTAATACGGCTCTGCTTTAGAGGAGATAAACGCTCCACAAATACTTTTCCTAATAAATGGTCTAATTCATGCTGAACACAAATAGCTAATAAGCCATCTGCATGAAACTCGTATGCTTGCCCATTTTCATCTAGTGCTTTGACCTTAACCTCTGCATGACGATTAACCTTATCATAGATACCAGGAACAGATAAGCAACCCTCTTCGTAAACAACCATCTCATCACTTTTCCATGTAATTTCTGGGTTGATTAGTACTCGTAAGTGATCACCTTCTTCAGAAACATCAATCACCACCACTCGTTCATGAACATCAATTTGTGTGGCAGCTAGACCTACACCCGAAGACTCATACATAGTCTCAGCCATATCTTTAACTAATTGACGAATTCTGTCATTAATGTCTTCGACAGGTTTCGCTACTGTATGTAAACGAGGGTCAGGATAGTGCAGAATAGGAAGTAAAGCCATAGTGTATAAATTTTTTAGCAATAATGAATGGTAAATTATAGTAGAAATACGAATGGCTAAGTTAATTCTAAACAAAGAGTTAGACAAAGCATCCGAATTATAATAATTAATATGGATACAAAAAAGAATATTTCAAGGATAGGTATGCAAGAGCAAAAGGGGCAAAGAGGACAACTTGAAGAGCTAAGGGCTTGGCTTAGATTAACGTTGGAGCCGGGTATTGGGTCGGTGACGGCAAAAAATTTATTGATGCAATTTGGTTTTCCGCAAACTATTTTTGAAACTAAGTTTAGTCAATTAATGCCCGTAGTGGGGGAAAAAATTGCTTATCAGCTAAGAGAGCCTTGTTCTGAAGAAATCAACACCCAGATTGATAAAACGCTAGAGTGGCTTAATCAAGATAATCACCATATCCTGACATTAGCGGATACCTTATATCCAAAGGCATTATTAGATACCTATGACCCACCACTATTACTCTATGTTGATGGTAATTTATCCGCATTTCAGAAGCCTGCTATTGCCGTCGTCGGCACACGTCACCCGACTTTAAATGGCGCTCAAAATGCCAGAGCATTTGGCAAATATTTAGCTTCTCAAGGGTGGTGCATCGTTAGTGGACTTGCCAAGGGCATTGATGCTTCTGCACATGAAGGAGCCTTATTGGCAAATGTTGATTGCCCAACAATTGCCGTGATGGGCACAGGGATTAATCGCCTTTATCCTGCCGAGAACAAAGCCATAGCTTTAGGTATTCGCCATAGGGGAGCATTGATTTCTGAGTTTCCTTTAGATACGCCAGCTAATGCCTTTAGGTTTCCTATGCGTAATCGGATAGTTGCGGGTCTATCTCGAGGTGTGTTGGTGGTAGAAGCAGCACGTAAAAGTGGCTCATTGATTACCGCCAAGATGGCTGGAGATTTGGGTAAAGAAATTTTCGCCATTCCGGGTTCAATTCATTCCCCTTTATCTAGAGGGTGTCATGCATTGATTCGCCAAGGGGCTAAGCTAGTTGAAACGGGTCAAGATATTCTCGAAGAATTGGGCTATGCTGTCACAGCCAATGCACCAGAGCCAGATAAACCAAGTGTTGACCCAGAGATTCCTGAGAAATTCAAACCAGTTTTAGAGGCAATGGGTTTTGAGGCTATTAGTATTGAAGAGCTAACAGAGTATTTATCATTGAGCATAGAGGAGCTCAGCTTGCTATTAACCGAGATGCAATTACAATCGATCGTGGTAAAACAGGTGGATGGGAAATATCAGCGAGTGTTTCATAATGGGGAAAATTAAGTATTCGCTTAATAAGTGAGTTAGAGGTTTTCAGAGGTTTAGAGATGCTTCAAGAGATTAGGCATAACAGTTGGGTGTACTAGCATAGAAATAGGCAATCTATTACAATGAGACAATAGAGACAGCCTTATAAAATAGGAGGAAAAAGTGGGTGTTACTAAAGTAAAAATGGTTGAAGTTGGTCCTCGTGATGGATTGCAAAATGAAAAAGAATTTGTACCAACGGACGTTAAAATTGAATTAATTAATCGCTTAACAGAAGCGGGTTTTCCAAATATCGAAGCAGCCTCTTTTGTCTCACCAAAATGGGTGCCACAAATGGCGGACGGTAGTGAGGTGATGGCAGGTATTACACGTAAAGAGGGTGTGATTTATTCTGCCTTAACCCCGAATATGAAAGGTTTTGAAGCGGCATTGGCAGCTAAAGCCGATGAGGTGGTTATTTTTGGTGCGGCAAGTGAGGCATTTTCACAAAAAAATATTAACTGTTCTATTGCCGAATCAATTGATCGTTTTGCACCAGTTGCCGAAGCTGCTCTTGCGAATGGTATTAGGCTAAGAGCAAGTATCAGTACCTCTTTTGGTTGCCCATACCAAGGTGATGTACCCGTAGAAAGTGTTGTAGATGTGGTAAAACGCATGAAAGCGCTTGGCGTGCAAGAGTTTGATATCGCTGATACGATTGGTGTGGGTACAGCGAATCAAGTGTATGAGGTGATGTCACGAGTGACAGAAATTGTTGATCCAGCACAAGTAGCAGGACATTTTCATGATACCTATGGACAAGCCTTAGCCAATATACTTTCTTCATTGCGTGCGGGTATTAGCATTTTTCATTCTTCCGTATCGGGTCTTGGCGGCTGTCCATATGCCAAAGGTGCTACAGGTAATGTAGCCACCGAAGACGTTCTCTATATGTTGCAAGGCATGGGCATAGAGACAGGTATTGATTTAGACAAGGTCATTGATGCCGGTGATTTTATTTCGACCTATTTAAAACGTCAGAATGCAAGCAGAGTAGGACGTGCAATATTGAATAAACGAGCGAATGCTGTTTGTGGATAGACATAACGCAATATAGATTGACTATAGTGCTTATGTGATGCATATTTTGCAGCGAATAGTCTAGTGAAAAGGCTATTTGCTGTATTAGACCTATTAATTTATGCCTAAGTGATAAATTTCAGATGTGTATAAAGTATTCAAGGGGGGGGCAGATACGTGCATTGTGGGGTTGAGTAATCTGTGTTAGTAAATAGTTGTACGCTAAACTAGTTGAGAATAATACATATAAGTCGAATCCAGCTATTTAGATAATTCATTCTAGAATCTGGATATTTTCAATTGGCATAGAGAAGTGATAACACTTATAGTTATTTTTCCCTTCACTATTAATTAGAATAGCTGACCCATAATCACCAAGGTATTTTTTAATTTCCTTTTTTAGCCGAGAAACCTCTTCTTGTAGGATGGTTTTTATTTCGTCTTCATCTAGATTCTCTAGCTCTTTACGTTTTTGTTTTGCATCAATACCATTTCCTTTATATGTCTTATCTAGCTGAACACGGCAAGAAACAAATTTTTCCTTAAAGTAGGTCAAATCTTTGCTGCCATTGTGAAGAGCAATTTTAGTTTTACCTTCTAGCGCTAATAAAACAACCGCCCAATAGACGCAGAACCGACGCTGTTGGAGTTTAATAGGGGGAAGATTATGGTATTGAATGCTTTCTTTTTTGGGGTTAATAATCAGATGTAATTGTTGTAGATTTTGCTGAGTAAGCTCAACAGCTTGTGTAAAATTCCACTGGTCGGCAAGCTGTAGTTTTGGTAATCCTTCTCTCATACGAACAAAAGGGATATTTGCCAACATTACTTTGGCAGAAGATGCGTCTCGAATACCCGAAGGAGTATCCAATGGAAAAGTAGTTAAGGTAGGATAGAAGAATTGAGGGTTATTTTCAAAATCAGCCTCAACCAAAACATGAGAGAGTCGGTCTTGTTTTCTTCCAAATAGTGATAAAGCATAACCAATATAAAACCCCATAGATTTACGACCACCGGCAATAGACACGTGAAGCTCAGTATTATCAATAAGACATAAATCGTGAATAAATCGTACAATTTTATCGGCAGCGGCATTATTTTGTTCAGGTGAACGAATGTCGTCTAGTGCATTTCCTTGATTGTCCTCAATAATATGTATGTTTTGAAGTGGAAATTGTATCTCTGGTAAGTGATACTCCTGACAGATACGAGCAAAAAAACCTGAGTCTCCCAATAAGGCTTGAGTGATTTTTTGTGCTCCCATCCCTGTAGTTAATACATGAATCTCATGCGGAATCCAGCGATGTTCTGTAACAAGGGAATAAAGCGTCTCTGTAATGATTTGTGGAGACATACCTGTTACAGCAACAAGAATACGTTTAGTATGGGTCATAAGTATGTGAAGCTAGAAATGATGATGGTAAAACTATAATGGAGAAAAAATCTATTGAATATTAATGCTTTCCCTCTTTTTTCTTTCAATAATTTACGAGATAATTAATATTCTGATTTTTAAATGGACAATTTACCTAATGAATTCTCCTTGTATATTGCCTAATCAATTAGCATTAGCTCGTTATAGATTAACCTTTAAGTTAGAGACTGATATGCTAATCCCTGACTATGCAGGCTCATTTATTCGAGGAGCCTTTGGGCAAGCACTCAGAAAGCTTACGTGTTTAACAAAGCAACCTTCATGTGATGGTTGTTCATTAAGGAGCAGTTGTATATATACCCAAATTTTTGCTACACCGACCAATACCTTATTGAATAAAAGCCAGCAACAACATCCTCCGCAGCCATACATCATAGAAGCCCCCGAAAACAATAAAAAATTCTATGGGAAGGGAGAAGAGTTTAGCTTTAATGTTGTATTGATTGGAGGAGCGACACTACATTTGCCAGTTATCATATATGCCTTTCAACAAATGTTCCAACGTGGTATAGGACATCAAGGTGCAAAGGGTATACTTATACAGGTAGAGGTGGAAAGACAAGAATTAAAGGGAATAGGCAGCGAAGATAAATGGCTTTCAATCTACCAACAAGAACACCTTCAAGAGCATAGTACTGATATTTGTTTACCTAAACAATATCCCGATGCTGTAAGTATAAAGCTTAAAACAGTACTAAGATTAGTGCATCAAGGCAAGGTAATAACTCCTGAGACATTTGATGTACAACTTATGTTAAAACAGCTTTTGCGTCGTACATCAGCCATTTCTACATTACATTGGCATCGAGTATTATCGTTAGATATCGAACAATTATTTAGTGAAATGGAGCGTGTTAAATTAGTTAGTCACTCACTAACATGGCAAGATTGGAGACGATATTCTTATCGGCAAAAACAAGAGATGCAATTGGGAGGTGTTATTGGCGAACTACGCCTAGAAAATATTTCCCCTGCACTTAGCCAGCTATTATATGTTGGTCAGTGGTTACATGTTGGCAAAGAAACGGTATTTGGCTTAGGGAGATATGAACTTTATTAATTAAGATTTTTTATAAACCCTACATATCAAAAATTTTCTCGACCACTTAAGCTTCACACAAAATTGTGGAGCTTTTTTTATGCTTAAACGAAATGTATGATTTCCTAACAATCCTCAATAATTTTTAGGGAGTTTGTGATGAAAAGAGAAATATATATTTTTGCATATGATATTGCTGATACGAAAAGACGCAGACAAGCAAGAAATTTATTAGTAGGTTATTCCATAGGAGGTCAAAAATCCTTATTTGAATGCCTATTAAGAGATAGTGAATTAAAGGATCTTTGTCATGACTTGCGAACATTATTATGTGATGAAGACACTGTGCATTATATACGTGTACATACAGATAAAACCACCCATTTATTAGGTGTCGCTAAACCCATGCAACAAGACCGATTTTGTTTGATTTAACTCAAAGGAGAATAACAAAATGACGACGTTATTTGTGGATAGAAAAGGGTTGCGGTTAGCTGTGGATGGTGCGGCTTTAGCATTTTATGATCAAGATGAGCGTAAAGGAACTATTCCATTAAAGAGTCTAGAGCGTGTGTGCATCAGAGGTGATTTGGAAATGAACGCATCTGTTTTAGGCAAAATGGGAGAGGAAGGAGTTGGTGTCATTATTTTGAGTGGACGTAAAAAAGAGCCAGTACTTTTTATGCCTAGCTTACGAGTGGATGCTCAACGCAGGCTTGCACAATACGAAGCATCTAAGCAAGAAGAGTTTTGCTTACAGCAGTCAAAAAAATGGGTAACACAAAAATTAACTGAGCAGCTAACTGTATTGACAAATCTAGAAGAAAACTATCCAGAGCATAGACTATCCATTAAACATGGCGTAGAAAGTTTACAGTTGGCAATAGAAAATACTCAAAAAGTAATCGATAAAATGAGTCTTAGGGGTATAGAGGGAGCATCTGCCGCTAGGTATTTTGGGACATGGTCAAAAGTATTACCTCCTTATTGGCAGTTTAATGGGAGAACAAAAAGACCACCACTAGATCCACTCAACGCCACAATGTCATTGTGCTATACACTTTTGCATTTTGAGTTGGTTCGTGAAATCCATCTTATAGGATTAGATCCTTTTATCGGGGTTTATCATGAAGCAGAGTATAGTCGAGAGTCGTTGGCATGCGATTTAGTGGAGCCGCTACGCCCGTTATGTGATGCATGGATTATTGAACTTTTTCAGCGTAAAGAATTACGAGTTGATTACTTTACGATGTTTTCTGATGCATGCATGATGGGTAAGGCAGGAAGAGCCCTATTTTATCAACTGTATGATGATCAGGCAAAACAATGGCGTCCTAAAATGCGTCAGTTATGTAGAGATTTTTTGCAGTCATTAAGACAATTTTCAACAGAAAAGAATGCTTTTGATTATGTAGAACAAATGATATTGGAGTAATGATGATTTGTTTGATTGCTTATGATATTACCTCCCCTCGCAGGCTACAGAAAATTTTTCGACTCTTGAGTGAATATGCGCAACCGATACAGAAAAGTGTTTTTCTATTTGATGATAGTCCCGGCGAGTTTGAAGCTTGTTGGCAGCAATTAAGTCAAATTATAGATAAAAAACAAGATGATATACGAGCCTATACATTGGCGCATAAAGGAGCTTGCTATGATTTATTAGGAACAGGGCAATTACCTGACGGTATTGTGTGGAGTGGAACACATGTTCAGGCAGTTGAATTATTGACAGGGACTCGTTAAAATGAGGGTTGTTTTTCAATTTGTTTCTTTAAAAAATGGAAATTTACGAGTGAACTTTTTGAAAATAATTTTTTTCGTCTGGGCTATTTTTAACTTATTGATTTTAAATAAGAAAAACATATAGTGCAGTGGAAAAAAATTCCTCAACATAAGAGGATTACGACTAATCGTACTGGGCTTTCCCCATCGTCCATAGCTGGTGGAAAAAAATTCCTCAACATAAGAGGATTACGACCTAAAGTGAGGCAGCCTTTCTCATATGTACGAGCTGTGGAAAAAAATTCCTCAACATAAGAGGATTACGACGTAAGTAAACTAACGTTATACATATTGCCAATATGTGGAAAAAAATTCCTCAACATAAGAGGATTACGACATCGAAGTCCTCCACCAGTACGAGACCAACTTGCGTGGAAAAAAATTCCTCAACATAAGAGGATTACGACCATGTGCTCTTGATTAGAGTAGGGGTCATACTCGTGGAAAAAAATTCCTCAACATAAGAGGATTACGACTCAAACTGAGATATTCCGTTTTCTAGACAATAGGTGGAAAAAAATTCCTCAACATAAGAGGATTACGACCCATGGCTTGGAGTGGTGTGGGTACCCTCTAAGGGTGGAAAAAAATTCCTCAACATAAGAGGATTACGACTTGCGGTATGTTCTAACCAAAGAAGCCGTACCTTGTGGAAAAAAATTCCTCAACAAGAGGATTACGCCTCCCATGAAAAAACTAGAAAGTCTAGTTTTGAATGAAAGAAAACTCCTCAGTATAATAGGATTACGATATAAAAAGTCTTAGAATTCTAAGATTTTGGCTGTGTGAAAGAAAATCCCTGAACATAAGAGGATTACGACCTTATGTAGTCAATTTTTAGTAACGCTAAAAAACGAATAGTTTGTAAACAGTCTATGTGCTTTTAGTGTATGATGAGGTATAGGTAGGCTTTTTTGGGGAGGTTCCTATGTTAAGCGTATCTTCTACTGTCGCTGTCTTGGCAGCGGCGAATGCTAGTCGTAATAAGAATGCTAGCCGTCATAAAACAGTTGAACCACAAGAAATTGAACACTTAACTGAGTCAGAACTTTTAAATGAAGCAGGTAAACCTCTAAATGAAACTGAACGACGCATTAAAGAAGTAGATCTTCTCCTCAAAGAGTTTCGAGAAAAAGAGGCAAAACAAGATGGTGGAGATATTGTAGTCACTATTATGATGATAATCTTTATTTCTATCCTCCTCTTAGGGCCTGTTATCTTAAGTTTTATTTTTTTCTAAGTACTCTCTTTTTCATTGCCCACAAGCTCTAGCTCTAATGATATCGTTAATCCTATTCATTTAGCTTGTGGGGTATGTGTTCACTAACCATTTAATCAGCTTAATGATAGTTCTTATATCTTAGGAATGAATTATGAACAAACAAACATTTATAGAACAGTTTCAAGCATTTCTAAAGGAAGCACAGCAAGACCCAGAGTACTTAGCCAGTATGGGATATCTAATTATTGAGACAGCGACAGCAGTAAGCTTAAAAGCAAATGCCAATGTACAAGCTATGGCACGGACGAAGTTAACTAATGAAGAAATAGAAGAGTTATTACATGATGAGATGAATGCCTTGCCATTCTATGTGCCAGACAATGTACGCCAACGAGTAATACCTAATGTTAAAGCCGCCGTATTTACTCATCAAGCTATCCAAAAAGCACTGGGTCGTCCGATAGAAGATGCCACTGACGAGGATGATGAGTAATAATCACCAGATTGCTTTAGATGTCATCATTATCTCAGTACTATTATATTTACCCAGATTGTAAATTTCCTTAGTTAATGGGTGCTCTTTTTTAGATGACACTTACCCAAGCAGATATTACCTAACCTGTCTCACAAATTTGTGTGACTATAAAAATTTGTCAGATTACCTCATACTACTCTTGTAGTGAAAACTGTGAATCCCTTTAAGCATAAAAGGAGTAGTGTGATGACAAACGTTTTATCAGCCAAAGCAAGAGCTATTAAAAATATTGTTCACAAACGTGGTATTAGACAGCTTGTTCATTTTACCCCTGTGACCAATTTATCCTCCATACTTGTCAATGGGTTATTGACAAGAGAGGTATTAGAAGACTCTCCAATTTTGACATTTGATTTTAATATTCCTAAGCGGTTAGCAAGCTATCCAAATAGTATCTCCTTATCTGTTATGCATCCCAATCAAAATATGTTTTCTAATTATAGATATAAGAAAGGTGGTGATTGGGTTGTGATTGAATTAGATCCGAGTATCTTGTGGGAAGAAAAGTGCTCTTTTTATCCTTGCAATGCAAGTGGTACAACTGAGGTGATGAATAAAGAGAACACAAATCGTCATACTGCTTCGGCATTTAGGGAGATGTTTCATAAAGAGGATAGGGCGTATTATCTGCAAGATAATGACCCTACTGATGAGCAAGCAGAAGTATTAGTGTTCACGGAGCAAATATCGGTGAATAAGTTTTTACGGATTAACGCTGAAAATCATTGGCAATATCTTCAGTTGTGTCAGCGCTATAGGGAATATAAACGACTGTTTACCTATAACCCACTGTTTTTTTGGAAGCGTCAAAAAGTACGTGAAATGGCTGTAAATGATATAAATTATGGTTATCCCGAAATCGCATAATTTATTATGTAAATATAAATCTTCGTCTATTCGTTTTAGGAAAATTTCTTAGGCGTAATACAAGGCATAAATAAATTTTGGCATCAAAAATAGTAGTGAATTAATTAAAATAACGACAAATTTGTTGTGCTGTAAATATATGTTCTTCTTTGCCATACTTATAACTTAAGTGATTAGTAGCTTAAGTTACTTAAGGAAATAAAAACTGAATTTTGTGTTAATAATGGTTTTGGAGAACGTATGTTTGTATTAATAGCTTTGGTCATTGCTGCCTTTTTCTTCCCTCCTTTATGGGTAGCCGTGATTATATGGTGGTTTTATTGGTCAAATCTTACTGCAAAGAGAGCGTATGAGGCAATTAAATATGCACTGATGTATATGATCTCAAATAATCGAAGTACCGGTAATGTAAAAATTAGCATGAGGTTAGTTAAACTCGCTTTAGAGGAAGCGAATTTACCTATCAATGAAGTAAGTTACTTGGGTGAGATGACAATTAGAACTATTATTCATTTATCACCCGGTGCAGATGTCTGTGTTATGTTTCGGTCGTTACCAGATAAAAAAGGCACTCAAATTTCGATTGTTATGCCAGATGATGATGAGGAGGATGAAGTGTTTTAAGCGTATTTTTAGCAGATAAGGGTAAACCAGCTATATGTGTAGCTGTTCTTATGATCGTATTTTATATTATTTAAATTTAAAGTAAGGAGTTGATGAAGATGCCTTTGCTGTTTATCTTTGGTCCTGTTTTATCATGGGTTGTGCTAATTGTTATTGTTGCATTTTCGGCAACATTAATCTTTAAAATAGGTGATTTTTTAAGCCAATTACAGCAAAAAATTTTTAAGAAAAAACGTGATTTTTGGTACGGTCAATAAATTAATTCTTTAGTATTGCCCTATCAAGAGAAACTTTGCTAATGAGTAGGTAACGTTGTTGGGGCTGTTATTGATTTTTAAATATAAGATAGCTCTGGTGTAGCAGAGGCATAATGTAAATTTGTTGTATGATTATTTTTTTCTAAAGCCTCTTTCAGGAATACTCAACAATGATGGTTTTTACTCCACTTACTTCCGCAGAAATTGCACAAATCAAAGCGACACTAGGACACTTGCCTATTTCTGGTAGTGCGTGGCCGAAGTGGGTCAAAGGTGCGGCTATAGTGATGTTGGTATTGATTGTTGTGCAGTATGTGTTAACGGTAGATAGAGTGGGGATTGATCAGCTCAAAAATCTTGGTGGAATCACAATGTTGGTTGTGTTTATTGCACTGGTGGTAATGACCTATTTTATGAGTATTTCTACCACGACTATTAGTGAGCAAGGTATTAAACAAAGTTGGATAACCAAGCGTGAAGTGAGTTGGGAAGAGGTTACTTTTGCAAAATTTGTGCCGATGTTGGCCTCTAAACGGTTAATGGTATTTGTAAAAAAAGGTCGCCCGGTGATTTTTCAAGGGGCAGACCAAGAATTACAAGTTGCTTTTGCTCATATTTCTTTGCAATTTAAACAAAGACAGCTTTAGCGTTAGTGCATAGGGTCGAAGTGTGTAGTGACACTGAGTACATTACCTTTTGCTTTTAGACGGTTAATGGCTAATAAAGCAATATCATGTGCTTCTTTAATACTCATAGATCCCGGGAAGTCCAAATGCACATCAATATGAATAAAATCAGCTGATTTCCGTGTTTTGAAATCATGAAAGGACACAATACCTGGTGTCTCTTGAAGAATGGCTCTTAACGTATTAATTTCCTCTTGGGTTGCCGCATGGTCACTCAAATCATGAATAGAGTTCCAGGTAAACTTTAATCCCATATGGGCAATCATTGCACCGACAATCAGTGAGGCAACAATATCAGCCCAACTAATCCCTAATAAATTAGCACCAATCGCAAAAAGAACAATAAGAGAGGACAGCGCATCTGAGCGTGCATGCCATGCATTGGTAATAAGCATAGTGGAATTAACGCGTTTGCCTATGGCGAGCATATAACGAAATAGGAGCTCTTTGGCAACCACTACAAAAACAGCCACAATCAGAGCATAGTAGTGCACTTGAGCAACTGAGTCCGTATGATTAAAGAGACGATCACCTGCATGCCAAATCATGCTTAGTCCAATACCAATGAGTAATAAGCCAATAAAAAGACTAGCAATATTTTCAAACCGATAATGCCCATATTGGTGTGTATCGTCTGATGGCATATTTGAAAACTTATTCGCAATAAGAACAGCAATGTCTGATACAAGATCGGAGAGCGAGTGGATAGCGTCCGAAATCAAACTACTGGACGATGCAAAGATACCAATAACGATTTGTAAAATACTAAGTAGTAAATTCACAATTACGCTGACCCATGTTGAATGGGATGCTGCGGCTTGCTTGTCTGAAAGTATAGCGTCCGTCATGACTAATCTTAAGAAAGAGTGAATGAGTTATTAATTTACCGTAAATCCATTGGAGAAAGTAAGAAAACGAGTCAATAAAGGCAAATCGTAATGTAGAATTATTCTCAGAAAATTGGAGGTCATATGAAACCATTAAAAATAGTCTTTGCAGGTACCCCTGAATTTGCACGCTTGGCGTACAAAGCCATTTTAGATGCAGGGTTTGATGTTCCACTTGTGATGACGCAGCCTGATAGACCAGCGGGTAGGGGGATGAAATTACAGGCTAGTCCTGTTAAGCAAGAAGCCCTAGTACAAGGTGTTGAGGTGATTCAACCATTAAGTTTACGCTTAGATGGTAAGTATCCTGAAGAGGCAGCACAAGCCAAGAAAGTATTAGAGTCGTTACAACCAGATGTGATGGTAGTGGCTGCTTATGGTCTGATTCTGCCACAATGGGTGTTAGATTTGCCTAAGTATGGTTGTTTAAATATCCATGCAAGTTTGCTGCCACGTTGGCGAGGAGCAGCTCCAATTCAACGCGCTATTGAAGCAGGTGATGAGCAAACAGGTATTGGTATTATGCAAATGGCAATTGGGCTAGATACGGGTGATGTTTTATTAGAAAAAACACAAAAAATAGATATGCAAACAGCTGCACAATTGCATGATCAATTGGCTCAACTAGGTGCGCAAGGTATTGTGGACGTATTAAAACAATTGGGTACAGGAAAACTGACGCCAATTCCTCAATCAGAAGAAGGGGTGACATATGCCGCAAAATTGGAAAAGTCTGAGGGTAAACTTTCTTGGGATTTACCGGTATTAACTTTATGGCGAAAAATTCGTGCGTTTAATCCTGTGCCAGGTGTGGTATTGCCTTTACCGGGATTGGATGAGCCTGTTAAGGTTTGGCAAGCACAGGTACTTCATCAAACGGTAAATGTAGCACCAGGGACTGTCGTGGCAATGAGTGCAGAGGGTATTGATGTAGCCGCGGCAGATGGTGTGTTGCGTATACAAGAATTACAAAAAGCAGGAGGTAAGCGTCAAATAGCACGAGATTTTATTAATGGTTGGAAAGGCTAAATCAAGTCTTCCAACGTTAATTGGATCGTATCGTAAAAAGTAAGCTTGCCAAATAAATATAAAATAAAGAAATAAAGCTAAAAAAACGAGACTTGCTCAATCAATAACAAGTCTCGTTTTTTACATTGACCACTAAAGATATATGATTATCGTTATTTAGGCAGATGCTTTCACCGCTAGAATATCCGCATATAAATCATATTCATCAGCTTCTGTGACGATTGCTCTTACCATATCACCAGGCTTAACACTGATATCTTTATTTAAATAAACAATCCCATCAATTTCGGGGGAGTCGGCAGCAGAGCGACCAAATGGGTAGCCATCTTCGTCAATCTCATCGACTAAAACATCAATTTCTTTACCTACTTTATTCTGTAGTCTAGCCGCAGAAATGGCTTGTTGGTGTGCCATAAAGCGTTCCCAACGATCTTGTTTCACTTCTTCGCTGACTTGGTCAGGTAGGTCATTAGCGGCTGCGCCTTCTACATCTGAATATTTAAAACATCCTACACGGTCAAGCTGCGCCTCAGTTAGCCAATCTAATAAATATTGGAAATCCTCTTCTGTTTCGCCCGGGAAACCCACGATAAAAGTAGAGCGAATGGTTAAGTCTGGACAGATTTCACGCCATTGTTTAATACGAGCTAAGGTTTTATCCTCAAAAGCAGGGCGTTTCATTGCTTTTAGGATTTTTGGGCTAGCATGTTGGAAAGGAATATCTAAATAAGGTAGGATTTTGCCCTCTGCCATTAATGGAATAACCTCATCCACATTAGGATACGGATAGACATAATGCAAGCGCACCCAAACACCCAATTGCCCTAGAGCTTCGGCTAATGATGTCATTTTGGTTTTGATAGGACGTCCTTCCCAAAAATCCATACGGTATTTCATGTCCACACCATAGGCGCTGGTATCTTGAGAAATAACCAATAATTCTTTAACACCCGATTTAACAAGTCGCTCAGCCTCTTCCATAACTTCCCCTACAGGGCGACTAACAAGGACGCCACGCATACTTGGGATAATACAGAAGCTACAGTGATGATTACATCCTTCAGAAATTTTGAGATAGGCATAATGGCGAGGAGTTAATTTAATCCCTTGTGGTGGAACTAAGTCTACAAAAGGATTATGGTCTATATTTGGAGGTACAACCTCGTGTACAGCGCGCACCACTTCTTGATATTGTTGTGGACCACTAACAGAGAGGACGCTCGGGTGAACCTTACGAATCGTATCCTCTTCTACACCCATACAGCCAGTTACGATAACCTTACCATGCTCAGCAAGTGCCTCACCAATAGCATCCAATGACTCTGCTTTTGCGCTATCAATAAATCCACAGGTATTGACGACCACAACATCCGCACCGTCATAAGAGGGCGATATTTCATAGCCTTCTTTACGTAATTGAGTCAAAATTCGTTCGGAGTCAACAAGTGCTTTTGAGCAACCTAAACTTACAAAACCTACTTTAGGAGCGGCAGGAGTCGTCATAAAAAACCTTCATTATGAAAATAAAATTGAGTGAGTATTATTTTAGCAAGTAATTTGCACCAAAAAATTGTCCTTGAGGCAAAATGCTAAACTACAGGGGTATTCCATCGCTTATCTTTTACTTTATGTTAGTTTCTAATCAATCGAGTCCATCAGTACCTCTCTGTCAGGTGTTATTCCATGCGTCTAATGCTGTTAAGCAAGTATTAGCAGGTCAGTCATTAACAGAGTTTTTGGAAAGTGTGCCTAAAGAACAAAAATCTGCGGTGCAATCAATTAGTTTTTATTGTATGCGCCATTTGTTGTCGTCTCAGAAATTAAGTCAGCAACTATTGACTAAAAAAGCGCCCAATTCCTTAGTATATGCACTATTACTAGTGAGCTTGTGTTTATTAAGTGTTCCCAAACGACATGCTAAAGCGTTAGAGTTAGATCAGTTGGATGAGTCAGTCCCTTTTTATCAGGCGTTTACTATTGTGGATGAGACTGTTAAGGCAACCCAATTACACAAAAAATCTGCCGCTTTTAAAGGCTTGATAAATGCTTGCTTGCGACGCTATGTACGAGAAGAAGATGCACTATGGTCGTTGTTGAAGGATGATGAGGAGTGTCAATTTAATTATCCTAAATGGTGGATTCAGTTAATTAAAAAAAGTTATCCAACTCAATGGGAGAATGTGCTGAATGCGGCTAATTTGCCCGGTCCTTTAACACTACGAGTAAATCGCAAGAAAATACGTCGAGAAGAGTTTTGTCAGACATTAACGGAGTCTGGGATTGATTATCAGCTCTATGGTGAAGATGCTGTGATTTTAAACAAGGCAATGCCAGTTCAAGCTATTCCTGGCTTTGAGCAAGGTTTATGTGCTGTACAAGATGCGGGCGCACAATTAGCAGGTACGCTGTTGCCAGTTAAAGATGGCATGCAGGTATTAGATGCGTGTGCTGCGCCTGGAGGAAAAACAGCCCATCTATTAGAAAGGGCGGATATTTATATGACAGCCGTGGATATTGATCAGAAACGCTTAAGTCGTGTGGAGCAAAATTTAAAACATTTGGGTCATTATAGTGATAAAGTGAAATTGCTTAGTGAGGATGTGTCAGATGTATCAGCATGGTGGGATGGTAAGTTGTTTGATATGATTATGGCAGATGTTCCATGTACGGCTTCAGGGATTGTGAGAAGGCACCCTGATATTAAATGGTTACGTCAAGAAAGCGATATTCAAAAAACAGCAGACCTACAGCGAAAAATTGTTAAAAATCTTTGGCAGACATTGAAGCCTGGAGGATATTTTCTGTATATCACCTGCTCCGTTTTTCCTCAAGAAGGGGAACAGCAGGCTCAGTTTATTGAGCAAACATTTGCTGATGCTTGTCGCTTAGAAGCGCCTGGTCAGTTATTGCCTTTGGCAACGGTTGATAATCCACGTCCATTGCAGGATGGTTTTTTCTATGCATTATTCCAGAAAAAATAATAATTTCTTAACTAGAAACAGTTATAGATACGATGTACTAACTAGTCTATCGGCTTTTCAAAAGGCGTTTATAGTCTTATTGCTAATGCTATCATTCAGTTGGATGACGGTTGCTAATGCGAATAATGAATCTCAAGCACGCTTTAAAGAGATTCAGATTCAGTCTGTAAATCCTCAAAGCATCGCACTTAAATTGGATATGGAGTTGTTATTAAGCTCAGAATTACAAGTAGCGTTGAATAAAGGGATGCCATTATTTTTTACCTTGGATTTCAAAGTATATAAGCCTAACAGTTATTGGTTTGATACGCTTAAGTTAGAAGCCTCGCAAACCTCTGAATTGTGGTACAACATGTTATTGAGGGAGTGGAAAGTTAAGCAAGAGCAACACGAATATAAGGCATTTTCATTTGATGAGGCACTTCGGTATATTACGCATATTGATAACTGGACGATTGAGACAAAAGAGCAAATGCCAACACAGCAGGACTATATAGGCAAGATTAGGTTGCGTTTAGATACGTCCTTATTGGCAAGACCCTTTCAAATAACAGCTATTCATAATAGTAGTAGCGCTTGGTCATTTTCAACATCATGGAAAAAATTCGATTTTCTTTTATCAGACAAAAAATTCAATTAGTACTGAAATGGGTATTTCGCATATGGTTACTCCTTGCGGGCGTGGCTATTTTTGTCTTGTTATCCTTGCTGATTGGTTCAGCTGGAAATACGTCGCGATTTGCTGAGCAGTTTGATATCTTATTGTTGTTAAACGGTGTTCTGGCTTTGGCATTATTAGCCTGGGTCATTAGTTTAGTTTTAGGTATTGTTAAACAGATTCGTAAGAAAAAATTTGGTGCTAGACTGACATCCAGATTTGCCTTCTTTTTTGCGATGATTGCAATTATTCCTGGCGTCATTATTTATCTATTATCCGTACAATTTATGTCGCGCTCTGTGGAGTCATGGTTTAATGTAAAAGTTGATAGCGCACTTGAGTCGGGACTTAATTTAGGGCAAACTTCGTTAGAAACGATGAAGGAAGAGCTGCTAACAACGACTAGACGGTTAGCCACTAATTTAACTAATGTTCCAGATAATGAATTATCGTCTGCATTGAGTCGATTGCGTGAGGATTCCCAAACAGCCGATGCGCTAATTTTTTCTGCGAATGGCAATAAAGTAATTGCCTTTTCATCCTCTACATTTGGTTCTTTGTTACCACAATTACCACCTTCTACTGTTCTCAATCAATTACGTATTTCTCGTCAGTATGTGAATACAGAAGAGGTATTGATGGAAGGGCAAGACCAAAATAGACCGAATTATCAAATACGGGTAATTGTGCCATTGTTCTATACAGGTAATCGGTTAGAGGTAGCGTTGAGTGGGAATAATGAACCTCATTGGTTACAACTAACACAGAGGGTTCCAGAAACATTTGCCAATAATCTCAATGAGGTGCAAATAGGCTACCGTAATTATGAAGAATTAGCACTGTCAAGAGAAGGGATTAGGCAACTGTTCTCAATTACGTTAACGATGGCATTGCTATTAACCGTGTTTGCTTCCCTGGGGATTGCTTTATGGCTAGCCAAACGAATGGTAGAGCCACTATTAACGTTAGCAGAGGGAACGCAAGCGGTCGCTGTAGGTGACTATCGTCGTATTCCTGAACCCAAACAAAGCGATGAGGTTGGACAATTGAGCCGCTCGTTTAACTTGATGACGGCGCAACTTGAAGAAGCTCGTAATCAAGCTGAAAACAGTCGTTTGCAATTGCAGAGCACTAACCTTTATTTAGAAAGTGTTCTTGAGGGATTGACTACAGGTGTTATTGTGCTTAATCATGATTTTTCCGTCAATATGGTTAACCAAGGTGCACAGAATATTCTTCATGAAGATTTGTCTGATTTGATAGGGTTACCGATTGGGGCCAAAGCTAATTTGGACGAGTTTGCGAATGTTATTCAGCGTGCTTTTGCATCACATGCTGTTGTAGATTCAGAGCGCTTATATTGGCAAGAACAAATTGAATTATCTCTTAAAGAAGATGAAGGACATACTCGTGATTTGACTTTGTTGCTCAGAGGGACTCATTTAAAAAATGCTGATAATGCCTTGAATTATTTACTGGTATTTGATGATATTTCAGAGGTTATCTCGGCTAACAGAGCGGTAGCATGGGGTGAGGTAGCAAGACGATTGGCGCATGAAATTAAAAACCCGCTAACACCTATCCAACTATCAGCAGAGCGGATTCAGATGAAATTATCACCAAAACTGGATGAATCAGATAGTCAATTTTTGGATCGTTTAGTCAATACTATTGTCAATCAAGTATTCTCCTTAAAAACAATGGTGGATGACTTTAGAGAGTATGCACGTACCCCGCCAGCACAATTTCAATCAGTTAATGTGAATGAGTTGATTACCGATATTGCCGTGTTGTATGGATGGACACCAGAGGGGTATGTGGATGAACTGATTTATAGACAGATTAAATTGGAGTTGGATCCTAATTTGCCTTTGGTCGAGGCTGATACGACACAGTTGCGTCAAGTATTTAATAATTTATTGTCAAATGCTCGTGATGCTATGGAGGGTTTAGTACTTGAAGGTGATAAGCCTGGTGTAACCATAGAAACTAAAACAACGGTATTAGAAAATTCGTTGATGCCTAATCAAAAAGCAGTATTAATTACGATCAAAGATAGAGGGCCGGGGTTTCCTCCAAATATTATGCAAAAGGTTTTTGAACCATATGTCACCACAAAAGCACATGGAACTGGTCTAGGTTTAGCAATTGTGAAAAAGATTGTGGAAGAGCATCATGGAAAAATTGATATATCGAATATGAAAGAAGAAGGGGCAAAGATTTCTATTCTTTTGACACGTATTATCGAAAATTCATAAAGTGCTTTTTGTTATAATCAAAAAAACAACACTTTTTTCGGATGGTTAAATTGTTTGGCTATCCTAAGTGTCTGTGTAGTCGCGTGAATAACCATAGATAGGTAGGTGCGTTATGGCCAGAATTCTGGTAGTAGATGATGAAATTGGTATTCGTGAGCTCTTGCAAGAAATTTTATACGAGCAAGGGCATACAGTAGAGCTAGCAGAAAATGTCGCTCAAGCACGTGCTGCTCGCCTAAACAGCAGACCGGACCTCGTTCTACTTGATATTTGGATGCCTGACGCAGATGGTGTTAGCCTATTGAGAGAGTGGAGTTCTCAAGGGTTATTGGATATGCCAGTGATTATGATGAGCGGTCATGCGACGCTTGATACTGCCGTAGAAGCAACACGTATCGGTGCAGCCGATTTCTTAGAAAAGCCTATTACGTTGGCCAAGTTACTTGCCACTGTACAGCAGGTCTTACAGCGTCCAGTAATTCGTTCTATTCAACCACAAGCGCCAGTACATCAACCAGTTTACACAAACAATCAAGTTAATCCATCGGTAGCACCTATACAAAATACGGGTGGATATGGTGTTAATCGTCCTGCCTTAAATACGCCAGTGACAGCACCAGTTGCCAATTCTGTGGCAAATACAGTAATAACGACAGAAGATGCTATTCGTCAAGGTTATTTAGGTAGTATTCCTTTAGATCAACCTCTGCGAGATGCGCGAGATGAGTTTGAGCGAGTATATTTTGAATATCACTTACAACGTGAAAATCATAGTATGACTCGTGTTTCTGAGAAAACTGGTTTAGAGAGAACCCATCTGTATCGCAAACTTAGACAGCTTGGCATCGATTCTTCTCGCAAACGTAACGCGTAATTTTACTTTTCCTTACTATGAAAATTCTGCTAATTGGTGCAGGACGTGTAGGCTCTAGTGTAGCTGAAAATCTTGTGTCTGAGAAAAACGACATCACGATTGTTGATACGAATAAAGAGCAGTTGAGATATTTACAGGAGAGATTTGACTTAAAAGCAGTCTATGGCGATGCTTCTTCTCCTGACGTGTTAATGCAAGCAGGTGCCGAGGATACGGACTTATTAGTATCTTGTGCAGCGACAGATGCTGTTAATCTAGTCACCTGTAAATTAGCTAAAGATCTTTTTAATATTCCTCGTTGTATTTCGCGTATACGAGGCGTTTATTATGCTCAACATCCTGAGGTATTACAAGAACATTTTGGTGTTGATTCTATTATTAGTCCAGAAGCGAGTGTCACTCAATATTTACAGGGCTTGATTGAATTTCCTGACGCACTACAAGTAGTACATTTTGCTGATGGTAAGGTAAGTATTGCGATTATTAAGATTGGTAAACGTAGTACTTTATTAGATTATCAAATTGATAAAAACCACTTGAATTTGCCTCAAGGTAGAGGGCGAATCTTAGAATTAGTGCGTAATGGTGAGTCATTACCTTTAGATAGATTGTTTAATCTTAAAGTTGATGATGAACTTGTCTTAGCCATGGATACCACTGAGGCTGTCAAGGCGATTTCAAAGTTTAATAAAGAGAAAAAACGTACTCGCTCAGTAATGATTACTGGTGGAGGCAATATTGGATCACGATTGGCATTAGCATTATCGATAGCTGGTTATAACGTGCGAATTATTGAGCAAGATAAGGCACGTTGCGAGCAGCTTGCCGCCAAATTACCTGAAAATGTATTGGTTTTATATGGTAATGGTACGGATGAGTCGTTATTATTAAGCGAAAATATTGATGGCATGGATGCTTGGGTCGCTGTGACCAATGATGATGAGGATAATATTATGTCTTCATTATTGGCAAAACGCTTGGGAGCTCATAAAGTGATTGCCTTAATTTCTCGTCAAGCATATGGTGAATTAATGCAGGGCAGTATGATTGATGTTGCCGTATCACCGTCACAAGCAACAATTGGGGCGCTATTGCATGAGGTTAGACAAGGTGCCATTGTCAGAGGACATCGTTTACGTCGAGGGGAGTCAGAGGTTATTGAATTTGAGGTGATGGGTGATGAGCATAATTCAGCTGTTGTTGGTAAGCGTGTAGAGGATATTCGTTTGCCGAGCTCATCGCGTATTGCGGCTATTTTACGAGAAGAGGCTATTATTATTCCTCAAAATGATACCGTCATTGCGACAGGGGATCATGTGATTGTGTATGCAGCAAATCGCTCAACGATGAAACGTATTGAGAAGTTGTTCCAAGTTTCAGCGATGTTCTTCTAGGATGCAATCGTGAAACGGATATTGTATATATTTCATAGCCTTGGATTAGTGACCCTGTGTTGGTCACTCATTTTAGTGTTGCCATACATTTTTTCGCTTATTTTTCAGGATGGATGGGAAACTAATTTCCTCTATGCTATTGGTATTACAGCCCTAGCAGGTTTATTAATGGTGATTATTGGCTCACCATTCAAAAGAGAATTACGTTTACGTGACGGTTTACTGTTAGTGGTAATGGTATGGGTATGTTTCCCTTTGATTGGTGTTATTCCATTTGTGCTTCCCTATCACCCGGGGGATTTTTCTTTAAGTTTTACCCATGCTTATTATGAAGTAATGTCTGGTCTCACTTCAACAGGGGCAACTATTATTCCAGATGTAACTCATTTGCCTAAGTCAATTAATGCTTGGCGACATACCTTGATTTGGTTTGGTGGCATGGGTATTTTAGTGTTGGCGGTAGCGATACTTCCTCTATTAGGGGTGGGGGGATACCAGGTTTATCGTGGGGAAGTTGCTGGTCCAATGAAAGAGGAAAAATTAACGCCACGTATCGCAGGAACGGCGAAAATACTGTATACAATTTATATTTCCGCTTCTCTTCTATGTGTCATATGCTATCGTCTTGCTGGTTTAGAGTGGTTTGATGCGTGGTGCCATGCAGGATCTACGATGGCATTGGGCGGCTTTTCAACATATTCCAGTGGTTATGCCGATATCAATAATACAAAAGCTGAGTGGGTGGCTTGTTGTTTTATGTTATTTGCAGGCATTAATTTTGCAACACACTTTACTGCATTTAGACAGCGAAGTCTAAAAGCGTATGTGAGAAGCCCAGAGGCAATCCCATTTTTGCTAGTAGTACTATTTAGTGCGACAATTATTAGTAGTTACTTATTTTTGTCGGGCTATTATACGGATATTACAACAGCCTTTAGGTATGGTTTTTTTAATACAATTTCATTAGCAACAACGACTGGTTTTGCTAATGCAGATTATTCCTTATGGCCAATTGGCTTACCTATTTGGATGCTGGTATTGAGTAATTTCGCCAGTTCTGCAGGATCGACTGGTGGTGGTGTAAAAATGATTCGAATAATCATTTTGCTAAAGCAATTTGGCATTGCGTTTAAACAGTTAATACATCCTAATGGCGTATTCCTTTTGCTCGTGAAAGGTAAAATTATCGATAAATCAGTAACAACCGCTATTTTGTTGCATCTAATTCTTTATACATTATTAATTATTTTGGGTGTGTCTCTATTACTGATTGCGGGATTAGATTATGCGACGGCAATTTCAGCTATTCTAGCAAGTATCAGTAATGCTGGTCCGGGGGTGGGGCAAGTTGGTCCAATGAGTAGCTATGGTAGTTTAAACGATTTTGCTATTTGGGTATGCACATTTATGATGCTAGTTGGTCGGTTGGAATTATTCACCATATTAGTGATGTTCGCCCCCGTGTATTGGCGTAAGTAGAAATAGTGATAAAACAAAGAAAGGGTTTTTCAAGAAATATTGAAAAACCCTTTTTTATCATAGGGATAAGTCATTAACGTCTTAATGCTTGCTGATATGACTAAATCCCACCTTCAAAACCAGTTTGTCGCCATGCTTCATAAATAGTAACAGCAACAGCATTGGAAAGATTTAGACTACGAGAGTTTGCTTGCATGGGTAAACGAATAGCCGCCTCTAGACCAATAATCTCCCATTCTTCGGGTTTTAATCCGGCTGTTTCTCGTCCAAAAATAAAACAGTCTCCTGCTTGGAATGCTATTTCTCCGATACGTTTTTTCCCTTTTGTGGAAATAGCAAAAACACGGCTTTTAGGGGCACCAGTTGATTCAATCGCTTCTTGTAATGAGTCATGTACTTTTAAGGAGGCATATTCATGATAATCCAAACCAGCACGTCGCAATCGCTTATCATCAAGGGAAAAAATAAATGGACGTACTAAATGAAGCTGTACGCCTGTATTAGCCGATAAGCGAATGATATTGCCTGTATTGGCAGGCATCTCAGGAGAAACTAAAATAATGTGAAACATAATAAATTAAGTAGTTATCGTTCTAGCAATGACTATTGCCTGTACATTTTGTGCTCCCGCTGCAAGTAAGGCACGCGAGGCACTTTCTAGGGTACTGCCTGTCGTTAAAATATCATCTATTAATATGACGTCAGTGTAATTAACACGACGAGAACAATAATATTGATCACGACTACTTACAAAGCGATCAAGGCGAGATAGCGTTTTTTGATCGGCATTGGCTTGTTGGCGACAGCGTAAAGTGCTTAAATCAAGTTGACATTGTAATTTCTTAGCCAGACTTTTAGCAAATAGACTAGCAGGATTATACGCTCTTTTTTTAAGAGAGTTTTTCTTACTAGGAATTGGTATTAGTACCGTGCGCTTATCAGGCAAGTGATTCTTTTTTATTAATTGTTCGAAGATTAACTGAGCAAAACAAGTGCTTAAATGGGTTTGTCCATTATTTTTAAAGCGTAATACTAGGCTATCTAAAGGGGGTGCATAATCAAATGCAGAATATACGGTCAGCGACAAATGGTAATAGTGGCAATTATCACACAAGCCTTTGTCATTGAGAGGTAGTTGACAATAGGAACAACGGGGAGAGTGATAGTGAATGCTTGCCAAAATATCTTCTTTACAAGCGTAACAAAACTGCCCTAGCGTAGCACTTTCTCGACAGAGAGGACAAACCCCTTTAACTAAATTATTGAAAATATTCACTATCTCAACCGTAGATGAAAGGATAAATTTACAATAGAGCCTAAGCGATAAGCTACAGATTATCAACCTTAGGAAGATAAAAATGTCCTTCTCCAATATGCCTACTAGTTCTATACAGTTTCTCCCTATTAATCCTAAGCACGTAGCACAGCAATTTAGTCGTCGCAAAAAATTAGAGGGGGCAAGATTTATATTGGATGAAATTGCAAACCGCATGCTAGAGCGATTGCAATATATTCGTTTAGAGCCGAATACATTAATTGATATGGGGTGTGGTCCTGGTTATCGGGTAAAGGCTTTGCAAGCACGTTATCCGAATGTACATTATATTGGTGTTGATAGTTGTCATGACTACATTGATGAGGCAAATAATAGTTTAGGTTCAAAAGGTTTTAATGCATTAATTAATAAAATTATTGCTAAAAAGCAACCAAGTTTTTTACTTAAAGATATGGCTGATACTGGTTTGGCACCAGAGTCTGCGGAATTAGTCTGGTCAAATTTGGCATTACATTGGCATCCTTGTCCAGAATATGTCATCAAGGAATGGCGTCGACTATTAACGGTGGGTGGACTATGTATGTTTTCTTGTTTTGGCCCTCATACATTGATAGAGCTTAGGGAAGCAATGATTCGAGCTAATCTTAAAACACAAATGATGAGTTTTGTCGATATGCATGATTTTGGGGACATCATGCTAGAGAATGGTTTTTTAGATCCCGTGATGGATCAAGAAATGATTACCTTGACCTATAAAACACCTGAAAAATTATTGGCTGATGTGTATAGCTTGGGTGGTAATCCAAGTGTACAAAGAAGTAATGGACTTAAGGGGCGAGGTTGGTATGAGAAACTATTAAATAGTCTTGAACAAGGGCGTAAAGCTGACGGTATGTTGCACCTTACATTAGAAGTAGCGTATGGTCATGCCTGGAAAAGTGGCACCATAAAAGGGAATATACCTGGAGAAACAAGAGTCTCTATCCATAGTATCGGACGTATATAAACGTATATTGGGAAATATGAACTTCCAATCGTATTTAGTTTTATATTGCCGGTGTTAGGCGAGATTCGTAGTCAATAATTAATTCTTTAAAGTCGTCAATTGCTGTTTTTCGAGTCCCTAAGAAACTTGAGAAACCAAGAGCACTTTGATCGCCTAATTGAATACCTTTGATTTCTTCATTCTTCAGAATTAAGCATACATCCCATGCAAACTCAAATCCTATATATAGACGAACCCAATCAATCAGTTGCTGACTGTTTTCGTGGTTAGGTAGAAAGCTATTAAATTTTTGCTGAGAGAGCGGGCCAAGCAATAATCTAAACTTATGCTGAACATCTTTGATTTGGCTTCCAATGACAGCAAAAGAGCCTAAACTACAGTCACCATTAAGACGAAATTGTTGATGTTCAGGAATCTTAATCCATTGTGGAATATATTCTTGTAAACGTACAGGGATATTAAAGTAACGGCGTAGTATTTGAATCAGTCCTTCAGGGTTTCTCGTTTGTCGAGTTAAATGCCCAGAGAAGTAAAACTTAGTATAGTCATCAATACTATCCCTATTACGACTAGAATTAAACCCCAATCCGATAAGACTGGCGATGTGACGAGAAAAAGATTCGTCTTTTAACTCTATGTTAATAGTGCTTTGTGCATTTGCCCAAGCTCTATAAAAAAGAGAGATTAAGCGATGATGAAAAATATCCGCAAAGGCAGAGAGGGTTGCATCTTTGTGGTGAAAAATTCGCTCTCGTACATATTCCGTGATATGAAGGGGTAATGGACCGTTAGGTCCAAATAGACCGAAGCCAAGTAAAGAAATATTAATCGTATTACTGCCGTCCTTACGACTTACATTGGTAAGGTTAGAGGGAGCAAACGACATGGAGGGTTCTTGGCGTAAACGAACAGGCTCATGACTAGGTTGGCTGTTACGACCAACAGGTTTTCTCAATTGATAATAAGCATCAATTGACCGCATGACATGATAGAAGTTGTAATTGTATGGAAAAGATTGTAAGTCTTCCCAAAATTTTTCAGGTAACTCTTTTTTTATCGTCGTCATCTTAAACCTCAATAAGAAAGCTATCTTAACAGATGAAAAAGACAATAATATTTCATATTCGTAACAAAATTAGTAATAAGACAAGTTTAATAATTGTCATAAAATAATAAACTTCTGTTGGTATATTTCTCAAATTATCCATTTCTTTTTGTTTATTGTTATGTCAGAAATTAATCGTACTGAATTATTTGGGAAGCTTAATCCTTTGCTCTATAAATCATTAGAAGGGGCTACATCATTTTGTAAATTGCGCGGTAATCCTTATGTTGAATTAGTACACTGGTTTCATCAAATTATGCATGAACATAATAGTGACTGGCAAAAAATCATGCAGTTTTTTGAGGTTAGAGTTAACTTGATAGAGGAAGGCATTGTTACTGCTTTGGGTGAGCTACCAACTGGAGCGAGTTCAGTATCTGATTTGTCAGAGCATATCGATAGTGCTACTGAAAGAGCTTGGGTATATGGTTCGCTAAAGTATGGCGATGCTAGAATTCGCAGTGCTTATTTATTATTAGGTATTCTAAAAACTAATTCATTACGCAACGTTTTATATAGCATCAGTGCTGAGTTTAAAAAAATCATTCCAGACGTTCTTGCGGATAAGTTATTAAGCATTGTCAAAGGATCGGCTGAAGAAAAAGATAGCGTTGGCTTATCTGAGCAAAAAGTTGCCCCAGGCGCTAAAGAACAAACGGCATTAAAACAATATGCGGTAGATATGACGGAGAAGGCAAGAAATCACGAGATTGACCCTGTGTCTGGTCGTGATGAGGAAATCCGTCAAATGATTGATATTTTGATGCGTCGTCGTCAAAATAATCCTCTTTTAACTGGTGAAGCAGGTGTTGGTAAAACAGCAGTTGTAGAGGGCTTAGCCTTGCGCCTAGCACAAGGTGATGTGCCAGAAAGTTTACGAGATGTTTCTCTGTACTTACTTGATATCGGCTTATTACAAGCAGGAGCAAGTATGAAAGGGGAGTTTGAAGCACGATTGCGTCAAGTCATTGATGAGGTGCAATCAAGTGAAAAACCAATAGTGTTGTTTATTGATGAAATTCATACACTCATTGGCGCAGGTGGTAATGCAGGCACGAGTGATGCGGCTAATCTATTAAAACCTGTATTGGCACGAGGTCAATTACGTACTATTGGTGCAACAACATGGGCGGAATATAAAAAATATATTGAAAAAGATCCTGCCTTAACGCGTCGCTTCCAAGTGGTACAAGTACACGAGCCAGATGAACAAAAGGCAATCATTATGTTGCGAGGTATCAGTGCTTATTTAGAAAAGCATCATAAGGTGTTATTACTAGATGAAGCTATTGATGCGGCTGTTCGTTTATCGCATCGTTATATTCCTGCGCGTCAATTACCGGATAAGGCAGTCGCTTTATTAGATACAGCGTGTGCACGGGTTGCGGTGAGTCAGTATGCCAAACCAGCGGAATTAGAAGATACAGAGCGCAGAATTGAGCATTTAGAAACGGAAAAGCAAATTACTGAACGAGAGCTTCGTTTAGGCATGGATAGATCGGCTAGGCTTGTTGAGATAGAGGCTGAACTTAAAGCCTTGAGAGAGGACTTAGTGGTCTATCAAGAGAAATGGGAAAAAGAAAAAGAATTAACGGAAAAAGTGTTTGAATTAAGAGCGATTCTTCAAGATGAGAATTTAGAAGATCAGCAAGAAAAAGAACAAGCAAGACAAGAATTACAACAGGTACAGCAAGAGTTATTGGTGCTACAAGGAGATCAACCATTGATTTTCCCGTCTGTTGATGCCAATGCTATTGCCTCTGTTGTGGCTGATTGGACGGGTATTCCTGTTGGACGTATGGTGAAAGATGAGGCAAATTCGGTATTACAGCTTGCTGATACACTAGAAAAGCGTGTTATTGGACAACGTCATGGTTTAGATACTATTGTACGCAGAATTCAAACATCTAGGGCTAAATTAACAGATCCTAATAAACCTGTAGGCGTATTCATGCTTTGTGGTCCGAGTGGTGTGGGTAAGACTGAAACGGCATTAGCATTAGCGGAATCACTTTATGGGGGTGAACAAAATTTAATCACTATCAATATGAGTGAGTTCCAAGAGGCTCATACTGTTTCCACACTAAAAGGTGCCCCACCAGGATATGTTGGTTATGGTGAGGGGGGTGTATTAACTGAGGCTGTACGTCGTCGTCCCTATAGTGTGGTGCTATTAGATGAGGTAGAAAAAGCACATCCAGATGTACATGAGATATTTTTCCAAGTCTTTGATAAAGGCTGGATGGAAGATGGAGAAGGTCGTTATATTGATTTTAAAAACACAGTTATTATATTGACCTCTAATGTTGGAACTGATCGCATTATGGATGTTTGTAAGGATCCTGACCTGATGCCAGATGCTGAAGGATTAACAGCCGTTCTTAGGGAACCATTATTAAAAACATTCCCTGCTGCCTTACTTGGTAGACTAGTGGTAGTGCCGTATTTCCCATTGTCTGATGAAATGCTAGGAAATATTGTTAAGTTGCAATTATCACGCATTGAAAAACGCTTACTTCAAAACCATGGTATTCAGTTTACTGTTTCACCAGAGGCTGTCCAATTGATTGTGAATCGTTGTACTGAGGTGGAGTCTGGTGGGCGCATGGTGGATGCGATTTTAACAAATACTGTCTTGCCAAATGTAAGCCATCGCATTTTAGAAAGCACTATGAATGGTGAACAGATTACGTCTTTGACACTAGATGCTAAAGACGGCGAGTTTGTATATCACTACGCATAAAAGCTTTAAATATAAAGAAGGGCAGTTTACCCAAATTATTACTAAAGAATAGTGGCCGTGATTTAAAGCCTAATCAGTTTATTACTGATTAGGCTTTATTAGTAATGATTAGTGCTTTTGATTAATCTCATCTAATAGGCGATCTAATTCTGTCAAATTGACTCTTGAGTCATCAATATTAAGTGTCGATGGTTTTGGATTACTGAAAATATTTTTATTTAGATGCTCATTTCCATCAGATGCGATGATTTTTAAAGGGTCATTTTCTTGTTCAATGCTAATTCTCGTATCTAAATTGCTTAGCGGGTCATGAAAATTTTTATCTAGTTTTGAATTAAATTCAAAGGGATGTAAATTAGCATGTGAAGCACCTATTGGAACAGCATCAACACCCAGTAGTTCAGCAAAGATATCTTTTGTGTAATTAATCGGCTGCTGAGTTGTAGGTGCAGTACTGTTTAACCCCAATATATCTTCCTCAATGGCTTGAGTAGGTGTTGTTTTTTCAGGGATAAATCCAGTATTTTTAGGCGATATGGCTGTATAGTGCCCCGTCATGGCTGGTTGATTTGGCATGGGCATTACTGTTGGTGCTGAGGGTAATTTTGATACTGTACAGGTATAATCGCCAATTCTAATGTTATCGCCAGCATGTACTACTATCTCTTTGCCGAGAGGGAGAGATGTTTGATTGACTTGGATTTCCAGAGAGCCCATATTCTTTAAAATTAAAGTTTCTCTATTTTGTACTCTGATAATGGCTTGCATCAAACTAATTTGTTTTGACTCATCCGTCAAAACAATATGATTAGTACTTGCTCTGCCCAAAGTAACTCCAGGAGGAGTTACTTGATGAACAGAAACACTATGGCTTTTATCTGTAATAGATAATTGCATAATAATTAAAATTTAAAATAATTAGTGACTAAATGTTTATTTTCTTTTAGCGCGTTTTTTTGATTTTGCTTTAGTTGATTTTCTAGTTAACATGCGTTTTTCTTTCGCAAAAACTTTGCCCCACATAGGATGGTTTTTTTCAGAGTCCGCTAATTCAAACGTTGGATCGGCTTTAAGAATTTTTTTGAAAGAAGAGGCGCAATCTTTGGTCTTTTCTAATAAACACTCACTGAAAGCCTTGTATTTAAGCGCTTCGGAGCGGAATGCAAGTGTCCCTGTTGAGACTTCAGGTGTGTTATTTACTTTATCAATGACGTTGTCATAATTGGCTGCTGTAAAGTTTGAATTGATATCTTTTAAGATAATTTGTTCAGCTGGACTGAATGGAGAATTAGGATCGATATCCGCCATTTGTTTGCTTGCACACCCTACTAATAGCAGAGATGACATTAAAACACCAATTAGAAGTGAACGATTTTGTCTCATTTTTAACTCCAAAGTAATATTTTCGTAACGATACTATAACAATTATTGTGAATAATAAGAAAGGGATTGTTTTTAGTTATTAATTTAAGCGCATCATATATGGCGTCGCAAATTAAAAACATAACCTATTCAATTATAGATGGTTATATTTACCATTTTTTGACGGTAGAAATCATAACTTTTTTTGTTCGATATACACAACAGTTTTTGAAAAGAGAATATGAAAATTTGGATTAGATATATTGCTTTATGTATGAGTACTTTTTTATTGGTTGCTTGTGCATCAACTGAGAGTAAATTGGCTGTTCCGTATGTATTGGAGCTTAAAGCCACGAATAATGTCAATGCGGGTCAAACAGGGAAAGCACACCCTATCAAAGTGATTGTTTATGAATTAAACAGTTCTAACGCTTTTAATCAAAGCGATTATTTCTCTTTACAGAAAGATGCAAGACAAGCATTGGGTGATCAAATGTTGGGAGTAAGCAGTGTTGTGCTATCACCGGGAGAGACAAAAGAGTTTAAGTCAGAAGGAAATTTACAAGCCAAAATGCTAGGCATTATTGCTGGTTATCGAGATATCCATAATGCAAAATGGCGATTATTGATTGATTTACCAGAAGCGGAAACAACAAATTTTTATAAGTTCTGGCAGTTTTCACCAGATGAAGTCAGGATTCAGCTTGAGGTGGGTGAACAAGGCTTAAGCGTAGTGCCGACAAAAAAATAAAGGAAATATTAAAGAATGAATGAAAATAAAAAAATATTGTGGACTGAGGGGATGTTTTTACGCCCTCAACATTTTCAACAACAAGAAAGTCTTCTTAGCAACCAACAGTTTCTTATGTTGCAGACCTTGGGTCATTACTATTGGGGATTTTCAGAATTAGAGATAGATACACATTTATTAAAACAAAATAAATTTAATATTATTAAGGCAACGGGCGTTTTTCCTGACGGTACTGTGTTTGAGCTAAAGGATACAGATTTAGCAAGTTATCCCTTAGAGAATTTGAAAAATAATCAAATGCTCTACTTAGCTATTCCCTCTAAAAAGGCATCACTTCAAGAAGTGGATTATGAGGAAAAAGATAATTCATTGGCAAGGTATCGTGTTGTTGAACAAGAGGTGGTAGATGTTACTAATGTGGCATTAAACGAAGTAACTATTCAGTTTGCGAAACCTGTTTATCGCCTATTGACTCAACAGGAAATTGACTCAAACTGGGAAATCTTGCCTATCGCTGATTTCCAAGGCAGGGCAAATGATAATTCTGTATTAATGAATTTCTCATATATTCAGCCAACATTAAATTGTCACCTTGTGAAGAATACATTAAAAAACCATTTGCAAGATGTTATTTCATTATTAAGTTATCGTTCTGAGAAATTATCAGAGCGAATCACCCCTAAAAATAGAACGAGTTCAAGCACCTATGTGGAAACGATTATTTTGGGGATTATTAATCGCAATCTTATCCTGTTTAAGCATTTAAACACATTAAAGTATTTGCACCCAGAAATATTTTTCCGTCATCTAGTGATGCTAGTGGCTGAAATGGCAATGTTCCATCCAGAGAGTATTTCTTTGGATGATATTCCTGTCTATGTACATGATGATTTAAAGCCAAGTTTAGAAAGCTTGATGTCACAACTGAATAATGCACTGAATATTGTCTTTGAAGATGCTTATATCGTCATTCCGCTTGATGACAAAGGACACGGTTTACGCACAGGTAATGTTAAAGACAAGGGCTTATTTAAGACATCTGACTTTATCTTGGCTGTTAAGGCGGATATGCCTGATGACATATTACGCAAAACATTCCCAACGCAAGTCAAACTGGGCTCAACAGAGAAGATGAAAGAATTGGTGCATTTGCAATTACCAGGTATTCATTTACGTCAAATCGATCAGGTACCTTCTGCTCTACCTTATCATGCGGGCTATACCTATTTTAGCCTTGAGAAGAAAGGGGATATGTGGCAACAATTTGAGAGAAGTGCCGCATTAGCACTGCATTTAGCAGGGGATTTCCCTGGTCTGGATATGAGATTTTGGGCTGTAAAAACTAATAGGTGATTGTAATGTCCTCTTCGGATTATATGGACTCCAAGATGGGAGTTTGGAATCAGGTAGCCATGCCTGATTCTGCGCAACAAGTAGAGTTGCGACCAGATGATTATGTGATAAGTGGCTCTAATCCTTTAGTAGCAGCAGCTAACTCTCTGCTAACTTTATTGCCACAAATACGTCATTCTAAAGAGCATGAAAATATTGATTTATTACGTGATCGTTTGATTGATGAGATTCGTCAATTTGAGTTACGTGCACAAGCCATGGGCATTAATAATGAAACGATTCTTGGGGCTCGTTATTGTCTATGTACAGCCTTAGATGAGGCATGTGCCTTAACGCCATGGGGTATGAATGGGCAATGGTCAGGAAAAAGTTTATTGGTTACTTTTCATAATGAAACATGGGGTGGTGAAAAGTTTTTCCAATTATTAGCCAAATTATCACAAAATGCGCCAGCTCATCTTAATTTTCTAGAGCTCATGTATTACTGCTTAATGCTTGGGTTTGAGGGTAGATATCGTGTCATTGATAATGGGCGTTCGCAACTTGAAACACTGAAACAACGTTTACTATTGCTGCTGAATAACACCCGAGGGAAATACCCACAGAAATTATCGCTGAATTGGCAAGCGGAAGAAATTGTCAACCAGTTAAAACGGTTACCGATATCTTTATGGGTAGTTGCTTTAGCTGCTCTCATGGCAGGTATTCTTTTATATTGGGGATTCTCTTGGTCATTAGGTGATAAGTCTGATGCATTGTTTAGAGATATTGTAAAAATTCAGCCTCCTCAATTGGTTGAGAAAAAAGCAATCGTTTCTCAAGCACCAGTCCCAGATCGTTTAGCTAATTTTTTAGCATCAGAAATTCGTGAAGATCTCCTTGTTGTGCGAGATGAGGCTGACCGTAGTGTGGTGATTTTACGTGGCGATGGTTTGTTTGAATCTGGATCTAATCAAATTCGTCAGCAATACCTCCCTGTTCTATCTAGGGTAGCAGATGCTTTAAATGGTGTAGAAGGCAATATTTTAGTCTCAGGTTATAGTGATAACGTTCCTATCAAAACATTGCGTTTCCCATCAAACTGGGAATTATCTCAAGCACGAGCAGATGCGGTTAAGCAATTACTTGAAGTCAGACTTAACAACAAAAATCGTGTGAGGGCAGAGGGTAAGGGTGAGGCTAATCCTGTTGCTCCAAATGATACAGCAGAGAATCGTGCGAAAAATAGACGAGTGGAAATTACTCTTCTTGTGTCACCAGTTAAATAGGCGAATAAGTTAACGTAAAAGAGCAAATACATGAATTTTTTTGTCAATTTTATCAATAGAATTTTTAGTTTCTTATTTAGTCGAAGTTTGTGGACATTTGTGGGTCTTCTCATTTTGGCTTGGTTGATTTGGTTTATCGGTCCGTCAATAGCAGTGGGTCAATGGTATCCACTTGAGGATGAATTAATTCGTATCTATGTTATCAGTGCCATTTTTGGTATATGGTTGATACGATTTATTTGGCGTAAATGGCGTGAGGCGAGACTTAATTCACAGCTCTTAGGTCAATTGCATAAATCTAAAAACAGTAAAAAAATAGAAGAACTTCCAGAAGAAGAAAGAGCAGAAATAAAGTTACTGTCAGAACGATTCGATGAGGCTATCCAACTACTCAAACAATCTAAATTTGAAGGTAAAGAGCGTAGCTTATTTGGTGGCGACTTTTCAAAACAATATTTATATCAATTACCTTGGTATGTGTTTATTGGCGCACCGGGTTCAGGTAAAACGACAGCATTAATTAACTCAGGATTAACGTTTCCACTTGCTGAAAAATTTGGTAAGGTGGCTTTAAAGGGCGTTGGTGGTACTAAAAACTGTGATTGGTGGTTTACAGATGAAGCGGTGTTATTAGATACAGCAGGACGGTATACCACACATGAAAGTGATCCTACAGGTGATGAACAAGAGTGGAAGGGATTCTTAGATTTATTAACGAAATATCGGACACGCCAACCAATTAATGGCGTGATTTTGACTGTTAGTGTGTCTGATTTATTAGGGTCTAATGCGACAGATAGAGCACAACATGCGTTGGTATTAAAAAGACGCTTGCAAGAGTTAAGAGATGAGCTCGGAATTCATTTTCCTGTTTATGTCATGGTTACCAAGGTTGACCTATTACATGGATTTGAAGCTTATTTCCATGATTTAAGTTTGGAAGAGCAGGCTCAAGTATGGGGCTTTACGTTACCGTATGAACAATCCCAAGAGGCTGGTTTTAAATTCTTACCAGCATTTGATAAAGAGTTTACTTTATTGCAAGAGCGTTTATTTGATGCCTTGCCTGATGTGTTAATTCGAAATCAATCAGATGAGCAACGTGCTTCTGCTTATATATTGCCACAACAATTTGCGAATTTACGTATGGTATTGGGAATGTTTTTGGCAGATGTATTCTCTGTCAGTAAATTTGAATCCAAGATTATTCCACGAGGTGTTTATTTTACGAGTGGTACACAAGGCGGTTTGAGTTTCGATAAAGTAACATCGCAATTAAAACAATATTTACGCATTGATGGTATTTCTTCACAAGATAAACTGCACCCAAGTAGTCAAGGTAAAAGTTATTTCTTAAAGAGTCTTTTACAAGAAATTGTATTTAGAGAGTCTGGTTTAGCTGGGCTAAATCTTAAATGGGAAAAACGTTATCGCAAAATACAATGGCTAGGCTATTGTGGTGTAGGGGGAGCATTGCTTCTAGCGTTGATTGCTTGGGGATTAAGCTATAGCAATAATAGCCAGTATATTGACTATGTGAATGACAAAATACCTGCCGTAGTCAAAGTTGGCGATGATATAAAAGCTAACCAAGATTCAGATGTATTAGCGTTATTACCTTTTCTAAATAAAGTTTCAACCCTGCCCGATGGAGAGAATTTTGTTGTCGATGATGAGCCGATGACGTATCAATTTGGTTTATACCAAGGGAATAAACTGTATTCAGCCGCTAAGAGTGTTTATGACGAAACTATCAAATATGTTTTGGTTCCTGGTTTAGCAAGAAGAGTTGAAACCTCATTAAGGCAAGTTAGTCCAGCTGATTTAGAGACCTCGTATGAGGCATTAAGGGCGTATCTAATGATGTATGATTCATCGCATTTTGATCGTTCTTACATGAAGACATGGTTAATGGTTGATTTAAGTAAGACATTGCCACCTGACTTTACAACGGAGCAGTATCAGTCATTAGAAAAACATATTGATTACTTATTAGATCAAGGTATTTTTGTATCTCCCTTTCCTAAGGATGAAAAGCTCATTCAACAAGTTAGAGACAATTTAGATGCTCATGATATTTCCGTACGAGCTTATAGTCGAATTAAACGTATTCTTTCTAGTGCAAAGAGTTCTGATGTGACTGTGGTGACGCTAGGAGGTGTACAAGCACCTACGGTTTTTACCCGGAAAAGTGGAAAACCTCTGAATGAGGGGGTGAATGCACTATATTCTTTTAATGGCTATTGGAATGTTTTTAATAAACGTATTGAAGAGGAGACTATCCGTTTACGCAAAGACGATACGTGGGTATTGAACATTGATAACAAACAGTTTGCTGACGGTAGTGATAAAAAACTAGTAGGTGATGTTCGTAAATTATATTTTAATGATTACATTAAAGAGTGGGATAAGTATTTAGACGATATTGTTCTGATTAAGCCGGATTCATTAGTGCGTAGTATCGAAGTGGTGCGTAGCCTATCTTCCACTAATTCACCGTTGACTAAATTTATTAAAGGTGTGGCTAATGAAACCACTCTTTTAAGAAATGATACGAATAATGAGAAATCAATTATTGATAGGGCGAAAGATAGTGCTACAGGTCTTTCATCATCATTGACGAGTATTGTTGGACCAGTGCAAACAGCGAATTTAGTGAGAAAGGATGCAGAGCCTGAAAAACTAGAAGAAATGGTGGATAACCATTTTATTGAATACCATGAGTTAGCAACGAGTAGTGGTCAGGGTGTTCCGCCACCGATTGATGGGACGATTTCCTTACTCGGTGAATTTTATACATATCTAACAGCAGCTGATACGTCTTTAAGAACCAAAACAACATTACCCCCGGGTGAGGTAGTGTCAAAAATGCAAGCAGAGGCAGGACGTTTACCTCCTGTGATAGGGGGAATGCTTGATACGCTATCGTCAGCGGCTACAAAGAAAATTAGTGCAGAACAGCAGGAAAATGTCGGTGCTAATGTGAATGCGGTGCTTGGGACTTTTTGTCGTAGAGCCATAGCAGGACGCTATCCCTTTGCTAATTCTGGTAGAGATATTGCGCCTAATGATTTCGCTAGATTTTTTGCGCCTGGGCAAATGATGGATACTTTTTTTCAACAAAATTTAATGGATATGGTTGATATGTCTACTCGGCCATGGCGTTTTAAACCAAGTATTGATGGAAATCTTGGAGGAATGGCACAATTCTTAACCTCATTTGAAAAAGCAAGTGTGATTAGGGACGTTTATTTTGCGGCAGGTAGAAATGAGCCATCATTTAAGGTGGCTATCAAACCTATCGAGATGGATGCCAGTATTACTCAATTTATTTTAAATGTGGATGGTCAAGTATTGACATATGAGCATGGACCACAGGTTGGGATTACAGTGGAGTGGCCAGGAAAACAAGGTAGCAATCAAGTGTCCATGAATGTGAGTCCGCAAGTAGGTACATCTGGACTCAGTACCTCAGGTCCTTGGGCGCTTAATCGGTTGCTAGATCGTGCCAGATTACGTCCAGGAAAATCGCCAGAAGTCGTGTATGCAACATTCAATCTCGGCGGGAGGGCGGTAACACTAGAATTCACTTCTTATTCAGCAAAAAGTCCTTTCCGTCTTGCTGAAATGCGAGGGTTTACTTGCCCGGGGAAAAATTAATCTATGACATTATCTATTGATCAGTTGATTTCAAAATTAGGGTGGTATGGAAAGTTACCAGCGGGTGGAGACTTCTTTCAAAGACGTTTACCTATTGATGTGGTGGAGTGGTGGCATCGATGGTTAGAGCAAGGCTTGATTGTAATCAAAAGTGATGAGAAAAATGTGAGGAATTTCTTACATGCACCTATCTGGAATTTTATTATTCCTGCAAATTTTGGAAGTCGTACTGTTCAATTAGGTTGTATCGCACCGAGTAGAGATAGAGTGGGGCGACTATATCCTTTGTTGTGTACATTGTCTATTCCACCAGAAGCCTATCACGAAGAGATTTTACTTGGATCAGTGAGATTTTATACAAATTTGGGAAGTGCTTTAAAAAGTGCTGTCTCACATGGCTGCAATCCAGAACAGTTTGAGCGTCTGGTGAGTGCTGCTCATTTAAGTATGACGGGTATGTTACCTCGTGCAACATCAGAAAAACCAATGGACAATGCAGGTGATATTTTGTCTATTCTTAATGAGGGACATGAAAAACCACCGATAGAAAATTTAAATCATCCGGAGCTGACATGGCGAGATTTAAACGCTGTTTTTCGTCCAGAAGGATCAAATAGTTTTTGGTGGACAAGTCAAGCGACCGGCGCAGCGTACAAGTCATTTGTACATGGTGGAATGCCCAATATGAGTTTATTTAATACATTATTTAGTTAGGTGATATTTATGTCAATTAATACACAATTTGAAGAGATTTTGAAAACGGTGAATCCTCTTTGGCAACCATTGAAAGAGGCTGATATCTGGAAAAATCCTGTAAATATTGAAAATATCCAAGACTTAGTAAGTGATATTAGTGGCGAGCTAGTTGCCTTATATCAACAACATAAAATCTATGGAGTTTGGTCTTTAGACACGGTTTTCGTAGATAAACTAGGACGCTACCATCTTATTCCAAATTTTGGTATTAGTGATGTTAAAACACCCAATCAAACAGCTATATATCCTGACTACGCTGCGTTTGAATTAATGACGGATGATGCAGCTTGGCAAATAAATCAACAAACTGATGTCTACGGCTTAGGGATGTTAATTAGGACGTTGATTCTAAAAACACCACCACAAAGTGCAATTGATCGTCTTTTGCAAGATCAACCACGATTAAGTCAGTTTAAAGAAGTTGGGATTAATCGCCAGACTTTACGTGTAATTGATATGGCTACGGGGATTGAGCAAGCCAATAGACTAGATACGTTTGCTGAGTTTGCTGATCTCTTAGGGGTGGAGGTAGAAGAAACTGTTAAGGTTAAGTCTACAAATGTTGCAGCGGTTAGTGGTGCTACAATCGCTACTGGAGCAGCCATAGCTGGAGCTACTATAGCTACTGGTACGAATACGTCTGAAAATACAGAAAACTCTATTGCAGATACAGCAGGAATAGAAAATAGTTTGCCTAAAGTTGATGTTTCTGAGCCAACTGTATCAGAAAAAGATTTTTATCATGGTATTGAAACTAAGCAGCTCAATGATGTACAAGAAGAGTCTGTTAAGAATAGTGTAAATGAAAACATCGTGTTAGAGGATACTTTATCTACAGAAACCTTAGCACAACACGCAAAAGATTCAACAGAGCTGAGTTCAGTACCAGTAAATAGCGAAACAGAAACACCAATAGCTGATAGTACAGATGGTCAAGTAGAAAATAATGATATCGCGGATATTTTAGCGACGCTTTCTATGGGGGAGAATCAGGGAACAAGTGCAATCGCTACCCCACCTACTGAGGTCCATAAAGTACCTACTCAATCTGCTAATGTTAATCAAACAACAGGACATGAGACGCCAGTTAGTACAAAAGGGGCGAATGTACCAAATGAACAATTTAGTGAAGGCTTGAGTGTTAGTGAAACCGCAACTAATACCAATCTAAATGCACCATCTATCACTAAAAGTCGTGAACAAAGTTTATATGAACAACAGTTGCAACGTGCCAATGAGAGCGAGGAAACTGTTGAGCAAGCAACAACATCAGAAAATAAGCCAGCGAGTGATGCTAAACCAATAACAACAAGTCAAGAATCTGAGGATGAAGAAAATGATGAGCAATTCGATGCCTTAAAAATGCAACAAGCTTATTTAAAAAAGAATCAAAAAAATAAATCTTCTAAGCTACCCGTTTGGATTGCTTTATTGGCACTAGTCATTGGAGGACTACTTTATGCGATACAAAAAGGACTGCCTTTTATGTCCAGTAAAGAGTCAACATTAGCATCTGAAAATAAAGCCCAGCCAGAAGATGCTAATAAACCGTCTGAGACAGAACAACAAAAGGCGGAAGAAGAAAAACGTTTAGCCGATGAGCAAGCCGCAAAGCAAAAGGCTGAAGAAGAAAAACGTTTAGCGGATGAGCAAGCGGCCAAACAAAAGGCTGAGGAAGAAAAACGCTTAGCGGATGAGCAAGCGGCCCAACAAAAGGCTGAGGAAGAAAAACGTTTAGCGGATGAGCAAGCAGCCAAACAAAAGGCTGAGGAAGAAAAACGTTTGGCGGATGAGCAAGCAGCCAAACAAAAGGCGGAAGAAGAAAAACGCTTAGCGGATGAGCAAGTGGCGAAACAAAAAGCGGAAGAAGAAAAACGTTTAGCGGATGAGCAAGCGGCTAAACAAAAGGCTGAGGAAGAAAAACACTTAGCCGATGAGCAAGCGGCCAAACAAAAGGCTGAAGAAGAAAAACGTTTGGCGGATGAGCAAGCAGCCAAACAAAAGGCGGAAGAAGAAAAACGTTTAGCGGATGAACAAGCGGCTAAACAAAAGGCTGAAGAAGAAAAACGCTTAGCCGATGAAGAAGCAGCAAAACAAAAGGCGGAAGAGAAACTTGAGGCTCAAATAAAAGCAGACAAAATCAAAGCAGAAGAAGTTAAAAAGCGTCTTGCAAGAGAACAAGCGGAGCAAGAAAAGGCGGAGCAAGAGGCCTTACGAGCGAATAATGCAAAAACATCCGTAGACAAGCTAACGAGTTCCACGGCTTTGGTTGCTGATAAAGAGATGAAACAAAAAAATCTTGAGAGTCAGAAACAAGAGTTGACTAATAACAAAGAGCGGACATTAACTGAACAAAAACATAAAAAGTCTCAAGCTATAGCGGCCAAAGAAGGCACTGTAGTCTTTAAGATTCATCCATGGGGCAATATTTCTGTGAATGGTAAAACACGTGGAGCAAGCCCACCGTTAAATAGTATTACGTTGAAAGAGGGTAACTATAGTATTGTGATTAACAATGGTAATGATTTGCCTGTTAGATATAACATTACCGTGAAGGCTGGAGAGACTACGACAGTGATTCATAAATTTTAAAATAGTTAAAAATTGTAAAGAGAAACATTTCTGTAATAACAGTTTTGTATATTGTTAACGTTTTTAATAACTTGTAGGAAAGCGATATATACAAGTTGAAAAAGTGCTTTAAATATGATGACATTTGAAGAATTATTTGCTCAATTTAGTAATACCGATTGTGGCTCTAATCTTGAGTATGACGCAGATTTTTTAAGCTTAAACCAATTGGCGCAGCTAAGACCAGAGCAACAATTTGGAAATACAATTATTGAGGCTCAAGCCCCTGATTGGTCGAAGGTTGAAAACTTGGCGATTAGTTTATGCGCGAGAACTTGTGATTTACGCATTCTTGCAATTTTGACATGGGCATGGACAGCGCAAAGAGGCATAATTGGATATGCACAAGGGCTAACAATTGTTAGGCATGCACTCAATGAATTTTGGGATGCTGTTTATCCACTAGTCGTAGAGGATGATGGGTATGAAGACCCTATGCCAAGAATGAATACCATTCTGGCATTAGTGGATTTGCAAAGTATTGTGCCGAGTTTAAAGCAGTCGTTAATTTTGACAGAATCATACGAAAAATTAACGTTAAGAGATGCCGAACAAATTATTGAAGGAAATAGAGCGGATGATTTTCCTGGGGGTAAAGTTCGTTTGGGGCAAATGCTTTATCAAGGAAAGCAATCTAGTGATCCTTTGGTTTTAGCTATTGAAGAGGTTAACTCTGCTCTTGAGCAGATTAAAGAGTTGGTTGCTGAGAAATTAGGTTTTGAATGGGCTCCTGATTTCAAAGGGGTGAGTGAGTTATTCAAGTCCTTGGTTGGTTTGTTGGAGAATGTAGAGTCAAGTGAGGATGAGGAGTCTACTGATAATCAGGTAGAGAGTGGTAATACGGTTGATGTTGTTACTGATGCAGAGTCTGCTCCTGCTACTGAGAGTATAAAAGTGACTTCTTGGCGTGAGGTGCAAATTAAGACCAGAGCGGATGCTATGTTAGCTTTAGAGAAGGCGAGTGCATATTTTGAGGTTTTTGAGCCTAGTCATCCAGCTCCGTTTTTAATTAAAAGGGTTCAGCAGACTATTCCTTTGAATTTCTATGAAATGCTAAAAAATCTAACGCCAAATAGCCATGAGCAATTTGATATGTGGCTTCCAAAGGAAGAAGATTAAGGGTTATATAGAACAGTCATAAATTAAAACTACGGAGAAAAAATGTCAAATCTAAGTCGCAAGAAAAAAACTAGTGGGCAAAAATTTATTGCTAGAAATCGTGCGCCACGTGTTCAGATTGAATACGATGTGGAGATTTATGGTGCTGAGCGTACTGTTCAATTACCATTTGTAATGGCTGTGATGGCAGATTTAACAGGTAAGTCATTGCAAGAGCAAGCTGATGTCGGTGAAAGAAAATTCTTAGATATCGATGTAGATAACTTTGATGAAAGAATGAAAGCCGTACAGCCTCGCGTGGCATTTCAAGTTCCCAATACACTCTCTGGTGAAGGTGTATTAAGCATTGATATGACATTTGAAAGTATGGATGATTTTAATCCAGCACATATTGCTAAAAAAGTAGAGCCTTTAGCTAAATTATTAGAGGCAAGAACTGAGTTAGCTAACTTATTGACGTATATGGATGGTAAGACAGGCGCAGAAAATTTAATTAACCAGCTATTAGAAAATCCAGCCCTGTTAAAAACACTAGCTGCTACACCTAAACCGACTGAAGAAGTAAAAGATGTGCGGCAAGATACTGAAGAATAAGGATAATGTGTTATGACTAAAATGAATGCTCAACAAGAGTTAAGTAGTAACAAACTTGAAGCCGATGGTTTATCGTCTTTATTGAAAAAAGAGTTTAAACCTAAAACAGATCAGGCTCGTGAAGCAGTTGAGAGTGCAGTAAAAACATTGGCAGCGCAAGCATTAGAAAACGCAGTGACAATGAGCTCTGATTCTTATACGACTATTCAAAATATTATTGCGGAAATTGATCGTAAATTATCGGATCAAATTAATCAAATTCTACATCATGCTGATTTTCAACAATTAGAAGGTGCTTGGAGAGGTTTGCACTATCTAGTAAATAACACAGAAACGGATGAGCAACTAAAAATACGTTTTATGTGCATCAGTAAAAAAGAACTAGGTCGTACCTTAAAACGCCATAAAGGGGTTGCTTGGGATCAAAGCCCCATCTTTAAACGTATTTATGAAGAAGAGTATGGTCAATTTGGTGGAGAGCCAATTGGTTGTATTGTGGGTGATTATCATTTTGATCATAGTCCTCCAGATGTGGAATTATTAGGTGAAATGGCTCGTATTGGTGCGGCAGCACATTGTCCATTTATCTCTGGTGCATCACCATCTGTAATGCAAATGGATAGTTGGCAAGAGCTTTCTAATCCACGTGATTTAACAAAAATCTTTAGTAATACGGAATATGCGGCATGGAGAAGCTTGAGAGAATCTGATGATTCTCGTTACTTAGGCTTGACAATGCCAAGATTCTTAGCACGCTTACCGTATGGTGCTCATACAAACCCTGTAGATGAGTTTGATTTTGAAGAGGATACGGATAGTGCATCACATGACCACTATACATGGGCAAATTCTGCTTATGCAATGGCAACCAATATTAATCGCTCATTCAAAGAGTATGGCTGGTGCACCTCTATTCGTGGGGTTGAGTCTGGTGGAGCAGTAGATAACTTACCTTGCCACACCTTCCCAACTGATGACGGTGGTGTGGACATGAAGTGTCCAACGGAAATTGCGATTAGTGATAGACGTGAGGCTGAGTTAGCTAAAAATGGTTTTATGCCATTGGTTCATCGTAAAAACTCTGATTTTGCTGCCTTTATTGGTGCTCAATCTTTACAAAAACCCGCAGAATTTGATGATCCAGATGCAACGGCTAATGCTCGCTTAGCGGCTCGATTACCTTATTTATTTGCTTGCTGTCGTTTTGCCCATTACTTGAAATGTATTGTGCGAGATAAAGTAGGCTCATTTAGTGAACGTGATGATATGGAACGTTGGCTAAATAATTGGATTATGAACTATGTTGATGGGGACCCAATTAACTCATCGCAAGAAACAAAAGCACGCAAACCTTTAGCGGCAGCTGAGGTTCAAGTAACAGAGATTGAAGATAATCCTGGTTACTATGCGGCAAAATTCTTCTTGCGTCCTCATTATCAGTTGGAAGGATTAACCGTTTCCTTACGGTTAGTATCAAAATTACCTTCTCTTAAACAAAATGAAGGGTAATTTATTATTTTCGTACTTGTAAAAGTGTATTAATTTAACTTTTTTTTGGGGAAAAATTATGGCAGTTGATATGTATATGAAAATCGAAGGTGCTAATGGCGAATCTAAAGATTCTAACCATAAAGACTGGACTGATATTGAATCTTTTGCTTGGGGTGCTACACAACCTGGCTCTATGGCTACTGGTGGTGGCGGTGGTACTGGTAAAGCCAGTTTCAACGATTTACACATTGTTGCTCGTATTGATCGTGCTGCTCCAGCAGTAATGAAACATTGTGCAACTGGTAAACACCTAAGCAAAATCGAAGTATCAGTTTGCAAAGCTGGTGGCGAACAAATCGAATACTCTCGTATCACTTTAGAAGATGTATTAGTAACATCTGTTCAATACACTGGTGATAAAGATGGTGATGCAATGATGGTTAGCTATGCATTCCAAGCTGCGAAAATCAAACAACAGTACTGGGAGCAATCTGATAAAGGTGGCAAAGGTGCTGAATCTGTTGTTGCTTATGACATTAAGCAAAACAAAGCAGTTGCTTAATTGAGTCTAAAGCTCTAAGTAGCTAGTTTGAAATGGAGCTAACCTAATCTAAAGCATATTAGTTAGGTTAGCTTTTCTCTTTTTTGAGGGTATTTTAATGATCAATGTACAAATATTTAAGACAAAATCTATTCAAGAAGTACTTGATGAGGTAAAAGATAAAGTTCGCAAAAAACCTCAAGATGCTGATTTGCGTGCGTATTTATTTCAGCTATTTTCATTACAGGGAAATTGGGCTAAGGCGGTAGAACAAATTAAATTAAGTGCTGAAATGAATACTCAAGCTCAACCACTTGCGTTGGTATATGTCGGCGCTATTAATGCAGAGAGTCAACGTGAGCAAGTGTTGCAGGGTAAGGAAAGACCAGCCATTTTTGGTGAGGCAGAAGAGTGGATGGCATTGCTTATGGCGGCATTAGAAGAACAAGACAAAGAAAAGGCTGCTATGCTACGCCAACAGGCGTTAGAGATGGCTCCAGAAGTTGCAGGCAGTTTAACCTTGTTTTCAGATGAAAATAAAACATTTGAATGGATATGTGATGGGGATAGCCGTTTAGGTCCGATTTGTGAGTTTATCAATAATGGTCGTTATGGTTGGATTCCTTTTACATTGATCGAGAAAATTCGTTTTATTCAGGCTCAGGGTTTAAGTGATTTAGTCTGGGCACAAGTAGAGTTACTTTTATTAGACGGTCGAACCTTAGTAGGACTTATACCTGTTCGTTACGTACCGTTAGTGTCTTATACCGAACAAGACGATCAAGCTAATCTAAGTCATAGAACAGAGTGGGTACTTTTATCGGAAGATCATTATCAGGGTATTGGGCAGAAAATGCTGATTACTGATGAAGGTGATGTTGCCTTATTAGATATAAAAGAAATGGTGTTTAATCATCCAAGTGATGCTTAAGCATTGATAGGTTTATGTATACAAGAAATAAAGCATTTAGGCAAATATCCAAGGGCGGGCAGGCTAATGAGGACAAGTTATTGCCAGTGTTATTGGATCGTTTAACGGATAACGCCCCTGAAAAAAAGACAGAAGCCCTTGATAGCAACATAATGAATGCCGATCAACTTAAAAGAGCTGTGTTGAGAGATTTAGCGTGGCTGTTAAATACAGTGAACTTAGAATCTATTAAAGAGTTAGATGGCTTGGAATATGTGAAACAGTCCAGTATTAATTTTGGGATAACCCCTATGGCTGGTCAACGTATGTCTGAGATTGATCCTCACGAAATTGAGGAGAAAGTATTACAAGCTATTTTGAATTTTGAGCCTCGATTGTTACCTGATGATTTAGAAGTGACATGTGTTCAGGAAACCCATGACTTGGAACATTACAATGTGCTGTTTTTGATTATTAAAGGCATGCTTTGGTGTAACCCATATCCAGTAGAGTTTTATGTAAAAACAGAAATTGATTTAGAGTCTGGTCATATTGAGATGAAAGAGGATGGTAACTAAGCATGCAGGACGACTTTTTAGACTATTACAATAAAGAATTAGCCTATATGCATGAGATGGGTAAAGAGTTTGCAAATCAATACCCAAAAATTGCTGGACGTTTGGGAATGCAAGGCTTGGAAGTGGCTGATCCTTATGTCGAAAGACTGATGGAGGGGTTTAGTTTCCTGACAGCTCGTATCCATATGAAAATGGATGCTGAGTTTCCCCAATTTACACAGAATTTATTGGAAGTGTTGTATCCTGGGTTTACAGCGCCTACCCCTTCTATGGGCGTGGTTCGGTTTGAGCCAAATAATAAAACCAAAGGGGCAAGTGATGGTGCTTGTATTGAAAAAAATACACTGTTACGTGCACGTATTCAAAATACAGAATGTCGATTTGTGACGGGTAATGCTATTAACATTCATCCTATTACTATTACCTCCGCACAATATGTAAATACACTGGGTGACTTACCTGTTAATACGATAAAGACATTAACTAATAATAAAACGGTACGTGGTGTACTAAAAGTGCAATTTAAAATAGTGGGTGGCGCAACACTTAAAGATTTAGAAAACCTAGATAGTATTCAGTTTTTTCTAAATGGTGAAAGTGTTTATACCCATAAGCTGTTAGAAATGATTCTTGCCCATAGTGCTGGGGTGATTTGTCGTCAGACAGATTCAGTGTCACCATGGTTTGATTATCTAGATTCACAACATATTACGCATGATGGGTTCAGTCTTGATGAAGCTTTATTACCTGCTGATGCAAGGGTATTCCATGGTTATAGGATTCTGCAAGAGTATTTTGCTTGTCCTGCTAAATTTATGTTTTTTAGTCTTCACGGATTAAAGGATGTTTTTAAAAAGCATGCCGATGTACTAGAGAGCAAAACCTTTGAATTAATTTTTTTACTAGATAAGGTTTGTCATGAATTAGAGGGAAATATTACTGAGGAAAATTTGCAATTGCATTGTGTACCAGTAATCAATTTATTCCCTATCAATGCCAATCGAATTACGGTCGATTCACATTTACATGAGTATCATGTAGTGATTGACCGAACGAAACCACTAGATTATGAGGTGTATCGCTTACTTTCTGTGAAAGGAGCGATGTTGGATAAGAATACTAGCCAAGAGTTTACGCCTATGTTTGACTCTTTAGGTGTTGAAGATAAAAATGCGGCTGCTTATTATTCTATTCGCCGTGAGCCTCGAAAAATATCTGATATAGCGAGTCGTGATGGGGGAAGATCTAGTTATTTAGGCAGTGAAGTATTTATCGCTCTTGTGGATAAAAATGCTCCTCCATTTAGTCAAGATATTGTGAGTTTAGAGATTAAAGCTATGTGCACAAATCGTGACGTGCCTTTAATTTTTAATACGGGTGCTAAAGTAGATTTCCGCTATAACAATTCTATTCCTATTACGGATATTGCTTTTATCAAATTACCAACACGTCCTCGAGCTGCTTTAGCTAAAGGAGATACGGCATGGCGCTTGATTAGTCATTTGAGTCTAAACTATTTAAGTTTATTAGATAGTAGTCCGGATGAGGGTGCTCAGGCTATTAGAGATATTCTCAGTATTTATGCTGAATTAGGTGATCCATTATTAGCAAAACAAATTCAGAGTATTAAACATATAGCGATATCCCCAACATATCAACGTATGCCTATTCCTGGGCCTATCGTGTTTGGTCGAGGTGTAAAAATTAGTGTAGAAGTCGATGAAAATGAATTTGCTGGTATTAGTCCATACCTTTTTGGGGCGGTGCTTAATCAGTTCTTTGCTAGGCATGTCTCTATCAATATGATGACGGAATTACAGCTCAATAGCTTACAGTCTGGCATGATTGCTTGTTGGAAACCTCAACGTGGAGGTCGTCCTTCAGTCTAGGGTGATTTGTATCTTAAAGATACAAATTAACGTCTACTTGTCATAAAGATTGCGTGCACTCTTGTTACTATTGAGCGTTGTTAAAGCGTAAGAGTTTGTTTTGGATAGAGTATTAATGGTTGTATGAGTAATAAATTTATCGAATACTATCATCAGGAATTGGTTTACATGCACGAGATGGCTAGGGAGTTTGCTGAGAATTACCCTAAAGTTGCCAATCGTTTGTCCATGGGCTTTTCTGATAATAGTGATCCATATGTTGAGCGACTACTCCAAGGGCTAAGCTTTCTGACAGCACCCATTCACATGAAGATGGATGCTGAGTTTCCGCAGTTTACTCATCATTATTTAGAAAAGTTATGTCCTGAATATATAGCCGTTGCGCCTTCAATGGGTTTAGTACAATTTCAGATTAATAATAAAAAGGGTAATCTTAACGAAGGTGTAGATATTCCTAGAGGGCTTAGCTTGCGTGCTCGACTTCCGCACGATGAAGAAGTGCTCTTTACGACCAGTCAAGCGGTTAAATTATGGCCACTCGAAGTAACATCAGCAAAGACGGTTTCTGATAACCTGAATGTAATATTTGCTAAATATCCTGTATTAAAAAATAAAAAAATTAAACAAGCTATCACGGTTCAGCTAAATTTAACGGGAAGCGTTAGATTGAATGAGTTATCTAAATTAGAAAATTTGGATGTTTATATCAATGGTGACACGGATTTAGCAAGTCTTATTTTAGAAGCGATTTTGGGGCATACCGTATCTATACTTTATCAGGATGCTGAAGGGCCTAGTTGCTGGAGTAATTTACTTGGTAAAGACTATATTGAGCAAGGTGGTATAAGTAAGGATGTATCTCTATTTCCCTTGTCGGATACGATGCACATTGGGCATCGTCTTGCATACGAATATTTTTTATTACCTGAAAAATTCAGATTTATTCAATTAAAAGGATTGCGGAAAGCACTCAAAATCCCTAAAGAACGACAAGAAAAATCGGGATTATCAACCATTAAAATTACTTTTTTCTTAGATAAAAAATTTGTAGAGCTGGAGGGGGCATTAGATAAAAATAATTTCTTACTGTTTTGTACCCCAATCGTGAATCTCTTTCGACAAGATATTAAGAATATTTTTCTTGAACAATTAACGCCGCACTATCCATTAGTGGCAGACACCTCACGACCGAACCATATGGAAATCTTTAGTGTGACTAAAGTAGAAGGGGTTTCAGAGGATAAGTATAAAACTCGAATAGATATTCCTAACTTAGCGACTTATCGTCAAGGGAATCGGGAAGGATATACCACGCAACGTAATACTTATACGTTTGGTGTCGAAAAAAAACAAGATTATAGTCGGACAGAATTAACTATTCATCAATTAGAGGCGTTACAGGAAAAACATCAGATTAGCCATATCAATGTTTATACCTTGTGTACTAATGGATGGCTTCCTTTGGAATTGAATAAAGAGAGAAAAATAGATTTTAAGCTGGATAAATATGTGCCTGTAGATACTATTCAGTTGCTCGGACAGATGACAAAACCTCGCCCACCATTGGCTGAATTGAGTAATGCTTGGGCATTGATTAATCATTTAAATTTACAGTATTTGGATTTTTTGCAGCAAGGTGATGAGAAAAACGCCGCAGATGCACTGAAAGATATCTTGCATATCTATACATACATTGCTGACCCGTTGTTATCCAAACAGATTTCGGCGATTACGAATGTGACTATGTATGCGACTCATGATCGCTCGCCGATTCTTGGTGAAATATTTATTGCTAGAGTTGTTGTTATTCGTATTGAGATGGATGAGTTATTTTTTGCTGGTGTAAGTCCATATTTGTTTGGTTGCGTTTTAGAACAGTTTATTGGCTCGTTTGTATCACAACAAATGGCGTACCAAGTAGAGCTGTGTAGCATCCAGAGAGGTGTTATTAATAAAGGAAGCGTCTTACAAGGCAGACGTCCAATTATATGAGGGTGGGATGAGTAGAGAAGAAAGAGAGAGTGTAAATCAGTCATTTGTAGCCGCTGAGAATGAACTAGCAAGATTATTGCATCATGGACAGTCTGAAAGAGCGCATGTATTAGTCCCCATACACACAGCAGCAAAAGTTGTGGGTATTCATAAGGAAACTCAGGCGATAGAAGTCTGTTTGGATGGTGCTGTTATCAGTATAAAAAAAGCGGCAAGTTGTTTGCTAATGCCTGCAGTGAATGATGTAGTGTTAGTTAGCGGAGCTGATATCAATCAGGCTTATGTTATTGCCGTTTTGGAACAAGCCAATACAGCCCAACAAGAAATAGCCATCGCGGGTAATGTGCTAGTGTCAGCATCTTCGCTTACGTTTAAAAGTGAGCAATTACTCAGCATGGAGTCAGCACAAATAACACTTAAGGCACAAGAAGCTCACTGCGTTGTTGAACAGACGCAGTTTGTGGGTAAGGAAATGAAAGCGACTATTGGTTTGGTGCAATTAGTAGGTAAGGTCTATGAGGCAATTGTCGATAGACTTTCACATATGAGTAAACGTGCTTTCCGTATTACAGAGCAGACGGAGCAAGTACGCGTAGGGACACTCGATTATCAGGCGGAAAATAGCGCCAGAATACATGCTAAATATACGATGGTAACAGCAAAAGATTTGGTGAAAGTGGATAGTGACCAAATCCATATGGGATAGAGATATTGTGTAGGGGTAAGCGATGACAAGACATATTGAAGTACAAACCGTTTTGGGTGCGCAGTATTTTGCATTGAAACAGTTAAGGGGCAATGAAACTGTATCTACACTATTTGATTATGATATTGAATTGATTGCGCCTCAGGAAGATGTAGATTTAGAGCGTCTATTAGGGACGACTATGACGGTAACAATAAAACAGGAAAATGCTACCCGTTATATTAATGGCATCGTTATTCGTGCTGAATATGTTTCGCCCTCTTCAGATACCGAACGTGAGCATATCTATGCGGTTAAGTTAGCTCCTTGGTTATGGTATACCTCTCAAAAAAGTAATAGTCGTATTTTTCAAGAGCAATCTGTGCCGGATATGATTAAAAAAGTTGTTGCTGAGTATCCATTCGAGTTGAAGTGGCAATTATCAGAAAGCTATCGAAGTTGGCCATATTGTGTTCAATATGATGAAACTGATTTTCAGTTTATAGCGCGACTCATGGAGCAAGAGGGTATTTTTTATTGGTTTGAACATAAAGACGGAAAACATATTCTCAATTTAGCAGACTCATCTACTGCCTATAAACCTATTGATGGAGAGTCGGTCTTACCTTATTACAGTGTAGATCAGTCGTTACCTCCACAGGGAATTATTGTACAAAATTGGCAAGAAAGTCAGCAGTTTTTCAGTAATAAACATACCATGGCTGACTACTTTTTTGAGAAATCAGCACAAGCTCTGGATGTAGATTATACGATTACACAACCAGCTAATAAGCAGTTAGAAATTTATGATCCATTAGGGGGATATTTCGAGCGTAGTGACGGTGATAAGTATGTTCAAGTAATGGCAGAAAGCTATGCGTGGCAAGGGCATGTGATTCAAGTGCAAGCAAATTATGCCATGCTTGCCACAGGCAAAACGTTTAGCTTAAAAAACCGAGAGAATACGCCTGATAAATTATGGATTATTGGGACACACATTTATTTATCTCAGTCAGCTAGATCAACACAAGCAGATGAGCGTGACTTTCATATTGAAATGACATGTCAGGCTATCCCCACAGATGTACCATATCGACATCCTAAAATTACGCCAGTGCCTAAAGCCTATGGGCCTATGACGGCCAGAGTGGTAGGAACGCGAGGAGAAGAAATCTTTACGGATAAGTATGGGCGAATCAAAGTGCAATTCCACTGGGATAGGGAAGGTCAGAGAAATGAAAATAGTTCTTGCTGGTTGCGTGTCTCTAGTCCTTGGGCAGGCGGTGGTTTTGGTGGTGTACAAATTCCGCGTATCAATGATGAAGTTATCGTTGGCTTTGTGGGTGGGTTTATCGATAGACCCATCGTAGTCGGACGGGTATATAACGCAGATAATATGCCAACATGGAATTTCCCAGATGATGCTACGCAAATGGGGACTGTTACCCGCACAAAATTTGGTGATGCATCCACCGCGAATTTTATGCGGTTGCAGGATAAGCCTAATGAAGAAATGTTAGGTTTCCAAGCCCAAAAAGATATGAATACTAAGGTTAAAAATAATGAAGACCTTGCTGTATCAGGGACACAAACCGGGGAGCATGGAGGCACTACTGACTTATCTGTTGGTGGATATGACGATAATATTTTCAAAGATAGCTCTACAGAAACTAATCAGGCTAACCAAGTTAGAACGATTAAAGGAACGTCTAGTGAAACAGTTACCGGTCCTAGAACACATACTTTGTCCGGTAATGCAAATATCCTTATGTCTAGAGGATATGTACAAAGTGTGAGTGGTGGTTTGGCTGATTATACCTATGGAGCGGGTCGAGATAGAACAGTAGAAACGGAATATACACGTACCGCTACAGGACCCTTTACACGTAAAGTGAGTGGCAGTGAAACAGTCACGATAAATAGTGCTCAGAGTACTACTGTACAAGGTGGTCCTCAGACAATTGAAACGGGTACGATGACAGTTACCACTACGGCGGGGGATGCTACTGCAGTAAGTAAGACAGATACTCAAGTAACAGCAGGATCAAGTATTAGTGTTTCCACGCCTGCAAGCATTGATGAGAATACTCAACAGGTTAAAGAAGACTATAACAATAAAATCAATTTGACCCTTATAAAATCAGCTGATATACAGAATGTGTCTACTTCTTATACCGCATCAATTAATTTATATGGGGCTAATGAAGGTATGTATCTTTCAGCAAGAGAGCTGTCAGCGATCAAAGTGGTGGCAGGTCTAAATACCTTGGATACTCAGTTGATAAAGTATGAAGCGGTAGGTGTAGCACTAAAAGGCGTTGGAAAAAGTGATAAAGCCTATGCAAGTCCTGCTGAATTTACAGCTATAACCATTAAGAATGCATAAAGAGAGGTGACATTTATGTTTGCGACAAATCAAATGATAGGAATGGATTTTGCTTTTCCAGATGTGTGTAAATCACCTGCATTAGTTCCCATACCTTTACCTGATATGGCTTTTCCTATGGCGGCGATACCAGTGGCGATCAAAATTTTATTTAATAATGCGTTTGCACATAATATGATGACAACCATTCCTTTGACCTTAGGTGATTTGCCAGGTGTTGCATTGGGAGTTATTTCTCAGACTGTGGCTTCACAAAGTAGAAGGCTAGTATTAAATTCCTATACCACATTATTGTTTGGTACTCCAGCGAATCGAATGTGTGCAGGTGGACCTCAGAATATGATTAATACATTTGGTTTTACGATTATTCCGAGTTGTCCTCATATTAGTATTTTGGCGGCATAGGAGTCAATAATGAATCGAATTTTTCATATTAATGCGCCTTCGGTCAGTGAAGAAATCTTGTTTAAATCATTAACAGGTGAGGAGTACCTGTCGGGATTATTTGAGTTTAAGGTTGCTTTTTTAGTAGAGAATCGTGGGTTTGATACTAAACAATTATTGGGGCATGATATTACCGTTGAGGTAAAGGAAAATCAATATCAAAAAGTATTGAACGGTATTGTGACAAAGGTACAGAGAGTTGCAGAAGAGACCAAGACAAAGCGTTATTTTAGCTATGAGGCTACTGTGAGACCTTGGCTATGGTTGGCAACCCAAACAAACCATTATAAAGTTTATCAAGAAAAAACCGCGATAGAAATTATTCGCGATGTCTTAAAAAATTATCCATTCAAACTAGAAACTAAATTAACGGGCACGTATAGAGAATGGGGATATTGTGTTCAGTACGATGAGACAGATTTTAATTTTATTAGTCGATTAATGGAACATGAGGGGCTCTATTATTGGTTTAAGCATGAGAATGGAGAGCACCGTTTGGTAATCGCCGATAATATGCAAGCACACCAAGCGGTAAAAGGTAAGAGTACACTTAATTTCTACCCTAATAGCTTAGGTGAGAATCATGTCCAACCACATTTTTATCGTTGGCAGCCATCTGTATCCTTGGGAAGTAACCAGTTCGCATCGACTGATTACAATCTAAATAAACCCAGTGTTTCATTAGAGGTCAATAAGCAGTCTGGGTTGCAGAATAATCACGGCTTATCACTTGAGATTTATAAACCTATGGGTGATTATACTGATGTAGAAGAGGGGCAACAATTAGCAAAAATTCAGGTCGAAATTGCAGATGCTCAACGTAGCAAAGTGAGAGCTACCTCAAATGCTTGTTTCTTAGCGGTTGGGTCAACAGTAGGGTTAGAGAAACATCCAAATAGTAAACAGAATCAACAATACTTAATCACTCGACTTGCATATGATTTTGCTGAAGCTCCTTATATGAGTCATGAGGATCATCAGTCTCGCTTAGCCTTACAAGTAGAGTTAATGCCATCTGATGTGCAATACCGACACCCTATCGTTACCCCCAAACCCTATACATATGGTCCGCAGACGGCACGCGTTGTTGGGCCAGATGGGGAAACCATTTGGACAGATGAGTTTGGTCGGGTTCGTGTCCAATTTCATTGGGATAGATATGGTCAATACAATGAGGATAGTTCATGCTGGGTGAGGGTCTCAAATCCATGGGCTGGTGGTGGGTTTGGTGGTATTCAAATTCCACGTGTTAATGAAGAAGTGATTGTGGACTTTTTAGGGGGTAGACCGGATAGACCTATCGTTGTTGGACGACTTTATAATGCTGAAAATATGCCACCAGTTAAATTGCCAGAGCAAGCAACAAAAAGTGGTTTTCATACGCGTACCAAAGATGGTAATCCTGATCAAGCTAACTCTTTATTATTTGAGGATGATTTAGGTCAAGAATTGCTCAAAATGGTTGCTCAAAAAGACATGGACCTTTTGGTTAAGAATGATAGCAATCATAGTGTAGGAGGGTCATCTGCAACAAATATTACCGGTGCTCATCAATGGAAGTTTGGCGGCAAGGTGGATAAAAAAGTACAAGGAAACGCGACGTATCAGCATGAAAATGGGCATACTCTAAAAGTAGCTGGAGATAGTAAAGACACCGTACATCAACGCCAATATCGTCAGTACACAGGTACGAATGCAGAAACAACAGCAGGAACAGAATCATTGACAGTTGCACAAGAACCTTCGATACATCACTATGCAACAGGGATAAAGCAAACGATTAATGCGTTTCGTAATGATAAGATTGCCGCCGATAAGATTAATACGCTTGAGGCAGGTTCCAACGTTGAGATTGGTGGATTATTGCAGACAATTGTTACGTCTGGAGCAATGGGTTTCTTTGCGCCTATTCATCAAATTACGGCGGCATCGGCCTTTACCTTAAGCTCTGTTGCTAAATATTTAAACTTAGTTGATACGAAGCTAGTATTGAATGCAGGCAGTATAGAGAAACAAGCAACGATTAGTAAGAATAAATTACCTGCCGCTGCTCACAATAAAAAAGTGACGGCATTTCAATTGGGTGTCGCACTTATGGATAGTAAGTCAAGTAGTAAAGTAAGCGATAGTAATATGGTGAAGGTGGCTTTGGGTGTAACTAATGATGCTATGAGCGCTATTAAGATGTCCGCTGTAGGACTACAAGCAAAAATCCTTGCCCGTACAGAAGTATCAGAAGGTATGGCGGTTAGTTTTACCGGTGTAGATTTAAAACACTATGGTAAAAAATTGGACAAGTATGCACTTAAATTGAATGTATAGTTTATGAAAATATCCAAGTCAATTGCCTCTAGTCTATTAGTACGTCCCTATCGTTGGAAAGGTCAGTCACGCATAGGGTTAAGTCTAATGTTACTCGTCAATACCAAATCTGGTGCACCGGTTATTGAGTCTGAGAGTAAGTTATGGAAAGTGGCGGCAGAGCATCTAGATTCACAAGGGATTATAGAATATGGTATTCCAAAAGTTTATCCAGAATTTTTGGTATCAGGCTATGCCTATACAGCGCATCAACAAGATAAAACATCTATCCGTGTTGCGGTAGAGGTTAATGATAAAAAACGCGAATTACTTGTGACGGGTGACCGCTATTTTGACGGTGATAAGATTTCTAACCCTCTTGCATTTGAAAGCCTGCCTCTTTCTTGGGCAAATAGCTATGGAGGGGGAAATTATGAGAATAATCCTTTAGGCCGAGGAGCAGAGGACATTCTCAGAGAGAATGTGGCTATCAGAGAGTTGCCTAATATTGAGGATCCTACTCAGCAAGTGATTGATAGGCAGAAAATCTATAGAGCAGTGAATTTTGGGGCACAGTCTATTACCTGGCCAATCAGATTTTCTAAAGTAGGGTCATATACTGAAAAATGGCAAAAAACGGATTTCCCGGGTTTTTTTGACGATATGGATCCTAGTCTGTTTAATGCAGCACAAGATGAACAGATATGGTTTGATCAGGTGGAGTTTACGGATAATACTCTGTTTAACGTTAAGAATATGCATCCAGAGAAGCCTCAATGGTCAGGCATTGTACCTGCGTGGAGAGGAAGGTGTTTGATTGAACTGCAAGAAAATGAAACCACAGAGCCATTAATAAGAGATGTATTTTTATCGTTAAAAACATTATGGCTGATTCCTCATTTAGAAAGTTATATCGTGATTTTCCAAGGCTCTGTGCCTTGTTGGTATGAGGATGGTGCAGAAATTAAGCATGTATTGGCAGCCGTAGAATGGAAGCATTCACCCAAAGAGGCGGCGCATTATACGTCCTTTATGCGCACCAGAGAGAACCATGATGAATCTGCCTTATTAGCTTATTTAGATGAAGATTTATTACCTGAAAATGTACAGATTGATACGATTGCTCCGACAAGTGAGATGAAAGGGCATTTAGCAACTAAATTAAGCCAATTACAAAAGTATATGTACTCCATGGCGAGAGAGCAGCTAACAACTATGGGGGTTGATGCTAATCATTTTTTACCTGAAATAGTTGGGCCTATGCCATCTCCTTTAGTAGATATGCGGATGTTACCTGAAGAGCAGAAGCTTAGAGAGCAACAACTTCAGCAAATGAAAGAACATTTAAAAGAGGTGAAAGAGGCCTCGATTAGGTTCAAAAGAACGGCAGGAAAAGACAAAACAGTCCTAGAACTGTTGGGGGGTGAGGACTATTTGAAGCAAATCATCACCCAAGGAGATGGGGCTAATGTTAGTCGTCAAGAGACAGCATTAAGCACATTCGCAGAGTCTTTTGAGGGTATAGATACTGTTCAAATGGAGAAAACACAACAACGTCAGCAACAGCTCTATGCAATGAGTGCCCATTTACACGGTAATACATTCATTGAAGATAAGACAAAAGCTAACGTCTTAAGAGAACTGGTGTTACAGGCTATCAATGAACAGAAACCGTTAGAACATATGGATTTAACGGGAGCAGATTTAAGTGGCTTAGTGTTTGATGGGGTAAGTTTTAAAGCCAGTGTTTTAAAGAAAGCTAATTTACGACAAAGTACATTTAAAAATTGTTGTTTTGATATGAGTGCGCTTTGTTATGCAGAATTGACAGCAAGTAAGTTTGAACAGTGTACTTTTGAAATGAGTAACATTAGCTTATGTACGATGGATCACTGTCTTTTTGAGTCATGTCAATTCCAGAAAATGACGATTGAGCAGTTGAAAGTACAGCACAGTTATTTTAAACATTGTGATTTTTCTGAAATTTTTATTCAACAAGGTGAGTTTCAACAGAGTGCGTTTAATGTAGGGGTATTAGAAGGAACCGTATTTGTAGAAAGTTCTTTGGTGGGTGTTGAGTTTACCGAGACGCAAATGAATAAATGTGCCTTTATGAATACCTCCATTGAGAAGAGTGCATTTATTGACTGCCATATAGTACGGTTAGCCATTAATGATGGGGCGATTGTACACACACAATTTACCAAGTCATGGTTAGAAGCTATCTCTGTTAAGGTAGATCAGGTATTGGCAAATAATGACTTCACACAGGTTTATATTAAAAATAGTTCATTAAGGCAACAGATTTTTGAACAGGTAAATTTTAGTGAAGCTATTTTAGATAATACTGATTTTTCACTTAGTATTTTTAAAAATGCAGCGTTTAACCATTCACAAACACCACAGTCTATTTTTGGTCGAGCTAAGTTTTTACGGGTGGATTTTACTGGTGCAAACTTATCTCACTCATTGATGGGGCGTTGCGTCTTTGAGGCAGTTAATTTTACACATGTGAATTTTTTTAGGACAGAGCTAGCATTGAGTCATTTCTCAGATGATTGTATTGAACATGAAAATTATATGGTGCTTGCTCAACTAGAGCCTAGTCAACGGGAGGCTACTTGATGAGAGTATCAGAACAGCAATTAAAAGAGTGGCTAGATAATGGTATCACGATAGTGAATGTTGATTGCTCAGGCATGGATTTTTCACATATGGATATGCGAGGAGTTATTTTTGAGAATGTTAATTTAAAAAATACACTGTTCCACCGTAATGCATTTGATGAAAGTATTTTTAATGACTGTGATTTTGAAAACGCCCGTTTTATTGAATGTGAATTAAATGCAACGCTGTTTAACCAGTGTAATTGTTCGGGTGTTAACCATATCAATTGTCAAATCACTAAAACCAGCTGGTCAGAAAGTCAGTTTATAAGTACCCAATTTCATGATGGGGTATATCAAAAAGCTGCCTTTATCAAAAGCGACTTTTATAAGGCAAGATTTCAGCAGTTAACCGCTACCGAACTTGTGTGTACTGATACACAGTTAGAGGAGACGGTTTTTGATCAGTGTAATTTATATAAATCAATTTTTTATCAGTTAGATTTAAGGACATGTTTATTTTCACACTGTGAGTTACAAAATATGGTGTGGACCAAATCAAATCTGGCACACCATCGGTTTGATGGGGTGAATTTATCGCAAAGTGTATTTACAGAGGCAGATTTAACGGGTGCCTCATTTAAAAAAGCCAATTTACTGCAAGCATCGTTTAATGAGGCAAAAATGTCGTTTGTTTGTATGGATGAGGTACAGGGCAAATATGCCATATTCCTAGAGGCACAGGCAGACCACCTGAGTGCGAAAAATGCTGATTTTGAACAGAGTATTTTTGTCGAAGGCTTTTTTGAGCAGGCCGATTTTAGTCAAAGTAATTTGTCGTTATCTGTTTGGCAAAAAGCGAATGCCGTTAAGGCAAATTTCGACAATTGCCAATTTTATTTTACTGATTTTTCTTACGCCAATCTTAGCGAGGCTTCTTTTGATGGAGCAATGTTTAAGGAGACGCGCTTTCACCGTGCAATCACTACCGATCAACAGCTGAAAAAACGAGCTGGTGTTCGTGAAAAAGATGATGCTTTATTTGAAGCTGAGTTATGGAGTGAACAATATCACGCTTAATGTCTTGAGCAAGTGTAGAGGATGATATGAATCGTATTGCTAATATAGAAACAGTACTTGGGCAGCAATTAGCCTTTTTATCGTTACAAGGTCATGAAAAACTATCAGACAGTTATGATTATCAGGTAACCGTCGTTGCAGAAAGATTGCCTATTCAGCCAGAAAGCTTGTTAGGGACGGTAGCGAGTATTGCTCTTGAAAATAACCATCAGTCACGTTATTTCAATGGTGTCATTACCAAGGTTGAGTTGGTCAATGAAAAATTCCATCAAGAGAAAAAACATTATATATACAAGCTGACTTTACGCCCTGAATTATGGTATTTGACGCAGGTTAATAATAGTCGGATTTTTCAGGAAAAATCAGCCTTAGATATTGTTAAAGAAGTATTAGCTGAACATCACATTAAGTTTGAGGACAAAACCTTAGAAAGTTATCGCACATGGGTATATTGTGTCCAATACGAAGAAACTGATTTTGACTTTATCAGTCGCTTAATGGAGCATGAGGGGATTTACTATTGGTTTAAACATACAGCGGATGATCATACGCTGGTATTAACAGATCATAAAAATAGTCATCCTGCCTTAGCCGTGAATGCACAAGCACACTTTGTAGAAGAAAATGGCGTAGCGACGCCTACTGAACAGCATATCTTTGAATGGAATAGCATAGAAGAACTCACGCCTAGTAGTTATAGTACACAAGACTATAACTTTGAAAATCCCCGCGATGATATGAGAGGAATGGTGACCAAAGCTGAGCAGTATACGTTTGGGGTTGACTTAGAAATTTATGAGCCTTTTGGTGGGTATGCTAGTTATGCCGAGTCCAAACATTATGCTCAAGTGCACTTGGAGGCTTTACAAGCACTACAACACCATACGATAGCTAAAACACGGCTGCGTGATTTGGCACCGGGTTATACCTTTACACTCAAAGGGTTTCCTATTGCCGCAGAGAATAGTAAATATCTGGTGATTCAGGCAACGTATGATATTCGGGTGCAATCTTATGTTACGGATGAGCAAACGAGTTTAGTAGAAATTGATACGCTACAAATTCCGGCGACGGTACAATACCGAGCACCAAGAGTCCATAAAGAGCCTAAAATGTCTGGTCCTCAAACTGCTCAAGTAGTGGGACCAGAAGGAGAGGAAATTTATACCGATAAATATGGACGTATTAAAATTCAGTTTCACTGGGATAGAGAGGGCAAAAAAAATGAAGAGAGCTCTTGCTGGGTACGTGTCTCTACCCCGTGGGCAGGAGATGGTTTTGGTGGCGTGCAAATTCCACGAATTGGTGAAGAAGTGGTGGTTGATTTTGTTGATGGGCAACCGGATAGACCAGTGGTGATTGGACGAGTCTATAACGATTTAAATATGCCTCCTGTTAACCTTCCTGATGAGGCGACTAAGAGTGGCTTTTTTACCAAGAGCCGTTATGGGGATACCAGTCAATCTAATCATTTAATGTTTGAAGATCGCCCTGGGCAAGAGATGCTGTCATTGCAAGCAGAGAAAGATTTAAATACACAGGTGAAAAATAACCAGACGCAAAAGATTGTCGGTAATACCGTGTCAGCGATTAGTGGATTTAGATCGCATACCGCTCATAGCACCTCCGATACTGAGCTCGCTTCTGGTCGAGAGAATACCTATGAAAGTGACCATCAGAGAAGTATTCAGACGCAATTAACAGAAGAAGTGGGTGGGAATTTAGAAGAAAACTACTTAGACGGTGTAGATGAAACCATTACCGGTTCTTTAACCAGCAGTGTTGCAGGGGTGGCAACACATACCGTTAAAGGCTTGCATATTAATACTGATGCTTCTGATGATGAGGAAGTGACGGGTACAGTGAGTGAAACGATTGGCGGACAAGAAGTCAGCCAAATTCAGAACGGTGCATCATTAAAGACAGGGGATATTGATTTTAAAGCACAGACCTACGATGTTGTGTCTGATCAAAGTGAAACCACCGTAGATACAACGGATTATTCTATTAAACCAGCGGCGGGAGCGTATTTTGATGCCAAAGATAAAATTGAGCATAAGGCACCAACGCTATTAACAATGTCTCTATTAGATACGACGGTCTCGGCAAGTAGTGATAAAACCGTTAATGTTGGTCTTTCGTTGACTGCCTTGAAAGATAGTATGGCAGCTGATGTGCTCTCCAAAAATGTATGCTCTATCGGGGTTCATGCTAACTCAACGAATGTACAATTAGCGACTATGGGGGCAACAGGTCTGAATTTCCAGATGCTAGGTGCTGAAGATAAATCTGGTTTTGCAGATCTGAAGTTTACAGGACTTTCGCTTGAGACAGGCTTTCAGCAATGGATAACTAGTCTCGGTAAAGGTAAGAATGGTAAAGGTGGTGGTAAAAAGAGTGATGGCGATGGATCTGATGGTGGTAATCCAAAAGATAAAGATGGAAGTGGTCAAAATAAAAACCCAGAGAAGAAACATAATGAATGCAAAGAATGTCAAAAATTAGCTCGTGGCGACGGATCTATTGGTTATGCCCTAGGTGATGAGCAATTTGAGCATACGGATTTTAGTTTAGGTGATGCGATTCCTATTACGTGGGAGCGTCGTTATGTTTCCAACTGTTATGCGTTTGATACGGCAGGGGTTTTAAGCCCATTAGGTCCTCGTTGGTTGACTGAATACACACGGTATATTTATCGTGATGGTAATCATTTTGTATATATTGATAAATTAGGTCGCTTAGTTGAGAGCAGAGACAATTTAGCGCTTAATGAAGTATGGTATGACCGTAAAGAAGAGCTGTACTGGGAAATAGTGGCAGAAGGTCATATTGAAATCCGTTATAAAAATCATACGGTAGAGCATTATGAAGCGATGGCAGGGGTGTATCGACTCACGTCTATACGAGATGCCAATGGTAATAAAATAGTCTTGGCTTATGATAAAACAGGTCAGCTTGACACCTTATCATCGCCACTCTACCAATTACAGTTTGTCTATGACCAAGATCATCGTGTGACCCAGATTAGTTATCAAGGACTAACACCAGAAAGTGATACTCCGCAGACAATTATTGTGGCACAGTATCGCTATGATGTTCAGGGGGATTTAGTACAGGCGACGGATCAGTTTGGCTCAAGTAATCATTATCAATACGAACAGCACTTGGTCACTCGCTATACCGATAAAACCAATCGTGGCGTGAGTTTACGTTGGGATACCACAGGTGCCGTCCCTCGCTGTATTTATGAGGTATTAGATGACGGCACCATGGCATATAGCCTGCGTTATGATCGAGAGAATTTGACAACTTATGTCACGGATGCTTTAGGGCAGACAACCAAATATACCTTTAATAAAGAAAATTATTTACTGGGCATTTATTATAGTGACGGTACCTCACGAATTAGTCAACGTGATGAATTCAATAATATTACACAGGTTAAATACGCAGATGGCACAGTGGCAAACTTTGTTTATGATGCCTTTGATAATCTGATTGAAACCATCAATCCAGACGGTAGTCGAATCCGCTATACATACGATACAGATAATCATTTACGCGTGTTAGAAGAGCCTAATGGTAGTCGTTGGTTACGTGATTATGATCAATTCCATCAGGTGATAGCAGAGACTGACCCCTTAGGACATGTGACCGAGTATGGCTATTCGGCTCAGGGCTATGTGACGCGTGTTATTGATGCCAAGGGAGGTGTTAAACACCTCATGTATACGCCGACGGGTCAGCTCGCTGCCTATCGAGATTGTTCGGGTAAAACTACGCAGTATCGTTATGATGCCTTTGATCGCTTAATAGAACTTATTGAGCCGAGTGGCACAACAGAGCACTATACCTATGATGTGAAAGGACAGTTAGCCAAAGTAGAGCGTTCAGGTACTAATCCCGTCTATTTGACCCATGATGAAGAGGGGCGACTATTGACGTTTGTGGATGGCTTATCCCATACGACCTCATACCGTTATAACGAAGCAGGACGGGTTCAGGCGAGGATTGATGCACTGAATCATGAGGTAGCGTATCGTTATGATCCACTGGGTCGATTAAGTCAATTACTCAATGAGAATCAAGACCGCTATACATTTGCCTACGATCCACAGGGTCGTTTAGTGCATGAGCAAGCGTTTGATGGTAAGCAAAAACACTATCATGTGAATAAGCAAACGGGTCGTTTGGACGGGGTGACGTTTGAAGACCAAACGATACGTTATCAGTATGATGTGATGGGACGAGTGACGAAGGTCATGAGTGCGGATGAGACACGATCGTATGGGTATGATATGAATGGACGTCTCATTTTCGCCGAAAACCCTCATGCCCGCCATCAGTTTACGCTAGACGCGCTGGGTAATGTGATTGCCGAAGATCACGACTATACGGTGTTTGATCATCAGGTGAGTAAGCACTGGGCATTTGCCTACGATGAATTATCCAATCTGATCACGACGACGCGTCCCGACGGTCGTGTGGTGGATTACTTGCGCTATGGGTCAGGTCACCTGCATGGGATGTTGCTAGATAAAGAGCGTTTGATTGATGTGGAGCGTGATAGTAATCACCGCGAAGTGAAGCGACACTGGGCAAACGATTTGATGCAGAGTACTGAGTACGATATAGCCGGCCGACTCAGTCAGCAACATACGCAAACAGGTAAATATGTCAAACAAACCGTCTTGCAACGAGTCTATGACTATGACGGCGCCAATCGGTTAATAGGGATTAAGGATAGTCGCAAGGGAGAGCTAAGCTATCAGTATGACCCGATAGGGCGATTATTACAGGCGAGAGGGCCATTAGGAGAAGAGCGATTTAGTTTTGACCCGGCACATAATATCTTAAGTAAGAGCACCCAAAATTCGTATGATTACACGCCATCGAGTACCTTACCGTCAGGGGTGTCAAGTGTATTAGGCAATCTCTTAAAAGGGATAGCGGGGACACACTTTAGCTATGATGCGCGAGGGAATATGACGCGTAAAGAGGGGGTCAAAGGGATACAGACCTTCCAATGGGATGGACATAATCAATTACGGCAGAGTGGATGGCAAGGGGGAGCTCGGGAGAGCTTACGCACAGTGTACCTCTATGATGCGTTTGGGCGACGTATAGCCAAGCGAGTGGAGGCGGGTGAGCATCATCGGGTGGTCAGCCAAACGTTGTATGACTGGGAGGGATTAAGCATTGCCTCCGAGGAGCCGTTGCGTACAGCCCATGCAAGGAGTCTCTCTACGACACAGGGGGTCGCGCTAGCTAGAGATGTACAGTATGTGTATGAGGACGGTAGCTTTGTTCCGCTAGCCCAGTATATCAATAGCAGTACAGGCGAGGCAGAGCATATTAGCCCGATGAGGCTAACGAGTGAGTGTGAGCCGAGAGAAGCCCTAACCACTACTCCCCCTAAACTCTATCACTATGTATGTGACCAGATAGGCACGCCGCAACTATTGCTGAACCAATCCCAAGAGGTGGTGTGGGAGGCAGAGTCCAGGGCATGGGGAGAGACCTATGTGGAGCCGAGAGAGGTAAAAGAGGGGGTGGTGAATAACCATCGTTTCCAAGGGCAGTACTATGATGAGGAGAGTGAGCTACATTATAATACGTTTAGGTATTATGATCCCGAGCTAGGACGCTTTATCAGCCAAGACCCGATAGGGTTGATGGGCGGGATAAATGTGTACCAATATGCGCCGAACCCTGTGGAGTGGGTCGATCCGTGGGGGTTGATTTCTTCGCTAATTATTAGACAGTTATTAAAGCAGGGAACACGTGCAGGCAAGGATTTTACGAAAGCCGGTAAGGCTGCAGTTAAAGAGCAGAATAAAATAACTAATGCGGGAGCTATGAAGTGTGCCAATTGTGGTCAAGAAGTAATAGATGCACAGCAACACAAAAAAGGAGTTACTCCTCCCAGTAATGAGGCACACGTGGATCATATTAAGCCTAAAAGTAAAGGGGGTTCAGGAACGATAGAAAACGGACAAATATTGTGTAGAGTATGTAACTTAGAAAAAAGTAACAAATAGGTATCAATTATGGATAAGAAGATTTTTTTTAAACTAGAAGTAGTGAATAATTATCCGCCCGTTGACGAAGAAAGTTTATGGGCAAAGGAATTGCAGAATGGCTTATTTGAAATTGATAATATTCCTTTTTATACAAAAGAAGTTTCATTGGGCGACTTAGTATCTACAGTTCGTAAAGATGATGTTTTGTATTTTAAAAAAGTTGAAAAAAATTCTGCAAATAACACACTTCGAGTAATATTTCTGAGGAGCGATGAGTTCGTGGTGACAGTATCTCAATATTTAACTCAGTTGGGGTGTGAAATAGAGAAATTCTCTGAAAAGTTCATGGCGTTATCAGTTGATAACTTGGATGTCTTAGCATCTGTTCTAGAGTATTTAGAGCTTATGAGTGAACAAGGGATTCTTGACTATGAAACTGGAAAACTAAACTTATAAAAACCCAAACGCAATCTATATTGCTGAACCAAGCCCAAGAGGTGGCATGGGGAGAGACCTATGTGGAGCCGAGAGAGGTAAAAGAGGGGGTGGTGAATAACCATCGTTTCCAAGGGCAGTACTATGATGAGGAGAGTGAGCTACATTATAATACGTTTAGGTATTATGATCCCGAGCTAGGACGCTTTATCAGCCAAGACCCGATAGGGTTGATGGGCGGGATAAATGTGTACCAGTATGCGCCGAATCCTGTGGAGTGGGTCGATCCGTGGGGGTGGAAGCATACGGCTATTTGGGAGCTTATTGATAGTCTGGGTAAGGTTAAAGGGTATGGTATTGAGTTTAGTGGGAGTGATATACCACCAGGTAGAAGGCTAAGCTGGAGTGAACAATTAGCTGTCCATACAGAAAGAAAAATTATGGATAAAGTTTCCCATATAGTAGAACCAGGAGATACTCTAAGAATTTTAGGGGAAAAACCACCTTGTAATCCTGGAGGGAGAGGCTGTCAAGCTGCTATGTCAAGCTTTGCAAGACAGAATGATATTAAAGTAATTTATATGACAACTGATAATGAATGGACATTTGGAGTTTGTGATACTTGATTTGTCTATTGTAGAGTAATCATAGTGGCTAACAGTTAAGGAAACTGGATGGATATACAGAATTGGAAACAATTAAGTCTATTAGAAAGAAATGAATATTTAACCCTGCTCATTCGGCCTTTAGGGAAAGGGCTTTTTACTGTTGACGAATCTTCACTGACAAGCGATTATCCTCGTATTTCACAAGCTATTGGAGAAGTCGTCCTAAATTACAGAGTGATATTTCATCATCAGACGGGTTTAGGGTTAAGTGATGATTGCTATAATAGACTTTTAAAAATTAATCCACAACCTTCAATAACACTTTCAGAAATGAAACCGTTTATTAAGATGGAAGTCAATTTATTTGCCGTGGCTGAACATCCTATACTAGAGGTGGAAGCATATAAAATTATTGGAAAACCTTTTTCGTCAAATAATACACCTGCATTTTTTGACTATTCAGGTGCCGTCAATTTTCTTAATACAATAGGAGCTAGATTTCTCTCAGAGGTGGAGTGGGAAGCGGGCGTCAAGCAAGGGGAAGATATATTATTTCCTTTTGGAAACAGCTTACCTGATGCTGGAGAATTAGACTTGTGGCTCAGCTTTGACTCTCAATCTTTTATGAAGAAGGCAACTGGAAATGGACTATCCGGTTTGTTTTTTGGTGAATGGTGTGGAGACCTATTTAAGAATAGTCATCATAAAAATGCTGAGATAAAAATAGGTGAATATGTGATTAAAGGTGGCGGTGCTTATTTTTGGCCCTGGCAAGCTGATGAGTGGGTTTGGTGTTTATGTGCAATGCGAATGCCATCAGGGGATTTAGTGGATGGAACCGCTGTGCTAAGACCTGCTTTGAGCTTATCTTTTGATTAGCAATTTTAGTTATAACAATAGTGTACAGACATTAATGGTACTAATTGTCTCACTGGGATTAAGGATTGTCACAAAAAGGTGAGATCAGCTACCAGTATGCGCCGAACCCTGTGGAGTGGGTCGATCCGTGGGGGTTGGCGTATGCCAAGATTGTTACCGCTGTCGTTGCGGGTGTAGCTAGGAAATTATACTTTAATAAAAAAGGGCAATTTGCTAAAAAACCGGGTCCCAAGCCTCAGAAAGCAGATGAGCATAGAAATAGTCTTCAATGTAGTAGAACGACTTATGGATATGTACTAAGAGATAGAGATACTGATGAAATTTTAAAGTATGGTGAAACAATAAGTCCTAAAAAAAAGATACTCTGAATCTTACTTGAATGGGGAGAATGCAACGATGGATGTTGTCACATCAGGGTCTAAAAAAGATATGCATCAATGGCAACACACAGAAATACTTAACTATAAAAAAGCTCATGATGGATGTCGACCACGATTAAATAAGTCTGATTGGTAAGATAACGTGAATATTGAGGAGAATGTAGAATGAGATTATGGACTTCTGCTGAGGCTGAACATACGGTAGGGCAAGAGTACAGTAAGATTGTGAGAGGAATTGAAAAGATAGTGAATTCCTATATAGAGGATAAACAATTTTCTGATGCCTATAAAGATTGGCGTTGGGCTTATATTGCTATGTTGGAGGGGCCAATCATGAAGACAATGGACTTACCAGAGATTGTGCGACGTAGCATTAAACGAAAAGTTTTGGAGTTCCGATTGAAAATTGATTATCAGTCTTTTCTTGATGGTGATTATAATCAACGCTTAAAACTGATTATAGATTCTTTAAATCGTTGTTTAGAACATCCGAAAATGAAAAAAACTTGGAAAGTAGCTGAAGGGGACATTGTTGTTTTAAAAGAAGCATTACAGGAGGCAGAAAAGCAAATGAGAAAGAATTAAAGATGGGTCTTTTATAACGACAGAGGGTGTAAGAGAGGGTGTAAGGTATTTTGTGTAGCTTGATTTTTTACAAGTGGTTCAGAACGCTTTCCCTAAACTCCATACTAAACTGATTTAACGCTTGATGCCTGTTCTTAATCGGCCTTGTCCACCGTTTACTTGCCTCATGGATGGCTAAAAACACCACCTTCATGGCGGCCTCGTCGTTCGGGAAGAGCTTGTGACGCTTCGTGGCCTTGCGAATGACGCTGTTAAGGGACTCAATGGCGTTGGTGGTATAGATCGCCCGTCGGATGTCCTCAGGATAAGCAAAGAGCGTTGCCACATGATGCCAGTTGTTGCGCCACGACTGCACGGCTAGTGCGTAATTAGGTCACTTCTTCTCAAAGGCGTCCAAGCCCTGTGATTCCGTAGCCGCTTGGTATATGGCTCTGAGGTCTTGAGTGACCGCTCTAGCATCTTTCCATGACACAAAGCGCATGGTGTTGCGTACCATATGCACAATGCATAGCTGCACCTTGGTCTGAGGGTAGACGGCTTCANAGTCCGGTCGTTGCCAACCCCTTATCAATGATGTGAGGAGGTACCGGCGCTTGATTGAGGGTCTTGCAACAATCACACACGTATTTCGGACGAATGTGATTCTCCACGCTAAAAGTACCGGGCACATAATCCAGTTTCTGACTCACCTCATCCCCAAGATGACGCATCTCAGCACCACAACCACAGGTCGTGCTTTCCAACGTATAATGAATATCCACCGAGGGCAATTCCGCCGGCAAACGCATACGAGACGGTGTGCGAGGTGTGTGCTCTTGACCACTCATGGACGTTAATTGCTGGCCGATGTTGTCTAACATCGTTTCTAGCTCAGCCAGATCCTCATGGGCGTCATCTTCAAAAAGTTTCGCTTGTAGGTCAGGGAGCTGTTCGCTACGTTTAGCAAAGTTGATGCGTCTTAAGATCGCCAACTCCATCTTCACTTGTTCGTAAGCGCTCAGAACACGACGATAGGCCAGATCCTTTTCTTCCACCTGTGCTGCTTTTTTTACAATCAATGCGTCTTGTTGAGCAATTAAGGCTTGTTGTTGCAGCACGAGTTCGCGCAACTGCTCAGCAGTTAACTGGGATAAATCAGAGGAAAGAAAAGCAAAAGAATTCGGCATAAGACGTAGTATGCCTTATGCCGATAAAATAAGCGATCCCGAGAATACCTAATTGACAAGATCGCCCCACTTAGCTCACGATCAAACTAACAATAACGATAGATACCGGCTTCACCTAAACGATGCCAAGGCAGCCCCAAGGCTAAGGCCTGCAGTTGTTCTGCTGACAGTGCCGGATTCATCCGTGAGCCTGCACCGTGAAAGCGTCCTTCATGTAGTCGACGAACACATAGCCACGACCCCATCGCATCGTGCATGAGTAATTTAAGAAGCGTGTGCGTGCGATTCATAAACACATAGGCTTCGTGAGGTGCCACCTGACCAAAGCGCTGAATTGCCTTAGTGCGCAAGGTATCCATCCCCGCTCGTAAATCTGTCGCCTCACTCACCAGGATGATTTTATCTAGTGCCAGTAGGCTAGACGCTTGCTCTTGAATTCCCACTCGTTGGGCGGTCTCGATACGCATTAAAGACGGCATTGATTTCTCCTAACATACACAAAACCATAGTGTCGCGCAATTTAGCAGGAATGAATACATGTATTCACCGGACGCTTACGCTTCAATCGCCTCAGGAAAGCCCTTAAGACCGTCCACACAAGCGATTAAGATATCCTCAAGGCCTCGATTCTTAAGTTCCGTTAGTATGCCTAACCAGAAGCGTGAGCCCTCGCTCTGGGCAATCCAGAGCCCTAAGAGCTCCTTATGACCTTCCAAATTGACGCCAAGAGCGATAGAGATGAACTTGTTGACGATGCGTTGATTCTCTCTAACCTTCAGCACAATGCAATCCAGGTAGACAATAGGGTAGATGGCGTCTAGCGGGCGATTCTGCCACTCGGTCAACTCATCAATCACCTTATCCGTGACATTGTAGTCCCCCTGAACCTACCCCATTCTTAGTAGCAATTTTAGGTAGAAACAGTATTAAAAAATCGTTCTAACTTTTATTGTGGGTTCATACAGGTAATCTACTCAAGCGCATTAGCGGCTATCATTTTGATTACGACGCCCGTGTTAATTTAACCCGTAAAGAAAGCCACAAAGGCATTCAGACCTTTAGTTGGGATGCACACAATCAATTAACACGTAGCACGTCCTTTAGCAGTGCCACTGAGCCTAAGCTGTGTACCGATTATCTGTATGATGTGTTTGGTCGCCGGATTGCCAAGCGGGTGGTGGATGAACACCGTCACACAGTCATAGAACAAACACTCTATGATTGGGAAGGTTTAACCATTGCCTCAGAAGAGCGTATCGGTCAGCAACTGGGCAAACATGCAGCCAATCCGGGACGTGACTGGCAGAATGCACCGGCCTTGGCCTTGAATGTGCAGTATCTCTACGAAGATGGTCAGTTTGTGCCCTTGGCGCAATACATTAATAGCAATGATGGACAAGCGGAACTACTGAGCTCACGGGGGTGGCAGACCGAGTTAGCAGAAGAAACTCAAGCAGCGCCGAAACTTTATCATTATGTGTGCGATCACCTCGGCACCCCACAACTGTTGATGAACCAAGGTCAGGAAGTGGTGTGGGAAGCGGAGGCCAAGGCGTGGGGTGAAACCCGTGTCATGAGCCGAACTGCTGCAGATGAGCAGGTGATTAATAATCATCGTTTTCAAGGTCAGTATTATGATGCCGAGACGTCGTTACATTACAATACCTTTAGGTATTATGACCCAGAGCTAGGTCGCTTTATCAGCCAAGACCCGATCGGCTTGATGGGAGGGATTAACCTCTATCAATACGCTCCGAACCCGGTGGAGTGGGTGGATCCGTGGGGGTGGAGTAGTTCTAAAGGAGGTGTTTATTGGTTAGTTCGTCAACTAGCAAAAGGAGGTGAGGTTAATCATATGCCTGCATGGTCTGCTGTAAGAAACTCTATTTCCGATTTAAGTCGGGGAATAGTTCCTTCTCTTTGGATGGAAACATCTGATCATAGACAAACAGCTAGTTGGGGATCGTTAACCCAAGCAAGGCGTTGGCGACAGGCACAAACAAAACTAATTGATTCTGGTAGATTTTCTCATGCGATGGAAATGGATATTGTAGATATTAAAAAGAAATTCGGAACCAAATATAACACTGGTTTAACAGATATGATTGAAGAAGCATTTTCTCGAGGTTATATTAGTGATTCTGAAAGAAATAGATTGAATAGTAAAGTTTGTAATTAAAATTTTAAAGGAAATATATAATGTTTAATATTGAAAAAAATAGTTTTGATGGTATTACGTTAGGACAAAGTAAAGAGGAAATAGATAAAACAGAATTTGATAAATCTCTATACTATCTAGAATTCGAAGAGCAAAATGGTCGTCAGGTTCTGGTAACAATTTCAGTGCGAGATATTAAAGGTTTTAAATTAAACGACAAAGAAATTAATTTTGATAATTTGGAGACATTTTTAGAGGAAGAAAACCCGTTTGTTGATGACAATATTCTTGTATTTCCTAAATATAACCTAACATTGATTCCAGATTTTAAAGGGAAGTTATTTGCGGAGATTTTAGTATACGATGAGAGTGTCAAAGAACTTTATGAAGAGTCGTATGATGATTATTATTTGAATCTTAAGAAATGACGAGGAGATGATTGTGTTGAGAAATACGCAATTGTGTTTCTTGCCGTATAAAAGACTCGGGGTGTTTCATTTTGGAGAGACACCTCAAGAGTTCACAAAACTTACAGGAATCCCAACGAGAGCGAAACCTAATAATAAAGCATTTAGCGATTTTCAAGATTTTTATATTCGATTTGATAATGACCGATTAACGCAGATTCAAATAACAGAAAATATTCTAGATTATCAAGTGATGTTTAATGATGTGCTTGTGAACTCAATACAAGGATTAAATACCTTGATGTCTCGCTATGATTATATTGAGAATAATTTCAGAGTGACATTTCTAGTATTAGGGATGACGGTATGGAAAGATTTACGAACGATTTATTTTTTTGATAAAAGCCTGCTGGAATTTTGGAAAGATTTAGAAAGACCTATTACAAGTTGGTAGCTTAGCTAGTTGGAAGTGTAGAGTGCATATCCACAATGCTATAAGTAATTCTATGTGATTTGCCAAGTATGGTTATTCGGCTCAAGGTCATGATATGTTCTCAGTACCTTACCGTCAGGGGTGTCAAGTGTCGTTGGTAATCTGTTAAAAGGGATAACGGGAATACACTTGTTAAAGGGTATGGTATTGAGTTTAGTGGAAGTGATATACCACCAGGTAGAAGGCTAAGCTGGAGTGAACAATTAGCTGTCCATACAGAAAGAAAAATTATGGATAAAGTTTCCCATATAGTAGAACCAGGAGATACTCTAAGAATTTTAGGGGAAAAACCACCTTGTAATCCTGGAGGGAGAGGCTGTCAAGCTGCTATGTCAAGCTTTGCAAGACAGAATGATATTAAAGTAATTTATATGACAACTGATAATGAATGGACATTTGGAGTTTGTGATACTTGATTTGTCTATTGTAGAGTAATCATAGTGGCTAACAGTTAAGGAAACTGGATGGATATACAGAATTTGAAACAATTAAGTTTATTAGAAAGAAATGAATATTTAACCCTGCTCATTCGGCCTTTAGGAAAAGGGCTTTTTACTGTTGACGAATCTTCACTGACAAGCGATTATCCTCGTATTTCACAAGCTATTGGAGAAGTCGTCCTAAATTACAGAGTGATATTTCATCATCAGACGGGTTTAGGGTTAAGTGATGATTGCTATAATAGACTTCTAAAAATTAGCCCACAACCTTCAATAACACTTTCAGAAATGAAACCTTTTATTAAGATGGCAGTCAATTTATTTGCCGTGGCTGAACATCCTATACTAGAGGTGGAAGCATATAAAATCATTGGAAAACCTTTTTCGTCCAATAATACACCTGCATTTTTTGACTATTCAGGTGCTGCCAATTTTCTTAATACAATAGGAGCTAGATTTCTCTCAGAGGTAGAGTGGGAAGCGGTTGTCAAGCAAGGGAAAGATATATTATTTCCTTTTGGAAACAGCTTACCTGATGCTGGAGAATTAGACTTGTGGCTCAGCTTTGACTCTCAATCTTTTATGAAGAAGGCAACTGGAAATGGACTATCTGGTTTGTTTTTTGGTGAATGGTGTGGAGACCTATTTAAGAATAGTCATCATAAAAATGCTGAGATAAAAATAGGTGAATATGTGATTAAAGGTGGTGGTGCTTATTTTTGGCCCTGGCAAGCTGATGAGTGGGGTTGGTGTTTATGTGCAATGCGAATGCCATCAGGGGATTTAGTGGATGGAACTGCTGTGCTAAGACCAGCTTTGAGCTTATCTTTTGATTAGAAATGTTAGTTATAACAATAGTGTACAGACATTAATGGTACTAATTGTCTCACTGGGATTAAGGATAGTCACAAAAAGGTGAGTTAAGCTACCAATATGCCCCGAATCCTGTGGAGTGGGTCGATCCTTTTGGCCTTTCAAGAATGCCAAGTTGGATGCCTTCTATACAAGGATATCAAAGACAGCATCTAATACCTTACTCTTTAAGAAACCACCCATTCTTTCAAGCTTCTGGGAGATCAATAAATAATGCTACAAATATGATGTATCTGCCAGTTAATAGAGGTATAGATCCAAATCCTCAAAAAGGATTGCATAGAGGATGGACGGTAGAGCATCGTGAATATAATGAAAAAGTTAAGGCTATGCTCGATAGATTACAGGATAAGGCTGTTCGTGAAAAATGGTCACAAGGTCGTATAGATGAAGAAGTTAAAACACTTCAAAATAAACTTAGAAAAGGATTTAATACTGGCAAGTACAGTTGTGCATCCCCTATTTGAATGAACAAGGAGTCAAGAATGAAGTTATATTCCATTTACAGTAAACTGCTTAATTCAGAGGCTTACATAGAGCTGATGAATCGCGATAGAACGGAGATAAAATTTTATTTCTTATATGATGAAGGCGAATTAAATACAAAGCCTAAATTTAGGGGACAGGAAGGTTTTAATACTAAGAATATTAAACTTACTGATAAATATGACAGCATAGATAGTCTGTTGGTGTTTTCTACTGATTTTTATGAAAAAATGAATCTTCTACTCAAAGACGAAATGCAGTTTTTTGAAGCAGAGCTAATGGTAGGTAATGAAATCATTAATTGTTATATTGGGAAAATAATTAACATTCAAAGTATTTTAAATGAAGAGAAATCAGAATATGATGAGTGGTTAGGGGATGAAGATGAGCCTTTTGTAGAAACGCCAGTATTTATGAAAGAGATTCACAATACTGTTTATTGTGTTAAAAACACATCCAGACAAAATATTGTAGGATTTACAGAGTTGTTTAAACAACAGGTAGAAAATCAAGGTTTAAAAATTGATTTTCGGGAGGTTAAACAATAATTTATTCAACTTTTTGATTTAACGGGATTTAATCAATGCCATACTCTTCAAGGTGCTTTTAAATGTTGACTCCAGAAAGAAACAATAAACAGCCGTAGCAAAAATCAAATTAATTTTTTTAATTTAAAAAAGACTTACAAATATTTGTGAAAAATTTATTAAATTTTTAGATAAAAATTGGGTAAAGTTTTGCCAAAATACGAAGAGGACTATAAATTAAAGTTTCTGGAGTTGGGTTTTGATGGGAGCAATGGTAACTTTGTTATGTTTTGGACTCAATATAATGATGAAATTACAGGGAAAATTGGAGCGCTGTACCCATTTGCGTATGAAGTTAGGGATTTTAGTAAAAGTCTAACAGTTATTTTAAGAAAGCAGTTGAATCTGCCATGTAATTATTATTCATTGTTTAACTTTGACAACGAAGATTACTTGTTCTACGATAAAAACTCAGACAATGTCCTTTTTTTTATTAAATCTGAAAATATTCAAAAATTTATCAAAGACGCTTGGTTGCCAACTGATGTCTGGTACTTATCTATGACGATAGTATACAGATATCACTGTTGCCAATTGGTTAACAGGGATTAAGGATAGTTGTAAGGGATAGCTTACGCACGGAGTAGGAGTACCTCTATGATGCGTTTGGGCGACGTATAGCCAAGCAAGTGGAGGAGGCTTTCCCACACAGTGGTTCAGTGAGTGAATTTGAAAATTATCATGGTGTCAAATATGAAACAAGTGAAGCTAAAAAGATGGCAGATGAATTAAATAAAGTTACGTGTGCAATTTGATTATTTAAAAGGTGATATATGCAGTCAATAATTTTGAATGAGAGCAATGATTTTGAAATGTTAATTGATTTTCCTCTGGAAAAGAAGCAAATATTTTTAAGTATTTCGGATGATTTAGATTCTGCTTATCAGGCAATTAGTGAGGAGAATCAACTTAGAATATGGCATTTTATAGATCAATCAGGGATATGGTTGGACCCTGCGAAAGCTAGAATCAAAGAAGAACTTCCTAGCGTTGAAGGGCAATTATTGCGTATAAATATTTTGTCAGAACTAGATGAAGAAGATTTGGTGTTTGGACTTCAGTTTTGGGTATCAGAAGACATAGAGCATGGTAGAGGGATGAAGATTAGACATAGTGATTTTGCTATTATTGATTATGGTAATGCTGATGTGGCACTTTTTTTCTAACAACCGCTTAATTAATACCGCCTTTCCCTATGTCATACTTGATGATTGCTATGGATTATCTGCTAAGGTAGGACGAAGTGGTGTTAAGACAATTTATTTGGAACATGTTTCCGAGGGTCGTTCATTAAAATTTATTGAGAATTTGGCTCGCAAGACAACCCAACACATCACTACAACCTAGTAGGTTGCGTTCAAGAGCAAGTATCACTATGTATGTGACCAGATATGCTGTATGTGACCAGATATGCACGCCGCAACTGTTGCTGAACCAAGCCCAAGAGGTGGAGTGGGTCGATACGTGGGGGTGGATTAATGAGTTTGGTATTGCCCCTTATAAGAGCAAACTTCATGTTGGTGATGGTTTTGAGGCAGATGAACTATTACAAAATGCATGGCTAAAAAATAATGGTCATATTTCGAAACGAGGTCAAGGAATTTCAAGACAGAATCCGGCTATTGCCTTGGAACCTGATATGCATAGACGAATAACTTAATTACAGAACACAGATCCTAATTTGAGAAATCTTACTAATCAATCAGTAATGGATAATATTAATATAAATACTAAACACACGGAACAAGGAATTTATGATGCTTTAGTTGGAGATAGAGGCTGGGATCCTAAAAATGCAAAGATTTTTGCATCAGAAAAAACAAAGGCGTTGCGTGATAGTGCAATGGAGTTTGTTGAAGAAAATGCACTTTGTGGTTAAAACTTAATAAGTGTTTAATTAAGGAATATGTTGAAATGTATACTTTACAAGATTTAAAAATAGCTTTTGAAAATGTAGGATTAACTAAACTCTTTGAAGAAATGCAACATTATGCCAAAAACAGTATCGTAATTGAACTAAATGGTGAAAGTGATGAACAGGTAATTGGCGCATCACGTTTTGGTGGAGATCCTGATTTGCCAGCCGAACTGGAATGGTTTAATAATGAGGAGAGCGGTGCTCCGTTAAATTTTGTGGCGCAACTAAATTGTGCAGATTTGACGCCATTTGATCAGGATAATAAGTTACCCACACATGGGATTTTGTATTTTTTCTATGATGTAGATGCCTTTCTATGGGGCTTTGACCAGAAGGATTATGTAGGTAGCCGAGTGTACTTTTACGATGGTTCATTTGAAAATTTAGAAACTAGACCTTGTCCAGCTGGAATTAAACGATTTACACCTTGTACACTTACTTTTTCTAATCAAATTGATTTACCAGAATACAGTAGTCAGTTGATACAGACTACATTATCAGATGATGAGTATGAACGTTATCTGGATTTGCAGGAGTCATTGGAACTGGTGGTGGATAATAAGCTTTTAGGACACTCTAATAATATCCAAAACGGTATGGAGTTGCAGTGTGAGTTGGTAAGGCATGGTATTTACTGTGGTTCATCTGCTGCATACCATGATCCACGAGTGCCAGAGTTGGCGCCAGGGAGACTTGATTGGCAATTATTATTTCAGATAGCCAGTAATGAAGAGACAGATATGAAATGGGGAGATGATGGGAATCTTTATTTCTGGATTCGAGCAGAAGACCTTAAAGCAGGTCGTTTTGATTACGCTTGGCAGATTTTACAGTCTTACTAATTGATTGTTTCATTCGTATAACCGTAATTATGGTGAGACGGGTGAACATCATCGGTTGGTTAGCTAAGCACTGTGAGGCAAGGAGGGGTTAAGCATCACCTCCGAAACGAATTTCTCTACAACCCAGAGCTAGGACGCTTTATCAGCCAAGACCCGATAGGTTTGATGGGAGGGATAAATGTGTATCAGTATGCCCTGAACCCAGTGGAGTGGGTGGATCCGTGGGGGTGGAGTAGTAAAGTACTCGGGAAGAACTTAGGGAAAGTATCTGGTGATGGTATGCAAGCGCATCATTTGATTCCTGAGCAACTAATTAGAGATCCAAGATATAAGGATTTATTTACACGGTTAAAAAATATTGGTTGGGATGGAGATGATGCGGCAAATGGTATTTTATTACCAGGAAAAAAACTAAAAAGTAACGGCTCTCCGTTACCAGGGCATTGGTCAAACCATAAACAGTATACCAAGGATATAAGTAAATATCTTGATATAGTGGACAAAAGAAAAGAGCAATGGGATGATGATACGCTACTTGCTGCAATTAGAACTATTCAGGAAAATGCTCGATGTGGGCTTGTTCATGGTGGATTTGCAACTGATTCAAGAGGGAGATTAATATGATACAGAAATTGTTTCTTATCGAATATGATGATACTTGTCAGGGTTGTCCTGCATTTGTAGGTGGAAAATTTTATAAAGATAATATCTGGACAGGAGATCATGAATGGAATGTTGATGATCCAAATCCTGACGCATATCGTATCACATCTAAGTACTCACTCAAAATGGACGAGAGTAGTTTAAATTTAGACTATTCAGGACATATGTATGTATCAGAAAATTTTTTAAAAATATTAGATGAATACGAGGTGGAGTATAGAGCTATTCCTTTGGAGATTTTTTTACGACAAGGAAAAAAAACTGAAAAAGCTTATTTTTATTTACTTTTAAAAGGTAGAGTGTTTCTTTTAGATAAGGTGAGTTCAATCTATACAATAGCGATGAATCCTAATGATAGGAGTAAACAACTTTTTGAAGAGTTTTTTCCTGAAGAACCTGTCTATGATTCAATAGAAAAGTTTTCAATTAAAAAAGATGAAAATTTTCCTGATTTTTTTATTTGTCAAGAATTACAACAAGAGGTTTGTACTGAAAAATTTAAGGTAGCATGTGAAGAAAGAGGGATTATTGGTATAAGATTTTCTGAGTTGGTGGATGGCTTTAAATACGATCCAATGGAGTTCTGGCCACCTATGTTCAACAATAATATATAACCTTAATAAGAGAAAAGTTGATTTTGGGGGTAGGGTTGTTTATCAAGATGATTCATTGTTTGAGCTAACGAAGTCAAATATAACGTTGATGTCTAATGGGAAAGCGCCTTTTGGGTGGGATGGGCAAAAAGTTAATTTACATCACCTGTCTGGTAAGGAACCGGGGCCAATGTTGGAAATCAGTGCGTCATTACATCAAAAATTGCATGGCGATTTACATTTTTTTATTGGTAATGGTGAGTCTTTTAGGAAGGACAAAAAATTAGTACAACAGTATGAAGAGTATAGAAATAATTATTGGGAGGAAAGGTTAAAACAAATGCAAGCGAAAGGAGGCAAGTGTGAATAATAAAAATCTGGTTCAAGATTTTTTGAAAGAATATCAACTATCACTTCCCGAAGAGTATGTTGAGTTTTTGAGTGGGTTTAAGAGTTGGGTTAGAGCCGAATTGAGTTCAGAGAACGAAATGCTTAATAGTGATGACTGGGCGTTCGGTGGGATTGATTTTCTTTCGAAAAAGGTGAAAATACAGAATGCAAAAGAAGAAAGACCATGGTTCAGAATTCTTAGCTCTTATTTCGAAGTGATGAGATGGGCGGGAAAATCAATGCAAACGAATAGTGGTCGTATACTTGATAAGAGTGATGTTTCAAATTTTTTTGCTTTTGCAGATGATGAAGGAGATATTTTGTTTTTTGATGGTAGAAACAATAATAAGATAGCTAGATTTTTACATGACGAAGGCACAGTTGTTTTTACTGATGCGTTTTTTTCTGATGTTGTTAGTTCTTTAGAAATTTTTTATTGTGAGTGAATTTATCGAAATGACTTATTACTATAGCCTGGTGGAGTGAGAATAGGCGCACATTGATGCTTTGAATCATACGGTCAATATCGTTACGATCCACTAGGGTGTTTGGCACAACAACATATCCAGTCGGGTCAGTATGTTAAACAGAGCATTCTGCAGCGTGATTATCACTATGATGGAGCCAATCAATTAACCGGCATTAAGGACAGTCGTAAAGGGAAGTTAAGCTATCAGTATGATCCCATTGGACGTTTGCGTAAGGCCAATGGTCCACTCGGTGAGGAGCGTTTTAGCTTTGACCCGGCGCATAATCTTTTAAGTAAAAGCGACGCTCAGTCAAGTCACTATACACCGGACAATACCTTGCCGAGTGGTGTCTCCAAGGTGGTTGGTAATCTACTCAAGCGCATTAGCGGCTATCATTTTGATTACGACGCCCGTGTTAATTTAACCCGTAAAGAAAGCCACAAAGGCATTCAGACCTTTAGTTGGGATGCACACAATCAATTAACACGTAGCACGTCCTTTAGCAGTGCCACTGAGCCTAAGCTGTGTACCGATTATCTGTATGATGTGTTTGGTCGCCGGATTGCCAAGCGGGTGGTGGATGAACACCGTCACACAGTCATAGAACAAACACTCTATGATTGGGAAGGTTTAACCATTGCCTCAGAAGAGCGTATCGGTCAGCAACTGGGCAAACATGCAGCCAATCCGGGACGTGATTGGCAGAATGCACCGGCCTTGGCCTTGAATGTGCAGTATCTCTACGAAGATGGTCAGTTTGTGCCCTTGGCGCAATACATCAATAGCAGTGATGGACAAGCGGAACTACTGAGCTCACGGGGGTGGCAGACCGAGTTAGCAGAAGAAACTCAAGCAGCGCCGAAACTTTATCATTATGTGTGCGATCACCTCGGCACCCCACAACTGTTGATGAACCAAGGTCAGGAAGTGGTGTGGGAAGCGGAGGCCAAGGCGTGGGGTGAAACCCGTGTCATGAGCCGAACTGCTGCAGATGAGCAGGTGATTAATAATCATCGTTTTCAAGGTCAGTATTATGATGCCGAGACGTCGTTACATTACAATACCTTTAGGTATTATGACCCAGAGCTAGGACGCTTTATCAGCCAAGACCCGATAGGGTTGATGGGAGGGATAAATGTGTACCAGTATGCGCCGAACCCTGTGGAGTGGGTGGATCCGTGGGGGCTAAGGAGAGTAATTGGAGCAATTTCTCGAGTTACTACAAAGAAAGGAACGAGTAATTTAAAAAATGATCCAAGAAAAACACACTCAGAAATTTTAAACTTACAGAAGATGAACGAAAAAGGGCAGTTAAAAGATCAAGATGTTGTTATTGATAATATTGAAGGCTTTTTTGATGATGGTTCAAAACAGACAATTGGTATGTGTAGTAAATGTCGGGCAGAAATGTTTGATAGTTTAATTAGTGGTGGCGCAAAGAGTGTTAGTATTCCCGAAACTAGATCTAACAAAGTCATTGGAAATTTAAAAATTCCAAAGGAAAACTTTCGCGCTGCTCAGGAGGCTTTATCCAGTCTCTTAAATAAGGGTTTAGGTACTAGAAAAACATCAGATATGGCATGGGAAATATTAAAGAAATTTTCTAACTAATATATTGAATATGTGAGTGTTATTTACTATGGAATTATTATGGAATCGTTTGATATTGAGAACTTTAAAAGTGGATATATAGCAATTCAACCTACTTATGGGTTTGACTTTTATCACCACCATTGTATTAGTTTTAGTAAGAAGTTAGGTGGCTTCGGTATGAATTTATCACCGTTAGGAGAACCGCTTGTTGTCCCTATTCGGGGTTTTCAACTTACTGAAAAAGGGTATGAGTTTTATTGTAATGGTGAACGTTACTCAGGAGAGGATAATAGCATTCTTGAAAACAAACTAACAAAGAATCTAATACAGATAGTCAATGCTTTTACTTTTACGGAAAAAAGCAAAACAAACATTTCAATAGAGTATACCTCTGATTTTTTGGTTGCTCTAAGGATGTCAACTTATCTTCCTAGTGAAGAACCTCAATTTTTTAAACTTATACGCGCAGAAAACGGAAATTTATATTCCGGACAGTTCCCTCTTTCGGAGACTGAGGCGGTGTTTGTGCATAATGTTTCAATAGAAAATGACAAAATCATTGTCAATATAAATACTGATTCACAAATTGTTTATCCTTTTTTTCTCCAATCGGAGATACAGCGTATTTTAAAATGCTTTTTCAGTTAGATATTAATTGATTTGCAGATAAAGTTTAATACTTTCAGCATAAACTCGGATTGGGTTGATATCTTCCGTCTCCTCACGTAATACGCAATGCATGCTGCTGATGGGGCATAGATAAATTCCTTTGCCTAGTAGGCTGTATTATCCTGAGTCGGTGGCTGATCGTGATATTTCTCACTGGTTAACACCTCTAGTTCCAAGGTCAGTATTATGACCCAGAGCTAGGACGCTTTATCAGCCAAGACCCGATCGGCTTGATGGGAGGGATAAATGTGTACCAGTATGCGCCGAACCCAGTAGAGTGGGTCGATCCGTGGGGGTGGCGCCGTAGTACAGCAGGTAAGCAACAGAGATTAAGAGCTTTACTAAATGATGTTAAAGCTCCAAAGCATATTAGAGGTTGGATTCAACAGGAGTTAAATAGAATAAAGGGAACTAAAAAGAGGATTAGAGTGCCACTAGGATATGATTTGGCGCATTGGCGAGGATATGAAAATGCGAAAGGTTTTGATTACACATACACTGATTTAAATTTCAAAAGAAATCATAAGATTCAACATAGATTTGATAAGGGTGGTGGTTTACAACCACGTGAAGGTTCTGGAAAGGCAGGGGGTAAAAGTAGAGATGAAATTATCAAGTCTCGTCAAGAAGGGGGAGGAAATGTCAGATGTAATTAATGATAGGAAAGGTGATCTTATGCTAAAAAATGCGATCGATATTGCTGGTCAATATATAAGTTTTATTGAATCGGTGGCTCAATCAAAAAGGGTTTTTACTCTTATGGGTGAGGGTGAAAGTGCCTTGAGTACCTCATTACATTTTTTAGATGAAGAGGGTAATGAAGCTCCTGTCTTATGTGTTTGGTCTTCAGAAGCATTGGCTAGTTATCACAAAAAAGAGGGTTGGAAAAACTTTAAGCTTAAGGTTATTCCCTTGGAAGAGTTCATAGAGAATTGGTGCTTAGGCATGTTTTTTGATGGTGTAATTGTAGGGGTAAATTTTGACCAACATATGTTTGGTAAAGAAGTAACTTCTTTAGAACTTGCGGAGGACCTTATTCAGCAATTAGAGCAAAATCTAATTAATATTGAGTTCAAGAATTTCAAAGACTTAGAAGAGTTAAAGGAGTATATATCGTCATTGAACAATAATTGAATTCAAGTCTATAACGGTGTCTGTCAAGCGAATTATCCAATCTGATAACGACGACGCGTCCCGATGGTCGTGTGGTGGACTATCTGCGCTATGGATCAGGACACCTGCATGGGATGTTGCTAGATAAAGAGCGCTTGATTGATGTGGAGCGTGATAGTAATCACCGAGAAGTGAAGCGACACTGGGCAAACGATTTGATGCAGAGCACTGAGTACGATATAGCCGGCAGACTCAGTCAACAACATACGCAAACAGGTAAATATGTTAAACAAACCGTCTTGCAACGAGTCTATGACTACGACGGCGCCAATCGATTAACAGGGATTAAGGATAGTCGTAAGGGAGAGCTTAGCTATCAGTATGATCCCATCGGACGTTTGCTTAAGGCCAATGGTCCACTCGGTGAGGAGCGTTTTAGCTTTGACCCGGCACATAATATACTAAGTAAAACTAGCCAGAGCTCGTCTGGTGATACGCCATTGAGTACGTTACCGTCAGGGGTGTCAAGTGTCGTTGGTAATCTGTTAAAAGGGATAGCGGGGATACACTTTAGCTATGATGCGCGTGGGAATATGACGCGTAAAGAGGGGCTCAAAGGGATACAGACCTTCCAATGGGATGCGCATAACCAATTACGGCAGAGTGGATGGCAAGGTGGAGCTCGGGAGAGCTTACGCACGGAGTACCTCTATGATGCGTTTGGGCGACGTATAGCCAAGCGAGTGGAATCGGGAGAGCATCATCGGGTGGTCAGCCAAACGTTGTATGACTGGGAGGGGTTAAGTGTTGCCTCTGAAGAGCCGTTGCGCACAGCCAATGCAACGAATCTTTCTACGACACAGGGAGTCGCACTAGCCAGAGATGTGCAGTACGTATATGAAGACGGTAGCTTTGTTCCGTTAGCCCAGTATATCAATAGCAGCACAGGCGAGACAGAGCATATTAGCCCGATGGCATGGGGGGCTGAGTCGGCTCCACGAGAAGCCTCAGCCTCTCCCCCTAAACTATATCACTATGTGTGTGACCAGATAGGCACGCCGCAACTATTGCTGAACCAATCCCAAGAGGTGGTGTGGGAGGCCGAGTCCAAGGCATGGGGAGAGACCTATGTGGAGCCTAGAGAGGTGAAAGAGGGTGTGGTGAATAACCACCGTTTCCAAGGGCAGTACTATGATGAGGAGAGTGAGCTACATTATAATACGTTTAGGTATTATGACCCAGAGCTAGGTCGCTTTATCAGCCAAGACCCGATAGGGTTGATGGGAGGGATTAACCTCTATCAATACGCTCCGAACCCAGTGGAGTGGGTCGATCCGTGGGGGCTAGAAGTTATGCAGGCAAGCAACAACGAATTCGTGCATTAGCTACTGATTTAACTCAACCAAGGCATGTAAGAATTAGTTAACACCTAAAAAAGTTTTTATGTAGTTCAGGATCATGAATTTTTACACAATTAAAATGAAACTATCATGATATACATTACTAGTAACAGAGTTTTTATCAAAACTAGGTTAAAGTAAAATAACGGTCTATTTATATAAAGAAAAGATTAGCTAGTTCACTAATCAATATGTGCTTGTAGATGGACGCTGTTATGATGTTGTTATATTTTAGTCATTATTGTGATTTAGACTATATAGGAAAGCACTTAAAAATTTTATTTTAATTATTGAGACATAAGTATTAACATGCAATTATCCTATTTCTGGTTTGCCTATCTTTGTTTTTTTATTTATATTTTCCCTCTATTTTTTGTTATGCTTATTGGTGGGGGGAGCTCATCACCATTAGTAGCTCAAATGGCGTTAGGTATCGGTATCGTCGCATGGTTACTTTATTTAGGATATATAGCCAAAAAGTTTATTTTTGCTCCTTTAACTGCGATTAAACAAAGCCAGTCCGTTCGCCAACATGGAAAACAAGTAAAGGCAGAAGTCTTAAGCAAAATACTTTTACAAGAAAAATCTGATTATCAGCTGATTAAAATTTTAGTGTCTTTTCCTAATTTTCAAGGTACTGATGTAACGACTTATGTTGAACTTAAGGATACACAGCCAACGATGAGGCGCTTTGATAAAGGTCGCGTTATTGATGTGTTTTTAAATTCTCAGGGGGGGCATCCACTATTAATTGTTGAGGGTGCCGAAACGAGCACCCATTCATTAATGTTTGGCGTGTTATTCTGGTTATTTACCCTTTGTTATGCCTTGGTCACATTCGCTTATTGGACATCCATGCTATCAGGGCAGTTTAGTATTCAATACTTAAGTCTATTACATCCATGGATATTAATACCATTGGGAGCATTGTTTATATTTAACGTAATGGGTTTTGCATCAAGGATGGGAAGAAGTCAGTCCATTGATCAACTTATTCTGTATGGCAAAAAAACCAGTGCGACACTTGAGGACTATCACCAAACGGGCACTTTTATTAATGAACAACCTCAAATTAGCTTCACTATCTCATTTGAGGATGATAAGTTACAGCAAATAAGTACAACCTATAAACAAATCGTATTACTGACAGACTTGCATAAATTACAACGAGGGGAAGTGGAAATATTATATTTACCAGACAATCCGACAGTAGTTAAAGTGCTAGATTTTTAAAAATTTGCTTGTTGTTGATGAATATTAAACGACTATTTAATAGGGATAAACCCTAGTTTTTTACTCAATTAATGATGAGAAGATAAATTAAAAAAAGCGTTGAAAAGCCTTTAAATACTTTCTATTAGCCATAAAAGAGCCTTATATTTTCACTGTTTTGGTGAAAAATCGTCATAAATCAGTCATTTAGATGACATATAAGTTTGTTATAGTGACTGGCGTTCGACTATAGTTGTCTCAAATTTTATGGAATGATTTTGTATGGATATCCCAGCTAGTTTAGGCTTTAATCGCCCTATCGTTGCACATACGGCATTGCCAGGTGTTTTGTTTTTTCTGAGTCTAAAAGGAAAAGAAGGTCTTTCAACACTTTTTGAATTTGAAGTAGAGTTAGTTGCAAAAACCTCAACCCTTGATATTCACTCTTTGATAGGAAGTAAGATTTCTATTCAGATTGAGCAGTATCATAAAATACCTCGTTTCTTAAATGGGCGTATCTTTAAATTGGAATTAGTTGGGCGTGAAATGCCTAACTCGCAGTACTACATCTATAAGGCTACAGTGAGACCTCAACTTTGGGCATTAACCAAAGATAAAAGCTACAAAATTTACCAACATAAAACCGTACCAGATATCTTAAAAGACGTATTTGATCGTTATGGTATTGAAGCTGACTTGCGTCTTTTTAATAGTCATAGAGAATGGGAATATTGTGTCCAATATGATGAGTCAACGTTTAATTTTATTAGTCGTTTGATGGAGCATGAGGGGCTCTATTATTGGTTTGAGCATAAAAAAGGTCATCATGTGATGGTCGTTACAGATGATTTGGCGGCTCATAAATCTTATCCTATGTATGATGTCTTTAAGTACAATGACCAGCAATCCCATGTGGAGTCTAATGAAGAGATTGTGACGAAATGGCAGCGTAGTAGTGATACTCAGCCATCACTTTATTCTACAGTGGATTATGATTTCCGTAAGCCAAGTGTTTCTCTTGATGCTATGGCACAGGGTGACAAGCATGGTGAACAAGACACCATTGAAGTATATGAGTGGATTGGTGGCTATCAAGAATTAGATCATGGAGATAGTTACTCAGCGCTGCGTTTACAAGAATATGCCTATTTAAAAGAAATAGCGACTGCGACCACAACAGTTCGATCAGTAGTCCCAGGATATACGTTCCGTTTGCATAATCATCCTTTTGTGAAAGAAAATAAAAAATATCTGATTTTTAAAGCCTCTCATGATATGGCTGTTGCAGGATATTCTACGGGAACGGATCGTAAAGACAAATTTGTGACGACATTCTCTTGTTTCCCGGCAAATATTCAATTCCGTGCAGAACGAAATACACCTAAGCCTAAAACTTATGGCCCACAAACAGCTAAAGTAGTGGGTCCAGCAGGGCAAGAAATTTATACGGATAAATATGGTCGTGTAAAAGTCCAATTCCATTGGGATAGAGATGGTAAAAGCGATGAAAATAGCTCATGTTGGATTCGTGTATCTAGCCCTTGGGCTGGTGGTGGTTTTGGTGGCTTGCAATTGCCTCGTATTAATGATGAGGTTGTGGTGGATTTTATTGGGGGAAATCCAGACCGTCCAATTATTTTAGGACGTGTTTATAATGAAAATAATATGCCGCCAGTTAATTTGCCAGCAGAAGCGAATATTAGTGGCTTTAGAACACAGTCAGTGTACGGCGACTCTAGCACAGAAAATCACATGCTTTTCATTGACCAGTTAGGTAAAGAGTTAGTTGATTTACGTGCACAGTACGATATGATTGTGAATGTGTTGCATGATTTAACCATTACGGTGGGAAATAATCGTACCGAGCATATTAAAAATAATCTTAAAACAACCGTTGATAATACCGAAGAACGTACCGTACATAGCAGTAGAACAACGGTCATTGACGGCTTTGAAAAAGGTGATTTTAATGCGAGCCGTGAAGAGAAAGTGACTGGCACGCAAAAAATCGAAGTGACCTCTGATGATACCTTTAAGGTTGGTGGTAATCAGAAAACAACCATTGATGGTAATCATGAAGAGACGATTGGTGGTAATGATACTATTAAGGTTGGTGGTAATCAGAAAACAACCATTGATGGTAATCATGAAGAGACGATTGGTGGTAATGATACTATTAAGGTGACAGGTGCTCGTGATGAAACAGTTACTGCTGGTGTAACTGAAACATATAAAACTCAATATACACAGACCATCAATGGTCCAACTAAAAGGACAATTAATGGTAATTTAACCGATCATGTTACGGGAACGAGCACAAGAAATTATGATGGTGCGATAACGGATACGTTGGGGGCGTCGTGGGATGTAACGGCAACAGGAAATATTAAATTTACGGCACCAAAAGTAAGTATGAAATCCACCAATTTTTTGGATGTGGCTAAAATAAAGCATCAATTTTATACTTATAACGGCTCAACTAATGCAACCAAAACGGAGCAAACGGGATTGGCTCATGGTATTTTTGGCTTTAAAAGAGAAAATGGCCTCGCTAAGAATGGTGCGTATTTGAGTGATAAGCACAAGGCTGCCCTCAAGGATGTGAAGGGTTTTGTGAATAAGGTCAAGGTCGTGGCAAAAAACGAAAAAGCGGCAATTAAAGCTGAAACGGGGATGTTCAAAAAGGTGAAAAAAGCTCTATCTATTATTATCTAATAGATAGAAATTAAATTCGGAGTAGCCAAATATTTAAAAGCTGATGCACAGATAACGAAAACAATCTTCAGACTATTGATGAAAATAGATTTTTGTGAATTCAAAAGTTCTATTCTAATTGCGTGGAAGTATTACAGTTTGTGGATATTGAAAGGATTAGAGAGGTTTTTTAATGAGTGTTGAATACGTCCTCAGTCATGTTTATTTTGTTTACGAGCGTGCATGGCTATCTTATCCATTACTTCTAGTGACTGCTGTATTTGTGTTTGTGCTTTGGGTATCAGAAAAGAGCAAACTCGTGTTGTTGATAGCTCTTTTGTTATTGTGTATACAAGTTGTTTTGGCTTTCTTTCATCATCATCTGTTAGTGCCGTCGATTAATAAGCATTATGGAAGATTGGCAATTGCTGAAGTGGTTTCTTCAAAGAGCCGAAATATTATGGGGAATTATTTAGAGTTTGTAAGTGCAAGTTATGAAGCAGGAAATGCTGATACACAAACATTGGACTATATTTTGTGGGATAGATTGAGTTCTAGGGGTGTCTATCCCGTCTCTAAAAAAATGAGCGTGATACATGGCGTTCAGTATCTTGCGCCTAGTAGGGTAGGTCAAAGCTTTATCATCAAATATTTACCTTCTTTGCCAAGTGCTTTTATTTTTATGGCAGAACTATCTGCTACAGATAGACAAAAAATATGTCCTGTAATTCAGGAAAAGTTGAGTCAATTGGAACAAGAACAAACTGTGTTAAGGGAAAAAGAACAACTATTGCTTCAAGCAGTGAATGCGGGTTTATCCGATGTTGAAAGAGCGGCATTGCAACGAAAAATTCGTAGAGGCAGTGATTTAACAGCAGAGGAGCAACAATACAAGGATTTAAGTGAGGAGACGAGTCTGCTAGGAACAAGGATTAGTAGTTATCGAGATTTGCTTGAAGGTGATGATTATTGCCAAGAGTAGTGGTTAAAAAAGATAGTATTCAATGTAATAAGACTATCTTTTACTAGTAGTTAATCGGATAAAGGAAGAAATTATGTTTTCATGTTGTCAAGTTGGTGGTATTAGTGCAGGGTTTCCTGATGTATGCAAAACACCGGTCCCCCCTGTGCCACATCCCAATGTTGGTATGGCTCTAATGACAGTGCCGGTGCCAGTTCAGGTATTAACAATTGGTGGACCTAAGCATAATATGGCGAGTAAAAAACCAATTACCTTAGCCGATACGGCAGGCGTGGGCGGTGGTCTTGTTTCGCAGCGATTTGCAGCAAAGCATAAAAGTTTGGCAGGCGCCTTTACATATATATGCAAGGGTACACCTACCACGAGAGTGACCACTTTTGGCATTACTAATCAAATGAATTGTCCGGATATAGAAGCATTTACAGTTAATTTCAAAGAGCTGGTTCTTTGTGCATAGTTTGTTTTCTTGGTATACGCCTGTCTGGTCTAACGATGAGTAGGTAAAAGGATTTAATATTATTTTTTGTTGATATTATGAGAGTTATTAAGCCGTTAACTCAGAGCTTACTTCATCGTAAGTTTGATTATGATAAAAAGAGTTTTATATCAATAGTAGGGGCTGTTTTTTTTGATTTTAAAACACAAACACTATGTTCAGAGCAAGACCTGTGGCAGCACTTTGGTGAGGAGTGTCAGCAGCAGTTTGATGTAGAAATTTTAGATATTATTGGAAAAAAAAAGACACCAGAAATTGTAGTTAACGCTTATGCATATGGTAAGTACGCCGAAGGAGGCAAAACCTTAGTTCAACTTAAATTAAACAATGTTTCCAAAACCTTAGAAATATGGGGCAATCGTTATTGGATTGATGGTAAGCCGTCTACGCCTGAATCTTTTGATAAAATTCCGATTAATTGGCGAAATGCCTATGGAGGTGCCGATTTTGATAAAAACCCTAAGGGGAAAGGGCGTGATTATATGGAAATTGGTGAGGCTCAATTAAGGGTTAAGCCCTTACCGAATATTGAGCATCCGTCGTACCCTATTCGTAGTGAAAGAGATGAACCTCCTCCAATTACCCTGACTGCCTTACCCGTTGAATACCCTGATCGCAACAAGTTGATGGGAAGCTATGATGAGCGATGGAGACAAGAAGAGTTTCCCGGTTTAGCCAAGGATGTAGATTGGTCCTATTTTAATCAATCGCCGATGGATCAACGGCTAGCGCAGCTTGAGGTAGGGGATCAAGCCACTTTTATCCATATGCATCCTGAAAAAGCGACCTGCACGATGACTATACCACCCATTGTGTCAAAAGCATTTGTTCGTTTGGTCAAAGAAAAGGATAAACAAGCGAATTTTCTACACTCCGTTGATTTATCATTAACAACCTTATGGGCATTTCCTCATGTAGAGAAGGCTTTTTTAATTTATGAAGGGGTCTTGGAAATTCCTAGGTGGTTTTTTGTAGATGATATTGTTGCTGAATTGATGGGTGCAATAGAGCATACTGAGCGATCAAAACCACTGAGTTATTATGAGGAAATTTTTAGGTTACGAACGGATGATAAAACATCCATGCATTACGCTTCACTAGATAGGCAGTTGGTTGATGAGGTGTTTTTACCGCCGTCAAAGCGTATACCAGTAGGCATAGCGCTTAAACAAAAATTAAAACGTTTAATCAAGGATTTACGACCAATTGAACAATCATACACTGACAATCAAGAGCGGATAATTGAACTACGAAAAGAAGGTTATGAGATTGAAGATTTTGATGTTAAATCTTTTTTGCAAGAGAACTTTGGGGAAGATGTTCAAAGTTTGGATGACTTAGAACAGTGGTTAGACAATGGAATTGATCTTGAAAAAGAGAATCAAAAGCAATTAGAGGGAGAACTGCAAGAAAAATCAGTATTGACTCAAGTCCGTGAAGCGCGCAAAGAAATAAAAAAAGCAGAAAAACAACGTGAAGAAGCCAATAAAGATAGCCTGAAGATGACTCGTGCTGAATTTATACAGGCTCAAAAAGAACAAGCTAAGTTTGTGAAAGAAGTGCGCAATGAGTTGACGAATATGCCTGAAAATCTTGCGTCAGCCGAAAAAGTCCTTGCCGAGTTATCAAAAAATAAAGAAATGGCGAAATTATTCCATGGATACACACCGGAACAGTTTTTAGCTTTTCAAGTGAGTGGTAATCTATTGCCCGAGAGAAATTTTCAAATCTTAAATTCAAGCGCATCTCCTAATGAAGTAAATGAACATTATCAAACATTTGCTTTCTATGCTGAGAAAAAAAAGAAGTTGTTGGAAACGATGCAAGGTTCTTCTTCAATGAGTATGCCTGCAGACTTTTTTGCTGATGAGCCTATTAATTCAAGTAAGTCTATTGATTCTTTGCAGTTTTTTTTAAGTGGTTCTGACGAATTGTCAAGTGATAACCTTGATTTTAGCTTAGCGGATCATAGCGCAGAGGATGAGAGCTATCAAGGGGCGCTTATAGTTGAATTATCAGTAGCAAAGAGTCAATTTATTCGTTGTGATTTTAGTCATGCACAATTCATTAATACACATTTCAAGCATTGTCAATTTGAAAATTGTCGTTTTATTGGTAACCAGTTTGAAAAAAGTTTTTTTGAGTATTGTCAGTTCAGGAATTGTCAGTTTATCGGTACTGAATGGGAAAAATGTATTTTCTCAACTACGGAGTTTAAACAGTGTGATATAAAAACATCTGATTTTGACTCTGGCACTTATACGCAGGTCGTGTTTGAAGAGTCGCAATTAGAAATGTGCGACTTTATACGTGCTCGACTTAGACAATTGCGGTTTATACAAAGTGAGATAAAACAATTTGGTTTTACCAAAGGATTATTACAGGATTTGAGTTTTGATCAAAGTAAGATTGAGTCAATGGCAATTATTGTTGATTCATTGATTAAGAAACTTGATATGAGCCAATGTCAAATGTCTAAAGTATTCATTAAAGCAGGTACGAGGATTAGGGATTTGAAGTTGGAGCGTTGTACAGATAGAGAATCCTCATGGCGTGAATTAACGATTGACAACGCTTTTATTTTTCAATCAAAAATGGAAAATAATGATTTTTCTAAAACAACATTGAATCACGCTAGTATTAAAGATACGTCCTTCAAAGATTCTATGTGGATGAGTTCGCTGTTGTCACATGCAAAATTGAATAATGTTGATTTTGCTGAAGCGGTGATGATGGGCTTCAAATCAGTAGAGTGTTATTTTAAACATGTGTCATTTTTTTCGGCTGAATTATCTTATATTGATATTGATAGTCAAACAGTATTTGATGATTGCTATATGGAAAGAGCAAATACTGTACCAAGTTTGAGGTGATGATGTTATCGGGTGATGAATCAAAAGCATTAGTACAGCAACATATCCTAGATGAAATTGAGGATGGTGCCGATGTTGAGGGCATGCATATTAACTCAATGATATGGGAGGGGTGTGAAATTGTGGGTGGTGATTTTCTAGAGTGTATTTTTGAACAAGTGGTCTTTAGGAATTGTCAGTTTTCAGAGTGTTCTTTTAGTGAATGCATTTTTGTCAATTGTATTTGGGAGCAGTGTGAATTGACAGAAGTGGAGTTTGATGTCTCTCGTTTAAAACATTGTCAATACAAGGCTACTCAATTTCAAGATATCGGTTTTAACGCATGTACACTACAGGATATTATTTATCAAGACTGCAACATTGATACCATGGACTTTAATGATTGTCAGCGTTTTTCAGTTAAGGCGATTAATTGTCATCTGGAAACATCAAGTATTATTTGCTTGTCTGATGAAGATAAGGCTGCTTTTCCAACGCACCCTTTTCAGGAAGTGGAAGACCCTTTTCATCAGTTTGAAACCGAGGGTTGTTGCTCTCGTCATTTAGTGTTATTTAAATATGATTTTAATCAATGGGTGAATAAAAATTGTCAGCATAAAAATATTATCGCTTTATGGTCTGAGGCAGCAAATTATGATTTTAGTCATATGGATTTAACGATGAGTCAATTTACTGAGTCAAATTTGGCGGGAGCTAATTTTACTAAGGCTAAAGTTGATCAATGTAGCTTTATTGGTTGTAATCTAAATGGAACGAATTTTACTTCAGCATCTCTTAATTATGCGTTACTTCTAAAGGCAAAAATAGCGAAATCCAGTTTTAAGTGGGCTCAGATGGTGGGTGCCAATTTGAGTGAGTCCTCTGCGCTTCAATCGGATTTTAGCGAAACGAATATGGAGTTTAGCAATATGAGTGGAGGTCAATTTATTAATTGTAATTTTCAAAAAGCGATGATGAAATACACTGATTTTAGCTATGCGGATATTAGTCTTGCAGATTTTCGTCAGGTGAGTTTTTATTACTCAAGACATCAGTCCGTGGTAGATAATCAAACAAGATATAGTAGTAAAGTAGGGGTTTTGGACGAAGATAAGCAACAAGTGAAGGCGGATTTATGGTTACAGAGTTAAATCAACAAATAAAAGAAGCAGAGAATGTACATAAACAATCAGAAGAATCTGAATTTGAGCTTTCTAATGATTTTTTGACCTTGTTAAGAAAAAATGTCAGTGAGGAGTTAACGGTCACAGCAGCGGTTATCTCGTGTAAAGCAACAATAAAAACACAGGACAACGAGTCGTATAGATTTTTAGTCGAAGAAACACAGACCAATCAAACGTTTTATGTCAAGTTAGCATCCTCGTGTCTCCAAGTTCCTTGTGTAGGGGATATTGTTCATATACAGGTATTTTCTGATAAATCAGCCTACATTATGGCAATTTTAGAATCTAATCAGGTAGGTGATGTAGTGGTACTGAAATTGCCGGATAATACTGTTTTTAAAGCTCAAGGGGTTATATTTGATACGAAAAAATTTCAATTATCAAGTCAGCATTTTTTTGTTAATAGTACGACTACATCAATTAACTCAGTTGCTTATCAACAGACGGGCGTTACCTTGACTATTGATGCAAACAGGATCAAACAAAGTGCCCAAACAACTGAAATGGTTGCTGAACAATCAACGACGAAAGTTGTTAATGCTGAGAGAATTGTTGCTGGAACAGACCGTGTTAAAGCTTTAAACATTAATTACTCTGCAGAAGCCGTAGCTAAATTGTCTGGTAGTGTGACCATGTTAAACGGTCGTGAGTTATTAAAATCAGATGGGAAATTAATGGTAGTTGGATAGACTTAGACAATTATATCCTAGGGGGTATTATTTTGTTTCCGGTACAGACCTAAGAGTAATTGCTCGTTATGGGACAAATTGAAGATGATTCCGAACTTGAATAAAATTATTTGGAAAACTTAATTGGAAGAAATTATCAGTACCCTCATCTTTATTCTAAATCGCTGGTGGTTAGCTTTGCCATTAGCGCTGTTGTTGGGTGGTTTAATCACTTTTCTACCGAGCTTTTCTTTTTTCAGGCTACTTTTAGGGATAATCGTTGTTTTTGGACTATTTTTTAGTAGTGTTTTTTCCAGCTTTTTTCTGACTCCGTTAATTAATCATTACGGTAAACTGGCGATTGCTGAGGTGGTAAAGTCTGAGACTACCATGATGATACAAGAGGAATATGGCAATATTTCTGCTATGACAGCGCAGTATGTGGATGAACAGGGGATAACGCAGACAATTACCTATAGGGATGATAGTCGTCCTGTGTATCCTCTATTTAGTCGCTACTATATACCAACCAAGAAAGGGGATATTTTTGTCATTAAATACTTGCCCAAGCAGCAGAAAGAGTTTATTTTTCTGGCAGAGCTGACAGATGCAGAGAGGCAAGCCATTTGTCCTGTTCTGAAAGGTAAGTTAAGTGATTATCAGGCGCAAAAAACGGCATTGGATGGAGAGCTTGCACCCTTAAGAATAAAGGTATATCAAGGACTAACGGCAGAGGAAAGTGACAAGCTTACTCGCAAGATGCGCAGAGGGGAAGACTTAACAGCAGATGAGCAACACTTAATGGTATTGAATGAAAAGTTTGCTACACTTGATAGGAATATTCAATCTATTCAGAATGACTTGATTCAAGGCGACCGTTTTTGTCGAGAGTAAGTCGTAGTTTGAAATAGCAACTTTGCGTATAATGAGGTATTTTTTAATTGTCATTTCTTATTGCAAGCATTGTTTTTTCAATTAAACAAATTTGGCCATTTGTGATGATTGGTTTTCTGATAGGGTGGTGGGGAACTCATCATTTTCAGCTTGAACCTGATTTATCGCCAGAGGAGAGGAAGCGTCGACAAAAGTGGAAGAGTTTTTTTCAAGCTTTTGTTGTGTTATTGCCAGGAGTGGTATTTTTATTTGGGTCACATATCACAAGTCCTTTGATTAATTATGCGGGTACTGACGCACTAGCGAAGGTTATCTCTCAAGAGCAGACCTCAACGTTAAGAAATAATCAGCGAGTGTTTAAATTAAATGTCATTTATCCCAAGGCTAATGGAGAGTTACAGGAAAGCTCATTTAGGACTGATGAATTTAACTTTTATCCTAGTTATAAGAGTGGTATCTATCCAAAAGTTGGCCAAGAATTTAAGGTGAAATATTTACCTTCTATTCCCCGTTATTTTGTGATTTTGCAATAGATGATAAGAGGGTAATGTGACTCAACTTTTAGCGCTGTACGCAATAGTTATCGATTACCAATAAAGGGTGATGTGGTTACTATCAAATATTTAAAATATCGACCGTCGGTATTTATTATTTTGTCAGAAGCGGAAAGTGAAGATGGAACATATTGTTACTTTGGTTTTATTTGTTTATGACCGGTGGTGGTTGTCCTTTCCATTACTTTTGGCGACTATTTTTTTGATTTTTAGTCTAGAAGATAAAAAAGTAAATAATGTACTTGGCGGAATCATTGTTTTATTTTTCTTGGTACAAATTGTTCTAATCTTCTTTCACCACCATTTAGTCGTACCATTAGCGAATAAGTATTATGGAAAATTAGCAATTGCAGAGGTGGTTTCTGTCAAGGAAGGTTGGCCAATATCTTTTGTGACAGCGAGTTTCAAGACTGAAGAAGGAAATCAAAAAACATTAAGTTATACGGGAGATGTATTCTCTACTAGAGGGGTTTATCCTGTTTCTAAGAGGGCTGGTGGTTTGCCTAATTTTTCTTCTAGCAAAATTTATATGGTTCCCGGATCGGTAGGTAAAAGTTTCATCATCAAATATTTACCTTCTTTGCCTAGTGAGTTCATTTTTATGGCAGAACTATCTGCTACAGATAGACAAAAAATATGTCCTGTAATTCAGGAAAAGTTGAGTCAATTGGAACAAGAACAAACTGTGTTAAGGAAAAAGGAACAACTATTGCTTCAAGTAGTGAATGCGGGTTTATCCAATGTTGAAAGAGCGGCATTACAACGAAAAATTCGTAGAGGCAGTGATTTAACAGCAGAGGAGCAACAATACAAGGATTTAAGTGAGGAGACGAGTCTGCTAGGAACAAGGATTAGTAGTTATCGAGATTTGCTTGAAGGTGATGATTATTGCCAAGAGTAGTGGTTAAAAAAGATAGTATTCAATGTATTGTGTCTCTTGAATAAAATTATTTGGAAAATCTAATTGGAAGAAGTTATCAGTATTCTTATCTTTATTCTAAATCGCTGGTGGTTAGCATTACCAATGATTGTTGTGCCTCATATGTTGATAGTATATTTCACTGGCAGAGCTTAAAGTGCTTAAGTATGAAATTAAAATAACCTTAGTCTTTACCCTGAATGAGACTAACAAACTTCCCCATGCGAGTAAGTATCAGATGGGGAAGGGTGACATCTCAGGAGTGTAATTACATGACTTGTGCAAAAGCATCCGCGACATAGTCAATATTAGACTCATTGAGTCCTGCGACACACATACGTCCAGAGCCTACTAAATAAATCGCAAATTCATCTTGTAAACGTTGTACTTGAGCAGGGTTTAACCCTGTATAACTAAACATGCCCCGTTGTTTAATAAAGTAATCAAACTGACGGTTTGGTTGTTTTGCCGTTAATGCTTGGTGTAATTTTTGACGCATGCGTTTAATCCGCTCTCGCATAGTGGCGACTTCGCTTTCCCACTCTGCAAATAGCTCTGGCGTATTCAGTACTTGAGCGGTGATAAAGCCACCATGAGCAGGAGGGCTAGAATATACTCGGCGGACGCCTGCTTTTAATTGACCAAAGACAAGGGCAGCTTCTTCACTGCTTGGACATACAACGCTTAAACCACCAACACGTTCACCATAGAAAGAAAGATTTTTTGAGAAAGAGTTGCTGATAAAGAGTGATAAGCCTAGCTCAATCGCTTTTTGAATCGCAAAAGTATCTTGTTTAAGATCATCTCCAAAGCCTTGATAGGCAATATCCATGAATGGAATCAGTTGTTTGTCTTTGATGACTTGTAAAACGATATCCCATTGTTCATGGCTTAGGTCAACACCTGTCGGATTATGGCAGCAAGGATGCAGAATAAGAATGCTTTGTGGTGCTAATGATTTAAAAAAATCTAGCATGTCTTTAAATTTCACATCAATTTTTTCTGCATCATAGTATGGGTATATGCCTACATCAAAACCAGCCCCTTCAAAAATACTTCTATGATTATCCCACGTTGGGTCACTAACATAGGCTTTGGACTGTGGGAACCATTTTTTTAGGAAATCAGCCCCAATTTTTAGGGCACCAGATCCACCTAGTGTTTGGATAGTAGCGATGCGATTTTCTTTTAACGCTGGATGGTCAGCACCAAATAGAAGGTTTTGTACGCCAGTGCGATAGGTAGCTAAACCCTCCATGGGTAAATAGCCACGAGGGTGTGCTTGTTTTGCTCTGTCGATTTCAGCTTTTCTTACACTAGAAAGAACGGGTAGTTTGCCATTCTCATCAAAATAAATACCTATACTTAGATTGACTTTATGTGCTCTAGGGTCAGCATTGAATTTTTCAACTAAGCTGAGAATGGGATCTCCTGGATAAAACTCAATATGTTCAAACATAATCTTTTCCTGTAACTTAACGAATTTCTGGTTTTGCTTCTCTAGTCAATAACTCATGAACAGCTTTTGTCGGAGGATAGTGGTCAAATAGTATATGACATACAGCTTGGGTAATTGGCATATCAATATGGAGTTGTTGGGCTCGTAAAAAGGTATCTCTGGCGCTGCGAACCCCCTCAGCCGTAATCCCTGAGGCTAAGATATCGGCGAGAGTTTGTCCTTTTGCTAAGGCTAGCCCCACTTGGCGATTGCGTGATAAATCACCCGTTGCCGTAAGCACTAAATCTCCAAGTCCTGTTAAGCCAGCAAATGTCTGCGCGTGTCCTCCCATTGCTAAACCTAAGCGAGTAATTTCGGCAAGTCCACGTGTAATGAGTGCCGCACGAGCATTGTGCCCTAAGCCTAAGCCATCAGCAATACCACAGGCAATAGCGATAATATTTTTTAGGGCTCCACCTACTTCAACACCAACAATATCATCACTTTGGTAAATACGACAAAAATGATTATGTAATACTTGGGTCGTACGATCTTTGACTACTGTACTATGACTTGCTATAGTTAGCGCCACAGGTAATTGTTGCACTACTTCTTTGGCAAATGATGGACCCGATAATACCCCACAATGTGGAAATCGGCTGACAGTGCTTACCACTTCGTGAGGCAGTAAACCACTGCTTTGTTCAAAGCCTTTGCATGTCCAAATAATTGGAATATGGCTTAATTGTTGGTCGGATAATAACCGATACCAATGAGCAACCGTTTCACGCATGGCAACGACAGGGATGCCAAGAATAATGAGTGCTTGATTGGGCATTTCTGCCAAAAAACGGATAGCACGTTGTTCATCATGAGTGGCTTGTAATGATGAGGGGAGAGGTAGGTCACGTAAATAACGTGGGTTGGCATGATGCTGGTTGATATACTCAGCTTGCTCTTGATGGCGACACCATAATAAAGTGTCACTCTTGACAGAAGACGCTGCAGCTAGGGCAGTGCCCCAGCTGCCCGCACCAATAACGAGAGTACGTAAATCGGCAGCGGTTGTTTTTTTCATATTACTGTTTTGTTTCTTGTTGAGCGGCTTGGATATTTTGCTCGTATAGTGTTTGGAAATTAACCTCCGCTAAGTGCAATGGAGGTAATGACGTACGATTGATAATATCGGCAACATTAGCACGTAGGTAAGGGAATAACATAGAAGGACAAACAATACCTAATAGTGGGTCAAGTTGTCCGTCATCAAAGTTGGCAATTTCAAAGATACCTGCTTGAGTGGTCTCTAATAAGTAAACAACTTGATCAGCAATCTTTGTTGTGATGGTAACGCGTACAGTTGATTCAAACACGGTGTCTGCAAGACGTTGACCACCAACATTAAGAGCAATTTCTACATTTGGTGCTTCTTGCTCTAAGAAAACGTGAGGAGCATTAGGCATTTCTAATGATACATCTTTTAAGTAGACGCGCTGTAGGGCGAACGCTTGTTCAGCTTGCTGATTTTGTTCTGAAGCTGGTGTTTGAGCTGTATTTTCGGTTGTCATCTTAATTCCTTATAGATATAAATGGTCGGACTATGCTGAAAGCATAGGTACAAGTTTGCCTTCTGCGTCTAAGGCATGAATATCATCACAGCCACCAACGTGAGTTCCGTTGATAAAGATTTGAGGAACAGTGGTACGACCTGATGAACGCTCAATCATTTCTGCACGAGCATCACGATTTGTTTCGATATTGATTTTTTCTAAATCTGTTACGCCCCGCTCTTTTAACAGTTTTTCTGCACGCATACAATAAGGGCAGGTTGTTTTGTAGTACATCGTTACTTTACTCATCGTTGTCACCTTTAGAGTCATTGTAGAGTTATGCTTTTGAAGAAGATCGACTTTTAACAGGTAAACCTTCACTCAACCATTCATTTAACCCACCTTTAATCCAATAGACATTCTCAACATTTTGCTTTTTTAACAGTTTAGCGGTTTGTTGTGCTGTCATGCCTTTGTCGCAGACGAGAATCAAAGGTTTTTTAGGAAGATCGGCTATTTTGCTTTCGATACTATCCTTGGGAAAATTCTTAGATTGGGGTATAGATGATTTTTTAAAGTCTTCTTCGGGGCGAATGTCAATAAATTGAGCTTTTTCGGTATTTGAAAGCTGGATGGCTTCTTTGGCTGAAAGTGCACCCTGACCGTTAGCCCCTCTTTTGGCTGTAAAAAGTAGCATGAAACCAGCAATAGCGCCAAAAATAATATAAAAAATAGTGTTTTGATAATATAAAAAATCCACAGCTTTGTCCTATTTAGGGTAATTTTTGAACTTAATTTAGTGATTATAAAGTAGCTAAAGATTTATAGAGAATAGTTCGCTAAAATATACGAAAATTGTTTACTTTTTTGGAAATAAAAATGTATAAAATTGTGTTGATGCGTCATGGTGAAAGCCAATGGAACTTAGAAAACCGTTTTACGGGTTGGGCTGATGTTGATATTACCGAAACTGGTCGTCAACAAGCTTGGGATGCTGGTAAGCTATTGAAAAATGAAGGTTATACATTTGATGTGGCTTATGTCTCTGTCTTAAAACGTGCCATTCGGACGTTGTGGACAGCACTTGATGCTATGGATATGATGTATTTACCAGTGAAGAAAAGCTGGCGATTAAATGAGCGCCACTATGGTGCTTTGCAAGGGTTAAATAAGGCAGAAACGGCGGCAGAATATGGTGAGGAGCAAGTGCTGATTTGGCGTCGTGCTTATGCGATTGCACCAAACCCATTAAGTTTGGATGATGAGCGTCATCCTCGCTTTGATGCACGTTATGCAGATTTGAAACCAGAGGAGTTGCCACGTACTGAGTGTTTAAAAGATACAGTGGCTCGCGTGATTCCAATTTGGAATGATGAAATTGCTGCAGATATTAAAGCAGGCAAAAAAGTCTTGATTACGGCTCATGGTAATAGTATCAGGGCATTAATCAAGTATTTAGAGGATATGAGTGAAGAAGAAATTTTGAAACTAAATATCCCAACGGGGCAACCACTGGTTTATGAGTTGGATGAAAATTTAAAGCCAATTCGTCATTATTATTTAGGTGATCAGGAAGCTATTGCAGCGGCATTAGCTGCTGTTGCTGCACAAGGTAAAGCTAAGTAAACGTGAAACGCTGTATTTTTGTTTTAACAATGTTAGGTTGGACTGTGCCTGTTTACGCACAGTCTATCTCTAGTCTGAATGCTCAACAAGCACAAGTAGAAAAGCAACGAGCCGAACTACAAAGTCAGATTAATAAACTTAACACTCAAATTAATAAACAAGAGACAAATCGTAAAGATGTCCTTGAGGATTTACGTCAATCAGAAAGTGCCATTTCTGATATGAGTCGTAAGCTTGATAGTTTGCTAGACAAAGAGCAAGAAGCTAAAAACGATTTAAGTGACGTAAAAGAGGAAGAAAAAATACAGCAAACTATTCTAGAGGAAAGCCTCAATGATTTAGCGGAGCAGCTAAAAGAGCAATATACGAGTGGTATATCACCATGGGCGGCCTTGTTATCAGGAAAAGATGCGCAAAAAATTAGTCGCGACTTTATTTATCTTAGCTATATTTCTAAAGCACGCGCTAAGTCAGCAGAAAATCTTAAAAAAGAGTTAAACCGTTTAGCAGCCGTTAAAAAGAAAGCTCAAAGTCATCAGAAAAATTTGAGTAATTTAGCGAGTCAAGCAGCTAAAGCTAAAAAAGACTTAGAAAAAGAGCAACAAAGTTATCAGAATAAGCTGAGTAAAATCGAAGGGGATATCAAAAAGCGCCGTCAACAAGCGGGTCAGTTAAAAGAGGATGATGCCCGTTTAACACGCATTATCGCTGGTATTGAAAATAATATCCGTACACAGAGAGAGGCATTAAGGCAAGCGGAAATTCGCCGACAAAAGCAGGCAGAAGAGAGACGTAAGCTGATTGCCGCAGAGCGTGAACGAAAAGCGGCTATTGCACAAGAACAAGCTAAATTAGCGCAAGAACAGTTACAAAAAGCGAAAGAATTAAAAGAGAAAGCAAGACAAGCTCAGATGGAAGCAATAGCAAGACAACGAGCTGCTGCTGCGAATGTTAAAAAAGCAGAGCAAGCATTTGGTTTTGCCTTAAGTCCAGCAGAGCAAGAAATCGCTAAGAAAAAAATTCAAGAAGCGCTTGATCAACAAAAACACGCGCAACAATCTATCACATTGGTGCGCCAACAGTCGGAAGAGGCAGAAATTGAGAGAGCAAAAGCAAGGATTGCCCAAGAGAAAGCGAGAGAGGCACAGTTATTATTAGCCAAAGCTAAGGAAGATGATAGACGTGCAGAAGCTTCTTCTAGTAGTGATATTAGTAAAGGGTTATCACGTGGATCTCCATGGCCTATCCGTGGTAGTTTGGCGGGTAGATTTGGTCAGACACGACCTGATACGGGAGATGTGTGGCGGGGCATTTTAATTAATGCATCGGCTGGAGCACCAGTTAAGGCGGTCGCAAGTGGTCAAGTGGTATTTGCTAATTGGGTAAGAGGTTTTGGGAATTTGATTATTGTCGATCATGGCGGTGGCTATATGAGCGTTTACGGTTATAACCAGAGTTTGTCAAAAGGCGTTGGTGATACGGTAAAAACGGGTCAAGTTGTTGCTAGGGCTGGCTCAACTGGTGGGCAAGTTGAACCTGCTGTCTATTTTGAAATTAGACAAGGCAGTAGACCTGTCGATCCATTACAATGGTTAGCACAATAAGAGGAGAATTAAATGTTAAGCCGATTATATCGAATAATTATTATAGGGCTTTTCTCTAGTGGCTTAGTCTATGCTCAGGAAGAGGTTAAAGGAACTACTATTCCTGATTCATTGCAAGCGACACCAGTAGATGCTGAGCATGATCCAGCCCAAGCTTATGAAGAGTTGCGTCGATTTGCACGAGCTTTTTCGTTGGTTAAGAATCAATATGTTGAGCCTGTTAGCGATAAAGAGCTAATTGATGCCGCTATAGCCGGTATGGTGGACAAATTAGATCCGCACTCGGCTTATCTTGATAAAGAAGACATGGTTGATTTACAAGAAGAAACGGAAGGTGAGTTTGGTGGCTTGGGGATTGAGATTGGTGAAGACAAAGGTTATATAAAAATTATTTCACCTATTGAAGGTACACCAGCAGCAAAGGCTGGGGTATTGCCAGGAGACTTAGTGGTAAGTGTTAATGATGTTAATACAAAAGAAAAAGATATTAGTGATGTCATTAAAATGTTACGTGGTGAGCCAGGGTCAGCTGTAACATTAAAAGTGAGCCGACAAGGTAAGCTATTAGATATCCATCTAAAAAGAGAGCTGATTAAAGTTAAAAGTGTCCGTAGTAGGTTAGTGGGTGATATTGCTTATTTTAGATTATCGCAATTTCAAACAAATACTGTTAATGACTTAGTGGCACAGATTAGGTCTATTAAAACAACCCCGAAAGCAATGGTGTTGGATTTGCGGAATAACCCTGGGGGATTGTTGAATGTATCGGTAGGGGTGGTACAGATTTTTGCAAATACGCAAGGTGCAATTGTATCAACCAAGGCTAGAAATCAGGTGGTAGAAGAGTTTTCTCGGTATATACCAGATAATATTTTGCAAAACACAGCAGTGCTTAAAAACTTGCCAACATGGTTGCACTTTGTACCAATGGTGGTATTAATTAATGTTGGTTCCGCTTCAGCCTCAGAGATTGTAGCAGGTGCTTTACAAGACTTTAAACGAGCCACTATTATGGGTAACCGCAGTTTTGGTAAAGGATCTGTTCAGGTTGTCATGCCAATAGATGATGAGACAGGTATCAAACTCACAACAGCACGCTACTATACACCTAGTGGGCGTTCAATTCAGGCGACAGGCATTACACCTGATGTAGTTGTGTCTGATACAGAAAAAGGGGATTTATTTTCCTCTCCAAGGGAAGTGGATTTAGATGATCATTTATTGCATGAATCTGTCCCTGAGAAAAAAGCGGAAACTAAACCTGTTGAGAATACAGAATTAAAAGTTGTTGATGTTAAGAATCTGTATGAGTTTGGTTCGGATCAGGATTTCCAGCTTCAGCAAGCCATTCGATTCTTGAAAGGTGAAAAAGTTAATCAAGGCGTTATTCAAGCTCAGTCAGAGGGTGCTACGGGGAATGGTGTAGATTCTCGAGTAGGGATGAAACATGAAAATGGTGATGCTAAAGAAGTGACTAAAGGTGTTAAAAATAAAGACACCTCAGATAAAGGTTCTTCTACCTCGTTGCCTTCTTCAAATTTAAATAAAACACCAGAAAAAGCGTTGGATAAAGCTATTGATAAAGTGCTTGAGCATAAAGGTGATTGAGCAAAAATGAATGATGAGTTCATGTTGCGCTATGCACGTCACCTCATGTTGGACGGTTTTGGGTTTGAAGGGCAAGAGCGTTTAACTAATAGCAAAGTGTTGATATTGGGGCTTGGTGGTTTGGGGTCACCAGTTGCCATGTATTTAGCCGCTGCTGGAGTGGGGCATTTGACGTTGGTTGATGATGATAACGTAGAATTAAGTAATTTACAGCGTCAAATTATTCATAAAACTGACAATATAGGCTTAAAAAAAGTTGACTCTGCTCGTCAAACGTTATTAGCACTTAATCCTTTAGTTCAAATAAAAACTTTTCCTGATAGACCATCTGTAGATGAAATAACGGCACTGATAGAAGGGGTGGATTTAGTTTTGGATTGTAGTGATAACTATAATACTCGTCAGGTACTTAATAAAATTTGTGTTGACTTAAAAAAGCCATTAGTCGCTGGAGCAGCCATAAAGTGGGAAGGTATGGTAACTAGTTTTGATTTTAGGGAACCTACGAGTCCTTGCTATGCCTGTCTATTTGATCCTGAAGATAATCTAGCCCCTGATAATTGTGCGACATTAGGCGTTTTCTCACCATTATTGGGTGTAATCGGCAGTATGCAAGCGGTGGAAGCTATTAAACTGTTGATTGGCGAGGGTGATACGCTAGTTGGGAAATTAGCCATTTTCAATGCCAAAACAAGTAATTGGCGCTATCTCGATATAAAAAAGAACACTTATTGTACTGTGTGTCAATAAGTGTTCTTGATGTGCTTAATAATGTGATAGCTTAAAGTTTTTTAAGTATAAACTTACTATCTTTAGTGAGTAATGTACATTTAAAATGTCTTAATTCATCGCGTCTAAAAACATGGATATCTAGGGTATCATCTGGGCGATATCGTTTGAGTAATGTATCTAGATTTTGTCCATCAACACGGATATGATCAATAGCTACCAAAATATCTCCGGCAGATAATCCAGCTACATGGGCATTACCCCCTTCAATGACATGTGTAATTTGGCATTGACCATTGATATTTTTGGTCTTTATTTGTAGGCTGTTGTCATCTATGTTTGCTTTTTGAAGTTCGACTTTAAATGGTGACCAAAGAGTATCTAATGGAATATCTTCTGTTCCAAGTGCATAGCGTTGAACGAAAGATTGTGTATTTACTCCTGTTGCTTCATGAATTAAATCAATGACGTTTTCTTCTTTTAACCCTTTTTGCGTGGCTTTTTTATAGAAGTCACGTCCATATTTCTTCCAGAGTAAACGCATAAAGTCATCAAGAGATTTTTTGCTTTCTGTTTTATGCCGAATCAGTAAGTCTAACCCTAGTGCCACTAGCGATCCTTTCGTGTAATAACTGATAATGGCGTTAAGTGAATTTTCATCTTGCTTGTAGTATTTGGTCCATGCGTCAAAAGAGCTCTCAGCGACACTTTGTTTTAAACGCCCAGGACTTGTATATACTGAGTTAATCGTTTTTTGGAGTAGGCTTAAATAGCGTGTTTCATCAATGATGCCTGTGCGTAAGAGCACTAAGTCATCGTAATAAGAAGTAAAGCCTTCAAAAATCCATAATAGCGGTGTTGGAGTCGCTTGTGTGAGATTGTAGGGAGCAAAGCGTTGTGGTTTTATGCGTTTGACATTCCATGTGTGGAAATACTCATGACTAATTAAACCCAAGAATTGGCAATAACCATCAGTCATGTCTTCTTTTCCAATAACTGGCAAATCGCCACGAGAGGCAACTAAGGCCGTGCTTGAGCGATGCTCCAGTCCACCATAATCTGTTCCTGTCACCATCGTCATAAATACATAACGGTCACTACTGTCTAAAAAGGGAGCTTGAAGTGTTTTAGGCTCAAAGAATTTAATTTGATACTCACAAATTTTGGCTGTATCTCTCGCAATTCGTTCTAAGTCTACATTTGGGATAATTCCCGTAAAGACCATTTCGTGACGAGCACCACAGACAACAAAACTGATAACCTGCGGCGTCCCCATTTCGACGGGGTGGTCAATTAAGGCATCGTAATTTGGGGCAACATATAAACCAAAGCCATGATGTTTTGCTCCCCCTTTTTCTTTATTTGCCTCTGGGAGGCTGGTATAGACTTTCCAGTCTTGACGGTGGGTAGGAGGATTAATATCCAGATAACAAGGAGAGTCTTCTTGTCCATGTACTTGTAAAAACACACTACTACCATTAAAAAAACCATGAGTTTCATCTAAATGAGCAGCACGTACAGATAAGTCCCATGCATAGACGAGATAAGAGATAGTGATGGGATGCTTAGTGCTTTCGATTTGCCAGCTATGGTTATCTAACTTGGTAATATCCAGAACTTTTTTATCGGTACGAGCGGTGAGTTTTTGAATATGACGAGAAAAATCACGCACTAAATATGAACCAGGAATCCAGGTGGGCAAACTAAGAATTTGACCATTTTTTTCAGGTTTTTTAATGTGGATTTCAATAGAAAAAAGGTGTCCAGCTACATCGGCAGGAAAAATACGGTACAAAATGTCTTTCATGTGAATTTCTTCTAAAAAAGATATCGTTAAAATGGTTATATATTATGAATATATCCTGAATTTCACTAATTGCATAGTCAAATGCTTTTCGGGATAATAATTGTTGATTTATATTTAAAATAGTTTACTTTTTGTGGTGTATAAATTATCGGAGGCCATTATGTCAGAACAGTTAGTACTCTCAACTATCCAAGGTAAGGTAGGTATTCTTACGCTTAATCGTCCTAAAGTGCTAAATGCATTAAATAATGACATTATGCTTGCCCTAAGTAATGAGTTGTTAGCATTAGAGAAAAATGAAAACGTACATGTTATTGTGCTAACAGGTAGTGAAAAAGCATTTGCTGCAGGTGCTGATATTTCGGCGATGCAAAAATGGTCATATATGGATGTTTACAAATCTGATTATATTGGTGGCTTCTGGGAGACAATGAAGACTAGCATTCGTAAGCCCGTTATCGCTGCTGTCTCAGGGTATGCGCTAGGTGGTGGTTGTGAATTAGCCATGATGTGTGATTTGATTTATGCTGCTGAAAACGCCAAATTTGGTCAGCCAGAAATTAAGCTAGGTACGATTCCTGGTCTTGGTGGTACTCAACGGCTTACTCGTGCCGTAGGTAAAGCTAAGGCAATGGACTTGGTGTTAACAGGTCGTTTTATGGATGCTCAAGAAGCCGAAAGTGCTGGTTTAGTTGCAAGGATATTGCCTAATGAGAATTTCTTGGATGAGGTTATCAAGATTGCTGACGGTATGGCAAATTTCTCTTCGCCAGTACTAATGATGGCCAAGCAATGTGTTAATGCGGCACTAGAAACAACCTTGGAGCAAGGCTTAGCTTATGAGCGTCGTGTATTTCATGCAACATTTGCCTTAGAGGATCAAAAAGAAGGGATGTCAGCATTTGTAGAAAAACGTGCGCCAAACTTCAAAAATATGTAACGAAATTACTTGAAATATTTGCTTTTGAGGCCGAAACAGGCTATACTCTACAAGATTGAGTTTTTGAATCAAGTGTAACTTATTTGACACTTAATGTATTGATTTTGTGATCAAATAAACGCAGGCGTTAACATAGGAATCTGGTTTGACAGCCGTAAAGCTAAGCACAGAAGAACGCATTCGTATGAATGCACATGCAGCAAAAGGGCTGGTGCAGATACTGATGGCACAATTAGCTTTGCTGATTGTGGTGTCTCTGTTGGCTGGGCTAATTTCAGGTAAGTTGCCTATGTTATCGGCTTTTGCGGGTGGGATGGCGTATTTCATTCCAACAGCATTAGTGGTAGTGAGGATGTTGATGCGGTTATATGCAAATGCAGATGCATCAGCTGGTACGCTTTTTATTGCTGAGGGCATAAAAATTGTTGGTACCATTCTGTTACTAGTATTGCTGGCAAAGTTTGCTGCTGGTTTTATTGTTTGGCCGGCGTTGTTGCTTGGTTTGATTTCGGTCATGAAAGCATATGTATTGTTGCTTATGTTTCGCAAGATATAAGCAAGGTTAAAAATTTATCTTTGGTCTTTAAGAGATTGGTCTTTGGGGGAATAGGGCAAATGGCTGCAGCAGAAGGCGTATCACCACAGCAGTATTATATTCAGCACCATTTAGTACATTTTAATAATGTAGGTGAGAAGCAAACCAATATTGCTGATTTTGGTATTATTAACTATGACTCTTTGTTTTGGTCTATTGCTACTGGATTAGTTGTTATTTTTGTGCTTTATTTGGCTGCTCGTAAAGCAACTAATGGTGTTCCAGGTAGATTCCAAGCTGGTGTTGAAATGGTTGTTGAAATGGTTGCTGATCAAGCAAAAAGCATTGTCAATAACGCAGAGTCTCGCAAATTTATTGCTCCATTGGCGTTAACAGTGTTCTTATGGATTGTTGCTATGAATGCGCTGGACTTGGTTCCGGTGGATTTGTTGGTTCAAGTATTCTCATGGATTGGGCTAGCTGGTGATCACCATCATCATGGTCCTTTGTATTATCATCGTATTCTTCCTACAGCGGATTTAAATATTCCGTTAGGCATGTCTTTATGTATTTTGCTTCTTTCTTTTTACTATGGTATCAAAGTAAAAGGTGGTGGTCATTTTGTTAAAGAATTGTTTACTGCGCCATTCCATGCTCATGGTGTGGGCGCTATCTTATTAGTTCCAGCTAACTTTTTATTAAATTTGATTGAATATGCTGCAAAAACCGTTTCGTTAGGTATGCGACTTTTTGGTAACATGTTCGCGGGTGAATTGGTGTTCATGCTTATTGCCTTGTTGGGTGGTGCGTGGACTGGCTTTAATGCATTGAGTCTTAGCTTGGGCGTGGGGCACGTGTTAGCGGGATCAATCTGGGCTATTTTCCATATTTTGATTATCTTGTTGCAAGCATTCATTTTTATGATGCTTACACTGGTCTATTTAGGCCAGGCGCATGAGGGTCACTAAAGGTTTGTGCCTATAGACGGGGTATTCTTTGTCTATAGGCTCTTCGGTAAGGCGATTTATTGATTGTCTTAGTTAATTTAAGTAGTTTTTTCATCTTTTTTATTTAGGTTCATTACCACAAGGAGTTGTTATGGCCACATCAGCTTTCGTAGCTCTTGCTTGCGCTTTTATTATTGGTTTAGGTGCTATCGGTGCGTGCATCGGTATCGGAATCATGGGAGGCAAATATTTAGAAGCTTCTGCTCGTCAACCAGAGTTGATGAATGCATTACAAACTAAAATGTTCTTGTTAGCTGGTCTTATCGACGCTGCGTTCCTAATCGGTGTTGGTATTGCGATGTTATTTGCGTTTGCTAGCCCATTTGGTGCTTAATAACTAGCAAGAAATTTACCATCAGTTTGGTGGTTAGTGAACTGGATGAAGTGATGTAGGACTAAAAAAGTCCTCATCCCACTCAATTCAGTAAGAGAATTCCAGGTGTTGCGTGCTAGTGGCACCTTAACAATAGCAAAAGGGAAACGACCGTGAATTTAAACGCGACGCTCTTTTTCCAGATGATTGTCTTTTTCATCTTAGCTTGGTTCACAATGAAATTTGTGTGGCCTCCGCTAATCAAGGCAATTGACGATCGTCGACAAAAAATTGCTGAAGGCTTAGCGGCTGCCGATAAAGGTAAGTCTGATTTGGCCCAAGCACAAGCTCGTATTAGTCAAATTGAGCAATCAGCCAAAGCTGATAATCAATCAAGATTAGTCGAAGCTGAGAAACAAGCGACTTCTATTGTGAGTGCTGCTCGCGAAGAAGCGGAAGCAGAACGTGCTCGTATTCTAGCTCAAGCAAAACAAGATGCTGAATTAGAGATAGAACGTTTACGTGGTAGCTTACGTGATGAAGTAGCTGCTCTTGCCGTTAAAGGTGCAGAGCAAATTCTTCGTCGTGAAGTCGATGCAAAAACCCATGCTGAGTTGTTAAATCAACTTAAAGCACAGCTTTAATCTAGGATCATCATGGCTGAATTATCAACAATTGCTCGTCCATATGCTGAAGCCTTGTATGAGGCTGCTAGTGCGAAAAATACCATTTCGCAATGGTCTACTGCATTGAATGAACTAGCTCAGATATCTTCAAATGAAGATGTTAGAGAAGTGATGACTGACCCACGATTATCTAAGGTGCAGCGCAAGGACTTATTGCTTGGTTTAGTGAAAAGTGCTATGCCAGCAGATGCATCAAATTTTATCGATCTATTAGTCGAAAATGATCGAGTAATCACTTTACCCGAGATCGCAGAGCAATTTGAGGTTTTGAAAAATCGCCATGAAGGTTCTGCTATTGCAAAAATCGTTAGTGCTTATGCATTAAGTGATGAGCAAGTTAATGAATTATTAGTGGGTTTAGAGAAAAAATTTGGTGTTAAACTTAAGCCCGAAGTAACAGTAGATAACTCAATTATCGGTGGCGTACGCGTTACCGTGGGTGATCAGGTATTAGATACATCCGTGCAAGCACAATTAATACGTTTGCGCGATACATTGGCAGCTCAATAAGCGCCATAGAATAACAGGATTTCAGGAGTCTTGAATATGCAACTCAATCCGTCAGAAATCAGCGAATTGCTAAAAAGCCGAATCGAAGGCTTGGGTGCTTCTGCCGATGTTCGTACACAGGGTACTGTAGTTTCAGTAACCGACGGTATTACACGTATCCATGGTCTATCAGATGTGATGCAAGGTGAAATGCTTGAATTTCCAAACAACGTGTTTGGTCTAGCTCTTAACTTAGAGCGCGACTCAGTTGGTGCGGTTATTCTAGGCGATTACACTGGCGTATCTGAAGGTGACTCAGTTAAAACAACAGGTCGTATTTTAGAAGTGCCTGTTGGTCCAGAACTTTTAGGTCGTGTGGTAAATACATTAGGTCAACCAATTGATGGTAAAGGACCTATCAACGCAAAACAAACAGATATTATTGAAAAAGTAGCGCCAGGCGTTATTGCGCGTCAATCAGTATCACAACCAATGCAAACAGGTATTAAGTCTATTGACTCTATGGTACCTATTGGTCGTGGGCAACGTGAGTTGATTATTGGTGACCGTCAAACAGGTAAAACAGCTGTTGCTGTTGACGCTATTATCAATCAGAAAGGTACAGGTGTTAAATGCGTGTATGTTGCGATTGGTCAAAAAGCTTCTACAATCAACAACGTTGTGCGTAAGTTAGAAGAGCATGGTGCTCTTGAGTATACAATTGTTGTTGCTGCTGCTGCATCTGATTCTGCAGCAATGCAATACTTAGCTGCTTATGCTGGTTGTACAATGGGTGAATACTTCCGCGATCGTGGTGAAGACGCTCTAATCGTTTATGACGATTTAACAAAACAAGCATGGGCATATCGTCAAGTATCATTATTATTACGTCGCCCACCTGGACGTGAAGCGTATCCTGGTGACGTATTCTACTTACACTCTCGTTTATTAGAGCGTGCTGCTCGTGTAAATGCTGAATATGTAGAAAAATTCACTAATGGTGAAGTTACTGGCAAAACAGGCTCACTAACAGCGTTGCCAATTATTGAAACACAAGCTGGTGACGTTTCTGCTTTCGTACCGACAAACGTGATTTCTATTACTGACGGTCAAATCTTCCTAGAAACAGACTTATTTAACGCAGGTGTACGTCCAGCGATTAACGCGGGTATTTCGGTTTCTCGTGTAGGTGGTGCAGCACAAACTAAAGTTGTTAAAAAACTTTCTGGTGGTATCCGTACTGACTTAGCTCAGTATAGAGAGTTAGCGGCATTCGCTCAATTCGCATCAGATCTTGATGAAGCTACTCGCCGTCAACTAGAACGTGGTAAACGTGTGGTTGAATTATTAAAACAACCTCAATACGAGCCACAAAAAGTTTGGGAACTTGCTGTATCACTATATGCAGTGAATAATGGTTACCTAGATGACGTAGAGGTGAGCAATGTATTGGCTTTCGAGAAAACGTTAAAAGACGAACTAAGACACAATCACGCTGACTTAGTAGATCGCATCGAGAGCACAAAAGAGCTTTCAAAAGATGATGAAGCGGCGTTAAAAGATATTTTAGCGAACTTCAAAAAATCGAGCTCTTTCTAAAGACTCAAGGTGGGGCATACCTAAGTAATTAGGTATGCCTAGGTTAGCAATCTCCTAGGAAAGCGACATGGCTGGAATTAAGGAAATCCGTACTAAGATCAAAAGTGTACAAAATACACGTAAGATCACAAAAGCGATGGAAATGGTAGCAGCATCTAAAATGCGTAAAGCGCAAGATAGAATGCGTGCTGGTCGTCCATACACGGAAAAAGTACGTGAGATTGCCATGCACATGATGATGACGAACCCTGATTACACTCACCCATATTTGGAAGAGCGTAAAGAGGTTAAGAGCGTTGGTATCGTGCTGGTAACCACAGATAAAGGTTTATGCGGTGGTTTAAATACAAACATTACTCGTTTAGTATTAAATCGCTTAAAGGAATTTAATGCAAAAGGAATTAGCGTTCAAGCAACGGCTTTTGGAAACAAAGGTGTTGGCTTCCTTACTCGTTTAGGTGTGAACTTAGTTTCTCAGCAAGTAAATCTTGGTGATAAACCAAATTTAGAATTATTAATCGGTGCACTAAAAGTGCAGCTTGATGACTACATCAATGGCAAAATTGATGCCTTGTACATTGCGACGAGTGATTTCGTTAATACAATGCGTCAAGTTCCTACTTTTGTTCGTTTGCTACCATTACCTGATGGTTTGCCTGATCCGTTTAACACAGAGGCGGGTAGTTTAGTGGCAGACGAAGGTTCAAAACAAGAATATAGCTGGGATTATATTTTTGAACCAGGAGCAAAAGAGGTTATTGATAGTTTGCTACACCGCTATGTTGAGGGTGTGGTATATCAAGCAGTAGCCGAGAATATGGCGTCTGAGCAATCTGCTCGTATGGTAGCGATGAAGGCTGCATCAGACAATGCTAAAAAGGTTATTGGTGATTTACAATTGGTGTACAACAAAACACGTCAAGCGGCAATTACCAAAGAAATTTCAGAAATCGTGGGAGGAGCCGCTGCGGTTTAGTCCGTACGGTTACTTTCATAGCGTTAACAGTAAGGAAACAACATGAGTAACGGAACCATCGTTCAGTGCATCGGCGCCGTGGTGGATATTCAGTTCCCACGCGACAATATGCCTCATATTTATGAAGCACTTGTTCTAGCAGACACCAATGAAAGTGGATATGCTGAAAAAGGTTTAACATTAGAAGTACAACAACAACTTGGTGACGGTGTTGTACGTACAATTGCACTTGGTTCAAGCGACGGTTTACGTCGTGGTATGTCAGTAGAGCGTACTAATGCACCAATCTCTGTGCCAGTAGGTAACGGTACACTTGGTCGTATTATGGACGTATTAGGCCGCCCAATTGATGAGGCTGGTCCAATCGCTCACGAAGAGAAACGTAGTATTCACCAAGCAGCTCCTAAGTTTGATGAATTATCACCATCTGTTGAACTGTTAGAAACAGGTATTAAAGTAATTGACTTAGTTTGCCCATTCGCTAAAGGTGGTAAAGTAGGTCTATTCGGTGGTGCCGGTGTAGGTAAAACCGTAAACATGATGGAATTAATTAATAACATCGCTAAGCAACATTCAGGTTTATCTGTATTCGCAGGTGTTGGTGAGCGTACTCGTGAAGGTAATGACTTCTACCACGAAATGGAAGAGTCTAACGTACTTGACAAGGTAGCGATGGTATTTGGTCAAATGAACGAACCACCAGGAAACCGTTTACGTGTTGCCTTGACTGGTTTGACCATGGCTGAAAAATTCCGTGACGAAGGTCGTGACATTTTATTCTTCGTAGATAATATCTATCGTTATACACTTGCAGGTACTGAGGTATCAGCACTGTTAGGTCGTATGCCATCTGCTGTAGGTTACCAACCAACACTAGCAGAGGAGATGGGTGTATTACAAGAGCGTATTACATCAACTAAGACTGGTTCTATTACGTCTATCCAAGCGGTTTATGTACCTGCGGATGACTTAACAGACCCATCTCCAGCAACAACGTTCTTACACTTAGACTCTACTGTGGTATTGTCACGTGATATTGCTTCTTTAGGTATTTATCCAGCGGTTGACCCTCTAGATTCAACTAGCCGTCAGTTAGACCCACACGTAGTAGGTGAAGAGCACTATAACGTAGCTCGTGCTGTTCAACAAACACTACAACGTTATAAAGAATTACGCGATATTATCGCTATTCTTGGTATGGATGAGTTATCTCCAGAAGATAAACAAGCGGTGGCACGTGCTCGTAAGATTCAACGTTTCTTATCACAACCGTTCCACGTTGCTGAAGTATTTACTGGTTCTCCTGGTAAATATGTTCCACTTTCTGAAACAATCCGTGGTTTCAAAATGATTGTTGAAGGTGAGTGTGATGCATTACCAGAACAAGCCTTCTACATGGTTGGTTCAATTGACGAAGCCTTTGAGAAAGCTAAAACCTTATAATAAGGATTAAGTATGTCGACTAAATCAATTAAAGTTGACGTGGTCAGTGTAGAAGAATCTATCTTTTCTGGTGAGGCAAAGATGATTGTTCTACCTGGTGAATCTGGTGAATTAGGTATTCTTCCAGGTCATACGCCACTGATTTCACGTATTCGTCCAGGGCAAGTAAAAATTGTTCATGTGGATGGTTCGGAAGAACTAGTTTTTGTGGCTGGTGGTCTTTTAGAGGTTCAACCATATGCAGTAACTGTGTTAGCTGATACGGCGATTCGTGGTGCTGATCTTGATGAAGCTAAAGCGTTAGCTGCTCGAGAAAAAGCTGAAGAGTCTCGTCGTAATGCTAAGACTAAAGAAGAAATTGCTGTTGTTGAAGCTGAATTGGCTATGTTAGCGGCGCAAGCACAAGTGGCTCGTCACTATGCAAAAAGTAAACAACGCCATCATCAATAATTAGTGTAATTGTTGCATTTAATTGTACAAACCCACATCTGTGTTGAATGGATGTGGGTTTTGTTTATGGTGATATTTAAGTAAGCGTCCGGTGAATACATGTATTCATTCCTGCTAAATTGCGCGACACTAAGGTTTTGTGGTAAGCGTCCGGTGAACACATGNTATGACTTTAAGCCAGGTCGCTCAGGCGCTCATGCCCGCGAATTCTTAGGCGATTGGCGCGGTAGTCTGATGTGTGATGATTACGCCGGTTATAAAGCCCTCTTTGCCGATGAGCAAGTGATTGAGGGGGGATGTTGGGCGCATGCGCGTCGCAAATTCCACGATATTTACCAAGCCAACGGCAGCTCAGTGGCTGAACAGGCCTTACAACAAATCCAACGACTTTATCACTACGAGGCCGAGGCCAGGAACTTAAGTCCACCGGAGCGATTAGCCCATCGACAACGCCACATGGAGCCGGCACTTAAGCAATTAGAAAGGTGGTTGCGTAGTCAGTTTGAGCTGGTGCCGCCGAACTCGGCGATCGCCAAAGCCATTCGTTACAGCCTGAACAATTGGCTTGCCTTGACGCGCCTCTTGGAAGACGCTCAACTGCCGATGGATAATAATGCGGTAGAGAATTTGATACGTCCACTCGCGATTGGTCGCAAGAATTGGCTCTTTGTAGGTTCAGAGAAAGCGGGTCGACGTGCGGCTGCGGTGATGTCGTTAATTCAATCGGCTAAGCTCAATGGCCATGACCCTTATGCTTACCTTAAGGATGTGTTGGAACGATTGCCGACACAGAAAGCGAAGGACATTGCTGAGCTTCTGCCTCATCGTTGGCAAGCGCCAAACGACACCAAGAATTAACACAATGCCCCGACAAAATCGGGGCATTGAACATTTAAAAACGGAAGTCAATCGGAGTTCACCGGACGCTTACNTGAGCAGATGAAAGCGGTGATTTATGACTTTAAGCCAGGTCGCTCAGGCGCTCATGCCCGCGAATTCTTAGGCGATTGGCGCGGTAGTCTGATGTGTGATGATTACGCCGGTTATAAAGCCCTCTTTGCCGATGAGCAAGTGATTGAGGGGGGATGTTGGGCGCATGCGCGTCGCAAATTCCACGATACTTACCAAGCCAACGGCAGCTCAGTGGCTGAACAGGCCTTACAACAAATCCAACGACTTTATCACTACGAGGCCGAGGCCAGGAACTTAAGTCCACCGGAGCGATTAGCCCATCGACAACGCCACATGGAGCCGGCACTTAAGCAATTAGAAAGGTGGTTGCGTAGTCAGTTTGAGCTGGTGCCGCCGAACTCGGCGATCGCCAAAGCCATTCGTTACAGCCTGAACAATTGGCTTGCCTTGACGCGCCTCTTGGAAGACGCTCAACTGCCGATGGATAATAATGCGGTAGAGAATTTGATACGTCCACTCGCGANTTTTATCGGCATAAGGCATACTACGTCTTATGCCGAATTCTTTTGCTTTTCTTTCCTCTGATTTATCCCAGTTAACTGCTGAGCAGTTGCGCGAACTCGTGCTGCAACAACAAGCCTTAATTGCTCAACAAGACGCATTGATTGTAAAAAAAGCAGCACAGGTGGAAGAAAAGGATCTGGCCTATCGTCGTGTTCTGAGCGCTTACGAACAAGTGAAGATGGAGTTGGCGATCTTAAGACGCNCAAGAATTGGCTCTTTGTAGGTTCAGAGAAAGCGGGTCGACGTGCGGCTGCGGTGATGTCGTTAATTCAATCGGCTAAGCTCAATGGCCATGACCCTTATGCTTACCTTAAGGATGTGTTGGAACGATTGCCGACACAGAAAGCGAAGGACATTACTGAGCTTCTGCCTCATCGTTGGCAAGCGCCAAACGACACCAAGAATTAACACAATGCCCCGACAAAATCGGGGCATTGAACGTTTAAAAACGGAAGTCAATCGGAGTTCACCGGACGCTTACTTTAATATGTAGAAGTTCAGACCAAATCTGACAAATGAGTTGCAAAAAGAGAGTTTCCCGTTTGAATAAGAGGTGCGAATCTTTTAAACAAACAAAAGGAAACTCTCATGTTACATACTACCAATAATGTGATTAAACATAAAGCAGGACTGCTTAATTTAGCAGAGCAATTAAAAAATGTGTCGCAAGCATGCAAAATTATGGGCGTATCGAGGGATACA
>NZ_LT628275.1:212019-1008080 GCF_900099475.1 Pelistega sp. MC2 | reverse complement strand
CAAAGAATGTAATTATGAACTACTTCACTACATCCTGTCAAGCACTTTTTAAAAATAATTTCTAATTTATTTTTAAACTGTTGTTAAATCCACTCACTATCGTCAACTTAACTCGCTTAACCTCCCCCGCCTCTTCAGCCAACCTTCAAGCAACTTATCGACTTGATTAATCGCTGCCTCAGCAGGAAAGAATGTAATTATGAAGAACTTCTAACTATCTGTCAAGCCTTTTAAAAACTTTTTATCTTAATAAAGCTAAAATTACTTCTCTTTAACATGCTTTACACCGCAATGAGTACATTAATGCTACCACCAAAACTCAACTCTTATTTATAGAAGCACATTATAAAAAATATAAAAACTTAACTTACAAATAAATCTTTAAGATGTTTGTTTATTTTGATATTTAATTTTTCCCAAAAAAACAACACTTACAAATTATGATAAGAACTGCTGTACAAAAACTACTTCGTTGAGGGACTTATAAAAATAGTTTGTATTATTTTAGCGTCTATAAGCTATTTATGTATGATTTAAACAACAATCCGCTCGTAACAAAACACCGATTTTTTTAAAGTTTATGTCGCAAACACAAACTTTTTCCTTTATTTTCCTCTAACTTCGTTTATTTTCACTATAAATCCCTATTATCCTATCTTCTTATTTAAATACTCATCTCATTTTCTTTTTCCTAGAATTCATTTATGCATTAGGAGGAAAAATGACAGAGCAAGAAATTCTCTCTATTGATAGAAATCATATTTGGCACCCATATGCCAGCATTGATAACGATATGCCGATATTCACTGTAGATCATGCGCACCAAGCCACAATTACATTAAAAAATGGGCATACACTAATAGATGGCATGTCTTCATGGTGGTCAGCTATTCATGGTTATAATCACCCCCGCTTAAATCAAGCTGCACATCAACAATTATCAAAAATGAGTCATGTGATGTTTGGTGGTCTCACTCATGAACCAGCAGCTCGCCTAGCAAAGCAGCTATTAACTTTACTCCATCCTGATCTAAATAAAATATTTTTTGCGGATAGCGGTTCAGTTGCAGTAGAAGTTGCCATGAAAATGGCAATGCAATATCAGCATGCGAAAGGTCTAACCAAAAAACAGAAGTTTGCCACTATTCGTTCTGGTTATCATGGAGACACGTGGCATGCAATGTCTGTCTGTGATCCAGATACGGGTATGCACAACCTTTTTACAAGGAACCTTCCACTACAATATTTCCTTCCTCAACCATCAACAGTTTTTGGAGCGTCATGGAAAGTAGAGGATATTCAGCCCTTAAAAAATCTTCTCGAACTGCATCACCAAGATATTGCTGCTTTAATTCTTGAACCTATTGTGCAAGGAGCGGGGGGTATGTACTTTTACTCTCCGGAATACTTACATCAGGCAAAAGCACTTTGCGACCAGTATCAAGTGTTAATTATTTTTGATGAGATTGCAACAGGTTTTGGGAGAACGGGTAAGCTTTTTGCCTATCAGCATGCAGCAGTCATTCCAGATATTATCTGCCTAGGTAAAGCATTAACAGGAGGCTATTTAACCCTATCAGCCACCATTACACAATCTCATATTGCTGAGACAATTTGTGCTGGTGATGCAAAGTGTTTTATGCATGGTCCAACCTTTATGGGGAATCCACTTGCATGTAGCATTGCCTACGAAAGCTTGCAATTACTTATCGAAAATGACTGGCAGAAGCAAGTCAATCATATTAATGAGCTTTTTCAAAAACTACTCTTACCTATATCATCTCGTCCCTATATCAAAGAGCTACGCATCCTCGGTGCAATTGCCGTTCTAGAGTTGCATACTCCTGTCAATATGAAAACCTTAACGCCACGCTTTGTAGAGCAAGGTGTCTGGATTCGGCCATTTGGAAAACTAGTTTATCTCATGCCTCCTTATATTATCAGTCCACAGGAGCTGACTCAACTCATTACCGGCATGATTAATGCACTAGACGATGAATATGGAGTAACTCCATGAATTTTCATCAACAAATCAAAAATTTGAAGAATCATCACCAGTTCCGTCAAATTCCTAATCTACTCCACCAAGGACGCTTCGTAGAAATTAATGGTCAATATTGTCTCAACCTATCTGGCAATGATTATTTAGGACTCAGCTATAAAAAAGAACTTCAGCAAGAGTTTCTAGAACAATACAGAGGTGATATACCCTTATTCTCTAGTACCTCTTCACGCTTACTGACTGGAAACTTTGTTCAGTATCAGCAATTAGAGATGTTAATGGCTGATCTATTTCAACAAGAAAGTTGTTTATTATTTAACAGTGGTTACCATGCCAATATTGGCATTCTACCTGCCATTACGGATAAAAATAGTCTAATCATTGCAGATAAACTTGTTCATGCTAGTCTCATTGATGGAATTCGTTTGGCAGGATGTGATTTTCTACGTTATCGGCATAATGATTACCAGCATTTAGCTACTCTTCTTACTGACAATGCCTCTCTTTATCAGCGTATCATTATCGTGACAGAAAGTATTTTCAGTATGGATGGTGATTTTACAGATCTCACAGCCCTCATTCAATTAAAAAAACAATATAACAATATTCTTCTGTATGTAGATGAAGCACATGCGTTTGGACTCTATGGAAAGAAAGGACTAGGTCTAGCGGAAGAGCTAAATTGTATTTCAGATATTGATTTTCTCGTCGGTACGTTTGGAAAAGCGGCAGCCTCAATAGGTGCCTATCTTATTTCATCACGCCTTATTCGTGATCTGCTCATTAATAAAATGCGTCCTCTTATTTTTTCTACTACTATCCCTCCCTTTAATATTGCATGGACGCACTTTATTATCCAGAAATTACCTCTTCTCTCCCAACAGCGCCAACATTTACAAACTATGAGCCATTTTTTACGGCAATCCCTCATTAAACGATTTAACGTCAACATGCCTAGTCAAAGCTGTATTGTTCCTTACATCACTCATGACAATCATATAGCACTTGAATTAGCTAAAAAACTACAGCAACATGGCTATTATTGCTTACCTATTCGTCCGCCTACAGTCCCTATAAATACAGCTCGCCTACGTTTTTCTTTGAATGCTGATATACAACAACATGAATTAGAGCAATTTTTAGATTGCTTACAGGAGCTCGTATGAAAACAGAATTTGTAAATCATCAAGGAGAACATCTTCTTGTTTATTTTGCAGGTTGGGGAACACCTCCTAGTATAGTCAAGCATTTAAAATTGCCTGATCATACAGATTTACTAATTTGTTACCAATACCATGATTTAATATGCAATTTTAATTTCACCGTCTATCAATCTATTCGCGTAGTAGCATGGTCAATGGGAGTCTGGGTCGCAGAAAGAGTGATGCATAACTACAAACTACTTTCTGCGACTGCTATCAATGGAACAGGAACACCCTGCCATGCTCAAACTGGCATTCCTCCTCATATTTTCCAACGCACATTAAATAAGCTATCTCCTCAAACACGTCATTATTTTGAACATCGTATGTGCTTGGACAAAACAACACTTTCAGATTATATCCAACGCCAAGACTATAGAGAATTTGAAGACATTCGCACAGAATTACATTTTCTCTCCAGCGCCATTACAAATGATACTCAAAAAGATTTGATCACTTGGCAAAACGCCATTATCAGTCGTAACGATAGCATTTTCCCCCCTGTAAATTTATATCGTTATTGGGAAAACCGCTGTAAAGTCATTGAATATCCCTATGCACATCTACTTTTCCACCATTTTACAGAATGGAAAAACTTTTGGGAGATGATGTATGATTGATAAAAATCTTGTTCGACTACGTTTTAGTCAAGCATGCTCTAGCTATGATCATAATGCATTCGCACAACAACGCATTAATCATACTCTTATAACACTACTCAAACAGTATGCTGGTGATCAATTTAATCAGGTCTTTGAAATTGGTTGTGGTACTGGACTTTTGACCCAGATGATGTACAAAAACCTCACAATCAATCATTGGATACTCAACGATCTATGTTCAATGCAAGCATATATCAAAACAAAGCTACCCTCTATAGATTTTACATTTATAGAGGGAGATATTGAGCATATTCCCTTTCCACCACACAATCAATTAATTGCTAGTGCCTCTACAGTACAGTGGTTAAACCAACCACAACATTTCCTAAAAAAATGTGCTCAACATTTACAAACCAATGGTTATCTACTCATAGGAACTTTTACACAAAATAATCTAAAAGAAATTAAAACACTCACCCATATTGGTCTAAACTATCCCGATATCAGCGATTGGCGTACTTGGTTAGAGGAAGATTTTCAGCTACTTCTCTGCCAGCATGAAGATTGGATATTACCCTTTGAATCTCCTCTACATATTTTGCAACACCTCAAATTTACTGGTGTCAGTGGTATACAAAAGAACCTATGGACTGGAACCAAACTCCGTCAATTTATAGCTGATTACCAATACCACTTCAGACTCAGTTCTGGTGAAGTCTCTCTAAGCTATAGCCCCCTCTTCTTACTCGCGAGAAAAAAATGAAACAAGTAATCTTTATATCTGGAATTGATACAGATGTTGGTAAAACCATTGCTACTGCTTGGTATGCAAAAAAATTAATGCTCCAAGGAAAAAAAGTCATCACACAGAAATTTGTACAAACAGGTTGTAAAACCTATTCTGATGACATTATGAAACATCGTCAACTCCAAGGTATCACCGTAACTGAGGAAGATTTGGCAGGGATTACCTGTCCTTATGTTTTTGAGTTTCCCTGTTCCCCTCATCTAGCAGCCAAACTCGAAAATAAAGAAATCAATGAAAATCTTATCACTCAAAGCACCCAGAGATTACTAGAGACCTATGATATCGTCCTATTAGAAGGAGCAGGAGGTCTTTATGTACCTTATAATGACCAAGATACCATTATTGACTATATACAAAAACAACAATATCCTCTAATTTTAGTCACCTCGGGTAAATTAGGGAGCATTAATCATACGCTATTAAGCTTACAAGCATGTGCCCAAAGGCAAATTCCCTTGCATAGTGTTATTTACAATCGTTTTCCCGAAGGTGACTCGATCATCAGCCAAGATACACTATCCTTTTTAAGAAATTATCTACAGACTTATTTTCCAGAGACACAATTTACTACCATGGAGAAAATGACTATTTCTGATCAATCAATGCCAAAAATTCTTTTCTCAAATCAGAATTACGTAAAAAAGAACCTCGCATAACACTATTAATCATTTTAGAATCTATATCTTTAACGCCACGCCATTGCATACAAAAGTGATCTGCTTTCATCACTACTGCCAATCCGTCAGGATTCATTTTCTCAATAAGTAGATCAGATAATTGAACAACCGCCTCTTCCTGAATTTGTGGGCGTTGCATAACCCAGTGCGCCAATCGTGCATATTTAGATAAACCTATCAGATTAGACTGTTCATTTGGCATAATGCCAATCCAACATTTCCCCATGATAGGGCAAAGATGATGTGAACACGCACTTCTCACTGTAATTGGCCCAACAATGATTAGCTCATTAAGTTTTTCGATATTAGGAAACTCTGTTAGTTCTGGCATTGGGACATAACGACCAGCAAATACCTCTTGAATATACATTTTGGCAACACGCTTAGCTGTTTCCTGAGTATTGTGATCATTTTCGGTATCAATAACTAAACTATTCAATACATCAACAAGCTTGGATTGCACTTCTGCCTGAAGCTGTTCAAGCTCACCCGGTTTAATAAATTCAGCAATATTATCATTAGCAAAAAAACGCTTGCCTGATTGTTGAACACGCTGACGAATGACGGTTGAAATATAGTTATTTTCGTTATTTTGTTCCACGTAACTATCCCTTTTATATCTCTTTATCTCAACGCTAACAAAAAGAAAGCCGTTGAATTAACTAAGTAATCGCCTATTTTACCCCAAACCCTTTTATAATAAACAATCTATTAAGTGAATTTACCGAATCTCTCGCCAACGATTAAAAATGAATGAACAAATACTCGTCAATATTACCCCCTTTGAAACACGTGTTGCACTAATGGAGCAAGGTACGCTACAAGAGCTGCACATCGAAAGGTCTAGCCAACGTGGCAAAGTGGGTAATGTCTATTTAGGTAAAGTTCTTCGTGTATTGCCTGGTATGCAGAGTGCTTTTATTGATATTGGTTTAGAAAAAGCGGCTTTTATCCATATTGCTGATTTACGTGAGAATCGCATTGCTCGAAACAATGGCTTGCCTCAGATGCAAATTGAAAAGATTTTGTTTGAGGGGCAAACCATTATGGTACAAGTGATTAAAGATGCTATTAATACTAAAGGGGCTCGTTTATCCAATCAAATTAGTATTGCTGGGCGTATTTTGGTCTATATGCCTTTTGATAATCATATTGGTGTTTCTCAAAAAATTGAATCGGAGATAGAAAGAGAACGGCTAAAAAATCAAGTGGCTAGCCTTATGTCACCTCATGAAAAAGGTGGCTATATTATTCGTACTCAAGCAGAATTAGCCAGTGAAGAAGAGATTAAACGTGATATGGAGTATTTAAATCTACGCTGGAAAAAACTACAGGAGTCCATTCAAAAACAAGCGGCGCCATCGTTGATTTATCAAGATTTAGATTTACTCGAACGTGTCATGCGTGATTTAGTCGTGCCTGATACGGTCTCAGTAGAAATTGATTCGCGTCATTCTTGCCAATATCTACGAGAGTGGGCAAGCATTTATACGCCAGAAATTACAGATAAGATTAAACACCATAGTGGCAGTAAACCACTTTTTGATACGGCAAATATCGAAGAAGAAATTAATATCGCCTTATCACGACGTGTTAATTTAAAGTCTGGTGGCTATTTGATGATAGACCAAACAGAGGCATTAACCAGTATTGATGTCAATACTGGTGCATTTGTCGGTTACCGAAATTTTAACGATACTATTTTTAAAACTAATTTAGAAGCATCGGTTGAGATTGCTAGACAGCTACGTCTACGTAATATTGGTGGGATTATTATCATTGACTTCATTGATATGGATAATCTTGCTCATCAGGAGGCTGTATTAGTTGAGCTACAAAAAGCACTCAACAAAGATCGTACACGAACCTCTGTCAGTGGCTTTTCTTCATTAGGTTTAGTGGAAATGACGCGTAAAAGAACTCGTGACTCTTTAACCGCCTTACTCACTGAACCATGCCATACTTGCGAGGGTAAGGGCTATATCCGTACCGCAAAAACAATAGCCTACACTATTATGCGTGAGATATTACGTGAGGCAAAACAGTTTAATCCTAAAGAGTTTAGATTAATTGTTTCACCAGAAGTGATAGATCTTTTTCTAGATGAAGAAAGTAATTACTTAGCCATGTTAGATGACTTCATTGGTAAGCCGATTAGCCTAGAAGTCGATAATTCGTTTACCCAAGAAATGTATGATATTGTGTTGCTGTAAGCTAGACTGTAAGAGACAATGGCTGAGTGGGCAAAATAGGAAAAAAGCCTTTACTCTATAAACCCATCTCTACAAATTAACTAGCGTTCTTTATTTAATAATCGATGAGAGCAGTACCTTTTTGCAGAAATAGCCGTTTATCAGATTCTTACCATAAAACACCACTCTTTAGGACTGGGATAACGTCAACAAATTGACAAGCAACTATTCCTGACTGATGTTTTGCGTAAAGAGGCTTAAAGGAATCGCCTCTAAAACAAAACACTAAATGAGATCACCAGAGCCAAAAACCAGCGATAATAACTAACTATGCCCTGCTTGCGTACGATTTTGCATAGCAATAATTTTTTCTTCTAATGCTTCTGATGTTTGTAAAGCAATCAACAAGCCTTCTCCACTATCCGTGCGATCCACTCTAAGCTTGATGCTTTGCCCTTCAAAAATATCAGGTGCGGCTTTTAACTCAACATATTTTTGCAATAACGCATCAATAGAAGATTGAGCCACATTTAAGTATTGCTCAATATTTTCAGGATCAGCCTCTTTAAAAGCGATTTCAATTGTTTTAGATAAATCCCATGTAAAAAACATTAAGGCATTTGGTCCAACAACTTCGGGATGTTCATAACCCCAATTTTCTGGTTTATTCATTCGTTATCCTTTTAAATCACAGATATACTATTACCTAATTGTTTAATAAAGTTAATAAGATATCCGTCTCTATCAGCGACAGTAACTATTATTCTGTTTTTTGTGCAATCGCATTAAGTGAGGCATATAGCCCCCCTGATTTCAGTAAAGACTCATGTGTCCCTTCTTCAATAATTTTACCGTCATCTAAGACTAAAATGCGATCAGCATTTTGAATAGTCGATAATCGGTGGGCAATCATAAAAGTCGTTCTGCCTTCCATCAATTGATTTAACGCCTCTTGCACTAACTTTTCAGATTCATTATCTAAAGCTGAGGTCGCTTCGTCTAAAATCAAGATAGGTGCATTTTTTAATAAGGCTCTGGCGATAGCGATACGTTGTCTTTGACCACCTGATAACCAAGCGCCATTCTCTCCAATCGGAGTTGCCAAGCCTTGAGGTAGTGATTCAACAAAAGACTTTAGGTTAGCCGCTTCAAGCACTTGCATAATTTGCTCATTAGTAACATTTTTATTGACACCATAAGCAATATTATCCGCTAAGCTTCCATCAAATAAGAATACATGCTGTCCTACTAAGGCAATATGCTGACGCAAGCTCCCTATGTCAAATTCATCTAATGGTGTCCCATCTAATAAAATCTGTCCGCCTGTTGGATCCACAAAGCGAGGCAACATATTCACTAACGTTGTTTTACCACTACCTGAACGCCCCACAAAAGCAACTGCCTGTCCTGCTTTTACAGTGAAATTTAAGCCTTTAATCGTATCATTCTCAACACCAGGAAATCTAAAGATCACATGATCAAATACAATTTCACTATCAGGTGTCACGATAGCAGTCTTATTATCTTTTGAGGTTTCCTTGGGCGTATCAATGAGTTTAAATACACTTTCTGTCGCCATCATCATACGTTGAGCTTTAGCAGCAATATTTGTTAAGCGTTTAACTGGATCAAAAATCTGCCCTAATGCTGTAATAAAGGCAATAAATCCGCCAACAGTCAATACACCCTTACTGCCTTGATAGAGTGCCATTGCAATCACAGCCGCTAGAGAAAACGAAATAATCCATTGTGTTAATGGCGACATTGCTGCCTCAGCTGTCGCAATCTTCATCGCATGCTGACGCAAAGAAGCATTGACATTATCAAACCGCACTTGCTCTGTTGCCATACCGTCATGCATTTTAATAACACGTTGCCCTTCAATGCCTTCTTTAATGATTTTAGTTAAGTCTGCATTAACATCAATATTCTGGCGATTGATTTTACGCAAGCGTTTTGCAAAAAAACGTCCTACAAATACGGCTGGGGGGAATACGATTAAAATAATCAAGGTCAGTTGCCAAGACAAAAACAGCAACATCCCAAATATACCGACAATAATCGTTACTTCTTTCGCAATAGTCGTTACTACCTCTGTCGCATTGGCGGTAACTTGGTTAGCATCTACGGTAAAACGGTTTAATAAGCGACCCGTATCTCCTTTTTGAAACTCCTGATCAGGCAAACCCATTAGACTATGGAACATATCCTTGCGCAAAGAATACAAGACTTTATTGGCTACCCATGCCATCAAGTAAGCACCACTAAAATTGGCTGCCCCTCTCACCATCATCAATAAAATTAAGGTAATAGGAATCATCCAAATAAAGCTTTTTTGTGCACCTAAAAATCCTTCGTCCAATAAAGGCTTCATCAGATAAGCCATCAATGGTTGTGTGCTTGATCCCAATAAGATACACAGAAAACCACCCAACCAATACACCCAGTATTGACCTACTCGTTGATATAACCGAATCCATAGGGTTCTATCTACTGACTGTGTACCGTCTTGTACTTCTTTTTTTCTGCTGAATAAATTCAAAACCTTTCTCTATCAATAAAATTTAAGATTTTTTTGTTATTTTAAAGAGTATATATAAATTTTCATGTAAAGTTGATGCAATTACGCTATATTCAATATCTTTCTTAGTATTTTTTTATCATTATTCATTAGTAGTTTTACATTATGGCTGTATCACCTATTGGTCGTATTTATATTCGTTTACCTAACTGGATAGGTGATGTCTGCATGAGCCTCCCTTCATTACATGCTGTCATTGCAACTGGATGTGAAGTCATTGTATGTGCAAAACCATGGGCGCAAGACTTATTAAAAGGCTTTACTAATATAGGCTTTATTCCTCTGACAGGCAAATGGTCCGAAGATAGAAAACGCATCAAGCAACATAGACAACAATACAACACTGACAAACAAAGTGTTGGGCTACTCTTACCCGACTCCTTAACAAGTGCACTGACCTTTAGGTTAGCTGGTTTAGCGTGTGCGGGTTACAAAGATGATGGCAGGCAACTCCTTCTCAAGTGGGCATTTGATAAGCCTAAAGAATCCTTACATGCTGTCGAGTCTTGGTATCGATTAACTTACTTAGCCTTGAGCGCTTGGGGGTTTTCACCAGAAAAACAGCCTAATCAAGCACTTAGTCTCCCTCTCACCATAGACCATTATCAGCAAGCACACGCGGTGGTAACAGAGGCGTTAGCTAATAAACCTTTTATTCTCATCGCCCCAACAGCAACGGGAAAACACCATGGACGAGAAAAAGTATGGCCGTTTTTTGATACACTAACAAAAAAACTTCAGTCTGAAGGCTTTACTGTTGCTATGTGCCCTCCTCCTAATGAAAAAGAGATGGCATTACAAAATGCACCTACCGCACAGCTATTACCACCGGTGAGCTTAGGGGCTTTTGTGGCATTACTTGAAAAAGCATCTGTTGTGATTTGCAATGACTCTGGCGTTTCTCATTTAGCCAGCATCAGCGCCAAACATCAAATTACCTTAATCGGTGTGACTGAAGCAGAAAGAACGGGCCCATGGTCGTCAAAAGCCATTATTTTGGGTAAAATGAACCACTGGCCTTCTGTTGAAGACGTTAATGAGTCTATTAAGAAAGTAGTATGAAAAGTTATATTATCTCTCTGATAATTCCGCTTAATCTATGTATTTTCCTCGTTGTTGTTGGTTTATTATTTGCCATACTGCAACGTAAAAAGCTTGCCTTTTTCACCATGAGTGCAGGGGTGATTTGGGTGCTTATCTGGTCTCTTCCTATTACGTCTTACAAAACAGGGGGCTATTTAGAAAGCTTATATCCCTATACCCCTCCCGTCTCATTACCCACGGCACAAGCTATTGTGGTATTTGGTGGAAACACAGCTAATAACCGCTCTAATTGGTTTGCCCCTTATTCCAAAGAATCTAGACACGCTCGTATTGATACCGCCGATGATTTATATTTTATGAATAAAGCACCTATTATCATTGTGTCTGGTGCTGCGTTAGACGGTTCAGTGAGCGAGGCAAAAGGCATGGCAATACAGCTCCAAAATAGAGGCATCCCTAAAACCGCGATTACCCTTGAAAGTCAAAGTACGACAACGCGTGAGAATGGTTTTTATGTGGATAAACTCCTGAAAGAAAAAGGGCTAGAGAAAATCTTATTAGTCACCTCTGCCCTGCATATGCCTCGCTCTATGGCAGTAATGAAAAAATTAGGATATGACCCTATTGCTGCTGCCAATCCCCCACAAATTACACTGACTGATGCTATTAATCCTTATATTCCTAATGCACGCGCCCTTGAAGCTAGTCGCTCTATTATCAAGGAATATATTGGTATCGTGACCTATTGGGTTCGAGGTTGGATATAAGTTTGTTAAAAATACTCTACCTCATAAGGAATTTGTTTATCCGTCAATTGTTTAAATAAATCTGGGGACATTCTCACACGCCAATCTTCACCTAGGCGCATTTCACAGCTAAATTTATCTTTAATCGACAAGCTCACCCTTACCCATACGCCCGGTACGCCATTTTCAGGCTCTGCACGGAAGGGGTTAAGGGTGAACCGTAGCACTTGTGGGCTATTCTTTTCACATAGCGTGAGCATTAAATGACGTGCTTTTAATTCTCGTGCAGATTGTAAATCGTGTAGCACTTCTGCGGTGATACGCAGCGTTCCATTAAAACGATTTACCTTGACTTTGGCTTGAGCAATTACTAGATGATCAGCTTGTAGCAAATGACGGCTTTGTTGATACACCTCTTCGGTACACATGACTTCAATCTGTGCTGTTCCATCATCTAGCATCAAGAAATAGAGACGTTTACCCGCATCAGCCCCATCACCTTTGGTGACAAAGCTACGCACCCCTACAAATACCCCCGCTATCCAAACCAAGTCTTTAGACTCACTTAAATTCTTGAGTGTGGTAGGGATAAAGCGTCTAATTTCATCACGCCAGACATCAAATAAATGGTGGCTAAAATAAAATCCTAAGGCTTGTTTTTCCTCCAATAAGGAGGTGTATAAGTCCCACGGTGCCACTTTAGCCATTTCGGCATCAACTAAACTACTGGAGTCATCTTCAAATAAAGAAAACTGGTCGGCATTGGATTGTACTTGGTCTGCCGCCTCTAAGGCTTGATTTAAGCTCGCCAATAATGCCGCTCTATTCGTATTCAAGCAGTCAAAAGCCCCTGCTCTAATCAATGCCTCTATAGAGCGTCTATTTACCGTATGGCGATCAATGCGGCTACAAAAATCGTATAAGTCTTTAAAGGCACCACCCTGCTCACGGACAGACACAATATTTTCAACAGCAGATTGCCCCGTCCCTTTAACCGCTCCTAGTCCATAGCGAATCGTTTTAGGCGGTAAGCCTTTTTTGCTACTCTCGTCCAAGACAGGCTCAAAGCGATACACCGATAGATTAATATCTGGCGGTAACACAGTAATTCCATTGTCCAAGGAATCTTTCCAGAATACCTGAACTTTGTCCGTATCATCCATATCAGAGGAAATAGTCGCCGCGATAAATTCGGCAGGATGGTAAGCCTTTAACCATGCGGTTTGATAAGCAATTAGCGCATAAGCTGCCGAGTGACTCTTATTAAAGCCATAGCCAGCAAACTTTTCCATCAAGTCAAATAAGCGTACAGCCAAAGCACCGTCATAGCCCTTTTCAACCGCCCCTTTTTCAAAAATCTCACGGTGCTTTGCCATCTCTTCTGGCTTTTTCTTACCCATCGCACGACGTAATAAGTCGGCACCACCTAATGAGTAACCACCAATGATTTGAGAAATCAGCATCACCTGTTCTTGGTAAACAATCACCCCATAGGTACTTGATAAGGTCTGGGTTAAATCAGGGTGAAAATAATCCACCTCTGCACGCCCATGCTTACGATTAACGAAGTCATCAACCATACCAGATTCCAATGGACCCGGACGGTAGAGAGCAAGCACTGCGATAATATCCTCAAAGGTACTAGGCAATAATTTGCGAAGCAATTCTTTCATACCACGTGACTCTAGCTGGAAAACAGCGGTGGTATTACCTGAGCATAATAATTCAAAGGCATTCTTATCATCGAGCGGTAGGCTCATTAAGTCAAATTCTTTTTGCGCCTCATTAAAGCGTCTCACATAACGGACAGCCCAATCCAGAATCGTTAAGTTCCGTAAGCCTAAGAAGTCAAACTTCACTAAACCCACATCCTCAATATCCCCTTTATCATATTGAGAAACTACTGACGTACTACCGGGTTGGCAATAGAGTGGGCAAAAATCAGTCAATTTACCGGGGGCAATTAATACCCCTCCAGCATGCATACCAATATTACGCGTTAGCCCCTCTAAGGGTTTGGCAAGATCTACAATGGTTTTGACCTTATCATCGCTGTTATAGAGCTGCTGAAATTCTGGTTCTTCGGCAAGTGTTCTCTCAAGTGACCATGGGTCAGCTGGACTAAAGGGGATAAGCTTGGATAAATTATCACATAAGCGATAAGGCATCTCTAAAACACGTCCCACGTCTCTAACAACCGCTTTTGCGCCTAGCGTACCGAAAGTGGCAATCTGACTTACAGCTCCTCGACCGTACTTATCCTTAACATAGTCAATCACTTTTTCACGATTATCTTGGCAAAAATCAATATCAAAGTCAGGCATAGAAACCCGCTCTGGGTTTAAGAATCGCTCAAACAGTAAATCGTAACGCAGCGGATCTAAGTCCGTAATCCCTAGTGCATAAGCCACGAGCGAGCCTGCCCCTGAACCACGTCCGGGCCCCACAGGTACACCATTATTTTTACCCCAGTTAATAAAGTCTTGAACGATTAAGAAATAACCCGGGAATCCCATAGAAATAATCGTTTTACACTCAAGATCCAAACGTGCTTTATAGGTAGAATATTGTTTTGCTCTCTCTTGCTCGTCAGGATAGAGATGCTTCATCCGTTTGGCTAGACCTTGCTCCGCTAAATACACCAAATATTCATCTAAAGGAATATTATCTGGTGTTGGGAATAAGGGTAATTGAGGTCGTCCTAATTCAATCTCAACATTGCAACGCTTGGCTATCTCAACGGTATTTATTAGGGCAGAGGGAATATCCGCAAATAAGGCCGTCATTTCCTCTGTACTCTTCATATACTGGCTAGGTTTAAAACGCTTAGGACGATTGGCATCCCCTAGTAATTCTCCCTCAGCAATACAAACTCGTGCCTCATGTTCTTCAAAATCATCTGCTTTCAAAAACTGAATGGGATGTGTGGCAACTACGGGGATTTGTAGCTGTTGGGCAAGTTTAATGGCTTCATGGATATAATTTTCTTCACCCTCAAAGCCTGCCCGTTGTAACTCAAGATAAAAAGCATTAGGAAATTTAGCTTGCCACTCCTTACACAAGGCTGTGGCTTGAGCAATATTACCCACCGCTATGGCATGTCCTATATCACCTTGTAAACCACCTGATAAGGCGATTAAGCCGTCCGTATTTTCTAACCACTCTTTGCGAATTTCTGCGTGGGTATACTGTGTGTTTTCCAGCCATGCTTGTGAAATTAATTCACATAAACGCAAGTAGCCTTGGTGATTTTTCGCAATTAATAAACATCTAAACGGCTTATTAGCATCGTCTGGATTGCTTAGCCATAAATCACACGCAATAATCGGCTTAATACCGGCTTTACGGGCTTGCTTATAAAATTTAATTTGTCCAAAAAAATTCGACAAATCAGATAAACCCAGTGCAGGCTGCTTGAATTGCTTGGCTGTTTTCACTAAATCGCCAACACCAATAATGCCATCCACGACAGAAAATTCTGAATGACTACGTAAATGAACAAAACTAGGAGTGGATGTCATAATATCAAGCCAATAAAAAACAATAACGCACAATAGCGTATTATACCAAGTTGTGCCTCATCAGCACCTTAAACCAAGTCAACACCTAAACACTAAGCGAATAAACATTAGAAAACTAAGTGACTAAAAGTCTAAGCGACTAAGCCATGAAAACTACACCGCCAACATCAACCATGCTTTTTGTAATCGCTTAACCGATACAGGCATAGGCGTTCTTAATTCTTGTGCAAATAAGGCAACTCGTAATTCTTGCAATAGCCACCTAAAATCCTCTAACCCCTTGTCTTCCCTTCCTTTTCGCTGAGCAATTGCTCGTTGATAATTACTTAACAATGGCAACATTTCACTCATTAGTCGTTCATCTCGACTAGGATCAGCGATTAATTTCTCAGTCCGTATATAATCCGCTTTTAAATACCGTGGAAACTGTTGGATATGTTGGAACTCATACTGAGTCAAAAAATTCTTCCGCATTAACTGCGCTTGATTAGCACTCATATCTTGATACGCATTTTTAAAGGCTTTAATGGCCACCATTTTTTTCTGTGTCTGCTGCCACTGCTCCAATATTTGCAAGGTAGTCCTAGCCACTTCATTGACTAACAAGCCTAACTTTTCTTTTGCAGCTACTTTTCGCTCTTCAAACATAGATTGATTAACAGGAAATGGTGGTTGTAACGCAATTTGTGCTAAGGCACAGTCAATTATTTGGGAAAGCAACTCTTCTTGAGTTCCTAGTGGTAAATAAAGCATCCCCATTTTGGTCAAGTTAGTAATATTTTTTTGCCAATACTTAATCTGATCCTTTAAGGCTATTTTCACTAAGCGCAATAAACCATTTCTGTGATGCGCTTGTGCTTCCTCAACTTCATCAAACACATCAATGGCACAGTGAGTACCCTTGTCAATCAAGGCAGGATAACCTATCACGGATTGATTTTTACGCTTAATTTCTAAGATCTCAGGTAGCTCGCCAAAATTCCATTCCACAATATTGTCAATGGTCAATAACTCAGCTACTTCTTTATCACGTTCAGCGACTTTTTGGAAAGACGCTTGTGTATGTGAGGCATGTTCTGCTTTTAATAGACTGAGATTACGACTTGCCGATAGCATTCGTCCATGTTCATCCACCACTTTAAAAATCATCTGCATATGCGGTGGCAAAGTCTCTTGTTTAAAGTCTTCTTCCTTGACACGTACCTGTTTCTGCTCCCATATATCGTCAATCAATGCTTGCAATAAAGGGATATTGGGCTTATCCAATTTACTCTCATGGCGTAAATAAAACTCTCTGGCATAATCAGGAATAGGAACACAATGACGACGTATTTTTTGCGGTAGTGACTTAATGAGCAACTGCACTTTTTCTTTTAACATTCCCGGCACTAACCATTGTGCCGCTACAGCATCAATTTGTCGTAAGGCATAAACAGGCACTGTCATTGTCACCCCATCTTTAGGGGATCCTGGTTCAAAATGGTAATTCAGTGGTAAATCCAAGCCATCCCACACAAATTTTTTAGGAAAAACTTGTGTGGTAATACCTGCTGCCTCATGCCGCATTAAATCGTCTTTGGATAAAACCAGAGCTTGTTGTTCTTGTGGCGAAAGTGTTTTATACCAAGCTTCTAAGCTCGCTGTTTGGTGTACCTCTGAAGCAATTAATTTATCATAAAAAGCAAAAATCAACTCATCATCAACTAAGATATCTGGTCGTCTCGCTCTATGCTCTAAGCGCTCAATTTCTTCAATTAAACGATTGTTTTTAAGAATAAAAGGGAGCTGGCTATTAATCTCACCAGTGACTAACGCTTCTCGGATAAATACTTCTCTAGCCGCCTTTGCATCAATTCTGCCGTAATGTACTTTACGTCCTTGATAAATCGGCACACCATATAATGACGCTCTCTCATTAATTTGCACCAAACCTTGTTGCTTATTCCAATGAGGATCTGACCATTGTTTTTTCAATAAATGCCCTGCCAATGATTCAATCCACTGAGGGTCAATTCTGGCAATAATTCTCGCAAATAAGCGTGAGGTTTCAACTAGTTCACCCGCCATTATCCATTTACCAGCTTTTTTATTCAGACTGGATCCTGGGTGAATCACAAAACGAATATCTCTCGCTCCTTGATACGTCTGATTATCTTGTTCACTTTTTAAACCAATATTCCCTAATAAACCGCTGAGTAATGCTTTATGAATTTGTTCATAGGTTGCCTCCGATTGATTAATCCGCCAGCCTTTTTCGGCAACCAGACTTAATAATTGCGTATGAATGTCATGCCACTCTCTTAATCTTATTGGCGACAAATATTCTTTACGTAATCCTTCAATTAATTTACGTTGTGAGGCTTTATGGGTCACTTTATCGTGATACCAATCCCAAAGTTTTAAATACGATATAAATTCCGATTTCTCATCTTTAAATTTGGCGTGTGCTTGTTCACTCTGCTGTTTCGCATCAAACGGTCTTTCTCTCGGATCTTGTACTGACAAAGCCGCCGTGATAATTAATACTTCTTTTAAACTTTGTTGCTCTCTCGCCGTTAAAATCATACGAGCAATCTTGGGGTCTAAGGGCAACTCTGCTAATAATTTACCTGTCGGTGTAATACGATTATGCTCATTAATCGCCCCTAGCTCATGCAAGATATGATAGCCATCAGCAATGGCTTTGCCTGTCGGTGCATCCACAAAGGGAAAGCGCTCAATATCATTAAGCCTTAACGCTTTCATTCTGAGTATCACGGAGGCTAACGATGAACGTAAAATCTCAGGGTCGCTAAAGGCTGGACGTAGTTTAAAATCATCCTCATCATATAAGCGAATACATACACCTGCACCAATACGACCGCAACGACCTGCTCGTTGATTGGCTGAAGCTTGGCTAATTTTTTCAATCTGTAATTGCTCTACTTTGTTACGCCACGAATAGCGCTTAACTCTAGCCAAGCCACTATCAATCACAAAGCGAATTCCCGGTACAGTTAAAGAGGTTTCTGCCACATTGGTCGCTAAAATCACTCGTCTAAGATTGCTTGACGGTTGAAAAATCTTCTCTTGATCGGCTTGCGACATTCTGGCAAACAAGGGTAATATGTGCATTGTGCCTAATTTATGTTTGCGTAATGCTTCCGCTGTTTCCCTAATTTCTCGTTCACCCGGTAGGAAAATAAGAATATCGCCACTACCCACTAAAGAACATTCATCCACGGCATCAACAATGGCATTAACGAGTTCTTTTTCCTCATCCCTATCCATGCGTGTGGATTTGTTCGTATTATCAGCAGACTCTTCCTCATCTACATTTCTTATTGGACGATAACGCACTTCCACAGGATAAAGCCGTCCTGACACCTCAATAACTGGTGCAGGATTACCTTTGCGATCGGCAAAATGTTGAGCAAATTTTTCCGCATCAATTGTCGCTGACGTAATGATCAATTTTAAATCAGGTCTTTTGTGAAGAATATTTTTTAATAAACCTAATAAGAAATCAATATTTAAGCTTCTCTCGTGCGCCTCATCAATGATCAAGGTATCATATTTTTTTAACAAAGGATCCTGCTGGGTTTCAGCAAGCAAAATCCCGTCTGTCATTAGTTTGATAGCCGCATTAGGCCCCGTTTTATCATTAAAGCGGATTTGATAGCCAACCCAGTCACCTATCTCTGTTTTTAACTCTTGAGCAATACGCTTTGCCACCGATACTGCCGCAATCCTCCGTGGCTGAGTATGACCAATCAACCCCTGCTGCCCTCTCCCTAGTTCTAAACAAATTTTGGGTAACTGCGTTGTTTTACCCGACCCTGTTTCACCACACACAATCACTACTTGGTTTTTTTGGATAGTGTCTGCAATAAGTTCTTTTTTAGCACTTACTGGCAGCTCGCTATCATACTCAATAGATGGCAATTCTCGAACAAGACGAGCTGTCGGTGATGGATTTACGACGATTTGAGGTTTTTTTTGATTTTTTTTCATAGAGGATAGTAAATTTAATGCTATCCAACATTATAATTTTGGAATTAACTTTAGATGGGCTTTTATAGCCATTTCATCAGATTTTTACTTATTTTTAGAGAATCAATTTTCCCAAATGACAAACACTATTGAAACTTTTTCTGCTCTTGATGCACCAGAATATGCACCAGCACAATTTGTTCGCTGGTTCCGTGAAGTAGCGCCGTATGTGCATACCATGCGAGGGAAAACGTTTGTCGTGGGCTTCGGTGGTGACTTAGTCCAAGAAGGTAAGCTAAATGCCTTAGTACAAGACCTTTCATTACTCACTGCACTCGGAGTTAAGCTCGTATTAGTATTTGGTTCACGCCCACAAGTCAATGAGCAATTACGTCTAAAAGGCTTTGATTTTCAATTTGGCTTAACGGTTGAACCTACATCTGCGGTGGCACTTGAATGTTGTAAAGAGGCAGCAGGAGAAATTCGTCTAGACATTGAAGCGGCATTTAGCCAAGGGCTACCAAATACCCCAATGTCAAATTCTCATATCCATGTGATTTCAGGCAATTTTGTCACGGCTCAACCAGCAGGCATTATTGATGGCGTGGATTACAAACATACGGGGAAAGTTCGTAAATTTGATATTGAGTCCATTCAAAAAGCACTCTCATTAGGCTCTGTTGTCTTGTTTGGTCCCATAGGTTTTTCACCAACCGGAGAAGCTTTCAATATTGCGATGGAGGAGCTAGCCACCAATATTGCGATCAGTCTAAAAGCTGAAAAACTTATTTTTATGAACAAATCCAATCTTCTACGTAATGAAAATGGCGAAGTTATCACTGAAATTGCTCGCGCTGATGTGGATAAACTTTTACAAACTTCAGAGCAATTAGAATTGGATATTGAGTTTGCTAATTATTTAAAACAATCTTCTAGAGCAGTACGCCGTGGCGTAAAACGTGCTCATATCATTCCTCATGACTTAGATGGTAGTATTTTATTAGAGTACTTCACCCATGACGGTGTCGGTACAATGGTGGTAGAGGATACATTAGATGATTTACGTCCTGCTACGATTGATGATGTCGGAGCAATTGTCAGCCTCATTGAGCCTCTTGAAGCGGATGGCACCTTAGTCCCTCGCGGACGCCATATTATCGAACGTGATGTGGAAAAATTCACCATACTAGAACATGACGGCATTATTTATGGTTGTGTCTCTCTTATGCCCTATCCTAATGAAAAAATGGGTGAAATGGCATGCTTAATCGTTCACCCTGATTGGCAGAGCTCTGGTGAAGGAGAGCTACTACTGCGCCACACAGAAACCAAAGCACGTGCTTTAGGCTTAAAACATTTATTCGTCCTAACTACTCGCACTTCACATTGGTTTATCAAACGTGGATTTACGCAAGGTAAGGTAGAAGACTTGCCCGCAGAAAAACAAATGAATTACAATCGAGCTAGAAACAGTCTTATTTTTATTAAGAAACTTTAAAGGATTAAATATTATGGTACGAATGGTTCAATGTGTTAAGTTAAAAAAAGAAGCACCTGGTCTTGACTATCCACCATATCCTGGTGAAATCGGTGTACAAATTTATAAGAACATTTCTCGTGAAGCTTGGCAAAACTGGACAAGTATTCAGACGCGTATCGTCAATGAAAATCGTTTAAATTTAGCCGATGCTCGTGCACGTAAATATGTTAAACAACAAATGGAAAGCTATTTATTTGAGGATCGTGATGTAGAAGCACAAGGTTATGTACCTCCTAGCGCCTAGTACATAGAAAAAACATCTATACTGATTAGGAAAAGATTAAAGCCACTGTTAGATCTCGCTAGACAGTGGCTTTTTTGTGGCTTATGCATGTGGGCTAGTAGCTAATATGGAAACTCCTAGTCCCTCTCTAATAAAGCTCAACAACTATGATTGTTCAGCCTCATCTGTAGTTGTCTCTATACCACGAGCAACACGCTCTGCATTTTTAACGCCTGTATGACGAACATCTTCACCTTGAACAAGGTAGATAATTCGTTCTGCCATATTTTTGACATGATCCCCAATGCGCTCTAATGAGCGTGCAATAAAGATTAAATCAATTGTTTCTGTTGTATTACGTGGATCCTCAATTAGGTAACTACTTAAAGTACGTAATAAGGTCTTCCACTCTTTATCAACTTGTTTGTCCCCACGAACAACTTCAGCGGCAACTACAGCATCATTACGTGCAAAAGCATCTAATAATTTGTGCAACATGCTAATAACTAATTGACCAATGTGACGTAATTCAACAAGTGGCTCATAGTTCTTATGATTTTCATATAAGCGACGTGCCATTTTAGCCACTTTCTCTGCTTCGTCCCCTGATCTTTCCATATCAGTTAACATTTTTAACGCAGAAATCAATAAGCGTAAATCAATCGCCGTAGGTTGATTTTTAGCGATAATTTCAGCAATATGTTTATCAAGGGCAACTTCTAAGTCATTTACTTGTTTTTCATTATCTAACACACGACTGATAAGTTCAAAATCACCTGTATCAAGCGCATTAATAGCATCCTGAATCATGGACTCAACAATGCCACCCATGCGTAATAATTCAGAACGCATTGACTCTAAATCATTATCGTAACGTTTATTGCTATGTTCAATCATATTGCACCTATTAAAAAGAATACAGTGAGTTTATCCTGCAATTATGACTAGTTTATTACAATTGTCATTTTGTTAGGATTTTAATGCCTTCTTGGGTAGATACTAACGCAACTGTTGCTGGTGACAAAGCAAAAAAACCACAGCAGACGACACCGGGGATATCATTAATCTTACCTTCAAGTTCACGAGCATCAGCAAGAGAAAAACCAGCGACATCAATAATTGGGTTTCCATTATCAGTAATGAATCCTTCCCTTTGTTTTGCGACACCTCCCAATGCAACCATTTTGCGAGATACACTTTGTAATGCCATTGGGAGCACTTCAATAGGTAAGGTAAACGCACCTAACTGATCCACCAATTTACTTTCATCTACGATACAGACAAATTGCTCTGCCACTGAAGCGACGATTTTTTCTCGTGTTAAAGCGCCACCTCCCCCTTTGATCATTTGTAATAAAGGGTTAATCTCATCTGCACCATCCACATACACTACCATGCTTTGGACATCATTTAAGTTCAATACGCTAATACCATGTTGAGCTAAGCGTTGAGTACTTCTTTCAGAGCTCGCCACAGTCGCCTTAAATTTGTCTTTGTGCTTAGCTAATTCATCAATAAATAAATCAGCTGTTGATCCTGTCCCCACACCCACAATAGACTCAGGTGTTAATAATGGCAATATATAATCAACTGCGGCTTTAGCCACTTGCTCTTTTAACTGTTGTTGAGAAAAAGACATAAGAATTCCTTAGACACAATCATTAATCGTATTATATAAACTTATATAACTGTTGTTGAGAAAAAGTCTTGCGCTATAAATCTACCTAATTCCAATATAAATAACTTATATATTCATAGATAACTATAATACTAAACTAACCCTCATTAGCTAGTGAGTGAGCTTAATAGCGACTGGTAGCTCTCTTCTGAAAAACCTAATAACATCATGTTATTCTGCGTGTTTTCCAACAAAGGGCGTTTTAATAATGACGGATAAGCTTGCACTAGTTGACTTAAATCATTAGGTGCTGTTAGCGCCTTTTGTACATCTGTTAATTGACGCCATGTTTGCGATTTTTTATTGATTAACGCATCCCAGCCTACATTATCCGCCCAACGTGCAAGCTCATCAAAAGACGGTACTTGTTGACGTAAATCATGAAACTCAAACGCCACACCTTGTGCAGAAAGCCACTTTTGGGCTTTCACACAAGTGCTGCAGTTTTTTAATCCGTAGATATGTAAACTCATTTGTTTTTGTCCTGAAAACGATTAGCGACAATAACAATAGTACCCACCACCACGATAAAAATAGTGGCCAACGCATTTACTTCTGGTTTTATACCTAAACGAACACGTGAGAATACTTCAATCGGTAAAGTAGTAAAGCCTGGACCGTTAAGGAAAGACGCAATTACCACATCATCTAATGATAACGTAAATGCTAACAACCAAGCCGATACCAAGGCTGGTGCAATCAAGGGTAGCGTGATAGAAAAGAATACTCTTCTTGGCGTAGCGCCCAAATCCAATGCCGCCTCTTCTAACGATCTATCCAACTCTCTAACACGAGTAGAAACTACAACGGATACATATGCCACACACAAAGTGACATGACCTAGCCAAATAGTAAATACACCATTACTCTCAGGGAATCCAGTAATATTTCTTAACTCAATAATCATCAGTAATAAAGAAATCCCTAGGATGACATCAGGAATCACTAATGGTGCATTCAACATCCCAATGTAGAGTGAGAAACCTTTAAATGGACCTTTGCGAGCTAGGACATAACCCGCCCAAGTTCCTACGATAACCGCCATTGTTGCTGACATCACCGCAATCTTAAACGATAACCACGCTGCGTTTAGCAGTGCTTGGTCTTCCATTAAGCTTTTATACCATTTAAAAGAAAATCCCGACCAAGATGACGACAAGGCTGAGTCATTAAATGAAAAGACTACTAAGCTAATAATTGGAATATATAAGAAGGCAAAACCAAGACCTAACGCTAGCCATTTAAACCAAGAACCATGAGCTTTCATCTTAGTCCTCCTTCATTAATTGCGACTGGCTATGTTGATAAATCACCAGAGGAACTAATAACAATAGAATCATTATTACAGCCACAGCAGCAGCCACAGGCCAGTTAGCATCTGTAAAATATTGATCCCACATCACTCGACCAATCATATAGGTATCTGTACCTCCTAAGAGCTCAGGTATGACGTACTCACCAACAGTAGGAATAAATACTAGCATTGCCCCAGAAATAACACCCGGCATAGAAAGAGGCAAGGTAATATTTAAAAAAGTGCTAAATGGTTTTGCCCCTAAATCAGAAGCAGCATCTAATAGACGTTGGTCTAATTTTAATAAATTGGTATATAACGGTAAGATAAAAAATGGCAAATAGGTATACACTAAACCAATATACACAGCAATATCTGTACGATAAATCTCAATCGGTGTATCAATCACTCCTAACCATATCAAGAAATTATTTAATAAGCCTTCATTACGTAAAATACCCACCCAAGCATAGACACGCAATAACAATGATGTCCAGAAAGGCAAAATCACTAACAGTAATAATAAATTACGTGTTTTTGGCTCTGATCGAGCAATGTAATACGCCATAGGGTAACCAATTAAAGTTACTAATATGGTCGTTATCGCTGCCATTTTCAGTGAATTGATATAGGCATGAACAAAAAGGCTATCAGTAAATAATAAGATGTACCCTTCTAAATGTAGCGCTAATCGAATCACTCCCTCTTTAAATTCAATTAAAGAAGAATATGGTGGAATACCAAATGTGGATTCTGCAAAACTAATCTTTAAAACGATAAAGAAAGGCACCAATAAAAAAATAACCAACCACGCAAACGGAGGCACAATCGCCACGTTATCTTGGCTAGGGGTAATCTTTTTAAGAAGAGCTGAGAAATTAATCATGACGGTAATACTGTTCCACTATCAGGACCCCATGTGATGTAAACCTCATCATCAATACCTGGGGGTTCATCTTGACCAATACGACTATTTGGTACACTCGCTTCAATGATTTTACCCGCATCTAAACGAATTTGATAACGCAGATAAGAGCCCATCCATGCCACGTGAGTGACCATGCCATGTCCTACATTGGTTTCATCTTCAGGTTGGTCACGTAAAACACGGATTTGTTCAGGGCGGATAGAAATATACACTTCCATACCTAACGGCTCTGATACACCATGGTTAACATACATGGGACGCATTAATTCGTCACTCTCAATAACAACATGGTCAGGTTCATCCACAACAATTGTGCCCGTAAAAATATTTGTTGACCCAATAAAACTCGCGACAAATTGTGAATTTGGGAAGGTATATACTTCATGTGGCGTACCTGATTGAATAATACGACCATCCGTCATGACGGCTAAACGATGTGCCATTGTCATTGCTTCTTCTTGGTCGTGCGTCACCATAATACACGTTACCCCAACCGAATCAAGAATCTTCACTAATTCGATTTGAGTTTTTTCACGAATTTGCTTATCAAGTGCAGACATAGGCTCATCAAGCAATAATAATTTTGGACGTTTGACAAGACTACGTGCCAACGCAACACGCTGTTGCTGACCACCAGAAAGCTGTGAAGGTTTACGGCGAGCATAGCCCGCCATCTGTACTAAATCTAACGCCTCAAACACGCGATCATGGATTTCTTGCTTATCCACGCCCTCTTGTTTAAGACCAAAGGCAACATTTGCCTCTACCGTCATATGAGGAAATAAGGCATAGGATTGGAACATCATGTTCACTGGTCGCTTGTATGGAGGTACCAATGAAATATCGACACCATCCAGTAAAATTTGACCCGATGTTGGTTGTTCAAAACCTGCCAACATACGTAATAGTGTTGATTTACCAGATCCTGAACTTCCTAACAAAGCAAAAATTTCATTACGGCGCACAGATAAATTCACTGATTTAACAGCTACTGTTTCACCGAAAATTTTAACCACATCAATTAATTTTACAAACTCATCGGGATCACCCATTTGAGTCGTAAAGCGACTTTCTTCCATAATGCCTTACTTTCCCTTTTTAGTTTATTTACCTGATTTTAACTCAGCCCACAAACGTGTTTGTAAGCGAGAAATTTGTAATGACTGAGGCTTAATAACAAATAATGTTTTTGCTACATCTTCGTCAGGATATAACATTTTATTATTAGCAATCTCAGGTTTTACATGAGCACGAGCTGCCTTGTTAGCATTCGGATAGAACATTTCGTTAGTAATCGCTGCGTGAACTTCAGGTGTTTCAATATAGTTAATAAAGGCATGTGCTGCGTCTACGTTTTTGGCATCTTTAGGAATTGCCATCGTATCAAACCAAACTGGTGCACCACCTTTTGGAATAAAGTAATCCACGGTAAATGGTTTCTTCGCTTCTTTCGCACGATCAGCCGCAATTAGCACATCACCATTAAAGCCATAAACCATACATAAATCACCAGAAGCTAACTCATCAATATAGCCTGATGAGCTAAATTGACGGATATATGGACGGAGTTGTTTTAATAATGCCAATGCCTCGCGATAATCCTCAGGTTTATCAGAGTTAGGATCTTTACCTAAGTAGTGCAATACAGCAGGAAACACTTGTGCCGCTTCATCTAGTACAGAGATACCGCATTGTTTTAATTTTTCAGCATTTTCAGGTTTAAACAACATATCCCAGTTAGCCAAATCAACGTTATCACCGAAGATTTCTTTCACTTTAGTCACGTTATAGCCTAAACCATTGGTACCGAAACCCCACGGAATCAAATATTGGTTACCTGGGTCAACTTGAGCCACCACATCCATGATGCTTTGATCTAGATTTGCCCAGTTAGGAATTTTACTTTTATCTAATTTTTGTAATAACCCTGCTTCAATTTGGCGAGCAGCGTAGTGAGTAGATGGCACTACAACATCATAACCAGAATTACCCGTTAATAATTTTGCCTGCAAAATATCATTAGTATCGTAGGTATCATAACGAACTTTAATACCTGTCGCTTTTTCAAAACCTGGAAGCGTATCATCCGCTGTATATTCAGCCCAGTTATAGACATTAACAACTTTATTATCTTGTGCTAATGAAGTAGAAAAAGTTGCACCTACAATGGCTGCCGCAACAGAAAGTTTACCCAAAAAATTAAGTTTCATTGAATGACCCTCTATGTACAAAGGTTAAAAAAGTAGAAAGTTAATAATAAGGCTTTTTTCACTATTTGCACGATTTTTTACTATCTTTTTTAATATTTTTTGTGAATATGAGACATAAATGCCAAACCTTGCTCTCCCAACACTTTTTTTAGATGTCTTTCTAAGCGTTGGAGGTTATGTTGGCACCATATCCCCTGCTGTGTTTCCACCTTAGCCTTATCAAAATCAATTAAATAAATTTCACCCTGTGGATTAATCAATATATTGAATGCATTAAGATCAGCATGATTAACATTTAATGCATGCATTTTTTTAATTGCGGTGACCACTTGCTGAGCAAGCTGTGCATAGTCATCAGGAGAGGTTTTTTGTAATACAGCAATTAATGTTTGAGCATTTTCCACTTGCTCTGTAATTAAGGCTGCTTCATAAGTTAAACCTTGACGATGATAGAATGCGGCTATGGGACGTGGTACTGGCGCATTTTGTGCATACAAATAAGCCATTACACGGTATTCTGACCAAGAGCGAGTCTTTTCCACACCCTGCCATAAATAGACCTTTTTGATTAGCTTACCAATTAATCCACCACGCCGATAATGACGCAACACCCCTTTAAATAAAGAGTGCGTAACAAACCAAGCGGCATTACGTCCACCTACACTCACAGGTACAATTGATGAGTAAGGTAAGGAATGAGTAGTATTTACACCCCCCAAGGCAAAATAACGCTCATCTATTTGTTTGGCAATTTCAGGCCAAGTACATAAAATTCTTGAATCTGTCGCCAAACTTAACGGAAAATCAATCATCTCGATTACGCATCCAATCAGCCACACCAAAAAAAACCGTTAACAGCCTGTCTTTAAGTTCTTCTTCAGTACCACAATCCTCAAGTGCCTGAGCCATACAAGCTAGCCATTGATCTCGTTCTATAATCCCAATGGAAAACGGTAAATGACGCGCCCGTAACCGTGGATGACCAAACTGTTCTACATACAAATCTGGTCCACCTAGCCAACCACTTAAAAATAAAAATAATTTTAATCGTGCAGAATCTAGCGAATCACCATGTGTTTGACGAAGTTCTTTAAATTGAGGCTCTAAATCCATCAAATCATAAAACCTTTCGACTAGTTCTCTTACGGCTTGCTCCCCCCCTAACCGCTCATAATAAGTAAACAATTCTTTACGGGTAGGCATTTGAATATCTTTTTTAACCATAAAATATTACCTGTGTATTACGTGCGATAGTTTTTGCATTTTTTATAGACTTCATGGAAAATTCTTGCTCTATTTTTTGGATACCATTGCTCACTGAGTATTACTCTACGTATTACCCCGTTAAGCATTATTATCGTAAATAATCTAACACTTCTTCTAAACGAGAAACAGGCCAGATTTTAAGTCCCTCAATTTTTTGCTTAGGTGCATTATGCTTAGGAATCATCGCTATTTTAAACCCTAACTTTGCCGCCTCTTTTAATCGTTCTTGACCTCGAGAAGCAGGACGAATTTCACCAGCCAAACCTACTTCCCCAAAAGCCAATAAACCTTTGGGTAATGGTTTATCTCGCATAGACGATAATATCGATAGCAATACAGGCAAATCTGCCGCTGTTTCAGTTATCCGAACGCCACCCACCACGTTTACAAACACATCTTGATCAAATGTCGCCACACCAACATGACGATTTAAGACGGCTAATAGCATAGCTAGTCGACTGCCATCTAAACCAATACTTAAACGCCGTGGATTAGGGACATGCGCCGTATCAACCAACGCTTGAATCTCCACCAATAAAGGGCGTGTTCCCTCTTGTGTAGCCATCACACAAGACCCCGAAACATCTTCATTATGTTGCGATAAGAAAATGGCGGAAGGATTATTAATTCCTTTTAAACCTTTATCTGTCATGACAAACACACCTAGTTCATTCACGGCACCAAAACGATTTTTAAATGCACGAATGAGACGGTGGGTTGAATCACTTTCTCCTTCAAAGTACAAGACTGTATCTACTATATGCTCTAGTACCCTTGGACCAGCTAAGGTGCCGTCTTTGGTAACATGACCAATCATAACAATCGCTATACCATTTTGTTTTGCCATCCGTGTTAGCTGTGCAGCACATTCTCTTACTTGAGAAACAGATCCTGGAGCCGCTGTTAATTCTCCTGAAAACAAAGTTTGAATGGAGTCGATAACCGCTATTTTAGGCTTTTCTTGTTGTAATGCTTGTTGGATAGACTCTAACTGAATTTCTGCTAATAGTTTAACCTTATCAGTATTTAATTCTAAACGATGTGCTCGTAGAGCGACTTGTTCAGCAGACTCCTCACCAGTAACGTAAAGTACATCATGGCGATCTGACAAATACGACAATGCTTGAATCAATAGCGTAGATTTACCAATTCCAGGATCACCACCAATTAATACCACCCCACCAGGTACTAAGCCACCACCTAATACTCGGTCAAGCTCACTTAATCCTGTTGTTATCCGTGGTATCTCTGCAGCCTGCACTTCGGATAAGATTTTGACAGGTGCAGATTCAGCTAGGTGTGCAAAACGATTAATGCCTGAGGGAGTACTTTTCTCAACAAACTCCACCATACTATTCCAACTGTGGCAATGAGGACACTTCCCTTGCCATTTGGTGCTAACACCACCACACTCTTGACAGACAAAGCTGGTTTTTGCTTTAGCCATAAATTTATTGTTCGCCTTTAATTTTAAATTTAAATCGTTTGTACTTAAACAACCTTAATAGGTACGCGTTTTGCTAAATTACACATTATCTCATAGCCAATACGACCAGTAGCCTTAGCAACCTCATCAATGGTTGGACCGCCATCACCCCAGAACACAACTCGCGAATTCACTTGTGCACTTGGAATATGGGTCACATCAACAGTTATCATATCCATTGAAACTCGACCAATAATACTAGCTGCAACACCATCCACCATTACTGGCGTATTTTGTGGAGCACTTCTAGGATAACCGTCAGCATAACCACACGCCACGACAGCCATTTTCATGGGCTGATCCGCTGTAAATAGTGAACCATAGCCTACTTTATCTCCTGCCTTCAATTGTTGAATCGCAATCACCTTCGCCTCAAGCGTCATCGTAGGTCTAAAATCGACTGAAGGATATTGAGAAAGCTCAGTATCAAAGGGAGATGACCCATACAAACAAATTCCAGGACGAACCCAATTCTCGTGATGTTGCAACGCTAAATAAGGATAGCGAATACTTGCCGCTGAGTTACATATACTTAGCTGTCCATCAAACTGAGGAGCTATAGCTAGGATTTTTTGTGCCGCATCATTCACATAAATACTCTCTAAATCTGCATTAGCAAAATGAGACATGGCACCGATACGTCCTACAATTCCTTTAGCTTTTAATTCATTGAGTTGAACTAATACGTCTTTGGCTTGATCTATGTGAAACCCTAAACGATTCATCCCTGTATTAAACTTAACTAATACATCAATTGGTTTGCCAACATTTTTTGCCTCATTGAGATAGGCAATTTGTGCCTGATGATGAATAGCTGTGGTCAATTGATAGTGCTGTAATATCTCAATGTCTTGAGAGTCGAAAAAACCTTCTAGCAATATGATTGGTTTTGTCCAGCCATTATCACGGCAAAGAATGCCATCCACCAAATCAATCATGCCGAGTGCGTCCGCTGCCTTAAAGCCTATCAACGCATTTAACGTACCATGTCCATAGGCATTAGCTTTAATCACCGCTACAATTTTAGAAAGACACTGTTGATTGATTGATGAATGGACTTTTCTAGCGAACTCAATTCTTGCTTTGACTTGCGACAAATTATGCGCCATCGCTGAAGTAGAAATAGTCGCCAATATAGGACGTGGCATAGGAATCTCTCCGTTACGGTTATTCTTTTCTTTCCATAGAGAAAGAGCTATTATAATGCATCTCATCAATACATCAGATGGATAGAAAAATCTTTATAGAAGTTACAAGGAAGTTTCCATGAAAAAAATTATCGGCATCTTGGGCGGAATGGGTCCCGCTGCCACAGCAGATATGTTCCAAAAATTTATTCAATTAACACCTGCGAGTTGTGACCAAGAACATATTCCGTTACTGATTTCCTCTATTCCTGATATTCCAGACCGTAGTACTGCCCTATTAAAAGGAGGGCCATCACCACTGCCTGCCATGCAAGATTATGTAAATCGTCTTATTTCTGCTGGTGCAAAATGTATTGTGATTGCTTGTAATACGGCACACTATTGGCATAAAGATTTACAAGCATCATCTTCTGTTCCTATTCTAAGCATGATTGAGACTACAGCAGATGCTGCTCTTCAGTCAGGTTTAAAAAAGATTGGTATATTAGCCACCAATGCAACTTTAACAACAGGTTTATATAAGCAAGAAATTGAAAAGCGTGGTTTAACGTATATCGAACCTAGTCCAGAAGATCAAGCACTCGTGATGGAAAGCATTTATACGCTTAAAGCAGGCAATTTTGACAAAGCTCACGAGATTATGAGTAAACAAAAAGATAATTTGTTCGCTCAAGGGGCAGAAGCCATTATTCTAGGCTGTACAGAAGTACCTATTATTTTATCAAAAGAAGCTACAGCAACACCTGAACGCTATTTGGATGCAACGCTCCTATTAGTAAAACGGGCAATTCATTGGTACAACGAAAAATAATGACCCTTTAATTAATCATTCATAAGTGATTAATTGTGAAAACTATAGTTCATCATCGAACAATCACAAGATATTGACAATCTGACGATGGATGGTACTTACTAATATGCCTAATGCTTAAAGTATTAACACATAAAGCATAACACGCCATACACAGCATATTAGTATTAAGTACCGTCCATTTTTTATGCTTTATTTAATTTTTTAGCAAATTAACTTCAATAACTCCATCTTTTCTTTTTAAGAAAAGAATCAATTCATATCATATCTTCATTTATTATTATAAAACCTTGATAATAGTCGTCATTGATTACTTTTAATCTATGCAAAGGAACATACAATGAATTCTTTTTTTGAAAAACTATCCAATCAACTAAGCCCATTTATCCTACTTATTACTCGTGTTCTAATCGGGTATATGTATCTATTACATGGTACATCTAAATTTTTTGAATACCCTCTATCAATGACTGGTAGTAACGGCTCTGTGGCATTATTTTCTATTTTTGGTTTGGCTGGTATTTTAGAAATTGGTGGCGGTATTTTATTAATACTAGGATTATTTACACGAGCGACAGCTTTTGTACTTGCTGGTCAAATGGCAGTTGCTTACTTTATGTTCCATGCAGCTCCTGCTGGTAATGTGTTAGTTCCATTACTGAACAAAGGAGAAGCCGCTGCTTTATATAGCTTAGCTTTCTTATTATTAATGTATACAGGTGCTGGTAAACTCTCATTAGACGCAAAACTAGCAAAGTAAGCTGATTTTTGGTCCTAGCTCGCCCACTTCGTGACTCGCAGGTCACTCAGATTCAACCGTCAAAAAAGAGTCCTCAATGGACTCTTTTTAGTCTGGTTTCGCCCACTTCGTGACTCATAGGTCACTCAGATTCAACCGTCAAAAAAGAGTCCTCAATGGACTCTTTTTAGTCTGGTTTCGCCCACTTCGTGACTTACAGGTCACTCAGATTCAACCGTCAAAAAAGAGTCCTCAATGGACTCTTTTTAGTCTGGTTTCGCCCACTTCGTGACTTACAGGTCACTCAGATTCAACCGTCAAAAAAGAGTCCTCAATGGACTCTTTTTAGTCTGGTTTCATCCACACGGACTATTTTTGGTCCTAGCTCGTCCACTTCGAGCCAGAGGCTCTCAGAATAGCTTGGCTAAAAATAGTCCGCAGGGACTATTTTTGGTCCTAGCTATTCCATCTATCTAAATCGAGTTGCTTTTCACTTTTAGCGACAGCAACAACACCTGCCATATCACCAACCACATTCATCGAAGTACGACCCATATCTAATAAAGCATCAATACCAAGAATCATGCCATAGGCAACCGCAACGGTACTGCCCGCCTCTACTTTTAAACCTACAGACTCTAATACCATTAACAACATAATAGCCCCAGCACCAGGCACACCAGCAGTACCGATAGACGCTAATACAGCTGTTAACACAATGGTTAATTGGCTAGAAAAATCAAGTGGTACACCAACAGCATTCGCAATAAAGATGGCGCAAACACCAAGATAAATCGTTGTTCCGTCCATGTTAATGGTAGCACCTACTGGTAAACCAAAGCCATAAATCGCTTTTGGCACACCCATTTTCTCTGCCGCATCAATTGATACTGGTAAGGTCGCACCAGATGAGCGTGTCACAAAGGCGGTAACCATTGGGTGACGCACTTTTGATAAGAAGCGAATAGGACTTAATCCCATCAATAAGCAAGTACCAAAGTAAACAATAACTACTTGTAGAACTAAACCAATATAAACACTAGCTGTTACATTAGCCAAAGGACCAAATGCTGTTGCACCGTTTTTAGAGAATACGATAAAAATTAACGCAAACACACCGAAAGGAGCATATTGCATCACCCAACCGACAATTTTAAACATCGCTTGGCTGACCCCTTCAATAAATAAATAAACTAAATCAGAGGCTTTTTTAACTGTTTCATCTTGGCTATCACGACCAAAAGCTAATGCCAAACCAAACATTAAACAAAAGAAAATAATAGGCAACACTTGTCCTTCTGCTATCGCATTAAAGGGATTTGTAGGAACAATATTTAATAAAATATCGACCACACTTGGAGATTGTGCTGTTTTTGCCTTGCCCTCAATAGCCGAAAGCGTTAAACCTGTACCTGGTTGAAGTACAGCACCTACGAATAGCCCAATGACAATCGCAAAGAAAGAAGTCATCATGTAGTAGAGAACTAATTTTCCCCCAATACGTCCAAGGTGAGCAGGAGCAATTGTACTAGCGCCAACAATCAAAGTGCATGCAATAACAGGCACCATAATCATTTTTAATAAACGAATAAATAAATCACCAAAAGGCGTTAAAAAGCTAATCATCTCAGGATTGTTTTGAAATAACAATCCCACAATAGCACCCAGCACTAGACCAACTAGAATTTTAACCAAAAGGTTAATCTTAAAGTAAGCCGAAAAAATGCCTTTAATTGCAGACATAGAAAAATCCTTAAAACAAGATACAACAAAATGTGAATATAACAATATGAGATTCAATCATGATAATCACTGCAATGATAAATCGATGACTTGATACATAACCCCCTATTGCCACAGTCCAAGCAACGATAACGTTCAGACCGAAAGATTATAATTCTTAACGAAATAATTGTGCATCTCCCATCAAAAATTAAGGAAATTCTTTCTTCATAATAAAGAACTTATATAATAGGAATTTTTGTAGCTGAATAAAACTATGTGCCCTCATTCCGCACCAGAACCCTCTATTCAAGATCAATACAGTGATGAAAAAACCTATAAATATGGATCAAGTGCCTACTACGCTTATTTATTTTTAGCTCAAGACACACAAAAAGACATAAAGTTATTACATGCTTTTTTCCATGAGATTTCAAACGTTCTATACATCAGCACAGAAAGCTCTGTGGCACGTTTGAAGCTTTCTTGGTGGAAAAATGAAATTGAGCAACTTTTTCATGGTAAACCTGAACACCCAATCTCACAAGCATTGGTCGCTACCATCAAAAAGTATGACCTTAAAAAACAATATTTTGATTATATTGTCGAATCTGTTGAAATGGATTTATCACATAATCGTTATCTAGACTGGACAAGCCTTAAGAATTTTTGCACGATGCAATCAGGTGCTTTTGCTTGTTTAATTACACAAGTCTTAGCGCCAACCAATGAACAAAATATCCGTTTTGCACAAAAGCTTGGGGTGGCTATTCATTTTACGCATTTGCTCAGAGGACTAGGTCAAGATGCTACTCAAGGACGCATCTATATTCCCATGGATTTTTTACGTGAACATCAAATAAAAGCAGCGGATATTCTAAATGCAAAATATTCTGATGAGTTCAGAGTGTTTATGCAAGCTCAAGGTAACTATGCCAGACAGCTTTTCAAAGAAGCACTTCCTTATTTAGCACCCGAAAGTCGTCAAGCATTACGTCCTTGCCTTATCAAGGCTAACTTATGTTTAAAACTACTAAAAGCCTTAGAAAAAGATCAGTGGCGAGTCTTGGATAAAGGAATAAGTCTCTCTCCTGTCTCAAAACTACTCACTGCTTCAAAAGTTTGGCTTAGCCAAGGTCGTTATTTTGGGATGTAATGGTATAAATTAATACCGACCTACTTCTGACTAAGCCTAATCTACTACTGTAACTCGCCTACCCTCTAACCAGGTCTACCATCAGCTCTAGGTTTAGTGAGGTATGGACCATATTGGTAAACATATGCGCCAAAAGCGATAATCCATAGCGTTGCTGCTATATGCAATAAAGGTGTAGCAAAAGGTACAAAAATAGCGACTAACCTGATTACTGTTGCCAAAATAACGCAGACATACGCTACCACCATCAATTTACTGGCTTTCAATGGACGGCCAGTATGACCTAATGCTGTTCTAGTCATCATACCGATAATCATGACCGAAAAGCCTCCCATGCCGACAAAATGTACGAACGTTGCGGGAGGAATACCTAATTGCAAAGGAAGGAAATATAAAGAAGAAATAATAAAACCAATACCTAAGAAAGCATAGGCAATATATAACACCCATAGTAATGGCACCTTGCAAACACCTAATGGTTTCCAAGTATATAATTGATACAAGGTAATAATACCCAATGCAATCAATGCAATCCCTGTCACTTCTTCTAAACCAACAATCAAACAAGCTACTGCAACAATAGCTATCCATAATTGGTATCGACCAGATTTTTCACTACGGGGAATATCTAAACCTGCACCTCGTTGGGCAAAAAACGGAATAACTCGACGACCAATTAACAAGGCAATATAACTCATCACTAACATACCAATAGCAAAACCAGTACGCAATAAATCAAATCGACCTATATACACAGTGATAAGGTAACTCGCATTCGCTAAGCCTAGGCCAATTAACGCAATAGCAAGAGGATAGTTTTGCTTACTTTTAGCTTTTAACAGCACTTTTGCCAATGCCCATGCTGCATATAAGAAGAATGCCACATCTGATACACCAGCAATAAAGAAAGGTATATTGCCGGGAATAAGATAAGCTATACGAGCGATTAGCCATAACCCACATAAACTTGCTAAAGGCCAAGATTTAAGTGGATTAGAGCCTGTCCATGTAGCACTGGCTGTTAGTAAAAAAGCAACGGCAATAGACGCTACAAACCCCCATAGCATCTCGTGAGCATGCCACCATACATTATTCATTTGTCCCATCAAATAAGAAGGTGCAAATATCCATATAGCGATCGAAATCACTGCCCAAATGGCACAGAGTAAATAAAGAGGTCTAAACCCCAATGCAAAAAATACCTCAAAGCGTGAAGATTGACGCTTTGACGGACTTGGTATCTCTATCTGTACTAATCCCATATCAATACCCCAATTAAAAATAAAAACGTATTAAAAACACTTCTTTAAAAATTCTTTATCTTCACCTAAAAACACGCAGTGATCGATAAGTTCTTTACCCGACTATTTTAATCGGAAATAGACTAAAAACAATTGATAAATGATAAGTTTTTCTTCATCGTAGATAAACTCATCATATAGTCTTTTAATACCAACACCTATTTAACAGGCCATGCTTTAATACGCACTTCCCCATAACTTCTCACAATACCCTTTCACGAAACAAAACTGTACTCACCATGAAAAATCCCCCATAAAGGGTTGTAACCACTCTATGGGGGGCTTCTGTTGCTACTCAATTCAAAAAACCAAGACTTTACATTTACAGGTTATTTAGCTCTATTTGGCTCATTATTTACAATATTATTATTTATTATGAAATATTTCCCAATATCTGATTAATTTAGAAACAATTTATTTAGTCATTATCTCGCAAAAAATAGACCCTAAGCATAATCAGTTTAATATATAACGCCTACACTATTACTAATTAGATTTAAAAATAAATTGCATAATTTTTTATATTGTCTTGAGCTCTTATTTAATCTACACTTAGCACAGTGAAGTAATTTTTAATGCGTTTTTATTTAAGCGAAGAGAAAATATGATAAATGCCAAATTCAAATTAAACTCAAAGGAGATGAGTAGCTTAGAGATTAATGGAAACAAATATGATGCCTTTTCAGGAATGGCAGATTATAGAAATAAATCTCAATATATTTGTTTAGCGAAAATTGGTCCAATTCCAATTGGGACATATTATATTGTCGATAGATAGTCAGGTGGGAGACTTAGTCAAATAAGAGAGCTTTTTTCTAATAAAAGAGAGTGGTTTGCCCTCTATAAAAAAGATGACCAAGTTGATGATTTTGTATTTTGTGATTCTATTAAAAGAGGTCAGTTTCGTTTACACCCTAAAGGACGGCTTGGAATTAGTGAAGGTTGCATAACTATTGATAATATGAATGATTACTCTCAAATTCGTAACTATATTCTTAACTCACCTAAATATCCCATTCCTAACTCAGCATATTTAACTTATGGTATTGTGGCAGTTTCATGAAAAAATACTTCTTTCTTCTGAAATTATTTCTGTATGTTATAGCTATTTTAACCCATATGTTTTTATGGATAAGATACGAGAGTTTTTTTCCTGTATATCCTGAATGGTTTATATTTTTTCTTTTTTCTGTCTGTAGACCTATTGAAAACTATTGTGGACAAGAAACCCTTACAGATTTATATTATCTTGTTGGTTCTACTATCAATGTGAGTATTATGGTATTGGTGATTTATGCAATTTATCATTTAATAACGTCAAAACGCAAATCATCATAAAAAAATAAGATTACAAAAATAATCAAGAAAATTCTTTACCCTAACATATTCAACCTTTCCTACCCCTAAAATACTAATTAATATTTACTAAACTCAGATAGCACAACTCTAGTATCTTATCTATCCGTCAGAGGCTAAATAAAAACTATACTCACCATGAAAAATCCCCCATAAAGGGTTGTAACCACTCTATGGGGGGATTTATAGTGAGAATAAAATTAAAAGATAGCCTTAAATTCTCTCTTGCATATATTTTCTCACCACTTCTACATCACAATCAACAACATCCACTCGTTGAGGAAGATTTTTCAATCCTTTGAGATGTTCAGGGATTGGTGCTGGCTGACCAATAGCCTCTTGTATCGTTTCAGTAAATTTAGCGGGTAATGCAGTTTCTAGGACCAACATTTTCACCCCCTCTTCTAGGTGTTCTCTCGCCACTTTTACACCATCCGCGGTATGTGGATCCATCAAGTAACCATGCTGTTCAAACTCGTGCTTAATCGTTGCTAGACGATCAGCATGAGTACTCATACCAGCCACAAAGCCATATTTTTCCTCAAATAATGGCTTCATCGTTGATAAATCAAACTCACCCTGTTGTGCTAAGCTATCCCAAAGAGCTTTAACCTTAGTACCGTCACTATCCAATAAATGATAAATAAATCGCTCAAAATTTGACGCTTTAGAAATATCCATTGAAGGACTAGATGTAGCATACGTATTGGCGGCTGAACGAGGACGATAAATCCCTGTACGGAAAAACTCTTCCAACACATTATTTTCGTTGGTAGCCACTACCAAATGCCGAATTGGCAATCCCATCATACGAGCAATATGGCCTGATAATATATTGCCAAAATTTCCTGACGGCACAGTAAATGAGACCTGTTCATCTGATTGGCTTGTCACACGCAACCACGCCCAGAAATAATAAACCACCTGAGCTGAAATACGCCCAAAATTAATAGAGTTCACCGCACCTAAATGATAGTGCTCTTTGAACGCTAAGTCATTCCCCAATGCCTTAACAATATCCTGACACTCATCGAAAACACCTTTAACAGATAAATTAAAAATATTTTCATCTTGTAAAGAGTACATTTGTGCACGTTGAAATTCGCTCATACGGCCAAAAGGTGACAACATAAATACCTTAATACCTTTTTTGCCACGCAATGCATATTCTGCCGCTGATCCTGTATCGCCAGATGTAGCCCCAAGAATATTCAAGGTTGCGCCACGCTTAGCTAGAACATATTCAAAAATATTGCCTAAAAACTGCATTGCCATATCTTTGAATGCTAATGTCGGTCCCTCTGATAATCCCACCAAACTAATTTGATCATCTAATTTCTTAATAGGCACAATCTCATCAGAACCAAACGCTTGTTTGTTATAACTCTTATGAGCTAATTGATGTAAATCATCTTTAGGAATATCCGTAATGAATAGGCTTAATACTTCTGTTGCCAAATCTGCATAGGATAATTGACGCCATTGCTCCAACATATCCGCACTCACTTGAGGCATGATTTCTGGCATAGCCAAGCCACCGTCTCTTGCTAATCCTTCTAACAAGATATCGGAAAAATTAACAGCTTGACCACCTCCTCGGGTAGATACATATTTCATGATAAATTCTCCATGCGCAGATGTGTAATCGCAGAGCGAACAAAATCTAAGCCCTCAATTTGTTTAATTGCTGCCAGCACATCACCTTCTTTAGCATTGTGTGTCAAGAAAATAATTGACGCCTGATTCTCGCCTTTATTGTCCTGTATCATAGAGCTAATGGAAATTTGATGACTTGCTAATACTTTAGCAATATCCGCCATCACGCCAGGTCTATCCTCTACACCTAGTCGTAAATAATAAGAGGAAATAACTTCTTCTATCGGTAAAATCGGATAATCAGCTAAAGCATCTGCTTGGAATGCCAAATGCGGGACACGATTTTCTGGGTCAGCCGTATGTAAACGTGTCACATCAACCAAATCTGCTACCACCGCTGAGGCTGTTGGTTCTGAGCCAGCTCCGGCACCATAGTAAAGCGTCTCGCCAATAGCATCCCCTTTAACCACTACCGCATTCATTGCCCCTTCAACATTAGCAATAAGCTTATTTTTAGGTACTAAACAAGGATGAACTCTTAACTCAATACCCTTTTCACGTCGAATAGCTAAACCTAGTAATTTGATACGGTAACCGAGACGATCTGCTGCCACTACATCTTCTTGTGCTAAATGACTGATACCCTCAACATAGACTTTGTCAAACTGCACAGGAATACCAAAAGCAATCGAAGCCAAAATGGCTAATTTATGAGCGGCATCAACACCTTCAATATCAAATGTAGGATCTGCTTCTGCATAGCCTAACTCTTGAGCTTTTTTAAGTACATCCGCAAATGGCAACCCCTTCTCTCGCATTTCTGTCAGAATAAAGTTTGTCGTACCATTAATAATACCAGCCAACCATTGGATACGATTAGCTGTTAATCCTTCACGAACAGACTTAATAATCGGAATACCCCCAGCAACCGCTGCCTCAAAGGCAACAATCACTTTTTTATTGCTAGCGGCGGCAAAAATCTCATTCCCATGCATTGCCAATAATGCTTTATTGGCTGTGACCACATGTTTACCATTTTCAATCGCTTTAAGCACAAGCTCTTTTGCTAGAGTCGTGCCACCGATTAATTCAACCACGATATCAATATCAGGATCATTAACAACAGTCATTAAATCATTATCAACTGGCACTGCGGCACCAACAACATTGATAGCTTTAGCAGGCGTTCTTGTAGCAATTCTAACAATTTCAATATGACGCCCTGCACGACGTGCAATTTCTTCAGCATTACGAGTCAATACATTCCAAGTACCACTCCCCACAACACCAAAACCTAATAAACCAACCTTAAGGGGATTTAACTGACTCATTTCAGATAGCCATCCTTTTTAAACATTTCCTTGATACCACGTAATGCTTGCTTAGTACGCTGCTCGTTTTCAATCAAAGCAAAACGAACATAATCATCACCTAATTCACCAAAACCAATGCCCGGTGAAACAGCCACTTTTGCTTGGGCTAATAATTTTTTAGAGAATTCCAATGACTTCATATGTGCATATTGTTCTGGGATTTTTGCCCAGATATACATAGAAGCTTTAGGGATACCAACCATCCAACCTATTTCATGCAAACCTTTGACAAGCACATCACGACGTTTTTGATACTCTTGAGTAACTTCATGTACACAATCTTGTGGACCTTCTAATGCCGCTATTGATGCTACTTGGATAGGCGTAAACGTACCATAATCATGGTAAGACTTAATACGAGCTAAGGCATTAACAATTTCTGCGTTACCTACCATAAAACCAACACGCCAACCCGCCATATTATAGCTTTTACTCATCGTAAAAAACTCAACAGCCACATCCTTGGCACCGGGCACCTGCATAATAGAAGGTGCTACATAACCATCAAAAGTAATATCTGCATAAGCAAGGTCATGCACAACAATAATATTTTCTTCCCTAGCGAGCTTAACAATACGCTCAAAAAACTCTAACTCAACACATTGTGCTGTTGGATTGCTTGGGAAGCCAATAATCAACATTTTAGGTTTAGGGAATGTATTGTGAATAGCTGATTCAATTTCGGCAAAGAAATCAATATTTGGTCCCATAGGGATTGAACGCACATTAGCTCCCGCAATAACGGCGCCATAAATATGAATTGGATAACTTGGATTTGGCACTAGCACAGTATCCCCTTCATCCAATGTAGCTAGCATTAAGTGTGCTAAGCCCTCTTTTGAACCAATTGTTACAATCGCTTCTGAGTCGGGATCAAAGGCAACATCATAACGACGCAAGTACCAATCAGTAATCGCTTTACGTAAACGAGGAATACCTTTAGAAACGGAATAACCGTGAGTATCTGGTCGTAATGTGGCTTCAACCATTTTTTTAACGATATGTTCTGGTGTAGAGCCATCTGGATTACCCATAGACATATCGATAATATCTTCCCCACGTCGTCGCGCGGCCATTTTCAACTCACCAGTAATATTAAATACATAGGGTGGTAAACGCTGAATGCGAGGGAAATTTCTCATGATCATACCTTAAGAAAATTAAAATTATAAACTTATAAAAATAGCTTATTTTAGGCTTGAAATGCAAGGTATTTTGAATTTCCGCAGAATTTATTTTGCTTTATTTTTTTTCTTATAATATTAAACTATAACAAACCTGTCATATTAGGATACTAAGATAATAAAAACATTGGAGTTTATGTGCAATTACATCGAGAACCGCGAACAGCCCTAAATACCGTTACTGGTTATGGTGAAGATTATATCGAAGTCAATGATACACGCTATCACCATCCTATCTATTTTAAGCCCCACGGAGAAATATCAGAGTGGTCTGTGAATCACTTTACAGAGATTACTCTTGAACATATCGAAACAGCGGCTGGCCTAGTCAAAGCTAGCACATCTGCTTTAGACTTTCTCAACGATACTCCCCAAGTCAATTATATTGATGCACCAGAGATTATTATTATTGGTACTGGTAAGCGTCAGGCATTTATTTCACCTAGTATTCTTGCCCCTCTTATGCACGCACGTATAGGTATTGAGACTATGGACTCAAAAGCCGCTGCTCGAACATATAATGTACTTATGTCAGAAGGCAGAAAAGTGGCTATTGCCTTATTAATTGACTAATTATTTTAAGAAAAGGATATTCATATGAGTCAAATTGAAATTGGAAAAAAAGTACCCGACTGGAATGCTGAAAGTAACCAAGGAACCTTATCACTCAAAGATTTCGCAGGAAAAAAACTAGTATTGTATTTTTACCCTAAAGATAGCACGCCTGGTTGCACGACAGAAGCACAAAACTTTAGAGATAGCATTGAAGAATTTTCTCAACTCAATACAGCTGTGGTTGGTGTTTCCCGCGACTCTCTTAAATCACATGACAACTTTAGTACTAAACAAGACTTGCCTTTCGCCTTGATTTCAGACCCAGATGAAACATTATGTGAATTATTTGGTGTGATGAAGCTTAAAAATATGTACGGTAAACAAGTGCGAGGTATAGAGCGCTCAACGTTTGTGATTGATGAAAATGGTATTCTGCAACAAGAATGGCGTGGCGTTAAAGTGCCACAGCATGTTGAGACTGTTTTAGCCTTTATCCGTGGCCTTAACTAATCCCCCTTAAATCTAACCCTCAGGAAATTGATATGCCTTTACCAAAAATGCCCACTACTCTAGCGAGTAAAGTTGATGTATCCAAAGAACCTAAAGCAGAGTTAACACCATCGACGACTGGACAAACTCCTTTACGCACTAAGGCAAACCTGACTGAGGGGGTGAAACCCACAACAGTAGCAAACAATACAACCGTAAGTACAGCAACAGCGCCTAATAAACCCTCTGTTGCATCAACGGCCTCTACTACTACCACTAAAGCATCTGAGAAAAAAGCGACAAAACCGGCTAATCGTCACCATAAAAAAGCTAGCTCACAAGGCACTGGAGCCACTAAACTCTTTGTATTAGATACCAATGTGCTATTGCATGACCCAACCTCATTATTCCGCTTTGAGGAACATGATATTTACTTACCCATGATGGCACTAGAAGAGTTAGACCATAATAAAAAGGGTATGACAGAAGTCGCACGTAATGCACGCCAAGTCAGCCGTACACTAGATGATCTATGTACAGAGTCAACAAACCTCTCCGAAGGGCTAGCTTTAAATAGTTTAGGCAATAAAGAAGCTACTGGTCGCCTCTGGTTTCAAACTGAAAAACTTGATGATCCTTTAAGCATTGCCCTGCCCTCTGGAAAAGCAGACAATATGATCCTCACCGTGGTACAAAGCTTGCAAAATCAATTTCCACAACGCCAAGTAACGCTTGTGTCTAAAGACATCAATATGCGTCTTAAAGCACGTGCTCTTGGCTTAAGTGCTGAAGACTATTTAAATGACCACACGGTTGAAGACTCTGATTTAATCTATGAGGGCAATATTCTTTTACCCGATAATTTTTGGGTAAAACATAGCAAAGATATGGAGTCGTGGACACAAGCTGGTACGACTTTTTATCGCATTAAAGGCCCTCATGTAGCGGATTTTAGTGTGAATGAGTTTGTGTATTTTGAAGGCGATAGCCCTCTTTACACTCAAGTAAAAGAAGTCAGTGGCAAAACCGCTGTACTAGCAACAATCCGTGATTATACGCATCCTAAAAATAATGTTTGGGGCGTTAGTGCACGTAATCGTGAGCAAAATTTTGCCCTCAATTTACTGATGAATCCTGATATTGATTTTGTTACTTTATTAGGTCAAGCCGGTACAGGTAAAACATTATTGGCCTTAGCGGCTGGGCTTACCCAAGTATTAGAAACCAAGCGTTACACAGAAATTATTATGACCCGTGCTACCGTATCGGTCGGTGAAGATATTGGTTTCTTACCGGGAACAGAAGAAGAAAAAATGCAACCATGGATGGGCGCCTTAGAGGATAACTTAGAGTTTTTAAATACACGTGCACGCCAAGATAGCTCCATTCAATGGGAACGCAGTCTTAGTAAGGAAATTATCCAATCGCATATCAAAGTAAAATCAATGAACTTTATGCGTGGACGAACTTTTTTAAATAAATTTGTGATTATTGATGAAGCACAAAACTTAACACCTAAACAAATGAAAACCCTTATCACTCGTGCAGGTCCGGGGACAAAAATCGTTTGTATGGGTAATATTGCACAAATTGATACCCCTTATTTAACCGAGGGCAGTTCTGGTATTACCTACGTTGTGGATCGTTTTAAAGGCTGGCCACATTCAGGACATATTACATTGCAAAAAGGCGAACGTTCTCGCTTAGCTGACTATGCGAGTGATGCACTCTAGGCTAGCATAGCAAAAAGACTAATTTTTATCACGGTTGAATACTTTTTTGCTATGATAAGAGTCTCTTTTTGCTGTAAGAAAGGCTAACTATGAAATATCCTGGTAATGTATTTATGATATCTGCTCCTAGTGGTGCGGGAAAATCCAGTTTGGTCAATGCATTATTAAAAAAATATCCTGACATCCATTTATCCATATCATGTACGACTAGACCAGCTCGTCCTGGTGAAGAGCATGGTCGTGAATATCATTTTGTTTCAGTGGAAGAATTTTCTAAATGGCGTGAGCATAATAACCTCTTAGAATGGGCGGAAGTACATGGTAATTTTTATGGTACACCTCGTCCATTCGTAGAGGAAAAAATCAGAAATGGTGAAAATATTTTGCTAGAAATTGATTGGCAAGGTGCACGTCAAGTACGTAAACAATTTCCGGATATTATTGATATTTTTATCCTCCCCCCCTCTATTGAAGAACTTGAAAATCGCCTGAAAAATCGTGGTCAAGATTCAGACACCGTCATTTCTCGCCGATTATTAGCTGCAAGTAGTGAAATTGCCCACGCAGATGAGTTCGAATATGTTATTATTAATGACTCATTTGATACTGCTTTAACACAATTAGAACAAATTGTTTCAACAGCTGGATTACGTTATCCAAGTCAAGCGGTAAAGCATCACAAACTTTTTGCTGAATTGGGAATTTCTTATACCCCAAAATAATATTTTAGGTTTTTATCATGGCTCGTATTACTGTAGAAGATAGTTTAGAAAAAATCCCTAATCGTTTTGATTTAACATTAGTCGCCACTTACCGTGCTCGTGAATTAGCACAAGGCCATCAACCTCGCGTAGAAGTCAATAATGACAAACCTACTGTAATTGCTTTACGCGAAATTGCCGAAGGCAAAACTGGCTTAGAAATGTTAAGCAAAGTACCTACTTAATAGGGAGATGTGCTGATGGGTCTCAAAGGTGTGTCATCATCATTTCTTAATGCCTTACGTCAGAAGTCACCTTTTAAACGTAAGCAGAAAAAACCTGCAGCACAATCGTTAACTAATCCAACCCCTACCCCATCTCCAAAAGGTGATTTATTTGATGGGGTATTGTCGCAAATAAAAACTTACCTCCCCTCTACGGATGTTGCACAAATTCGTGAGGCTTTTTTATTTGCTGAAAAAGCACACACTGGGCAAATGCGCTCTAGTGGTGATCCTTACATTACTCACCCTGTCGCCGTTACCGAAATTTGTGCCCATTGGAAACTAGACCCTAATGCGTTGATGGCAGCGCTATTGCATGATGTCATTGAAGATCAAGATATCAAAAAATCTGAAATAGCTGAACGTTTTAACGAAGATGTCGCTGATTTAGTCGATGGCTTAACCAAGTTAGAGCGTATTAATTTTGCGAGCAAAGCCGAGCAACAAGCCGAAAGCTTTCGCAAAATGTTGCTAGCCACAGCTAAAGATGTTCGTGTTATTTTGGTGAAATTAGCAGATCGCTTGCATAATATGCGCACGCTGGACGGCGTGGATGCTACTAAAGCAAGAAGGGTCGCTAATGAAACATTAGAGATTTATGCTCCTATCGCCAATCGTTTAGGTTTAAACAATCTCGTCCGTGAGTTTGAAGATTTAGCTTTCGCTGCGTATTATCCCAATCGTTATCGTGTACTAAAAAAAGCACTAGAAAATGCCCATGGCACTCGTCGTAATCTCTTAGGCAAGATTACCGATAATATCCGTGCAGCCCTCCCAGCCTATGGTATTGAGGGCAAAATTGCCAGCCGTGAAAAAACACTCTATAGCATCCATAAGAAAATGAAAGAACAAAAAAAATCATTTTCAGATGTATTGGATATTTATGGATTTAGAATTATTGTAAATACCCTCACAGAATGCTATATCGTGCTAGGTGTATTACATCAACTTTATCGCCCTGTTCCGGGAAAGTTCAAAGACTATATTGCTATACCAAAAATCAATGGTTACCAGTCTCTACATACAACACTTGTAGGTCCTTACGGTACGCCTATTGAGTTCCAAATTCGTACTATACATATGGACCATATTGCAGAAGAAGGTGTGGCTTCTCATTGGCTATATAAGAGCGATGATATGACCTTGAGTGATTTGCAAAAGCAAACTCATCGTTGGTTGCAATCATTATTGGATATCCAAAGTCAAACAGGTGACTCCTCAGAGTTCCTAGATAACGTCAAAGTGGATTTATTCCCTGACTCTGTTTATGTGCTTACACCAAGAGGAAAAATTATTTCTCTACCACGTGGAGCTACACCAATTGATTTTGCTTACTCAATTCATACCAAAATTGGTACACATGCCGTATCCGCTATTATTAATGGTCAAGCGGCACCACTCAAAACTACCTTAGTGAGTGGAGATACGGTCGAAATTATCACCTCAGACTCAGCCACACCTAACCTACAATGGCTCAATTATGCTCGTACAGGCAAGGCTCGTTCTGAGATTCGTCATTATCTCAAAACAGTTAATTTACAAGAATCCATTCTTTTTGGTGAAAAACTCTTAATTCAAGCGCTTAAAGATTTGAATATCACTATGCCATCTAGAGATGATCCTCTATGGGCAAAACTGGCTAAAGAATCTGGTGCTTCTAGTATTGATGACATTCTCACTGATATTGGCTTGGGTCGTCGCTTAGCGTCTGTAGTGGCTAGACGCTTTGTTATTGATTCTCCAATGATTGCTACGAGTGCAACTGACCTAGATGAATTAAATGCTGCTCACTCAACTCAAATCCTTATCCAAGGTAACGAGGGACAATCTGTAACCCTTTCTCGATGTTGCTCTCCTCTACCTGGCGATAGTCTAATCGCTGTTGTACGCCCTGGCTATGGACTTGTCGTTCATACAGATGACTGCCCTGTTGCACTTAATCAACGCAAAAAAGAACCAGAACGTTGGGTTTCTGTTGGTTGGGATGATGAACCAAGTAAATTACTCACTACTCGACTAACAATTACCTTTGATAATGAAAAAGGTGTTCTAGGTAAAATTGCTGCTCAAATTGCTGCAGCGGATTCAAATATTGTCTACCTTAGCATGAGTGATGAAGCGTCGAAAATCGCCACATTAAATATCACTTTACAAGCAGAAAATCGTAAGCATTTAGCGCAAATCATTCGCTCAATACGTCAAGTATCTCAAGTACGTAATATTGTACGTACAAAAGGCTTCTAATCAGTTACATAATTTATACATCCCGATACTTTCCAAAAGCCTGGCGATTTAGCCGTACCAATAAAAAAGCTCATCAAATACTGATGAGCTTTTTTTATTAACTAACTCTCTCTCATAGGCTAGTTTTTTAAAATGATATTGTGGCAATTTCAGGGCTTAATAATTAACGAATTAACGAAACGATAATGCACTATCTAAGTCTTCAAGAATTTGTGTCAAATCGCCACGCAACTGCTGAATTTCTTTAGCACTTAGTCGTACCGCACTATCCGTTCCTGCCGTATCTCTCACTTCTCCAAGGCGATTACGTGCACCACTAATAGTGAAACCTTGATCATAAAGTAACTCACGAATCTTACGAATTAATAACACTTCATGATGTTGATAGTACCGACGATTGCCACGACGTTTAACAGGGCTTAGCTGTGTAAACTCCTGTTCCCAATAACGTAAAACATGAGGTTTTACATTACAAAGTTCTGATACTTCACCAATTGTGAAATAACGCTTTGCCGGAATTGGTGGCAAACTTTCTGTAGATATCAATTCTGTCTGTATTGTCATAATTCTTTTCTAATACGGTTTGAAGTTCCCTTATTTTACACGATTTTAAACCAATATTTTAAAGTACAGTATTAGGGTCTTCGATAATCGCTTTTAGTTTCTGACTGGCATGAAATGTCACCACACGACGAGCTTCGATAGGAATCACTTCTCCTGTCTTGGGATTACGACCTGGTCGAGCAGGTTTATCACGCACCTGAAAGTTACCAAACCCAGACAGTTTAACTGAATCACCCTGAGCCAAAGACTCTTTGATTTGATCAAAAAACGTATCCACAATATCCTTTGCCTCACGTTTATTTAACCCTACAAAATCAAACAGCATTTCAGCTAAATCAGCTTTAGTTAGTGTTTTATTGTCAGCTTGCATTGTTTAACTTCCTTTTTTATTAACGTTGACGAACACCAAATTGTTCTATCCAAATAGCCAAAACCTTTGCCATACATTGCTCTACACGTGCATCTTCCAAAGTAACAGCAGGATCTTGTAAGGTAAAGCGGAATGCTAGACTACGCTCAGCAACCTCACTTTTAGCATCTTTCCAAATATCAAATAAATTAATATCTTGAATAATTGAGAGCTCAGGTACTTTACGACTTGCTTGCTGAATACTATCAATCAAAGACTGTACTGCGAGCGTATTTGGCGCCCATACAGCTAAGTCACGAATCACGATTGGTTGTTTTGATAGTTCTTTTGGCTGATACAATGCTTGTGCTTTTAACGATGAAACTGTCACCTCAAACACAACTGGCGCATGATTAAGCTCATATTTTTGTACCCATACAGGATGAAGCTCACCCACAAAACCAACTACTTTACCCTCTAACACAATCTCTGCACTACGCCCCGGGTGCAACGCAGGGTGATTAGTTAAAGGCACAAATGTTAATTGTGCAGCTGCACGACCATAAAGGTTTTCAACATCTTTTTTGACATCGAAGAAATCGACCTGACGAGCAGCCAGTCCCCATTGTTCGGGATATGCCAATCCCCAAGAAGCACCGGCAAGGTGTAAGGGTTGATCAACATTAGCCACGGTCAAATCACCGTCATGTACTGAAGCATTACGACTAAATATACGTCCCAACTCGAATACTTTCACTCTGTTTTGTTTGCGTTTAGCATTGTAAACAATATTCGCAATTAACCCTGCCGTCAAACCTGAACGCATCACAGCTAATTGGCTAGCAATTGGATTTAATAAGGCAATAGGATCTTTATTCCCCATAAAGTCCTCTTCCCAAGTTCGCTCCACAAAACTGAAATTCACCACTTCTTGATAACCTTGAGCAGCCATCACTTGGCGCATAGTATGTTCACTACGCACAGTTTCATCCGTTGGTAGCATGATTGCCGGAACAATTGGTGCTACATCAGGAATATTGTCAAAGCCATAGATACGCGCCACCTCTTCAATCAAGTCCTCTTCGATTTCAATATCGAAACGGTATGACGGAGGCGTTACCGTAAACACATCATTTGCTTCTGTAAATACCAAACCTAATTGAGTAAAAATACTAGCGACCTGCTCTTTGCTAACAGCAATACCTAGAATTTTTTGGCAACGTGCTAAACGTAATTGTACGGGTTTACGCTCAGGCAAATTTAAAATTTGGTCATCAATAGGACCAGCTTGACCACCACATAGCTCAAGTACTAAGCGAGTGATGTATTCCATATGCTCTGTGACATGATGAAAATCTACACCTCGTTCAAAACGATGGCTTGCCTCAGATGAGAATTTAAAGCGACGAGCACGACCAGCAATAGCATCAGGATACCAGAAAGCACCTTCTAGATAGACATTTTTTGTCTCATCTGAAACAGCAGTTGCCTCACCACCCATAATACCAGCAAGACCTTCGATCGTATTGCCTGCAACAATAACACCTACTTCAGCATCTAATTCCACTGTTTGACCATTGAGTAACTCCAAACTTTCGCCCTCTTTTGCCCAACGAACACTAATATCACCATTAATTTTATCCAAGTCGAACATATGTGTAGGACGACCTAACTCAAGCATTACATAGTTAGAGATATCAACTAGAATAGAAACTGAACGCTGTCCTGCCGCTTCCAAACGTGCTTTCATCCAATCAGGTGTGGCTGCCTTAGCATTCACCCCACGAATCACACGACCAGCAAAACGACCACATAAATCAGTCGCTTGTACATTAACTTTTAGCGTATCCTGAATTGTCACAGGGACAGGTGTAAAATCAAATGTTTTTAATGGTGCATCAGTTAATGCAGCTACTTCACGAGCAACACCATAAATAGATAAACAGTCTGCACGGTTAGGCGTTAATTTGATTTCAATAACATTGTCATCAAGTTTTAAGGCATCACGAATATTTTGTCCTACAGCTAATGTTTCATCTAACACTAATAGACCTGAGCTTTCTTCTGAAATACCTAATTCTTTGGCTGAGCAAAGCATACCAAAAGATTCTTCACCTCTTAGTTTGCCTTTGGAAATCTTAAAATTTCCTGGTAATACCGCACCAATCGTTGCTAAAGGAACTTTGATACCTTTGGCGGCATTCGGTGCACCACATACAATTTGTAAAAGCTCACCAGTACCTGCATCAACCTGACAAATACGTAATTTATCCGCATTTGGATGCTGTGCGATCTCTTTGATTTCAGCGACAACAACACCACTAAAAGGAGGAGCAATAGGCTCAACTCCCTCTACCTCAAGCCCAGCCATTGTTAGGCGATGAGTTAATTCTTCTGTGTTTAAATTTGGGTTAGCAACTTCACGTAACCAAGACTCTAAAACTAACATGATTAATTATCCAAATAAGAAGTTACACGGTTAAACATTGAATTGCTTTAAAAAACGCAAATCACCTTCGTAAAACTGGCGTAAATCATTAATGCCATAACGTAACATTGTCAAACGCTCAATACCCGAACCAAACGCAAAGCCTACATATTTTTCGGGATCTAATCCATAATGGCGAATAACCACAGGATGCACTTGACCAGAGCCAGAAATCTCTAACCAGCGACCTTTATTGGGACCTGACGTAAACATCATATCAATTTCGGCTGATGGCTCTGTAAAGGGGAAGAATGATGGACGGAAACGCACGCATAAATCATCTGTTTCAAAAAATGCGCGTAAGAAATTCGTATAAACACCTTTTAAGTCTGCAAAGGAAATGTTTTCATCAATCCATAACCCTTCAACTTGATGGAACATCGGTGAGTGAGTAGCATCAGAGTCTACACGATACGTGCGACCGGGTGCGATGACCTTAATAGGTGGTTTGTGCATACGTGCATAGCGCACCTGCATCGGACTTGTGTGGGTACGAAGCAATAAAGGCAAGCCTTTTGCATCTTTCATATCCACATAAAATGTATCTTGCATGGAACGTGCAGGATGGTTTTCTGGATTATTGAGGGCGGTAAAATTTGTCCAATCATCCTCAATCTCTGGACCATCTGCCACAGCAAAACCAATTGATTTAAAGATTTGTTCAATACGTTGCCATGTTTGAATCACTGGGTGAATACCACCCATGTCAATTCCTCTACCTTGTAGAGTCACATCAATCGTTTCTGCGGCTAGACGAGCATTTAATTCCGCTTGCGCAAACGCTTCGCGACGATCTTTTAGCAACTGTTCAATAGCCTGCTTAGCCTGATTAATACGTGCACCTTCTTCACGTTTTTCTTCTGGTGATAATTGGGCTAAACCTTTCATTAACGCCGTGATACTACCACTTTTACCTAGAAACTTGGCTTTTTCATTTTCCAAAGAAGCAGCATCAGGTGCATTTTCAAAACTGTGTTTTGCTTGTTGAATTAAATCATCGAGAGTCTGTGACATGACATTACCATACATTAAAAAAACAAACGGAGCCCAAATTTGAGCCCCGCCTGCAAGGGTTTTACAATCAATTTTTTAATAAATTAAAACACTGATTAAGCACCTAGGGCCGATTTAGCTTGTTTAACAATAGCAGCAAAACCTGCTTTGTCATTAACAGCCATATCAGCTAATACTTTGCGGTCTAACTCAATAGCTGCTTTTTTCAAGCCAGCGATAAATGCACTGTAAGTTAAACCTTGATCACGAACAGCAGCATTGATACGAGTAATCCATAAAGCACGGAAAGTGCGTTTTTTGTTGCGACGGTCACGGTAAGCATACTGACCGGCACGCATTACCGCTTGCTTAGCAACACGGAACACGTTACCGCGACGACCACGATAACCTTTAGCAGCATTAATAACTTTTTTGTGACGAGCACGTGCGGTTACACCGCGTTTTACGCGAGGCATAGTATTCTCCTATTAAGCAAAAGGCATCATCGCGCGAACTGAAGCCACGTTAGACTCGTGAACTGCAGCTGAACCGCGTAATTGACGTTTATTTTTTGTGGTTTTCTTAGTTAGAATGTGGCGTTTGAACGCTTGACCACGCTTAATTGAACCGCTACCGCGTACCTGAAAGCGCTTAGCAGCACTTTTCTTGGTTTTCATTTTAGGCATAATAAATAGTACTCTTAAAATGTTAACTTTAGGTGGTTAATCAAAAACACTAACTCTTGTAAGACCCAAGTTAATCGCTTGCCCCAAATTCGTTCGAACTTTAAAAAGCCTAAGATTGGAACAAGCTGATAATATTAACAGTTATTTCAAATTTTGTCTATAAACATAACAAAATCAATATTTTAACTGTTGTAATAATATCGTGCCATCAGCCTCTAAGTAATATGCTTACTAATAAAATCATATCCCCTTAATGGCAAAACCCTATCTCAATTCAATAGCAAAAATCATCTTATTTTGCACTAAGGATTAACAAACTCTATAGACCTTGTTTTTTACTGTGGTATTTCATACGATGTTTGAAATTAAGGTAAAATAGTCATGTTTATTTTCTGGGTGGAAGCATTATGCACACTATTTACGATCCTCTTGTTATTCGTTCCAAATCACTACTTCCTATCGTCCAAGGCGGTATGGGTGTAGGTATTTCTGCTAGCCAGCTTGCTAGTGCTGTCGCCAGAGAAAATGGTGTAGGAACTATTGCCAGTATTGATTTACGTCATTTACATCCTGATTTACTGGCTGAATCCAAAGCCAACCCCACCCAAGAAAATTACGATAGACTCAACCATATTGCCTTAGACCGTGAAATTAAAAAAGCCCTCGCTCAAGCTGATGGTAAGGGCATTATCGCAGTCAATGTCATGAAAGCGGTGACTGACTATCCTAATTTAGTAAAACAAGCCTGCGAATCAGGTGCTCAAGCTATTGTGATGGGCGCAGGTTTACCTCTTGAATTACCTGATTTGACTGCCGACCACCCCGATGTTGCACTATTACCTATTTTGTCTGAGTCACGAGGAATTCAAGTTGTCTTAAAACGGTGGATGAAAAAAAATCGCTTACCTGATGCAATCGTGATTGAACACCCTAATCATGCTGGCGGTCATCTCGGTGCTCAACAAATTTCAGATTTAAATAATGAACGTTTTAGCTTCCGTCGAGTGATTGAAGAAACGCAAGAAGTCTTTAAACAATTAGGACTAGAAAGCGAAAAAATTCCTCTTATTCTGGCTGGTGGTATGGCTCATGTTAAAAAAATCCGTACAGCTATCCAAGAATGGGGAGCAAATGCTGTTCAAATCGGCACCGCCTTTGCTGTAACTAAAGAAGGGGATGCACATATTAATTTTAAGAAAACACTGTCAGAAGCCAAGCCTGAAGATATTGTTGAATTTATGTCTGTTGCTGGTTTACCTGCACGAGGCGTGTTAACACCTTTCCTAAAAAAATACTTACAAACAGAAGCAAAGCTACAAGCCAATGCCAAAGCTGACCCACGTCGTTGCGTACAAGCATTAAATTGCTTACAAACGTGCGGGCTACGTGATGGGATTAGTAAAATTGGACAATTTTGCATTGACCAGCGCCTAACCGATGCTTTAAATGGCGATGTGAGAAAAGGTTTATTCTTCCGCGGTAAAGACCCTCTCCCATTTGGTGATCAAATTCGCTCTGTTTATGAAACAATGTACTATTTGCTTACAGGCAAAGAAGCAAGCGTTGCATAAGTGTTGAAGTAAGATGATGCGTATTATGAAGAGCACTACCTAGGTGCTTTATAACGCATCATTAAGTAATGCATTATTAAGGCTTATAAATATCTAATTTCTAGCCAACTAAACCATTAGCCAAATAGCAACAACACGACTATTTGGCTTTTTATTTTTTTAGAGCCCTACTTCTTGTTGCCATGCTCTAAATACAGCAATTCCAGCTTTTTTCAACGCTTCACCATATGTTTTCGCTTGCTCCCTGATTTCAGCAATATTGATTTTTGCCTGTGCTAACTCACATGCATGTCCAACTAGCCACAATTCAATTGCTTCAGCATCAGCCTCTAAATGAAATTGCAACCCTAATGCAAATTGTTGGTATTGAAATGCTTGATAATCACACACTGTCGTTTTTGCCAAATGCTGTGCCCCAGCAGGGATTTCAAATTGATCGCCATGCCAATGCAATACAGGCGTTTCATTCAATAACGAAAGCACACTTTTTTGTCCTTGCTCCGTCAAAATCAGCGGTGCATAACCAATTTCTTTTTTGCCTGTCGCATAGACCTTAGCACCCAAGACCCTTGCCATTAATTGAGCCCCCAAGCAAATACCTAAAATAGGTTTTTTACTCGCCAATCTTGTTTGGATAAACTGTAATTCTGATTGTAAAAAAGGATAGATAGCCTCTTCATGTACTCCAATCGGCCCACCTAAGACAATTAATAAATCTGGCTCAATAGCATCCAATTGCGAAAAATTAGCTAGAGGAGCTTCGACATACTCAATCGTATAGCCTTGATGTATCAACTCTTGTTCTAAAATACCTAAATTTTCAAACTGTAAATGACGTAATACTAAAACGGTTTTATTCATTACTTTCTACCTACACAGGCGTGTTATTTTCTGGCCAATAATGCGAGTCAGGAATATTTCTCGCGCCAAAAATAGCTTGACCAATCCGTACAATGGTGGCTCCCTCTTCAATAGCTATTTCAAAATCGCCTGACATACCCATTGAAAGTTCTTCCAGTGACATCCCCTCTGGTAAATTATCTCGTAGAGAATCTCTTAATTGGCGTAAAAGAATAAAGCAATCGCGTACCTTTTGTTGGTCCGCTGAAAATAATGCCAGTGTCATTAACCCTTTGACGTTTAACTGTTCAAAGGGTGCCAACTTTTTTATAAACGTAGCGACTTCCTGAGGTACTAGCCCATACTTGCTCTCTTCCCCTGACGTATTGACTTGAATCAATACATCAAGTGTACGATTGTGCTGTTGTAATCGTTCATTTAATTGCTCAGCCACTTTCAAACTATCCAATGCTTGGAACTCATCGGCAAAACGTGCTACATATTTAATTTTATTCGTCTGCAAATGACCAATGATTGACCATTTAATGGCTAGATCCTGCATCGCTTCATATTTGGCTAATGCCTCTTGAACCTTATTTTCTCCCATTGTCGTACAACCAAGTTGATACGCCATACGCAAGCGTTCTTCATCCACCGTCTTAGTCACTGGCAATAAACGTACAGATTGCTTATCTCGCCCCACACGCTCACAAGCAAGCGCTATTCGTGCTTGAATAGTCGCTAAGTTTTCTGCTAATTCTTCTATCGTATTGGCTTTACGGTATAGTGGTTTATTTAACATGTTGTTTACTCTACGACTTTTCGATACTGAATCATATCCATCTTAGTCGCTAATGTCGAATATAGCCCTTGTGCTTGGATGTTATTCGCCCCTGTCACCCAATACACTCGGTGGCATTGATGTTCTTTAGCGTATGCATAGACAGTTTCAATGAGTTGACGTGCAATACCTTGTCGGCGAGCAGAAGCTACGACAAATAAATCCTCAATATAGATACAATGCCTATCACTCCACGTATGTGGATGCTTCACAATATGAATAAACGCAAGTAACTCACCTGTATTACTAAACGCACCCCACGCCTTTAATACCTCACTTTGCGTTAAATTTTTCCAAGTATGTTGTGTAATAGATAGAGCCAATGTTTGATGATTAAATGCTAAATAATCCTGCCATAAGGACAACCACTGAGGATAATCCTCTTCACAGAGTAAACGAATCATCATGCTCCTACCACTTCCCTACAACTATCTAATAGACATAAGATTTTCTTCATTAAGGCTGAAACGCACCTACAAAAATAGCGGGATCCACTCGTACATTATTTAAACTAACATTCCAATGAAGATGTGGGCCAGTAGAACGTCCTGTAGAGCCAACCTTACCTAATGACTCACCTCTTTTTACGACTTGCCCTTTTTTCACATCAATGGCGGATAAATGACAATACATGGTTACCATACCCTGCCCATGATCGACAAAAACCGTTTTTCCATTAAAGAAATAATCTGCCACAATGGTTACCACCCCATCCGCAGCAGCCTTAACCGGTGTACCTTGAGGAACAGCAATATCCAAGCCAGAATGAGGATTACGCTCCTGTCCATTAAAAAAACGACGCAAGCCAAATGGACTAGAATAATGTCCACCATCAACAGGTCTATCTAGCACAATATTACTTGGTTTTACTTCACGAAAATTCTTATAAGCGGCTAATTGCTCATTGAGTTCACGCTTAAAACGCGCTTCATCTTCAGCAGAAGGATTAACATGCTTATTACTTGAAAGCTTAATATGTTGCTCTTTGTATTTCTTACTTCCAACATTAAAACTCACTTGCGACTCTTTACCCTGACTACTTACTACCAGTGTTTGAGCTCCAGCAGAGGTTTTTAACGGAATACCAACAATTGCCAAGATATTTTGATCCGATTTAACCACTAAAACACGATTACCTTGATAACGAACTGTAGGTAATACCCCACCTTGACTATATGCATCAAGATTAACTACCGCTACCCCACCCGGCACAGGCTTATTGAGTCGATTTTCAATATAAGTATTTGCCCATGCCAATTGACTAATCACTAAACCACTCAATGTAGAAAAAAGAAAACGAGAGAATTTCATATAACGACAATAAACCTTTGTATAAAATGAATAATACCTAAAGTAAAACTGGTATATGCTCACTACAGCCACCAAAAGATGGACAACTCGAATAGATAGAAGCTTATTGTAGCGTAGAAATGGAGGTGGTAAATTTATTCTATTCACTAAGATCTATTATTACCCCACTACTTCCACTAATCACAAACACACCACGATCAACACAAGGCACGTATTGAGCATAATCAGAAAAATTTTATCGAATAAATGCAGACTCAGTATAGGCTTCCAAAAACAATTAGCCCTCCAATCAAGGAGGGCTAACGATTGAATGCCCCATCCTCACGGTGCAGGCCTTACATCAATGAATTAAGTCTAACAAGCCAATGAAAAAATATCAACTCTTAAATCTTAGGCTACATTATTGAGTGATTTAATAGCTGATGTATAGCTTACATGAGTGATAATAATCCACTAATCCACGATAGAAAACATCCCTCCCTCTCTTCGTTTCATAATAGCTTTTTGTTTATCACGCACAGGTTTGAGTGTTGCCAATAAGTCATTTAACACAGCTGCTTGCGTTGGTAAGTGCTTCTTGACTTCAGTCATAGTTACCTCAGCGCCTTCAGGAACATCTTTAAATGTTAAGTACTTTTCCCATCCATAATATACAGGATAGTAGGTTGGTGTAACATGCGTTACAATCTTAGGTAACATAACATTAGCCATACGCAAGGCTCTTGCTGTTGGGTGTCCTTTGATTTTATGAATGGTGATTGAGTCATCAATCTCAGGCAAGAACTGCCCTTCATCAACGATGCCTGCTGGTATCAGCATCCATTTACGTCGCAGTTTATAGTCAGCCATAAACGCACCACCCATTAGCCTATTCACTATTTCGGCTAGCGTATTACGTTCAGCTACTAGTTTCCTCATCGATTCCTCAAGGTCATTCGTGTGTGCCAACAACTGGGTAATGGTGGCTCTTAACTTTTCTGGCGTTGCATCTGTTATATCAATAAGCATGATAAGTCCTTTTAATTTGTCATTAATATCTTTCTAATATCCCCTACTATTCGTATTCGGAGAGCTGCATGATTATCTGTATACCCAGAACTCATAGAGGCAGGCAGCACATCGCTGCATTAAGTTTTTTGACACAGACAATCGTACTGAGCGTATTTCTATTAATAAAAATACACATCAGTAAAATTCACTAATCATTGAATAATTTATATGGGTTTTATTTGGTGTTAATGCATGAGATAGAGATGGAAATCTTTCCTACATAATAGGAAACATACAACATGTGTATAGGTAATAAACATGTATAGGTGTAAATATAAATAAGTAAAAAATAAAGGCTGGTATTACCAGCCTCTCTGTATTACAGTTATCGTATCAGACGATACCTAGCAACTCGCATCAAGTAGCAAACTGCCATACTTGCCATCCTCAACGATATTGAAGTCAACTATCTGCGTATTGATAAACGTTTCCTCACTCACTACACCATCATAAAAGTCAAGATAAAGCTTGTTATCTTCCCCTGCATGGAAATACATCCAACACTCGTTATCTTTCTCATAAAACATTCCCGATACCCCTATGGAACTGTCAGGGATACCTGCCATCGAAAAGAATATATTGTACATCGCTTGCCCAAGTGCCCCTAGGTAGGGGCTTTGTGTAGAGCAAGGGTAAATAACTTCAGGCAGTTCGGGAACGTCTCGTATTTTTTCTTGTGTCATAAATTCTCCTCATTATTCTAATCAATTGTTGAGAAAATAGTCTGCACTTTTTATGGTTATATTATACTTCTTTCGATACCTATAGAGAGGCATTTTATATTATCCTCCATTCAAAATAACCCTTGCAGTTTGCCAAAGAATCTACTTGCCATTCATCTACATATAGACGTGACCATTAAACGCTTTTGGTTAAATTTTTTTGCTAAGATAAAGAAGGGAAATTCTCTAGGGTTTATAGATTATAGATTTTCTGTCCATTATAAAAACTAGAAACTTCTAGTTTTTGTCGTGGTCATTTCACTACCGAGACTGTTTCTAATAGTAACTTTAATCAGAAATAAAGGTAATAATAACGCTCTACCAATACTGGTTATGTTGTACCAACACGGTGTAAGCAGAGTAGGATTTGATACTTCTGCTACTACGCATACCCTGCCTACACCTGCGCGTCAGAGTATGGGAGCGTCTGATACACTGATTAATGTACGTCAAAACTCTGATGTTGTCAATAGTCTTTAAACCCTCTCACCTCTGCACAAAATTTTAAACAAACCTTACCACCTCATCTACTAGCATCTTGTAAGGCTCGTTAGTCCGTGGGGATAATGGCTCAGATGATACTACAACAGCGCTTAAAAATGGATCCTAGAAAAACAAGACAACTATTTTAGACAAAACTGATGTGAACCGATCAATGTACCGTCAAAACGTAGGTTGGGTAGACTTTGTTGGAGGAACATTGGTGGAAAAATACGTAGTGCTATAGAACTAGCAGATATTATCTCCAAGCGAATGTCTGTCGATAGTATGATATATGGTGATGTTATTGAAATATTTATCGAACGTACTGTTGCTACTATCGCCAAAGGTACTATAAATCAGCAAACAGATACTGCGAAAGTATCGTTTGAATATCAAGCATAAGAGACATTCTGTTCGTTTGCCCAAAACAAAGGCAGTAACAGCTAAGAGCTGTTTGCCTATGATGGGTGCCGGACGATGAATCAGGTGCGGGGTGCGACGCATTCTGACCTACGCATACTGACCCTATACGTTCTCGTGACAGTATGGGAGCGTCCAGTACGATTACTAATGTACGCCAAAACTCTGATGTTGTCAACGGACAGGTATCTCCTATCACCTCTGAACAGAAGTTCAAACAAGCACTACCACCTCAGCTACAAGTATCCTTTGATACTCGGGTAGCTCATAGTGCTAACGGTAAGGCAGGGAACACTCATGCGTTATGTGGAAAGACATTCCCTTAATGTAGCAAAAACTATCTACCGTACTGTAGCTAATTAATCATCCCCTACATCGGTGCTTTTTTCTACATTGCTTATCGCGATTTATATGTTTACGAAGGATTACAGGAAAAAGAAAAAACGAAATATATTGATCCTGACTACGTCTATTCTGCCGCTATTCATACTCAACAATACGATATGCGGGAAGTATGTGTCTTAACCGAAATAGAATTAACGGATAGACGTAAAATTCGTATTTATTTTAATAAGAAAATTTCTTCATACGAAGAGAATTTCTTAGTGAAATACGAATATTTAGATTAAAAATAAAAAAATAAGTTGTTACTAAAAACAGCTTATTTTTGTTGTCAATTAAAATAAGTCAAATGCATAAGGACCCATATCAATGTATTTATTATAATTAAGTATCACTATTTTATCATTACGATACTTAATAAATACGAGAGCAAATTCTGTTTTTTGTTCAATGATTTCCTTTACGGCTTGCTTTAAACCTTTTTCTTTGTCGTAATGATTGACAGGGTTATCAAATTTTTCGGCATCAATGTGAATATCGTTAAAGTATAACGAAAATATGTTGAATCGATAGTCTTCATATAAGTCGTTATCATAAACAGCAACAATATTATCTGATTGAAACTGATCTAATAAATCAAAATCAATATCATCGATCGTTGGCAATTGAGTATCGTATTCATTATGAAAGCGAATATAACTCCTAATTCGACCGTATTTTAAATTTGAAATGGCTCTTCCGAGTGAGAATAAGGGCGAACGTAATGCTTTTGTCCATTTTTAATAATACCCATAATAAGTTCCTTTTTAACTAATGACTGAAATAAAAAATAAATTCACAATAATTTATTTCTCACATCAGAATTAAGCAGCAAATATATCAACATCACTCATTTTATTTTTCTAAAACAGCAGATTACTTTTCTATCATACAACAACCTACGTTCTTCAATATTAAGCAAGGCTCATTTATCAGTGAGGTTTACGCTCAATAATACAATAATACCCCTACTATAAAGTAGGGGTATATAAACGTATAAAATTCTTAACAGAACCTGATAATCAATTGACGTAGCTAATTCTAATTAAATTTACTTACTATTAGCACTATTTAATTCTAATCAGATTACATTAGCGATATTAATAGCATTGCACTGTATTCCCCATTTGTGTGCAATAGGTGCCATTTGATCCATAGGTTGTATTACCACTTCGTTGATACATATTACCATCAGAATCTATTGTGAGATTCCCATGATGATAATACGATTGGCCTGTTGAACTAGTAGTCACATTTCCATGGTGATAATAAGTATCACCGTTTGAACCCATAGTAATATTCCCATGTCTCGTATAACTATCGCCATTGCTCATAAAAGTCGTACTAGAGCCCCCTCCTGTCTCTACCGGCACCCATGAATATGCCATAGCCGTTTGTGATACAACAATACTTGCTAATATAACTATCTTTTTACACATATAAACACTCCCTAAAAAATACTCTTAACTTGTAATAGATTTCTAACAATAAACAATACAAGAAACACAACATAATCGCATCTATAACAAATTTGTTAGCAACAAAAGAGAATTTGTTATCGTGATAAATAATGTAATATATGTAATAATATGTACGCCACAAATAGTCTAAAGAAAATATGTTGCCACCCATAATATACTTGCAGCAAAAAAGTAGACATTCTCTGATACACGACATAAGATTACTAGAGCTACCATGACTAACACCTTGTATTCTTATACTGACCTTATACAACGTAGTAATAGTGAGCTTCTGTCTTTATTAAAAGAGGCATGGGAATTACCACCTGACAAACCCTTTGAAATTATTGGTTGTTTGAGTACTCACGCCATCTCAATAAATAATGACAAGGATGCTTCCTTTTATGTTTTACATGATTTGAGGCATCCTAAAACAGGGGAACCCTTACTTTATCCTATTGATGCCAATAGCTTACCCAACAAAATCCGTAAGCATTATCGTGGCATATGGCATATTGTTTATCTAGGAAACAATCAATCTACCTTTTTAACTGATTTCAACGAACTATCAAAAGAAAAATCTGTTTGGCTCAAGGCTATTGTGAGATTATCTCCTCCTCATGAAAGAGAGAAACACGCAAATCCTTTTGCCTTAGAAGTAGTACCTGAAACATTACAACAATTAATTCGTCTACCTAACGACTTCAAGATACAAAATTTTTCACATGAGATTGAAAATAATCAATTTTTGGATGAATGGGTAGTTTCCATCATCACAGAAAAAAATACACAACAAATTCAAGAGCAGATAACACATATCCAAAAAAATCTACAAGATTTATCACAAGAAAAAGAATCTCTGACCCTTGACAATGCTAATTTAAATGACAAAGTCAGCAATAAAAAAAATCAACTCACCGACTTAGAAAATCATATCAAACAACAACAAAACTCCTTAAAAGAGCTTGAAGAACACTATATAGAGCAAGAACAATTTTTTAATCAAAAACTGCTTACCCTACAAAAAAACTTGGAGCAAGAATTGAAAAAACTAAATCAATTTATTGAAAGTAAAGCCAAACTCTTACTTGATTTAGAATTAATTGAACAAGACACTGTCAATGAAATTCTCGGGATTGTTCCTGAAACTGTTCAACAAATAGGACACAATCATGCTGACGTTTTCGATAAAAACCCTATTCGTACTGTTCAATATATCCAAGCCTATTTATACAATAAAAACATTATCTATCGCCAAGATGTTCTTGCTGATTACTATGCCTTGATAACCACTCATGATTTAATCGTCTTAGCTGGTGATTCTGGTTCGGGCAAAACTAATCTTGTTAAATCATTTGCTGAGGCTGTAGGCGGAAAAGCGATTATTATTCCAGTTAAACCAAATTGGACTAGTGCCGAAGATTTACTAGGGTATTACAATCCTATTGAGAAAAAATATCAATCTTCTCCTTTCTTAGAGGCTATTTTTGAAGCCTCCGTCAACCCCACTATTCCTTATTTTATTTGTTTAGATGAAATGAATTTGGCACGAGTGGAATATTATTTTGCTGATTTTCTTAGCTTAATGGAAGAGCGTAAACAACTCCCTACTCTGAGTCTTTATTCCGAGACAGAGGCTTCTGATGTGATTAAAGAGGCACAAAATTTCCTTGCTTTGGTTGAAGAAACAAAACAATCTTTTCCTAATAAAGAATTAACAAGTTTTCTAGATTTACTTAAAGACGAAGAATCTAATCAAAAACTACATGATTTATGTGGTTTTAAAGAAGGCGATTCATTACTAAAATATCATACTAATTTGCGTAAATTGATGAATAGTTATTTTCGTACTCGTGCAAAAATAGAACTCCCGTCAAATGTTCGCATCATTGGTGCTATCAATGTTGATGATACCACTCATTACTTATCACCTAAAATACTTGATAGAGCACATATTATGCGTTTCTCAAGTCCTCTACTCACTGATTGGGATAGTATAGAAACAGAGATTAATAATTTCTCTATTGATATTAGTTCACCTGTCCTTATTAAACCAGAAGATTTAGGTACCCGAAAAGACTATCCTGCCTTTGATAACGAACAACCATTAGTCCAACAACTTATTTTTATTGTGAGAAACTACTTGGATCCTTTAGGGATTGAATTTGGTTTGAGAACAGTACGTCAAGCATTGCAATACCAAGAATCTCTTAGTGTATTTAATTATTCACCTCAGCACTTACTCAACAATATTGTTCTGCATAAAATATTACCTAAACTTGTTTTTGATGGGGAAAAAACAGTTGGAAATACAGAACAAAAACGCAAAGATGTCTTACTACAGTTTAGAAATTATCTGGCTGAGGAGCTAGATACATTGGCAGTAGAAGATGCTCAACTAGATGCCTTAAAAGAGCTTGATAGAGTAATTGCAAATGCAGAAGTTAATGACTGGGTCGTTAATTACTGGTCTCGCTAAAGTAATAAATAATGTTAAATATTGACGTATCCTATTTAGAGCTAACTTGGCATCCGAACCGTACGCTGAAATCCATTTCAGTGAGTGATACATTAACTCTTAACCCCTCTGAGATAAAGAAGTCTGCCTTTGAGGTTGAGACAATGACGTTTAGAGGGGTTGATAACTACATTGGATTTCATATTAAGGATATCTCAATTGAGCATCCACCCTACTTTATTCGCCATAATCAACTACATCAGGAATTAATGCCTATTGAGGATCCTCACACTGGCAAAACATGGTGGATTGAATGCAATGCTTGGGATGATTCACCGACAAAAACAAGAGTGCTAAGTGAACTTATGCGTACCGCTGGGCGATATGAGCTTATCATTCAAAACAGTCATTTATATGTACTAAATCACAGTCATCATTTTAGCCTTGAAGATTTACAACATATGTTGGCAGATTTTCAACATAATTTATGGATGCTTGTTTTAGATAATAACAGTACAGCACAAACCAATGTATCCCAACAAGTCCCTTTCTTTAGCCATAAAACGCTTCATTATTTTAAGCATTTAATTGAGGATGCAGAAGAACTTATCCAAAAACCTCACATTGTATTAAGTGAAGTACAAACGACTAAACCATTACGAGAAGTCAGACCAACACCTAGAACCTTTAGAGAATATGCGATAGCTCCTTTTTCTCGTGAGTATACAAGCCGTGATTTCTATGAGAGTCTAAATACTCCTGAAAATCAATATATCCATTACTGTCTCAAACGAGCACTTGTTTTACTTGAACACTCAGAGTCTATACAACAGATACAACATCATAAATTCAATGAGATTATTAAGGATCAAGAATTATGGTTAACTCAAAATGAGGGTCGTAAAACAAAAACTATCGATAAAGTGGTATTGGAACAAGAGATTAATCGTTTAAAAGCACAGCAAGAACAAATTAATGACTTATTGATTAATGATGAGGATAATAAAGAAGTTTTACGCCGTCATCTACACTCCAGAACATATACGATTCAATTAAAAGGAGTATACGGCAAGAGAAAAAATGAATTCTTTTTTGAATTTAAAGAGAACTTTGACTATGATAAAAAAGACCAATTGAGTTATTTAGTCTTCAGGTTTTCTCCTTTAATTTGGGATAAGATTCAGGGGGCTCATGGTGTTTTTCCGTACTCAACATTTGAAATAGCAGGAGTATTTGATTGGAATACCAATCATTACTCATCTCAAAAGAAAAATTTTGCGGTTCTTACCTTAAAAGCTTTCGAACACATTACCTTTATTCAAAACACTATCATCCAATCTGTAGAAAGACGACAATCTTCCTATCAGCAATATGCCGAAAATAATTGGCAAGCACCTTTAAGCAGAGATGAATTAGACGATATTGCGATTGAAAGTAAAATGCTTAGGAATAATATTCAAAAGCACAGGGAAAACCAATCACTACTAAAAGAGTTTGAAAAAATCATCCCTCCTCTTATCAAACGCTTAAAAAAAGTATTGCAATACCTACAGCATCATAAAGTAGGAGTCAAAAATAGTTGTCCCAATAGCATGGTATTTATTCAAAATCCTCATTATGCGGGGATTAAGTCTGCGTATAGAAATATTCTGTTATCGGGTGGGCTTAATGAGCATATGCTAGATACGCTAACAAAAGTTGACTCTATTGGATTAATTAATACCGCCTCCCTGTATGAGTATTGGTGTTTACTAAAAATTATTGATGTCTTAAATCAACATTTTTACTTTGAATTAATCGGTGACTGGCAACAACGTCTAATTGATGCGGTTGCTAAAAAAGAAAAAAACATTTCTTTTGAGTTTTACAGCCAAGAAACCTGTCAGCGTATTACCCTGTATTTCCAAAAAGAATTAGCGAATGGTAATAGACCTGATTTTGTATTGTTCATAGAGAATCTTTTTGATGAGAAAACAATTCCATCAACAGAGCAAATCAATTTTGAGATTAATGAGAGTAGTCCTAGTCATCAATACTTAATTATGGATGCCAAATTTAAAACATCTACAAATGAAAACTTTTTCTATAATGAAATCGACAAGCTCCTCGATAAAGGATACCAACTTGAGCAAAATAACGCACGTGTGTTTATTCTCCACCCTAATATTGATTTACAAATTCATCATGATAAATCTCCACTAGAAGCTTGGGGTAATCACTGCCAATATGGGCAGTGGCATAATCATCGTACAGGTTTTATTCCTCTCAGCCCCACATCCCAGCAGCTACGTAATGATGAGCATCTACATAGATTAGTTGGCTTATTCCTACAATCTAATACCCATATTATTGGGGGAAACAATAAAATACTCTGGCACAATATCCATTGTATGAATTGTGGTAACCATGATAAAAACAAACTAACACTCTCTCATAATCAGACAAAAGGTGGGCATCCTAGAATTGTCAGCATTTGTCTACAATGTACATTAGAAAGTATTTATACCATTTGCTTTAGCTGCGATACACGTTTATATAAAAATAGTTCTCGCTGGACCTACCATCAAACACGACCAGAACAACTTACCAATATCGTTTGTCCAGCGTGTAACGAAATTCTTGATAAATTCTTTAACGCTTACAAAGAGTTTGATGATGAATATGATGAAAATATAAACAGGAAAAAAGGACACTACTTATTTAATAACCGTAATAAGCGTTCTTATGGTAATACTCCTCTAAAATCGAAACACCGATGAGTGGAAAATTTCGTTAAACTATTTGTTAAATTTAAAGGAATTTTTCATGCGTAGAAAACAATTTACCGAGCGACAAATCTTATCTATTCTTAAACAGCATGAGAGCGGCGTGAGCGTTGCTGATTTGTGTCGTGAGCACGGCATGAGCCAATCTGCTTTTTACAAATGGCGTAGCAAATATGCCGGCATGGACTCGTCAATGCTCAATGAGCTAAAACGCCTACAGGAAGAGAATGCGAAGCTTAAGAAGCTTTATGCTGAGGAGCGGCTAGTTTCCGAGGCGCGAAAGGAGCTACTTGAGGGAAAGTGGTAAAGCCATCGCTACGAAAAGCGATGACAAGAACACTTGTATCACGTCAAGGCTTTGCTGTCAGGTTAGCTTGCCGAACGGTGGGTATTAGCACATCAAGTTATTACTATCAAAGTAAAGGAAAGGCTGAGGACGAGCAGATTGCCGATTGCTTGATTAAACTTACCCAAGCCAATAAGCGTTGGGGCTTTAAGCTATGCTTTTTCTATCTTAGAAATGTCCAAGGCGCTGTTTGGAATCATAAGCGTGTTTACCGCATCTACAAGGAGTTAGCATTGAACTTACCTATTAAACCTCGTCTACGCCTTCAACGAAAGCAGCCAGCGCCACTGGCTGTGCCCACAGCTGCTAATCAGGTATGGTCAATGGATTTTATGAGTGATGCACTAGCCGATGGCCGTAGACTACGTTTATTGAACGTCATTGATGATTTCAACCGAGAAGCGTTAGCCATGGATGTTGCCTTATCTATTCCGAGCGAGCAGGTGATTCGATACCTAGAGCGCACAATTGAGCAGCGTGGAAAGCCTAAAGAGATACGAGTTGACAATGGTCCTGAGTATATCTCAGAACGACTGATCTCATGGACTGAAAGTCAAGGCATTCGTCTGAACTACATTCAGCCAGGCAAGCCCTATCAAAATGCCTATATTGAGCGATTTAACCGAACTGTCAGGGAGGAGCTTTTAAATATGTATATCTTTGACTCATTGGAGCAAGCTGAGTTGCTAGTCACCCAATGGCAATGGCAGTATAATAACGTACGGCCTAACATGGCTATAGGAGGTGTACCCCCGCGACTTAAAGCGGCTTAAAATCCATATCATTCCACTAAAAGGTGTTCCTAAAAATGGGGGTCATACATTTATTGTCGCAGCAATAATCAAATTCAGCATAGTTTGGATAATATAATTTGTTATATTGGGATAATAAAAAAGGACTGAGTTTTTTTAATACCTTTGGGCTTCAATTGCCCGCATATGTACTAAAAAATCAGTCCATTTCTGATAGTATTAGAATAGAATCGGACTTATGGCAATACCAAAAGCAAAAAAACACCCAATAATATAGGCAATAGTACAACTATCACCTCCGAAGAGGAGTTTAAACAAGCCTTATCACTTCACCTATANTATAGCGATAAAATGTATCCCTCGATACGCCCATAATTTTGCATGCTTGCGACACATTTTTTAATTGCTCTGCTAAATTAAGCAGTCCTGCTTTATGTTTAATCACATTATTGGTAGTATGTAACATGAGAGTTTCCTTTTGTTTGTTTAAAAGATTCGCACCTCTTATTCAAACGGGAAACTCTCTTTTTTGCAACTCATTTGTCAGATTTGGTCTGAACTTCTACACCTATAAGCTCTGGAATTTTTGTACTTACTCTGAGAGTGGCATATCCATAGGAGCGGTTTTAAAATCGGCAATTAATGAGTTAGGCTCAGATAACTCTATTTCCACGCTATCTGTTTTTCCTTGTTGTGCAAGGCGTAAGGAATTAGAAAATTTTCCATCACCTAAATACGGAATATCATAACTCCTATTAGCTCCTCTGTAGCAATCACTTAGACACCCTTTTAATTCTGCACGGCTTAAATGTTTACGCATAACTCTTTGGGATAATAAAACTTTGGTTTCAGGGGTTTCTTTGTTGTAAAGTAAAACACTAATTAATTTTTTATTTTTATAATGATTGCAAACAGTCATTCCCCAACCACATATTGTTAGCAGCATAATAATAAAAGCAAATACAATCGTAATCTTATCTAATATTTCTATCATTTATTCTTTATCCTTTAAAGCATTTACTCATTTATAACTCATTGTGCCAAAGCAAACCTAAGTTTTATATTTTTTATCATTCTACCGTTTAAAACTAATCACTAAAAACAAATCGTCAGACTATTTCCCATTAGCCCATTCCAACAGCATTTTGCTCAAATCATGGACATCTTTACCTGAAATAATTTTAATATTCAAGCTTTTTGCTCTTTCCAAAATAGATTCTCTGTCTATAGATCTAGCAGAGACTAACCAAGCTTCTCCATATAAGCCTTTTAAGCTATCACTAACACTATCAAGCTTATACAAAATATCGTTATCGCTATCGTCTTGGTTGCTAAATCGAATTGTTTTGCACTCAACAACTAACAAACGGTTATTATGTACCATAACCACGTCTAATTCATTATCCGTTTTTTGTAGACGAACTTTTTGTCCACATCGATAATCATTCAACTGGTGTTTACCGGCTAAATGATAGACTAATTCTTCTAGCCACATCCCTCCTAAATACAAAGCATCTTGAGGGGTATTAAACGTGATGCTTTTTTGACTCTCATCAAATGATAAAAGCTGATGTTTCTGGCAATCTTTTAAAAACTCTCGATTTTCAGGACTTAAATAGTCAAATACTTGAGTTGGTTTTACTAGAATGACTTTATATTCACCATTAGGCTGTAACTTATTATCTAGTGCTTGAGAACAACGATAATTTAACGCCCCTATGAATCCTCTTTTTCTCTCATCACTTGCAAATTTAGCTAGCTTCATCGTCAAAGCATGTCTATTCTTCACACGTTCTCGCCATGCTTCTCCTCCACTATTATGCCCACTTGTTTGTACACCATAAGCAGAAAGAGACTCATCAATGTTTAATAAACTTTCTAATTTAACCGCTGGCTGTTGATTATTTTCAAGAAACTCAATATTGCCCTGACTTGTATTTGTATAGATATAGGCTGAACATTCATCATGCAATTCATGATATGCCGATAAGGTCATCAACTTATTACCGCCTGTCAAATTGAGTGTGATATCCGTTTCCCCTAACTGACGAATATAGTCCTGACACTCCATAAAGAATAATTGAATATCCACATAGCTTTCTGTAGGAACATTGTGCGGGTAATCAATGCACTCCACACCCAGTTTTTCAACCATACGCTTAAATCGCTGATCTAGCTGATGCTTTCGAATGTAGCTAGTACTCAGCATCAAGACTTTTGACGGCTTAAATTGCTTAATAGGTAGGTAATTCGCTAATAATTGATCAGATAATAAACAAATATGTAAACTCATTTCCCCTTCCTCTATCCCTATATATCTAATATCTACTCTATATGATTATTCTACTTTGGTTGCTTGATATTCTTGCAAATAAGCATTGATTTGCTTCATTTCCTCTGGACTTAGTTCTTTACCTCGCATACTCTCAGGCATATTTAAAGTGAGATGTAAATAACGTACCCCCAACTCTGTTAATTCAGCCACTAAATTAATGGGTAATGTACCCACAACGGTATCACCTCTCTTTAAAATATTCATGTCTAGATGCGTTAGCATTTGATCAATCTCTAGTCCCTGCTCTTGGATCCAAGAGGCAGCCCCTTGATGGCGAGAAATAAAATAGCATGTCATTGTTATATGCCTTTCCTTTTTGTTATAAATCTATGTTGTCACGATTGAAATAGCGGAACTATCAAGTCCTAGCATATATAATTTTTGATGATTTTTCCCCTTACTTTCAATATAGTATTGCTCTGCACTTGTACCTAATGTCATATCTAATTTTTTATGGATTTTAGAACGACACTCTTGAAGAATACGCCAAATATCTGCTCGCATTCTTTTCTGAACAATTTCTATATCATCTTGACACTCTTGTCTGGCCTTTGCTGAGGAAAAATAGCATTTAATATATTGATTAGCAAGGATCTTTTCATCCTCTGGCATACTCACACTTTTAGTAATCTGTTTATTCTGTAATCGTAGTTCAGCCATTGCCCAATACACCGCAAATTGTTGCCAAGTTAATCTAATCTCCATCCCTGCACACATAATTTTTTGTTCTGATGGATAGATTTTTAACTCACTCACCGTCAAATCTTTTTGTGTCTGAGCAACAATATCACTAAAATGCCATAGTTTATCTTCAGACAAATTAGGCATCCCTTGACGGATACGCACAAAAGGAATATCCGCCAACATCACTTTTGCTGTTGATGCATCTCGGCAACCACTTCGTGCTGTATGGACTAATTGCTTTTCTACACTAGGATAAAAAAACTCTGGATTTTGCTCAAACGCCTCTTCTACTAACACATGGGATAAACTATCTTGTGGTCTACCAAATAAAGACAGTGCATAACCAATATAAAATCCCATGGATTTTCTGCCACCAGCAATAGAAACATGTATCTGAGTATTGGCTAACTTACATAAATTAAACATGAACTGCATAATCATATCCGCCGCTTCAGAATTTTGTTCAGGCGTACGAATATCCGCCAAAGGTTGTTGCTGATTATCCTTAATCACATGAATATGACTTTCATCAAAGACAATAGGTGACAAGTGATAATCCTTGATAAGCTTTTGTAAATATCCACCTTTACCTAGCAGAGTATCGCGAATATTTGCCGCTCCCATAGCAGTAGTCAAGACGTGAACTTCATCAGGTATCCATTGTTTATCTTTATATAACGCATAAATTGTTTCCGTTAATACCTGTGGAGACATGCCAGTGACAGCAACTAAAATTTTCTGATATTGTTGTTCCATAACTCTATGTAAAATTTTTGCATTTATTATTCATGTATCATCCCATATTTTATTTTGAATATAAACAATATGTGATTGATTTGAATAGCTTAAATGTATTTAAGCATTAAATAAAGCATAACAAATTTGTTGATTTTTAAACTTCTTGTTAACTTTCACGGTAATAGGATAAGCAATGATTGATTGTTAGGTGGTTTTGCTAGGTTATTTATCCTAAACAATCGTTGCGTGCAGAGGTCAGCCACCTGTTTAATTATCGAGAGAATTATCACTACATTGATTAATCTTTGTTGCCTTAAACCACATCGTTTCAGGCTCATATTGATTAAGGTCAAGGATTTCACTCTCAATGTAATTTTCTTTACACACCGTTTTATAATAAAAATCAAAATAAATTTTGTTATCGGAACCAAATTGAAAGTGAGCTATACGCCCTAGTTCCTCCATAAAAAATTCGCCTTTCATGCCAATACAGCTCTCTAAAATTTTCCCTAAAGAGAGGACTCCAGCAAGTATTTCTTTTGCCTCATTTCCTGTATAGGTAAAATCTTCGCTGTTCATATCATCACTTAGCCACGGTGTTGGGGAAGTATCAAGGTGATTTGAATCGTCATCACTCATTAAATCTGATAATTGAGAAAAATTAGCATCTGTCTCTTTATCTGACATCACAACATCTCCTATTTATATTGAATGATGTTATTATCACCCAAGAGCAGTCTTTTTAGGTAACTGACAAATTTGTTGCTGTGTTGTGCTTTGATCTATGCTATTTAAGATGCTATTAAGACTGAAGATATCCTACAAAACGTGCTGGTCATAATCAGCTAATAGTCTGTTTTTAAACTCTCATACTGTATGCAGCATATAGTGAAGATAATCATCCAACAATACTAGCCCTAGTACATCAAAAGGTAATGACATACTGCTAGCTAACAATGTAGACACTAAAACCAAAGTAGCAAAAACCAACATACAAAAAGAAAAGGGCTCAAAATGAGCCCTTTTATCCCAATGCAATCCGTCCAACACACGTGGCATATCAAGTATGCTCGCCCTGCTTTGTTCAAAGACAAAGCCGAATAGTACGGCAGAGCCTTACATGGGATACGCATAGTTTATCAAAATTTAGAATAAAAATTATTAGATAAAATAAAAAAGCCATTCAGTGCTTACAACAATGCAAGCCTTAGCATTTTTTTAAGCAAAGGCAATTGAGTTATTCTATCTCAAGGTAAGGTAAATAGTTGCCTCACATATAGGATTAATTCAGGTGAACAACCAAACCTCCATGCAGGATCCTAATCCCCTAATATTCGTGGTTTTTTTCCAACTTTATTTCAGTAGTTCTTTAATTTAGCTAGTTCTGGGTTTTCTTTATCAAAAATAGCTTTTTCTTCTTGTGTTAATTTTTCTGGATAATCGCTCCAAAAATTAAATTCTTTTTTCTTATCAAATGAGAAAATAAATACACCTATCGTATCTGGCGTATATTTCCACCAGACTTTGTCAGTTTCTTCTCATTTTTCCCAGTAATTTATTTTTCCCATCCGTCTATCCCTTTTAATTGTTTATTATTTTCCGTATTTAAATAACCGTCTGAATCCTCTTATGTTGAGGAATTTTCTTCCACAGTCAATTGGGGGCTTACCACTAAAAGAATCAAAGTCGTAATCCTCTTATGTTGAGGAATTTTCTTCCACGGAGGACATGTCCGACAATGACATAGATTTCTAGTCGTAATTCTCTTATGTTGAGGAATTTTCTTCCACAAATGATAGGGTCTTTATTCCCGATACCTTACCGGTCGTAATCCTCTTATGTTGAGGAATTTTCTTCCACAATCTTGACCAAGTACAAGCTAGCGTTGATTTCGTCGTAATCCTCTTATGTTGAGGAATTTTCTTCCACGCTTGCTCAGTTAAAAACTGAAGCAGCTAAACACAGTCGTAATCCTCTTATGTTGAGGAATTTTCTTCCACCACACAGTGGGCTTCTATCTTTTGGGTACGTCGACGTCGTAATCCTCTTATGTTGAGGAATTTTCTTCCACCATGCTAGTAGAAGCAAAGGTTGAGCAGGCTAAGAGTCGTAATCCTCTTATGTTGAGGAATTTTCTTCCACCTACCTGAAAAATTAGAATCTGGTGATTTTCGTAAAGTCGTAATCCTCTTATGTTGAGGAATTTTCTTCCACCTACCTGAAAAATTAGAATCTGGTGATTTTCGTAAAGTCGTAATCCTCTTATGTTGAGGAATTTTCTTCCACTTTTAGGAGAAGAGATAGTTGATATCTCTTCTGTCGTAATCCTCTTATGTTGAGGAATTTTCTTCCACGGTGAAGCATGGTTTGATGAAGACATCAACTCCAAGTCGTAATCCTCTTATGTTGAGGAATTTTCTTCCACAGTCAATTGGGGGCTTACCACTAAAAGAATCAAAGTCGTAATCCTCTTATGTTGAGGAATTTTCTTCCACGGAGGACATGTCCGACAATGACATAGATTTCTAGTCGTAATTCTCTTATGTTGAGGAATTTTCTTCCACAAATGATAGGGTCTTTATTCCCGATACCTTACCGGTCGTAATCCTCTTATGTTGAGGAATTTTCTTCCACCTCTCCAAACTTCCTGCAGGACGTCTACCCAGCTGTCGTAATCCTCTTATGTTGAGGAATTTTCTTCCACCAAGAATGGATTGAATGGGCAGAAACCAATGATATGTCGTAATCCTCTTATGTTGAGGAATTTTCTTCCACTTTTCTTAAAGAGTGGAGAATCACCAAGTTCTATGTCGTAATCCTCTTATGTTGAGGAATTTTCTTCCACAAGGATAGAGCCGCATATGAGCAGATTTATAGGTCGTAATCCTCTTATGTTGAGGAATTTTCTTCCACGGACATGCGGGCTACATGTGCATATCAGTCGCCAGTCGTAATCCTCTTATGTTGAGGAATTTTCTTCCACTTGTTATTCTAGATGTTATTGTATTCATATTAGCATGTCGTAATCCTCTTATGTTGAGGAATTTTCTTCCACTGCACTACCTATTTTTTTTATTTAAAATCAATAGGTTAAAAACAGGTCAGTAGAAAATTTTAAAAACCAAAAAGTTGACTATCTTTTTGACCTAATATGTCATCCAAATTGTTAAAAAACACATCAGACTAAACTATCAAGTATCGATATATTACTGTATTTTTCATTCACTAGCAATCACCGAATAATGTAGTCTTGACTGTTTACTATTCTTTGTAATGGTCAAGTGCGTTGACTATATATCGACCATGTCCAAAGACTGTTTGTTTACCTATATGTAACCATTGCCCTATATACAATCGATAGGAAGCTCTAAGGGTAGATTTAATGGATTCATAGAACAACTAAAAATTCGAAGGCATAGAGGTTTTTCTATAATTTACAATTATAGTGATAAGGGCAAATAGCACCCTTACCACCCTGCTATGCTATTACTTTAACCCATTGGTTAAGGATAACAATCTTTCTACCCAAACTTTTTGTTGGGCATTTTTAATTTTTTCCGGTTTTTTCAATCGATCTTTATAATGGATTTCTGCTATTTTTCTAAGATAGCGCAATACATCTTCATCCCTACTTTGCTCCATCTTGTTTAACCATTCAGAAATATATCCTGTAAAAGATCCTTTACTTTCATCGCCAGGTTCTTCCCAATGATTATCTCGTCCAAGTGTGAGTATTTCTCTATAAGCATCAGACTGATTTAATAAACTTTCCTCAAAATCCTTCATAGCTTGCTGGCTCTGGCGATTCTTTTCAATCTGTTCGAATAAGTCTTTATGGGATTTCTCATCAGGTACCATTAGCCCAAAACCTGATTGAGTTTTGGCACCTGCACGTACATAAACCAAAGCTTTTTCAAACATATCCCAAACAGTTTTTATATCATCTGGCGAGCTTTCTGCGGTTTGCCTAAAACCAAAGCTAAATAAAAATTTAGCACTTTTAACGGCTAAAAAGGGTACTGGCACTGGATCATGCCAATCAGCCGGAACAATTGTAGTATCTTCTTGAATGTTTTTTAGTCCTTGTCCCTTTGCATACCATTCTCCATAATGAGGAGTCATAATTTCTACATTAAGTGTCGGTGACTCAATAGGAAAAGCATCAAAACAAATTAAATCTCCCGCTTGCTGAGAGTCTAAATCTGTGGCTGTTTTAGCATGTTTAACCTGACTGCCAAACCATTTACGTAAAATAGTTGATTTATCTGACCCCTCATAATACTCTTCTATCAACGACCTAAGAATACCTTTGACTTGGCTGCCACTGATATAAGGAACTCCTAGAGTGTAATGCCACAGAAAACCATTCTCCACAGGATGTTCATTACCCATACCTGTTACAAAAGATTTACTAGCAAAAACCTTAGCATCACCTCTAAGACCTTGAACAAGTGCTACTTGCCTGCTCGCCATCGTATTTAATTGTGTCGTATCACCGCATTGATCACTTACAGAATTTAGAAATTTAGTTTTAGCATTCTCAGATACTTTTCCCCATGTCTTATCATAACCATTAAAAAACCGAGAAAATATAAGCCCCTTATTATTTTCTCTAGACAAAACAACAGCTGATGATGTATGTTCCTCACTTTTATAAAACGGGTAATTAGCCATTTTCATCTCCAAAAGACTTATAAAATGCTCTGCTGAATTTTTTTACCCATTTTAATAAAGCTTGTGTTTCTGCTTGAGCAACTTGGTATTGATGACGTGTTCCCGTGACTAAGTGATACATTAAATCATGACCATCTTTTGGATATACGCCGTGATCATTATTGCATAACCACTCACTCAATAACTCATATACTTTTTTATGCGTACCACCTTTTTGGATATAAAATGCTAAGGTCTGACCAATACCATTCATCTGAATCATAGCTGGAATCTCATTAGCACGACTTAACCACTCTTTTTTTTCTTCAGCAGTAAACTGATAAGTATTCAATTTTTTTAATGCAAATGCCGCTCTTTTTTGTTCTATTGTCTGTATACTCATGACACTCTCCTTATGCTGTGTGAATATTCACATAGCACCAGCCCATACCAACTGTTTCATTACCACCTATTTGCAGCCAGCTATGTTCAGCAAATAATCCTGCAAAAGATTCCCAATTTTTCTCTGCTGTAACAGGAGTATTTCTAACTCTTGCTTGATCAGCGGCAACACCTACATATAGAACGCTATCAGGTGGTAACGTTTCTTCGTACCATAAAGCACCTGCTTTGGCCGTTTTAGTCGCCGTTTCGATAGTAATATGAGGATTCACTGGCAATGTGTAACTCGCCAAATAAGCAAAGTCATCATTACCAACAATAACCAATTGATTTTCAAGTAACTGTTGGGCATTTGTATAATCAAGCGTCTTTGCTAATTGCTCGATTAATGCGTGTAAATCAGCCGATTGTGTTTTGAAAGCATATTCTTCCAAATAAATAGTGCTATTTTTCGCACCTTTATTAGAAACAATTAATGTTTCAGTAGGAATTTCTAATGGAATATCAAACTCCAGTGCTATACCGAAACGTTTAGCATCAGCTTGCCAACGTGCTAATACAGCAGGACTAGTGACCCATTTAAATTGTCCTGTTAATGATCGCACTGGTAACAACAATAATCTTGCATCTGAAATCAATAAACTGCCAGCATTACCTTGGTCATTTCCACCTTCTTTTCCAAACAAAATATCTGTTGCTTCACATTGCTTACTTTCAGCATTTGCACGTAATGCACCTTTGACACTAGAGCCAAAAACACAAGGAAAATTTGTATGTGCTTCTCGTTGTACAGGTAAGTCAATAACACTATCCGCAGATCCTGCACCTGCATGAATAGATGATTGTGCATGTAGACTCAATAAACCAAATTTCATTATATTCTCCTAAAACCCAACTAATTTTCCAAAAGCAACTTGTCCGTAGCCTAAAGCTCTTTCATTGCCTTGTGTTAAATACTTTAAATGCAATTTTTCTACTAATTGCTGTGCTTTTTCGATATTTTCTGTATTGATATACCAACAACTACCTGCCGGAGTGAAACTTCGCACGGGGACAGATTGATGCCCTAGCATATCCCATCCGCCAATACGCTCTGGCTTACCTAAAACTGCTGAAAAAATTTCAACATCAATTCCTTCTAAAATCCCCGCCCATACTGTTCTTCCCTCTTTTTTAATAGCCTTAAAGCTACTGTTTGGCAAAGGAGGTAAATGCTTATGCTCTATACCTCTCCAATCTGGTAAAGCAGTTAATAAATACATTACTAGTTGTTTAGTAAACCCTTGAGTCTGTTGAATCGGTAAAGTAGGAACATTAGAAAGTATTTCAACAGCCCCCATTCTTGCTTCGCCACCTAAACGAACAAGTGTATCTTTTAAAGGATAGTCTGTTTGGTCACTATGCAAGCCTAAATAAACATCCCAATCACCCAATAACCGAATATGGTTAGTCTGATATAGTTTGCCATCAATCACTTTACGTACTGCATGCTCTACAGCAATACCTAAACGACCATCAGAGCACCAAATCTCCTCTGGATAATAAACCTTTTGTGGTGGCTGACCATTAAGCACTTGAGTATAATCAGATGCACTAATATAACTTTCACTTAACGCAGACTGCCCATTTTGGTAATTAAGTGCTGGATAAACGATCTCCCCTAAATCGCTTTTTATCGCAGATTGATTTAATGAAAAGAAAGCATATGACGGCATATTTTGGTTCATTACACGCAGTACATTTAAAGGAGTTTTAAAATACAACTCACCTTGATGGTATAGCCATGGACCTTGTACTTTCAATGGTCCATACTCACGAGCATAACCAATATAATCTACAAGCTGATGCTGTGGATTAAAATCAGCCCATGTGGTCTGATGCTGTGCGTGGTACTGCGAACCAATAGCTGTACGCAATGCACCTAGTAGCGTTGCTGTTGGTGGAGGAAATTGGCTCATAATCATTGATGCACCACTACCATCCATACTTCTAGATTCTTTGAAAAACCAACTATCAATTTGATGAAAGATAATATGCTGCATCTTAGACTCCTCTTTCTTCTAAGCCTTTCTGTGCCAAAAATCTTACAAACAAAGCAAAATCAGCTGTAATCTGTTCTCCCTTTGATGCATCTTGACATTGTTCTAATAAAGGACGTGTAAACTGTCTAGCCGTGTCTTGTAAATTTACTCCAGTAAAAATATCTTTGAGTATTTTTAAATTATCCGCAGATTGAATAAACTGAGCACTTAATAAAGTCACCGCATCCTCAAAACTCAATAGACTATTTTTCTGCTGAGAAGAAGTTGTTACATCTTTTAAAACACTAAATTTTTCTCTAATTCCATAGAAAAATTTACTTGAAAAAAGCGGTAACTTATCAGACACTTGCTTAAATTGACTAACCAATTGTGAAATTACTAGCTGATTATTTACAAGCAATTTATCCCATTTCCTTGCCCATTCAATTACCTGACCACTACCTTTATATACAGTTACGGCTAAAGCATCACGCCCTGCACCATCTTTTGCTATTTCATCCAAAACACGATGAGCATCTAGCAACACGTTTTTGAGTGAATGATTAATATGGGTATACACTAACGCAGCTGAAATAGTAGTTTGTAATTTAGGAAATGCTTTAAAAGTATGCTGATAATGAGCTCTCACCTCTACAGCACATTCAATGGCAGTCTCCATTGGTAATAATGCTAATACATCATCACCACCAGCATAAATGAGAAAACCATTATGCTTTTCAATAATAGTTGGTACGTTAGCAATAAATTTTTGCAATCCTTGCGTAATATCCTTTTGTTTAGTTAAATCACTCATTTGCTTGCCTAATTGGTCTCCATCCATCATTAATACCGCATAAAATGGTGAAGCTTTACCAAACTTTTTCTGCAACTGTTTCAATGCTTGTTTAACTTTAATGGCTTGTGCTGTAGCCTGTGTTTTATTAGGATTATCCAAAGTAATCTCATGGAAAGTATTACCATCGATCCCAGTATAGGCTAGTCGGTTCTTTTGAGTAGCTACTTCGATGACTGATTTAATCTTAGTATCCCTTTCTGGTAACTTATTTAAGGCTTTTGCTGATTCAGCAAAGGCTGAAAATTCATCATCTGGAGCAGTGGCTAACACATTTGTCCACCATCTAACACCAGCAAGATATGCAACTGAGGGAACAGCAGGCTCTACATCCCAACCATGAACAGTCCATCCATTAAGTTCCGTTTTAAAATTTGCAAAATGAGCATAAAATCGTCTCTTAATGAAACTCAAAGCGCATAAGTGTTCTTTACCTTCGGACTGAAAATCAAGTTTTGTATCTATATGCTGACTAACTTTTTGCCAAAACGCTTCTCGCTGCTGACGATCCGTAGAACGCACTCCTTCGATACCCGATAACTCTTGCCAATCTGCCATTAATGTACATTTAATTCCAGGCTCTTGAGGCACAAATAAAGAACGTATATTTTTTCGTTGGTCTAGTGCTGCGCTATTACTCTCCTCTGCAACAATGACCCAGCTCATATCCCAAAAATTCTGAACCTGCCTATCCCAAATTAGTTTTGTATTAGGATTAGTTACTCTTTCAAGATCTTTTTGATATATCACTGCTGCTAATGCTTCCCAAGCTTGATTAACAGCAGAGACTACCCGTTCTGGCTCAAAAGTATCAGTAACTTTTGCTTTAAACCGATTTGGAATATTTCCTTGTGAGGGTCTAGTACTTCCACTGCTCCCCTTAATCGCTTCTAAAAATGCACTATCAGCTTCAGGAAATAAAATTACTCCTCCTTGTTGTTCTACCTCTTGCATAGCAATGCCTGCTAACCACGAAAGCAAAAAAGACCCCGACCAGAAATCTCTTGTTCTTCGTGCTTGCGCAACGAAAGATTGCACGGGCCCCAATGTAAAATGAAAATACTGGCTCATTTCTCTGCTCCCTGATTAGACCAAACACGTAATAAGTTTACTAATGTAGACTCATCCGATGGATTTTGCGTAATAGCATAATGGAAAATACTTGTTGGTAAGTATAATAATTGAGAAAGATATCTATCATTAATGGCGCTGGTATGGAAAAAGAAAGGACTTGCTCTACGTCTTGAGTCATTTCCTAGTGGTAATCCAAAACCTCTTTTTTTATTTTTATCATTAGTAAATATCTCGCTTCTAAAATCTTTATAGACACTCGTGAGCTTGGCATGTGATTGTCTAGCATCTTTGTAGAGACAACTTTCAGATAATGGGACTCCACATTGACTATCTTTTGAAAAAGCAGAAAAAGGAGCTCTGCGAGTTTGTTTGGCAAAAGCGATAAGTGTATTTAAATAGTTTTTTAACTCTAGTGAACTGTTAAACTGTATACTTTCATCATTTATCTTTTGAAGTTGAACAGAGCCAAAGCCTCTGCGAGAACGAGCACCCAATCCCCCAAAAGCTCCTAGCAGTTTTAATGTATGAATTAAATCTTGCTGCTGTTCTTGGCTTATATGATGTATGCCAGTTTTTCCTAGATGAAGCGTAATTGTAAACTTTTTACCTTCTTTAAAAGCTTCTCGATGCGGATCATTCCCACTGGCAGGAATCCCCATCGCTACATAGCCAGAAGGACTATTTAAATTACTAGGCCAGTCCTTAACTAATGAAGAGCTTAAGCTAATATTGTCCTCTTCAACAGCAATACTTACCATTCCTTTACCTGCTCTTTTAACAGAGGAATTAGCCACTTCTAATAACTCCACAGTTGTGCCAAATAATTGAGCTTCCTCTAAATGCAAGGCCTTTAACGCTGCTACATCATCGGAGTACCGATCAGCATATTTTGCCCAAACTAATGCTCGCCACCAAAATCTTATGGCACCTTTTACTGAGAGCGGGCTAATTTTAGTCGCCTTTTTATCTGCATCCCCCAAAAACATAGGAAGAATAGCAATATATTCTGCTGTTATCTTGTCCGGCAAGGAAAACTCTAACATAAACTCTCCTACAATATCTCATCAAAAAATGACTAGGTATTAATGTTTTTTATTTTTATAAAAATAAAAACGTAACTTCAATAATGTATTTTCTTATAAAAAGAGTTTGCTCTTCTCAAAAAGTCATTTATAACAATCCAACAACTTTTTACTCTCTTAAATCAATAACACTATTATCAAGTGTAGCAGAAAGTTGAATTTTGTCACGCTTAACAAATTTGTTAGGTAGAAGTCCTAATGTCACTATTCATGAGCTATTTGGGGCAAATAAAATTGATGAAATGTAACTATTTTGTCATCGATGAGCATAAAAAAATACCTAAATCAATGAACGTTGATTTAGGTATTAGGGGGAGGTTTCAAGGGGAAATAGTTTCTCGCACTGTCCAGCTTCGCTAGCTGATATATGAATACCGACCTCTAATCATAGAAGTACAGTGCTTACCAGACCACTAGTCTTGTTTTAATACTTAGTGATTCTCTTTGGCGTGATTAATTGTATATTTAGGAATTTCAATTACCACATCTTCGTCTGCCATTAGGGCTTGGCAAGATAGGCGTGAAGTGGGCTTGAGTCCCCATGCTTTATCCAATAGATCTTCTTCATCATCTGTAGCTTCTTCCAGTGAGTCAAAGCCCTCTTTGACGACCACATGACAGGTTGTACAGGCACATGACATTTCACAAGCATGCTCTATCTCAATGCCATTATCCAATAAGGCACGGATAATTGGCTCACCTTGTTTGACGTTTTCAATCACTTTACCTTCTGGTGCTAATGTTTCGTGAGGTAATACGGTAATTTTTGGCATTTTTCTCTCTTTATCTCTATTCAAGAATTCCCTTTCTACTTTTACATATAGGAAAGGGATTTTTCTTTTTTTATATCTGATCCACTGTTTTACCTGCAAGGGCTAGGCGTATGCTTCTATCCATACGTCGTGCGGCAAACTCGTCTGTTTGATGAGAAAATGCCGCCACTTTACTACGGATAAGATTTACGTCTTGTGACTGTGCTATCGTTTTCAATTCGGCTAAACCTTGTTCGATATCAGCCAATTCTTGAGGGTTTAATAAATCTTTATCCGCTGCCAATGCAGATTGTACTGACTCAATCAACTGTTGTGCATTGACTTGTTCTTCACGAAGCATTCGCTGTTGAGCATCGTAATCTGATTGTTGCATACCCTCTGCTAGCATCTGTGCAATGGCATCATCGCTTAAACCGTAGCTAGGTTTAACGGTAATAGATGCTTCTACACCCGTGCTCATTTCTCTTGCCGTGACACTAAGTAAACCATCGGCATCTACTTGGAATGTTACTCTAATTCTTGCCGCACCAGCTACCATGGGAGGAATGCCACGTAACTCAAATCTTGCCAAAGAACGGTTTGCATCGACTAACTCACGCTCTCCCTGCAACACATGAATGCTCATGGCAGTTTGTCCATCTTTGAACGTTGTAAATTCTTGCGCTCTAGAAACTGGAATCGTACTATTACGATCAATAATCCGTTCAACTAGCCCTCCCATTGTTTCAATGCCTAAAGACAAGGGAGTAACATCTAATAATAGCCAATCTTCATCACTACTTTGGTTACCCACTAGTTTATTTGCTTGTAGTGCTGCACCCAATGCCACTACTTGTTCAGGATCAAGATTAGTCAATGGTTTAGTCGCAAAGAACTCTTGGACACGCTGTTGTACAATCGGCATCCGTGTTGCACCACCGACCATAACCACACCTTTAATGTCTGTCGGTTTCAGTTGTGCATCTTTTAACGCTTGTTTTGCTCGCTCTAGCGTGCGATTCACTAAGTCAGTAGCAATATTATCGAAATGAGTTCTTGGATAATTTAAATCCAAATGTAAACCATCTGACAAGGTTACTTGGAAATAGGCTTTAGGCTGTGTACTTAAGCGCTCACGCACAGTTTTGGCAATTGACAATAATAAGCGCTTATCTTGGATACTCAAATGGCTAGTATCATGATGCTTCATCACATCATTAACGATTAATTCATCAAAGTCATCACCACCAAGTTGTGTATCGCCTCCAGTTGCAATAACTTCAAATACACCTTTGCTTAATTTCAAAATTGAAATATCAAATGTACCACCACCTAAATCATATACCGCATAAACACCCTCAGCAGCATTATCTAAGCCATACGCAATAGCCGCTGCTGTTGGCTCATTTAATAATCGTAAAACATTTAGACCAGCTAAACGTGCCGCATCTCTTGTCGCTTGGCGTTGTGCATCATCAAAATAAGCTGGCACGGTAATCACGGCACCATTAATATCTTGACCTAAAGCATCTTCAGCACGTTGGCGTAATTTCGCTAAAATTTGAGCAGAAACTTCTACAGGACTCACGTCCCCTTGAATAGTTTTGATAGCTACGCTACCTGCATTTTTTTCTAATCGATAGGGAACATTTAATGCAACCGCTTCCTCATAAGAGCGTCCCATCAAGCGTTTGATAGATAGCAAGGTATTGTAAGGATCACGGTTTTGTGCACGCACAGCAGGTAATCCAATATGGACAGTACCATCTTTGAGGTATCTAACTGCCGAGGGAAGTAATACCTTGCCCTCTTCATCTTTAATAATTTCGGCAATACTGCTACGTACAGTTGCTACCAAAGAATGTGTTGTACCAAGGTCAATCCCAATCGCCACTTTACGTTGATGTGGTGCGGGTGATGCGCCTGGTTCTGAAATTTGCAAAAGTGCCATAAATTCTTTATCGTTTTAGGTCTTATTACTTAGCACAGTGTACTAAGCAAGTAATGATTTAATTTCGTTCTGTATTTTAGCGACAAACATCAGCTGACGGACTTTTTCTGTGGCTAACGCAAAATCTTTTTTATGATCTAACAGCTCCGTTAAACATCCCTCTAGCGTCTGTGCTTCCTGTTCAATAGCATTCAACAACACTAGCATCTGTTCAGGTTTACCCCTCACTTCATCTAACTGCTCACGCCATTGCATTTGCTTGATTAAAAAAGCTGAATCCATGCGAGTATTATTCTCTGCATCTACCGTATGATCCGCTAACTCACACAAATAAGCAGCCCGTTTAACGGGATTCTTTAAGGTATCATATGCCTGATTGATGCGCGATGCCCATTGCATAGCCACCCTTTTTTCTGCTGCACTAGCTGTAGCAAAACGGTCAGGGTGTACTCTGGCAGAGGCTTGTCGCCATGCTTGTTCTAATTGCGTTAAGTCTAATGCAAAATTAGCTGGTAAACCTAACAAACTAAAATACGTATCCACGACAAGAATCCTTAGTGTTTAAACAGAGAAAGACTCACCACAACCGCAGCTGGCTTTTTCTTTAGGGTTAGCGAATTTAAATCCTTCATTTAACCCCTCTCGCACAAAGTCCAGCTGAGTACCGTCAATATACGGTAAGCTCTTTGGATCAACATAGACTTTGACGCCAAAGCTTTCATATACAATATCGTGCTGATCAGCTTCATCAACATATTCAAGTTTATATGCCATACCTGAACAACCTGAGGTACGTACACCAACTCGCAAACCCAAGCCTTTGCCACGCTTAGTGATATTGCGTTGAATATGCTGTGCAGCTTTTTCGGTTAATGTAACTGCCATAATAATGTCCAATTATGCCTTTTTGTTTTTATAATCCGCTACAGCGGCTTTAATTGCATCTTCTGCAAGAATAGAACAGTGAATTTTTACAGGAGGTAATGCTAACTCTTCAGCAATTTGAGAGTTACGAATCTCTAATGCTTGATCCAATGTCTTACCTTTTACCCATTCAGTCACTAATGAACTAGAGGCAATAGCAGAGCCACAGCCATAGGTTTTAAAACGTGCGTCTTCAATAACTCCGTTATCATTGACTTTAATTTGTAATTTCATCACGTCACCACAGGCAGGCGCACCAACCATACCTGTGCCAACAGTTTCATCATTTTCAAATGAACCAACGTTACGAGGATTTTCGTAATGATCCAATACTTTATCACTATATGCCATGATTGAATTCCTTTATAAATACGTAATTAGTGTGCTGCCCATTGAACGCTATTTAGGTCGATACCTGCTTGTGCCATTTCCCATAATGGCGACATATCCCGCAACTTACCTACACGTGCTTTAATTAACTCAACAGCAAAATCAATTTCTTCTTCTGTCGTAAAACGACCAATGGTAAAACGAATTGAGCTATGTGCTAACTCATCATTACGTCCTAACGCACGAAGCACATAAGAAGGCTCTAAACTCGCTGACGTACAGGCTGAACCACTAGAGACAGCTAATTCTTTAATTGCCATGATTAATGATTCACCTTCCACATAATTAAAACTAATATTTAGATTATGTGGCACGCGGTGCTCAATATCACCATTCACATATGTTTCATCAATTTCTGTAAGGCCAGCCAATAAACGGTCACGTAATGCCTTAATACGAACATTTTCTTCGTGCATGGTCGTTTTTGCTAAAGCAAAGGCCTTCCCCATTCCTACAATCTGGTGAGTGGGTAAGGTACCTGAACGGAAGCCACGCTCATGACCACCACCATGCATTTGCGCCTCAATACGTACACGAGGTTTGCGGCGGATATAAAGTGCACCGATACCTTTTGGACCATATGTTTTATGCGCAGAAAAAGACATTAAATCTACTTTTAATTTGCTTAGATCAATATCTACTTTGCCTGTTGCTTGAGCCGCATCACAATGGAAAAGAATGCCTTTTTCACGTGTGATATTACCAATCGCTTCAATATCCTGAATCACACCAATTTCATTATTTACCATCATCACTGATACTAATATTGTATCTGGACGAATCGCTGCTTTAAGAACATCTAAATCTAATAGACCATTTTCTTGCACATCAAGATAAGTTACTTCAAAACCTTGACGCTCTAACTCACGCATAGTGTCCAATACAGCTTTATGCTCTGTACGAACCGTGATTAAATGCTTACCCTTTTCTTGGTAAAAATGAGCTGCTCCCTTAAGAGCCAAGTTATTTGATTCTGTTGCGCCTGATGTCCACACAATTTCACGTGGGTCAGCATTCACAAGGTCAGCCACTTGTGCTCTTGCATTTTCTACTGCCTCTTCTGCTTCCCATCCAAAGGCATGGCTACGTGACGCTGGGTTACCAAATTTTTCGAATAACCATGGTACCATTGCATCAACGACCTGAGGATCAACAGGTGTGGTCGCTGAATAATCTAAATAAATAGGTTGAGTTGTCATGTCAAAAACTCCAAACTTCTACATTAATACTGAACTTAACGCGTCTGTCTTGCGTTGAATATGCACGGGATTAGTCTCGTTATTATGTTGGACTTGACGCATTCTTTGTTGGTCAACAAGTTCTTGCAAAGTGACTGAATCCAAATAATCGACCATACGACGATTTAAGTTACTCCAAAGATCATGTGTCATACAATGACCACTCTCTCTACCATCTCTACCTGTTGTACAGGGTGTTTTATTACCACATGCAGTGGCATCTAGTGGCTCATCTACCGCAAAAATAATATCCGCAATAGTGATATCACGCGCATACTTTGCTAAGGTATAACCACCACCCGGGCCACGCACGCTTTCTACAAGCTCGTGACGGCGAAGTTTACCAAACAACTGTTCGAGATATGAGAGAGAAATATTTTGACGCTGGCTAATAGCCGCTAATGTAACTGGGCCCGCATGATGACGCAAACCTAAATCAATCATTGCCGTGACCGCAAAACGACCTTTTGTAGTTAATCTCATAGCATTTTCCTTGCATAACCAAGTAATTTACTCAAGTATAACAAAAATCCGAGTAAATTACTAGGGATTTATGCAAAAATGCAATATGATTGAAATATAAAGACTTTTTACGCAGCCTTTACCTCTTTCTTAAGAGAGTTAATGAGGTAGGAGGAATATCAACAACAGTATAAGACTAGCCTTATGCTATTTGATATTGAGTCACGCGCTTACTCAAGACTTCAAACATCCCTTGACAGGCATCCTCTAAATAATCCAACATTTTAAAGAAGCCATCAACACCACCATAAAATGGATCTGGCACTGTCGCCTCTTCATAGTCATTCGCGTAACGCATCAATAGCATTAATTTATGATGCTCTTGACGAGGCGCTAACTGTTGAAGATATGACAAACACTCCCAATCCATAGCGAGAATAAGGTCATATTCTTTGATATCTTGGAGCGTAATCTGGCGTGCACGAATATCGCTAATATCATAGCCATGCTTGCGTGTCACAAACTGAGCTCTGCCGTCGGGAGCTTCACCAATGTGATAATCATGTGTTCCTGCTGAGTCTATTTGAATGCTATTTTGCAACCCAGCCTCTTGGACTAAATGACGCAAAACGCCCACTGCACTCGGTGAGCGACAAATATTACCCATGCAAACGAAAAGTACTTTTGTATCCATAGTGGTGATAGTTTGAACTAAAACGAGTTATTTATCAAGTTTTTCCTAAAATAAACTATTAGCTTTTTCAAGAACTGTTAAGAAATCTAAATCTTGTTTTGTTAATTGGTGGTTAGCCTTGGCTTTTTCAATCAAATCAGGGCGATATTTTATCGTTAAAGCAAGTGATTGTTCTCTTCGCCATTGAGCTATTTTTTTATGATGCCCTGACAACAATACCTCTGGCACAGGTATTTGTTGATAAATCTCAGGTCGTGTATAGTGAGGACTATCTAACAAGCCTGACTGTGACTCATGAAAAGAGTCTTGCAAAGCAGACTCATGCGTATTTAAGACACCCGGTAGCAATCTCACAATACTATCTACCACTGCTAATGCGGCAATTTCACCACCTGAAAGCACAAAATCACCAAGTGATAACTGAGCATCAACACAAGTATCAATAAAGCGCTGATCAATTCCTTCGTAACGTCCACAGATTAAAATAAACCCACTTGAGTTCATCATAACCTGTGCTTGGCTTTGTTTGAATACTGCACCAACAGGACTTAGTAAATACACGGGATGATTAAGACCTTGAGCTGATAAATCATGTTTTATTGCTTCTAGCGTTTTTTGCAAAGGTTCAGCCAGCATCACCATGCCCGGACCACCACCATAAGGTCTATCATCTACAGTATGATGAACATCATGTGTAAAATCACGAGGATTCCATGTCTTTAATTGCCAAAGACCCTTTTGATGCGCCCTTCCCGTTACCCCTAAATCTGTTACTGTCTTGAACATTTCAGGGAACAAGGTGATGATATCAACTCTCACCCTAGCCTCTTAAAAATCAACAGGCCAATCGGCAAAAATAGTACGCTTAGCCAAATCTACCTCAGGAACAGTTTGTTTAACAAAGGGAATTAATACTTCAATGGGTTTACCTTTGGCATTAAGCATAGGCTCATACTGTTGCCCTAATATTTGTTGCTGACGTTGTACATGTAAAACACCATGAGCACCATTATCAGAGACTTCGGTTACCACACCAATTAACCCAGCTGGATCTGTCTGCAAACTATATACACTACAACCGATTAAGTCTACCCAATAAAATTCATCATCATCGGTACTAGGAAAATCAGCACGCGAAATATAAACCGTTGTACCTTTTAGTGCTTGAGCTTGATCTCTATCTGCGATTCCTCGCAAACGTGCCACGACAGAACTACCTTGTGCACGACTACGTACAAGATTAGCATTACGCATAGACTCCAAAGGCTTACCCTTAAGATCTGCACGCATCAGCCACCATGTATCTACATCTAATAGAATCGTCTCTTGTTCAGAAAAAGGAATGACTTTAATCATACCTTGAACACCATAGGCATCACTAATTCTACCGACTTCAACTAAATCATCTGGTATTTGCTCACTCATGGGTACTCTTTTTTCGCTATGTTAAGTCACAAGAAAAACGACCGCTAGCACATCAATTGCCACCGGCCGCCATTACTAAACTGACAAGAGCAGTTTATACAAACACAAACCCAATAAATTAAGCTGGTTTGAATTCTTTTAATAAACGAGCAACTGCATCAGAAACCTGAGCACCGTTTGATTTCCAGTATTCAACACGATCAACAGCAATACGTAAATTTTCTGCTGACTCACTACCTACTGGGTTGTAAAAACCAACACGCTCAATAAAGCGACCGTCACGACGATTGCGTGAATCAGCTGCTACGATATTATAAAATGGACGTTTTTTAGAGCCACCACGGGCTAAACGAATCACCACCATGGGGGTTATTCCTCTTTAAAAAGTTAGTTAAATAATTCAATAAACGTATAATTTTATAAGTTTTTACTAAATAAATCAATACTTAGCGTAAAGAAATATAAAAAACACGCTATTTTACAACAATGCACTTAGCGCTTTTTAATAAAGTGCCAAGTGGTTTTATCATCAATCAATACTTGCAACAAGATCTCGTGCCCAGTTTGTTTTGCAAATGCTTTAAAGTCGCTAACCGCACTTTTATCTGTCGTGGCAACTTTTAACACCTGCGAACTTTCTAAACCTTGTAAGGCTTTTTTAGTTCGCAATAACGGCAAAGGACAAACCAATCCTGTTGCATCAATGGCTAAATCTTCCTGAGGAAAATCGCTCATCTTCTACACCTATACCATTTAAAGCTTAGCATCAATCCATGCAGGAACAGCTGCTAATGCATCAGGCAGTGCATCTAACTGGACACCACCACCCATTGCCATATCTGGACGACCGCCGCCTTTGCCCCCTAATTTTTCAGAGATAAAGGCAACTAACTCTCCCGCTTTAACTTGGGCTGTTTTATCATTAGTTACGCCAACAGCTACACTAGCCTTACCATCAACCTCAGCTGCTAATACCACAATGCCTGATTGCAAACGGTCTTTCAACTGAGGAACGATATCACGTAAGAATTTAGTATCGGCATCTTTCAAGCTAGTCACTAATACTTTAGTGCCTTTGATATCTTTAGCTTGAGAAGCCAAATCACTCGCTAATGCTACCGCTAATTTTTCTTTGGTATGCTCTAGCTCTTTTTCTAATTGACGTGTTTGTTCTTGTGCCAGTTTACTACGTTCATATAGATCAGCTGGAGGAGCTTTCAATAAAGCAGCCGTTTTGTTTACACTATCGTTAAGTTGATGAACCCACTGTAATGCATTCAATCCAGTTACCGCCTCTACACGACGAATACCAGAGGCAATACCTCCCTCTGATACTATCTTAAATAGGCCAATATCACCAGTACGTTTAACATGTACACCACCACAAAGCTCACGAGAGAAACCAATATCTAATACACGAACTTCATCGCCATACTTCTCACCAAACAATGCCATCGCTCCACCAGCAACAGCATCATCAAACGACATCATTTGTGCATGAACCTCTGTATTGGCTAATACTTCAGCATTCACAATTGCCTCAACTTCAGCAATTTGCGCTGGAGTCACAGGAGCATCATGAGAAAAGTCAAAACGTGTTTTTTCGGCATCAACCAATGAGCCTTTTTGTTGAACATGACCACCTAATACTTGACGTAATGCTTTATGCATCAAGTGAGTTGCTGAGTGGTTACGTGTAATACTTTGGCGACGTTGTACATTCACATGAGCTTGTACCTTATCACCTACTTTGATTTGACCTAAAGTTACTGTACCGTAGTGACCAAAAACATTAGCTGTAATCTTTTGTGTATCGTGCACCTCAACAGCATTACCATAGCCAGTTAACGCACCGGCATCACCCACTTGACCACCTGATTCAGCATAGAATGGTGTCTGATCAAGGACTAATACAACCTCTTGACCTTCGGCTGCTTCTGCAACAGATACCCCTTCTACATAGATAGCTAAAATTTTTGATTCTGTTTCTAAGCTAACATACCCTTGGAAGTCTGTATGCTGACCTGAGTAACTTAAGGATTGATGCGTTTTAAACTTACCACTTGCACGTGCTGTTTCACGTTGGTGTTCCATTGCCGCTTCAAATCCTTTCTCATCCACTTCAACTCCACGTTCACGACAAATATCAGCCGTTAAGTCAAATGGGAAACCATAAGTATCGTACAAAGTAAAGACTGTTTTACCATCAAGCACACCACCTTTTTTCAAACCCTCTAAGTTCTCTTCTAGGATTTTCATACCCTTTTCTAGTGTCGCTTGGAAGCGTTCTTCTTCTAGCTTAAGAACGGCAACGACACGCTCTTGTTGCTCAGCCAATTCTGGATAAGCCTCACCCATTTGAACAACAAGATCAGCCACTAATTTATTAAAGAAAGGTTTTGTCTGCCCTAACTGATAACCATGACGTAAAGCGCGACGAATAATACGGCGCAACACATAACCACGTCCTTCATTACCGGGAATCACACCATCCACTATCATAAAACTACATGCACGGATATGGTCTGCGATGACTTTTAGTGAGTTATTACTTAAATCACTCGTGCTTGTCTCACGTGCCGCTGCTTTAATAAGATTTTGGAATAAATCAATCTCATAGTTAGAATGAACATGCTGTAAAACAGCCGCAATTCGTTCTAATCCCATACCAGTATCTACACAAGGATGAGGCAATGGATGCAATACACCCTCTTTGTCTCGTTCAAATTGCATAAATACTAAGTTCCAAATCTCAATATAACGATCGCCATCCTCTTCAGGTGATCCTGGAGGGCCTCCCCAGACATCTGGACCATGATCATAGAAAATTTCAGAACAAGGACCACAAGGACCAGTATCAGCCATTTGCCAGAAATTGTCTGATGCATAACGTGCGCCTTTATTGTCACCAATACGAATAATTCTTTCGGCAGGCACGCCAATCTTATCTTTCCAAATGTTGTACGCTTCGTCATCTTCAAAGTACACAGTGACCCAAAGCTTCTCTTTCGGCAACATATATACAGTCGTCAATAACTCCCATGCATAACTAATTGCACTCTCTTTGAAATAATCACCAAAACTAAAGTTACCTAACATCTCAAAGAACGTATGGTGACGTGCTGTATAACCCACATTTTCTAAGTCATTGTGCTTACCACCCGCTCGCAACGAACGCTGCGCTGTTGTGGCACGTTTATATGGGCGAGTATCTTTGCCAGTAAAAACATCTTTGAATTGAACCATACCAGAGTTGGTAAACAATAGCGTAGGATCATTAGCTGGAATTAATGAAGATGATTTAACAATCGTATGATCTTTAGATTGGAAAAAGTTTAAAAACTTTGAGCGAATTTCTGCTGTTTTCATCGTTATTTAAGAGAAAGGAAAAATAAGATAACCGTTTATTATAAGCGAATTAGCCATAATAGATAAAAACTAAGGCTTGTGCCACAAAAATACCTCCTTATCTCCTCTCTTTAATAATAATTGTGCAAAGTGTCCCTTAACCACTACATAAGGATAATTGCGATAGACATTTTGCACGGTTTGTTGCTGCGTCTTAGGATCTATACTTAATATGGCTGGCACTGTTTGCGTAGGCCAAAGCTCAACCCATACTTCATCCTGTGTACTAAACACTTGCATAGGAAGCAGTGCTTCATCTCCCTGCATTTGCCATGCAAACGAATATTGATTAACCGAGCGAGGACTAAACTCCCAATCAGGGTATTGCCTTTTTTTAAGTAACCAGTCTGCTTGTGTCGTACAACCTACCATTACGGGGAAAACAATCATAGCAAAGACATTTTTTAAGCGATTAGGCAATAAAAACATATAAATTTCTCCTTATAAATAGTTGAGTTTTTAAATCAACCCAATTATTTTCAGAGAAAATACCATCCGATTTCTATTGACAAAACTACGGACGGATAACGTTGTCCACCCTTAATCAAGACAAAAAACTGCACGTCAAAATTACAGTTAAGAGATTACAGACTATCTGACCACCAGCTAGAAGTTAGTTTTCGGTATGCAGCTTTTATGCAATTAAACTCTCGTAAGGAATCTGTAAGCCGTGATGTAAGTTTTTAATCATCGTTAAACTTAAGGGGCGCTTTCCATTCAGAACTTCTGAAATTTTACTTTTGGCTCCTAGATACGGTGCTAAATCATCACGTGTTAGATTCTCTTGTTCCATTTTAAACTTAATGGCGTCTATAGGATTGGCATGAGCAATCACATAATGCTTTGACTCATAAGACTCAATGAGCGCTAATAAAATATCTCTTTCATCTGCTTCTGGTGTACCATTATCTGCTTGAAAAACTTTTTCAAGCGCCATAAATGCAAGAGTTAAATCATCATCATTACGAATTGGCTTAATATTCATTGATTTCCTCTACATTAATTTCGTTATAGTCCTTATGAGTACCGATAAATTTAACCCAAACCACACCAATCTGATAAGCAATTTCTACGACTAATCGATACTTATTACCCGCTATATTAAAAACTACTCGATTGTGTCTACAGATACTCGCATTCGCAAAAGTAGCCTTCACATCTTGTGGTGATTTCCAATCAACCTTTAAAACAATATCATGCCACGCTTCCAGCGGACGTTGAGCATCTTTATACAGTCCCCAAAAATGGACTAAAGTACGCTTGGCTATCACTCGCATAATCACTCTAAACTATTGAAATTATTTTAATTCCCTTTTTGGGAATTTACAAGTATCTTCTTTACTAATAAGAAAAAAGAAAATCATCTCAATATATTGCCCAAAATGCGAGTTCTTTTCTATTGCCAAAACTACGGATGGATAACGTTATCCATCCGCACGAGTTTTATAATAATTATCCTTGTAACTTAGCAATATCGGCTGCCGATGTAAATGAGTCAGCAAAGAATTCTTCAACAGGCAAACCCGCTGCGGCATAAGCGTCTCTTGCGCTCGAAATCACAATTGGCGCACCACACGCATAAACTTGATAGTCAGTTAAATCAGGAATATCTTCTAAGACAGCCGCATGTACAAAGCCTGTACGCCCCGTCCAATTATCTTCTGGTAAGGCATCAGAAACAACAGGAATGAATGTAAAGTTCGGCAATAACGCTTCCCATGAACGGCACAAGTCCATCATATAAATATCAGTAGGACGACGACCTCCCCAATATAGCACGATAGGACGCGTAATACCTACTGCAATAACCTCTTCCATTATCGCTTTTAGTGGGGCAAATCCAGTACCACTCGCCAACAATACAATAGGTTTTTCAGAGTTTTTGCGCAAAAAGAATGATCCTAACGGTCCTTCTAATCGCAAAATCTCTCGTACTTTCATCGCTGTACTAGCACCAAATACATGATCGGTAAAAAGACCGCCCGGCATATGACGAATATGTAATTCTAAAGCGGCTCCTTCTTGGGGTCTTGTCGCTAAAGAATATGCCCGACGACTGCCATCTTTTAAAATAAATTCTACATATTGTCCTGCTTCATAGCGAAACACATCTGAAGCTGGTGTTTGTAATTTAAGCAGCATTACATCGTCAGAGAGTTTTTCCATTTCACTTACACGCACAGGAATCTTTTTTACTTGAATATCTGAAGACATACGTACTTCACGTGCTTGAATGACTAAATCCGATTCAGGTTTAGTCTCACAAAATAAACACATCCCTTGTGCACGCTCTTCTTCTGAAATAAGACGCTCAGTCCCAATTCCCGGCTCATAATCACCAGAAACTACCTTACCCTTGCAACTGGTACAAGAGCCTGTACGACAGCTATAAGGCAATACAATATCGTGCTCAAGTGCGGCATCTAAGATAGTTTGCCCCTCCTTCGCCGTAAATGTATGCTGAGTAGATTCAATAGTAATTTTATAAGTCATGATGGTGATTACACTCCAAATAAACAGTCTAAAGGTGCTGGAATAGCAGCACCCTCAGACAAACTGAGCCATTAGTTTTCAATAATTAATCTGTGGTCAAGCTTTCTTTGACAACCGTATCATTATTATAATGGCAATAATGTTGCTTGTTTAATGCGCAAATTTAATGCCTTACCTTTGCGAGCACGTTTACCCACAAATTCCTGCAAATCGCCCAAGGCAATTAAATCCTCAACATCCTTGTTCCGATAAACGCCAGTTGCCATAATACCTTGTTCAGTCACAGCCAGAATTTGGGCAAATGTATCTTTGGCATCAAACGTCATCAAAATAGTACCACGCCCGCCACCACTTAAGGCTTTCACTTCATTGACATCAATCATTAAGAAACGATTAGTTTTTGTCAACATACCAATATATTGAGTATTATCGGGCAATAGCACAGGTCTTAATATCTTAGCTTTATCTTCTAAATTAATAAATGCTTTACCTGCTTTTTGACGAGTACTCATATCACTGATACGAGCACTAAAACCTAGACCATTATCTTGACACAGTAACCAACGACTATTTTCTGTGCCAGCAATAATATGAGCTATATGAGTACCGCTTTCTAAATCAATCATAGCAGTAATAGGCTGACCATCTCCTCGTCCAGAAGGAAGATGAGAAACTGGTACTGAATACACACGACCGTTTGAACCAATACCAATTAGCGTATCCACGCTACGGCACTCATAGGAAGCATAATATTTATCACCCGATTTAAAACCAACTGCTGACATATCATGACCATGACCATGGCGTGCACGCAACCAGCCTTTTTCAGACACAATCACAGTAACTGGCTCATCCACAACCTTATTTTCCACAGCAGCACGCTCTGCCACCTCAATAATGGTACGACGATCATCGCCAAATTTTTTCGCATCTTGTTCAATTTCTTTAATCATTAAACGTTTTAGCGAAGAAGGATTTTCCAATAAATCTTCTAATTTAGCTTGTTCTTGACGTTTTTCATCAAGCTCCTGCTCAATTTTAAAGCCTTCTAACTTGGCTAATTGACGCAAGCGCATTTCTAAAATATCTTCAGCCTGTAACTCAGATAACTGAAAACGTTGCATTAATGCTGGTTTTGGCTCATCTGATTCACGAATAGTCTGAATCACCTCATCCACATTAAGATAAACGATTTGACGTCCCTCTAGGATATGGATCCTAGCCATAATTTTATCTAAGCGATGCTGTGATCGACGAGTCATTGTGTCTGTTCTAAATGACAGCCATTCAACTAGAATTTCTCTTAATGAGCGCTGTTTTGGTCTACCATCAATACCGATACAAACTAGATTAATTGGAACGCTACATTCCATACTGGTACTAGCCAACAACGCATTTACAAACTCATGGCGGTCAACACGGGAGGACTTTGGCTCAAATACTAATCGTACATCCGCTTCCATTCCTGACTCATCTTTTTGGCTATCAAGCAAAGCTAACATTGCTGCTTTAGCTTGTTGTTGCTCCTGAGTTAGTGTTTTCTTACCTGCCTTAACTTTTGGATTCGTAATTTCTTCAATCTCTAACAACACTTTTTGGGCTGATGTATTAGGAGGTAATTCATTCACCACTAATTGCCATTGCCCTCTTGCTAATTCCTCAAACTCAAAACGAGCACGCATTTTTAGTGAACCACGACCTGTTGCATAAATTTGCTGAATCAGCTCTGGGGAAGAAATAATTTGTGCCCCACCACTAAAATCTGGGCCGGGAACCAATTGATAAAGTTCTTCATCACTAATTTGTGGCTTTTTCAATAAAGCAATACAAGCACTGGCGATTTCATTAAGGTTATGTGAGGGAATTTCAGTCGCCATCCCAACAGCAATGCCTGACGCACCATTTAATAACATCATCGGTAGCCGTGCAGGCAACATTTGAGGCTCTTGTTCACTACCGTCATAATTAGGAATAAACGAAACTGTCCCCTCATCTAACTCATCTAGCAAAAGACTAGCAATTGGCGTTAAACGAGCTTCGGTATAGCGCATTGCCGCCGCACTATCGCCATCGCGAGAACCAAAGTTACCTTGACCATCAATTAATGGATAGCGAAGCGTAAAGTCCTGAGCCATACGCACCATTGCTTCATAAGCGGCTTGGTCACCATGTGGATGGTATTTACCCAATACATCACCTACTACGCGCGCAGACTTCACATGCTTGGCACCAGAGCGTAAGCCCATCTTATCCATAGCATATAAAATACGACGTTGCACAGGTTTTTGACCGTCACCTACTTCAGGTAAAGCACGCCCTTTTACTACTGAAACAGCATAATCTAGATAAGCTTTTTCAGCGTACAATCCTAAGGTAAGACTTGGCTCACCATTTTCTTCTACTGTAAATAAATTATTTTGTTCGCTCATCACACATCCAAATCTGCTAAGTTACCTTTTTCTTCTATCCAAGAACGACGTTGGTTAGATTCATTTTTACCCATTAACATATCAAACATAGCTAGCGTTTGTTCCTGATCTAATTGACCAAAGCCCACTCGTAATAAACGTCGCGTATCTGGATTTAAAGTGGTTTCTCTTAATTGTTCTGCACTCATTTCACCTAGCCCTTTGAAACGACTCACTGTTAGCGCAGACTCACGAATATTTTCAGTATTAATTAATTTATCTTGAATACTCGCCAATTCTTCAGCATCCAAACAATAAAATTTGCGTGCAGGTCGTTTACCTTGAGCCGAGACATCCACTCTAAATAATGGTGGCTGTGCGACATAGACAAAACCATTTTCTACGAGTTTGGGAAAATGACGATAAAATAACGTCAATAACAATACCTGAATATGCGAGCCATCCACATCCGCATCCGATAAAATGCAAATACGGCGGTAACGCAACCCTGATAAATCTGGATTATCATTAGGGCCATGAGGATCTACACCAATCGCCACCGAAATATCATGAATTTCATTATTAGCAAATAGACGATCCTTATCCACCTCCCATGCATTAAGTACCTTACCTCGTAAAGGCAGGACGGCTTGGAACTCCTTATCACGTCCTTTTTTCGCTGATCCACCAGCAGAGTCTCCCTCAACAAGGAACACTTCGGTACGAGTGACATCATTTGACTCACAATCGGTTAACTTACCGGGTAAAACAGCCACCCCAGAGCTTTTTCTTTTTTCTACTTTTTGCGCTGACTTAGAACGAGCTTGAGCTTGTGCAATCGCAAACTCAGCCAGTTTCTTGCCGTAATCAACATGCGAATTTAACCATAACTCAAACGCAGACTTAACAAAACCACTGACTAATTTAACGGCATCACGACTATTTAAACGCTCTTTAACTTGCCCCTGAAACTGTGGATCAAGTACTTTAGCCGATAGAACAAAACTAGCACGTGAAAAAACATCCTCTGGTAACAGTTTAATGCCTTTCGGAAGTAAATTATGCATACCAGCAAACGCATTTAAGGCATGAAACAAACCCTCACGTAGCCCTGACTCATGTGTTCCGCCATTAACTGTTGGAATTAAGTTCACATAAGACTCTCGCACAACATTGCCTTCTGTTGTCCAAGCAACTACCCAAGCAGCACCTTCTCCCTCAGCAAATTGCTCATGATGGGCTCCTGCATATTCTTGACCATTGAACAAAGGGATTAACAAATCCACATCATTCAATTCTTCTTTAAGATACCCCGCCAAACCGTCTTCATAAACCCATTTACGCGTATCTCCCGTTTTTTCAATCGTCAAGCTAACTTGAACACCTGGCATTAACACAGCTTTACTACGCAGTAAATGAATCAACTCTTGTTGAGGAATAGTAGCTGAATCAAAATATTTAGCATCTGGCCAGACTCGAACACGCGTACCAGACTTACGCTTAGGTGCCGTATCAATCACATGCAATGGCGTTTGTACATTACCACCATCGGCAAAAATAAGCTCATTCACCTGTCCATCACGTGTTACGGCTACCTCTAATTTGGTGGATAAAGCATTTGTCACTGATACGCCTACACCATGTAAGCCACCAGAAAACGCATAGGCACCACCCGCTTTTTTATCAAATTTACCACCCGCATGGAGTCGAGTAAAGACAATTTCTACTACAGGCACTTTCTCTTCTGGATGCAATCCTACAGGAATACCACGACCATCATCCTCAACCGTAATACTTTGGTCTGTATTTAATGTGACTTGAATCTTTTTGGCAAAACCTGCTAATGCTTCGTCAGCTGCATTATCAATCACTTCTTGAATGATATGCAAGGGATTATCTGTACGGGTGTACATACCTGGACGCTCGCGCACAGGCTCTAAGCCTTTTAGAACCCGAATCGAGCTTTCATCGTAATTATCTTTACTCGCCACCTGAAAATCTCTACTGTGTAAAAAATCAGTATTTTATAGCCTTTTCCACTACCTCTGGGGAATAAGCTAGGTCTTAAGGAATTTTTTTAATATTTTTTATGGCTTTTAACCATCAGAAAAAAAAAGTTGTACAATACGGTACATCAGATAGATTAGACCACTAAGATTGATGACTATGAGAAAAATCTACCATCTGGTCTTATCCTCGTAACACTAATTCTAGTTCCCTCACTAATTTCCCAACAAGCTTTATTGGTGAATACTTATACGACTTATACAAAATATGTTGATAGGCAGGGACTTTCATATTTTATTTTTTTACTCTCACTATGAGGTAACAACAATGAGCGATTTAATTAAACATGCTACGACAGACAGCTTTGATGCTGATGTTTTACAGTCTGGTAAACCTGTATTAGTAGACTACTGGGCACCTTGGTGTGGTCCATGTAAAATGATTGCCCCTCTTCTAGATGAAGTGGCTAATGAGCTAGGTGATAAAGTTCAAGTCGTTAAAGTTGACGTTGAACAGCACCCTGAAATTGCCGCTAAATTTGGCATCCGCGGCATCCCAACACTGATGATTTTCAATGAAGGTAAAACAGTAGCGACTAAAGTCGGCGCTGTGAATAAATCTGATTTGACTAAATTTGTTGAAAGTAATATCTAATAAACTCTCGTCGCGTGGGCTATTTCTTTAGCCCACCACACTTTTAATCCTCCATATTCATAACATAATGCATTTAAACGAATTAAAAACATTGCATGTTTCGGCTCTGTTAGACATTGCTGCAGGCCTAGAAATCGAAAACGCTAACCGCTTCCGTAAACAGGAACTCATGTTTCAAATTATGAAGCGTCGTGCAAAATTAGGTGAACAAATCTTTGGTGATGGTGTACTTGAAGTATTACCTGATGGCTTTGGTTTTCTACGCTCTCCTGATTCATCCTATCTAGCAAGTACTGACGATATTTATATTTCTCCTTCTCAGATTCGCCGTTTTAATTTACATACAGGTGACTCTATTGAAGGTGAAGTCAGAGTCCCTAAAGATGGTGAACGTTACTTTGCTCTGGTCAAAGTAGAAAAAGTAAACGGCATTGCACCAGAAGCGATGAAACATCGCATTATGTTTGAAAACTTAACGCCTTTACACCCTGACCAACCACTTATTCTAGAACGTGATATCAAGAGTGAAGAAAACCGTACGGGACGCATTCTTGATATTTTTGCTCCTATTGGTAAAGGTCAACGTGCTCTTATCGTAGCAAGCCCTAAATCAGGTAAAACTGTTATGATGCAGCATATTGCTCATTCTTTAACTACTAATTATCCTGATGCCACGTTAATCGTATTACTCGTTGATGAGCGTCCTGAAGAAGTAACAGAAATGCAACGCACTGTCCGTGGTGAGGTGGTCGCATCCACCTTTGATGAACCAGCTACACGTCATGTACAAGTAGCGGAAATGGTGATTGAAAAGGCAAAACGTTTAGTTGAGCTAAAAAAAGATGTGATTATTCTGTTAGACTCTATTACTCGTTTAGCGCGGGCGTATAACACTGTTGTTCCATCATCAGGTAAAGTCCTAACCGGTGGTGTTGATGCAAATGCACTACAGCGCCCCAAACGTTTCTTTGGTGCCGCACGTAAAATTGAAGAAGGTGGATCATTAACCATTATCGGCACAGCACTGATTGAAACAGGTAGCCGTATGGATGATGTAATTTATGAAGAATTTAAAGGCACAGGTAACTGTGAGATCCATTTAGAACGTCGTTTAGCAGAAAAACGCTTATACCCTGCTATTAACCTTAACAAATCTGGCACTCGTCGAGAAGAACTGTTAATGAAACCTGAGACATTACAAAAAACGTGGGTACTTCGTAAGTTTATTCATGAAATGGATGAAGTGGAAGCGATGGAATTTATCTTAGATAAAATTCGCTCAACCAAAACCAATGACGAGTTCTTTGAACTGATGAAGCGATAACGCTAGATTAAGAATAAACAAAAACATCAATTGTTTAAATCTTAATGAATTATTTGTAGAAGTTCAGACTTCATCTGACAGTTCCCCGTTTGACAAGCGGTGTCTGTCAGATTAGATTTAGCTCAGCTTTTTGCTGTTCCAAATCTGTTTACCATCAATCAATGTTTCTATGGGTGTTCGCCCACAGCACATCTTTCCTTGATGAGTTCGTTCATTATTATAGAAATCAAGCCATTCGTCTAGGTCTTTTTGCAAACTATCTAAATCAGCATAGAGTTTTTTGCGGAACGTTACTTGATAAAACTCCTGCAAAATGGTCTTATGGAAGCGCTCGCAAATACCATTGGTTTGAGGTGATCGAGCCTTAGTCTTTGTATGCTCAATTTCATTAATAACTAGATAAAGCTCATAATCATGATGCTCTACCTTACCGCAGAACTCTGTTCCTCTATCTGTCAGAATGCGTAATACAGGTAAATCATGCTCTGCATAAAAAGGTAATACACGATCATTAAGTAAGTCTGCAGAAGTAATAGGGGTTTTAGAGGTGTATAGCTTACAATGCGCTACTTTACTGTAAGTATCGACATATGTTTGCTGATAAATACGTCCTACCCCTTTTAAATGCCCCACATAAAAGGTATCTTGTGAACCCAAATAGCCAGGATGCGCGGTTTCAATCTCACCCATGGCTTACTCTTCATCTTTCTTGCGTTCAAGAGCTTGTATTTGTTGCTCATTCAGAATAATTCCTTCTTGCTGTACTTTCGCCTCTAAGGCGTTTAGACGTTTGGTAAAGTTCTCCAAGTTGTGCCGCAACCAAACGGAACGAACACCACTAGGTGATACAAATATTCCCTGTTTACGCAACTCATTGCTAATTCTTAGTTGACCATAGGCAGGATAATGAATCGCCATCTCTATCACCGCTAACTCAGTGGCTTCGTCCACTCTATTTTTAAGGTTAGGCACCCGTCTATTACGATCAATGAGTGCCTCTATACCGCCTTCTTCAACCAATTCTTTATAGCGATAAAATGTATCCCTCGATACGCCCATAATTTTGCATGCTTGCGACACATTTTTTAATTGCTCTGCTAAATTAAGCAGTCCTGCTTTATGTTTAATCACATTATTGGTAGTATGTAACATGAGAGTTTCCTTTTGTTTGTTTAAAAGATTCGCACCTCTTATTCAAACGGGAAACTCTCTTTTTTGCAACTCATTTGTCAGATTTGGTCTGAACTTCTACATTTAATCACATTATTGGTAGTATGTAACATGAGAGTTTCCTTTTGTTTGTTTAAAAGATTCGCACCTCTTATTCAAACGGGAAACTCTCTTTTTTGCAACTCATTTGTCAGATTTGGTCTGAACTTCTACAAATTATTGCCTAAAAAACTCGGTAAAGCTATTAGCCTTACCGAGTTTTTTATTTTTGTATTAAAACAAGCCATTCTTTGTTAAGCTGGTCTGCCGTTTTCAATACAGGAAATTACTGCTGTTTAATTCCTGCTGCATCCACTACTTTTTTCCAACGATCAACTTCTTGTTGGGTATACTTGCCTAACTGTTCTGCATCCATATACTCTGCTGTTGCTCCTAAAGTTTGTGCTTTCGCTTTGTACTCTGGTGTTTCCATAATTTTATGAATTTCTGTGGTTAACTTTTCAACCACTTCTTTTGGCGTATTTTTTGGTGCATACATAGCAAACCAAGAAGATACCTGAAGATCTGGCAATCCTGCTTCAGCCGCTGTTGGTACTTCTGGCAAGCTATCTAATTTTGTATTACTCGTCACAACTAATGGTTTAATACTACCTGCCTTAATATGGGCTAATAGGGGTGGAGGTGTAGTCACGGTAAAGTCAATCAAACCACCTAACAAGTCTGTTAAAGCAGGACCTGTGCCATTATAAGGTACATGAGTTGTCTCAATTGAAGCCATTTGATTGAGTAATTCTGTGGTGACATGCTGCAAAGAACCATTACCTGAAGAGGCATAATTCAATTTGCCTGGATGAGCTTTTGCGTACTCAATTAAGTCTTTCATTGAATTTACGGGTAAGTCTTTTTTTACCACGAGCACTTGTGGCGCAGACAACACATTGGCAACAGGGGCAAAATCTTTTACCGGATCCCATTGTACTTTCATAACACTAGGAGTAATCACTTGGTAACCTGAGTATTGCAATAATAGCGTATAGCCGTCTGCTTTACTTTTAAGTAACTGTTGTGCAGCAATATTGCCTGCTGCACCTGGTTTATTTTCTACCACTACAGACTGGCCTAATGCTTTACTTAAGGGTTCAGCTACCATGCGTGCAGCAATATCGGTAGTACCTCCTGGCGCCGCCGATACAATTAACGTAATAGGTTTAGTTGGATACGTTTCTGCATAAGCAGAATGCATGGCTAAGGCACAAGTCAATGTAGATAAGGTCAATGTTTTTAATGTCATACTGCTGTCTCCATTTAAGTAGGTCTACTATGGTTATCTAAAAATAATTAAAATTTACTCATTGTTGTGATGATGATTCACTATTTTTTAATAAAATCTATTCTGTTTAAAAAATTAAATAGTCTGGATATAATCAGGTGCTGGATATAGCCTAGATCGAGGTCCAGCTTTACTCACTTGGCTTGAAATATCATGCTGAATCAATCGTGGTAATTGTTGGGCTAATGCACATATTTTGGATAAATTAACGCCCGTATCGTAACCATTTAATGCAAGCATATGGACTAAATCCTCCGTACTCACATTACCTGAAGCACCTGGAGCATAAGGGCATCCTCCTAACCCACCCAAGGAAGCATCAAACCGTATAATCCCCTCATCTAAAGCCGCCATAGTATTAGCAAGCGCCATTCCTCGTGTATTATGAAAATGAGCGGTAATATCCGTTTCTGGAAAATGTTTTTTTACTTGTGCAAACAGATCTTGCACTTGTTTAGGATAGGCCATCCCTGTCGTATCACATAAGGTAAATTTATTCACCCCAATATGGCTAAATTTCTCTATCCAGGCTAGTACATCACTAACGGCAATATCACCTTCCATGGGGCAACCAAATACAGTAGAAAATGATACATTAATCGATACTTTATCTTGATAAGTATCAATCACTGTTTTTAATTGTTCGAACGAGCCTTCTCGGCGCATGCGTAAATTGGCACGATTATGCGTTTCACTCAGTGACATCACCAAATTAAACTCTTGAACCTGTGAATCATACGCTCTTTCAGCCCCTCGTAAATTGGGTACTAGTGCCGTATACACAACGTCTGGATTTCGATGAATTTCATGCATCACCACTTCTGCATCTTTAAGTGCCGGTATCGCTTTTGGTGAGGTAAAGGACGTCACTTCTATCTTGGCGTAACCACTTTCTGATAGTGTATTAATAAACGAAATTTTTTCGTCTGTGGGAATAAATACTGCTTCATTCTGAAAACCATCTCTAGAAGCAACCTCATTAATATATACACGTGTCATTATTAATCACTCTCTTGTTCTTAACCGTTATTAAATGATGCCCTTCGCTTTCCAATCCGCCTGTGTTGTTTCTGAAATACCTAATGATTGCAAGACAGCATGTGTATCCTGTCCCAACGTAGGCGCTGCTCGCTCAACACTGCCCGGGGTTTCACTCAGCTTAGGCAAAATACCTGGCAATATTGCTGGTGTACCGTCTTCTAATTGGCCCTCAATCAACATATCACGTGCCTTATAATGCGGATCGTTAACAATATCTTCAATATCATAAATTCGACCTGCTGGAATGCGTTGTTCATTCAATGCCGTCAACACATCTTCTAATGAATGCTGTGCAGCCCAATCACCAATTACACCGTCAATGAAGGCGGCTTCCTTGGAACGACCGTCATTATGAGCAAAACGCTCCTCTTGTGCTAAATCTTCTCTTCCGATTAGCGTCATTAATCGTTTAAAAATACTATCGCCATTGCCTGCAATTAATGCATACTTGCCGTCTTTGCAGCGATAGGCATTACTCGGTGTAATACCAGGCAAACTACTACCTGCGGGTTGACGAATTTCGTTAAAAACTGAATATTCGGCGACCATACTCTCCATCATATTAAAGACTGATTCATAAAGCGCAACATCAATTACTTGACCACTACCATTTAAGGTTTCACGATTTCGCAAGGCTAATAACACCCCAATCACACCATGCAACGCCGATAAAGAATCACCGATAGAGACGCCTACACGTACTGGTGGACGACCAGGCTCACCACTTAAATGTCGTAATCCCCCCATAGCTTCACCAACCACACCAAATCCAGGTAAATCTTTATATGGTCCTGTTTGTCCATAACCAGACACGCGTAACATAATTAACTTAGGATTAATTTTTTTAAGCTCTTCCCAACCTAATCCCCATTTTTCTAAGGTTCCTGGACGAAAGTTCTCTACTAAAACATCTACTGTAGGAATAATTTTACGTATGACTTCCTGTCCTTCTGGCGTATGTAAATTTAAGGTGACTGATTGTTTATTCCGAGATTGAGAAGCCCACCACACTGATGTTCCATTATGCAATAGTCGCCATTTACGTAATGGATCGCCTGTTTCAGGTGGTTCAATTTTGATCACTTCCGCACCAAATTCAGCCAACATTTTGCAGGCAAATGGTCCTGCAATTAATTGACCTAATTCTAAAACTTTAATTCCATCTAATGGCTTTGCCATACTTCACCTCATTGCTATTGTTAATCTATATTGCAATAAGGTTACTGTGTTGTGAATCGGTAATTTTTGAATAACCCTTTCCTAATTTTCAAGGCTTAACTTTGTACATCCATACAAAAGCGGTAATCCATTGATAATTAACGTTATTTTATTGTGGGCGTATTTTTGAGAAACTGTAATAGACTGAGAGCATCTGGGGTAAGTCCCAATAGAGATCGAACACCTATCCAAAGTGTTCGCATTGCCCATGGCTCATTGAGTGGAATATAAATTAAACGCTTACCAAGTATTTCGGGAGGAACGGATTGTAAGGGTAAGATACCAATTCCTAAACCAGCTTCGATCATACGACAAATAGCATCAAAGCTATTAACTTGTACACGTAATTTTAACGGTGTTTGTGCTTGTAATGAGGCATCTTGTAAACGTTTTAATAGCGAAGCCCCCTCAGATAACCCCACCAAATCATAGGCTAGCACATCAATAAAGTTCAGCTGTTGCTTGAGTGATAATGGATGCTGAACGGGGACTAATACCACTAACTCGTCTTGACGATAAAGAAATTTCTCAATAGATGGGCTAGGTACATTATCGGCAAAAATACCTATATCTATTCTTCCTTGTGTTAAAGCAGTGATAATATCAATACTATTTCTTTCTTCTAAATTTAAATGAATATCTGGATGTTGTTGTGAAAATAATGCCAAGTCCTTGGGTAGAAATTGAATAATGGAAGACGTATTAGCCCATAATCTAACCTGACCTTTTAAACCCAAAGCATAGTCTTGCATATCGGCACTCAGCCGATTAATCGCAAATAACACTTTTTCTGCATGACTAATCAACCCTCTTCCTGCCGCCGTTAATTCTAATCCTCGTGCCTGCCTCACAAACAATGAGCAACCAAGCTCTTTTTCCAGCTCACTAATGCGTTTACTCACTGCTGACAATGTCATATGCATCTCAGCAGCCACTTTGGTCAAATTTAAGGTACTTGCTGCAGCTAGAAATAATCGAAGTGTTAAGGGATCAAACCGTGATAAATTCATAACGATCAACTATATTGATTTGCCAAGACAATACTGTCCATTAAGTGCTATTACACACCTTATTTTATACTTTCTCTATCGACTAAAAAGATTAATGTCTATTGTTGCTGTGAAGCTGGTTTTAAATACCTTGTTAAAAGACTAGACCCAATCGTTGAAAGCATAATAAGAGCAATCCCTGACCATGATAATAACGATACTTTTTCACCTAATAAAATCATGGCTAAAATCACACCAAAAATTGGCTCTAAAGCCGTTAAAATCCCTGCCACATTACTATCGGTCTGAGGCAAACCTTTGTTCCATAGTACATAAGCCAGCCAACTACATCCTATACCAAGATAAAGCAAACCAAATAAACCAGTCCAACTAAAATGGATAGTCCAACTCTGCGTTAATACTAGGCTGAATGGGATACAGGTAATCATGCCAAGTACAATAGAGATAGGCGTATAGGCTGCTGAACCTATTGTATTTAGCATTCGTTGTGTAATACGTAAACAAAAAGCAAACACAGAACACGATACAAACATTAACATACAACCCAGTAGTGAAATCTCTCCACCTGTTGTATCACCCTTAACCAATAAAGCTACCCCAATAAAGGCCACTAGTCCAAATAGCCAATGAAACCAGCGTGCTTTATCTTTATAAAAAAAGTGTCCTATAAAGACAACTAATAGTGGTTCAAGTCCAATAATCGTGATAGCACTAGAGGCTGAAGTAAAGCTCAACCCTAAATACTGTAATATCCCCACCAAAGGATAATTTAAAAAGCCTAACAACCATAACCTTGGTCGTAACGATTTATCGACTTTTCGCCAATGCTTAATAAAGACAGGCAATAAAATAATACTAATAATAATAAAGCGTGACTGTACCGTTAAGACAGGATCAAGCATTTCAAACGCCGCTTTACCTGCGACAAAAGAACTACTCCAGATGAGTAAGGCAAGAATAAGATACCACATAGATTTTTAAAGAATAATCATGCAAAATAGCACTAAATAGTTTGAACATCTTAAACTAATTACACGACTTATAGCTTATTTTCTTTTAATTTTTCAGATTTACCCTTTGCTTTTATGTCAGAACATACTTATCAACAATTAATTTCCCTTTTAGAACAACAACATGCTAGCTTTCAAGCCCTTGAACACCCCTCTGCTGGAAAGTCAGAAGAAGTGGCAAAAATCCGTGGTACAGAAGTCGGTCAAGGTGCTAAGGCACTGGTTTGCAAAATAAAAGGCAATGGTATCAAGCAATATGTGCTCGCCGTACTTCCTGCCGATCAACAAGCTAATTTACAAAAAGTAGCCCTTGCTTTAGGAGGAACTCGTGCTTCTCTCGCTAGTCCTGATGAAGTTACCCGCTTAACCGATTGTGTCTTTGGTGCAATCCCTCCTTTTAGTTTTCATCCTGAATTAATGCTAGTCGCCGATCCAAGCCTATTACAACGCTATCCTGAGCTAGCTTTTAATGCGGGAACATTAGAAAAATCCATTGTCTTGAAAACCACTGATTATGCAAAAATTGCCCAACCTAAATTAATAGAATTTATTAACTAGACAAAGAAAAACCCCAACCTAAAGTAGGATTAACCATAAAAAACCAGTTAATACATAATAGGATGGGGTATATTTTTAACACTAACTATTTTGTAGCAAGTGTAAAAACAAACAATACGGATATAGCCATTCTCACAACTGTTTGAATGAATTAAGCTTTATCTTTTTCCTCAAGTACAGCCACAGCAGCTTCTAACTGCTCTACTCGGTTACGTAAGCTATCCACTAATGCACGCTGGATATCAAACTCTTCTCGAGTAACCAAATCCATTTTAGCGAAACCTTGAGCCATAAATGCTTTGACATTTTTCTCAATATCCGCCGCTGGACTTTTGGCAATGAGTTCCTGAACATTTTTCTGAAACTCTTCAAACATTTCATTTGGTTTAAACATAAAGCATATCCTTAATAATTACTACCAATTTAATCATATTGTACTTGATTGTGGCGATCTCTTACGCACCTTTTTTAGTGAAGGTAAAATTATCACCATCCACACCCACAACAATCGTATCATTGGCACCAAAATCACCTTCTAAAATACGTTTAGATAAGGCATTTTCCAAATATTGTTGAATAGCACGTTTTAATGGACGCGCACCAAACACTGGATCAAAACCATTTTCAGCAATTTTCGCTAAAGCCTCTTCAGAAACTTCTAAATGCATTTCTTGAGAAGCTAATCGTTGCTCTAAACGTGATAATTGAATACGAGCAATATTGGCAATGTGTTTATTATCTAAGCCATGGAATACCACTACTTCATCAATACGGTTTAAGAACTCTGGACGGAAAGATTGTTTTAACTCTTCCCATACCACTGTTTTAATCGTTTCATAAGGTTCGCCACTCAAAGACTGAATTTGTTGTGAACCAATATTTGATGTCATGACAATCACTGTATTTCTAAAATCAACAGTACGACCTTGACCATCAGTTAAACGACCGTCATCTAGCACTTGTAGCAATACATTAAACACATCTGGATGTGCTTTCTCAATTTCATCCAATAGAATGACGCTATAAGGTTTACGACGTACAGCTTCTGTTAAATAACCACCTTCCTCATAACCTACATATCCAGGAGGCGCACCAATTAAACGAGCAACTGAGTGTTTTTCCATAAACTCACTCATATCAATTCGGACAAGATGATCTTCAGAATCAAATAAGAAGTTTGCTAATGCCTTAGTCAACTCTGTTTTACCTACCCCAGTAGGACCTAAAAACAAGAACGAACCATAAGGTTTGCTTGGATCAGATAAACCCGCTCTTGAACGACGAATCGCATCAGACACCAAACGTACCGCTTCGTCTTGACCAACCACTCGTTTGTGCAATTGCTCTTCCATGCTTAATAACTTAGCACGCTCGCCTTGCATCATTTTTGAAACAGGAATACCTGTCGCACGTGATACTACCTCTGCAATCTCTTCCGTACCTACTTCCGTACGTAATAAAGTATTTTGAGTTTCACTTGATTCTGCTGTTTTTAAACGAGCTTCTAATTCAGGCAATTTACCGTATTGCAATTCAGATAATTTTCCAAATTCACCTTTACGTTGATAATCTGCCATTTGAGCACGGATTTTGTCAATTTCTTCTTTGATAGATTGAGCACCTTGTACAGAGGCTTTTTCTGCTTTCCATACTTGTTCATAATCATCATATTCACGTTGAAGCTTACCTAACTCTTCTTCAATATGTTGTAGACGACGTTTAGATGCATCATCATCCTCTTTACGAACAGCTTCGCGTTCGATTTTTAGCTGAATAATACGACGATCTAATTTATCCATCACCTCTGGTTTAGAGTCAATTTCCATTCTGATACGGGCAGCGGCTTCATCAATCAAATCAATCGCTTTATCGGGTAAAAATCTATCTGTAATATAACGATTACTTAACTCAGCTGCTGCAACAATCGCAGGGTCAGTAATCTCTACGCCATGGTGAATCTCGTAACGTTCTTTTAACCCACGTAGAATCGCAATAGTCGCTTCAACATCAGGCTCATCCACTAAGACTTTTTGGAAACGACGCTCTAAGGCCGCATCTTTTTCTATATATTGACGATATTCGTCTAATGTTGTAGCACCAATACAATGTAATTCACCTCGTGATAAAGCTGGTTTTAGCATATTACCGGCATCAATCGCACCTTCTGCTTTACCTGCACCAACCATAGTATGAATTTCGTCAATAAAAACAATATTTTGTCCTTCATCTTGTGCAAGCTCTTTAAGCACGGCTTTTAGACGCTCTTCAAACTCACCACGGTATTTTGCACCTGCTAATAAAGAAGCCATATCTAATGATAAGACTCGTTTGCCACGCAAAGATTCTGGTACTTCGTCATTTACAATACGTTGTGCTAACCCTTCAACAATCGCTGTTTTACCTACACCAGGCTCACCAATTAATACTGGGTTATTTTTACTACGACGTTGTAAAATCTGAATAGCACGGCGAATTTCATCATCACGACCAATTACGGGATCCAACTTACCTTTACGAGCACGCTCAGTTAAATCAGTGGTAAATTTTTTTAATGCTTCACGATTTGATTCACTTTCTTGATCGGTCACAGGACTTCCTCCACGAACAGCTTCAACAGCGGCACTTAACGCTTGTTTTTGTAAACCAGAACTACGCAATAATTCACCAATATCAGTCGTATCTTCTGCCAATGCAATTAAAAATAATTCCGTAGCGATAAAGGTATCACCTCTCTTGGCGGCTTCTTTGTCTGTACGTAATAAAATCTGATTGAGTACTCGACTAATCTGTACTTCAGCTCCCCCCTCTACTTTTGGGAAACCGTCAATAGCTTTTTTTAGCTTAGCTTGTAAGGCGGGTACTTGCACACCAGCTCTTGATAATAAACTGGCTACACCTGACTCTGAGTCTGCTAGCATAACTGCCAACACATGATGAGGTTCAATATATTGATTATCATTGCGAGATGCCAAGCTTTGGGCATCACCTAAAGCAAGCTGAAATTTGGTTGTTAATTTATCCATTCTCATAATCTTAATCCTTTACACAACACCACATATAGAAGCTTATTGCCCTTCATTATGTGGATAATTTTCTATACTCACTATATTAGGGACAGATACTGATTTTCAAGAGATTTTTTTTGAATTTTTCTTTAAACTATGCTCTTTTAGTATAAAAAAGAAAAACAATTTTTTATGACACAGGCAAAGCCTACAACGTTACCTATTTCACTAATCACCTTAGATACATGCGTACTCATGCATAGCTTTACTCGCCGTCTATTACTCAGACTTTGTGCGAGTAATAATTGCAGCCCTGCATGGAGCGATAATATTGGTGAGGAATGGCTAAGAAATGCCCCTAGAATTTGGCGTGTTGCACACGATGTTGTACTAACAGAGTGGCTATCTATGCAAGCCCAATTCCCTCAATCGAATATGGGGTGTATTGAAGAAATTCCTGCCCTTTTTGGCAGAATTGATAAAAAAGATCGCCACGTAGCTTGGTGCGCCGTAAAAGCTCAACAACATTTTAATGTAACAGCTAGTATCTTATTAACGTGGAATACCAAGGATTTTCACAAAAGAGAACTACGTGAACAAGGTATCAGTTTATTTACTCCTGACCAATATTTAGTGCAATATTGGCAGCAAAGTCCAGACACTCTTTTACCCCAATTAGAGCAAGGATTGGTAGAGCATATTTCTTTAGGGCTACCTGAGTATTCACTTGTTGAACTATTAAAACGAGACAAATTATATCGCCTCGCCAAACTAGTATCGTCATTAAACGCCTAGCACATAAGCAAAAGCGACAACATTATTATTTCACTTATTGTGTGCGAAGTTTTGGCTGAGTGACAGGCTTAGCATTATTAGCATTGTTAGGGTCTTTCGTTTTGCTAGCGTCTGTTGTTGATGTAGTAGACACAGGAGCAACTGGTTTTGTCTCTTTTGACTCTTGTGCACCAATACGAATAGGCGCAACTGGCGCCTCTTCATTAGGGGGCAAGACACGAACAAATACTTCGTTACTAGCCACCATACTCATTTCCGAGCGAGCATAATCCTCTAGTGCTTGTGTCCCTGACTTCAGGTCTTCAATCTCCGCCTGCATAGCGTTATTACGCGCTGTCATCGCTTTATTTGTTTCACGCTGAGCTTGTAACTGTTGATTGAGTTCATCAACTCGTTTATAGCCAGATGCTCCCAAACGTAAGGGATATTGAATAGCGATACACGCAAACACAAGCACCAAAAGGATTAATTTCATTTTTTATACCAAGTTATAAAACGCATCACGGCCTGGGTATTGTGCTACTTCGGCTAATTCTTCTTCAATACGTAATAACTGGTTGTACTTAGCCATACGATCAGAACGAGATAACGAACCTGTTTTGATTTGCATTGCATTGGTAGCTACGGCAATATCAGCAATCGTTGAGTCCTCTGTTTCACCTGAACGATGAGAAATAACCGCTGTATAACCAGCACGTTTAGCCATTTCAATAGCGGCAAACGTTTCTGTTAATGTACCGATTTGATTAATTTTGATCAGGATTGAATTACCAATACCTTGTTGGATACCTTGTTTTAAAATTTTAGTGTTAGTCACAAATAAATCGTCACCTACTAATTGAACACGTTTACCCAATAAATCAGTCAGTATTTTCCAACCTTCCCAATCATTCTCAGCCATACCATCTTCAATACTAACAATAGGATATTTATCACACCAAGAGGCTAATAAGTTGGCAAACTCAGCTGATGTTAATGAAATACCACCCTCTCCAGCCAAATGATACTTACCATCTTTATAGAATTCAGAACTTGCACAATCAAGACCTAGAACAATATCTTGACCTGCTACATAGCCCGCATTTTCGATAGCACGTAAAATTAATTGAATCGCTGCTTCATGATTTTCAACATTTGGCGCAAAACCACCTTCATCACCAACAGCTGTTGACATCCCAGCATCGTTAATAATTTTCTTAAGTGCATGAAACACCTCTGCACCCATTCTTAATGCCTCACGGAAGCTAGCTGCACCTACAGGTAAAATCATGAATTCTTGTAAGTCTAAGGTGTTATTTGCATGAGCACCACCATTGATGACATTCATCATTGGTACTGGCATACTCATTGGACCACTACCACCGAAATAACGATAGAGTGATAAACCTGATTCTTCTGCCGCCGCTCTAGCGACAGCCATACTAACAGCTAAAATCGCATTAGCACCTAAACGTGCTTTATTTTCAGTGCCATCTAAATCAATCAGAATATTATCAATAAAGGTTTGCTCTTGAGCATCTAAGCCACGGATAGCCTCAGCAATTTCAGTATTAATATTCTCTACCGCTTTTAATACACCTTTGCCTAAATAACGGGCTTTATCGCCATCACGTAACTCAATGGCTTCACGAGAGCCTGTTGACGCACCTGACGGTACAGCTGCACGCCCCATGGCACCAGATTCTAATAATACATCACATTCTACCGTGGGATTACCACGTGAATCCAAGACTTCACGTCCAATAATATCAACAATTGCACTCATCTTTATTTCCTAATAGTAAAAAACTTGTTTACGTCGTAATGACTGATTAAATTCCTTGGATAATGCTCATATCCACAATGGCAGCACCTTCTCTCGCATTACGTGCACGACGATATTGTGGTGAATTATAAAAATTTTGAGCGGCTTTGACTGAAGGAAACTCCATGATAACAGTACGTTTCATACCTTTTCCTTCCAGAACAGTTTCTTCACCCCCACGCACTAATAACTTCACATCATGTGCTTTCATGGCAAGTGTGGATAATATTTTGTACTGTTCATACTGACTTGGGTTTGTTACATCAATATGAGCCACAATATATGCTTTCATCTTGTTTTCCTTAATAAAAAAACAACCTAATCGTTAAAAGTATTCTCTAAAAATGCTTGAGATTTCACGGTACTATCAATCGTCTTCAAGGTTTGCAATAACGCTTGCATATGATGAAGTGGTACAGCATTGGGGCCGTCAGATAATGCCTGAGAAGGATTAGGGTGCGTTTCCATAAATAATCCAGCTACACCCACAGCAACGGCTGCACGAGATAATACAGGGACAAACTCACGCTGCCCACCAGAAGACGTTCCTTGTCCTCCCGGTAATTGAACCGAATGAGTCGCATCAAATACAACAGGACATTGCGTTTCACGCATGATAGCTAAAGAACGCATATCTGATACTAAGTTGTTGTAGCCAAAAGAGGCTCCTCTTTCACATACCATGATATTTTGTCCATCACCACCCGCAGCAATGGCAGCCTCTTTAGCTTTATTCACTACTTGTAGCATATCATGAGGCGCTAAAAATTGTCCTTTTTTAATATTAACAGGCTTTAAGCTAGCTGCACATGCTTGAATAAAATCAGTTTGACGGCATAAAAACGCTGGCGTTTGCAAAACATCTACTACACTAGCCACATCCGCTACCTGAGAGGTCTCATGTACATCGGTTAGGACTGGCACTTTATAATGGTCCCTAACATCAGCCAGAATCTGTAATCCTTGCTCCATGCCTAATCCTCGGAAGGACTTGCTAGAACTACGATTAGCCTTATCAAAAGAGCTTTTATAAATAAAAGGAATATCTAATGCTTTGGTAATTTCTACCAAATGACCACACACATCAAATGCCATGTCACGTGACTCAATCACACACGTCCCTGCGATAAGGAAAAAAGGTTTGTCTAAGCCAATCTCAAAATGTGCTAACTTCATTATTTTTTATCCGCTTGATACGCAAGAGCAGCTTTTATATAACTATCAAATAGTGGATGACGTGATCTAGGAGTAGACGTAAACTCTGGGTGGAACTGTACGCCTAAGAACCAACGGTGATTTGGAATTTCCATAATTTCAGGTAAATTCTCTGTCGGTGTACGAGCACTAATCACCAAGCCAGCTTCTTCTAAACGACGGACATAAACATTATTCACCTCATAACGATGACGATGACGCTCAGTTACTTCATCACCATAGATAGCGTGTGCTAATGTACCTGGTTTGATAGGCACAGTTTGAGCACCTTTTCTCATCGTGCCACCTAAATCAGAACTCTCTGTACGAGTTTCCACTTTACCTTCTTTACCAATCCATTCTGTGATTAACGCTACCACAGGATGAGGTGTTGAAGGATCTAATTCTGTACTATTTGCTCCGCCTAATTGAGCGACATTACGTGCATACTCAATAGTGGCCAATTGCATACCTAAACAAATGCCTAAGTAAGGAACATTATTTTCACGGGCATAACGGATAGCCTTAATTTTACCCTCTGTTCCACGCTTACCAAAACCACCTGGCACCAGAATAGCATCCAAATCTTTGAGAATATCCGTACCATGTTTCTCAATTTCTTCTGAATCAATGTAATCAATTTGGACGTTTGTTTTGTTATGAATACCAGCATGATTTAATGCTTCAATCAACGATTTGTATGACTCGGTTAAATCCACATATTTACCTACCATACCAATCTTGATACTATGCTCTGGATGCTCCAAATCGTTAATGATTTTATCCCAAGCTGATAAGTCAGCTTCTGGTGGGTTGATACCTAAGGCATCACACACCAGCTGGTCTAAACCTTGCTCATGTAGCATCTTAGGAATTTTGTAAATCGTGTCCGCATCCCAAACAGAAATAACCGCATCTAACGGTACATTTGAGAATAGTGAAATTTTGGCTTTCTCATCCTCAGGAATTGGACGATCGGCACGGCATAATAAGGCATTTGGATAAATACCGATTTCACGTAATTTTTGTACTGAGTGTTGTGTAGGTTTGGTTTTTAACTCTCCAGCTGAAGCGATAAATGGTACCAATGTTAAATGGATAAATGCAGCCCCATTACGACCTAAGCGCAAACTCATTTGGCGCACAGCTTCGAGAAACGGTAATGATTCAATATCCCCTACGGTACCACCAATTTCCACAATCGCTACATCTGCCTGCCCATCATACGCTTGGCTAGCACCCTTAGCAATAAAGGCTTGAATTTCATTGGTAATATGAGGAATCACCTGAACTGTTTTGCCTAAATAATCACCACGGCGCTCTTTACGTAACACAGACTCATAAATCTGACCTGTGGTGAAATTATTGGACTTATGCATACGAGCAGAGATAAAGCGCTCATAATGACCTAAGTCTAAGTCTGTTTCTGCACCATCTTCGGTAACAAATACTTCACCATGTTGGAGTGGGCTCATCGTGCCAGGATCCACATTGATATAAGGATCTAGCTTCAACATTGTGACACGTAAACCGCGAGATTCTAAAATAGCAGCTAAAGACGCGGCAGCAATCCCTTTGCCTAAAGAAGATACAACACCGCCGGTAACGAAAACATATTTTGTCATGGAATTAATTGCCCTACACGGGCTCAGTAGGAAAGTAGAATTATAACAAAGTTTTTACCTATAGTTTAGCTTATCCATTAAAAATAGGTATAGCGAACGACGTGAAAAAAAACAGGTGCCGCAAACAACACAGAATCTATTCTATCCATAACTCCCCCATGGCCAGAAATCATATGCCCCCAATCCTTCGCTCCTAAACTTCTTTTCACGGCAGATAGCGATAAGCCGCCAAAGAAGCCACAGATAACAATAATAAAGGAGAATAATGCAGCATACCCCACACTAAATGGCGTAATCCACCATAAACTGGTCCCTACGGCAATAGCCATTAAACTGCCTCCAATAAAGCCTTCCACCGTTTTATTAGGGCTAACATTAGGAGCTATTTTCTTTTTACCCACTAATTTACCCACGATATATTGGAATACATCACTCAACTGTACGACCACTAGTAAATAGAGTAATAGCATCAGACCTTGCCCTTCATACTCTACATTAGTCAATAATAGCAGTGCGGGCGCATAACTTAGGCAGTAAATAGTCAGCATCATCCCCCATTGAATTTTGGCAGTACGCTCAAAGAATTGCTCAGTATTGCCTGATAGAGCAAGAATAGTAGGAATAATAATAAATCCATATACAGGGATGCCAATGACAAACATACCATACCAGTCTGTGCTAATTAGAATATATTGCAATGGAATAATCAAATAGAAACACAACACTAACGCCCAGTAATCTGAACGATCTGTAGGAGTCAGCGTCATAAACTCTCTCAAGGCAAGAAATGATAAAACAGCATATAGTATGAGTGTCGCTGTCTTACCAAAAATAAAACAGGCCACTAAGACAACTACCATTGCCCACCACGCATTGATGCGCTGATTCAAATTGACAATCACTTCTGAATTATTTTTGGCTAATAATCGTCTACCAATTAGCGTTGCAATAGACAAAATAACAGCTATACCTAAGAGAACCCACCAAAATTTATCCGGGACATTCACAAACAACTTTTGCCAAAAACTAAACATTTTCTTTCTCCGTTGCGTTGTCTTTCTCACTGATTAGATGAGAATCATCATGATGTTCAGCATGCTCTTTGCCTTTGATAATAGCAATTCCCTTATTAAGCAAATGCTCTAGCGATCCTTCTTGATCTGAGCCTTCTTTCGCTATATGTGCTACTTCTGGCGATAATACATTGCTATTTAAGACGATATTGCTCACACCATCTACTGGTGATTCGACTATATTTGTCCTAGCTTGCTCAGTTATTTCCTCGGCTGTCGCATTAAGCTCCTCAATCTGTGCATGATTTTGAATCTCAATGACATCCTCTTCATCCTGTTGCCCTAAAAGACTTTCAGGCTTGGATAAATTAATCACGGCCTCTCTGGCTCTAGACAAGAAACTCTCTTTGGATTCATTTAAATCAATGCTAAGAGGTGCACCAAAGGTCACTGTACACGTTACTGGCAATGGTACAAACACTCCCTTAGGCAGGCTCCGGCGAGTATTATCTAAATAAACGGGGACATACTCAACATTGGGGTATTTGCGTGATAAATGAAATAGACCTGATTTAAATGGGGCAGGCATTGCTTCGTAACGCCTTGTTCCTTCAGGAAAAATAATTAATGAATCCCCCTGATCTAATGCCTCATATAAAGGTTTTAAAGGATCATCTTCCCCACCTCCTGAGCGTTCAATCAATACAACATTTAATGCTTGATGAGCAATAATACCTTTAATCCCACCCTTTCCCCAATAATCTTTGGCAGCGACAGGACGGGTAATTTTTCTTAGTTCTGATCCTAATGCTGACCAAATAGCAAGCGTATCTAAATGACTTGAATGATTAGCAAAGTAAACTCGCTGTGTTGTACTTGGTATGGAATGGCGCCAATAAGGATAGGCACCTATCATTATTTTGGTTAGACTAGATAAAATTGTCGCTAACATATTTTATTTTCCAGATTGATTTAGAAGTGTAGCTATATCGATTAAACGCACGATACACGTGGCAATAGATCCTATCACCAATAAAATTAGTGCTAAATACAAACTATAATTTGTCTTAAACATATACCACTCAATAGCACCTATTATACAAACAGCCGTCATCACGGCCATACGATGCTGTTTCGCCATTGGACCTTTGAAAGACTGAGGTAACCCTAACGCCCCCCCTAAATTACGTATATAGGCTGTCATCATAGCAAGCAATGCTAAGAATAAACCCCATGATAACTCAGATAAAGCAAAACCAAGGGCAACAAATAAGACCGAGTCTGCTATCCTATCTGGAACCTCATTATAAAGTGCACCCAAAGGACTTAGCTTGTTTCCCTCAACAGCTACCATACCATCAAAAAGGTTACATAATAACCGTAGTTGGATACATACAGTGCATATGATTAACTTCCACTCTACATAGTCACCCGTAATAATCAGACTTAATGCAATGGCACCTAATACAGCAAAAAGTATACTAAATAATGAAATTTGATTAGGGGTTGGAAATGAACGCTTAGCTAACCAACGTGCTATTTTTTGTACTATTTTATTAGAACGCACAGCCAATGGTCGCCTATCCGTGCTTCGATAGTTTTGCATACCTGTCCTATAGTTATATTTTTTAACGTCTTGTTTATTCAGGGTTACATTCTATACTGAAAACCCTATTTTTATGACCAAATTTACAATCATCAGCTATAATAATAAGTAGAAAAAAGCTTATTTTTTACTATAACTAAAAGGAGTTGTTATGTTTCCAGAATATCGCGATTTAATCTCTCGTCTTAAAAATGAGGATTCTCATTTTGCTCGTTTATTTGACGAACACAACGATTTAGACCACCAAATTATTCGTTTAGAACAAAATCCAGTTACCAGCAATTCTACTGAAATTGAGACACTAAAAAAACAAAAATTAGCGTTAAAAGATCAGCTTTACGTTATCCTTAAAAAAGCTTCTGGCGAATAAGCAAAGCGATATTCCGCTTGAATCATTTGGGAGATTCAACTAAGCTTAAGCAGTTTAAGTAAAAACTTAGACTGCTTTTTTATTGAGGATTAAAATGGACTCTCTACAAAGTATTCGGGTATTCTGCCAAGTAGTGCGATTAGGTAGTTTTACTGCCGCCGCTGATTTTTTAAATATATCCACGGCTATGGCAAGTAAACACATCACCAGTTTAGAGCAAAAAGTTCAAGCCAAACTTTTACATCGCACTAGTCGTAAAATAAGCCTTACCGAATTAGGCGAACACTATTACCAACAATGTTTGAGTGCATTAGAAACACTGGATAATGCTCAACTAGAAGTTCAACAAGGCACTATCGCTCCTAAAGGTATTTTAAAAATTACCGTCCCCTTAATTTGTTGTACCCCCTATTTTGCCAATCTACTTCGTCTTTTTCGTGAAAAATACCCCGACATTCATTTGTCTATTTACCTTGAGAACAAACATACTAATTTGGTCGAAGAAGGCTTTGATTTAGCATTGCGTTCTACTGAAACATTAGAACCTGGTCTTATTGCTCGCCCACTTTGCAAAGTAAAATTTCGTTTTGTTGCCAGCCCTAACTACTTAAATAAGCATGGAAGACCAACTCAACTTGACGATTTAAAAAATCATGGTGGACTACTACCAAACTATACTAATCTTCCTATTAATATGCCAGCCGTCGCTGATTCCAATAACACACTATTACTGAAAGAAATGGCGCTAGCGGGCATGGGAATTGCTTATTTACCTGACTGGCTTACAGAGAGCTACTTAAAAAATGGTCAGCTTATTTCTCTGCTTGATGCTGAAAATACCTTAATGTTCCCAACAATTTATGCTGTCTATGTGGATAGAAAATTTTTAAGTGCCAAAGTACGTGCTTTTATTGATTTTCTTGTCGAAAAGACAGCGTCTAAAACCCTTCAATTCTAAAGGATACTTATGCCTATATTTAGTCGAGGTTATGCGGCTCGTGCTGCTAACCAACCTTTATCATTATTTTCATTTGAACGTCGAGATTTACGTGATGACGATATCGAATTTGACGTTCTTTATTGTGGTGTCTGCCACTCTGACTACCATCATGTGACGGGTGATTGGAAGACAAACTATCCTTGTGTGCCCGGACATGAGATTGTTGGTATAGTCAAAAATATTGGTAGCAAAGTCACTCGTTTTGCTATCGGCGATAAGGTCGCCGTAGGCTGTATGGTTGATTCCTGTCGCCATTGCCAACCTTGTTTAAATCAACTGCAACAATATTGTGAAGAAGGGTCAACACTTACCTATAACGATACTGATCGTATTGATGATCGTCCTATGTTTGGCGGGTATAGCGACAATATGGTGGTTAGTGAAGCATTTGCACTACGTGTTCCTGCTAATTTAGATTTAGCTGCCGCTGCTCCTCTACTGTGTGCAGGTATTACAACTTATTCCCCTTTACGTCACTGGAATGTAGGTAAAGGTAGTAAAGTTGGTGTGGTAGGACTTGGCGGTCTAGGTCATATGGCGATTAAATTTGCACACGCCATGGGAGCAGAAGTCACTCTTTTTACTCGCTCACCAGGCAAAGAGCAAGATGCACTTAAATTAGGCGCAGATCATGTTGTCATATCAACTGATAAACAACAAATGAGTGCTATTGCTAATACATTAGATGTCATCATTGATACCGTTCCCTATTCTCATGATTTACAGGGATATTTGCGTACATTAGGTATTGATGGCCACCTAGTTTTGGTGGGGTTGATTGATAAAATTGAACCAACAATTCATAGTGCACCTCTAGTTTTAGGACGTCGCTCTATTGCTGGCTCTTTGATTGGTGGTATTGAAGAGACTCAAGAAATGCTAGACTTTTGTGGTCAGCATAATATTGTTTCTGATATTGAGTTAATCGCTATTCAAGATATTAATCAAGCCTTTGAACGTATGTCTAGAAGTGATGTCAAATATCGCTTTGTCATTGATATGAGTTCCTTGAAAAAAGAAAGCTAAATAAACTAATCCACTTTATATCCATCATCCTTATTATGTGCCATGTGCTTTGTTTACTTACTGATGAGGATGATGGTGTGGATTTTTAATAAGTTTACTGGTTAACTTAAAAATTAAAGGAGACAAGACAAAGACTGCCACAAATGCAGCAGGCCATGCACTTAACCATGCTTTTAACCATTTACTTAAAAAACCTTCCGAAAAGCCCATATGTAACCAAGTGACCCAAAGTGTCATCAAAAACGATAAACACATTGACATCAGTGCAGTATTTAATAAGCGTAATTTAACTTGATAATTATCCATATGGTTTGGTGGTAAAAATAGATAGTTTATATATAAAAAAATGTTAACTTATAAATTATAAAGAAACTTCGTATTATACTTAAAACATTAGCTTAAAATAAACAAATTGGCGCATCAATTTATCTAAGCCGTTTTTTACCGACCCTCATAATTTTAAATCAATAATATATGGCAACCGTTTCCAGTAGTCTTCTTCAAGTTGTGCTTCTCTTAGCAGCAACTGTTATTGCTGTACCCCTTTTTAAACGTTTAGGTCTAGGCTCTGTGCTGGGGTATCTAATTGCAGGGATTGCCATCGGTCCTTATGGATTACAACTCTTTTCGAATATTAGTACGATTTTTCATATCTCCGAACTTGGCGTAGTCATGTTTCTATTCATTATAGGTCTAGAGATGAAGCCATCTTACCTATGGGCACTACGTAAACAAATCTTTGTTGTAGGTGGATTACAAGTGCTTACAGGAGGAACATTATTAACGTTTGTTGGCATTGGATTTGGCGCCAATTGGCAGGTGGCTTTTGTCTGTGCTGCTGGCTTTGTCCTCACTTCTACCGCCATGGTAACCTCTATTATTCGTGAAAGAAATGAGCTGAATACACCAAGTGGTCAAAAGATTATTAGCATCTTATTATTCCAAGACCTAATGATTGTTCCTCTATTATTCGTGATTTCTCAACTATCACCCACCAAGATAAAAAGCACGGTGCCTTTATGGGAAAGTATTGGGATTGGTATTGCCTGTATTGCCATCCTTATCGTTTCCGGCTTATGGCTTCTCAATCCCTTATTTAAAAAACTTGCTCGTTACCAAGCACGTGACATTATGACCGCTGCTGCTTTATTGGTGGTACTAGGGTCAGGTATGTTACTAGAATTTGGTGGTTTATCTATGGCAATGGGAGCCTTTTTGGCAGGTGTCTTATTGTCTGAATCTAGTTTTAGACATCAATTAGAAGCAGATATTGAACCGTTTAGAGGTTTATTACTAGACTTATTTTTTGTTAGTATAGGCATGTCGCTCAACCTAAACTTGGTCCAAAAATATTGGTATTTATTACTAACAGGTGTGTTAGCACTTATGTTTACTAATATGTTGGTTGTTTACTCAATCGCTCGCCTAACAAAATCATCTCATAAAGAAGCATTTAATCGAGCCTTTATTATGAACCAAGGAGGGGAATTTGCATTTGTACTTTATACCTCTGCCCTATCTTTTGGCATTATTAACGACCAAGAAAATGGATTAATGACGGCTGCTATCGTGATATCCATGGCATTTACGCCTATTTTCTTAAGACTTAAAACGTGGATTTTTGATAAAAAAGCCCCCAAACAGACTCAAGAAACACCGACCATTGATGAACAGCATGAGATTATTTTAGTTGGTGTAGGACGTTTTGGGCAAATTATTCGACAAATGCTTTGGACATCAGGGTATCAAAGAACCACTATTATTGATATAGACCAAGACTTAATCAATAGCCTTGCCCATTTTGGTGTGAAAACTTATTTTGGTGATGCGACACGACCTGAGCTTCTACGAATTGCAGGAATTGAAAAAGCACGTCTTTTGATCGTTGCTATCAACAACCCACAACATACTAATGCAATTGTCGCCTTTGCTAAGTCAGTCAATCCTAACCTTAAAATTGTAGCTCGTTCCTATGACAGAATTCACACTTATCATTTATATAATCTAGGTGTAGAAAAAATTGTCAGAGAAACATTTGATAGTGCAGTACTAAGTGGGCAACATGCACTAGAATTGTTGGGAACGGAGCTTGAAACAGCGCAGGAAATTAGCCAACTCTACAGTAAACTAAATCGACAAGGCATGAAAGCAACTGCTGCGTTATATGACTCCAGCATTAAAATGTTTAATAATAAAGCACTGAATGCAGAAGCCAAAGCACAAGAACAAAAAATGTTTGAAGCCATCCAGGAGCTTATTGCTAGTAAAAAATTGCTCAAAGAAGAAAACGAGGACTAGTCATTTTTTTCAGGCATTAAGGCATTTTGATCTAATAAATTTAACTGGTCAATTTCTACCAAGTTTTGGTGAATTTTTCTAACATGCACAAGAGTAGACATCAGCTCTAAGAAACTATGGTTATCAATAAGTTGCTCTCTTAAATGGCGTAAACTATCTTCTTGTAGTTTAAGTAATAAATCTTGCTCTTGTCGCAATAAATTATCAAATTTCACTTCTACTGATCGAGTCTGATACCCATCTGCATTAGCCCAAATAAAATGTTGTATGAGCAAAAACACATACTCTCTAATACTCATATAACTCTCTGACAATCGCTGCTGAATGACTGTTGATAATATTAATCCATCAGAAGTACTTGGAGATACAGACAAATTCTGAGCCATATTTTTTTGTGCTTTTTTTGCTTCTTTGCCGATATCAACAATTAATGATCCTAAAACATTCAATTGGAATAAATGATCTTCATCGCGAGGGTTATTCGTTTGCAATTGACTCGTAAAATATACTATCTGTGCATACAACTCTTTTACCTGAGTATCATAAAAAGCTTTAGCATCAGCAACTAATAACTGCTGATCTGTTAACGTGGAAACTTGAGGATTATCAAACTGATAAACTGTATCAGGTTTAATATAAAAAGCATGGCAAAGCTCCTCAATACAAACTCTCATTAAATGTTGGGTTTCCAAATGCACAGCTCGAACAGCTGAGTCTCCAGAACATAACATATTAGGGGTCAAATATTTAGCTTTGATCGATGTAAATTCTTTCCCGATGCGACTAGAAGGTTCTTTTTTCTCAGGTAACCATTGATATAACATTTCTGATAAACGAGACTGTATCGGCCAAAATAATGAGACCCCTAGCACATTAAATAGGGTATGAAATAAAGCCAATTGCAACAAAGAATTCATAGAAAACTCAGCGGCAATTGCTTTTACCACACTCACAAGTGGAATCCAAATCATCAATGCCAACAAGGCAGTAACAATATTGAACAGTACATGTACAATCGCCAAACGTTTACCATCTCTAGAGCTTTCCAATATTCCAACAAATGCTGTCACCACACTACTCCCTACATTAGAGCCAAGAGCAATAGCAAACGATTGATCTACATTGATTTGTCCTGCACTTAAAGAGGCTAACGTCAAAATCAACGCTGCATGTGTGGATTGTAAAAGAATCGTAATGATAAAACCAATTAAGCTAAAGGTAAGAATATTGAGTAAACCATCTGTCTGAACTCGGCTAAAGTCCATATCATTACCTAGCGTTCCAAAGCCTTTTTGCAGTGTCTCAATCCCAATAAAGATTAAAGCTATCCCAATAAAAACCCTGCCAATAGATTTTGTTTTACCTTTAAAAAAACTCGCTAATACACCTAATACAAAAATAGGTGTTGCAAAAACACTTAAGCTAATATTTTTACCTAATAAGGCTAATAACCAGATACCACTTGTAGCGCCTAAATTAGTTCCTAAAATAATACTGATACCACCTGCTAGCGTAATTAAACCAGTACCCAAAAAGGCTATCGTTAGCAAAGACACAAGTGTGCTTGATTGCAAAATAAATGTAGAGAACATCCCGAATAGCAATCCTTTAAATGGAGTTTTCGTACCACTTGCCATTAGGCGCTCTACTGTCCCTCCCGTACCAGCTTGCAAACCATCCTCAATACATTGCATACCAAATAAAAACAGTGCAATACCATAACTTAATTGAGCAAATGCATGACTATGCCCAAATCCAACTACCGTAGTGATAAGACATAGCACCATCACTAAATATTTAATAATAGTTTGAGTTTTCGGTGTGAAGACTTGCATAAGGTTTATACAGTTAATTGGGAAAGATATCTGTAAGCGTCCGGTGAACACATGTATTCATTCCTGCTAAATTGCGCGACACTATGGTTTTGTGTATGTTAGGAGAAATCAATGCCGTCTTTAATGCGTATCGAGACCGCCCAACGAGTGGGAATTCAAGAGCAAGCGTCTAGCCTACTGGCACTAGATAAAATCATCCTGGTGAGTGAGGCGACAGATTTACGAGCAGGGATGGATACCTTGCGCACTAAGGCAATTCAGCGCTTTGGTCAGGTGGCACCTCACGAAGCCTATGTGTTTATGAATCGCACGCACACGCTTCTTAAATTACTCATGCACGATGCGATGGGGTCGTGGCTATGTGTTCGTCGACTACATGAAGGACGCTTTCACGGTGCAGGCTCACGGATGAATCCGGCACTGTCGGCAGAACAACTGCAGGCCTTAGCCTTGGGGCTGCCTTGGCATCGTTTAGGTGAAGCCGGTATCTATCGTTATTGTTAGTTTGATCGTGAGCTAAGTGGGGCGATCTTGTCAATTAGGTATTCTCGGTATCGCTTATTTTATCGGCATAAGGCATACTACGTCTTATGCCGAATTCTTTTGCTTTTCTTTCCTCTGATTTGTCCCAGTTAACTGCTGAGCAGTTGCGCGAACTCGTGCTGCAACAACAAGCCTTAATTGCTCAACAAGACGCATTGATTGTAAAAAAAGCAGCACAGGTGGAAGAAAAGGATCTGGCCTATCGTCGTGTTCTGAGCGCTTACGAACAAGTGAAGATGGAGTTGGCGATCTTAAGACGTATCAACTTTGCTAAACGTAGCGAACAGCTCCCTGACCTACAAGCGAAACTTTTTGAAGATGACGCCCATGAGGATCTGGCTGAGCTAGAAACGATGTTAGACAACATCGGCCAGCAATTAACGTCCATGAGTGGTCAAGAGCACACACCTCGCACACCGTCTCGTATGCGTTTGCCGGCGGAATTGCCCTCGGTGGATATTCATTATACGTTGGAAAGCACGACCTGTGGTTGTGGTGCTGAGATGCGTCATCTTGGGGATGAGGTGAGTCAGAAACTGGATTATGTGCCCGGTACTTTTAGCGTGGAGAATCACATTCGTCCGAAATACGTGTGTGATTGTTGCAAGACCCTCAATCAAGCGCCGGTACCTCCTCACATCATTGATAAGGGGTTGGCAACGACCGGACTGCTGGCGACAGTACTGATCATGAAGTATGCTGACCATCTGCCGTTGCACCGTCAAGAAGCCATCTTTGAGCGCAGCGGTGTACGCATTGCCCGTTCTACGCTGGCGGATTGGGTAGGCACCTGTGGCGCACAGTTACAACCGCTCGTTGATGCTTTACGCCAAGAGGTGCTCTCGCATTCGGTATTGCATGCCGATGAGACACCCATCACTTACATGCACCATAAAAAGGGCAAAACGCAACGTGGTTATTTCTGGGTCTATGCCCCGGGTGCTTATGAGCAGATGAAAGCGGTGATTTATGACTTTAAGCCAGGTCGCTCAGGCGCTCATGCCCGCGAATTCTTAGGCGATTGGCGCGGTAGTCTGATGTGTGATGATTACGCCGGTTATAAAGCCCTCTTTGCCGATGAGCAAGTGATTGAGGGGGGATGTTGGGCGCATGCGCGTCGCAAATTCCACGATATTTACCAAGCCAACGGCAGCTCAGTGGCTGAACAGGCCTTACAACAAATCCAACGACTTTATCACTACGAGGCCGAGGCCAGGAACTTAAGTCCACCGGAGCGATTAGCCCATCGACAACGCCACATGGAGCCGGCACTTAAGCAATTAGAAAGGTGGTTGCGTAGTCAGTTTGAGCTGGTGCCGCCGAACTCGGCGATCGCCAAAGCCATTCGTTACAGCCTGAACAATTGGCTTGCCTTGACGCGCCTCTTGGAAGACGCTCAACTGCCGATGGATAATAATGCGGTAGAGAATTTGATACGTCCACTCGCGATTGGTCGCAAGAATTGGCTCTTTGTAGGTTCAGAGAAAGCGGGTCGACGTGCGGCTGCGGTGATGTCGTTAATTCAATCGGCTAAGCTCAATGGCCATGACCCTTATGCTTACCTTAAGGATGTGTTGGAACGATTGCCGACACAGAAAGCGAAGGACATTACTGAGCTTCTGCCTCATCGTTGGCAAGCGCCAAACGACACCAAGAATTAACACAATGCCCCGACAAAATCGGGGCATTGAACATTTAAAAACGGAAGTCAATCGGAGTTCACCGGACGCTTACAGATATCTAATCGCTAAGAATAGCATAAACGCTAAGAATAAACGTAAAAAAGCCACTTATATTCAATAAGTGGCTTTAACTTGGCTGCCCCAACTGGGTTCGAACCAGTGACCTGCGGATTAACAGTCCGTCGCTCTACCGACTGAGCTATGGGGCAAAATTCTATTGTTTTTGATGCTGGCTGCCCCAACTGGGTTCGAACCAGTGACCTGCGGATTAACAGTCCGTCGCTCTACCGACTGAGCTATGGGGCAACATCAAGAATGTAATTATGACAAAGTTTATTTAGTAATGCAAGAAATTATCAAGTATTCACGAATTTATTTTTATTTCGTCTTATAAATGCAACTAATAACTCTTGCATGTCTCATCACCATAAACCTCTCATCACATACTATGTAATCCTTATCGTTACACAAGAACTTATTCCTCGTTCTCCAATAATTTCCTACACTCTTCAAGATAACTCTGTTCAGTAGGATGCAGACTAGGATATTGTAGTTTGAGTGACTTTAGCGCCTGTAATACGGCATCAGCAACTACAATACGGGCATAAGGCTTACTATTACCAGGAATAACATACCAAGGAGCATATTCTGTCGCTGTATGTTTAATGGTTTCTTCATAAGCATGCATATAGTCATTCCAAAACTTACGTTCATATAAGTCATTTTTATCAAATTTCCAATTTTTATCAGGATCTTCAATTCTCGCAAGTAAACGCGATTTTTGCTCCTCTTTAGAAATATGCAGATAAAATTTTAATACCACTACACCATTACGACTAATATGTTTTTCAAAGTCTTTAATAGATTCTAAGCGTTCATCCCAAATATGCTTTGTGACTAATTTTTTAGGAATCGGCTCACTCTCAAGAATATCTGGGTGTACTCTCGCTATCAGAGTTTCCTCATAATAAGAACGATTAAAAACGCCAATATTCCCTCTTTCAGGCAAATCACAAGTTGTACGCCATAAGAAATCATGCGATAACTCTTTATAACTTGGTCGCTTAAATGAGAAAACCTCTATGCCTTGCGGGTTCACACCAGAAAGAATATTTTTAATAGTTGAGTCTTTGCCTGCCGCATCCATTGCTTGAAAGACGAGTAGCAATGACCATTTGTTATCCGCATATAAAACCATTTGTTGCTTAGCAATTTGCTTAACAATATCCTCTAAGATTTCAGCGGCTTCTTTCTCATCTACATCAAACCCTGGTGATACTGGGCACTCGGAAAGGTCAAATTTTTTGCCATTCTCAACACGATATTTAGCAGAAATATTTTCTTGATAAATATCAGACTGTTTTTTATCGTAAGAAGAGTCTTTTTCCTTTTGATCAGAATCTTTATTATTTTTGTCTTTACTATCTTTAGATGCTTTATCTTTGTGATTTTTATCTTTTAAATCTTCTTTTTTAGAAGATTTAGTAGGGTTTACCGCTAATAGAACATCATCTTCAGCGTAGTGTTGATGCTTTTTATGAGAATCTTTTTTAGATTTTTTCTTATCAGATTTATCTTTGCTCATGGTAGTTATCCTTAACTCTGTTAATCGTTTCTATAACATACCACAGAATGAGCTTTTAAGCGTTACAAAAAACAATCCGTATCAACTTTGGATATGGTGATAAGCAAGATTAGAGGAGAACGCAAATCTATCCAAACCGATACGGATTGTAGTGTCTGAATCACATAAGAGGCAAGATGATTCAGACAGTGCTTGGGGTGAAGTCAAGCTAACCCAAGCAGACATTGGAGGAGCTCTAGACCCTAAAGGTGGACCTAAATACTGTTTAGGAAAAATTTGACTATATTGTGCTAATACATCTGATAAGAAACTGCTATCTATCAATGCAAGAGGATTGTAACCCCATCCAGAGGCCATACCCATATGATTGATAGAAAAGAAGGCACACGTATAAACATCAGCCTTATCACTTGCCACAATCCCCTCTAAATCGGAAGACGTAGCATTAGTTAAATCCTGATTGGTAGAATTATCATTAAGATTAATCCATGTATAGGCTTTATGCCCACTTGGCAAACAAATCTCAAGACGAATTTGTTCATCATGAGAATTTTGGCTTGGCATAAAGCCAATCGGCACTAAGCTTCGAACTGAAAAAAGTACAAGCATAGCCCACAGCATAAAATGCTGCTGTTTAGGACTTAATTGAAACTTATACTTTATAGAATGCACTGTAATACTCAAAAACTTAGTTTTCGTTGAATTAGAGATATATTACCAAACTTTTACATAAAAACTAATGATAAAAATCAAATTCATTTTTTTAATTAAAAAAGACCTGATGGATACCATCAGGTCTTGACACTTTATAAGTATTACCTTAATAAAATGGCATATACATCTTAGCCGTGAAAATTACACAGCGGCTTCACGTGCTGCACGTTTACGCTCATGCTCAAGTAAATAACGCTTACGTAGACGAATGCTCTTAGGGGTTACTTCTACTAATTCATCGTCATCAATAAACTCAACCGCATATTCAAGTGTTAATTTGATAGGTGGAACTAAACGAACAGCCTCATCAGTACCTGACGCACGGATATTAGTTAATTGTTTACCTTTAATTGGGTTAACGACTAAGTCATTATCACGGCTATGGATACCAATAATCATTCCTTCATAAAGTGGTTCACCTGGCGATACAAACATACGACCACGATCTTGTAGTTTCCAAAGAGCATATGCCACCGCATCTCCATTATCTTGGCTAATAAGCACTCCGTTGCGACGCTCACCAATACTACCTTCACGGACTGGTGCATAATCATCAAAAATATGGCTCATTAAACCTGTACCACGTGTCATTGATAAGAAATCACCAGAAAAACCAATTAAACCACGTGCTGGAATACGGTACTCTAAACGGGTACGACCACGACCATCAGATTCCATATTAAGCAATTCGCCTTTACGACGACCTAACTCTTCCATCACGCCACCTTGGTGCTCGTCCTCAACGTCAATAGTTAACAATTCCATTGGTTCACAACGAACACCATCAATTTCTTTAAATACAACTCGTGGACGTGATACGGCTAATTCATACCCTTCACGGCGCATATTCTCAATTAAAATTGTTAGGTGTAATTCACCTCGACCATTCACTTCAAATACAGTATCATCATCAGTATCTTTTACACGTAAAGCCACGTTTGATTTTAATTCAAGATTTAAACGATCACGGATTTGGCGACTAGTTACGTATTTACCTTCACGTCCTGCTAATGGTGAAGTATTTACCATAAAGTTCATTGTTAAGGTTGGTTCATCAATCTTAAGCATTGGTAATGCTTCAGGAGTGGCTGGGTCACAAATTGTACAACCAATTCCAATCTCCTCAATACCATTAATCAATACAATGTCCCCTGCTTCTGCAGAATCAACAAGCTCTCGGTCTAATCCTTTGAATTTTAAGACTTGATTAATGCGGCCTTTAATTGGTTCTCCTTCTGGGCCAAACTTCACAATAACATCTTGACCTGGACGTACACGGCCACGATTAACACGACCTACACCAATTTTACCGACATAGCTGTTGTAGTCTAAAGAAATAATTTGTAATTGCAATGGCGCGTCTGCATTATCATTACGTTGTGGCACGTATTTTAAGACAGTATCAAATAAAGGACGCATATCTCCGCTACGAACGTCTTCAGTTAACCCAGCGAAACCATTTAAACCAGAAGCATAAACGATTGGGAAATCTAATTGTTCTTCTGTAGCACCTAATTTATCAAATAAATCAAATGTGGTATTCACTACATAATCTGGACGAGCACCAGGGCGATCAATTTTATTCACCACTACGATAGGCTTTAAACCTAGAGCTAATGCTTTTTTAGTCACAAAACGAGTTTGAGGCATAGGCCCCTCAACTGAGTCCACTAACAGTAATACACCATCAACCATCGATAGCACACGTTCTACTTCACCACCAAAGTCTGCGTGTCCTGGGGTATCCACAATATTAATATGTGTACCCTCATACTCTACGGCACAGTTTTTAGAAAGAATAGTAATACCACGCTCTTTTTCAATATCATTAGAGTCCATCACACGTTCAGCAACGTGTTGATTTTCACGGAAAGTACCTGATTGGCGAAGTAATTGGTCAACCAATGTTGTTTTACCATGGTCAACGTGGGCAATAATAGCAATGTTGCGGAGCGCACGGCTCATAATATTTCCTTTGTACGTAATTTTTCCGGTAATAAGTCCGGAGGTAAATCATTTAACGATAACAATATACGTTGAGGTTCTTCCAATGCTTGAAACGCCTCCAATGTAATCGCATCACTTAATTTAAATGGTCCGACTGAGGTTCTTCTCAACGCACGCAAATGTGCAAAACAACCTAAGGCACGACCTATATCCTGTGCAAGGGTACGAATATAAGTACCTTTGCTGCAAAAAATATCTAATACCACTTCTTTCTCAGAAAAAGTCACTATAGATATGCCATATATAACAACTTTTCGGGGCGCTCTTTCTAACTCAATGCCTTGACGAGCATACTCATAGAGTGGTTTACCATCTCGCTTTAACGCAGAATACATAGGGGGTATCTGCTCTATTTCACCTACAAACTGAGGAATAATAGTATTTAACTGCTCTTTCGTAATTCCTGTAAAAGTTGAACAGTGTTGTACAACCTCTCCAGTTAAGTCTCCTGAGTCAGTTTCACTTCCTAAGGTCAATGTGGCTCTATAACTTTTATCTACATTAAGCATCGCACCACAAATTTTAGTCGCTTTACCAAAACAACAAATTAAGAGACCTGTAGCAAACGGATCTAAGGTTCCAGTATGACCTGCTTTTTTTGCATCAAGTTTACGACGAGCTCGTTGAAGTGCAAAATTACTTGATCCACCCTCTGGTTTATCAAGTAATAGAACGCCATCAATATCTTGTCCTTTTCTTTTCCCCATACTACGTTGACACCTTAGTCTAGTCTAAGCATAAAATAGTTAGCCTCGAATTTTAGGGGGTTCAAAATTGGGAATATCACCCTCATCAGGAAAATCTTCTGGATGATTAGCACGATCAATCAGTCTACTCATCTCAATCCCATGTGCTAATTGATTATCATGATGAAAATGTAGGGTAGGTACAGTATGAATGTGCAACATTTTGAATAGCAATGAATGTAAATATCCTGCTTTTTCATTTAGTGCAGCAGTTGCTTCCTCAGGCTCTGCACCTAATACCGTAAAAAAGACTTTTGCATGGGCATAGTCCGGACTTAACTCTACTCCAGTCAGTGTAATTAACCCTGAGCGAGTTCCTAGCTCCCGTTGAATTAATTGGGCTAAATCTTTTTGAATTTGGTCAGCTAGTCGAATATTACGACTAGCTGGTGCTTTATTTTTATGTCGACTCATAACTTATCTATAAAGTACGGGCAATTTCACGAATTTCGAAGACTTCGAATTGGTCACCAATTTCAATATCATTTTGACCACGTAAAGAAATACCACAATCAAAGCCTGATTTGACTTCTTTAGCATCGTCTTTGAAACGTTTTAGTGAATCTAAAGATCCCGTCCAGATGACAACATTGTTACGTAATTGACGAACTTGAGCATCACGACGTACAAGTCCTTCTAGAACCATACATCCCGCAACGGTACCAATACGAGAAATACGATAAACCTCTCGCACATCTACTAAACCAATAATTTCTTCGCGTTTTTCTGGCGCTAACATGCCAGATAAAGCACTCTTCACTTCATCTACAGCATCATAAATAATATTATAGTAGCGAATATCAATACCATTGTGCTCTGCCAATTTCTTAGCATTTTGGTCGGCACGTACATTAAACCCAATAATAACTGCTTGAGAGGCAATCGCTAAGTTCACATCACTCTCTGAAATACCACCTACGGCTGCATGCACAACTTGTACACGCACCTCATCACCGGAAAGTTTCAATAAGGATTGAGCCAATGCTTCTTGAGAACCTTGTACATCGGTTTTGATAATCAAAGAAAGTGTTTTCACACCATCTGTCGCCGTACCATTTAGAATATTTTCTAAATTCTGTGCTTGTTGTTTAGCCAATTTCACATCACGGAATTTACCTTGACGGAACAAAGCGATTTCACGTGCTTTACGCTCATCTAGCAGAACTTGAACCTCATCACCAGCGGCAGGTACTTCTGTTAAACCTTGAATTTCAACTGGATACGAAGGACCTGCTTGATCAATATTGCGACCATGTTCATCTTGCATGGCACGAACACGACCAAAAGTAGCTCCTGCCAGTAATGCATCACCACGTTTTAAAGTACCACTTTGAACAAGAATTGTCGCTACTGGACCACGTCCTTTATCTAGACGTGCCTCAATCACAATTCCCTTGGCCGGGGCATCAACAGGCGCTTTTAGCTCAAGAATTTCAGCCTGTAATAATACATTTTCAAGTAAATCATCAATACCTTGGCCTGTTTTAGCTGAGACAGGAACGAATGGTACATCGCCACCATATTCCTCAGGAACAACCTCTTCTGCAACTAACTCTTGTTTGACACGTTCAGGGTTTGCTTCTGGTTTATCAATTTTGTTAATGGCAACTACAAGAGGCACTCCAGCTGCTTTGGCATGATGAATCGCCTCACGTGTTTGTGGCATAACACCGTCATCAGCTGCTACTACAAGAATAACAATATCAGTTGCCTTGGCACCACGTGCACGCATAGCCGTAAAGGCCTCATGTCCTGGCGTATCAAGGAATGTGACTACACCACCTTCTGTTTGTACTCGATAAGCACCAATATGTTGGGTAATACCACCTGCTTCCCCTGAAGCAACTTTAGCACGACGAATATAGTCTAAAAGTGATGTTTTACCATGGTCAACGTGTCCCATCACAGTAACAACTGGCGCACGTGGCAATGCTTCACTCTCTTGGACTGTGCCTTCATCGGCTAAGAAGGCTTCTGGGTCATCCAGTTTTGCTTGAACAGCTGTATGACCAAACTCTTCAACCACAATCATGGCTGTGTCTTGATCTAATACTTGGTTAATAGTCACCATCTGACCTAGCATCATCAATTTCTTGATAACTTCAGTCGCTTTAACAGACATCTTGTGTGCTAAGTCCGCCACAGTAATCGTTTCTGGCACATGAATTTCACGTGCAATAAATTCAATTACCTGTGGTTGTTGGCGTTGTTCTTGTTGCTGTTTATTTTTGTTTTTATTGCGACTACCACCTGCTCTCCAGCCGTCCTCATCACCACCTAAGCCATGACTACGTTTGTCATTATTGGCTGATTTTTTACTGCTACGAGCGCCATCATTCCAGTTCTTTTCAACATCCGTATTTTTCTTAGCTGATGCTTTAACATCTTTTTTGCCTAATTTTTTAGTTACGCCATCTGGATTAATCGCCTCAATAGGCTCTGCCTTAACAGTACGAGCTGGTTTACGTAATAAATCACGGATAGCAGCAGCCTCATGCTCAACTTTTTGACGAGCATTTTCACGATCAGCTGAAGAGTGCTGTGGTTTGTTGCTAGTTGATGATTTGTTATTTTGTTCGAATTTTGGTTTATCCGATTTTGGCTTATTAAATTGATTTTTATGCTCAGGCTTACGCTCTTGTCTATAACCAGATGTTTTATTTTCTGATTTAGCTGTTTGTGAGTTGGGCTTACGAGCCTGAGTATCATCAGCCACTTTAGCGCTTGTTTCTTTAACTGATTCTTTATTAGCATCAACTTTTGGAGCTTCTTTACTATCTTGTTTGGATGTTTCTGCCTTTGTCGGTTCTTGCTTTGGTGATTCAGTCTTTGATACATCAGCAACTGATGCGTTCTCTGTTTCTGCTATTGCCGCTACTTTTCCAGTAGATGCCATTACAGGTGCTGTTGACTCCTGTTCATTCACAATTGTCTCTGCTGCCTTAGTAGCAACATTAGTTTTTTCTATAGCAACTGTTTTTTCAGCCTCAACCACTGCTGAAGGTGGTTCAGCAGTAACTTTTGCTTCTTCTTTTTGAGCAGCAGCTTTAATTTGCTCTTTTGTAATTTCGGGAGAAACAACTACTCGTTTTTTGCGTACTTCTACCTGAACTTTTGATCCGTCAGCTTGACGAATTTCAGAGACTTTTTTACGCGTTAACGTAATTTTTTTCTTCTCTTTACTTTCACCGTGATCATTTTTAAGCATTTTATAGAGTTTCGCTTTATCTTCTTCCGTCACAACATCATCTGCCGACTTAATCTTTGAGCCAGCAAGACGTAGTTGCTCAAGCAATACGTCTGTGGATAGTTTAATTTCTTCAGCAAACTGTGAAACAGTGGTATTTGGCATTCGGTTCTCTTTTCTAACAACTAAAATAATTTATATAACTAATGAGTACATCTTACTCAAACCAATGAGCTCTGGCTTCGAGAATAATTTGTCCTGCATCATCTTCTGAAATAGACAATAACTCTGCCAGTTCATCACTTGCTAACTCAGCAAGATCATCTCTGGTTTTAATATTGGCTGCTACTAACTTAGCAATTTTCTCAGCATCTAAGCCTTTTAAGCCCACTAAGTCTTGAGCACTTTCAACAGCTTCTTCACGTGCAATAGCCTCTGTTAATAAAGCCGCACGTGCACGACTACGCAATTCAGCTACTAAATCCTCATCAAAGCCCTCAATGTCGAGTAACTCTTGTTCTGGAACATAAGCAACTTCTTCTAAGCCACTAAAGCCCTCTTCAATCAAAATAGATGCCACTTCTTCATCAACATCTAATTTTTCTTCGAACAATTTCAATAATTTTGAGTCTTCTTCGGCTTTACGATTTTTGCTTTCTTCTGGCGTCATGATATTAATTTGCCAGCCTGTTAACTCAGAGGCTAGACGTACATTTTGACCTCTAGTACCAATAGCTTTAGCTAGATTCTCATCATCAACGACAACATCCATCGTCTTTTTATCTTCTTCTACAACAATAGACTCTACTTGTGCAGGTGCTAACGCTGAAATAACAAACTCCGCAGGAACATCAGACCAAAGAACGATATCCACTTGTTCGCCACCTAACTCATTACGAACAGCACTTACACGTGAACCACGCATACCCACGCAAGTACCAATAGGGTCAATACGTTTATCATAAGCAACTACAGCAATTTTGGCACGAATACCGGGGTCACGAGCAGCCGCTTTAATTTCAAGCAAGCCTTGTTCAATTTCTGGTACTTCATTTTCAAATAATTCACGAATAAATTCAGGCGCAGTACGAGAAAGAATTACTTGTTGTCCACGTAAATTATGATCAACGGTTTCTACCCATGCGCGCACTCTATCACCTGTACGTAGATTCTCTTTTGGAATCATTGATGCACGAGGTAAACGAGCCTCAATTTTACCGATTTCAACAATCGCATCACCTTTATCCATGCGTTTAATCGTGCCAGAGACGATACTATCACCACGCTCCAAGAATTCATTTAATACTTGCTCACGCTCAGCATCACGAATGCGTTGTAAGATAGCTTGTTTTGCCACTTGTGCACCGATGCGTCCAAAATCCTCGATTTCTAGCTCTTCTTCAATGTATTCACCAACTTGAATACCCGGTTTGATTTCTTGCGCATCAGACAATAACTCTTGGCGCTCAGGCTCTTGTAAACCAGCCTCATCAGGAACAACTAACCAACGACGCACCCCAGTGTGGGCACCTGTCTGACGATTAATTGTTACAACAATGTCCACATCTTCTTTAAAACGCTTCTTCATTGCTGATGCTAATGCACCCTCTAAAGCCGTAAATACGATATCTGCTGGTACGTTTTTTTCGTGCGCTAATGCATCAACAAAATGGAGGATCTCACGACTCATTTCTTTTTACCTTTGAAATCTAATACAGGATCAAGCTTAGCTTTATCAACATCTTCATAAGCAAACTCAATCACTTTGGTTTCGTTCTTTTTTTCTTCAAACGTTAAATTAAACACATTTGCTTGCCCTTCTTTAAGGGATAAAATCCCATTAAATACCTTGCGATTATCAATGGGTGTATGCAATTTAACTTCTATTTTTTCTCCTGCAAATCGTTGAAAATCTGCAAGATGACGAAGTGGACGATCCACACCTGGCGATCCCACTTCTAAGCGTTTGTAGTCGATATTCTCAACTTCATAAACACGTGATAATAATCGCGACACTTGTTCGCAATCCTCAATATTGACTCCACCCTCTTTGTCTATCGTAATTCTCAATAGACCAAGAGCAGCTCTTTCCACATCAATTAGTTCAACACCAAGACCAGCAATTGCTTGCTCAGTTAATGTATATAAATCAGCCATAAAAATATTAAAAAAAAATGGGCTGAACAGCCCATCATTTTAAAAATGAGGTGAATGAATCACCTATCAAAGCACTTCAAAATTTCGCAACACTCTTTTGCAATGCAAAATTTTAATTTCTGGTAAATTGTACCCGAAATTTCTTTTATTTTCAAGCAATAAGCAAAATTCTCTATTAATGTGTTGGCATTCTTTGACACCCAACTACATTCAAAGAGGCAGCCAAGTATATTTAAAAATTACCTCATTTTTTTAGGTCGAGGCGACAAAAAGCCCAACTGAGACTCATGTGCATTTTGTCCCTTGGGTTGCCAATCATCTCTTGTACGAGAAGATTTTTTACCCCCTAAATAAGAGGAACGGGATGTTTTATTAGCTTTTTTAGCGGTACGCACACCATCTGTTGTTCTATCGTAGGTAGTAGAATTACCAGACAAACCACCTCTTCTTGTGCGAGACCCATTTCGCAATGGTTGACCACTACGACGAGTATAGACACTAAATTCTGATGCTACATCAACAGCATTTTCATACCCCGGAGGCATGGCATTATCGTGAGAAATACGACGAGGGGCGCGACCAACCCTTTTCCCTTTACCTGATTTTTCTTCGGTATCAACTGGTCTATTCAAACCTAGTTGCTCCATTAAGGCTAATACAATAGTCGCATCTAATTCCTCCCAACGTCCACGGCGAAGATTGCGAGGAAGTGATATATCACCAAAACGCGAACGAATCAGACGACTCACTAGCAAACCAACAGCCTCAAACATGCGACGGACTTCACGATTTCTACCCTCATTAATCGTTACTCTATACCAACGATTACTACCTTCACCACCAATAAAGTCCAGACAACCAAATGCCGCCATACCATCATCTAACTGAATACCTTGCAATAATTGTTGACGTTGCTCTTCAGTCATTTCACCCAAAACACGTACCGCATATTCACGTTCGCTACCGTAACGTGGATGCATTAAACGATTGGCTAAATCACCAGAAGTTGTAAAAATCAATAAGCCTTCGGTATTCAGGTCTAAACGCCCTACGGAAACCCATTTACCTGTTTTCATTTTAGGTAACCGTGAAAAAACAGTCGCCCTATTCTCTGGATCATCCATCGTAACAATTTCACCAGCAGGTTTATGATAAAGAATAACTCGAGGAGGACGATTTGCTTTAGGGCGAGCCACTAGACGTCCATTGACACGAACAACATCCTCAAGACTTACGCGCTGTCCAATATGAGCTGGCTCACCATTGACGGAAACACGGCCTTGCAAAATCAATTCTTCCATATCACGACGTGAACCCACACCAGCATCTGCCAACACCTTGTGTAATTTAGGCATCACTTGATCAGAGCCTAAGAATTTACCTAAGCGCTTTTCTAATGGGTCATGTTTTTTATCAAGATAAGAAAAAACTTGATTTTGTTCCTTTTCGGAAACTTCTTCGGCTAACAATAAATCAGCATTACTAATACTGTCGTCTTCAAATGAAGGGATAGTATCACTACTAAATTTATCTTTTTTACGGCTAGTTTTGCGAGGTGTTTTTCTTGTTCTAGCTGGTTTTTCTTCACTTGTCTCAACAGCGACTGATGCTTCTTGTGAAGATAATTTTCTGGAGGATCGAGGTGCTCGTTTAGGTTTACTAACTACTTCCGCTTGCTCAACAGAGACTATCTCTGTATTCAATTCTGCTATCACGCTTTCATTATCTGTATTTTTATCAGCAGGATTAACCCGACGTCGTCTGAACGGCGTGCGTAATTTACGCCCTTTTTTGCCTATTTGCTCTGTTTGCGTCTGGTCATTAGCGACACTTTCAATATTTGACGTTTCTTCGTTTTCGTCCATCATTCTCTACCGCCTCAAAATGAATTGAGGTCTTTGTTTGTTAGTCCAAGAAATTCTTGTTATCTTGATTGTCGTCATCATCAATAGGTTGCGTGGATTCATCATTCTTTAATGAATCATTTTCACCTTCTCTAGCAGTATTTTCACTAGCATCACCAGTAGGCTCAAGCGTTGGCTCTTTTACCATATCAGATATCACTTCGCCTTCTGTTGTGTCAGCCTCCTGTTCTTCATGGGGCAAAGACAATTGAGGTGATTGCTCTTGTAGTAATTGGGCTAACGTTGGATCATTTGAGAGCATATCTGGATTAGTTTCAAGCTCTGGCAATTGTGCCAAAGATTTTAATCCCATATCATCAAGAAAATGCTTTGTTGTCCCAAATAATGCAGGTCGGCCTGGTCCCTCTCGATGACCAATAACCTCAATCCAATCCCTATCTTCCAAGGTTTTTATAATCTGTGAAGAAACAGAAACACCACGAATATCCTCAATATCCCCTCTAGTAACAGGTTGACGCCAAGCAATAATTGCTAAGGTTTCCATTACAGCGCGTGAATATTTAGGAGGTTTTTCAGGATTTAGACGTTCAAGATACTTTTGCATATCTGGGCGACTTTGAAAACGCCACCCACTTGCAAGTTCCACTAATTCTAACCCTTTATTTTCCCATTGGCTCTGTAAATTTAATAATTGTTGTTTTATAGCATCATTTGAGACCGCATCCACCTCAGCAAAAAGCTTTGCTAACTCTGCCACTTTCATTGGCTCATTAGCACATAAAAGTGCTGTTTCAATGACTTTAGAGATTAAATCCTCTTCCATATTGGTCTCTTTTTAAAAATTTTCATAAAACACTTGCATAAAGTATATCATTAATTATATAATAATTCTTTCTGACGCGAGGTGGAGCAGTCTGGCAGCTCGTCGGGCTCATAACCCGAAGGTCGTAGGTTCAAATCCTGCCCTCGCAACCAAAATTAGAGACAGAAACGTTGTTTTTCTGTGAATTTAGGACAAGTTGTAAAACTTTTCCTCTATCTATTTTGGCTACAATAGCTCCGTCTTTATCCTCTAATTGGATAACACCGAAAAGCCCTTTCATAATGGAATGGGCTTTTTGTTTGTCTTCAGACAAAAAACTACCCAACTCACTCACAGCCTCTTTAAATATGGTTGCTATATCTATATCATCATGGTTATGCTGACTTAATGCTGTATCAAGGTCACGCTGTAACGCTGATTGCTCTTCTTCTAATGCGTTCAGTTTTTGTATTAGAGGCTTACTATGTCCTACTTCAGCTAAAATATCCACAAGCTTGGCCATACTGCTCTTAATTTCTTTAAGTTTCTCTTTTATGCTACTTATTGTGCTTTCGCTACGCTGAACATCAATCAAATTTCTAAATTTAATCTCAAACTCATTAATTGAGGCTTCACTTAATAATGTATCCTGGATATATGAGATTAGTCGTTTTTCCACAGCTGATTTTTTTAGTAAGACCCCTGTACACACAGATGTCCCCCTATCCTTTCTTTGAGCACAGCCATAAGACCGTTGATTAACAGCAATAACAGCTCCTCCACAATAAGGGCAACGTAATAAACCACCAAAAAGAGTTCTTGATGGTTTCTGATGTTTCTGTCTTGTACCATCTGGATTTTTACCATCAATACGAACCCTTACCTTATTCCAAAGATCATCATTCACTATACGCAACTCAGGTACTTCTGTAATAATCCATTCTGATTCCTTACGTTCGATCCGCTGACGCTTACCATTCTCTGGGTTTTTTATCCATTTACTACGATTCCAAACATTCAAACCTATATATAAACGGTTATTCAAGACACCAGACCATTTAGTTGGTGTGCCATATATCGCAGAAACAGACCAAGTATTATGTCTCGCAGAATGTACTCCTTGCTTATTTAGCTTATCTGCTATGCGCTGCACGCTTGAACCATTAGCATATTCACGAAATATAAAACGAACCCATTCAGCTTCTGTTTTATTAATCTCATAAATACTACCTTTTTCAGTTTTAACAATGTTATAACCATAGCTTCGTCCTGTTGCAGCATAACCACGCAGTACCTGCCCTGATAATCCACGGTGAGTTTTTATCCGTAAGTCATCCAGAAACATCTCATTAATCAGGCCTCTAACCCCACGTAAAATCTTACTAGCGGGCATTTCTGAGTCGTAACCATCGCATACACCAATGATACGTATACCTTTGTACTCTAACTTACGTACAAATAGCTCCTGCTCCACTTGATCTCGACTCAATCTATCAAGGCTCTCTACGAGAAGCACATCAAAACTTTTACGCTCTGCTTCGCTATAAAGCTTCAAACTGCCGTCACGAAATAATAATGGTGTACTACCTGATACTGCCATATCAGAAAAAATAGCAGGCTCTTTCCACCCTTGTTCTACTATTTTCTTTTGACAAATTCTGATCTGGTCTGTAATACTCATTTCGCTTTGGTTGCTTGAGCTGAATCGTGCGTAAATTGCTGTTCTCATTTTGTTGTTTCCATTGCTGTGCTTTTTTAATTGCTAAAAAACCAATAAGAAGATTGATGTTCATATGTTACTCCTTGCTGGTCTAATTTCTCTTCTGCTCCATTGTCTTTTTAATGGCTTTTTCATCAATCCTTTTTTACGAAGCGATGTAACGATTGTATAAATTGAATGTATCGTTCTCTCCAAAATAAATGAGCATTGTTCTGCCCCCATTATTTCGTAGTTTTCTATTAACCATTTTTGGTCACTCAATAGCATAGGCTTTCTGTGATTTTTGTGATATTCAGGGTGATATTGCATTCTTCCATATTTGTCAAAATTCATTTTAGATTTTCTCCCAATATAAAAAGCCTTTATCCAAAAACCAGCCGTTATAAGGCACTTTAAAACCATCTTCGCAGTCAATAAATTGTCCATCATCTAGTCGCTGAAAGAGTTTTGCGCCTGTTTCATCGGCATAGGTGGCAATAAATTTAGTTCCTCGTGCAGGTAAATCGTTGTAAAAATAATGTAGGTTCATCTAGTCCCTCCCTTAATACTGTACATCACCGTCATCAATCGCTGGTGGTTCTGGTGGTCGATTATTTCCCGCTCTCTCGAGTGACAACACATTGCTCCCAACCACTTCTGTTGTATATCGCTCTATCCCTTTAGAATCAGTCCATTTTCTAGTACGTATTCTTCCCTCCACATAGACTTTCATACTTTTTTTTAGATAGTTTTTGGCAAACTCTGCAGAGTGTCCCATTAAGACTATACGGTGCCATTCCACTTCTTCTCGCTTCTCACCTGTATTTTTATCCTTCCAGCTCGTGGACGTTGCAACAGACAATGTGACACTCATAAACCCGCTCTGTGAAGTATGTACTTCTGGATCTTGACCTAAATTACCGACGATAAATACTTTATTAACTGACATAAATAATCCTTTTTAGTAATTGATGAATTTGTTCATTTAAAAATCGTAATCAATGAAGATGATTACGCTGGTGATATGATTTTCATATTTATCCTTTCATTGGTGGTTTCTTAAAAATCCAACATCTGACGGATAAGCCCGTCATGCTATGTCGTGCTCGGATTATGCTATTAACATTTCGTTGATCGATATATTGATAGCGTTTACTTGTTTTAAGTAATTTTTTGATATCTCGTAGTACTGGTACTTGTTGGCGCTGCAAACTTGCTAGCTCTATAACTTCATTTAGATTAATGGCGATAACGTCATTGTCACGACTATGATTAAGCTTAGGTTCATATTCATCGCCATTCAAATAGTCGTATAGTTCCCAAAACTCTTGTACTACAGGATGGTCATCATTGAGTGCTTCTTGTCTGTGTACGGCCATCTGTTCAATAAATTCTGCCGTTTGTTTGTATTGTTCATCTGTCATTTTGACGACTAGACGTAAAGCATCAAGAAAGCACAGCATTTGTGCGTGGTTATGTGCTAACCGTCCTATATGAATTTTTGGGTTTGCCATCAAGGAATCTGTATGTTTGTCTTTATTCGTCTTGATGATATCCATAACTTCAGCTTCACGCTTAATAGAGGCGAGAATAAATCCTGATACATCCTCCATTTGAATACGGCCAAGTGCTACAGCTGCTTTACGTGTTTGTTCGCTATAGCCCTCTCCATCAAAATAAATATGGCAGATACGCTGCATCACTGCGTCCGAGGCGTTAACTACGTCATTTTGCGAAATAATAATCGTGCCTCTAAACGGTGACTCTACTGTATTATTACTACGGTCTTGTGCACCAACGGAACGTATTGAACGTCCGTTATAAGCTGTCTTTAGTTCATCCCAAGAAAAGCCTTTTTGATGGCTCTTCTTGTCATCATGATTGCGGTCTCCCTCAATAAAGACAACTGGCATATTTGCTACCTGTGCTAATGTACGTGCACGCCCCACAGGTGTAGTTTTCTGTGGGTCAATACCTTCTTCGTTATCCCGACCAAACAGCTTCCATAAAAAAGTCAATAAGGTACTCTTACCTGTCGCAGGTTCACCGACGACTTCTAAGAAAGGGAAACTGTCTTGCTCTGCTCTGACTTGTTCTGCAAACAAGGATCCAAAGAAAAATGTAAGGACGGCAAACCCTTTTTTACCAAAAGCCGTCCACAACACATCAGACCACTCCCGTGTATAGTCTGATGGTTCAGTATTAATATGCTGATTAATGCGTAATAGTGATTTAATAGATAGTTTTCCAAAGTCAAAATAATCCTCTTTGTTGAGGAGCTTCATCTCACCTTGACGCATAGCCACGTTATTAAATATATAGCATTTATGCTTGGCTGAATAACCAACATAATCAACTGTTTCTACCCTTTTAATGTTGTAAAGGGTTTTATTTAATGAACGCTCTAATATTTGGTTTGTCCCTGTATACATCCCTCCTGGCGCAATTGATAATAAGCGCTTTTTGAATTCACTTGAAGAGCTTAATTGTGCGGCAGTAAATGTATTTTTTATGGTTTCACCACCGTGAGGAAAGATGACAGAATAGTAGTACCATGACTCATCACTCACTTCTGATGTGAGGTAATATAATGGTTCGGGGTAGCAGTTTGCTATTTGTTTTAATGACTTTGCTTCAATCATTGCTTTTTCGCGACGCTCTTCGGCACTCAAGTCATCATTGGCAGCATCTTCTTCAATGCTATCTAATGCTTTTGAATATTTTTCAGGATCAAATTCAAACCACCACCAGCGTCCTCCATACTCAAAGTCAAATGACTTGATATCGTATAAATCCACCATCGCCACTGCTTTTTCTGTGGCTGAATTGGCTAAGATAATGCGTCCATGTAGCTTATAGTCTCTAATGGCACGCTCTGAGAACGGGTATTTAGGATCATCACATTTGATATTGATTGACATTAGATGGATATCATTCCAATCTTTGAGTTTTCCTTTTGGCAACTGTGCTGCTCCACATAACCAGCCATCTGCTCTAGCACGCTCTACGTGCTGTTTAGTGTAGCGAGTACCTCCATTATCGTTATCCAGTGCAAAAATAATAGTAGGACGTACGCCTAAGTTGCTTAACTCTTTTAGTGCCACGTCGGGATAATTATTGCACGACATGATTGACACGGCTTCTATACCGTGATGACGTAGAGCGATCGCATCAAAAATACCTTCGACAATCCAAAGCTCTTTGACCTTGGTGTAATCCATACGACTAGGACGCCACCATTGTCCTTTGTATTTGGTTCCTGGCATAAATTTAGCTTTACTATCAAACTTGTGAGCGTCATCAATAATGCGCTCCCAATAGCCATTTAACAAAGGAAATCTTACAGTCGCTGAGGCAAGTTTGCGTTTCTGATCGTAGTATGTCTCTTGTGTATAATCACCAGCGATTAAGGACAAGTCAAAGCCACGTCCCTTACTTAAATAAGCATCTGCTGCTGCATTTTTGTTGTAGTTATTCTCTGGTGTTGGTTGATATTTATCTGACCATCTCGTAAATAGTTCAGGATAGATATCTTTAACATGCTCTTGATAGCCACATTTATTAAGGCGATTACACTTTACCACCCAAGGCGTCTCGGCACTGGTAAAAAGCTCTCGCTTATGGCAGTTAGGACAACGTCCAGCAATAAGATAGCCTTTATCTTCTTTAAAGGAAAAATCAGCTATTAGTCGCTGACGGATGTCACTTAATAGGTCAATGTGCATAAACCGCCTCTTAGTATGCTTCTTGTTCTAAACGGCTTTGCTGAATACGACTATAAAGGCTGGCTAGACTTAAATAAATAGGATCTGGGTTACCTTGCTCTCTTAGGACAATACAAAATGTTGTGCAGTTATCAACATCTATGTAAGCAGGTATATTGACGGCTTGTACTTCACTGAATACTTTGCAGGCAATATCTATTGCTAAAGTACGAGGGATTTCATGTTTAGATTCAAGACGACGTGCAATGACATCTACTTTTTCTTGTGCATTAAATTCACTTAGCTCTAATTCTTGAACAAAGATACGTGCACTATTTAATAAGTAATCACTGATTATTTTCATTTTGTTGTTCCTCGTTGCCTTTAAAGATTTCAAAAATAGATCGTTGACCTGTTAGGTCTGATTTGAACTGGTCGTGTAGTAAATAGACGTCCTCATTTTTGACAATAGGCAAATTAATATGTGGATTTTTAAAGGCTGGGCTTGGTGGACTAATGGTACGAATGGCTTCCATCGACGCTACCCAACTGTGGCCACAGAACATTTCTGTGCAGTAAAAGTAGAGTTCACGCATTGTGGGTGATTTTTCTATTGAGGTACGGATACGCCCTCTGCTGCCACAATGGGGGCAATTCATGCCTATTAGGTTAGACATTAGCTTCCTCGGCCAGCAATACTCGAACCATTTGACTGATGGATCGTTTTTCTTTGCGTGCGCGCTTTAATACACGTTGATATTCCGCTGTGTTTAAGCGAAAGGTAATAACGTGCATCGTCTCTTTTTTGCTTGTGTTTATGGGTGGTTTTGTAGTATGTTTCATATGTAGGACCTTGTAACGGTTTTATTCGTTATGTTGTAAATTGATGTAAATGTAATTATGAGTAGTTTTCTACTCAAAGTCAATATATTGAGTGAAATATTTTTCAAATGAGTACTATTGCGTCTAGATTGAAAGAAATACGTAAAAGTCTTGGGCAGAATCAAGATGAATTTTGTGAATCAGTTGGAGTTTCAAGAAAGACTCAATCTGATTATGAGAATGGACGTGGTGCTCCAGATAGTGCCTATCTACTTTCTCTATATCAGAAGGGTATAGACATTGGCTATATCCTTACAGGTCAACGATCTGTGACACTAGATGATTTAGTCGAACTACAACGCTGCTTATTTGAAGTAGAGGATTGGCTTGAGCGTCATCAAAAAACACTCACCAAAGAGCAAACCCTCAATGTTGCCAAACAATTATTCAGAGCAAAACAAACGGATATAAACATTAACGAGGCAAAAGAATTAATTTTAAAAACAGCCGTAGGTTTCTAATCTAAATCTATTTCATATTTTTGGGAGAAGACAATGAAATTATTCGTGGTATTAGGTCTTTGTTTAGCTGTACTAAGTACAACAGCAGAGGCTCGTGGACGTGAGCCTTGCAGCGGTAAAAAAGGTGGTATTTCTCATTGCGAATCAGGTCGCTTTATCTGTAACGATGGGACAGTCAGCCAATCTAAAAAAGTCTGTAAAGGTAGGTCAAAATCTGATTAAAAAAAGGATGCTGAAAATGACAGGACGTATTATTGATTTTTATAAAGAAACGGGACGCCCTCGCCCTCAAACCACATTAGATAGCCTTATCTCTGTTATTTATACAGCAGAAATTGGTGTTTTAAAAAAAGATTCGCTGACGTTGACATTGTAGGTGTAAATAACTAATTATCACGACCCAAAGGGAGAAACTATGCATATTAACCCTTATACATCGCCTTTTAGATTCGTTTATAAAAATAGTAAGGGACATATTACAAAGCGCTCCCTTGTCCGCATCACACAACAATCCTCTGAGTATTTATCTGGCATCCAAGAGTTCGATCATGCTTATAGAACTTTTAGAAAAGCACAAATACTAGAAGTCCTAGACACTATACAGAAGTGGTGGGCTTGTGAAGCACCTGATCCTGAACCTGAAGTTAAAAGCAATAAACCCAAAGACCCTAACCGCCCTTCCTATATTAATTATGACAATAAATTAGAAATCTGCTTTACGGGTTTTGGTGAGGTTAAACGCGCTGAAATGGAAAAACGTAGTCTGGAAAATAATTTATTTGTCCGTAAGTCTGTGACAAAAAACTTAAGCTTTCTTTGTACTGGACCCAATGCAGGTCCTAAGAAAGTAGAAAAAGCACTAGAAATGGGACTAGTGCTGATGGATGAGCAAGCTTTTAATTGGCTAATTGAGACTGGTGAAATTCCTGTTTGATTTTTTATTAATTTAAATATTTAATTACTATGGATGCACTTTCAAGAAAAGTAAACTACTACGATTTAACCGTCCGACAATCAATTTTTCGAAAAAAGGACCTTACTCTTAAAGATTCTCACCTATTAAAAGACTTTCTTCTGGATTTAGAAACACATAAACATGTACTAGATAATGTTGAAATATCCGATACCAACGGATCTTTCAAATATCACTTTGATGATTTAGTGATTGAGGGAGACAAAGCTTGCCTGCTATTTACATTAACCAATGGTAAAGAGGCTGATTTAACACTAAAAAGTCTAAAACAAAGAAGAACCTCTCGTCAAACGCAAAGAAAGACAGACTCAAAAGGTAATTATATTGAAGGTAATTCATATTCTGGGCATTTTTGTATTAATTTATCGCCTATCAAAAAGGATACTTATGCTGTATTATTTGAGGATGTACCCAAATTACCCGTATCAATTGTAGATCGGTTATTAGCTCGTACTGCTAAAGAGCTCGCTAAACTAAAAACAAAGACCACATCGTTTTACTATGATATAGATGATAAAACATATGCAATCGCTTATAAATTTGAATCAAAAGGTCATCCAAACGAGACTTTAAAAAACATGCTAAAAAAAGGAGAAATCACCTCCTTAGAAATTATCGATGATATTCACACTCCAGAATACTGGGATGACGATAAACTGACTCAATCTAAACGCCACACAATAAAACTATCTGCAGAGTTGGAAAAAATCAATGCGTCCGCAATTCAACGACTTTCAGTTGTTCAGGGATTATGTAAAAAAGCTGTCGCTAAAAAATTAGACAAAATACGCATTGGTTATAAAAGTCAGAGTGGAGATAATTCTTCTTTTATCATTGACCCTAATACAGTCGAAATTAGCATAGAAAAACATTTAATAAAAAGAGAGATTATTCAAAATTTTAGTGCTCCTTTACCAACAGCTTTTGATAGTATAAATACAGATATTAAGGATAGGATGTTTGTGTTAATATAAACACATGTTACGTTACCAATTATCCAGACCATTCGCTTATATAACCATCCAACACCCATCAAAACGATGGGTGGATTTATGGTTCCCGCTATTCTTGGCTTTTATTATTTCTATCCTTAGTCTTCTAGCTAAACCATACTTAAAGGTATGGGATACTGGAGGCATGATTACTTCCATACAATCAGTGATTCAAATTCTACCTGGCTTTTATATCGCTGCATTTGCGGCTATTATCGCTGTGGGAAATAATCAGCAACTAGACGAATATATTAAGAATGGTCAATATATTCAAACTGTCAAAATGTATACTTCAATCTCTTACGAAAAACAAGATATGCCTCTCACTCGAAGGCATTTTCTTTGTCTTCTGTTTGCTTATTTAACAGCTGTTAGTTTGATTTTGTGCATAGTATCACCCATTATTATGAATTTTATCCCTGCAATTTTGTCATTAAACTTAAGTTTAGCAACCTTTGGTTTGCTCTCTTTTGTGGCAACAGGGTTATATTTCTTCTTTATTTTTCAGATTGTTTTTATCACCCTTTTCGGCTTATTTTATATTGCTGAAAAAATGCATGCTTAATCAAAAACCCTCTAAAAGCGAATAATTTGTAAGCGTTTTATTCACTTTTAGTGTATTATGGATACATGGTTATGTTTTTTAGGGAGGCTGTTATGTTAGATAGACACTACACAACGGATGAATTGGCAAGAGCTCTTAGAAAAGCATTGCGCCCTCAAAAAATTGAAGAGATGACAAAAGAACAATTTGAAGATTATATCCTTGAGTTAGAAGCTAACGAACTTTCTAAACAGGGCGACAGGTTCGCCATCTGGGCGTTTATTGCTTTAATCCTTATACCTGTACTCCTATCATATTATTTTTTCCCTGGTTAACTATCTTCTTCATCGCCCACAAGCTCTAGCTCTAATGACGTTGTTAATCCTGACTCATCTAGCTTGTGGGTTACGCTTTTTACCAGCCATTCAATCTCATTAATCGGTTGCTTCATTCTCGGAAACTGCACGATATACTGTGGTGATAGCACTGGATTACCAACGGCCATATCAAAACGCATTAAACTCTGCCCCCTTTTTAAGCGTTGATATTCGGCTTTGGCCGCTTCTAGTGCATCTTTTTCATTAGCAAAAGTTTCTCTAAGCTGTTTAGCATTCCCTATCGCACCATAAACAACTTTATTTCTCTTGGATTTTCTCGGTTCCATCCAAAATGCTGTCACGCCCGTATAGCTGTCCCGACTGACTTGAATAAATGAGTAATTATCGCCATCTGTCTTATCCAGTGATAATGTTGGCATTTTAGTACCGTCGGCTTTTTTGCCACCATGAGTAGGGATAAATAATAGTTTGCCCTCCTTAACCGTCACCACGACATCAAAGCGTTTTCCTAAGCGATTCAGAAACGTAATATCTGATTCGTTGGTCTGGTCGATATGGTCAATTTTTTTCGTACCTGCATATCTATCAATGATGGGTTCTAGGTTATTCGCCTTGGCAATAGTTTTGACAATATCTGCCACCGTCTTATTATGAAAGCTACGCTCGGTGCGTGTGCGGAGTGGTCCATCTAATTCTGCTGAACGCCCTTTAATCGTGATGGTATCAGGTGCGCCACGGTACTCGACTTCATCAATATTGAATTCGCCTTTATCTACCAAGCCTGTATGCTCAAAACCAATAGCGACCTTAATCTTAACCTCACGGGTTGGTATAGCTAATAAGCCATCAGCATCACTTAAGGTGATATCCAATTGGTCTGCTTCATCCGCTCGTGTTTCTGTAATACTTAACAACATTAAACGTGGTGATAAACGGCTAGAAATATCCTGTCCGTCCAATGTCACTCTGAAAATAGGTTTTAGATGATGGCTTACTAGCATTAGAATAGGCTCCCAATTTCTGGGATTTTTAAATCGCCAAGTAGTTTATCAATCAGGCTTTCATCTACTTTTTTAAGCTTGATGGTGAAGTCTATGCGGCGTGGGAAACCGTTACTAAAGAAAATGGTTCTGTCCTCTGTGATTTCCTCAATCACGTAAGCACCGTAAAACCATCCCATGCCAGAGATAAGTGTAAAGGCTTTACCTGTGTCGGCCATTTTTTCAAGCACGCTTAAAGACAGTGATGACCCTTTTAGCTCGGTCGCTATCCAGCCACTTAGTGTAATGCTCTCTTCGCCAACACCGACAAACTGATATGCTGGCCGTGCTCCCACACGACTATTGCTAGGATGTCGCCAATTGACGCTACGGCTCATGCTCTGGTATGCCAGTGTATGAATACTAAATATAAAAAAACCTAATGCCATCATCATAATTATTATGCTCCATAGTCTGTGTAACGGCTACGCATTGCACTACGTCGCTCTGACTCTCGACGCTCTAGTTCTTGCTTCACTGCCTTGGCAATGGCTTGTGGATCCATTGCTCCTCCATAAATATTGATAGTGATTTGCTCTGTGACGCTTTGGTTATTATGTGTATTAGTTTGTGCAGCAGGTGCTGTTGACGCTTGTTGCTGAGCCAGTGTAGTTAAACCAGGGCGACGATCAAATTTAATGTTAGCTGGCTCTACTACTGGTGCATTAACTACAGGAGGGGTAAACGCTGCTGTAGTTAATGCAGCTGCTCCTGCTAATGTTCCTGTGGCTAAGGCTTTAGATGCTTTCACCGCCATAGCTGCTGATGCGTTAATACCTTTTGCCAAGCCTTCACTAACAAAGCCACCTAACCCGACAAATACACGTGATGGGCTATGCATATCAAGTTTTTCTTTAAACCATCTGATTACCCCAGAACCGACATTAGCAATTGCCTCTTTTGCTGCTCCTGCCATGTTGCGAATCCCATTCACAAGACCGCTGATTAGGTTAGAACCGAACTCGGTAAACTGTGCTACATAGCCTGTGAATAGTCCTGTCACGCCAGACCACACGGTCTGAAATACGCTGGCGATATTCCAAGTGCTAATCTTATTACTGATATTGCTTATAAGTGTCGAGACGGCTCCTGTTAAGTTGGCTGGCAAGTCTAGCCCAAACCAGCTTAATACACCAGCAAAGGATTGATAAAACAGTCCTAATGGCGACCAGTTTACAATCAAGGCAGCAATACCTGCTAAGCCTCCACTCGCTGCTGTTTTAAGTTGAGTCCAAATGCCTGTAAAAAAACTTACTATGCTATTCCAAACAGCTGTGAAAGCTGCTTTTAATACTGAGCCAATAGTGTTAGTAAGGTTAGTTAAATATGTCCAACCCTCTGTAAACCGCTGTTTAATACTCGTCCAAATTTCAATTGCTTTGGCTTTTAGGTAGTCCCAGTTTCTATAAATAAGGTAAGCTGCACCTGCAATAGCTGCTAACACCAATACCAAAGGGTTGGTCAGTAATGCTTTGGCTATCCCAAATATAGCTGTCTTAACAAATCCAAAAGCTGTACCTAACTTACCTAAGATACCAATACCACTTGTCATAGAAATGCTTAAAAATTTCCATGACAAGGACATCATTGCCAAAGGGCCTATAATACCTGCTATAACAATTGCTAAACCTCCAAATGCTACCAATACACCACCTATTCCTGCAACAATTCTTACTAACCAACCAACAAGCACAGGATTCTGACGTACAAATTCAGAAATACTATTAGCGACTCTTCCAAAAAAATTAATAATTTCTTTCAATGGTTCTGCTACTGTTTTACCAATTTCAGCCATCGCATTAGTCCAACTACCTTCAGCTGCTTCCATAGTGTTTTTGAGGGTATTAAGCTGTGCATTAATGCGGTCATCTAAAGAGGCTTGGGCTGCCAATTTATTTGCCATCTCTTGATAACCCATTTTACCTTTAGACATCAGCGTGGTTATGACTTGATTCGTTTCTGCATCATCGCCAATTAAGTACTTTAGTACACTATTACGTTGTTGACTTGTTAGATTTTGCAACTTTTCTAACTCTTTAAATAAATGATCAACGCCTCCAAACTCTCCTTTACCATCAGTAAAATCTAATCTGAACTTAATACCTTGGTTTTTTAATTCCTCATTAGCATCAAATAAACGCTCATTATCAATACTTCTAGATAATACTTTTCTCAGTGCATTACCTGCAGCAGCCCCATCCATCCCTGATTGGTCAAACATTGCCAACATCGGTGCTAACTCTTGGAATGCATCATGTCCACTTTTACCTAATGTTTTTAAAGCTGGAGCTGCTTTTGAAAAGCCAGCAAGAATATTAGAGGCATCAACCCCTGCATAATACATTCGTTGCATACCATCAGTAATTTTTAACATTTCGGATTCAGGGGCTTGTAAAGCATCCTGCATCTTTGCCGCATACTCCGCCGCTTGTTCAACCTGAAGATTTAATAAGACCCCCATATGTGCTGCTGACTCACCCAATCCCCCTAGGATAGTGTCATCTGTCATCCCTTGACGTTTTAACATCGTCATCATATTTTGGAAATCAGCTGTTGTTCCTGGTAGTCTATCCCCCAACTTTGTTGCTAAATCAGTAACCTCTTGAAATCGAGTTGAAACCTCTCCTCCTGCTGTCATCATCGAAATCTTAAGCTGTGTTGATGATTCTTCTAATGAGGCAAAATCTCCCATCGCACTACCGATAGGGGCTAGAATTTTGTTGCCTGTTGCAAAGCTAGCTGCACCAGTAAGCGCTAACTTTGAGGCAATGTCTTGCTTAGCCTTAAACTTATCTTTTGCTTCTGCCAATTTAGTTTGAGCTGTTTGAACTTGTGCTAATTTTTGATGTTGCTGAGTCAATGCTTCATTTGTTCTTGTAATATTTTGACGCAGCCCAATCTCACCTTGAGATAGTGACTTAGTGCTAATACCTGCATTTGATAAGTTTGTACGTAATTTTTGAAGCTCTACTGATTGTGATGACAACTTATCTTTCAGTTGTGAAGCTTCATTTTTAGCTTTTTGAAATTGTGATTGCAGTTTACGACTTGGAGCATCTGTTTTGGACAATTCTTGTGCTAAAGCCTTTACTCGTGCCTGTGCTGTCTCAAATGCAGTTTTAGATGCATCCAAAGATGTTTTAAGATTTCTAAATTGTTCAATATTTTTTTGTGTTGAACTTAATTGTTTTAATTCTGTTTGAAGCTTTTCAAGCTCTTTTGCTGCTTGTAAAGAGGCACCACCGATACCTTTTAGTGGTGCACTCAGTTTGTCTTGTAATGACGTAATTACTTTAAGTTCTAACTTATTATCAGCCATTTAACTACTCTCAGATTCATATCGTTTACGTGCGTGTTCACGCCACTCCATGAGTTCTGTCAGCGTAAAGGACGCCATTACATCGGGAGACCAGTGAAAGACGACAGCAATATCTGCCATCGCTTCCTCTACTGCTACTGGATATCCTCTCGGGCTTTCTTCGTTACCAAAAAAAGTGCTACTTTACTTGCTACTTCAGTTAAATCTGCAGGATCCATGTTCTCAACTTCTTGTTTGGTTAGCGCGGGTTGAGTAACTCGAGGTAAAACAGTCACCAGCGACATTACGTCTAAGTTGGCTAAATCCACTAAACGAACTCCTCGTAATTCACCTGCTTTTGGTTTACGAATAGAAACTTCTTTAATAGTAGTTTGACCACGTTGTACTGGTACATCTAGCTCAACGACTACAACATCGTTATTTTTGATTTCTGACATAGTTATTCCTTATTAAACACCTAGTGCACGACGATATGGTTCTAATACATCTGAACCATTGACTTTTTTAACCATTGTTAATGCATCAATCTCAATTAACTCTTCACCATCCATCACTTCTTTGTAATACGACAATGATGCTGTTAATTTCACTTCTGTATCTTCACCTGCTTCTGCATCGCCTTTATCAATTTCAGTAAAGCGTCCACGCATGACGATTTCAACAGCAATCACTTCTCCAGAGTCATCGCGTTGTAATGCACCAGTAAAGCGTAATAACGTATCAGCAACACCAATCGCTGCGTACTGCTTCATCACCTGTGCATCATAGCCACCTAATGTAATTTCAACAGTAAGTTTTTCCATCCCCATATCGACATCAACAGGGATATCCATACCACCACCACGCCACTCTTCGGTCTTAGTGGTAAGCTTAGGTAATGTGACTGATTTGACGATACCCATATAGTTGTATCCGTCATTAAATAGGTTTAAGTTCTTAAGTTTTCGTGGTAAAGCCATCATTCACCTCTATGACTGTTGGATTTGCTGAGCAAAATCAGCTAAATATTGGTCAGTAATCCGCTGTTGGAATACGATATTCTCGGCAGGAGGAACTGGCGTATAGTCGTAATCGATATACACTTTGCCTGACTTCAGAACCTCTTTGGTATTGATATCTGGATCAAACCAGGCTTGACCATTAATGATTAGTCCTTGCGCTTTTAGCTCACGGAACTTAGCATTGATGCCTTCAATCATGTCTTTGATTAAAGACGGATGCATAGGCTGGTCTACTGCCCACATATGCGCCTCAGCGATGGTATCCGCTAAGATTTGAGCGGTACGAGTATAATTTTCGAAAGGATATAAACTTGATGGTCCTTCACATGTACGGCTACCCCAGAATCGTAAACCTTTGCTATTGATAAGGGTTGTCACGTCTTTTTGGTTTAAATAACCTGCATCTGTATCTGGATCTTGTAATGACCAAAAAACATCCTTAGTAATACCAGTGACACCATTCACTGGCATATTACTTAATGTCTTATGCCATCCAACTGTCTTATCGACTTTGGCACGGTGTCCCAATGCAATTGCTGATGCCCAGATCTCATCTTCTTTGTTAGACTCTGTATCCCAACGTTTAAATGCTGGCCATAGAATCATTAATTCACGTTGGCCAAATGTCTCACGGAATGTTGTGACCTCTTCTTTTGTCTTACTTACTAGGTCAGAAGCATAAACAAACCCACGTAATTTTTGTGCTACAGATACTAACTCAGCAATGGTTGTTGCATTTTCTAATCCTGGCGCACCTAAAATGCGTGGTTTAACACCAAAGGCTGTTTCAGCTGATAGTAATGCTTTAATGCCTGTATATTTACCATCCACAGTCGTTCCCACAACCGCTGATGTTGTTTGTTCAGGTGTTTCACCTTCTGCCACACGAACAGCTACAACAAATGTATTTGTTTGTGCCGCAATTGCACTCAGCACTTTAGATAATGTGCCTTGCTTGCCTGCTGTACCAATTGCTTTTTGTACATTGGTGATTAATACTGGCGTATCCAATGGATAAGCTTCTGCATCTGCATCCGATGCTGTTGCGACTAGTCCGATAACGGCTGTAGATACTGTACGAATAGGACGAGTGCCACCGTCAACTTCAAGCACTCGAACACCATGATGATAGTCAGTCATAACTAACCTCTTAGTTTATATAGATAATTAATTATGCTTGCTCTATCTTATTCAAAATACTCTTTATTTTTGTTATTTATGTTTTAACAAAAGTAGTAAGGTTAACTACTTAATATACAAAGCATAAAAACCTTGTTTACTATTTTCTTTCGCCAGAAATGGTATTTTTTCAAGGTTAAAAAATGAATAAAAAATTACGACTCACTAAAAATAGTCCAACATTATTATCGATGATTGATAGGTATTTAAATGAAATATCTATTAAAAAAAATCACATTATCAAGAAATATCTATTGCTCGTGCGTGGAAGCGTACAGCAATTATTAACAAACAGATCATTTCTATAAGATCATCTGACTTAATTAAAATACGAGACTTATGGTCAATATCACTTAAACCCGCAACAATTATTAGAAGATTCGCATTTCTCTCAAATATATATTCTGTCGCAAAGTATGAATGGCAACTATATTACATACCTGATAACCCAGTCAAATTAGTTAAAAAACCTAAAGTTAAAAACGATAGAAATAGACGAATTATTCAGAACATAACCATATTAGGATCAAACCCTATCGAAAGCCCAAAAAATGAATTAGACTGGATTATAAAAAGAACAAAATCTAAAGTACTACCAACGATTATTTGCATTGCTGTTGAAACAGCAATGCGGCGTAGTGAAATTATAAATATAAGACGTGAACATATTAATTTTGAAGATGGAACATTATTCATCCCAGACAGTAAAAATGGTGATAGTAGAACTATTCCTTTATCTCCCATAGCCAAGTACACATTGATTAATTATTTATCAAAAAATAATAGTAAAAATAAGCTATTTAATATATCAACATCCGCTGTAAGCAAGAGCTTTCATCGTGCTCTATTACTAGCAAGAGAAGACTATATTAAAACTTGTGAAAAATACCATCAAGAAGAAAATAAAGTTATTCTGACTGATTTAAGATTTCACGATTTGAGACATGAGGCAACAAGTAGATTAGCCAGCGTTTATTCTATGCATGAGCTTGCAAGAATAACTGGGCATAAAGATACTAGAATGCTATTGCGTTATTATCATCCTGATGTTATACAGTTAGGTCAAAAATTAGCACAAAGTCAACTAGGACAATTACAATTTAATGTAATTAATCAAATGCTACTACAGCTTTTATAATATTGATTTAATTGGTTTTATTTTGTGACTCACTACACTGTTAAAGATTAATAGGTGGTGAGTTTTTTTGTTATGTCAATAACAATGCAAATGCGACATTACTAGGGTCTTATAAAGCTGACAGCGTCAAACGACACTCACATAAATATAACGTTGCTGGTTTCGATGCAGACTTCACAATGAAACACCCAAGTTATACTGGATCTGGAAAATCGCCTATGCGAACAAATAATCCTGATGCTGGCGGTGATATCACTAATACACAATACGATGGCGCACATTGGGTGTATATTTCAGAAACAGGTTCAGCAGAAACAGCACCGAAAGCAACGCATTTAGCCCCTCGCATAATCGCATATTAAAAAGCTATGATTCGTGGTGCTAATGCAGTATTAATACCCCTGTTTTCTGTAGAAGTAGGTACAACACGTGATGCGTCAAAAGTCTGTTCTGTATCATGAATAGTATGTCCAGAATTGTCACGCAATAGAGTAACTGCTGATTCAACTTCTTTAGTTATAAAAAGACTGTTGCTCGGCTCTAATCCACCAACATCAGCACTTCTAAAAGTACCATAGATATTTCGAATAGCGTCACCTTGATAGCTACCAAGCTGTCTAACATTTGCATTGTCTGCGTCAGTACCTGTAAATCGCACAAACATATTACGTTCATCAGGTACTTTAAAATTATCACCACCCAAGTCCGCAAAGTAATACGTTCCAGCACTCCAACTACTTGACGGTACGACTAAGCCATTTTGCTGAGCAAACGCCCATAATCCTGGATATACAGTTTTACTAATAGTTTGTCCAATAGCATCAATTTCATTGGCACGTGGCACCCTAGTTGTACCAGCGACTAAACTACCAATCTGGTCGGATGCATAGCCAATCCAACTACCGATTGTCTGCCGTCTCATAAAGCAGGCTTTATCAATGACATAAATTATGTCACTAATTTTAGTAGAAGGCACACTAGCAACCACTCGAGGTGATGCATCTAACAGCATTTCCACATCTTTTAGGTAAGACTCCCAAAAATCGCTATTTGATACCGTCGCTGGGTCTCTATTGGTGTTGCTTTGTCTTGCAATGTAAACCTTACCACTACGCTTTACCAACGCATATTGTGGATAATCCATCGTAGATGACCAGTCAGGTATTCCCTGTTGCCAAAGATACATATCCTTTTCATCGATACGTTTCATGAGGTGATTGAACATTTCCATTGGAGGGATACCTTGGAACATTTCAAACATAACGCCAAAACCTCGTCCAATATCTGGATAATTTTCAACCTCTCCTAATTGAGCAGTACTAGCAAAAAGACTTTCATCTGGTTTTTGTATAATTGCCATTTCTAATTTCCTTTATTCATAATAAAAAACTTAGCGCCACCCTCACCACCTTGACTAAAACCAAGAGCATTAGCAGCATTTCTAAATCCAAAATATTTAGTGATAGGCACATCACCCCAAATTATGTTGTACTTAACCCCTGTGCCTCGGGGTAAAATATCTAACTCTTCCAAAGCAAACGCCTTAAATCTCGTTTTATAAACCTCTGGAATTTGTATTGTGACTGTCATATCGTAGTTATCGGTTACAATACAGTCACCTCCTAAAATAAAAGTCAGTGCACTAATAAGATTAGGTAGCGTTGCTGTCTGAAAGTTGCGGCTAATTCGTGCTCTAATCAGGAAACGATAATCTTCATCATTTAAACTGACTGATTGACGCAATGGGTCTCTGTATCTATACCATTGCCCGCCTCCTTTTCTCTCCTTACTAAAAGGCATTGCTCCAAACCCATCTTTAAAACCAAAAAATCCGATAGGTGCATAATTTTTTAGTGTTCTTGATTGCCCAACATGACGACCAACCATATCAAGATTGACCCCTTGTGCTGTTTCAATGTTCAGGACGTTCATTACATCAATAGCGTCTTGGAAACTCGCCGATAAGTAGCCATCTAATAACGTTGCTGTTGCCTTGGCTTTTGGCTTACCACGGTATTGCCAAATCAATAACTCAGCATATGCCATTACTCCACCTCAACTTGTACGTTACCCTCAAGTACCCGAGCCACTTCCCTGATACCAATAGACAAATTACTCGTCCCCAGACTCTCCGCTGTCTTGCCTACCTTAAGCTCTCGCACCCAAAATCCATCAATTTTGTTAATAGGTGAGTACAATCGACTTAATGCAACGTCTTGTCCAATATCAAACTTCAGGTTGGCCAACTCTGCTTTTAATTGATCCGTATCAACTTGAGTAAAGTCAGTTTCTCGTACAATGACAACTTTAATATAGATATCCATAACAGTGGCTCTATCAAACTTAATCAGTCTGTTGCCTTTTTCTGTGAGTAGATTAACTTCTACTGCACCTTGTAAGCCAGCTCCTGCACCTTTGTTTTCGTAAATGACCTCAGCGATGGCATTATCATCACCACCAATAATAATGGCATTGATGGAATGCCCCTCAACGCCTTGGCTATCTGTATCATTGCTGGTGTTTTCTAGAACAAGCACCTGTTCAACATCACGTAAGCCATGCAACTTTGCTCGGATAGCCTCGCAGCTGTTTACGGCATTTTGTGCATGCGATAAAAAAAGACGCTGTCTTAATTCAACATCCGTCTCTTCTTCTTGGCCTAATACCGCATTTTGAAACGCCACCGCTTTATTTAAACCAACGATTACCGTTTCAATTTCTAAGCTATCACCCTCTTTCACAAAGAATGCCCCCAGTTCTTCGCTACGAAAATCACCTCGTGCAGAACCTAAAGAATTAAGCTGTGTTGCTTTAACGAGCGTCCATCTATTCTTGTTTTCGTCAACCAAGACCAATCCAGCAGGGATATCCGTGTACGGATCCCCAGTCAAAATAACGGAGTACAAATAGCTATTCTTCGCTTCTCTTCGTACAATCCCAGAGTAAGCCGCACGTTGCTCCAACCAAACGCCTGTCGCTCGGTAGGGGTCAAGCTGTTTATAGACATTTTCTAAAAGTTCCTCAAAATCAACTTTAATTTGTGAAATTAATCCAATCATTTGACCATCTGGGCTGTCTGGGTCAATATTTATAGCTTGCCCATAAATTGCTCTAAAACCATCACTAAATTTTTGAATAATCTCATCAAGTCTTTCTGTGACAATTCCATACTTTGTTACTGTTGCCATATCACTCACCAAATAAAAAAACCGTTAGTATATTTATAACTAACGGTTATTAATTGAATTTTTTTCATCAAAAATATCTGTATAAGACACCTCTATCAATAATTTCCTGTTTTCACTATCGTGTGTCATGGTGAAACTATCTATTTGCTTAACGCCATCCGTCTCTAGAATATACGCCATCAATGGAACTTCTAAGCGTTTTAAATCCACCCTCTCCATCTGTTCAAACCAAGGAATTCCATGTTCTAAATCTAAAAACCAATCACCCTTAAATGACCAAAGGCGTGTTTTAACAGCTTGAGCAATAGCTTCTGAGTCTTGTGCATAATTTGAATAGCCTGAACCAAAAGTCCAATCATGATTACTGTCTAACCGTCTAACTCTCATGAAAACTCCCTATTGTGGACCTGATGTTTTAGAGCCACCAGATGACACCCCCCCATGAACATGGTTTGTTAAAGAAATGCCACTCGCTACTACGTCTGCACTACTTACAAAACCTCCGTTCTGTTCTATTTCCCCCTTGATAAGAATTTTTCCATTTGTAATCCTGATAAATGTGCTGCCATCTAATGTCTGTAATGACAACCCATCAGTAAAAAATCCTTTAATCGTATTAGGGCGTGAGCAAATACCTGGGATAAACATAGCATCAGATAAGTCACAAAAGCGGTAATCCAATGGTTCTGTAGCTTTACCTGAAGTATGCCATCCATCAATGCAGCGTTCACTAAAAATAGCAATACCTTCATCACCTGCTTGTAATGGAAAAGTTACTGCAAATCCACCTCCTCGAGGAAAGTTCACAGGCACATCCATCAATGGAGGGATTTGAACCGTTTTTCCATCTATCAAAATCTGCTTTACTTGTGCAGCTAAAGTGACTGTTTGTAAAGTAGAATTGAAATCAATTACCTTGGCAGGCAATGATGTATGGATATCTTTAATCGCTTTTTCAGTCTGTGCGTCAACCGCTGATTCAACTGTTGCATTGTGATAACTATAATCACTCATTTTTTCTTACTCCCTTTATCTTCCACTTTTTGGAACTTACCACCAACCACAGTCATCTTACTGTGCCACTCACTATCCATACTATTTCCTGTATGAGCCAGTTTAACAATCTTGTACTCACCATTAAAAAATTCGAGGATAGACTCTAACCGAACCATTCCGCCGATTTGTAATAATGGGTTAAGCAAACAGGTCAACTCTAAGCCATCATCCGTCTGTTCCAGTGAACCAATCAAACCAGTATCTTGCGATAAAAGAACAGCTTCGGTATCTAGCACCTTATCTCTAGGTAGAAAAATAAGCTCCCCATCTTGAATAGACCAGTCTGCTTTATTATTCACAGCAATCTTTCTTAAGATAGCTCGAGAGTCACCGTTAAGCACTCGACCTCGAGGAAGTTTTCGCTTGTTCGGAAAATCCAATGCCCCCCGCTTAACATTCGGCATAGTCTTTTGTACTTCTGCGATAATTTCTTCGTCAGTAGCGCCTGCTTTTAACGTTACACTAGACCTAGCTGTGGTGTAATCTTTAAAACCATCAGCACTCTCTATCTCAAGTACAAAGTCCACACCCTCGCGCATAACCTTTACTTTTGTAATGTCACCACTATAGATAGGACGTAATTCTTGATAGCCTGTCGACAAGACAATACGCGTATATTCCTTGTTTAATAACTGGTTAAGGTGGTCTCGATTTAAATTCCAAATTCGAATAAAAGCAGGATTAGGTTTTTCGTTAATGGTTTTATCCACCTCAAACCCTACCCGCAATTTATCTACTATCAAGGTATTATCATCACCGATGATTTCAACTTGCCAGCGTCTTCCGTATTGCTTCATAATCTTTCTTTTAAATCAATAAATAAAAGGTTTCTGGTGCCCAAGTCTGATAGTTCAATCGGATCTAGGTTCTCTCCTGACTCATCTGATACAAACATCTCGAATGACTGTAAGGTTCTATTCAACAGAGGAATACCACATACTAAACTTAGCCCTTGAGCAAACATTCGCTTTGACCTTACCTCAAAGACATCCATTGTCCAAAAGCGGCCTATGCTGTTATATTTAAGCGTGAGTCGGATTTTCATCCCTTCAAAGTCAAGAACTTGCTCTTGGTATGGCACACCAACTAAAACAGGAACTAAATACATTATTTCTGCCTCCTTCCACTAGAGCCTAATCCCCACTCACTTAAAATAGATTTACGAGTATTTGTCGCTTGAGTACTTCCAGCTTGTGTCTTACTAGCAGATTGAATTGCTGCTCGTCCACTTTTGCTACTTCCGCTAGGACCTTTATTTTTGCCCCCTTTGCTACCATTAGCACTCCCCTCTGTCTTTACGTAAGCCGTATCGACAATAAAGATTTCACGAGCGGTAATCGTAAACACTGCACTTCCGAGCTTATCTTGAGACACAGCCACTTTCTGAATGAGCATGTTCTTGTACAAACTCACACCAGTATTTATTTCAATAGGCTCACCAGACTTTTGAGACTGTACTAAATCGGCATAGCATTTTTGTACTCGGCTATCACCGCTCCCCCCCAATAAATCTTTCAAATTAAAGTCAGGCATCCATGGCGCCAATGCTCGCACTTGATTAAGAGTGTCTGCTACTGCACCAAAACGACCCGCTACCACTGCTAATTTACCTAATGCATTAGCAGTATAGTTAGCGACGTTCACAGGCAAGGGCAATTGATTGAGAAAATCCAATGCCCCCCGCAAAAAAGGGAAATTACCTAAAACACCCAAAGGTGATTGATGATTGTGGTCAACCATTGTTCCTATAATCGTCACTACCTTAGGGTTTAAATAAGCATGGTCTGCAATTTGTGCACCACTTTCAATAGGATTTTCTGTGATAACAAGTTCAGATTCATGCTCCTCACTTGTTATCACATCCAACACAATCTCACCAATAGCGTGATTAGAGACACTCACAAAATTAAACATTACTACTCCTAAGCTAATATAGAGCTTTGTACGTTACGGACTGCTGTTGCTGCTTCATTGCCTATCATTAAAGCATCCCCCTTGGTAGTATTGGTCGTTGTAAGATTAATATTTACACTAGTATCATTTTTTACTTGAGTATTGTTATTAGTCGTATTATTGACCGCTCCAGCCTTGGCGTTATCTGTAATAGGTATAGCCAATGACCCATCAGGTCGTGTAACTGTTTTACCTCCCTGTTGAATATGTTGCTCTACCGTTTTTCCCCCACCACCAAGCCAACTTGGCAACTCTATGCTTGAAATAGAATCAATAATTGGCTGAATATACTTGTTGTATTGTTCCTTAACCCATCCAAAAGCGGCATCAAATGGAGCGGTGATAACATCTATAACTTTACTAAATGTTTTGCTTAACTCATCAAAAGAAAATCCACTATCTGATAATACTTTCCATTCTTGCTTAACTAGATTCCAAGCATCTTCGAATGGTCTTGTAATAACCTCTATCACATAACTAAAAGCATTAGCCAGCCCCTCAAAAGAGAACCCTGATGCTGCAAAAATACCCCAAGCTCGTTTGACTGTATCAAACGCTTTTCTATAAGGCTCTGTAATCAAGTTCCAAACCTGATTAAAAGCAGACTTTAGCCAATTGAAAGTAAACGTTGATTTAAAGGCATTCCATTTTGATTTCACCCAGTCAAACGCTTTTCTATAAGGCTCTGTAATCAAGTTCCAAACCTGATTAAAAGCAGACTTTAGCCAATTGAAAGTAAACGTTGATTTAAAGGCATTCCATTTTGATTTCACCCAGTCAAACGCTTTACGATATGGTGCTGTAATAAAATCCCAGACCTTATCAAAAAGCTCACCAATACTTTCGACATTGAATAAAGCAAGAAAATCATCCCACCAAGACTCAATTTGTGCATAAATCAAATCAAAAATAGAAACAACTATCTCGCCCAAAAGCGAAAGTACATCAACAACAGTACTAATCAGTAGTTGTCCGAGCTTAGATAATCCCTCGCCTAACGAATCAGTAGAAAAAACTTCTTTCAGCTCATCCCATTGCTTAGAAATCCAAGCAAGCAGACGGTCAAATAATCCTGTAACGTAATTAGTAAAACGATCAAAGGGTTCTGCCAAACCTTCTGCGTCAAAGACAGAGCGAAGCTTACCCCACCAAAACTTAATGCCATCCAGTAAAAGCGCAAAAAAGCCTTGGATAAATGTCCATAATCCGTTAAAGATGTATGTCAGTCCTTCAAAGCCATTTGTAAATAACGAAACAATATTTGTTATCAGTCCCTGGATAGACTCTGAAATTACCTCACCGTTTAGTGTGAAAATCCCAACCAGTAAGTTAAATAGATTACCGATAATGTTAAAAGCTGTCTTGAGCTGCTCAACCATTAAGTCAACAATAGGCTTAAACCACTCCGCTATTTCAGCGATGATAGGTCTTAGCTCATCAATGATCTCGATAACCTTATCAACCCCTTTAGCCAAAGGCTCCCAAAAATCACCGAGTGCTGTTTCTCCTCCCTGCATATAAGCGATAAAATCATCAATCAGCAGGATTAATCCAACTATCGCTGCCACTACCCACGCAATAGGATTAGTTATAAAAGCCATGATCATGGCTTTTTTGACAATTGCAAAGACAGCCACTAGACCATAGAGTGCATTTTCCCAGCCAATAGTTCCTCCAATAATAGTATTGAGTACATTTGCTAATGCACTAATAACATCAATCGCTCCAGCCAAGATTCCTGCAAAAATACTTAATCCATTTCTGATTAACTGGTTATTTTCGATAAACCAATCGCGAAATAATCCGATAATTCGCATAAGTGCTGGAGCGAGTCGAAGAGAAAAATACTCTGCCACCCCTTTTGCAATTTGACCGACCTCTGCAAGAGAGTCTTGAAAAGCGGCTGCTGTTGCTGCATTCTCCTGTGTACCAACCCCTAGGCTTAAAGCTTCTGCGTTGGATAACGCCTCAGCCATTTCTTCATTGGTGAGACGTAAAGTCTGAATTAATGATGCATCAATACCAAGCTTCGCCAACATCGCAATTTGTTGTTGATCACTTAAGCCTTGCATCTTCTCTCGAATATCCTCTAAGACTTCAGAGGCATCACGTACTGATCCGTCTGCATTTTTAGCTTTAATACCAAAGTTCTCAAAAGCTTTAGCTCCAAGGCCGATACCGTTAGCCGCTTCACCAATCGCCTTAGATAAGCCTTTATAAGAGGTTTCTGCTGCTTCAACAGATGAGCCGTTAAGTTCTGCCACTTTGCCTAACAGATAAATTTTATCCGCCGCAACGCCTGTTTCATTTGATAGTTGGTGGATAGAATCAAGCGCATTTAAACTCATACTCACAAAAGCACTAAGCCCAGCAATAGAGGCAGCTGCTACTGCCCCCACCGCACCCGCAATGGCAGGTAAATTTTTAAGTGACAGTTCAAGTTTACTTAGCTCTCTTGTATCTGTCTTAACACCGACTTTAACGAGTAGTTCTTCTAGAATCATGGGCTTTTCGCTCCGTATGTAGAATTTCAATAATCACTTCATGAAATGACAGCAAATCCCCCAAGGAATAAACTGTCCTTAACTCATGCAGTGAGCAGTAATGTCTGATAATTGGCGTAAAAATAAACCAGTCAACATTACTGCTTGACTGGTTATCTACTTCACCATTGATGAGGGCAGAATATTGCTCAGTAATCCACCCCCACCTGAGAAAAAATCGCCAAACTGATATTTCAGTCCCGTAATAAGTACCGTAATCAGGTGACTGCGATATTTATTAAAATGACTATCTAGATCATTACTTAGACGATATGGTTTACCACCATCAATCTGAGCACTGGTGTGTCTCAACACAATATCCTCCATTTGCTTAACCGCAGGATGACCTAAGTTACTAGCTAATGAAGTAATAATAGTTAAGCCAAGACGTTGCTGATTAGCTTTTGCCTTATCCTCATCGTTCAACGACTCATCATCTTCAGACGCTACATTGGTGCTCGAAAAATCAACCGTACTCAATAAACCTAAAGCGATTTTAAGGGCTGACCACGATGCCATAGCATTAGCTGGTGTCATCGTATAAGTAACATTGTCTAGCTCAATTGCATGCGTTTCTGTCATGGATTAACTCCTTCTTCATGAGTAATGGTCATTTGCTCAAAGACAATTTCCCAAGTATGTGGGTTATGTGCATTACCACGAGTCATTTCTTTAGCTGTGGTGAAATAACCTTTAGTCGCTACTACTAAATCCTCATTAATTAAGTCTTTAACGGTTAAGGTAAAAGGCACAAACGTCTTGATTGAGCGTTTTTGCTGTTGGTGTAAACGGCTTAGATACTTGTTATCTGCTGAGTGCTGTTTAAGCTTGAGAGTTAGCGTGCCTGATTCGTCTGGATTAGCAATAAACACGCCTTTGCCGTTATTGCCAATCACCATCTGACCATTCGGCGAGTTATTCACCACCTTAATTTGGTCACCACCGTCACCCCAGTCGCTAATTTCTCGACCATTTAATAGCACCAGTACTTCTTTTGGGTCAAAAATCTTCATAATTTCCCTCTATCGATTAAAGTTAATGATTACGTCAGAGAAGTGGATTGCACCAGCTAACTTAACCGCCGTTTGAATGGGTGTCGCACGACGCTGTTCACGATCGGAATCACTAAGCGTATCCATTGGTGCTGCCCATACATAGTAGCCCTCGTCCAAGTGGTCTCCAGTCTCTAATTCACCGAAACTATTCCCAGTCCATTTTCCAGGAGCAAAAGCACCGTTATTAATACCCTCTAGACATACAGAAATAACAGCATCAATTAATACAGCATTACCTTTATCTGTGAGAGGTAATTTTGTTGGCGACTTATACAGACGAGCAAACACTTCTTTTTGGACAGCATCTTGGAACCAATCTAGAATTACGATTTCATCTGCAAACTTACCACCAATAACCGTCCCCTCAGCAATTAACGGTACATCATCAAAATAGGTGTACACGTTAATACCAAGTCGTTTTGCTTTTTGGTATTCCGTACCTGTTACCTGGTCAGCGGTAATCGTCGGTTGAGTTTTAAACTTCAGCGTTAATGTTGAGTTTTGCGCTGCAAAATTTACTGACAGTAAGCGAGCAATAGCAGAATGAGCTGCATATAGATCATCTTTGTCGTAAACAGCCAAAGTATGATCAAGCTGTGCGTCAAAGAGTTTCTTTATAATATTGCCTATTTCAAACTCTAGCTGAGTACTTTTAATAACATTTAGGGCAAATAATTTAACGTTTGTTTGTGCAAACTTAGCAACTTCCTCAATTTCTCCATCTGTCAACTGAGCAGCAAAACATAAGCCATACCATGCATTATTGATGTCAAGCAAATTAGTTAAGCTTTCTGCTGGCGTTTCTGCGCTAATATTGATTGAATCTACCCCTAATTGACGCGTTGCCTGCCCATCCTCTAACTTCAACATAGCGCCAATATAGTTACTATCGGCATTACCATATACATAGCCGACTATAGTGTCATCACTTACACCTGATTCGGCAGATGATACGATAAATCGATTACCCGTTTGGTCATAAGTTACTGTATAATTTTTTAACCCCTCTTCATTAATAGCAGTTTGTAACAAACTCGCAATACCATTGAAATCTTGAACCTCTGAGAAGTTAAGATTAGTTATTTTCTTTTCGACACCACCAAGACGTATTGAAAATTGTCCTTGAATAACTCGTTTAAAAACCTCTAAGGAGTCATTTAAACTAGCGCCTGTCAATTGGTTAGATGTTGCATTGATAGTGCGTTGTACTTTATTCCATGCACCAATAACCAACTGTTTTGCTCGTGGTTTTTGAGCAAAGAATGGTTGTGATGCTCGTGCTGTTTCAGAATGAGTACCAAATAACTGTTCTACCTCATTTTGGCTGTTAACATAAACATAACGTGTTTTAGAGTCAGTAAAAGCGTTACCAGACTCTGGGGTCATAAGCAATACCGTACCAAAATCACGTCTAGTAGCTGATTTAGGTACTGTTTGTAGCTGTACATTGACAATATTTGAAATGGATAAGGCCATAATCAATCCTTTGTAATATGTTGATGAATGCTGTTGTTTGTATAAATATCTACTAGTTCAATTGGTTCAAGTGATAGGGTTGTGACATGACTGTGAGTAATATAAACATCAAATTGCCCTCTCTCCTCAGCTGATGCTCCGAGAACATAGGTGAGATTGCGAACATCTGACATATTGATGATTGCTCCACCAATACCTCGTAATCTCTCTCTCACTCGGGTAGCTTGTAATATGCTTTTGAGCTTTAGGGTCATTTCTACCGCATTTTTCCCATAGCATGAAATTGACACCATCGAAATAAGACTAGATTTAACAGTTTCTTTTTCACCATCAAAGACTAGCCTTGATGCTCCAATTTCTTGTTGAGAAACAATATTGACCGTAATAAAGGCTTTACTCTTTAATTCTGGTTGATACTGAGGTACAACCGTGCCCTTAGGTAATGTCAAAACCTCCTGAATCAGGGTGCGCAGTTTCGCTATATCGAACCGCGAGGTAGTGGAAATATCCATAATCACTCCAATCTTCTTTCGTTTTAACTTTGTAATCGTGACCATTAAAAACCACGATATCCCCAATAGCTAAGCTGTCCTTAGTAAAAACCACAATCGTTGGTAGGTAACGCTCTTGTTCTGGCAAGACTTGCATATCGCTAGGTGAAGTCGGTGTGATAATGCCTGTAATTACTTCTGACACATATTCACCATCAAAACCCCATGCGCTATGCTCTCCATACAACCGCTTAACCTCAAACTGACGATTAAACTTACTGGAGTAAATTCGTCCGAGCTGATTAATTCTCATCACGTACTACTCCTGTAATCGATTGTCTGAGCTTGCCTGTGTCAATCAGCGGTTTTGTTGAACCTTTTCGCTTAATGGTTTCAGGAGCAAGTGCTTTGAAATCACCATTCACAATGTTTTCTTGCACGTCCCCTTTAGCCAATTCAGCAAGCTCGTTCAACGCTTTCTCTGAGTCATTGCTTGTAATCAGCCTATCCCCAAAGAATCTGAAATACTTCGCTTTGTTTTTTACAACGCTAGTCCTCAGAAATGAGCGTTCCGGAATATGTCCGTCTTCACTACCAAACTCATGCACCGCTGCTAAATCGCTCATGCTAAAATCACCGTCCACCTTAGGATTATTCTCCTTTGGTACTCCTACATAAACTGCTTTAGTCGCAAATGCTTCTAGCCTTTTGATTAAGTTTGATACACTCATTTACACCACCATAAAACCAATACCAACGAGTTTACGTAGCCGTAAGAACTCTTGACCATAGGCTGTTAGGTGATAGGTCGAGCCATCAGTTGGTGTAGCAGTCGGTGCATAGGCAACAGACAAAGAACCAGCAGTTTCTGATACGACATCTTTCGCTGCAGCTCCACCAGTCTCTTTCGCTTGATTAGCCAATTGAATCAAGTGAGCTGTTAGTGCAAACAGCCCTCGTTTAAATAGCTTTCCCCAACGAGCCTTATCTATTTCAGCATCAGCATCTTCCATAAAAAAACCGACTGCATTAGCGTCGGTATCTTTAAATTCAGGGTATCGCAGTTTAAATTCGTCAACTGTCTGCATAACTCACCTCTTAGTAATCTACATAAATCGCAGATTGTGGCTCTTTAAACGTCACACCACCAAAAGCCATTTGTAAACCAGATTGGAACGAGACTAAACCAACTTTTTCTGCTGTCAGGATAGTAGGCGATTGAGGAACATCAAAGACCACATGTTCAGCATCATTGATGTATGCAATCGCACGTTTTTTGCTCGAACCTGCTGTCGCCAACTTAGCAAAACCTCCAGGAAGTGGTTTAATGCTCACGGCCTTACCTGCAGCGCCAGATAAATGTTCTTGTAACCACTGTAACGCTGTTTTCTCTTTATGGTCTTTCTCCAAAAATGCTAAATAAGCATAGTCATCATACGATATAGCAATGGTATCTGGTGCAGCAATAAGATTCGTTTGGTCAAACACAGCTAAAAACATATCTTTGAACGTAGCAGTTGCCTCATCGTATGTCATTGTGTTAATAGCTTTTTTAATCTTAGCTTCCTGAATGGTAACATCAGGACTATTTAAAAGCCCTTTAACGCCATCTTTACGAGCATGACCGATAAAGGCTACTTTTTGCAATGTCTGTTGAGCATTCAAATTTAATGACTTGATTTTGCTTGTGTCAATAGCAACACCAAATTTAGCTGCTTTCTCAAGCTGATGTAACGTCCAACTTACTGTTTTTAACCAAGGGAATAACGGAGTAGTACGAGAACCAAATTTAATATCCACTTGGTCAAATACCGTTGTATTGATATCAATAATACCGTCGTCTAAATCCCCTGTCACATCACCTGTTAAATGTTGTCGGAAATCCATTAATCGATCAGCACTTGAATCTACGTACACGAATTGAGGAAATACAATCTCAGGGTATTTCGTCATTGAAATGTCTTTACTTACCTGAGTTAGGGCTGTTTGTAGAATATTTAAATGATCCATTCTTATCTCTCTTTATAAAGGGTTATAAACGAGTAATTTCGGCAATATTGCCTACGACTTTAATCACTGTAAAAGGTGTTTCGATAGTAACGCTTTCTTCGGTTGTGCCTTGAATGGTACCTGCGTGTTCACCTACCGCTGTAACATGTACAGTATTACCACACTGAACCGTTTTCTCTGGTGTTACTTCAACAAAAATGCTATCGGCCACACCAATATGCATCACATCTACTGTCTCGCCCTTTTTCTTTTCACCATAAACAATTGAGCGAACCACAACGCCTGCTACTTTATCAGTTAAAGCCGCCAATGCCTGAACACCTCCTTTTTCTGAAAGTGCGACAAAGAGACCTGGTCGCAATGCTGTTTCGCCATCATTTTTGTAAGCAACTGTTTTTGAGTTTGCTAAACCACCTTTGCCCACATCACCAGCTGAGGCCACTGCTGCCATTGTTGCATATGTCATTATTTAGACTCCTTAATGTTATATAAGCTATTAAAATCAATCATCGTGTTTGCTTCTGGCTTTGAATCTGTCACTATTGCTTTACCAACACCTGAATTCACATCCTTTACTGAGTGCTTTTTAGCCACCTCATAAACTGCCGTTACTGCCTCATCACTTAGTGTTTTAAGTGCTTGAGTCTCATATAAACCACTTTCAATAATGGCTTTTTCACGAATAGATCGAGCATTATCGCTATCAACAATTTTGATTGTAGGGAATGACGATTGCGCATCAGCTAAAACTGCACTACGCAATTTTTCCGCATGTCGCTCTGCTTTCTCATCGGCTAATTGTTTACGAAGAGCCGCAATCTCTGAGGCCATATCCGCATCTTTGACTGGTTTTTTCTTCTCTTCGTCACTCTCAGGGTCGTCTTCTGGTTTATCGTCAGACTTTTTCTCCTCAGGTGTACCGTCCTCTGGCTTACCCTCATCAGACGGTACACCAGCTTCTTTTTTCTCTTCCTCTTCAACCTTTTGCTTCTGTTCATCTGACAACTTAATGCCGAATGCACCTAATAAGGTATCTAGAAAGTTCACAGATTTACTCATGTTAATTTCCTTATCGGCCAGTTTTACAGATCCACCGCAACGACCCTTGGCCACAATCGCTACGTGGTTTCCCAACATTGGGGACATTTCAAAATCAGCACATGGATCCGTACTATCTAATAAATCACAATCGTAGCCGCAAGATAGTTCCTCCAGTTGCCCATCCTGAACTAGCTTGATAGCGTCCGCATCGTAAATCCACGCTTCAGCAGTCAGGATATCACCCTCTCGCTTGACATTACGGATGTTCCCTACTGAGAGTTGTTTCCAGTTCTCCGCACGTACACTGCCAGATGGGTGTCCAATCGTAATCGGCGCACCGTCAAAACTCTTAATCGTCTCATCGCTGAATAACGAGCGCTCTGTACGCGCTACCTTTTTAATTTCCTCTTTCGTGCCAACCGAAAGCTCGGTATCAAGGTAATCAAACACCCCAATGCGAGAAATTGACGCAGGTACAACTAAATAACCATCCCGTGTCATCTTTCGCTGGCTGATGCTTGAATTCGCTTTGTCGTTAAATCTCATCGTTTACCCTCTTACTGATTCTAAGTTGGAAATGACAAAACCCCGATAAAGCGACGAACTCTATCGGGGTTTGATTTTTTTATAAGGTTAAGTGTTTACTTTAGTACTTGAGCTACTAAACCAGACGCTGCAATCTTAATCACTTCAAATGACAGTTCTAATCGTTTGCTCTTAATCAATGTTTTCAGACTATTCCATGTCGAATCATTACGTATCTTATCTAGGAACTCGTGACCGTCCCACGTAAGCGACCGTGCGCCAAAGCATAACTCTCTCGCACTGGAATAATCTATCGCTTCTATCAGCCCTGCACTAAGCAAGAGTTTGAAGTGATATGAGACCATCTCAGCATGATAACCTCTGAATTCATCATCACTCAGGAAACTTTGTGCATCGGCTTTTTCCTCTAACTTCAAGAGTATTTTGCGGATTAAATCCCAGTCTCGTTGCATAGTGTTCTTCCAAAAAGAAAACCGACTATGGCTAGTCGGTTTAGTTATTTTAGTCAGCGGTTTCTAGACTTTCTAAGTGCTTGATTTGCTCTTCTACCGTTAAGTCGTAGTCCTGAGTAATGCGACGATAAAACTCAATCGCGTAAGGATTAGTTCGCAGATGGTAAATTTTTTCAGCAATTTCTGCCTTTGTTGGTTTGTAAGCCTCAGCCTCCGCTAATAACCTCTCATTTTCAGTGAACTGGTTACGCGTATCTTCTTGCCATCGCTCAATTGAAGAATATCCCTCTAGCTTTGCTAGCTCTCGTTGTCTCTCAATAGGTAAATCTAGAACACTTTCTATTGCCATTATTCAATCTCCATCAGCTCAATGGTAATCACGTTTTTAAAAGAAAACCAAGATGGTTTGTGAACCTTCTTCACAATGAATCGTTTCTCAGATTGGAACAGTACCTCTCGCTCCTGAGGGAACATAGATATTTTTTCAATATCCCTACCATTTTTCCCTCTGATTATAAAGCGAACATTTCCTTTAAAATCCTTAAGCGCATCTATTTTTGATGTACTAGTGAATTGTCTCTCTTCGATTATACTACCGATTTGATAGCTATCCAAGAAAGCTTTTAGCTCCTTTTTAGGAATACGAATATCCCTATAAGTTACACCTTGATATTTAGGCATTTTATCTAGAGCTTTATCCAGTTTACTTGCAACTAGTTTTTGTTGTGCAGTAGCGGTGCCTGTGCGTAACGCTATATTCAAATTCCTATGTAGCGTATTTGTATAAGCCACCAAATACTCCGTTTCAACGAATGATAATCCATACTCTTTCCTAGCAAAACCACTTAGTTGACGAGTATGACTTAAAATTGCAGCATATGCGCTTTTACTTACAAGAGCTGCTACTTCACTACTCCGTTCCCCTCTCACATCAGGCGTATCATTCACCCCATCGAATATAGCGATTGCTACACACCGACAGTTAATTTCATCTCCAGGATGTCCTGTTGGTGGTGGGTCATCGTACGAGAAAATTTTACCGTCATTGACCATATGCGATTCACGGACTCGCTCATCACCTGAGGTACTCCAGCGATACTTAGTAATACCTAGTTCTTCGTGACGTGCCTGTGTGAGTGCGCTATTCGCTTTTGAGGACTGGTCACGGGCGATTAACCTTGCTCGGCTATCCGTTACGCCACCAATCTCTTCAATCTCTGCGGCAATCTCTTTAGTTAACTTACCAGACGCTAACCCACGAGTCACCGCTGACTGCACTTTATCGAGATATTGCGTAGGAATAGACTTGATTAACTGTACATTAGCTAGTGTCAATCCCTCTAACCGCTGGGCTACCTTACCACCACCAAACACAAACTGTTCAATATCTACACCTGTCTGTCGCTTGATGTTATCTGCAACTTCTTGTTGATTCTGCTGGTTAGCTCGTGCAGCAAACTGTTGGGCTAGATTATTAGCTACCTTCTCCGTCCATTCTTGGTTTTCATACTGCTTTAGATAAGTCAAAAAAGTACGTACAGAAAACGCCTCTATGCCTTTGTCAGCACTATCCATAAAAAAAGCACCGCTAGATAGTTGCAGTGCTTTTTCAATGTCATCACGCATCTGTTTGACAAAGGATCTTAGTTGCGTGGTGTACCAAAGTTCCGTTCGTTTACTAACCTTTCTATACTTGAACTTCTTCGGTAAACGCTTCCCCATCTTCCTCTGGTTCAGCACCACCTCTTGTAAATTGATGTCCATCTGCATCCTCTTCTAGCATATTAAGGTCATCATCAGTAATCTTGCTAAATAATCCAGACTCTTTAAGCTCGCTCGCTACTTGATGCTCTGTAACAATACCTGCCTGTACTAATGCATTAGCAGCGATTGCAAAGGTATTAAGCACCGTAGCCTTTTGTTCTGCTGTCAGTTCTGAAAGTGGATTAAAATCAAACCACCAATCTGTAGGTACTTCACCTGATACTTGATAAAGAATCAGTGGATCTATCACCTCAAACACAGGACGTAAAATAGATTCCTGTAACGAATGAATGCCCTCATGGTAGTTTTGAATATCTTCGGCTCCGCTGGCGAAACCTGCCGCACTCTGTCCAAACAAAATCGTCAAAGGCATATCTGCTGCACCGGCAACTTCACTTCGAAACTCGACAAGCAAATCACGCAATCCACCAAAGGTTAATTCCTTTTGCTCATATTCATTCTCTTTATCAAGTAATAAACTATTGGTTGACGACTTAATCGCCTGAATATGACTCATGGCTTGAGCAATATCATTTTCACGACCAGAACTAAGGGCATTCGTTAATCCATCCATTTTAAAGACATCTACCTTACTCTCAGTAATCAAGTCACCAACATTAGCGCCCATCGTCTCGTAGCGCTTGAGGACAGTATAGACAGGCTCAATTGCCGATAATCCAAAAATCTTTTGTTCAGACAAGGGACGGTCAATCGCATTAATAATAATGAGTCGTGAGTGATGCACCCTTACTTTACCCTTAATGGTGTAATAGTCGTAATGCTTAAAATTACTTGATAACACATCATCATTAAGGCTCCCCTCTCCTGACACATCGGAAGGCATTAATATCACTAGTTTTTGGATAGCTTGCGACGCATCAAGAGGCAAGGCAGGATTACGCTCAGTAACAACCAGTAGTGCTACACCACCATAAAGAAGAGACCATGTTAATGCCTCATTCAGCGTAGTCTGTAATTTTAAGCGTCTTTCAATATCCTCAAAAGCCGTCATACTTTGTGCATCTAAATCATTAGACTGTGCCTTACGCCATTTACGTGTCATATCATTAGCTTTCTTGGAGCAAATTTTTTGGACAATCCAATTCTGTTCCCACAAATATTCCAGCTCTTTGATATTGTCCGTCAGCGAGCGAGTTTTTATAAACTTTGCCTCTTCAATACGCCCGCCAATTTGACGGTGTAGCATAGCAATACCATCATTTAAGTGCCTTGCGGGGATATGTCCCTTTTGTCGAGTATTTGCCATTTTTTTATATCCTATAAAACATCCCAGAGACTATTTCCGCCTACCGTAGGTGCAAAGCACATAATTAAAGCATCCGCTCTGTTTGGTGAGGGGATGCCTCGTTTTTTCATGTCCTTTTTACTTTCAACTTTTACTCTGCCATTATTGTCGTAATCAACTCGCGGCCTAGAAAGCTCTGCTTTTAAATAATCTAAATTAGGTATTGAACTATCTAAACTAATCAATTCATCCACTGGGTATGTATCCCCAAATCTAACAGCACGATAGGTTTTAAAAAAACGGTCTCTCACTGCCCACCACGCTTGCGCCTTGATGTTGCTGAACATATCACCATTCTTCTTGCCTGCCTCATACTCTGAGTCTTTGCGTAATACTTCACTGCCAGCATTAAACCCTATTACCTTCATTTTTGCTGTTCTAGCAAAACGTGCTTTGACACCAGCACCTACACCTATAGAGTCATAGGTCACTTGGTCTGCTCGCTTATCTAGGGCATATTGATGTGCTTTATCTGCACTGAAAATCACATCTCCCTGTGCCCATTCCTCTAAGTCCATCACCACTGACCCATGCGCAAAGCAAACCGCATTACTGTCTTTGCCCTCGTCTGCCACATCAAAGCCGACTACCTTTTTACCTTCAGCTGTAAAACCTAATTTGATATGAGCATTGACTGAAGCGTTAATCCACTGCGGTTTGATAATCGCTTGGTCGCTATCAGCGATTGGTTGCCCCTCGTAAACGTGTAAGTACAAATCGTAATCACGCTCACGCATTTGTCGCATATCTTCTAGTAGCTCAACGGGAAAATACGGGTTATCTTGCCAATTCACCATGACTGATGCACAACGCTCAGGCGGATTAACAACAAATCGTTGATAAGTATCATCCAAGATATTCTTAGGGTTGAAACTCACGATAATCTGTGAATCATCCTCCCGAATCGTCGGAATAAGTACATCCCAACTCTCTTTTGTTACGCTTTCCGCTTCCTCAACCCATACGTAGTTAATCCCCGTCATGGACTTAATTGAGGTAATATTGGATCGTAGACCTGAGAATGTAAAACGGCTCCCATTTCGCCCGACAATCTGTGTTTTTTGCACATCGAAAAAGGCTTGTAACCCTAACATCTCAATCTGATCTGCCAACATCTGAATTACCGAGTCGCCGATTGAGTTTTGGATTTCACGACAGCAAAGTACTCTCACTGGTTGGGTAAATGCTTTTAACACCAAAGCTCGTGCAATATTAAAGCTCTTGCCACTACCACGACCGCCATAAAACACAATAAACCGCCATAAGTCCTCAAAAAGAGGTTTAAATTTGGGCGGAAACTGAATATTAAGTTGACTCATTCCCAAAACTCACATAAATAGAGGTAGGCAAAGGCTTACCCCCACTTTGTAAGTCGATAACTTGCTTGTCTAATCCAAGCAGTTTTGCCTTGCCCATCGTTGCACTAACTGCCCCTGATGATTGTGGTGTCTCAGCCATCAGTGCTGCTTGTCGAGCTTCTTCTAATTCAGTAATAAGGTCATCAACTGTTAGCTTATGACGTTCTAGATGTTCTTGCTTGAGTGCATTGACCCTTACCGACACCTTACCGTTTTTTAAAAGTTCAGTCGCTTTTACATTAACAGTGTTTGCTCTCATTTTTGACGCATTATAAGCAAGCCTATAAGCTTCACTCGCATTACCAGTTTCGATATACGCTTGACAAAACTTTTCCTGTTTAGGCGTTAAACCACGACTAAGCATGGTCTTAACCTCACTTTTAGCCATGGTTAAACTCCTTTGTTTATAATCAATGTATGTGTGTTATCCATCCAGCAAAACAGCCAAACACTAACATAGGGGGTTATATGTCATCAATCGTTAACATCAAGTGCCGTTGCGGTTCTACAAAATTCCAATATCCCGACAACATTCAACGTCAAGACCAACTCAAAGGAAGTGATATCCTCACCTGCGCTTCTTGTGGTGCTAAAGGGACTTACAGCTCCGTCCTTGAACAAGCGAAGCAACAAGCTGTCGATGCGGTCAAGGCTAAGCTCAGGAAACTCTTTAAGTAATAATTCACGAGCCTGCTCAACGAGAAGATGAACATCACTCACTCGAATTTGTAGTTCATTCATGCTTACTCACCATAAAAAAACCTCGGAGGTGTGAGTTCCGAGGTTAAAACTATCTTTCAATTTTCGTAGAGCACACTGCTCCACCCGTATTGTCGCACTTTCTGTCGCGCTTTTGCAAGAAGCAAATGTCGCGCTTTTTTAATAACCTTTTGATTTTGAATTGATTTTTTATTTTAATCAGCTTCACTTTCGTCAATCCATTGGTGGGGTAATCTGTAAGTATTTAGCTAAATCATCCATTTCTTTTGCTATTTTTCTATGTTTTTCTTTTGTTAAAGATTTCGTAGACGCATTAAAACATTTCTCATTAACTTCTGTTTTACAAGCGTTCAACCCTCCTGTGGCTTTATAAAAAACTGCGCTTGCAAAAACCACTTCCCTTAGCTGTTCTGGAACATTACTTACGTCATCTTCTACGAGTTTATTAATCTGTTGCATATATTCATCAACAGCTTCTTTAATTAATTTTTCTTCATCTTTTTTATCAAAAAAATAACAATTTTTTAACACAGGGGAACCTGCTACTTCTCCACCCCCCACACACAAAAGCGAGATTTTTTGGCCTTTATTTAAATCAACTACTTTATCAAGTTCATCAGGTCTGAACGAGGCTTGCACCTTGTTAACAGTATATTTTTCTTTTGATTTGAATGATACAACGGGTTCATCTTTAAAATCGCTGCTTATCTTTTCAACAATGCCTGATACAAAAATATTTTTACCTTTATATTTTTTATCTCCTCGTATTTCATTCTGGTCGTAAGTTTTAAGAATTTCTTCAGCATCGGTCTCAAAAGAATAATCAAACCTTTTATCTTTCTTATAGAAATCTCCAAAAGCAGTTTCGCCACCATCCATATAACTTAATAAGTCATCACTCAATAAAAATTTAGTTAAAGCCAATTCACGTTCCGACGGCAGGTACTTAATTTCATCAGAAATAGCTTGGTTTGAAAACACGAGTAATAAAGTCGAAAGTAGTACTTTTTTCATAATATCGCTCTCCTCCTTAAATTAGTTAAAAATAAGACAGCTTCTATTCAAACATTAGCAGACCACTTTGGAGTAAGTTTAGAATATGCAGAACTTAGAAGAGTCAAAGCCCAAAGGAGATGAATCCTTTGAGCTCTTGGTAAATATTGATTATTGGCGTAATCAATATTTGGGGTTAGTTGTTCACCTACTAACTCAGGCAAACAATCTAGCTTTAAAACCTTAACCCTAGATTTTACAAGGTAAGTCTTTTAAAATCTACATTGTTCAGGAACAACTAATCAACGAGGACTCATCATTACCCGATTTTACGTCCTTTCTTCTTTCCCATACTGTATTGTTTGATTAGACTGCAAGACGTATAGTTCACACCACCACCAACACGCCTTGCGTCGTCTTCCCTGTTCCTAGTTTTAACGGATCAGATGGATTCAACGTAGCGCGCCATTGGTCGTCTTCTTTTAATCGTTTTTCCAATTCCTTGCGGAACTCTCGTGCGTGGATAGCCTCGGCTGCTGTATGAAAGTCACCCGGCGTAATGTCTGCCGCAAGAAACATCCGTGCGACGATGTCATAAAAGATCTCCATATTGACTTTGTAATGTACTCGAGCGTCATAGCAATGTGCGGCATAATTATTGGAGCCAATAGCACGTAGTGGTTTTTCGAGTAAGGCGAGTGTCTCGGACATGTTAAACGCCATTTTCTGCAAACTCGCCAAATCAAGGATATCTTCAACGGACACACTAATGTTGCGCATCGGGGTTGTATAGGTAATCTGTTGCGGTGATGGTTGTGTCTCTTGTGTGTGGTTTTCCAACACATCTAATACCCATTTACGAAATTCTTTGGCGACTTCGGTACGAGCAAACATGGCGATTAAGTGTGCGCCTCGTAGGCTAAAAATTCGGGTGGTGGTTTGATAATTTCCTGAGGTGGTCAATTTGACCACCTGAGCCATTTTGTCTGTAAATTCGTCTTGATTACGTGTATAAATCTTAGAAACAGAACGCTCGTCTGAATATCCCAACGCTTGGGCGAGTTGCGCTGATTTAACCCAGATTTGGTTGTCTTGGTCAATGATATCAAATGAAGTTTGATTGAATGTTAATGCTTGCATAAACAAGGCTCCGTGAAGTTTTTATTAAAACCTCGCCCCGTCTTCCGCCAAGAAGAGGGAGGGGCAAGAACGTACAGGTTGGCGGACTGCTCTCACGGAAAACAGCACATCTTACGATGTCCCATACGCTCGCCCCCATAAAGGAGCGCAAACAAAAACCACTTAAACGCAATGGATAAAGTGGCAGTGTCTGCCGTGAAAGTCAGTTCAGGCCGCCAAGCCCGACTACAGTTGTTTGGTGTAGTGGTTCCATCATAACCTCGTCATTAAAAAAAATCAACTCCATTTGTACTCTGCCCCGCCTCCAAGCTTATCTCGGGCTTTAACCTCAATATTGCCCGTCTCGGCTAGGCTCTCTAACACCCGCTGCACCTGACGTGTGGTACTACGTCGCTCTCGCTTTTTAGGATTGATATAGTTCACAATCGTTTTCACCCGAAAAGTTTTATGTGGATAAGCACTCAGTAATTCTATGACTTCATTGGCGTATTTCACACTTTACCTCGCATAAAAGCCGTTAAATCCTTTCTGACGTTCTCAATCATAAATTCAACAGTTCGTACTGGTACGCCTGTTTGTTTACTGATGGCTGTTCGACGTGCTGTTCGGTTTAGCCCACGATACGTTAAAAATCTATCCACCCACTCGCGACAAATAATGATTTTGACGACCCAATGCTGACGTTTAACAAAATCAGCCACAAGGTGATGATGTGACCAATTAACTGGTGTGTGAGATTGGTTTTCATCGTCTAGCTTGATTTCAGTTTCTACACCGTCCTCAAGCACCCCCTCCCACTCTTCTTTGGTAGGTCTGTAATAGCGCTCCGCAGACGCACAAAAGGAAGGCTCCTTTGGTCTTGGATCCTCACCGTTGATAAGCTCCCCTCGAGCCCAGTTAATGAGTAAATCGTCAGCTGTCAGCATCGATAATCACCTCTACAAAACCCTTTTTGTTTGGGTCTATGTCAATATCCAAAGTAATTGGTCGAAATAAACTATCATCAATTCCTAGCGCCCTCGACATACCATCAATGGATGGCTTCATTGCCGCAAGCAGATTATCAAGATCACGCTTTCTTTTATCTGGAGCGTAAAAAACGATTTTTAACGATTTTTTTGTATTGCCTATATCGACATATAGACCAGACGATTTAACGATACTATAGGCTCCAAAAATAGCCTCATTTTTGATTTTATTTGTTGTCGTCCAGTGCAATCCATTTTTTCTATTTGGAAATAACCGACTATCTGGCCAAGGTAGCGTTAAGAAAATCAAGCGGCTACTCCTTGGCTTTCAAGGACTGCTTTTTTTAAGGCAGCAAATCCGTTTTTCATTTCTGCTTTTGACAAAAACTTAGAATCATTAGGCAAGGCTTTAAATGTGCTTTGAGCTGGCTCATCACGTGACGGCATTTCACACGCTTTGATAAATTCGGTTAGGCTTGGTGGCCAAGCGTACATTTCCGAACAGTTTGCTAGTCCACGCTTGACTTGTTGAGGTGTGATGTGTCTAGCATGTAGCGCTTCAGCCCAAGCATTACGCCAGTTCCCGATACTGTTGGGATGTGTGAAAGATTGGCGCCATTTACCTGTGTACATTCCATCCAAGCGGTTGAATAAGTGATCAATGGCAGTTACTCCTAGCACAGGGATAATCTCAAACCACGGATTATTCAGCATTGCTCACCTCCCGAACGGGTACATCAATGAAATTTCCAATCGGTTGTAACCCATGTTGCTGATTGGCAGGGTTAGCCTTGACCCAGGCCACAGGGTCAAATTTTTGATTATATTTTTGTTCCGTTTTTGTAGAAGATTGAATATTTTTTTCGTCTTCAAGCAAACCTTTTACGGTGCCTAAAACGTAATCAAAGGAACTTTTATTTTTACTTTTTGCAATAGAAACAGCATCAACAAAGTGCTGCATTTTTGCACCTTTTTCGATTAAATTATCCGTCTTTTGGTTACTTGTTGCATTGATTCCCTGACTCCTGAGATAGGTCGTAATGGCGGCTCGTTCTTTGATTTCAGGCACATCAATGACAGTGTTTTCATCAGAAAAAACGGGAGGAGAAAAATTTTCTTCGCATGCAATACTCTCTATATATTCTCCTCTCTCTTTATTATTTATATTGGTTATTGGTTTATGGATAGTATTACTGCGTGTATTACTTGTAGTATTACTGCGTGTATTACTTGTAGTATTACTGCGTGTATTACTTGTAGTATTACTATTTTTTTTATTCCACCTTGCTTCAACCATTTTTCTAGCTTTATCAGACTTGTCAGATGCTTCTTCTAACGATTCATCCACTTGACGATTAATATATCCATCGTCAGTTTCCTCAAAAAACTCAGCTAAGACAAAACGCACAGCATCCATCTCTGCTTTTTTGACAACACGAACTAATCTACAAAGAACAGCAAAGTCTTTTGGAAGAGAGCCTTTGGCATAGTACATATCAACCAGACGCCTATAAGCCCCCTCTTCTATCATCGATAATCCTATCGTATTTAACAGATTGTCACCAATATGGTATTTATAATAATGCATTCTCCGCCCCTAGTTGTCCCTTACCGACCCTGCCAATAAGTCACGATTTGGATTAAGCTGACCATAAACGTGTTTTCGCAGGATCTTTCTTATGTATGTACTCAGAGCCTCTTCACCCTCTAAGGCAGCCAGCTCTTTTAAGTCCGCTTTAAGCTTTTCGCCCAAATGGATCTTTATGTCTTCTGTGCACTTCTCTCTTCTCGCCATGATCAACCTTTATTTAGTTGATGTACGAAGAATAGACCAGTCCACATCAGGTCTTAGATCTTCACAACGGACTAAGCCATTTGTGGCTTTTTCGATATCAGGACAACGCTCTGCTGGCACTTGGCGTTTACTAAGTGCCCATTGTGATATAAGAATAAAAGGCACACCAATTTGCTTGGCTAACTCAACTCTAATACCTCTTTTTTTATTTACATATTCAAGTAGACGCATGATTATTTTTTAATAAAGTTTAAATTTCTAAATATATTAAGCTAAATGCTTTGTATTGTAAAGCTAAAAGATTTATTTATTAATAAGCGTATTGCTTATAGAATAAAGCTATGAAACAAATTAACGACATCAGACTAAATAACCTTAGAGCCTTAATTAATGAGGCAGGTACTCAAGAAAAACTTGCTACGGCAGCGGGTATTTCACCTATATACTTGAATCAAATTATTAAGCAACGTATTGATAACGCGACTGGTAAATCTAGAAATATAGGGAATTCAACGGCTCGCAAGCTTGAGAGCGCAATGAATAAACCATTCGGATGGCTAGACCAAGATCATTCTTATGATGAATCTGTTAAAGATGGTTATATAGAACTTGAGTATTACGATATTCGCTCTAGCGCTGGTCCTGGTAGCGTGGTTGATTACGTCCCTGCGATTAGTAAAATGCTAGTACTGGAAGACTGGGCAAGAGAATATCTAAAAACTATCGAACCTAAAAATATCAGAATCATTAACAATAAAGGCGTTTCAATGTACCCAACGATTAACGATGGGGATTTATTGTTTGTTGATATTTCATGCAACCGATATGATGGTGATGGTATTTATGTAATTCTGGATGATGAAGAATTAAAAACCAAAAGACTAATTAAAGAGGACGGTATTATCCGTATCATCAGTGACAATCCTTCCCCTGCTTATAAAGAAAAAACCGTTAGTGCTAAAAACCAACATACGCTAATGATTTGTGGCAAAGTACGACGATATTTTGCGTTGAAAGATGCGACTTAAGGTTAAGAAATGAGAGAGAACACAAAGGTAGAGTTTCTTCTTTATATCCGTCATTGTACGTATTAAATTGAGTGAAACACATGAGCAAAAATATTAAGTTAAAGACACTATCGTTCAAGCAAAAAGCATTTCGCAAATTCGCAGACACAGAGATAACATTCGCTGACCGGATCACTTTAATCGCAGGACATAACGGAGTAGGAAAAACAACAATTTTAGGGCTTTTAGCAGGGACCTTTGGGTTAACAGATACTTCTTTTAAGACCTATACAGAAGAGCTTTTTTCCAAGAGTATTGAAAATATCCTACATATTGACTTAGCAGAAGTAGGGCAACACACAGGGGACGCTAGAGAGAATCCTAAGATTACAGCAAACATCGATGGCGAGACGATAGAGAAAAGGTGTTCACTAACCACGAGAGGTGATAAAAATAAAAATACTCGTCGAGCAAGACTTGTTGCTAGAAACACTTCGCCTGAATTCGATAACCTTGTGGGTGAAGCATCTAAAGTATCTTTACCAACCCTTTTCTTAGGAGTGAAAAGGCTCATCACTATCGGAGAGTCAGAAGAAAATAGCGTTTCTATAACCCCCCTTCAAGAGATGTGCCCAGACGATAAGAGGTTTATTAAAGAATTCGTAAGCAACATTATGTCTGGTAGTCCACTTACTGACGACATTTCATATCAAACCATAACAAAACATGAAAAAAGAAGTGCTCAACCTAAATATGAGAACTTCAGCGAGTTTAGCATTTCATTAGGTCAAGATAGCCTAGGCACTATAGCTACCGCGCTAGCCTCTTTTCAAAAACTTAAACGAGATATGGGCGAGGACTACCCCGGTGGGTTATTGCTCATTGATGAGATAGATGTCGGTTTCCACCCCCGCACCATCCGCAAACTAGCAAGTGGACTAAAAAATGCAGCAAAAAAGCTAAACCTCCAAATTGTTGCGACAACGCACTCCCCTGTTCTTATCGAAGAAATATTCACTAGCTCCGAGCAGGATAAAGTCATTTATTTCTTTGACAGTAACCACCCTCATATTAAAGACAATATTTCCCTCCAAGATATACAAAACGACTTAGAACTTAGGTTGACAGAGAAAGTCGAGAAGAAAGATATTCATGTTTATTTTGAAGACGAAGAAGGCAAAGAATTTTTTGATGCGATTTTTCCTGCTCGCTCCAGGACAGCAGCTACGTCTAATTTAAATGTGAAACTACATCTTATCCCTTTGCATGTTGGGGGGGATAATTTGCTAAAATTCCCAAAGACAGATGCACATTTTCGACAAAGGGTCATCGTTGTTGATGGGGATACTACGATACATAGACGTAATAATATATATAAAAATGTAGTCAGATTACCTATCCCTACCAATACACAAATAACCAACGCATCCCCTGAACGATTAATTAAAGATTTTTTAGCTGTTCTCGTCAACGACCGAGTCCTCCTTAAAAAACTTCCCAACAACATCACCTCAGACTATATTAATGACGTTTTGCTAGACTCGCACACCACTAACAATAGAACATCAGCTAAAAACTGGTGGAGAAAAAATTTTAAGAACCTGAAGGATTGGAAAATCATTAAACTATGGGCAGAAAGCTACCCAGAAGAGGTGGAAGTATTTAAAAACAACTTTGTCATTGCTCTAAAAAATGCCTTAAAAAATACTGGCCAAACAAAGCAAAAACAGATAAAATAAAGGGTATGAACACATTCCACACTCCCCTACGTTATCCTGGTGGCAAAGGTAAATTTGCCCCATTTATTGAGTCACTCATTGAACTCAACGGACGCCCATACACTCACTATTTAGAAGTATATGCGGGGGGTGCTGCTGTAGCCTTAGAACTTCTATATCAGGGTTTTGTTAAAGAAATCCACATCAATGATTTTGACTATGCTGTGTACGCCTTCTGGCAAGCTGCTGTGCATCATACAGATGACTTTATTGAAAAAATCCAGTCAGTAGATATCTCGATGGATAATTGGTATCACTACCGCACTATCCTAATGGACGAATCGCGAACCGATATTATGGAAAAAGGATTTGCGACCTTTTTCATGAATCGTTGCAACCGCTCTGGCATTTTGAAAGGTGGGGTAATAGGCGGTAAAGCTCAGTCTGGACAATGGAAACTTGATGCACGGTTTAACAAAGAGCACCTTATCGAACGTTTCCACCGTATCAAGAGATATCGATCTCAGATACATGTACATAACGAGGATGCAAAACAGCTTTTAGAGCAATGTGATGCATTTTTACCAGTAGATAAATCGCTTATCTATTTAGACCCACCCTATTTTGTTAAGGGCCAAGGGCTATATCGAAACTTCTACAATCAAAAAGATCATGAAGATATTCGAAAAACACTAGACAATCTTCAATATGATTGGATTGTCTCTTACGATAACGCCCCTGAGATTCGTGAAATCTACAAGGGCTATCCAACACGTGAGCATTTACTAAACTATAGCGCACAAGAGAAAAAGCTAGGCAATGAAATTGTTTTCTTTAGCCCTAGTCTACGTATTCCTCGTAAAAACCTTCGTAAAGCGGCATAATATTACCCTAACTCCACCGAGTGGGTGTTGTTTTATGCTGTAGCTGGCACTCCATAAAAAGGCGTCACTACAGACTTTTTATGTTTTTGTTCTGCTTGCCAGAGGTCATAATCCAATTGCATTTTTAGCCATGTTTCCGCTTTAAAAAGCTTAATGGCTTCATCTAATCGAAGAGCCATTTCAGGCGAAATCCCTGTCCTACCGTTAATAATACGAGACAATGCTGCACGAGTAATGCCGAGATTCTTTGCCGCTTCTGTTATCGTGATATTGCTATTGTCCAAATACTCTTTCACAAATAAACCGGGATGTGGAGGGTTGTGCATTCTAGCCATTTTAAGCTCCTAATGGTAATCCTGATAATTCACAATATAAACGTCTTCACCATCAAACATAAACGTTACTCGCCAATTCCCATTGACTTTTAATGACCAATGTCCTTTCAAGTCACGCTCTAATGAGTGTAGATTCCAACCGGGCATATCTATTTCATCAATACTCTTCATGACGTTTAACGCTTGAAGTTGCAATTGTAATCTTGTACTATGCTTGGCGTTAATTCCTTTCGTAGAACCTGTCTCAAAGAATATCTGCAAGCCTTTATGTTTGAAAGATTTAATCATGTTCGTTTGTATCGTATACCGTTACTATACATTATACATTAATCAACAAAAATATCATAATCTCACCTTCTCGCAATAAAAAAAACACTATCAAGTGCTTTTTTAACTTAATACATGTAGTGATGATTAATGGCAGTGCTTACCACCTCGTTTATGATCGTAATGGCATCCATTACTATCTGTTCTGCCACCATGTGCCTGTACCGGTGCGGCAATACTAAACGTTACTAAAGAAACTACTAAAATTGCAAATAATTTTTTCATACTATTTCCTTTTGAATCCGGCAGCTATCCAGTCAACAGCAAAAAAGATAGTCCAAAGCAATGCTATAGGAACAAGTAGAAATAAAAACGTTCGTTGAAGAGTTTCTTTTATAGATACGTGTTTAGCGTTTTTATAATGATAAAGCTCCTCTTCCAACTTAGATAGTCCTAGATTATGAAAAAACTCTTCTTGCGTTGACTCATCAAATTTACTAGCATAAAGACCTTTTGATTGTTTGTAGTTAACAAAAATATCAAAAACCTCCTCTACATTAGTAAACCCAAAAAGATAATAAAGAATCTCTTCATTGTTGTATTTATGTTTTTTTGCTGTTTCAACAGCTTTTTTTAGTATGTCATCATCCCATAAGACATTAGATTTTTTTAATGTAATTTTTTCATCATTCTGTGAGTGAGAAAATTTATTAGTACCATCTATTTCTTTTCTAATTAATTCATCAATTTCTGAAGCAGTAGAATAATTTATCGCGTCATTTATTTTTTTAGATGTATCGCTGTACAGCAAAACCACTGCAAATATTGTCCAAGCATAAGTAAGAACAACAAAAATCCTAAAAAAACCCATTTTCATATCTTCTTAGCATTCCTTTTAAATCAAATAGTTATCCATTATAACATCAAAATTTACATTTTTTAACAAAATAAATAAAGCATTTTGTTTTATTTTTGCTTTACTTTATTAAGCAATTAGCTTAATATAATATTTAACGAACGGCACAAGATTGTCGGACTATCGGAGCCACCCAGAACGGGACAATGATAGGGCTGAAAACAGGAATGTGATTAGGCAGTGTAGGTTAGAAGCGTGGTTAAGTCTCACGGAGTAGCTAACCGTTAACACTTAAGAGCTTTCTGGCGAGAGCTTTTAAGTGTTTTTAGATAAACCTAGGTGATGCGAAATGATTAATAAAAAACCAAAAACATTAACAGTCTTTGTTTGGGATGATGCTTTTGGAGCACCAGCGGGATGGGTATTTGAAGATGAAATTGAAAAAACTGTTAGTCAAGTATGTTCTAGTGGATTCTTGATAGATGAGACAGACGATACCCTGACTATAGCCCCCCATATAGGCGGCAATAATCAGGATAGACAGCAATATGCAGGGACGCTGACAATCCCTAAGCGTCAAATTACTTACCGCGCTTCAATGGAACTGAGCGATTTGGCGCCTGAGTTAGCACTGAGCCTGCAAGACGTTTTGCCGCAGTAGTAGAACTCTTTTGCTGCAAAACCTTGCCAGCTAGAGATGCTAACTTAGCAGAAGATTGCTCACATTTAGCCATATAGACCTCCGTGAAAAGTTAAAAATTTTTCAAGCTTCACACTATGTGAAACCATTTTATAAATGGCGATTAACCCTATTCTTTTCAATAGGTTACATTAAATTTATTTCAATTAACTAGTTAATTGTTCTGGATATAAAAATGGACGCAGAAACAAGATATTACGATGATCTACTAGAAAAGCACTTAAACGGCTGTGGTTACACCATTGATATTCAATACGATGAAATATTCGAAGCTCTGGCCGAAGCTATTGAGGATGATGAGAAAGAATTTTTAGGTGTCTCAATTAATGATTGGATAGATATTATTCTGAACGACGCATCAGAAAAACGATCAGATCAATTCTGTGATTTATGGAACTTATCAACCAAAGACGCTCACTACTTTGTGGCCCATGTCGTCTTACCTGAAATTCAAAATGACCTATACAGTTTTATCGAAAAACTATTCGATGACGACCTAACCCCTGAGATGGAATATTTCGTTAAAAAGGAATATTTAAAATGAAAAAATTTTGGAACTGGCTAACGTCAGATTTTGATAATGGCTACGACAACGACCCAATGTGGCCCACGTCATTTAAAGACTTCTTAATTTTAGTAGCTGGTGGTTTGATTACTATCAGCTTTTTTTATGGCATTTATGCTGCACTGTTTTTATTTGAATGTTTTATTTATGGAGCTTAAATACTTATGTTAAGTAGAGAAGAATGGCTACAAGCTAGAAAAAAAGGGATTGGTGGCTCAGATATCGCTTGTTTAGTCGGACAGAACCCATACAAAACAGCCTTTGAACTTTGGCACGATAAGATGTCTACTGAACAAAAAGAGTTTGATGAAGACTCTCAAGAGCGTATGTATTGGGGGATTGAGTTTGAGAACCTAGTCGCACAACGTTATGCCAAGGACAAAGGCGTTAAAGTACAGCGTATTAATACGATGATGCAGCATAAAGATGTACCAATCGCTTTAGCTAATATCGACAGGGCTATCGTTAAACCAGGATCTAGAGTACGTTGGTGTGATAAAACTCATCAATTGATTGGCGCAGATAAGCTACTCGAAGTTAAAACAGCCCATGCCTTATCAATTAATAGTGATGATTGGGGTGAGGAAAATACCGATGAAGTACCTATTAATTACTGGTATCAATGCATGTGGTATATGGGTATAACTGGTGTACATACTTGTGACCTTGCTGTGTTATTTGGTGGCCAGCGTTTTAAAGTCTATACGATTGAATATGATGATGAGATTTTTAACGCATTGCTTAAACGAGCAAAAGAATGGTGGGATAAGCATATTCTCACCGGTATTGCGCCAGATCCACACGATGAAGCAGAAGCTAAATTAAAGTGGGCTAAATCATCACCTGGGAAAGAAACTATTGTAGGTACAGATGTTGTGGAATTAGTTAATCAGCTAAAAGAAGTTAATAGTAAGTTAGCAATTTTAGAGGACGAAAAACAATCTATTAGAGACAAACTCGTTCCTATGTTAGAAGATGCTGAAATCATCACGTATCAAGGCGAAAAAATCGCTACTTACAAATCAAACAAAGACAGTACCGTGACAAATTGGAAAGAGGCTTACTTGTCACTTCACCCTACCCCTATACACATTGAGCAATTCCAAAGTATCAAACATGGTGCTCGTGTCTTACGTATCAATTAATGAAAGGATAGACTATGTCAGAATTAATTCTAACTGGAAGCAAAGGCTTACAACCTACAAATATCAATGAAGCAATGCAATTGGCTGATATGTTGGCCAAATCATCCATTGTCCCTAAAGAATATCAAGGTAATCCTGGTAACGTCTTTGTAGCTATGCAATGGGGGGCTGAAATTGGACTAGCTCCCATGCAAGCCGTGCAAAATATCGCTGTCATCCATGGACGGCCTAGCATCTGGGGAGATGCAATGCTTGCTTTAGTTCGTGGTAGTGGTTTACTGGAATATATTCACGAAAATCCAACAGACACTGGATGTACAGTTAAAGTAAAACGAAAAAATGAAGATGAAGTCGTCAGAAGTTTTACTCAAGAAGATGCTAAAAAAGCAGGCTTATTAAGTAAACAAGGCCCATGGACAGCCTACCCTAAACGAATGATGCAAATGAGAGCAAGATCCATTGCTTTACGTGATGTATTTACAGATGTTTTAAAAGGCATTCATTCAGCAGAAGAAGCAATGGATATGCCTAGCGAACGTGATATGGGTGAAGTTGACGAGGTTAAATCCGAAGAAAAGCCTACTAAAAAATCACGTAAAGCATCTGCAGCTGCCGCTTTAGCTATTGAAGATAAGACTCAAGAACAATCCGATAACACGATCCCTGTTGTTGATTTTCAGGCGTTGATGACTCAATTCCAAACAGCTAGTACTGTCGAAGAATTAAATGCTATTGCGGATAATGCTAAGCACTTAAAAGATGAAGGCCATAAAGAAATATTAAGAGGTAAATACAAAGAGCGTCTTGCTGAACTAAAAAACCCTCCTCCAGTAATTGATGAGGATGGTGTGATCCATCAATCAGAAGAATCACTTGTAGATGAAGATATTCAGTATTGATTAATACGAACTGACAGGGGCTTAAATCCCTTTTGGGCATCATTCGTTATTACTAAACCGACTATATTCTAGTCGGTTTTTTTATGGATAAAAACATGTGGTTTAAAAACTTAAAAATATTTAGATTATTTTCTAACTTTCATATCACTTCAAGTGAATTAGAAACCTTACTATCTAAAAGAGCTTTACATACTAATCAACATTTAGCTAAAAACGCAGGGTTTATACCGTTTTTTGAAGAGGAAGGAACACTTGTACACAAAGTAGAAAATTACTTAATGTTCAAGCTAAGAATCGAGAAAAAGCTACTGCCCTCTTCTGTTATTAATCAAGCTTTGAAAGAAAGGGTTAAAGAAACAGAAGAAATGCAAGGCTATAAAGTCGGTAAAAAACAAACCAAAGAAATTAAAGAAAACGTTACGGCTGAACTTTTACCAATAGCGTTTAGTGTTCATAACGATATATCTATCGGGTGGGACTTAGTTAATAAATGGATGTTTATTGATACTTCTTCAAACGCAGTTTCTGATGAAGTAACAGGGAATTTAGTTCAACTATTTGAAGAAGAAATCCCTTTTCTTAGCTATATGACTAATGAAAGCCCTACTAGTTGTATGACCAGTTGGCTAATCAATAATTTTGCACCTGAAAACTTCACGATTGATAAAAACACAGAACTGAAAGCTTTTTCTAATGCTCGTATTAGGGTTAGATACGATAATGAATCGCCCGAACATGAAGAGATAAGTAAACATATTACATCAGGTAAAAAATGCACAAAATTAGCTATGACGTGGAATGACCGTATTTCATTCGTACTTAATGAACATGGTGATATTAAAAATATTTCGCCTTTAAATATTCAAAAAGAAAGCAATCAAAACATAGATTGTGAAAAATTCATAGAACGTTTTGACGCAGATATGACGCTGATGTTTGGTGAATTTAATGAGTTACTAAAAGACTTATCAGAAGCAATGGGCGGTGAAAAAGAAGTGGCTGGAGTGAAATAATGGCATCAGTAAATAAAGTGATTTTAGTCGGTAATTTGGGTGCCGATCCTACCTTACGTAGTATGCCTGACGGAGGGCAAGTGGCTAACATTAGCGTGGCGACTACATCTACTTGGAATGATAGGAATACAGGGGAGCGCCGCGAAGAAACTGAGTGGCATAGAGTAGTGTTTTACAGTCGTTTAGCAGAAATCGTTAGTCAATATTTGCGTAAGGGTAGCAGTATCTACCTAGAGGGTCGTCTAAAAACGCGTAAGTACACAGGACAAGATAACGTAGAGCGTTATACAACTGAAATTATTGCAGATAGCCTGCAAATGCTAGGCTCTCGTACTGATAACGAACAAAGTAATCAACAATCACAAGCACCCACTAAAAAAACAGGTGCCAGTGCTAGCGATTATGCAAAAGCATCTGGTGGCTCTGTGAAACAATCTCAATCAGTCGAAGATATGGATGATGACATACCATTTTAGGAGAGATGAATGATTTTACCAACAAACATTACACAACTATCACTATATGACATGTATAGGGACGCTTTTGATGACAATAGGTATTTTTTCAATTTAAGTATTAAAGAAAAGGATTTTTTTGAAACATTGGCTGAGTACATAAATGAACTAGAAAAAATGATTGACTTATCGGAGAGTACTTAAAAATGAAACCTTTTAATTTAGAAAAAGCTTTACAGGGCGAACCTGTACGATTACGTGATGGGAAAAAACGTTTGTAAAACAGACCTCTTTTTACTTACAAAAGACATATATTAGTGTTAGTATTTAGATAATTAATTTAAATGTAGTCATTATGGAAATACCGAGTAAAAAACAGGTTAAGAAAGCTGGTGATACGCTAGTAAAAAATCCAAAAGATGCCAAAGCTATGGAAATTTTATCGCAATGGCGTTCTTTGCATGCTCACCCTGTTAATACATTCCAAGCACTTTTACGAAAAAAAGCATTAAAAATTAAAGATGCCGTCATTGCTCAGCGACTAAAACGCACTCCTTCCATTATTAGGAAATTACAGCGATTTCCTAATATGGATTTATCGCGTATGCAAGACATTGGGGGGGTTCGTATTATTGTGCCTAAAATTGCTGATGTTTATGAATTACACCAAAGCCTAATAACAGGTAGACATCAACATAAACCTGTATTGCCGCCTAAGGATTACATCAAAAACCCTAAAGAAGATGGTTATCGTAGCCTTCACCAGGTTTTCAAGTATGCGAGTATCAACAAACCTGAACTTAATGGTTTACAAATTGAACTCCAAATTAGAACACACTTGCAGCACTATTGGGCTACTGCGGTTGAAACTTTAGGAATTATTGAAAAGTCTTCCTTTAAAACCGGTGAAGGAAACGAAGAATTTAAACACTTCTTTAAACTAGTTAGTGTCTTATTTGCACATAGTGAGAAAAAAACTGTCTTAGATAGATATCGTGATACTCCTATCAAGGATATTATTAGTGAAATAGTCACTTTAGAAAGAAAATTACAGATATTCACCAAGCTAAAAGGCTTAATTATCACTGGTAAACACATTACGGCAACGCAACCAAAAGGGGTGTATTATTACCTAATGCAATTAGACACCAGTAGCGATACCGCTACTTTGAGTTTAATTCCTTTCTCAGAAGAACAGTTGCCGTTCGCTGAAAAAACGTACCGCCTATTAGAGATAGATAATATTGACAATCCATCAATCGAATTAGTATTGATGTCTGTGAATAGTTTCAAAGATGTCAAAAAAGCATATCCGAACTACTTCTTAGACACTCAAAAATTTATTGATCATTTGCAACGTCTTATTGCTAAGTCAGCATAAGAATAAAAGCTTTAATTAACCCCTTCTGACAAGACCGCCTTATAGGCGGTTTTTTATTGGAGATTTCAAATGAAGATAATGCCTAACAATGGGATGAAAATCCTGATACCAATAAACGAACCTTGTACACACTTTCTTCAGATTAATAAGGAGTCTTAATTATGACCAAACAACTATACTACTTTCATGAACGTCTACCCCCTGCAGACGTTTTTTTTCGAGCATGGACAGCAGACGAAACACAAACAGGACTGTACTGTAGAAATCAATCTGACAATTACACTTCTGCAGACAAGCTAGTAACTATACCAGGAAGCCTGTTTACTCGTATTTTCTATTTTTGGGAGCTTTCGTGATGAAAGAGAGAATTAAACAGATTTTAGAGACGACGAAAAAGGACTGGAAACTATGAAATACATCACTATTCGTGCCTTTGCACAGCAAACAGGCTACACAGAAAAAGCTATCTACAAAAAGAAAGCAGAACACTGGACAGAGGGAGTGCATTACATCAAAGCCCCTGACGGAAGGATTTTAATTAATGTTGAGGAGTATGAAAAATGGGTCGAGGGGTCAGCAGTCGCTCAAAAAGCACCATCCAAATCACATTCCAATATCAGGGCAAGCGTTGCCGTGAGACGCTCCCACTTGAGCCCACGCCTAGCAACTTAAGAAAGGCAGAACAATTTCGTGCAGCCATTCTTGAAGCTATCATGCGTGGCACATTTGACTATGCTGTATCATTCCCTAACTCTAAAAATGCACCCACTTATGCTATTTTTAAGGGTCAGGTACAAAACGTCAAGTATTACTTCCACGAATGGATTACAGGTAAAAAACTAAAAATCAAAGCCTCTACGGCGGCCAGTTACCAGAAACTCATTAATAAAATTACTGATAACTTCGGTGACATTTTGCTAATTGATTTTGTGCCTGAACAACTTGAAGAATGGTTTGATACGCTAGATGTAAAAAACAAAACTTTTAAAAGTTACATCAGTCTAATTCGCACAGCTCTAAATGATGCAGTCCGCAAGAAAATCATCCCTATCAATCCATTTTTAGATTTCGAATATAAGCGTACAGAAAGCCCTCTTGATGATGATCACATCGAACCTTTTACTGTTGATGAGCAAAAAAAGCTCATTGATGCTTGCAATAATGAGATGGAACGTAATCAACTCATCACATTCTTATGGACTGGGTTGAGAACAAGTGAGCTGATTGCTTTAACTTGGAAAGATATTGATTTTCATAAAGGTTACATCCGAGTCAATAAAGCCATTACAAAGGCAAGTAAGGGTAAAGCAGAACTTCCAAAAACAAAATCAGGTAAACGTTTTATTAAGATACTAAAGCCTACTCTTGACGCTCTCAAGAGTCAGTACATCTTGACTCAACATAGACAGACCGTGTTTATTAATCCCCATACAAACGAATCATGGAATGGGGATAGTCCTATCCGCAAACGTTGGGTTCGTTTATTAAAAAGAGCCAAGGTGAGATATAGAAATCCTTACCAAACAAGACACACCTATGCTAGCATGATGTTATCGGCTGGTGAGCCTGTTATGTGGGTCGCACAGCAAATGGGGCATGCAGACTGGACCATGGTCGCTAGAGTCTATGGCAAATGGATTCCTGACACTAATTTATCCGCAGGAGATAAAGCGGTGGCGTTATTCAATGGCACAAATTAGGCACAGCAGTGCATTAAGCCATTGAATTTTAATCATTGTTTGTTGGTTCGAATCCCGCCGCTCCGACCAACAAATTCAAGGACTTATGTTCAGCGTACTGATTTAAATATTGATATTTAGTGTATAAAAAACACTTCTTCCCCCACTCTCTGACTTCTTCAAAATCCCTTTATCTAGCAAATCTGTGATATCACGCAATGCCGTATCACGAGAACAGCCTGTCATTGCTACCCATTTACGGTTATTCAGTTGCCCGTCAAAACCATCAAGCAAACGATTTAATACTTTTATTTGACGCTCATTTAGAGAAACAGCACGCCATTGTTGCCAAGATTTGGCTTTGAATAATACGTCATTCAACTGTAGTTGTGCTGCCTGCATGGCTGAGATTAGGCTTTGTAAGAACCATATTAGCCACTCAGTAATATCATTATTGCCTTTTTGTGTTTGTTCTAATATAAAGTAATATTCATTTCGTGTTTTTTGAATTTGAGCAGACAAGCTGTAAAAACGTTGTGCTGTACCATCTGCTCGCGTGAGCAATAAATCGCCTAATGCTCGGGCAATTCTGCCATTGCCATCTTCAAAGGGGTGTAAGGTCAAAAACCATAGGTGAGCAATCGCTGCTTTAATAAATTTATCATGTTGCGTATTGTGATTAATCCAATCTAGAAATTCAACCATTTCAGACGATAAATTTTCAGCTGGTGGTGCCTGATAATGGATTTTTTCTTTACCATACGCACCTGAAATCACTTGCATAGCACCATGTGAATCATCACGATACTGGGCGACGGCTATCTTACTCAAACCGCTATATCCTGTCGGAAATAATGCCGCATGCCATGAGAATAGGCGTTCATCCGTGACGGATTGTCTAAAATGTATAGTAGCGTCTAGCATCATTTCAACGACGCCTTCAACGTATCGTTCTACAGGGCTTAATGCACCAATATCCATACCAAGTTTTCTAGCAATAGAGGAACGCACTGATTGAACGCTCAATTTTTCACCTTCAATTTCGCTACTTTTAACTACATCTTGTGTGAGTATCGTTAAACTGGCTTGCTGGCGTAAATCCCAGCCTAATTCTTGCATTCGCCCTAACAACAAACCTTGCTGGTGATAAACCTGATTGAGCAAGTCGATTAATTCATGGCGCTGATATTGCCATGTTTTCCAATTATCTTGCTGCCATATATAAAGGGTTTTAGACGCCATCAGTCAAATTCCTTATTTATTTGCCTTATAATTTAAGGTAAATAATAACATTATTTGCTGAAATTTTCAGGTAGCATAAAGAGAATTTTCGAATTCCACTGCTTCCACCATTAATACCATTAATTGCTGTGAAGACTATACCAGACTAACCTAACACTATTCCCCTACTCAACCGTGAACTGCACCCCATAAGTTGGATACTACTTATAGAGGTAGTTCAACGGGAATCAGTTCACCGAGTAGGTTTTATTTTAACTAAACAGTTTTTGATGCTTGTTATCAAATTAACGCCATATAAACCGTCATCACGTCTCTTTTCAAAAAACTTCGGGTTAAAATATACCTTTATAGGTAGGAAAAAAAATGGCTGACTTAAGCAAAATCACATGTATCGAAGACTTACGCAAAATTGCAAAATTCAAAGTCCCTAAAATGTTTTATGATTATGCTGATTGTGGTTCCTATACAGAATCCACTTATCAAGCCAATGAATCGGATTTGCAAAAAATCAAATTCCGTCAAAAAGTCGCTGTCAATATTGAAAATCGCTCCACCAAAACAACCATGCTTGGTGAGTCTGTTTCTATGCCTGTCGCTCTCGCGCCTACTGGTATTGCGGGTATGCAACGTGCTGACGGTGAAATTTTAGCGGCAAAAGCGGCTGAACATTTTGGTGTACCATTCACATTATCTACCATGAGTTGTTGCTCTATTGAGGATGTGGCAAGCCATACTTCTCGTCCATTTTGGTTCCAGCTATACATGATGAAAGATCGTGATTTTATGGCTGACTTAATTAAACGCGCTCGAGAGGCTAGATGCTCTGCGCTCATGGTAACGCTAGATTTACAAGTCTTAGGGCAACGTCATTTAGATATTAAAAATGGACTTTCTACGCCCCCTAAACCTACACTTAAAAACCTGCTAAATTTGGCCCTGAAACCCGAATGGTGCTGGCATATGTTGCAAACAAAGCGCCGTAGTTTTGGCAATATTGTAGGTCATGTCAAAGATGCCGATGATATGAAAATTCTAGCGATGTGGACAGCAGAACAATTTGATGCTACCTTAAATTGGAATGATTTAGCTTGGATTAAAGAGCAATGGGGTGGCAAAATTATCCTTAAAGGTATTATGGATGCCTCTGATGCAGAAATGGCGGTGAAATGTGGTGCTGATGCTATTGTTGTATCCAATCACGGTGGACGTCAATTAGACGGTGCTCCTTCTACTATTCATGCCTTACCTGATATTGTAGAAGCTGTTAATCGTTTAAACAGTTCGATGGAAGTTTGGATGGATGGCGGTATTCGTGGTGGGCAAGATGTGTTACGTGCTTATGCCCTAGGTGCTAAGGGGACGTTAATTGGTCGCTCTTTCCTCTATGGGTTAGGCGCTTATGGTCAAGAAGGTGTTTATAAAGCACTTGATATTATTCAAAAAGAGTTAGATGTCTCAATGGCTTTCTGCGGTCATACAGATATTAACAATGTGACTAAAGATATTTTATTCACCCCTAAAGCCTAAAGCTATCCACCCTCTCACTTAGCACAGCTATCCTATTTTGCTATTGTGAATTGGGATTAAGCCTCTACGAGGTTAAATGCTCAGCGTTAATGCTAATGCGTTAGTCTATCGACACGCAAACGGTCTGTCATACATTCATGTATACAGACCATTTTTTATACCAATGTTAACGATAAATTATCTCTTGCGACTTGTACATTGTCAGGTAACGCACAAGAGTTTTGCATAAGATAAGCATCAACCTTATGATCAATGTGGGTAAGATAAGAGTTTGTTGCCTCAATAGTATTTAAGCATTCTAATGCTAGTGTTAAATCATTATGGTTTTTAGGGTTAGCTATTGGTGGATAAGAACAATCAATAACCGCATAGTCTAACGATACTGACCTCAAAAATTGTGTTACCTCTTCACTCAAGCCTTTCGTATCAGTCAAATAAGCTAGATTAGTTCCTTGTGTCGTTGATACCAGATAACCATAAGTTAGCTTAGAATGCTCCATCCGTAATGCCGTCATATAAAAGCCGGAAAATGCTTTAGTCTCAAAGGCTTCAAAAGTAGGGCTAAAATCTAAAATACCTGGATGTTTATATAAATCAGCTAAACCATCTGGATCAGCGGGACCATACACAGGGATGGTTAAATCCTTGCCCCAACGTAAATGTAATAATCCTTGCGCATGATCCGCATGATAATGTGTTTGAAAAATACCTTTTAATTTATCTGGTGCAAAACGTTCTGTTAAGTCTGTTAAACCACTATCAAGCAACCACTTACCGTCAGGCATTTCTATTAACGCACTACAAGGGCGACGTTTATACTCAGGCTGTAAACGCGCCCTTTCGCATGCGATACATTGACAGTTATAGACAGGCACTAAAGAAGAGCTTCCTGTACCCAAAAAGGTAAATATCATGATTGAATTAGCTGTAAAAATTGTTGAATAGTCTCTGATAATGTACCAGAATTATCCAACAATTTTACATCAGCTCCTTGTTGCTGCAATCGGCTATATAAGGATTCGTCAATCTCATGATTGCGTCTGATTCTCTGTTCGATCTGTTGTTGACTTTCTCGACCACGTGTTTGCAGTCTATGCCGTAGTACATCTAGTGATGCAATAACATTAATGACCAACACATTGGGATACCGTTGCAATACCTCTGGGCTGTATTGACGCGAACCATTTACAATCACTGTTTTTCCTTGTGATAACAAATCATCAAGTTCTTTGTCAATACCGTAATATAAGCCATGAGCCTGCCAACATAAGGCAAAATTACCCTGCTCTTTTTTATCCAGAAAATCGGCTTCGGTTAGGTAAAATGCACTTTCCGCACTTGTTTGATCTTGACGCGTTATCCACCTTTTCATGATATGAAAACGGTCATCTAAACTAGTGCGAATACCATTGAGCAAACTATCTTTACCAACACCAGAAGCTCCCATCAGATAAACCAAACGCCCTGGCATTAGAATACCCTATTACCTTTCTTATACACTTCTTTGACAATAAACTGGCTTTGACTACGACGGATTCGCATAATATCCGCCAATAGCCCTATCGCAATTTGTCCTCTATCCGGCAAGTTAGCTGCTCGAGCAGGTGCACCAGCAACCATATCCACTGCCTTGGGTAATGATACACCAATATCTGCATCCATTAAAATACGCACTGCCTGCAATAAACTCGCTGGATAGTAATCACTAGATAAAATATCTAAAATACCTTTTTTGGCCAAATCAATCGCCGCAATATTGCCTGAATGAGATCCACCACGAACCACATTTGGCGCCCCCATTAAGACCGCTAGACCTAATTTATGGCTTAGTTCTGCTGCCTCATGAGTAGTAGGAAACTCAGCAATTGTCATACCACATTCAGCAGACTCTTTTACATGCTCTTCTGTTGCATCATCATGGCTTGCCAACGATAAATTTCTAGCACGACATAATTCCACTATTTGCTTTCTAAAAGGATCGCTATATAGCTCTGCACAACGAGTTTGCTTTTCGATAAAGGCATCCATTGCCTCATCGCTTAAATGATATTTACCTTGGTAATACTCACGATATTTTTCGATTTTGACGAACTGACGTTGCCCCGGTGTATGATCCATGATAGACACAAGATGAACGCGTTTGTAATCGACCAATTCTTTAAAAATATCTAATGTTTTTTCGTGACTAACTTCACATCTCAAATGTAAGAAGTGATCTGCTCTGGTATGTCCATAATCACTCTCATGTTCAATGGCTTCAAGCATTCTTGGAAGCTGGGCTAAACGCATTCCTTTAGGATTCACATCACCGATTGAGAGCGCATCAAACACAGTGGTAATACCTGCCCCAACGATTTGTGCATCATGGGCAAGCACAGCATTGTGTGACGGCCAATCCACACCGGGTCTGGGATTCATATAACGCTCTAAGTTATCTGTATGTAATTCAATAAATCCTGGCATTAGATAATCTTGTTCCCAATCTACTGCCTGTGGTAATGATGAATTTCCCTGTTGAATTTCTTTGATAAGACCATTTTCAACAACAACAGACCCACGAATGACTTCGTCTGCTAAAACGATGTGTGCATTCTTAATCAACATATTAGACGACATCTTCATACTCCTGAGTTAGCATATTATAATAACGTGTTGCAACGGTTTCTCTGGCTTGCTTATCGTGAAAAATACCCACAATAGTTGTACCCTCTTTTTTCACTTCATCAATCATTTCTAAAACCACGGCTCTATTCATTTCATCCAAAGAGGCTGTAGGTTCATCCAATAGCAACACAGGCCAATGAACCATAAATCCTCTAGCAATATTCACGCGCTGTTGCTCCCCACCAGAGAATGTATTTGGTGCCAAATGCCACAATCGTTCTGGAATATTTAATCGAGAGAGTAAAGCACGGGCTTTACTGTCTGCCTCTTGCTCTGAATGTCCTCTCGCCAACGCAGGCTCTTTCACTACATCCAAACAAGTTACCCTAGGAATCACACGTAAAAACTGACTTACATAACCTAAAGTAGTCCGTCTTACTGCCAATACTTGATGTGGGTCTGCACCTACCATTTCACAAAAATCACCGTTATGACGAATACGTATCGATCCTCCTGCGGGTAAATAATTACCATATAAGGTTCTCAATAAAGTAGATTTACCTACCCCTGACGGTCCATGTAACACAAGACATTCACCTTGGTTTACCTCGAATCCTGTATTCGCAAGAACAGACAATACAACACCTTGTTGCTGATGCAGCGTGAAAGTTTTTGATAACTGTTTAACATCTAACATTAATGTCATTTTTTCTTTGCTCCTTAGACATTAAGGCTGTAACACCGAAGACACCAATAATTGGCTATACGGGTGCTGAGGATCATCCAATATTTGATCGGTTAATCCCGTTTCCACTATACGTGAACGTCTCATAACCACCAAACGATCCGCTAATAAGCGCGCTACCGCTAGGTCATGCGTCACGATAATAACTGACAAGCCTAGATCCCTTACCAACATCCGCATTAAATCAAGAAGCTTTGCTTGCACTGATACATCTAACCCGGCGGTTGGTTCATCCATAAACACGAGTCTAGGTTTGGAAACTAGGTTACGGGCAATTTGTAAGCGTTGCTGCATCCCACCAGAAAAAGTGCTAGGCAAATCATCAATACGTTTAGTATCTAACTCTACTTGTGTCATCCAATGCAATGCTGCTTTACGTAACTCTGCATAATGCCGTTCGCCTTGTGCCATCAAGCGTTCACCAATATTGGCGCCTGCTGACACTCCAATACGCAAACCATCACGAGGATTTTGTTCAACAAATCCCCACTCTGTTCTGAGTAAGGTCCGTCGTTGCGCCTCTGTAGAAGCGTATAAATCTGTCCGTTCATTTTTTGCATTAAGATACGTAATAGAGCCAGAATCAGGTGAGCGTCTACCTGACAACACACTTAATAAGGTTGATTTTCCTGAACCTGATTCTCCAACAATTCCTAACACTTCACCCGGATATAAATCAAAACTAATCTCTTGGCATCCTTTTTCTGGTCCAAACAAATGAGTGACATTCGTCACCTGCAATAATGGTTGTGAGCAAATACTAGCCATGACTATTTATCCTCCTGCTGTTCTACACTTTTTTTAGCTACTTGTTCGGCACAATAATCAGTATCAGAACACACATAACTACGCCCACCTTGGTCATCGGTAATCAGTTCATCTAGGAAAGAATGACGAGAACCACAAATATCACATGCATGATCCCATTGTTGAACAGTAAACGGATGATCCTCAAAATCTAGACTTTGTACCTCAGTAAACGGGGGGACAGCATATAGACGCTTTTCACGACCAGCACCAAAAAGCATTAAGGCAGGACTTTTATCTAGCTTAGGATTATCAAATTTAGGAATGGGTGATGGATCCATCACATAGCGATCATTCACTAGTACGGGATAAGCATAGGCTGTTGCAATATGTCCAAAACGAGCAATATCCTCATACAGTTTTACATGCATCACACCATAATCATTTAATGCATGCATCGTTTTGGTTTCGGTTTCCGATGGTTCAATAAAACGCAAAGGTTCAGGAATTGGCACTTGAAAAACCATAATTTGATCTTCTTTTAACGCCTTTTCAGGAATACGGTGACGTGTTTGAATAATCGTCGCAAGCTCAGTTTTTTCCGTTGTGTTAACACCAGCTGTTCGTTCAAAAAAATGTCGAATAGACACGGCATTAGTCGTATCATCTGCCCCTTGGTCTATTACTTTTAAAACATCATCTTGACCTAAAATAGCCGCTGTCACTTGCATACCACCTGTCCCCCATCCATACGGCAAAGGCATTTCACGTCCACCAAAAGGCACTTGATACCCCGGAATAGCCACCGCTTTCAGTAGGCAACGTCTGAGCATACGCTTGGTCTGCTCATCCAAATAAGCAAAGTTATACGCATTATCTATTGGCTTTGTTTGAGTACTAGACATTGTCATCCCCTTGTGTAGCCTTATCTTGTAAAGGTTTACGCATTTTTCTAATCAACTCTAATTCTGATTGGAAATCCACATAGTGAGGCAATTTCAAATGTGACACAAAACCAGCCGCTTCGACATTATCACAATGCATCATCACAAATTCCTCTTGTTGGGCAGGAGAGGTAATTTCCTCTCCATACTCTTTCGCTCTTAGGGCTCTATCAACCAATGCCATACCCATCACTTTACGTTCGTTATAACCAAATGCTAAGCCGTATCCTCTGGTAAACTGAGCAGGCTCTGTTAGCGATCCTACAAACTGATTAATCATTTCGCACTCAGTCACTTCTATATCACCAACAGGTACAGCAAAATCTAATTCTTCTGGCTCAATCCACACTTCCACAAAACCAATACGAATTTCACCGGCAAAAGGATGATTTCGTCCATAGCCTCGCTGTGTTGAATAACCTAGTGCTAATAAAAAGCCCTCATCACCACGTGCTAAGGCTTGCAACCGTTGCGCACGATTTGTCGGAAAATCAACCGGCTCACGCGTAATATCTGCTACAGGTTGGTTAGAAGACTCTTCACTTCTCATCAAACCCTCATCTTCAAGCATTTGTAATACCCTTGGATACTCAGTATCTTCCACTGTTTTCTTTTCAATGCTCACTTGATGATCTTGCTCTGCGGCTAATACAAAATCTAATAATCGGTGTGTATAGTCAAATGTAGGACCTAATACCTGCCCTCCAGGTAAATCCTTATAAGCTGCCGAAATACGTCTTTCCACTTGCATATCACTAGTCTCTAATGGACATGAATGACAAAAGCGGCTTAGGGTGGTTCGATAGGCTCTTAATAAAAATATGGCTTCTAGTAAATCACCTGCTGACTGCTTAATCGCCAATGCCGCCAAGGCAGGATCATATAAGGACCCTTCACTCATCACACGCGCAATAGCTAAAGGCATTTGCTGTTGAATTTGCTCGACACTCAACTCAGGATATTGGGTATCACCTCTGCGTTTATGGGCTAAAAGTTTATGTGCATGACTAATTGCCTTTTCACCACCTTTTACTGCCACGTACATAATTACTCTCCTACTTTCTTCATGCTGACTTTCGTGGTTCTAGGAATACCTAACATTGCTTTTGCATCAAACATAAAAAAGTCTAAACCACGTGGAAATTGATTCAATTGCTGTCTAAGCTCCCATAATTGAGCAGACACCTGAGGATTAATTATTTTTTCAGTTTCAATACCAGGTCCTGTCAAGCAATAACTGTCCCCTCCTTGTAAAGAGGTCACTTGCAAAAGTACGGTTGCCCCTTTTTCTGGATCTCTATCTGTTCCTAACCGGCATGAGGACAAAAGGTTAATCTCTTGCTCTGTGATAAGTACAAAATCTGCTTGGTCAATATCCGTGACGATTTGACAGCCACAATGAAATGAAAGGTTGTGCTTAATCTGCTCATTATCAAATGGCTTGCCTAGATAGACACGACTATCACTATCACAAAGTGTGAGAATCAACGCAACACCGACACCAGACAATGAGGCTAATGGAGCAACTGAGGCAGCTTGGCAATAAGTCCCCGGCTCTGATAAAGCTTTTAATGCTGCACGGAAAGTTAATTGTGCATCTTGCACCTCATCATTAAAGCCCTTTTGTAAAACTGCTTCTATCATGCTTCACCCCGAATTAATGTAAAGAACTCTACTTTGGAGCCTGCTACCTCAGCAGCACGTTGTTCTCGTTGTGTTTGTTGTGCTTGTGCTAATACATCAATAAGTTGAGCCTTGATGTCAGCATGTTCTTTTCCTTGCAAAAGTGCATCAGCAATAGCAGCTAACTCGGCTTGTTTCTGATGTCGTCCAGCAACATAGCTATAACCTGTGCGTCCATCATTTAATTGCACAACACAACGTGTGACGGTCATTTCACCTAAGTTAAATGCCTGACCCGTCCCGCCCGCTCGTCCTCTGACCATCACCATGCCGCTTTGTGCGGGTCTGATTACTTGATAGGGTTGTTGTGTCAATATATCTTCAAACTGAAGCAACGCTGTTCCTGCTCTTGCTAAAATTTGCATCCATTGCTGACGTTCCGTCAACTGTCTTGTCTTATTCATTCATTATCCCCATTCATCGTGACGTGGTAATTTACTCTATCGGCACGATTAATTGAAAAGGTGAGTTCCATTGGATTACCTAAAATATCTCTTGACACAGTCAGCACCGTTATAATTGGCGTTATTTGTGTCACACCTAACAAACTTGCTTCTAACGTAGTAGGCAATCGAGCACCTATTACGCTGGAATCTCTTTTTAGAAAAATACCTTGTTGCTTTAAAAAATGTCTAATTGAGCCGCCTTTATACGCTGAGAATACTTTTTCCAATTCTTGACTATAAATATGCTTCATCAGACTAATCACTTCATCATTAATCCATCGAATGGTTTGGATCTCAATGACGCGTGAGTGTTCATCTAAACCAAGTTGACGTAGTTCATCCTGATGCCCCTCACGAGTCATCCGTTTATGCAATCGACTATCTACGCTGATACCCTTTTGAGCAAATTGTTCACTAAAGGCTTTATTGGTTTTCAAAAAATACATGTAGGGACGGCTTAATACTTGTGTCCCTTTCCCTTGTACACGTAGGACAGCTCCCTCCTGAACCAACACATCTAAGGCTCGACGAATCGTATGACGATTCACTTCAAAGCGCTCTGCCAATACCCACTCACCTGGCAAAAAATCACCTGCTTGATATTGAACTAATTCTGATCGTAGTGTCCCTGCTATAGACTGATAAAGCGGCTGAACTTGTCTAGACAAGTTTTCACCCTTTGAAGATGAACGGTTAAGCTTTTCCATAAATCTCTTGACTCACCAAATGAGAAAACTAGATAAACATTTTACGCAAACGTTGAGAGGTCGTATCAATCACTGTAACACTGACAATAATAATCAACAAAATTGCACTTGTTTGAGTGAAATTAAATCCTCTAATGGCTTCCCAAAGCATCACACCAATGCCTCCTGCACCAACCATACCGACAACAGTAGCTGAGCGAACGTTTGACTCAAAGCGATAAAGTGCATATGAAATCCATAATGGCAATACTTGTGGAATAACACCAAAAATAATTTCTTGTAATTTACTCGCACCAGTTACCCGAACCCCCTCGACTGGACCGGGGTCAATGGACTCTACTGCCTCTGCAAACAATTTTGCTAATACGCCTGTCGTTCCTACAAATAAAGCCAGCACCCCAGCAAAAGGACCTAAGCCAACCGCCACGACAAACAACATGGCAAACACCATTTCATTAATAAATCTAAACGCATCCATTAGACGTCGTATTGGCTGATACACCCACCAAGGCACAATATTATTCGATGACATCAAACCAAATGGTATACCTAATAAAATAGCTAATACGGTTCCCCAAATAGCAATCTGTACGGTAATAATCATCTCTCTAAAATACAATTTCCAATCAGAAAAATCTGGTGGAAAAAAGTCTTTAGCAAATGTCAGCATATTGCCTGAATCCTTAATAAGCGTTAAGGGCTTCATCTCAGCTCCTTCCCAAGCCCATGCCAAGACAAAGGCAATCCCCACCCAGACAAATAGCTTAGCTAAGGTAAATGATTTAGGTGCTTGTGGTAATGAAGTTAATGTAGTATCTGACATAGTAATGATATAAATAGAAAAATTTACCGTCATCAAGCACTATTTAGCATAGTGCTTGATGATAAGGCACAGCAATAATCAATTATTTTTTCGTTTTTGCAATTGCTTCTTCAAGCTCTTTTAATTTGCTATCTAATTCAGCTAATTGCTTAGTTTTTTCAGCCTCTGGTAAGTCTTTTTTGTCCTCTACTTGAGCACGTTTCTTAAAGGCTTCTAATTGACGGATTGGTAATAATTGATCATTTGATGAAGGTTGGAATTTAGTCCAACCTAATTTTTTCAATGTTTCTAGCTCTTCTGGTTTATCGCCATAAGTATCAAAAAACACTTTAATTTTTTGTTTTGTCTCTGCATCTAATGTTGTACGCCATACAATTGGGTCACCAGGAATTAATGGAGAGCGCCAGATTTCTTTCAATAAGGCAGCCTTTTCTGGTTGCGTTTGTTTTAAACGATCCATACCTTCAGTATTAAAAGTACCTGCATCCACTTGTTTATTAGCGACTGATAACGCATTGACTTCATGGCTACCATTTACTACTCGTTTAAATGCACTTACAGGATCAACTTTATTCTTAGCAAATACATAGTAACCGGGTACTAAGAAACCAGAAGTAGAGTTCGGATCACCATTCGCAAAATTTAAGTTTTTAGCATTTTTTAATAGGTCATCTACATTATTTAATGGGCTATCTTTATGAGCAACAATCAAACTCCAATAGCCTGGAGAACCATCTGATGCTACCGTTTGATAAATCACTTCACCATTAGCACGATCAACCGCTTCAATCGCTGATTTATTACCATACCAAGCAATATCAACCTTATCAAAACGCATCCCTTGAATAATGCCTGCATAGTCAGGAGCAAAGAATGCTTTAACGTTATAACCTGTTTTTTTAGACATATCCGCCAAGAACGGATTCCATAATTGTCGTAAGTTTTGTGCTGATTCAGTAGAAATAATACCAAAATTCAAATCTTTTGCTTGCACAGTTGTTTGTGCAAAAAGTGTAGCTGCTGTTAAGCTGACTGTACATAATAACGATTTAAACATTATTGCTGTTCCTTATAAAACAAAATTAAGCCAATTTAAATTGTGGCGATTGATGGTGGATAGAACTAGAGGGTGAGTCCTCTGCAGAAATCTCTTCTGAAGATGATCCAAATAACAAAGCTGTCCCTGCTTCGGCCCCATATAATTTGATGAGGAAATCATTGCTTAATTGTTGACTAGAGCCTTGGAAAATAATTTCACCATTTTTAAGTGCTATAGCTTCAGGGCAATATTTAACGGCATAATCAACTTGGTGTAATGTCACAATGACAGTCTTTCCGTCTTCTTTATTAATTGACTCCAATGTGGACATAACGCGGCGTGCTGATTCAGGATCTAGTGACGCAATTGGCTCATCGGCTAAAATAATATCTGCCTCTTGGCAAAGTGCTCTAGCAATAGCTACTCGTTGTTGCTGTCCACCTGATAGCGTAGACGCTCGGCTATAAGCAAATTCAAGTAACCCTACTCTTTCCAAAGCACGTAAGGCTAATTGCTTTTCTTCTTTAGTAAAAATACCTAACGTTCCACGCCAACGAGGCATACGCCCTAATCAACCAATTAATACATTTTTAAGTACTGATAATCGTCCAACTAAATTAAATTGTTGAAAAATATAGCCAACATTTGCACGTAGCCGACGTACATTACTATCCAAACGACCGTTTTCTTGAACGATTTGGTCTAATAAACGAATTGTTCCACCTTGCTTATCATTTGCTGTCGCTAGACCAACCATATGACGCATCAAGGTAGACTTACCTGATCCAGATGCGCCAATTAACGCTGTCATCGTTCCTTTAGCAATTGTGGTATTTATATTCTTAAGCACATGCTTTTTGCCAAAATGCTTATTTAAGCCTTTTACTAAAATAGCATTACTCATTATTCACCCTTTTAACTCTCAAAGAATTTTTAAAAATTTCTTGCATTGAGAGCATCCTAATGGGCAAATAAGACAGTACTGTGAATTTTTTTTGACAATATTGAAATATTTCTATGCTTACGTTAGACAAGTTCCCTTTTTCTTCACTCTATATTTGTAACAAAATCTGAAAAGCATTATGAATTCAAGGTGATAGTCCGTACCTAAGCTTAAATAACTTGTATAACTATTAGGCTTTTTATAGACAAGTTAATGTTCTTTGAATTTGTAAAAATTCACGTTATTACCACTAAAACAACACTTAATGTTCACAGCGACACATAATAGCTTGTGTTAGATCCTCTTTTTCTATCGAGGAATGACCTGCCATATCAGCAATGGTGCGAGCTACTTTTAATACTCGCTGATTTACCCTTGCCGACCAAGAAAACTTATTCATAGCTTGAGTCAAAAGATGTTGACTAGCCTTATCTAACCGACAAAACTCCTCTATCTGTGCATTGCTTAAATAAGCGTTTAATCCTCCTTGACGCTGATATTGCCTTTCTCTACAGTCGACAACTCGCTCTCTAACCCTTGCCGAAGTTTCTGCGGTTTCCGCTGTCAACCAATCCTTCTTAATCGCTTGAACCTGTAGATGAATATCAATTCTCTCTAGCAAAGGACCTGATAATTTACTTTGATAACGTTCGACCTTTTCAGGTGTACATCGACATAATTTAGTTGCATGCCCTAAGTACCCACAAGGGCATGGGTTATAAGCCGCCACTAATTGAAAACGTGCAGGATAACTTTGTGAACGTTTTGCTCTAGAAATATGAATTTCTCCCGTATCTAAGGGCTCTCGCAATGCTTCCAAGGCTTTTCTATCAAACTCAGGTAATTCATCCAAAAATAAGACTCCATGATTCGCTAAACTAATTTCACCTGGTAATGCCGCTGCACCTCCCCCAACCAAAGCTACCATTGAACAAGAGTGATGTGGGGCACGGAAAGGTGGTAATTGCGGATCTGGTGGCTCTAATGAATGCACCAAACTATAAATAGCGATTAAATCCAATTGTTGTGCCATCGTTAAACTTGGTAATAACGTAGGTAGCCTATGTGCAAGCATGCTCTTACCGACACCTGGAGAACCCGATAGAATTAATCCATGCCCTCCACTGGCAGCAATCTCTAACACATGACAAGCATAGGGTTGCCCACGTATATCTGATAAACAGAGTGGCTTATCCTGATACCTAGGCTCTGGCTGCTGATAATAGCTTTTATCCAACTCCAAACGACCAGAAAGATAATCAGCCACGTCATTAAGTGTTTTGGCACCAATAACCGTTAATCCTTCTACTCTAGCTGCAATTTTGGCATCCTCTTCGGGCAATATTAAAATCGCTTTCGGATTTTGTTTATAAATTGATAAAGCAATAATTAAGGGGGCTTGAATAGAAATTAATGCGCCAGTTAATGATAACTCTGCCATAAAATACATATTTTCTAAATTTGCCTGTTGCTGTTCAGAGAGAACCACTTGTCCTGTCGCCATCAATACACCGATCGCTATCGGCAAATCAAATCGCCCTGATTCCTTAGGTAAGGCTGTCGGTGATAAATTCACCGTAAACCTACCTGGTGGAAAATCCCATCCTCCCGAGTCAATTGCCGATCGTACCCGCTCTTTACTCTCCCTCACCCCTGTATCAGGCAAACCGACAATGGTGAAGTTAGGTAACCCAGCCGATAGATGAACCTCTACACATACTATTGGCGCCTGCATCCCTGACAATGCACAACTATATAAAACCGCTAAACTCATTCCCCCTCCTTTTTCAGCACAGTATGCCTACAAAGCAGAGAAAAAAAAAGAGAGGGGGGATAAGAATATCCACCCTCTTTTTCTTTAAGCTTAAAATTGCACTCTACATTACACCCTATATTGCACCATAGTAAATGAGATTTCTATCTTAAAACATTACTGACAATGCTCAAAAACAACTTCCTCATTGTTTGGATTAACCCCATACCGATTAGTCGCATCACTACCCTTACACATATAGTAGATAAATAATAGCAAGCCAAAAAATGGTATCAACAATAGCACAAGCCACACGGCACTTTTACCAATATCATGCAAGCGTCGAATCGTAATAGTCAGGTTCGGAATAAGAATTGCGATAAGATAAATTGAATTAATAATCCCAAACGGCTCTTCTGCTTGCCCTGCTACTGCCGTGGGTGATAGAATCAATGTGCCAAGAAAAAAATCTGCGTAATACGTTAGTATAAACACAAGAACAGCCATCACGGTAAAAAACCAATAGTCTCTTCGACTCGTTCTTCCTGAGATATTAAAGTACTTTCGCCATCCCTCAATATAGGCTTCCCACATTCTCACTCTCCATTGAAAATACTATCAATCTCTTCTCTTTATTGTAACGTTGAGGATAAGTTAGCACTCTAAAATTAATTTTTATCAATTTAATCATCTTGCCATTTCTTTTTTTAAATCAGTTCATAATAGAAGAACCTATGGCAATATGCATTAGCTAATAGCCATATAGAGAATTGTTTGTACCTGTCTATTCTCTCTACTTAGTACTGTTTTATGATTAACTATTTAGGTTGTTTTTATGAATGCTCAACAATGGTTAGAAAAGCTTGTCTCTTTTGATACGACCAGTCGTTACTCCAATTTAGCCCTTATCCAAGAAGTTCAGCAGTTTTTGACTAGCTTTGGTTACCAATGCTCTCTTTCACACAATGCTGATAATACTAAGGCTAATTTATTTGCAACACTTCCATCCTCTACTGGTGAAACGCAGGGAGGAATTGCTTTATCTGGACACACAGATGTAGTACCAGTAGATAAACAAATTTGGGAGACCTCTCCATTTGAACTAACAGAAAAAGGCTCTCGCCTCTATGGGCGTGGTACTTGCGATATGAAAGGGTTTATTGCATGTTGTTTAGCTATTGTGCCAAAACTAGTTGAACTAGAACGTCGTAAACCAATTCATTTTGCTTTTTCTTATGATGAAGAAATTGGCTGCCTAGGTGCACCTGTCATGCTTGAAGCACTCAAAGAAAAGGGACAACAGATTGATGGTTGTGTGGTGGGTGAGCCTACTAATATGCGTGTTGTCGTTGCACATAAAGGCATTAATGTTTTCTCTTGTACCGTTCATGGTAAAGCAGCACATTCCTCCTTAACACCAAGAGGCTGTAATGCTATTGAACATGCGGCTCGCCTTATTTGTCATATCCGTGATTTAGCCGATATTTACCGTCAGCAAGGTCCTTTTGATAATGATTATGATGTACCGTACACCACGATGACAAGTAATATGATTCAAGGTGGTATTGCTGTTAATACTATCCCTGAATTATGCCAATTTAATTATGAATTCCGTAATCTACCCGGTATCCCCAAAGAAGAAATTCAAGCCAAGATTGATGCCTATGTCAAAGATGAATTAATTCCTCGCATGAAAAAAGAATTCCCAGATGCTAATATTGAAATTTCAGAGGTTTCTAGTTCACCTGGTTTAGAAGCGTCTGAGGAAGCCGCAATTACCACCCTAGCGAGAGAACTATTACGTGATAGTGATACCACTAAAGTAGCCTATGGAACAGAAGCTGGACTATTCCAAAAAGCCGGTATTCCCACCATTGTTTGTGGCCCGGGTCATATTGAACAAGCTCATAAGGCAAATGAGTTTATTGAAAAAGACCAATTACAGGCATGTGAAGACTTTTTACTTAAACTATTAAAAGTAAATTAAGCGTAGTTTTCATAGTTAAGCGTTTAGATGGCGTGGCTGATATATCTGATACAAACTATGTATCAGATAGTCAGTTTAGCGACTTAGCTGAATATCTTTAGTTTGTTCCCATAGAGAATCAACCAGATTTTTTCTTTGATCAAGCTCCCCTTTTGCTAACCATTTTGCGACTTCTGTTGCCACATCTGGAAGTTGTGCCTTAGGAACTGAGGGTTGTTTAAGCCATTGCTGTAATATATTGACATCATAATCATCAATTACCGTTGCACGATTAAGTTGCTTCAACACCTCTGCATTTGAGCGTTGCTCTATCTGCCCTTTAATCGGAAATGTTAGTATCTTTTTCCCTAATACCATCGCTTCGCTACAAAGACCAAAGCCTGTATTGGAAATGACGCCTTGGCAATTTGCAAAATCTACAGGAAAAGTCTCTCTACTTAATGGCTTTACCACAATATTAGGCGATATTTGTTCCGTGACTATTGATTTACTATAAACCACAAACCGCTGATTAGGCACTTGCCCCAACCATTGAAATAAGCCTTTCTCTGCTTCAAATGGCAAGTACACTAAAATAACATCATCCTCTCTGGTCGGCGTTTCATGATTTAAATGTATCAGTGGTGGGATAATCGTTTGACCAAAATGATCCCAATGGACACCTATAGGATATTTGGCTGGAGCAAAGGTATGTAAAATATGACCAATACCCGGGGTGAATTTTAATCCCGGCAAACCAAACGCCAAAGCATATTGATGAGCTAAACCAACAGAGGGGATTTTTTTGATTTTAGCCGCCCATGCACTGACAGGCTCAAAGTCAGTTATCACCAAATCGTATTTCGTTAATGCTAGTGATTGAACATCATGATAGAAATTAAGAATTTCGGCTTGTTGAATCGTTTTTAACCAATTAATAGAACAATGACTACCTGCAAAGGTAAAACCTTTCCTAATTTGATAGTGACCAAAAATGTCCATATCAAAATAAGCATCCAAAGAACGACCACTAAATAAAAAATCTACCTCAAAGCCTTGCGCTTTTAAGGCGGGTAACATTACCCTTGCTCTAGTAATATGACCATTCCCCGTTGCTTGTACACCATATAATATACGCATAGTATCCTTAAGCTTATACAATAGCCAAGGCAGTCAAGGCACATGTCAGACCAACTACCATACCCGCTAAAATATCAGTAGGATAATGCACGCCTAGTAATACTCTAGATAAACCAACTAAACTTGCCAATAAATAAGCAGGTATTAGTAACACAGGATAAAAACTAGTTAAGACTGTTGCAAAAACAAAGGCTGCTGCTGTATGACCCGATGGAAAACTAAATTTATCAGACGGTTCAATCAACGCTTCAAATCCCGTCATTTTATGGCAAGGACGATCTCTTTTAATACTATTTTTGAGTACCCAATACAGTGGCAACTCTAAAGCATATGCCACTAAGCCTGTATAAAAAAATAGTTGTCCAGAAACTGGCTCAAACAACCATAAACCAAGACCAATCAATGCATATAAAGGGCCATCACCCATGCGAGAAATTTGACGACTTAAAAAAGCAATCGTTCTTTTCTCATTATGCGCTACTAACCAAAAGAAAAATCTAACTTCTTGCGCACCTAATGCCATTAAGCGAGTTTTCATTTGCCTATCCTCTCTGAAAGCACAAAAATTTATGAATTCTTTTATGCTATCTTAAGAAGAAAAGGTGGCAATTACATGACGAGATTATGAAGATTTTGTGAATAGCGCACAAATACCATCATATTAACCAACTAGAGTAAAGCAATTAATCCTATACCACTTCCACCAAATCACTATCTAATAACGGATAATCAAACGCATTGGGTAATTGATAATGCCACCATTCATATTTAATTTCTTTAAACCCAGCATGTAGCATAATACCTAATAAAATAGCTCTATTCTGAACGATATGAGGAGGTAACTCTGTATTATCTGTATGTGATAAATTGGTCATATCATCAAATCCAGTACCCATATCTAGCACATTACCGTGTTGATCTATCAGACCTAAGTCAATAGCGACACCTCGTGTATGAGCTGACCCCTTTTCTGGAGGAGTAACATAGTGATCATCCGGCAAAAAGTCCCACAGCTTCTGTTGTGCCTTACCTGGACGATAGGCATCATAAATAACGATAGTTAAGCCTGCTCTTTTGGCATGCTCAACAGCTTTTTTTAAACAAACTTCCGCATCTTGATGTAATACGCAGGTAGCATGTTTATAGATTAACTTTCCCGTAAAATTATTCTCAGTAGCATAAGCTAACTCAATTTTTACACCATGAGTTTGTTCAGTAATAACAACTAAGGGACTACTCATAAACTACTCTGCTTTTAATTGGTTAAGACTTTCTTCTAAAAGAGCAAGAACATGTGTTCTACTTTCTGGGTTTGTCGCATTGACACTAGAAGCGATCACTTCACCATTCAGTAATACATCAAATCCTTCATCCGCACGAACCTGAATATCATGAGTCATATCAATATTCACAATGGCCTTACTACTAATACCTGCTTCTTTTGGATTGGCAAATGCTTTAGATAATAAAATTTCCTGACCATTAGCTGCCAACAATCTAAACATAAATTTGCCATCTGAATCTCTAAAGCTGACAAATCGTGCTGATTTCGCTTTTTTGCTAGTTTCTTTATTGGCGCTAACAGTGATAGCTGTATTACGTAAACCAACTGCCTCACGAATTTCCTTGATAAATGGGGCTGCATATTGACGTGCTTTGCTAGCGCCCACTTGTAAGATATCCTCAATTTCTTGTGGTTTAGCCATTAATGACTCATAGCGTTCACGCATAGGACTAAGTAAGCCATCTAATAAGGTAAATAACTCTTCTTTTGCTTGACCCCAAGCGAGACCCTCTTCTAATGCTTGTTTAAACGCTTGCGTTTGTTCAGTTGTCGCAAAGGCTTTATATAAGGAAAAGAGATGTGAACCTTCTGTTTCTTTAGGCTCACCTGGCAATTTTGAATCTGTCTGAATACGGGCAATCGCAGCTTTTAATTCTTTACGACCACCTTCAAATAAAGGGATTGTATTACCATAACTCTTAGACATTTTACGACCATCTAAGCCCGGTAATGTCGCCACATCTTCATCAACTTGAACATCTGGTAAAACAAAATACTCTCTACCATGCCCATAATGATGGTTAAAGCGCTGTGCAATATCACGTGCCATTTCTAAATGTTGTACTTGATCTTTTCCTACAGGAACAATATTCGCATTGAACATCAAAATATCCGCTGCCATCAAAATGGGATACGAATAAAGCCCCATGGTAATACCGTCATCAGGCTCCGTATTTTTGGCAACATTCTGATCGACTGAAGCTTTATAAGCATGTGCACGATTCATCAAACCTTTGGGTGTCATACACGTCAAAATCCATGATAGTTCAGGGATTTCAGGAATATCAGATTGGCGGTAAAAAGTCACTCTGTCATAATCTAAGCCTGCTGCTAACCAAGTCGCCGCAATTTCTAAACGTGATCTAGCAACTCTAGTAGGATCATCACATTTAATCAAAGCATGATAATCAGCCAAAAAGAAAAAAGCATCCACATCTTCGCGCTGACTCGCTTCAATAGCAGGACGTAAAGCACCGGCATAATTACCTAAATGGGGGGTTCCTGTTGTTGTAATCCCTGTCAATACACGTGTTCTTTGCATAATTACTCTCTTATAACTTAACGGAATGACGAGTTTCCGCTTCCATATATTCTTTCGATTGCATTTCTACCATTCTGGAGACTGTTCGATGAAATTCGCTTGCTTGTACACCTTGAACATAAATTTGCTCTGGAGACGTTTGTGCCGACATAATCAATTTCACTTTATGGTCATACAACACATCAATTAACCACGTAAATCGACGTGCTTCAGAAGCATCTTTAGCTTCTAATTTTGGCACATCAGATAAAATTAATGTGTGATAACGGTTCGCAATATCTAAATAATCATTTTGCGACCGTGCTGTTCCACAAAGTATTTCAAAACTAAACCATACTACACCATTCCCTTCTGCGATAACAGGAATTTCACGATGTTCAACGATAATACTTTTAGTCTCATGCCGTTGACTTGTTAAACAATCAAATTCTTCTTGTAACTCTTGATTAGTTTCTGGCGTAATCGGGGTGAAATATAGTTTTAACTGTTCTAAGGTGCGACGACGGTAATCCACTCCCGTATCCACGTTGATAATATCCATTTTTTCTTTAATTAAAGCAATCGCGGGTAATATACGATCACGATGCAAACCATCTGGATACAAAGTAGATGGCTCATAATTTGAGGTCATCACAAAACTGGTGCCATTATCAAATAGCTTTTGCAATAAGCGATATAAAATCATCGCATCAGCAATATCGGAAACATGAAACTCATCAAAACAAATCAATTGATATTTTTCAGAGATCTGCTTAGCCACAATATCCAGTGGATCACTTTCTTTACTAATTGCCTGTAAATGATCATGGACACTGCGCATAAACTCATGAAAATGAATTCTGGTTTTACATTTAATCGGCACAGTTTCGTAAAACGAATCCATTAAAAAACTTTTTCCTCGACCAACTCCTCCCCACATATACACGCCTCGAGGAGCGACTATTGGCTCTGGTTTAGAAAAAATTTTTTTAAAGAAAGAAGGCTCTGATGGTGTCGGAAGATTTACCCAATCATCATAAAATTTCTGCAAACGTTCAATAGCTGCTTGCTGGGCTTTATCTGCTTTATATCCTTTATCCGCTAACATCTTTTGATAATACTGGATAACATTCATGAACTAAAGAGCCTTAATAACAAAATGGGACTAGTATAAGTCCGTCACAATATAAAAAAACAATAAAAAAGCCCCCAATTCAAATTTCGTCACTCACTAATACTAATACGGCAAGCCTTTGCATGCACCTTGATTAGCCGTGTATACACGAATTCCTTCATGGGAGGCTATTAAAGCATCCAGGGGCAACAGATAAGCTATTGCTCTTGCGTATTAAATCTCATTAGAAATTTAACGTACGTTTGTCTACACCTAGTGCAGCTTCTTTCACTGCTTCAGATAATGTTGGGTGAGCATGACAAATACGAGCGATATCTTCCGCTGCACCTTTAAACTCCATAATTGTCACAAGTTCAGAAATTAATTCTGATGCCATAGGGCCAATGATATGAGCACCTAGTACTTCATCTGTTTTTGCATCAGCGATAATTTTCACAAAACCTGTGGTATCACCTAAAGCACGTGCACGACCGTTAGCCAAGAATGGGAATGAACCGACTTTGATATCACGACCTTCTTGTTTAAGCTGTTGCTCTGTTTTACCTACCCAAGCGATTTCTGGCGAAGTATAAATAACAGACGGAATTGTATCAAAGTTTACATGACCATGTTTACCTGCGATACGCTCTGCAACAGCCACACCCTCTTCTTCCGCTTTATGCGCAAGCATAGGACCACGAACAACGTCCCCAACAGCCCATACGTTAGCCACATTGGTTTTGCAATCACCATCAACTTCAATAAAGCCACGTTCGTTTAACTTTAAACCAATCGCTTCAGTATTTAAGCCATCTGTATAAGGTACACGACCAATTGAAACGATTAATTTTTCAACTTCTAGTGTTTGTTCTTCACCTTTTGCGGTAGTGTAAGGAATTTTGATAGCTTTGGCTGTTTTTTTGATTTCACCAATTTTTACGCCAACTTCAATTTTTAAGCCTTGTTTATCAAACGCTTTTTTAGCTTCTTTGGCTACTTGCTCATCCGCTACAGCTAAAAAGCTTGGTGCTGCCTCTAAAATAGTCACTTCAGCACCTAAACGGCGCCATACGCTACCCATTTCTAAACCAATCACACCTGCACCAATCACCCCTAATTTTTTAGGTACTGATGGAATACGCAATGCGCCGTCATTTGATAATACCTGCTCTTCATCAAAGTCTAAACCTGGTAAGGCACGTGGAGCAGAGCCAGTGGCAATAATAACGTGAGCTGCGGTCAATTCTTCATCTTTTTTGCCTTTAACAGCAATTTTGTAGCTACCATCAGCTTCTTTGCCAACAAAAGAACCTTTACCTACATAGAAAGTCACTTTGTTTTTCTTAAATAAGTATTGGATACCGTCATTGTTTTGTTTCACAACATCATCTTTACGACCAATTAACTTATCTAATTTCAAACCGATTTTGCCTACTTCGATACCATGATCAGCGAAGTGATGCTGAGCTTGCTCATAGTGCTCAGAAGATTGCAATAATGCTTTTGAAGGAATACATCCAACATTCGTACATGTACCACCAGGTTTGGCATTACCTTTTTCATCTACCCAAGCATCGATACATGCGACTTTTTTACCCAATTGTGCGGCACGAATAGCAGCTATATAACCACCAGGTCCGGCACCAATTACTACTACATCAAACTGTGTTGCCATAATAAAAATCTCTTCGTTTATATTTAAAATATTCAATGACAAGTGCCCCATTTAATCACTAAGGATTAGGGGCACCGTTGTTATGCGCTTAAATTAGATATCTAATAATAAACGTTGTGGATCTTCTAGTGCTTCTTTCATCGCTACTAATCCTAATACTGCTTCACGACCATCAATGATACGGTGATCATAAGACATCGCTAAGTAGTTAATCGGACGAATAACGATTTGACCGTTTTCAACAACTGGACGATCTTTAGTGGCATGAACGCCTAAAATCGCCGATTGTGGTGGGTTGATGATCGGTGTTGACATCATAGAGCCAAATACACCACCATTAGAGATAGAGAAAGTACCACCAGTTAAATCATCTAAGCCTAATTTACCATCACGAGCACGAGCACCGAAATCAGCAATAGCTTTTTCAATGTCAGCTAAACTTAATTGATCTGCATTACGTAGGATAGGTACTACTAAACCACGAGGGCTACTTACAGCAATACCAATATCAAAGTAACCATGATAAATAATATCTGTGCCATCAACTGATGCATTTAAAATTGGGTAGCGTTTTAATGCTGCAACTGCCGCTTTCACAAAGAAAGACATGAAGCCTAATTTAACACCATGCTCTTTCTCAAATTTTTCTTTGTATTGATTACGTAAATCAATAACAGCTTTCATATTAACTTCGTTGAACGTCGTTAAGATAGCATTCTCTTGTTGAGATTGTAATAAACGCTCAGCCACACGTGCACGTAGACGAGTCATTGGTACACGTTGCTCTGGACGACCATCTAAGTTTAATGGTACTGCTACTGGAGCTGCAGCTTTTGCTGGTTTCGCTGAAGCAGCTTGAGCATCAGCTTTAGTCACACGACCATCACGTCCCGAACCCTGTACATCAGTCGCTGATAAACCTTTTTCAGCAAGAATCACACTAGCTGCTGGAGAAGCTACATTACCTTTTGTTGCTGATGTATCTTTAGCAATCACTTGCTGTGGTGCTGGTGCAGCCGCTGCCGCCTCTGCAGTTGCTTCTTTTGGCGCTTCCGTACCAGCTGTGGCTGATGCTTGAGCTGCTGTATCAATTTTTGCTAATAATTGACCTGAAGTAACAGTACTACCGTCTCCCTCAACAATTTCTACTAATACACCACTTGCTGGCGATGGTACTTCTAATACTACTTTGTCTGTCTCTACTTCAATTAATGTAGCATCTTGAGAAACGGCTTCCCCTACTTTGAATTTCCACTCTAAGAGTGTTGCTTCAGAAATTGACTCTGATAATTGAGGTACAACTACGTCAATAATTGCCATTGTTAAATCCTTTAATCTATTAAAAACTTATTTTGATAAAACTGGTTTGATACGTGCAGCAAAAGCTTGTTCAATTAATGCTTTTTGCTGCTCTATGTGTTTTGCTAAATAGCCCACTGCTGGAGAAGATGAGGCAGCACGACCTGCATAAGCAAGTTTTTGACCTTTTTTCATGTTCTCATAAATATGGTGTTGAACGTAGAACCAAGGACCTTGGTTTTGTGGTTCATCTTGTACCCATACCACTTCTTTTACATGAGGATATTTTTCAAACTCAGCTTCAAAATCTTTGTGCGCAAATGGATAAAGTTGTTCGATACGGATAATCGCCACATCACTCGCTTCACGCTCTTTACGTGCATTAACTAAATCGTAATAAACTTTACCTGAACACACTAATAAACGAGTTACTTTGTCTGCATTAATTGCGGTATCTACTTCCCCAATAACTGTTTTAAATGAGCCTTCAGAAAGCTCAGTTAATGGCACGCTAGCATCTTTATTACGTAGAAGTGATTTTGGTGTAAAGATGACGAGTGGTTTACGGAAGTTACGAATCATTTGACGGCGTAACAAGTGGAAAATTTGTGCACCATTAGTTGGTTGAACCACTTGCATATTATTGTCAGCACATAATTGTAAGAAACGTTCGATACGTGCTGATGAGTGTTCTGGACCTTGACCTTCATAACCATGTGGCAACATTAGCGCTAGACCACATTGACGTCCCCATTTAGCTTCACCAGATGCAATAAATTGGTCGATCACTACTTGAGCACCATTGGCAAAGTCACCAAACTGTGCTTCCCAAATCGTTAATGTATTAGGTTCAGAGCAAGCAAAACCATATTCAAACCCTAGTACAGCTTCTTCAGATAACACTGAGTCAATCACTAAAAATTTAGCTTGGTTTTCAGAGATGTTTTGTAAAGGAATATAAGTACCGTCATCCCAACGTTCACGTTTTTGGTCATGCAATACAGCATGACGGTGTGTAAATGTACCGCGACCTGCGTCTTGACCAGTAATACGGATATTAAAGCCAGCATTTACTAATGATGCAAAAGCTAAGTGCTCACCCATACCCCAGTCTAAATTCATTTCACCATTTGCCATCGCACGACGATCGGCTAGTAATTTTTCAACCAATTTATGCGGTGTAAATGTTTCAGGGATAGTAGTGATACGTTCACCTAAACGTTTTAACTCAGCAGTAGGCACAGCTGTATCCGCTTTATCCGTCCATTTTGCACCGATAAATGGTTTCCAATCAATCGCAAATTGATTTTTAACGTCTGTTAATACTGGCTCTGCTGTCTCACCACCTGCATCCATAACAGCACGATACTCTTTAACTAAATCATCTGGCTCATTTGCTTGTAATACACCTTGAGCAACTAATTTGTCTGCATAAAGCTGACGTGTACCTGGGTGCTTACTAATAGATTTGTACATTAACGGTTGAGTTAATGCTGGTGTATCTTGTTCATTGTGACCTAGCTTACGATAGCAAACAATATCAATCACGACATCATGAGCGAATTCTGCACGATAATCCATTGCTAAACGAGTCACAAAAGCAACCGCCTCTGGATCATCACCATTCACATGGAATACTGGTGCTTCAATCATTTTAACCACATCAGTACAATAGAGCGTAGAGCGTGCATCTCGCGGATCTGATGTAGTGAAACCAATTTGGTTATTAATCACTACGTGTAAAGTACCACCTGTACCATAACCACGTGTTTGGGCAAGGTTAAGCGTTTCCATCACCACCCCTTGACCGGCAAATGCTGCGTCACCATGAACAAGTACTGGTAATACTTGTTTTTTATTTTGACGACGATCTTGGCGTGCACGGGCACTTCCTTCTACCACTGGATTCACAATCTCTAAGTGAGAAGGGTTAAACGCCAATGATAGATGTACAGGACCACCTGCTGTGGAAATATCGCTAGAGAAACCGTTATGGTATTTAACGTCACCGTCAGTAAGACCTTCTGCGTGTTTGCCCTCGAACTCTGCAAACAAATCGCCAGGACGTTTACCCATAATATTAATAAGCATATTCAAACGACCACGGTGAGCCATACCCACCACCATTTCTTGAACACCAATTTTACCGCCATGATTGACTACTTCGTCCATACATGCGATAAAGCTCTCACCACCTTCAAGTGAGAAACGTTTTTGACCTACATATTTAGTATGCAAGAAACGCTCTAGACCTTCAGCTTCTGTCACTTGTTTTAAAAGATTTTTCTTCTCAGCAACTGTAAGCGCAGCAGTAGACAATGTTGATTCTAAGCGTTCTTGAATCCAACGTTTTGCTTTTGGATCAGAGATATGCATAAACTCACTACCCACTGAACGGCAGTAAGTATCACGTAAAGAATTAAGAATTTCACGCAAAGTCATTGTTGAATTTGTGGTGAAATAAGTATTTGTTGCTGAGTAGACCTCATCTAAATCAGCATCTGTTAGACCATAAAATGCAGGATCTAACTCAGGAATTTCTGGGCGTTCAGAACGTTTTAGGGGGTCAAGAATAGCGTGACGCACACCTAAGCTACGATACGCTGCAATCAACGACTGAACTTTTAGTTGCTTACCAGCTACTTCCAAACTAGCAGGTGCCGCTTGCACTAATAAAGTATTAGCCTTGGCACGTTGAGCGAAAGAAGCGATAATTGAGGAGTGATTTTGATCACGTGTTGTTTCGCTACCATCAACCGCAGGTAAATGGCTAAGTTTATCGAAATAATCTCGCCACTCTGGCGTGACTGATTCGGGATTTTCTAAGTAAGCCTCGTATTGCTCTTCAACATACGAAACATTACTACCAAATAAGTATGAGTTATTACTCTTTTCAATAGCTGTAGTCATAATAGACGCTTCACCTTTCTATGAGTGTTTCACCATAATGGATGCAGGATAACCTTCCGATTCACGGCTTAACCGACTTACGGACAGCGAAAAAGAAGGCGAACTAACCTTTATATTTTATAAAATTAATTCGTTAAAGCATAGTATAACCTGAATTAAAGATAAATATAGGTAAACCCTAAAATTAGTTTCAATGATTAACAATCTCTACCAGATTTACTCTTATAGCTGTTTTTTGTATAAAAAGTAGGTAATATTTTACCTATAATTAATTTCATATAACATACCAACAATAATACTAATTTAGGAAAAATTATGTCTGTTGATTCCAAAAAACTCGCACTGGACTACCATGAATATCCTCGCCCAGGGAAAATCTCAGTGGTCCCCACAAAATCTATGGCAAACCAAGATGACTTATCTCTTGCCTATTCACCCGGTGTTGCTCATGCATGTATGGCTATTTATGACGAGGGGCAATCAGCTGCCGCTCGCTTCACCTCACGTGGTAATTTAGTCGGTGTGATTACCAATGGTACTGCTGTACTAGGATTAGGCAATATCGGTCCTTTAGCCGCTAAGCCTGTGATGGAAGGTAAAGGCTGCCTATTTAAGAAATTCGCTGGTGTTGATGTTTTTGATATTGAATTAGCCGAAAATGATCCCGATAAAATTGTCGATATCGTTTGCGCGCTAGAGCCTACATTAGGTGGTGTGAACTTAGAAGATATTAAAGCACCAGAATGTTTTTATATTGAGAAAAAATTACGCGAACGCATGAAAATTCCTGTTTTCCATGATGACCAACATGGAACAGCAATTATTTCTTCAGCCGCTATTTTAAATGGCCTTAAATTAGTCAATAAAGATCCAGCAAAAGTGAAATTAGTATGTTCAGGTGCTGGTGCAGCAGCGATTGCTTGTTTGGATCTATTAGTTCGCTGTGGTATTAGCCATGAAAATATCTACGTATCAGATTCTCGTGGCGTGATTTATAAAGATCGTGATGCTAATATGGAAGCTAATAAGGCACGTTATGCACAAGTAACAAATGCGCGCACATTAGCCGATATTGTCAAAGATGCTGACGTTTTCTTGGGTTGCTCTACAAAAGGTGTTTTAACAGGTGATATGGTTAAAACAATGGCTGCTAATCCATTAATCCTTGCCTTAGCTAATCCTGACCCTGAAATTCTTCCTGAAGAGGCTAAAGCTGCTCGTCCTGATGTTATTATTGCGACAGGTCGCTCGGACTACCCTAACCAAGTTAATAACGTATTATGCTTCCCATTTATCTTCCGTGGTGCACTTGACGTTGGCGCTACAACCATTAATGAAGAAATGAAAATGGCTTGCGTTCATGCTATTGCTGAACTTGCTCAAGCTGAACAAAATGATGAAGTAGCTAAAGCTTATGCGGGCCAAACATTAGAGTTTGGGCCAGAATACATTATTCCTAAGCCATTTGACCCACGATTAATTGCCAAAATTGCTCCTGCTATTGCACAAGCAGCTATGGATACTGGCGTAGCCACTAAACCTATTACGGATATGTCAGCGTACCGTACGCAATTAATGAATTTTGTGTATCACTCTGGTCACTTGATGCGTCCATTATTCTTACAAGCGAAATCTGACGTTAAGCGTGTTGTCTATGCTGACGGTGAAGATGAACGTGTATTACGTGCTGTTCAAACAATCGTTGACGAGGGTATTGCTTTACCTGTTCTAATCGGTCGCCCTGCAGTTATTGAAATGCGCGTTAAAAAACTTGGTTTGCGTCTAGAGGCAGGTAAAAATATCACTGTCGTCAATCCTGAGGACGATGCTCGTTTCACAGAAGCATGGCAACATTATTATAAATTGCGTTGCCGTAAAGGTGTAACACCAGAGATTGCAAAAACCATGGTACGCAAACACAATACGCTAATTGGTGCCATCCTATTAGAGCGTGGTGATGTAGATGCAATGATTTGCGGAACAAGTACTCGCTGGGAAAACCAATTAGAATACGTTTCACAGGTTATTGGTTTAAAACCTGGTGTGAAAACATTTGCATCAATGAACGTTATTATCATGCCTGAAGATACGCTATTTATCGCCGATACTCATGTTAATGAAAATCCTGATGCAGAAACCATTGCAGAGATTACCTTATTAGCCGCTGAAGAGATGCAACGTTTTGGTGTTGTTCCTAAAGTTGCCCTACTCTCTAACTCTAATTTTGGCAGTCGTCCAAATAAGAGTTCAAACAAAATGGCTGAAGCTCGCAAACTTATTGTTGAGCGTGCGCCAAATCTTGAGATTGACGGTGAAATGCAGGCTGACGCAGCACTTAGCGAACGTATTCGTTTAGAAGCATGCCCTGAAAGCACTTTACGCGGCTCTGCAAACCTATTGGTGATGCCAAGCCTAGAGTCAGGTAATATTTCTTATAATTTACTCAAAATGACTAGCGGTAATGGCATTACGTTAGGACCTATTCTTTTAGGTGCAGCAAAACCAGTGCACATTCTAACCACAAGTTCAACTACTCGTCGTATTGTCAATATGACAGCATTAGCTGTTATTGATGCTCAACAACGTAGTTAGATTCATCTCTTAGAATAGTACAGAAAGGGGCTCTTTAGCCCCTTTTGCATTATGATAAAATGACTATTATCTCTTACTAATATATAAATAACGATGATGAAGAATATTGATAAAAAAAGCCTAGAAAATGCTTATCGCTTATTCGAAAGTGGTGATATTAATCAAATAGAAATAGGAACAAGCAAAGGTCTTCAACATATTCATCATTACTTATTCAACGGTTTGTATGACTTTGCAGGAGAAATCAGGTCACTGAATATTTCAAAAGGTAGTTTTAGATTTGCTACAGCTCTTTATCTAAATGATATTCTGCCTAAAATAGAACAAATGTCTGAAGACTCTTTTGAGGCAATCATTGCTAAATATGTAGAAATGAACATTGCCCATCCTTTTATGGAAGGTAATGGGAGAAGCATGAGAATTTGGCTAGACCTTATTTTGAAAAAAAACCTAAAAAAGGTAGTCAATTGGCAATTCGTGGATAAAACACTTTACTTGCAGGCAATGGAAAGAAGTCCTATTAACGATCTTGAATTAAGAACATTACTAGCGCAACATTTGAGTGATGATATTGATAATCGAGAAATCATTTTCAAGGGGATTGAACAATCATACTATTACGAAGGATATGACAAAACTCTTGATGAAGAGTGATTTTACTAACTATTTTCTCATCAAATATTACCCCTACCCCTACTCCGCATAATAAGTCTATATACAAAAATTTGGACTGGTATGAATTTTTTGGACAGATTTTAGTTAATAAAAAAACCGCCCTATTCATCATAGGACGGTTTATAAGCTTTTCAGCGAATCTAGCCTTAAGGTCTTGTTGCCTTACTTGATATCAAACAAGTGCGTAAATTCTCAGCCAAGCAACAAGACTATCTAACGACGTAGATTAACGTTTATCTAATGACGGTACATCACGACGAGCACTACCCACATACAGTTGACGTGGGCGACCAATTTTGTAGTTAGCATCAGATAACATTTCGTTCCATTGAGCAATCCAACCCACTGTACGAGCTAATGCAAAAATTGCTGTGAATAGCTGTGTTGGGATACCGATAGCACGTTGAACAATACCTGAGTAGAAGTCAACGTTAGGATAAAGTTTACGATCAACAAAATATTGGTCTTCTAATGCAATGCGCTCTAATTCCATCGCTAGTTTGAACAATGGATCGTTTTCTAAACCTAAAGCAGTCAATACTTCTTTACATGTTTCTTGCATTAATTTAGCACGTGGGTCATAGTTTTTGTACACGCGGTGACCAAAGCCCATTAGACGTACGCCAGAGTTTTTGTCTTTCACTTTTTCCATGAACTCGCCAACTTTAGCAATACCACCATTTGCTTGGATATTTTCAAGCATATTTAAGCAAGCTTCGTTAGCACCACCGTGAGCAGGACCCCACAAGCAAGCAACACCCGCTGCAATAGCGGCAAATGGGTTAGTACCTGATGAACCACATAAACGTACAGTTGATGTAGACGCATTTTGTTCATGGTCAGCGTGTAACGTTAAGATACGGTCAAAAGCACGTTCTACTACTTCATTTACTTGATAATCTTCACATGGAGTAGCAAACATTTGGCGTAAGAAGTTGCCTGAATAAGATAAACCATTACGTGGGTAAACATAAGGTTCACCGCAAGAGTATTTATATGCCATTGCAACTAATGTTGGCATTTTAGCAATTAAACGAATCGCAGAAATTTCACGGTGATGTGGGTTTGAAATATCCGTTGAATCGTGATAAAAAGCCGACATAGCACCCACTAAACCAGTTAAGATAGCCATTGGGTGTGCATCGCGACGGAAACCACGTAAGAAGAAATGCATTTGTTCATGCACTAAATTATGGTGGTTAATAGAGTATTCAAACTCTGCTTTTTGTTGCGCATTTGGTAATTCGCCATTTAGCAATAAATAACAAACTTCTAAATAATCACAATTTACAGCAAGTTGCTCAATTGGGTAACCACGGTATAAAAGCTCGCCTTTATCGCCATCAATGTATGTAATGGCAGATTCGCAAGCCGCTGTCGACATAAAACCGGGGTCAAAAGTGAACATATCACTTTGACCATAAAGTTTACGAATATCTAATACTTCCGGACCAATCGAGCCTGTATATACAGGTAGTTCGATTGGCGCTTTACCATCGATATTTAAGGTCGCTTTTTTATCAGATAAATTCATGTGGATTTTCCTTTCAACACAATACCAGACAACTCAGTGTCAATGCTTTAACTCACGAATAAGCTTAACGATACGGTTAATATTAGGCGTATTATAGTCACCCGTAGGTTCTGCTCTTCCTAGTAAGACATCAAGCAAAGAATTATCATCCATTTCAAAAAGAAGAGTCAAACTCTGCACATCATCATCATTTAACTCTGTTTCATAGCGGTCTAGAAATTGCGTAATCATTAAATCATTTTCTAGTAAACCGCGACGTGCACGCCATCTTAGACGCGCACGTTGTAGTTCTGTCAAACTTGTCATAGATTAAATAGTACGACGTACCAACATTTCTTTAATCTTACCAATTGCTTTACTTGGATTTAAACCTTTTGGACATACATCCACGCAATTCATAATGGTATGACAACGGAATAATCGATACGGATCTTCTAAGTTATCTAAACGTTCTGCTGTCGCTTCATCACGGCTATCCGCTAAGAAACGATAAGCTTGCAACAGACCAGCAGGACCCACGAATTTATCTGGGTTCCACCAGAATGATGGACAAGAAGTAGAACAGCACGCACATAAGATACATTCATAAAGACCATCTAACTCTTCACGAGCTTCAGGACTTTGTAAACGCTCTTTTTCTGGTGCTGGTGTATTATTAATCAAGTATGGCTTAACTGAGTGATATTGATTAAAGAAATGAGTCATATCAACAATTAAGTCACGAATGACTGGTAAACCTGGTAATGGACGTAACACGATAGGCTCTTGTAAATCACGTAAGTTAGTGATACAAGCCAAACCATTTTTACCATTAATATTCATGGCATCTGAACCACAAACACCTTCACGGCAAGAACGACGAATAGAAAGACTATCATCAACATCATTTTTAATGCGAACAATAGCATCTAACAACATTTTGTCATTAGGTCCTAACTCTACGTCAAGTTTTTGCATGTATGGACGCTCGTCCTTATCAGGATCATAGCGATAAATTTCAAATTTTACGATACGTTTAGTCATAATATCCTGCCTAGAATGTGCGTGCTTTTGGTGGAATTGTTTCAACAGTTAATGGTTTCATTTGTACTGGCTTATATTCAACACGACCATCATTTGAATACCATAGCGTATGTTTTAGCCAATTCACATCATCACGTTCTGGGTGATCATTTAATGCATGTGCACCACGGCTTTCTGTACGTAGTGATGCTGATTTAATTGTTGCACGCGCAACCTCAATCATGTTTTCAATCTCAAGTGCTTCTTGGCGAGCCATATTGAACACTTTAGATTTATCTTTGAAGTAAATATTTTTAGCTTGCTCTGCCACTTCGTCGATTTTTGCAACACCTTTGTTCAATAAATCTAGTGTACGGAATACACCGCAATGTTGTTGCATTGCAATACGCATAGCATTACCAACATCTTGAACTTTTTCACCAGAAGCACGAGTTTCTAGTGCATTAACACGATCAAGCGATTTAGTTACTGATTCAACCGCTAAATCTTTATGCTCTCTTTGACGCTCTAAGTGAGTATCAACGATATGGTTACCAGTTGCACGACCAAATACGACTAAGTCTAGTAATGAGTTTGTACCTAAACGGTTAGCACCGTGAACAGATACCGCTGCACATTCACCAATAGCATATAAGCCATTAACAACTTTATTTGATTGTGACGCTGCATCCCATTGCAATACTTGACCATGATAGTTAGCAGGAATACCACCCATTTGATAGTGAATAGTTGGTACCACTGGAATAGGCTCTTTGATTGGATCCACATTACCGAAACGAATCGCAATTTCACGGATAGATGGTAAGCGTTTGTTGATTACATCAGCACCTAGATGGTCTAGTTTTAGAACCACATAATTACCGTCAGGACCACAACCACGACCTTCTTTAATTTCTTGGTCCATAGAACGAGAGACGAAATCACGAGGCGCTAAGTCTTTTAGGTTTGGTGCATAACGTTCCATGAAACGTTCGCCATCTTTATTTAAAAGAATACCACCTTCACCGCGTACCCCTTCTGTAATCAATACACCCGCACCAGCTACACCAGTTGGGTGGAATTGCCAGAATTCCATATCTTGTAATGGGATACCTGCGCGAGCAACCATACCCAAACCGTCACCCGTATTGATGAATGCGTTGGTCGAGGCAGCCCAAATACGACCAGCACCACCAGTCGCTAATACCGTTGTTTTTGCTTCTAAAATATAGATATCACCCGTTTCCATTTCAAGTGCAGTCACACCTAAAACATCACCGTCATCGTTACGGATTAAATCAAGTGCCATCCACTCAACGAAGAAATGCGTACGAGAAGCAACATTTCGTTGATATAAAGTATGCAATAACGCATGACCAGTACGGTCAGCTGCTGCACAGGCACGTTGAACAGGTTTTTCACCGAAATGAGACGTATGACCACCAAAAGGACGTTGGTAAATAGTACCGTCAGGGTTACGGTCAAAAGGCATACCAAAATGCTCTAATTCGTACACAGCATTTGGTGCTTCGCGACACAAGAATTCAATCGCATCTTGGTCACCTAACCAGTCAGACCCTTTGACTGTATCGTACATATGCCATTGCCAATGGTCTTCAGACATATTCCCCAAAGAAGCACTAATACCACCTTGTGCGGCAACAGTATGTGAACGAGTTGGGAAAACTTTTGATAAAACGGCAACAGATAGACCAGCTTGAGCTAGCTGTAATGAACAGCGCATACCAGCACCACCCGCACCTATAACTACCACGTCAAATTTACGGCGAGGTAAAGAAGAAAGAATTGCTGTCATTATTATAGACTCCAAATGATTGAAGCAAAGTAAGCAACACTGCCTACCAACCAAAGAACTGTTAGTACGAATAGAGCTAAGCGAAGACCTGCTGATTTAACATAGTCCATCCAAATATCACGTACTCCAATCCAAGCGTGCCATGCTAATGATAAAAAAGCTAATGTTGCAGCGATTTTACCCAAAGGTAAGCCAAAACAGGTAAAGGTAAAGAAACCAATCCAGCTATGGTAGTCAATAGAGGTAAAAAGAGCTGAAATCAAAAATAGTACTGAGTAAACAGCTAGAATGACCGCTGTTACGCGTTGAACGATAAAATCTTTAGTACCGTAGTGTGCACCTACTACACGGCGCGTTCTTCCATATTGTTCTGTAGACATTATAGTGCTCCGAATAGTTTAATCGCAAAAATAAAGGTTAACGCTAAGCTTACACACAAGACAATCTTGGCACTTTTTTGTGCAGTTTGCTTATCCATACCAATATGCAAATCCAAGGTTAGATAACGAATACCAGCACATAAATGGTGCATAAAACCCCATAAACCGACTAATAAAATAAGCTTAAGTAAGAAACCACCAAAGCCACTACCTAAATCAGCAAAACTTGCTGGGCTTGTTACAGATTCCTTGAATACTGTAATTAATAATGGAAGACTTAAGAATAAAAGTGCGCCACTAACACGATGCAAAATAGATACCTTGCCCGCAAACGGCAGACGGTACTTTTGTGTGATTAGTTGAAAATCGACGTTGCGAAATTCACGGCGAGGTTTTGATGTAGACTCTGACATATTGCCCTCTAAAATTTACAACAATAATTAAAAAAACTTTTCTATTATAGTACTCTTATTACAAAATACCTAAAAGAAAACCCTTAAATGTGCATAAACTTCTAGTTTAAACTATTTCTGTAGTAATAATGCTCAGTTACGTAAAATCCAGTGCGAATTTCTACGGCTTTTTCTCCAAACGTGTAAGCTATCCTTTCAATGGAAAGTAATGGCGACCCTACAGCTACGTGCAAAAGCTTTGCTATACTATCTGGTGCGGAGACAGCTCTTAATTTTTCATCACATCTTAATAACTGCACCCCAAAATGACTCTCAAATAATCCATATAATGGCATCTTTTCATGCGTCAATAAATCAAAAGTCAATCCCTTAAAAAGTACAGCGGGTAGATAAATTTCCTCATAAACCGTTGGACGATTAGAAAAATTCATTACTCGTTTAATACAAACTACTTCATCACTACTCGACAATTCAAATATTTTTTGTTGTTCTTCCGTAGGAGATAATCGCTCACAGGATAAAATCGTACTATGCGTACGCTTAACTTCAACCTGCCCATCCGCTGATAAACGTAGAAAACGATATCTAACTGACGGTTCATGATGCGTCGCTACAAAAGTACCCTTTCCTTGACGTCTAAGTAAAACATTCTCAGCAGCCAATTCATCAATTGCTTTGCGTACCGTCCCCTGACTGACTTGAAATCTATCTGCCAAGTCATGCTCACTAGGAATCATTGTGCCAGGTTTGAACTCTCCAGTTTCCAAACTTTGCAACAATAATTCTTTAATCTGTTTATACAATGGGCTAAATGAAGCAGATACTTTCTGCTTACTATTAGTCTTTGACTTTGGTTTCAGAGCCATAATCCTACAAAAGTTTAAATGACGTCCAAATTATTCCACAACTACCCCTTTCTTGTCCACTCATATATAAGATATAAGACTTATTGACGAAATGACATTTTAGGGCTAAGATTTAAAAGATTACATTTATAACTTTTCTAAGGCATTAAATTAGGAAAGCGTATTATTTTTTAAAATTTTTATTGGAGCATTTAATATGTCTAAACCAGCTGTACGCGTTGCCGTTACAGGTGCTGCCGGTCAAATCGGTTACGCCTTACTATTTCGTATTGCTTCAGGTGAAATGTTAGGTAAAGACCAACCTGTTATCCTTCAACTTCTTGAAATCCCAGACGAAAAAGCTCAAAAAGCACTACATGGCGTAATGATGGAACTTGATGACTGCGCATTCCCATTATTGCAAGAAGTAACTGCCCATAGCGATCCTATGACAGCATTCAAAGACGTTGATATTGCTCTTTTAGTTGGTGCTCGTCCTCGTGGTCCTGGTATGGAACGCAAAGACTTATTACAAGCCAACGCTCAAATCTTCACTGTTCAAGGTAAAGCATTAAATGCTGTTGCTAGTCGCAATGTTAAAGTATTAGTTGTAGGTAACCCTGCAAATACTAATGCCTATATCGCGATGAAATCTGCTCCTGATTTACCAGCTAAAAACTTCACTGCTATGTTACGTTTAGACCATAACCGTGCATTGACTCAATTAGCTCAAAAATCAGGTACTGCTGTAAAAGACATTGAGAAATTAATTGTCTGGGGTAACCACTCTCCTACCATGTACCCAGATATCCGTTTTGCCACAGTAAATGGCGAAAGTCTAGAGAAAAAAATCAATGACGATGTATGGAACAAAGACACCTTTATTCCTACAGTAGGTAAACGCGGGGCCGCTATTATTGAAGCACGTGGCTTATCATCTGCTGCTTCTGCTGCTAACGCCGCTATTGATCATGTCCGTGACTGGGTTTTAGGCTCTAACGGTAAATGGGTAACAATGGGTGTTCCTTCTGACGGTTCATATGGTATCCCTGAAGGCGTTATCTACGGTTTCCCTGTAACAACTGAAAACGGTGAATACACTATCGTTCAAGGTTTAGATATCAATGACTTCTCTCGTGAGCGCATGAACAAAACGCTTGCTGAGTTAGAAGAAGAACGCAATGGCGTTGCTGACTTATTAAAATAATGAGATATCCGGTGTGTAAATTTATCCAAAATCATTTATACACCTTATCTTGCTATTTCTCTTTATTGTTATGAATTGCAACTAGCGAAGCCACGTTCTTTATAACGTGGCTTTTTATTATTTGACTTGTTAAGCAATCTTTTTTTGATTTAACAATTTATTTATCAATAGATTAAAACTAGCGATTTTCCCTTATTTATATTTCCCTAGTTTTACCTAATACTATATTGATAATATTCTAATAAACGGGAGATTTAACGATTATGGCAATTCAATCTGCAGGATTAAAATTTCGCCAAGCTTTAGCCGAAGAAAATCCACTACAAATCATTGGTGCTATCAATGCTAACCATGCTTTATTAGCTAAACGTGCTGGTTTCAGAGCAATTTATTTATCTGGCGGTGGTGTTGCTGCTGGTTCTCTAGGTCTTCCTGACTTAGGTATCAATACGCTAGAAGATGTTCTTATTGATACTCGTCGTATTACGGATGTATGTGACCTACCACTATTAGTTGATATTGATACAGGTTTAGGTCCTTCTGCGTTTAATATTGCTCGCACTGTCCAAAGCTTAATCAAAGCAGGTGCAGCTGCCTGTCATATCGAAGATCAAGTAGGTGCTAAACGTTGTGGCCATCGTCCAGGCAAAGAGATTGTTTCTACTGAAGAAATGGTTGATCGTGTTAAAGCCGCCGCAGATGCACGCACAGACGAAAACTTCTTTATTATTGCACGCACAGATGCTATTCAAGCCCATGGTGTTGATGCCGCTATTGAACGTGCTATCAAATGCGTAGAAGCTGGTGCTGACGGTATTTTCGCTGAAGCAGCTTACGACTTACCAACATACGAAAAATTTGCTAAGGCCATCAATGTACCACTATTAGCAAATATCACAGAATTTGGTGCAACACCATTATTTAGCGTAGAAGAATTAAAAGGTGCTGGCGTAGGGATGGTTCTTTATCCTCTATCCGCTTTCCGCGCCATGAATAAAGCCGCTGAAACTGTTTATCAAACAATCCGTAAAGACGGTCACCAACGCAATGTAGTCGACATGATGCAAACTCGTGAAGAATTATACGATCGCATTGGTTACCATGCTTTTGAACAAAAACTTGATGCTTTATTTGCCAAAAACAAATAAGCCGAGACTATTTTCATTGAAAGGAGTTCCTAATGAGCACTGAAGAAGTAAAACCAAAAGTCAAAAAATCCGTTGCCTTATCCGGTGTTGTTGCTGGTAACACTGCACTTTGTACCGTTGGTCGTACTGGTAATGATTTGAGCTATCGAGGTTATGATATTTTGGACTTGGCTGAAGTTAGCGAATTTGAAGAAATTGCTCACTTACTAGTTCACGGAAAATTACCAAATAAAACTGAACTAGCTGCCTACAAAGCTAAATTACGCCGTCTACGTGGTTTACCAGCGAACTTACAAACAGTATTAGAATCATTACCTGCTGCTAGCCACCCAATGGATGTGATGCGTACTGCCGTTTCTGTATTAGGTTGTACTCTGCCAGAAAAAGACGACCACAATGCAGCTGACGCACGTGACATTGCCGATCGCTTGATGGCATGCTTAGGTTCTGCCCTACTTTACTGGTATCACTTTAGCCATAATGGTCGCGTCATTGATGTACAAACAGATGATGACAGTATCGGTGGTCATTTCTTACACCTATTACACGGTGAAGAACCCCCAGAAAATTGGGTACGTGCAATGCATACATCATTAATCTTATATGCTGAGCATGAGTTTAATGCATCTACCTTTACTAGCCGCGTCATTTCTGGTACAGGCTCTGATATGTACTCTGCTATTACTGGTGCTATTGGTGCTTTACGTGGTCCAAAACATGGTGGTGCGAATGAAGTAGCATTTGAAGTACAAAAACGCTATGAGACACCTGATGAAGCTGAAGCAGATATTCGTAAACGTGTAGAAAACAAGGAAGTCATTATTGGTTTCGGTCACCCTGTTTATACTATCTCTGACCCTCGTAACGTTGTCATCAAAAAAGTAGCTAAACAGTTATCAGATGACGCTGGCAATACCAAAATGTATGATATCGCCGAACGCCTAGAGTCAGTCATGTGGGAAATCAAAAAAATGTTCCCTAACCTTGACTGGTTCTCTGCTGTGTCATATCACATGATGGGTGTTCCAACAGCCATGTTTACGCCATTATTCGTGATTGCACGTACAGCAGGTTGGTCTGCTCATATCCTAGAGCAACGTGCTGACAACAAAATTATTCGTCCTACTGCCAATTACACTGGCCCAGACGATATTCCTTTTGTGCCATTAGATCAACGTAAATAATTCATCCCTAGGGTTAACAGGCTACTTCATTAAATCATCTCCATACCCTTGGAGAGTTTATGAGAAGTAGCCTTTTTTCTTATCTAAATAACACTTTCAGAACAAGCTCATTAGACACTGACCTATAATGATACGCTTTACACTTAATTTGCTCTTATAAACAAATTTGTTTAGATTATCAAAGGATTATCTCAAAAATGCTTAATTTATTAAGTATCGCCCTTTTTTTATTACTCGCCTGCATGCTCTGTACTGTTTTTGCATTGTTGTTTATTTTTATGCATCAAATAAAGCGTATCAATGATGTTATGCAACACCCTTATTTACAAACGCTTCCTTGGCATAGACTCACACTCGGTAATAAAACAGGTATTTTATTAGACTATTTCTTCCGTCTTTTCTTTCCAAATGCAAAAAAAGGAATAAGAGGCAATGCCAATCAACTTCTGGCTCATGTGAACCCTAGTGAAGTACCTACTTCCGTTAAATTGCCAATTTTAGCCTTGTGGGGAAGCTGTTTTTTAGGTATTCTAATGATGATTATCCTATGGGTACTGATCTTATTCATTTATAACAAAAATTAGGAGACCATTATGCAATTTAATCATGATGAAGACGCTCAAGTCTTTACAACAGAAGTCGATGGACATATCGCCCATATTGATTATCATCTGTCAGGAGATACAGCAGCTTTTCTACACACAATCGTACCTGATGCCATTGGTGGACGAGGCATTGCAGGAAAACTCACTGAATTTGCTTTAAATACCGCCAAAGGAAAAGGTTGGAAAGTGATCCCTAGTTGTTCTTATACGGCAGCTTATGTCGCACGTCATCCAGAATATAACGACTTACTCGCTAAATAAAACAAACCTTAGCCTAAAAAAGCTCTCCATAAAAAAAACAGTGACTTTAAGCCACTGTTTTTTATATCTCAATTTACTTTAGCACTAATTACTAACGTTGATATTTAACTCTTTAAAGACCTGTTTTAGCTGCTCAGGAGATTGTGTTAAATTAATCAAATTCCCTAAAGGATAAGGTTCTTTAGGGTCTAATGAGATTTTTAGATTTTTCTTTTCAGCACGGAAAAAGTTGTCCGCACTTTTACAAAACTCTTGATGCTTCTCAATGCCCATCATGACAAGCTGATTCTCACATTCCTGCATATAGTTATCAGGGACCTTATTTTGCTTGGCGCTTTTTTCTACCAATCCCTTATCATAAAAAGCGACGGAAAGGTCATCTAAACGAACCGTAGATAACGCCGCAAATGCTTGGAAAGGATTACGCTCTAATTCAGCTCTCTTATCTTTGGCTAATGCAATAAAACCACTTGCATCTTTAATATCAAGAGCAAACTCCATATCCACTGCTTTTTCCTGATTTAACATCACAGAAAAATCTACATTACCTTTTTCTATTTCGTGTTCTAATTTTAATGTACCATTAAGTAATGGCAGCTCTTTTAAGTCTAATTCCTGTAAATCTGGTGTCTCTGCAATGAACGTTGCCACAGGAGATTTACCTGACTCATCACTTACCCCGTTAAACGTTATATCAAGTTTAAATTCTTTATCGCTATCCTCGAAATTTTTAACATCTAATTGTTGAATAAACAATTTTTTACCCGTTTCTGGGACTGTAATTTCGACCTTATTTAAGGTAGCGGTATTATCCAAACGTGCACTTAACTTTTCCCACATCACAGAATTCTCTAACTTATGTTTAGCTAAATAAGCACGAGCCTTCTCTTCTGCTTTTTGAGTAGCAAAATAATTACCTCCAAACCATACCCCTGCACCAATAACTGCTACCGCCATAACACCTACTAGCGTCTTTTTAGCTAACGTCATTCCACACTCCTTTAAAAATGTAGTTAAATACTCAATTACTGTCGCCATTTTACATAAAAACACAGTAAGAAGTATCTAACCACATATTACGCATTAATAATTTACTGATAAATATTGGCGCCTTTTCTTAAAAACTCAATGGATTTTTCTTGCATCCCTTTATTTCTTTCTGCATAGTCCCTAACTTCTTGCGTAATTTTCATAGAGCAGAATTTAGGACCACACATAGAACAAAAATGGGCAATTTTAGCACCTTCTGCTGGTAATGTCTGATCATGATAACTTTCAGCACGCTCTGGGTCTAAGCCTAGTCTAAATTGATCACGCCACCTAAATTCAAACCGTGCTTTAGATAAAGCATTATCACGTAATTGCGCCCCTGGCCACCCTTTCGCCAAATCTGCGGCATGTGCTGCTAGCTTATACGTAATAATGCCAGTACGTACATCCTCTTTATCAGGCAACCCTAAATGTTCCTTTGGCGTCACATAACACAGCATCGCCGTACCATACCAAGCAATATTAGTCGCGCCTATACCTGAGGTAATATGGTCGTAGCCAGGTGCAATATCTGTGACCAATGGTCCAAGAGTATAAAATGGCGCTTCAAAACAATGCTTAAGCTCTTCTGTCATATTCTGTTGTACACGTTGTAAAGGAACATGACCCGGTCCCTCAATCATCACCTGAACATCATGCTTCCATGCTTTTGCTGTTAACTCACCCAGCGTATGTAGCTCTCCAAACTGCGCCTCATCATTAGCATCCGCAATACAACCCGGTCTTAATCCATCACCTAATGAAAAGGACACATCATATGCTTTCATAATCTCGCAAATTTCATCAAAATGCATATAAAGAAAGTTCTCTTGATGATGAGCTAAACACCATTTCGCCATGATAGAGCCCCCTCTTGATACAATACCGGTCAAACGGCTAGCTGTCAGTGGCACATATCGCAAGAGTACTCCTGCATGAATAGTAAAATAATCTACACCCTGCTCAGCCTGCTCAATTAAGGTATCCCTAAATAGCTCCCATGTTAAGTCTTCTGCAATTCCCCCTGTTTTTTCCAATGCTTGATAAATAGGTACAGTCCCTATTGGTACAGGAGCATTACGAATAATCCACTCACGTGTTTCATGAATATGCTCACCTGTCGATAAATCCATAATTGTATCTGCCCCCCACCTAAGCGCCCAGACCATTTTTTCGACTTCTTCCGTCAGTGATGAGGTAACAGCTGAATTGCCTAAATTACCATTGATTTTGACGCGAAAATTACGTCCAATAATCATAGGCTCAATTTCAGGGTGATTAATATTGGCAGGAATAATCGCTCGACCAGCAGCAACTTCTTGTCGCACAAACTCTGGGGTGATTTGATCAGGATGTTGCGGAATATTTGCACCAAAATGCTGTCCTGAATGCTGTTTTAATAATTTGGTATAACGAGGGTCACGCAATAGCTCATCCAACTTCAACCGCTCACGAATTGCCACAAACTCCATTTCTGGTGTGATGATGCCTTTGCGTGCATAATGCATCTGTGTCACATTATGCCCTGCCTTAGCACGTCTTGGCTGAGTAATTTGATTAAACCGTAAATGGGCAGTAGTCGGATCATGTGCTCGTTCTTGCCCATATTGACTAGACAACGTAGGCAAAATTTCTGTGTCTTGCCGCTCTTCTAGCCACGCATGGCGGATAGGTGGCAAGCCTTTTTTTAAGTCAATACCCACATCTGCTTGACCATAAACTCCACTCGTATCATAGACAGGGATAGGTGGATTTTCTTCAATACCTGCTGATGTAATAGTATCGTCTTGATAAATTTCTCGGCATGGTACTTGAATATCAGGACGACTACCTTGAAGGTACACTTTTGCAGAATTAGGATAAGCGAATTGAACACCTAAAGAGGCACTCAGTTGCTCCAATGCATGAGCTTCATTTCCCTTAGATTTAGCCATTAAAACACTCCTTTTGGTAAAAAAGAAACAGGAGTGTGACTGCAATTACCCCTAGAAAAATCACCTAGGCTAGTTGTAGTTAGAAACTCCCCACGCAAGTATTATCTTGATCGGGTATAAAGGGTAATTCTCAGCCATATTAATCATTATGAAATATAGCACCCCTGTTTCGGCTGACATAAATATAGCCTAGTTTGCTAAAAATAACAACTCTACCTCAAATAACAACTCGATTCCCTTGCCAAATTTGTTTTTCCAAGTCTTATATAAGACTTACCGAAAATGCTTTTTTACTTTATAATAGAGAGAATATTTATTCTTAACCGACTTCAGGAAAATAACTATGTTGGAAGCATATCGTAAACATGAAGCAGAACGTGCTGCTTTAGGCATTCCTGCCCTCCCCCTCTCAGCAAAACAAACAGCTGACTTAATTGAACTACTCAAAAATCCTCCAGCAGGTGAAGAGAAGTTTTTATTAGATTTATTAACTCATCGTGTTCCTGCGGGCGTTGATGATGCAGCAAAAGTAAAAGCATCTTATTTAGCAGCGATTGCTTTCGGTTCTGAAAAAAATGCCTTAATCAGTCCTGCACTTGCAACTGAGCTATTGGGTACAATGCTTGGTGGTTATAACATCAGCCCATTAATTGACTTATTAGACAATGCTGAACTTGGTCAAATCGCTGCCAATGGTTTGAAAAAAACATTGTTAATGTTTGACTCTTTCCATGATGTGAAAGAAAAAGCCGACAAAGGCAATGCGTTTGCTAAAGAAGTTCTTCAAAGCTGGGCAGATGCAGAATGGTTCACAAGCCGTCCTGAAGTACCAGAAAGCTTAAAAATCACTGTATTTAAAGTACCCGGTGAAACCAATACAGATGACTTATCACCTGCTCCAGATGCAACAACACGCCCTGATATCCCTATGCACGCTTTAGCGATGCTAAAAAACAAACGCGAAGGCGCACCTTTCACGCCAGAAGAAGATGGTAAACGTGGTCCTGTTGCGTTTATCCAATCACTAAAAGAAAAAGGTAACTTAGTTGCTTATGTAGGTGACGTTGTTGGTACTGGTTCTTCTCGTAAATCAGCTACTAACTCCGTATTGTGGTTCACTGGTGAAGATATTCCTTTTATTCCTAACAAACGCTTTGGTGGCGTATGCTTAGGTGGCAAAATTGCACCTATTTTCTACAATACTATGGAAGATGCTGGTGCATTACCAATTGAATTAGACGTTAGCCAAATGAATATGGGAGACGTTGTTGAATTACGCCCATACGAAGGTAAAGCGCTAAAAGACGGTAAAGTAATTTCTGAATTCCAAGTGAAGTCAGATGTACTATTTGACGAAGTTCGTGCTGGTGGTCGTATTCCATTAATTATCGGTCGTGGTCTAACAGCCAAAGCTCGTGAAGCGTTAGGTCTACCACCATCAACCCTATTCCGTTTACCAAAAGACCCTGCAGATACTGGCAAAGGCTTTACATTAGCTCAAAAAATGGTTGGTCGTGCCTGTGGTCTTCCAGAAGGTAAAGGCGTACGTCCTGGCACATACTGTGAGCCTCGTATGACATCTGTTGGTAGCCAAGATACAACAGGTCCAATGACTCGTGATGAGTTAAAAGACTTAGCATGTTTAGGCTTCTCTGCTGATTTGGTCATGCAATCTTTCTGCCATACAGCCGCTTATCCAAAACCAGTAGACGTGAAAACACATCACGAGTTACCAGAGTTTATTTCTAGCCGTGGTGGTATTTCTCTACGTCCAGGTGACGGTGTTATTCACTCATGGTTAAACCGTATGTTATTACCTGATACTGTAGGTACAGGTGGTGACTCTCATACTCGTTTCCCTGTTGGTATTAGTTTCCCTGCGGGCTCTGGTTTAGTTGCTTTCGCCGCAGCTACTGGTGTAATGCCTCTAGATATGCCTGAATCTGTGCTTGTACGCTTCAAAGGTCAAATGCAACCGGGCGTAACATTGCGTGACCTCGTTAATGCTATTCCTTACTATGCCATTAAACAAGGTTTACTCACTGTCGCTAAACAAGGTAAGAAAAATATTTTCTCTGGCCGTATCTTAGAGATTGAAGGATTACCTGATCTTAAAGTTGAACAAGCCTTTGAATTAACAGATGCTTCTGCTGAACGCTCTGCTGCTGGTTGTACTGTTCATTTAAATAAAGAACCAATCATTGAATACATCAAATCTAATATCACACTATTAAAAGTGATGATTGCAGAAGGCTATCAAGATGCTCGTTCATTAGCACGTCGTATCAAAGCAATGGAAGCATGGTTAGCAAATCCACAACTGTTAAAAGCAGATGAGGATGCTGAGTACGCTGCGGTAATCGAAATTGATTTGAATGAAATTCATGAGCCTATCGTTGCCTGCCCTAACGATCCAGATGACGTGAAAACATTATCTGATGTGGCTGGCGTGAAGATTGATGAAGTGTTTATCGGTAGTTGTATGACTAATATTGGTCACTTCCGTGCCGCGTCTAAATTGCTCGAAGGCAAACGTGATATCCCTGTTCGCTTATGGGTAGCCCCTCCAACCAAAATGGATGCTGAACAGCTTTCTGAAGAAGGTCATTACGGCGTTTTAGGTGTTGCTGGTGCTCGTACAGAAATGCCTGGTTGTTCTCTATGTATGGGCAACCAAGCACAGGTCCGTACAGGAGCAACTGTGATGTCTACTAGTACTCGTAACTTCCCTAACCGTTTAGGTAAAGATACTAATGTTTACTTAGGCTCTGCGGAGTTAGCGGCTATCTGCTCACGTCTAGGTCGCATTCCTACTCGTGAAGAGTACTTAGCTGATATCGGTGTGATTAATGAAAATGGCGATAAAATTTATCGTTACATGAACTTTGATCAAATCGAAAGCTATGCAGAAAAAGCTGAGAGCGTTACACTAGACTAAATAGTGTTACTCCTCGTTTCAGTGAGGACAAAAACTATCTAGTTTTGTTAATATAATCGCTACACTTAAAGCCAATCTTGATATAAAGTCAGGGTTGGCTTTTACCATAAGTCATTTTTATAGGATTAAGCTGTTTATGACATCTAACCCTCGTGCAGACCTTCTCAAAGAGCGTTTACAACAACTCGACCCTTTGGAATTAATTATTGAGGATGAGTCACATCTGCATGCTGGTCATGCAGGAAGCCGTAACGGAGCAAGTCATTTCCGAGTGACTATTTGTTCTGAACAGTTTCGAGGATTAACTCGCGTGGCTCAGCAACGTTTAGTTTTTGATACGCTTAACGATTTACTTCCTTATCCTATTCATGCCTTAGCTCTTATTACCAAAATACCTTCTTAATTTTTTTAAGGAATAACAACAATGACTCTTTCTATCAAACCACTTATTATTGCAATCGCTTTAGGTGCAAGCTTCCCTGCTATGGCACAAGATGCAGCTATTGTAAACGGTAAAACAATTACACAAGCAGAAGTAAATGCTACAGCAGAAGCCATGGGTATGAAAGATGCTGATGCAGAGACTAAAAAGAAAGTGCTAGAAAACTTAATTACTCAAACGGCACTAGAGCAAGAAGCTGAAAAACTTGGGGTGGATAAAGATAAAGACTTTCAAATGGCACTAGAAAATGCACGCGCTAATCTCTTAATCTCTGCTCTAGTTAAGCAATGGGAAGAAAAAAATCCAGTAAAAGACGCAGATGTAAAAGCGAAATACGATGAACTATCAGTAAAAGTAGGTTCACGCCAAGAATACAATGTACGCCATATCTTAGTTAAAGATGAAGCAACAGCTAAAAAGCTTATCGCTGACATTAAAGCGAAAAAAATTAGTTTTGCTGACGCCGCTAAAAAATCTTCTGAAGACAAAGGTTCTGGTGCTGAAGGTGGTGAATTAGGTTGGGCACCTGCTAGCCGTTATGTCCCAGAATTTGCTAAAGCTGTAGAAGCAGGCAAAAAAGGTGAGCTTATCGCTGAACCTGTTAAATCTGAATTTGGTTATCACGTGATTGAAGTCGTAGACACTCGTCCTATTAAGGCACCTGCTTTTGAAGAAGTAAAAGCCCAATTAACTGATCAAGTGCGCCAAGAAGCTATGTTGAAATACGCTAAAGAAATTCGTGACAAAGCTAAAGTTGAAATTAAATAAGTGAATCATCACGACTAGTATCATCAACTACTACTAGTAAAGTCCAACCTCTTATTGTGATAAACAATAAGAGGTTTTTTACGCATTTATATTCATAATCATCTAAATAATTCACCTCGTAATAATCCACAGAGAGTTAATTATGTGCATTAATTTATATGCTCTAATTGCCTTTAAATTAGGATTTACACGACAATTTCAATGCTTTTTAGACTAAGTCTAGCCATGACCGTAAAAAAGGGATAATATAGTTCATTAAATCTAATTTGAACGAAGCAATCATGACTACATTTAATTTCTCATTATCCAAAAGAGCTAGTACTGCCACTAGCTCAGTTATCCGTGAAATCCTCAAAGTAACAGAGCGTCCAGATGTTATTTCATTTGCAGGTGGTTTACCATCACCTGAGGGCTTCCCCGTCGAAAAACTTAGACAAGCCTATGATACGGTCATGAGTAACCATCCCAAAGTCGCTTTACAATATGGACCCACAGAAGGCTATCGCCCTTTACGTGAATGGGTGGTTAGCGACTTCAAGGCTCGTGGCGTAGATATCACCGTTGATAATGTTCTTGTCGTATCAGGATCTCAACAAGCACTTGATTTAATTGGTAAATTATTTATTGATGAAGGCTCAAAAGTAGTTCTTGAATCACCGTCATACTTAGGTGCCATCCAATCATTTAATCAATTTGGTCCTACTTATGCTGCTGTACCTACTGATGAATTAGGTCTTGTTCCAGAAGGTTTGACTGATGAGATTGCTAAAGATGCTCGTTTCCTTTATGCCTTACCTAACTTCCAAAACCCTACAGGTCGTACATTAAACCTTGAGCGTCGTATTGCCTTAGTTAAACGCTGTGCTGAGCTTAACCTTCCTTTAATCGAAGATGATCCTTATGGTGAGTTACGCTTTGAGGGCGAAGCTCTACCAGGATTATTCGCTTTATCTCAGCAATATGGTGGTACCGTGATTCGCATGGGATCATTCTCTAAAGTATTAGCACCAGGTATGCGTATTGGCTTTGTAATTGCTCCAGAAGCGATTATTGCCAAGATGGTTCAATTAAAACAAGCTACCGATCTTCATACCGCCTCTATCACTCAAATGGCTGTTTATGAAGCTGTTAAAGATGGTTTTTTAACTGAACATTTACCCAAAGTTCGAGAGCTTTACAAACGTCAATGTGGTTATATGCTAGAAGCACTAGAAGAAAACTTCAAGGGTATTGATGTTACATGGACTCATCCATCTGGTGGTATGTTCCTATGGTTGACGTTTAACGAAAGTATCAATACGACTGAGTTATTACCACGTGCAGTTGATGAGCAAAAAGTAGCTTATGTTCCTGGTCAACCTTTCTATCCATTGGCAGACAAGCCTGTGACTAATAACTTACGTCTAAGCTTTGTCACTGTACCAGAAGATAAAATCCGTACAGGTATTGCTAATCTAGCAAAGCTTTTTAACTAAAAATCAGGCTTCCCTTCTTGGGATTTTGACGTGCAGGGTTTCCAAAAGTTTAGCTTTCAAAAAGCATTACTTATCCCCACAAAACCCTGCACGCCGAAAGTACTTACATTACCTTAACCTGTTTTTTTAACTAAAAATCAGGCTTCCCTTCTTGGGACAATCAATCACCCAGAAGCCTGCATTTTTAACTAAAAATCAAGCTTTCCTTCTTGGGATTTTGACGCGCAGGGTTTCCAAAAGTTTAGCTTTCAAAAAGCATTACTTATCCCCACAAAACCCTGCACGCCGAAAGTACTTACATTACCTTAACCTGTTTTTTTAACTAAAAATCAGGCTTCCCTTCTTGGGATTTTGACGTGCAGGGTTTCCAAAAGTTTAGCTTTCAAAAAGCATTACTTATCCCCACAAAACCCTGCACGCCGAAAGTACTTACATTACCTTAACCTGTTTTTTTAACTAAAAATCAGGCTTCCCTTTTGTCCGATTTTAACCAAAAGACGTATTAGCTTTTTTTTCTATTTTGAGGTATAAATAAAGATATATTTCATAACCCAAAATGGAGAAAGCTATGCTTGCTCAGCAGACTTTAAAACAGTTTTCTATTGGCGATAAAACCGGCCAATTATATTCACTCCCCACCCTAGCCAAACAACTCAATATCTCTCTATCTCACCTACCTGTCTCAATCCGTATTGTTCTTGAGACCTTACTACGTCATCAAGATAATGTCAAAATTACCGATGAACATATCAAGGCTTTAGCTACTTGGGAACCTAATGCCAAACGTACGGAAGAGATTCCATTTATTGTGGCACGTGTTGTTTTACAAGATTTTACTGGCGTTCCCTTGCTAGCTGACCTAGCTGCTATGCGCACTGTTGCTGAAAATATGGGTAAAGATCCAAAAAGAATTGAACCACTAGTACCAGTTGACTTAGTAGTAGATCACTCTGTAATGATTGACTATTACGGCACCAAAGAATCATTAGATTTAAACATGAAACTTGAGTTTCAACGCAATAAAGAGCGTTATCAATTTATGAAATGGGGTATGCAAGCCTTTGATACCTTTGGTGTAGTTCCTCCGGGGTTTGGTATTGTTCACCAAGTTAACCTTGAATATCTTGCTCCAGGCGTTCACAAAACTAAAGATGGTATTTACTATCCTGACTCACTAGTGGGTACTGACTCTCATACAACCATGATTAACGGTGTAGGTGTTGTTGGTTGGGGTGTTGGTGGTATTGAAGCTGAAGCAGGTATGTTGGGACAACCAGTCTATTTCCTCACTCCTGATGTTGTTGGTGTAGAGCTAACAGGTCAATTAAAACCAGGCGTAACCGCTACAGACTTAGTACTTACGTTAACAGAATTACTACGCCGCGAAAAAGTAGTGGGTAAATTTGTAGAGTTCTGTGGTGAGGGTACAGCCAGTATTAACGTACCTAATCGTGCGACCATTGCGAACATGGCGCCTGAATATGGTGCGACTATGGGCTTTTTCCCTGTTGATGACAAAACTATCGAATACTTCAAAGGCACAGGTCGCTCTGATGAAGCTATCGAAGCCTTTAAAGCTTATTTCCAAGCTCAAGAGCTTTATGGTATTCCACGTGCCAATGACATCAACTATACCAAATTACTACACTTAGACCTATCAAGTATTGAGCCATCAGTCGCAGGTCCTAAACGCCCTCAAGATCGTATTGTTTTACCAAATATTAAATCGACTTTTGAACAATTGTTTACAGCACCTATTCAAAACAATGGGTTTAACCAAGATGTGGCTGCATTAGACAAAACATACACAGCGCAAAATGGCATTGAGATCAAACAAGGAGATATTCTAATTGCGGCTATCACCTCATGCACCAATACCTCTAACCCTAGTGTATTACTCGCAGCAGGTCTATTAGCCAAAAAAGCGGTAGAGGCTGGCTTACAGATTAAACCTCATATCAAAACTTCTTTAGCCCCTGGATCACGTGTAGTGACAGAGTATTTAGAAAAAACAGGTCTACTGCCTTATCTAGAACAGCTTGGTTTTGATATTTCTGCTTATGGTTGTACTACCTGTATTGGTAATGCTGGTGATTTATTACCTGAGTTCAATCAGCTCATTACTGAAAATAATTTAGTCTGCTCAGCTATTTTATCGGGTAACCGTAACTTTGAGGCACGCATCCATCCAAATATTAAAGCAAACTTCTTAGCCTCACCGCCTCTAGTAGTGGCGTATGCATTAGCTGGCAATATTCGTAAAAATCTAACTGTCGAGCCAATTGCCATAAACAAAGAAGGCAAAGCTATCTATCTACAAGATATTTGGCCAAGCAATGAAGAAATTCAAGCCCTTCTTCCTCAAGCAATGGAACCAACCGTTTATCGCCAAAATTACGAACAAATCAAGACTAATCCCGGAGAGCTATGGAAACGTATTGAAGGCGTCACTGGTAACGTATATAACTGGCCTGAATCAACTTATATTGCTAAGCCACCATTCTTTGATCAATTCAGTATGACTCCTGGATCAATACCTAGTATCAAGCAAGCACGAATCTTAGGTATTTTTGGTGACTCAGTAACGACTGACCATATCTCTCCTGCAGGCTCAATCAAAGAAACATCACCTGCTGGTCAATGGTTAATCCAGCACGATATTTCCAAAGGTGACTTCAACAGCTACGGCTCTCGCCGTGGTAACCATGAAGTAATGATTCGTGGTACGTTTGCCAATGTCCGCATCAAAAACTTAATGATTCCACCCAAAGCAGATGGCTCACTCGTTGAAGGTGGTGAAACTATCTATCAACCAACAGGAGAACAAGTCTCTATCTTTGATGCCGCAATGCGCTATATTAGTCACAATACCCCAACTGTTATCTTTGCAGGTGAAGAATATGGTACAGGTTCATCTCGAGACTGGGCTGCCAAAGGTACTCAATTGCTAGGTGTTAAAGCCGTAATTGCACGAAGCTTTGAGCGTATTCATCGCAATAACCTAGTAGGTATGGGTGTTCTACCATTACAATTTAAAGGTGATGATAGTATTAGTAAACTTGGCATTACGGGTAATGAAGTCATTGATATATCAGGTCTAGAAAATGGTATTCAAGCACAACAAGATGTTGTCCTAACTATCCATCGTGCTGATGGTACTAGCACACAGGTCACCGTATTGTTACGTATTGATACGCCAATTGAAGTAGAATACTACCAACATGGAGGCATTCTACCATTCGTCTTACGTCAATTGCTTGCCTAATAAATCTGTTATTGCCGTAAGAAATTACTACCAGTAATAGTAATTTAATAAAGTAGTTTTAATGTGGGCTTTGAGATGAACTCATAAGAGTAAATCCGAGCCCACTGTGCTTTTAATTGAGTTATTATTCCCCATATCTTAAAAATAACGGTTAAATAGCTCACCAAACATACTTTACTAAAGGCTATACCCTCTCTTATTTGTGGATAAATATTAATGTCAACACACCAACCTTCGTTATCTCATGAGAATAATCCAATTTTAGAAAAAGACTTTTACCCTTTCCCCATTATTGATATCTTTTGTCGAGTGATTGATAACTATGGTGATATTGGTGTTTGCTGGCGTTTGGCTAATAATTTATATGAGTTAGTCATACGTTATCAACTTGGACAATTACAGGTGAGAGAAAACAGTGTTATTGCCCAAGTATGTCGTCACCTTGGTTCTTCAACATTCATCCGAACTCCTATACGTCTTTGGGTGGATGATTTACATAGTTTTGCTAAAATTGCTCCCAATCTCAACCCATCTCTCAATCAACAAATACTCGCTAATATCCATATTCATCAGTGGAATACAGAGACTATTCAGCAAGCCGTGCCAACAGCTATTGTTATTGAAGCATTTGCAACAGATTTAGATGATTGTTATCAAGCTGCTATGACTGGTAAAACACAATACTGGTTCAACTTAGAGTATCTAAGTGCTGAGCCATGGGTAGAAGATTTTCATGCACAACCCTCTATACAAAAAAATAAAGTACCAAAATATTTTTTCTTCCCAGGATTTACGGATAAAACTGGAGGATTATTACGCGAGCCAAACCTAATTAAATCACTCACCGCATTTGAACAGAATCAGTCCGCACAAGTAGACTTTCTTTCTACCTATGTTCATCCTAATGCTGCCCATGCACTAGTGCGTAAAGAGCGTTTAATTAGCCTTTTTTGCTATCCACATGCACCTGTAAAAGCCCTTCTTACATCAATCGCACAAGTAGGAATACCCACTACTATTTTAATTCCCGATGGTGTTGCCACCAATACAGAACGCATATTAAACACATTATCAATACATAATAAACATATTTTAAATACTATTAACATTCAACGATTTAACTTTATTCCTCAAGAGCAGTTTGACTATTTGCTTGCTATTTGTGATATCAATTTTGTGCGTGGTGAAGATAGTTTTGTTCGAGCTATTTGGTCAGGTAAGCCTTTTATCTGGCATATTTACCACCAACAAGAAGATGCTCATTTAGAAAAACTTAATGCATGGTTAAGTAATCGACAACAACAATGCCCTGAAGAAAATTCTCTTATCAGCTTGGATTCACTTCATCAATTATGGAATCAACCAGGAGAGAATTTAGCGGATCTATTGACTCACATTTTACAACCCAACATGCTTGAGTTATCTCATCAGTATCATCAAAAATATCGAGAAAAATTACTCAAAAATCCAACTTTGTCTTTTTCTCTGCTTAATTTTTAGACAAACAGCTAATAAACAAGATAAAATAGCAGTCTATACAGGAAACGAAACTCTTTCTTTATTGTTTCCTTTTTAACACTAAGCTCTTCATAGGCTTTTATTTATCGTTTATTTATTCCACTCGGAGTTTTTTAATGAAAACCGCTCAAGAATTGCGCGTAGGTAACGTAGTGATGGTTGATGGCAACCCACTAGTGGTACAAAAAGCAGAATATAACAAATCAGGTCGTAACGCTGCTGTTGTTAAAATCAAATTCAAAAACTTATTAACTGCATCAGGTTCTGAAACTGTTTACAAAGCAGATGAAAAATTTGACGTTGTCGTGTTAGACAAAAAAGAATGTACGTATTCTTACTTTGCTGATCCAATGTATGTTTTTATGGATGAAGAATACAATCAACATGATGTTGAAGCAGATAATATGGGTGATGCACTTAACTTCTTAGAAGAAGGTATGACTGTTGAAGTAGTATTCTACGAAGGTCGCGCTATCTCTGTAGAACTACCAACAATTATCGTTCGTGAAATCACTTACACAGAACCAGCTGTAAAAGGTGATACTTCAGGCAAAGTAATGAAACCAGCAAAAATCAATACTGGTTTTGAACTTGCTGTACCTCTATTCTGCAATATTGGTGACAAAATCGAAATCGATACCCGTACTAACGAATATCGTAGCCGAGTAATGTAATTGTTAAGTCTAAGCAAAACTATCGCTTGTTTTGTTTTGGCACTTTTTTTAGTAGCTCTCATTATCTTGGGAGCTACTTTAATTAGTACCATGGGCATAGGACAAGCTCTCAGTGTTGAACTTGCATGGCAAATCCTTTTACAATATGTCTTAGCGACAGCACATAAATTAGGTGTCGTAGCCATAATACTAGCTCTGATTTATCACTATACCCCACCCTCTCTGCCTCGTTTTGTATTAACAGTGGCTTTAGCATTTCCTATCGGTGCCTTATATAACTACATCCAGTTAGTCCTAATGGAAAGCTCTGCCAATGAGCAACTAGCCACAATGAGTACAGGACAAATTTTTCAAGCCTTTTTAATTTACTACGGCATGATGGCTGCTCTCTTAGCATTTATCGGTGGCCTTTTATGTAAATACCTTGAAAAACGCCAACTCAAAAAATAAAAAATCCCATCTCTAGTCAAAAAACAAGAAATGGGATTTATGGCATAAAACGGTTATCTTGAACATAACCATCATAGATAAACTTACTCAACACTATAACGTAATTTTCGCTCCCAGTACGTCGACAAATTGACGTATCCATGCTGGATGAGCAGGCCATGCTGGTGCTGTTACCAAATGACCGTCCGTAACCGCTTCAGTCACTTTAATATCTGCATAAGTACCACCTGCCAATTTCACCTCTGCCGCACAAGCGGGATAAGCCGAACATAGCTTACCCTGCAAGATTCCCGCTGCCGCTAAAATTTGTGCTCCATGACATACAGCCGCTATTGGTTTTTTGTTATCATCAAAGTACTTAACAATAGCTAAAACCTTATCATTCATACGTAAGTATTCTGGTGCTCGACCGCCGGGAATCAATAAACCAGCATAATCCTCAACCTTGACAGCATCAAAATCATAGTTGATAGCAAAATTATGCCCTCTTTTTTCACTATATGTTTGATCACCTTCAAAATCATGAATAGCCGTAGCGACAGTATCTCCTGATTTTTTGTTTGGGCAAACAGCATGTACTTCATAACCTAATGCCAATAGACACTGAAAAGGAACCATCGTCTCATAATCTTCAGCATAGTCACCGACAAGCATTAAAATCTTCTTACTCATAAAACCTCCTACATTAATTGTCATCACAACATAATATCGCTATTCTCTGTGAGTGTTTACACTCATCTCTCGCGGTGTTTACCACATATTTACATTAATTAGATGTTTTAGTGTAATACTTCCTTGAACTTTCAAATATTAGGTTTATTTTGCATTTGCAAGTATTTAAAAATCCATTAGAACAAAAAGCTAGTCCCTAAAATTATTAAAACTTAATGGTGCATCACTCACCTCTTTTTTCAGCAAAGCAATTACTTCTTGTAGCGTATCCCTTTTTGCGCCACTAACTCGTACCGTATCACCCTGAATACTCGCTTGAACTTTTAATTTACTATCTTTGATTTGCTTAACAATACGTTTTGCCAAATCACCTGTCACACCTTTTTTAATCGTGGCATACTGCTTTAATTTATCACCTGATATTTTCTCTTGCTTACCATATTCCAAAAAACGTAAATCCACATTGCGTTTGGCTAATTTATTAATCAATACATCTTTGACCTGATTCACTTTGAAATCATCATCAGCATAAATTGTCAATTCCAATTCTTTTTGTTCAATACGAGCATCAGATCCCTTAAAGTCAAATCGTGTAGAAATTTCTTTATTTGCTTGATCTACCGCATTACGGACTTCAATCATATCTGCTTCACTTACGACATCAAATGACGGCATAGTTATATCCCTTATAAAAATTATCATCTTATTAACAATTATTTTACCGTTTTAAGATTGAAATTCCATCAAATTGCACTATTTAACAAAAGTCACTGTCATTAAGTCGTTATGATAGCGTGCTAGTATCTGTTTGCTATAGATTTATGCTTTTTACCAGAGAGATGAAGGTACTAACACGTTATTTAGCTATTTATTTGTGACACAAAGAAATAAACTAAATAATTCTTAACTATTAAGTTTAAGATAAATCTATACAATAGAAGATTGTAGAGTTGTCATAAAAAGACATCAATTTAACCATTGGTTCAACTTGAGTTCATTTTTTAAAGCAACTAACAATTTTTATATATTATTCATTTCTTAAAGGATAGATGATGAGTGCATTTAATATTTTGGAACAATTATTTGGCAAAGGTGCTGGTAATATTCTTGACGGTTTACAACAACAAGCGCGTGATACCTATGAACAAGCTCGTCAGTCTGAGAGTTTGAATAAAATCCAAAGCCAAGGTACAGATATTTTTAATCAAATCAAAGATGCCACAACTGGTGACAAATCAGTCTTAACTGATGGTGATAAAACTAGCTTAGCCGCTGGTGCATTAGCTGTTTTATTAGGACAAAAAACAGATAGTAATTTAGCAAAAATTGGTGGCTTAGCAGCATTAGGTACTGTTGCTTTCAAAGCATTCCAACGCTGGCAGGCGCAACAAGCACAAAGCTCATCATCTGATATTTTTGCGCAAGGAGGTTCAATTCCTGCGTCTAATCCAGTAACTGAAAGTGACTCTATCGCTTCTACTGAAAACAATACTGCTGTCGCTCCAGTGGTAGAGCAGGCTAGCCGTGCACTTATTATTGCGATGATTTCTGCTGCTAAAGCTGACGGTCATATCCAAGAAGATGAAAAAGCCCAATTGGATGGACATCTTGCACAATTAAGCAATCCACAAGATCGAGCTTGGTTCCAAGCTGAACTTGATCGCCCTGTAGATCCTGCTTACGTTGCTAGTTATGCAACTGACCCACACTTAGCTGCTCAAATTTATGCCATGAGTTTAGCGATGTGCAATCAACAAAACTTTATGGAAAAAGCCTATTTAGATGAGCTAGCTAGACAATTAAATTTAGACGCTTCTCTAAAAGCTGAACTTGAAGCACAAGTTAAGAATATCTAGGCTTGATAATTCTCACCAACCTCTACTGTAAAACAATTTTAAAAGTGAGCCTTAAAAATCTAATTACTAAGGAAGAAGGACAAATAACGTAGAGGTAAAACCAGAATGCATGCTTCTAAAAGCAATGCCTTCTGGTTTTTAGTAATCCTTAATTAGTCTATTTCTAACCGTATGGAATTTGATTTTCCATTATTTAATCCTTTCATCAAGAACTCTCCAAGACTGATAGATTTAACACATTTAATACTACCTTTTAAACTACTTTTTTCACCTTTCAATACTTCAACAATTTTTACGCAAGCTTCTCGATCATTTTGCACAATAGGAGCTTGAGCACATTCATTGACAGCTTTATCCATCTTTTGCTGATAAGCTTTTAACATCGCTTCATCATCTTGATTACTTGGTAAAGGCACACCATCATACCGTTGTTTCAGCACAATATATCTCCTTAACATACCTAAGTCTTTAAAATCAATATCTAATTGATTAAACTGAATGTTTTCAATAGATCCTAATAGACCAAAAATACCAAAAGTGTTGTTCTTGAAACCACTATTTTCTACAGCCTGTAACAACGTTTTGAGTGAATAAATATTGCTAATAGAAAGAGAGCCATTACCTTGTAGAAAATCCTTTGCCGCAAACTCTACATTGATTAATCCATTACCGGTACTATAGTTAAGGTCTGCTTTGAAATTCAAATCTGCTGGTGCAGTATTTATCATACCTGACTTTGCCCCCCAACCAAACAATAACCAATCAGGAGCATAACCACGTTGATCTTTAATACCAATTGCACGTAAATCAATCCGTTGTTGATTAGATTCATTTTCAAAATCTTTGATTTGTAGCTCATCAACAAATAATTGATCTGCTATTTCTAGACCTGAAATGTTTACTGTTTTTAATGGTGTCGCAGATACTTTATTCCAAGATACTTTATCTGCTAGCCCTTTCTCATCTACAAATCGCTGTAATCTCTCTTCTGCTGTCTGAGTAGCATACCACGATCCACCAAACCAAGCACCCAGCAACAGGATTAAAATTGTAACGATAATAATAGTAAGTTTTTTACTGTTCATCTTAAATCTTCTTCCTTTCTTCTCATTACTTTCTTGCATCTATTATTAATTGCTGTGCTTTCTCTGGGGACCAGTCTGGAATACCGAACTGGATACGAGCAATAGTTTGAGGATTTTGTAAATCAGCACACATTTCTTGCTGGCATTTAAATACTGCTGTGTCATCTATCGTTACCTCTGTCAAAGGCAAACCAACCTTATCTAACTGAGTAGTGCTGAAAGATTGTTGGCCTCTAATCCAATACCAACCCTTTTCCAAAGGTAGGGACAATACCATGCTATATGGCCATACTACCTGAGCCTTACCATTTTGAATACTATCAACTCTGACTAAGCTAGACAATGTTTTCTGTTTTCCTTCAAGCATATCAACGTAATTTCTTGTGCCTGCTTGAATATTTTGATAAATATTCTGTTGTACCTTATCTGATGTACTCCAATCTAATGCTTGAAGCTCCCTATACTTATTAAGCTGTTTTTCTGCCTCATACGCCTTTTCACGACGCAAACGCTTTGCTTCTAATGCTTTTTCATGAGCTAATCGTTGCTCTCTTTCAAACAAATAATTTGTTGTTCCAAAACCTTTCTCTTGCTTCCATTCACCTTTAGCGTAAGCTTGCCAATTTTTCCCATAAGCTCTATTACGGGAAAATTCAGTCCTATACAATTTCTGTTCCATTGAATACTCATCTAGTCCTTTCTGTAATCCCTCAACAAAAGTCAATCTTAAGTGAAAAGATTGATTATGTGTTCTATGGTTAAAGTACTGAAATGCTGTTTCTAATTGTTTTTTAATTGTGCTAGCTTGTCTAAAATCTTCAGCACGATTAGTCAGAATAAGCCCATCACTGCCCTCTTCAAATGCACCAAAACCCGCATAATCTTTCTTATATGCGACCAAGAAATAATGAGCATTTAATTCTTGGCTAGAACCAATACCAAAAAACAATTTATGCTGATTAAAAATCGAACCTTCAGGTGTATAGAATATTTCCAACTCTTGAGGTCCTGAAATTTTCGTATAGCCAGTAAAAGGTAAACCATGCTTAAATACAAATTCTCTTTCTCTAAGAAGAACCTCCCCATCAGAGCGCTCCACACGGACAGTCCCTTCACCATCTAGAAAACCATTCTGATCACAACCTACTCCCTTAGTGATAATCTGAACATAATTTTCTTGACCTTTAAAATCAAAAAAACTCAATACCTTACAGCCATCTTGATTTTTCATTGTTTGAAAATTAGCGATAAGTTTTTGACGTTCTTCTTCTAATAAAGGTCTCCATCCTGAAACTGGGAAGGATTGCATCTTGTCTACAGACTCTATCTTTTCTACTGTATCAGTGACCACTGTTTGCTCTGATGATATTTCTGTCGACGATTGAACAGGCGCATTTTCCACTACTGCAGTAGTTTGAGGTACCTCTTTAGTCGACTCTTCGGTTCTTTTATCAGTTATTGTTGTTTGAGTAACGACATCAGACTTTGATGATTCTTCCTCTTTCTCCGCAGTAACTTTCTGCTTACTTGCTACATTATTTTCCAATACAAAAGCCCATTCTTGGCTCTTATTTGTATTTCCTTTCAAAACAACATTATGCTGAACGTCAACATAAGACCACGTAAGAGTTTCTGCTTTTGGACATAACTTATTGAAAAGGTTACCTAATTTTGGAAACAATGCCTTTACACTTTCTTCAGAGGCATTCGATCCCGCCTGAAAACGCAATTGCAAATCTGTTTTACACCAATTTGATTCATTTGCATTATCTGCAATAATAACCAAATCTTCTTTCTTTGAATAACCAACTTGATACGATTCCTCAGCCCAAGCTAAGGTGGTCGATAAGCTCATAAGAGCAATCGTTATATTTTTATACATAACTATCCTTTAAGCCATCAAGACAATAAATGATTTCTGATTCTAATCGTAATAGAAATACTTCCAATACTACAATTCGTCTAAATTTACACCATGAGATTTGGACTGCTCAACTGAACCTGATGATTTACTAGGTATATCATCTAAATTTACACCTGAAGAAGTTAAGTTTTCAGTGTTATTTGCTGTTTTTTGCGACGATTTAACTACCGTTTGCATAGTTTTTTTTGTTTTTTTCTTGCCGGTTGATGACACTTTAGATCCTGCTTTTTGTACCAAACTAGCATGAACATATCCTAATCTTTTTCCACTAGTATCACTAATAGCAATCCAGTTATTTTCTGTACGACCTAAAGCAAAAAAACGTTGACCTGCGTTTAATGTACCTAAACTCATAGCAGTATCGCTAGGAGCAATTCGTACATTGCCCGTTTTGATGAAAACATAATTTGCATTGATAGGAGTAATAGAGACCTGCGCTACTTTATCCGTATTCTTTAATCCTAAATTTTCCAGAAAACCATCAATAGATGCACATCCAGCTAAAATACTTCCCCCTAACATAGATATCATAAACAGTTTTTTATAATTCATTACCTATCCTTTGTACACAACATCGTAATAGCTAAAAGCCCCCTCAACATACTACTTCTTATTGATGAGTTTTTACTATTCTAACAACTTCATGATATAAAATATAAAAGCAATATCTTACAATTGTAGCATTATGGACGCATTTTGTTTCAATTTAACTAAAATCAAAATAAACAATATACATAATACAAATTAAAGGAAATTTAATGCTGTTTCTTTGGATCCAGATCATCAGGAATACTAAAAACGTCAATCCCTTCATCCAGTAATTGCTCTCTCTGCTCTGCCGTAGCTTGCCCTCGAATTGAACGCTCTTCGGTTTCACCATGATGAATTTTAATCGCTTCTTCAGTAAACCTATCACCCACATCCTCTGCTTTATTAATGATATTTCTAAACTCTTTCATCAGCAATGCACGTACTTGTTCAATATTGGCGCTACTTTGAAAATCCTGCAATTGACTTTCTTTAGAAGATGAGTTTGTCTGAGGTACTGAAGAAGAACCTTTTACATAAGGTGCTGATAATTCCTTTTTAACTTGTGTCTCACCACAATAAGGGCAACTAATCAATCCCCTTTTGGTTTGATCATCCAATGCTTCAGCAGAAGGAAACCACCCTTCAAACATATGATGGTTAGTACAACTAAGATTAAAAACTTTAAAACCCATTCTTATTCACATAACCAATAGCAAATATAGTTTATAACCAATCTGCCTTTTTAAATTTATAGTATAGGAAACCACAGATACCCCCCATCAACCCCAGAGCCAATGGATAGCCATACTGCCATTCTAACTCAGGCATAAATTTAAAATTCATTCCATAAATACCTGCTATTGCCGTAGGTACAGCCAAAATCGCCGCCCATGCAGCTAATTTTTTAGTAATATCTGTTTGATGTGACTGACCAATCATCAAACTTGCTTCAAAAGCAAATGCTAAAGCTTCATGTAAGGCATTGATTTGCTCATCAATCCTCGCAATACGATCCGAAACTACGGTGAAATAAGAACGTGAATCAGGCTCAATAATGGGACTATTCATAACGGCAATTTTGCGACAAATCTCTACCATCGGTGTAATGGATGTACGAATTCTTAATAAATCTCGTCTTTGTTTATACAATTTACGGATATCAGTTTCTCTAAATCCTCTTAGCATCATTTTTTGTTCGACCTGATTGACTTCCACCTCTAGGCGTGATGCTAATGCCGCAAAACTATCTACAAATACATCTAAAATCTCTGCCACTACAAAGTCCGAGCCACGCGCAATTAATTCAGGGCAAGACTCCATACGCTCTCGCAAGGAGGAATTAGTCATTGCTCCACCTCGTCTTACGGTGAGAACAAACCCTACTCCGAAAATCATCTGCATTTCACCAAATACAAGTTTTTTGTTTTCGCGAGTAATTGTAACGGCTACCAACTGAATATAATTACCGTAATCAATAATTTTAGGTTTTCGATGCTGTTGGATAATTTCTTGTGCTGCCTCATCAATAATTGATAAATCTCTACATACCTTAAGCAGTTCTTCTTCCGTAGGATCTTTTAATCCCACCCATAGTAAACGCGATGAATCTTTTTTATAACCAGCAAGTTTACTTAAAGGAATATGTTCACGCTTTTTACCATGAACATATTCCACAGAAGCAACCAATCCTGTTTCTTTCTTCGCTTTTTTAGCTACAGGAACTTCTTTTCCTGCATCTGCCTCAGCCTCAGCAATAGCAGCACTAATAGCCGTTTGAGCATCACCTGTATCATCACTATTGCCTTCTTCAAAAGACTTTTCGATGTTTTCATCAATGATGTCATCTAATTCTTCAGAACCATGTGCTTCAGTAAACTCATCAACAGCCTGTTGCAACTGCTCATGAGCTTGTTCAAGCTCATACTCTGCTTCCTTGATACGATCCTGTGCTTCATGCATTTCTTTGAGTCGTTCAAGTTTTTGACGGTCTACACCCTCTTGATTATCATGCATGATAAGACTCCTCTCTCATATTTAAATAGAATAAAAAACAGCACCGTTGTTAGCATAATGACTAACGAAAGGTATTATAAAACGAATTTAACGTATAAACGTAACATAGCACAAAGCAATGAAATGATATGATGATATGAAAACAGCTAAATCACCCTACTTACAGATACTAACTATTTAGTGAAAAAACCTCTATGATGAAAAATACGATAAAAGATAAGTCATTAAAAACCTACCCTTTATCGTAAAAAATAATTAGTGTCCTAATTTAAGCCTGAGCAATATTAAGCGTGATAGTCCTGTAATCCACGAGCAATCACAATCTTTTGAACTTCACTCGTTCCCTCATAAATCTGTGTAATGCGTGCATCACGATAATAACGTTGGACGGCATAATCCTCTAGGAAGCCATACCCTCCATGAATTTGAATAGCCATACTACATACTTTTTCACACATTTCCGACGCAAATAATTTCGCTTGAGAAGCCTGTGATAAGCTCGGAATACCACGGTCTTTTAAAGACGCCGCATTTAATACTAATAATCGAGCTGCTTCAATCTGAGTATGCATTTCAGCGAGCATATTGGCAATACTTTGATGCTGTATCAATGGTTTATTAAATTGAGTACGCTCATTAGCATATTTTAGAGCCGTTTCAAAAGCAGAACGAGCAATACCAACTGATTGTGCGGCAATACCAATTCGACCATTTTCCAAGTTTGCTAATGCAATCGCTAGACCCTTTCCTCGCTCCCCAAGTAAATTCGCTTCTGGAATACGACAATTTTCCAACGTAATCGCACAAGTATCAGACGCTCTTATACCTAACTTATGCTCTACACGGCTAACAATATAGCCGGGATTATCGGTTGGCACCAAGAAGGCCGAAATTCCTTTTTTGCCTAACTCTGGATCAGTCACAGCAAAAATAATAGCTAAACCTGCACGTTTGCCATTAGTCACAAACTGCTTTGAACCATTTAATACCCATTCGCCATTTTCTAATGTAGCACGGCATTTTAAGGCACTCGCATCTGATCCAGCCTGTGGCTCTGTTAAACAAAAACTACCAATGACTTTACCTGCACACATATCGGCTAACCATTGTTTTTTCTGTTCTTCATTACCTGATTTAAGCAAAGTACCGCAACAAACTGAGCTATGTACACTCATCATCGTAGACATCGCAGCATCTCCTACCGCAATCTCTTCTACAGCCAATGCATAAGACACATAATCAATAAAAGAACCACCTTCAGTATCTGGGACAGTCATACCTAGCAAACCGAGCTCGCCCATTTGCGCAATAGCCTCATCACCCAACCATCCATCTTTTTCCCATTGTTCTGCATGTGGCGCAATTTCATTTTTCGCAAAATCACGTGCCATATCACGGATCATTTGCTGTTCTTCACTTAACTGTGTTGTAAACATTCACCTACCTCTTTTATTGTTTAGACAGCATTTTAATAATCGCTGAAAAGTCTAAACCACCATAACCTAAATTGCTAAACGTTTGATAAAGTTGCTGCGCTGTAGCACCCATCGTTACTGGCGCTTTGACAGACTTTGCTGCCTCTGTAGCAAGACCTAAATCTTTTAACATTAAATCTGTCCCAAAACCACCCACATAATCTCTAGAAGCAGGTGCTGTTTCAACCACTCCTGGATACGGATTATTTACTTCTGTACTCCAACAACGGCCAGAAGAAGTGTTAATAATACCGGCAAGAATCTTGGCATCCATACCTAATGAAACGCCCAAATTCATCGCTTCAGCAGCACCTACCATACTAATACCTAACAGCATATTATTAGCAATTTTAGCCACCTGACCGTTTCCTGTACCCCCGCAATAAACAATATTCTTACCCATGTTTTGTAAGACAGATTTTGCCCGCTCATAAGCAGCTTCCGTACCACCAACCATAAACGTTAACGTCCCCGCTTGCGCTCCTCCTGTACCACCTGACACTGGGGCATCCACCATCAAGTTACCTTGTTTAGCCGCTGCTGCTGACACATCACGTGCTGTTTGCGGATCAATCGTTGATGAATCGACTAATAATACCTCAGGCTTAACAGTTGATAAAATACCTTGCTCACCCAAATATACCGAGCGTACATGTGCAGACGCTGGGAGCATGGTCACTAATACATCAATCTCTTGTGCAGCCAAATCAGCTGGACTAGCAAACGCTTTTGCCCCCGCTTCCGTTAGCTTTTGAACCAATGCTGGGACTAAATCAAATACAGACACTTCATGACCTGCTTTTAGTAAATTGAGCGCCATAGGCCCACCCATATTACCTAAACCGATAAAGCCAATTTTCATTATTGTCTCCTAGAATAAATTGTATTTATACGCTTACCTTAAAATAATACGCATCAAAAGAATGTCACTTTTGGGATATTTTTACATCATTTGATTATTTCGGCTATTAGGAAAAGTGCTATGTTTCTTCGCTTTTAGTTTAATCATTTCCACAATAATTACTATAATAGAGAGTATCTTAATCCCTTTTTTACTCCTTGCTGCTTTCTAAGTAATGCTTCGTTTTATCTTCATCACACTTTTTATCCTATTTTCGACCCCTAGTGAATTACTGGCAAAAACTTATCCTTGGCTACTCTGCCGTGTTGTTAATGTCGCTGATGGGGATACGATTACCTGCTTGGAAAATCGCACGACATATAAAATTCGTTTAAACGAAATAGATGCACCAGAAAAGGGGCAAGCTTTTGGACAAAAAAGTCGTCAAACACTTAGGGATAAAATCATTCAACAGACCGTTAATATTGAAATCATCGGTAAAGATCGTTATCACCGTTATATTGGTAATATTTATTTAAATAACGAAAATATTAACTTATTTATGGTACGTGAAGGCTATGCGTGGGCTTATCGTAAATACCTTAAACATCATTATTATCTTGAAGCAGAAGCACTAGCTAAGGCTGAAAAAAAAGGTTTATGGTTAGACGGCGATCTTGCTATTTACCCAGAAACCTTTCGTAAAAATCAGCGTGAAAAAAATAGAAAATCTTGGTTTACACTACCTTGGTAATCACATCGCCTTTTTGATAAAAATTCTCTAAATTATCAATCACTAATTGTGCCATTTGGTCTCGTGCTTCAATCGAACCACTACCCACATGAGGCATCAAGACGACATTCTTTAATTGTTTCAAACTTTCTGGTACAAATGGTTCATTATCAAAAACATCCAAGCCTGCGCCAGCAATAGTATTGTTTTGTAACGCTTGAATCAATGCTTCTTGGTCAATCACTGAGCCTCTAGCAATATTAATCAGATATCCCTCTCGCCCTAAGGCTACCAATACATCGTGATTGATTAGATGACGGGTATCTGGACCACCCACGGTCGCAATAATCAAAAAGTCTGACCATTGTGCTAACTCAATCACAGATGCCTTATAAACAAAATCAACATCATCACGCTGACGACGATTATGGTAGGCAATTTCACAATCAAACCCACTTAAGCGTTTTGCAATCACTTTACCAATACTACCCAAACCAACAATACCCACTTTTTTGCCTGATACATTAGGAGTTAATGTAAAACTTCCCTTTTCCCATAAACCATTACGTACAAATGTATCTGCTTGGCATACTTGGCGCACTAGTGCTAATAGCAATGCCATAGCTGTATCAGCAACAGCATCATTAAGTACTTCAGGTGTATTACTAAATGGAATACCTCGTGCTTTTAGTGCTTGAATATCCGTACTGTCATACCCTACCCCAAAATTACATACCACTTCTAAGTTTGGCATTAGATCAATCCATTCTTTTTTCAACCCAACATAAGCACTGCTGATAACTATTTGGATGGATGCGCCTATTTGTGCTAATTGTTCGGTAAGGCCTGCTAAATCATTGACATATATCACCTGATAATGTTGCTCTAAATATTGCTTAATTTTTTCATGTGGACTATTGAGAACAAGAACATTTTTTTGTGACATATTACCTCCTTTATAAGCTTAATCGACGAAATATATATAGCTGTACCGCAAAAATAACACAAAACCATTGATTTAGCTTGAAATATTTCATTTTTTTGACTTATTTATCTAAAACAATAGTAGAATAATAGGTTAATTTTTACTCCTTTCTGTACGTTAAAAAAGATGTCCTTAATCGTCCATAAATATGGTGGAACCTCTATGGGTTCTATCGAACGCATCCAAAATGTTGCCAAACGTGTCGCTAAGTGGCACGCTGCTGGTCACCAAGTCGTCGTAGTTCCATCTGCCATGTCTGGGGAAACCAACCGTTTACTCGGCTTAGCAAAAGAAATTAATGAGTTAGCTGATCGTCGTGAATTAGATATGCTTGCCTCTACAGGCGAACAAGCCAGTAGTGCTTTATTAGCTATTGCATTACAAACACTAGGCGTATCAGCACGTAGTTATACTGGTTGGCAGTTACCGATTAAAACAGACAAATCCTATACCAAAGCACGCATTACCTCTATTGACGGTGATCGTATCAAAAAAGACTTAGCTTTAGGTAAAGTAGTCGTCGTGACAGGCTTCCAAGGTGTAGATGATGAAGGCAATATTACAACTCTTGGACGTGGTGGATCTGATACATCAGCCGTAGCAATTGCTGCAGCTATCCAAGCAGATGAATGCTTAATCTATACTGACGTGGATGGTGTATATACAACAGACCCTCGTGTTGAGCCAGATGCTCGCCGTTTATCTGTTATTTCATTTGAAGAGATGCTCGAAATGGCCTCTTTAGGCTCTAAAGTTCTACAAATTCGCTCTGTTGAGTTTGCAGGCAAATACCGAGTTCCCCTACGTGTACTCTCATCACTAACCGACCCTAATATTGACCTTGAAGTTGAAAAAAATTCAGGCACCCTAATTACTCTTGAGGAAAATTCAAAAATGGAAGCTGCTGTTGTCTCTGGTATTGCGTTTAGTCGCGATGAAGCAAAAATTACTGTGTTAGGTGTACCTGATAAACCGGGGGTTGCTTTCAACATTCTTGACCCTATCGCTCAAGCCAACATTGACGTGGATATGATTATCCAAAACCAATCTGTGGATGGAACAACAGACTTCTCATTTACCGTTAATCGTAATGATTTCAAACGTGCTATTGAAGTTATCAATACGACTGTAGTACCTGCCGTTGGTGCTCGTCAAGTTATCTCTGATGAAAAAATCGCCAAAGTGTCTATTGTCGGTATCGGCATGCACTCTCACGCTGGTGTTGCAAGTAAAATGTTCCGCACCTTATCTGAAGAAGGCGTGAATATCCAAATGATTAGTACTAGTGAGATCAAAACTTCTGTTGCTATCGAAGATAAATATATGGAATTGGCTGTACGTGCTTTGCATAAAGCCTTTGGTTTAGATAAAGAGAAAGTACAAGCTGAGTAATGGAGTGATTGTTTACTTAAACTTGAGACAACATATACAATTATTTTTTATTAATATGCTGTTTTAGGTAAATTTTACGCAAAAAAAGTAATTTTTTTTCTTAAGTATTGATTTTTTATTTAAAGTACTGCTATAATCAATCTTTCTCTGGAAACGTGGCCGAGAGGCTGAAGGCACTTCCCTGCTAAGGAAGCATGTGGGCTTAAACCTGCATCGAGGGTTCGAATCCCTCCGTTTCCGCCAGAGAATTTATGCTTAGAATAACTAAGCAACGTAAGAAACCCATATAAACTTATGATTTTTATGGGTTTTTTTTGAATTTTTCATTTTTGAATGTTCTTTGTGTTGCTTATATAGTTATATATACAACTGTTTTTTACGGTATTTTTTTACGGTATTTTAATAATTCCTACTTTTTAAACAAGGAAATACCGTAAATTATGTTAACCGTAAAAGAAATCAATAACTCAAAACCCCGTACTAAAAATTACAAGCTTACTGATAGTAAAGGCTTATATCTTTTTATTACACCATCAGGCTCAAAGCATTGGCGACTAGATTATAGTTACCATCTTAAACGAAAAACCATTTCACTAGGAAGTTACCCCACCCTGTCTCTTGCTCAAGCAAGACGACAACAAGCTGAAATTAAAGATCTTCTTGCACAAGGTATTTGCCCATTAGAACAACGAAAACAAGAAAAACTACTTCAAAAGGCTGAACAACAAACTTTTGAGGATGTAGCTATGCAATGGTTTAAACAGTGGTCACACGACAAACACCCTAAAACAACCCAGCAAACATGGACACGCTTAGAAACTTTTGTCTTTCCTTTTTTTGGGAAAAAACCTATTAGTCGTATTTTATTAGCGGACTTTATTACATGTTTTAAAGCCATGAGAGCTAGTGGTGCATTGGAAGTTGCTAAACGCAACATGCAAAAAGTCAAAAGTATCATGAAGTTTGCTTATTTAGATGGACTTATTACTCATAATCCCATTAGCGATATTACTCCGAAAGATTTTTTGCCTAGCAGGAAAAGACGGCATCACGCACGAATCGAAGAAAAAGATTTAGCAAAACTTCTTTTAGATATTCATAACTATTACGGAAGTGAGATTACTGTTATTGCATTAAAACTCATGTTACTCACCTTTGTTAGAACATCCGAGTTAATTAAAGCAGAATGGGAAGAAATAGATTTTGATAAAGAAATATGGGTAATTCCTGCGGAACGGATGAAAATGCGGAGAAAACATATTGTTCCGTTATCAACCCAATCCATTCAATTATTAAAGCAATTACAAACACTTAGTGCGAATACACCTTATTTATTCCCTGATGATCTAGGACGACAACATCACATGAGTAATAATATGTAGAAGTTCAGACTTCATCTGACAGTTCCCCGTTTGACAAGCGGTGTCTGTCAGATTAGATTTAGCTCAGCTTTTTGCTGTTCCAAATCTGTTTACCATCAATCAATGTTTCTATGGGTGTTCGCCCACAGCACATCTTTCCTTGATGAGTTCGTTCATTATTATAGAAATCAAGCCATTCGTCTAGGTCTTTTTGCAAACTATCTAAATCAGCATAGAGTTTTTTGCGGAACGTTACTTGATAAAACTCCTGCAAAATGGTCTTATGGAAGCGCTCGCAAATACCATTGGTTTGAGGTGATCGAGCCTTAGTCTTTGTATGCTCAATTTCATTAATAACTAGATAAAGCTCATAATCATGATGCTCTACCTTACCGCAGAACTCTGTTCCTCTATCTGTCAGAATGCGTAATACAGGTAAATCATGCTCTGCATAAAAAGGTAATACACGATCATTAAGTAAGTCTGCAGAAGTAATAGGGGTTTTAGAGGTGTATAGCTTACAATGCGCTACTTTACTGTAAGTATCGACATATGTTTGCTGATAAATACGTCCTACCCCTTTTAAATGCCCCACATAAAAGGTATCTTGTGAACCCAAATAGCCAGGATGCGCGGTTTCAATCTCACCCATGGCTTGCTCTTCATCTTTCTTGCGTTCAAGAGCTTGTATTTGTTGCTCATTCAGAATAATTCCTTCTTGCTGTACTTTCGCCTCTAAGGCGTTTAGACGTTTGGTAAAGTTCTCCAAGTTGTGCCGCAACCAAACGGAACGAACACCACTAGGTGATACAAATATTCCCTGTTTACGCAACTCATTGCTAATTCTTAGTTGACCATAGGCAGGATAATGAATCGCCATCTCTATCACCGCTAACTCAGTGGCTTCGTCCACTCTATTTTTAAGGTTAGGCACCCGTCTATTACGATCAATGAGTGCCTCTATACCGCCTTCTTCAACCAATTCTTTATAGCGATAAAATGTATCCCTCGATACGCCCATAATTTTGCATGCTTGCGACACATTTTTTAATTGCTCTGCTAAATTAAGCAGTCCTGCTTTATGTTTAATCACATTATTGGTAGTATGTAACATGAGAGTTTCCTTTTGTTTGTTTAAAAGATTCGCACCTCTTATTCAAACGGGAAACTCTCTTTTTTGCAACTCATTTGTCAGATTTGGTCTGAACTTCTACATATCATCCCTCTTAATAGCATGTTTTCCATTTCCATATACCCCCCTACAGCTGCTTACTCAAAGACCACTTTCCCTTAGTTTTCAAGAAAACTAAGGTTAAATCATAAGAATTTTCAGGGGCTAATTCATTACTACGTTTATATTGTATGTGTAATTCTTTGCCTGAATGAAGTTTTTGCTTCAGTTCTTCTGGGCTTCCTACCATGATGTCACCGTACCAATTAACCTTAAAAAGCTCAGTTACTTCTTCATTCCCAATAAAGACCCTTTCTGAGTATTCTGTATAGTGTGTAGCCTTAAACTCAAGACTACGATCATTTAAAGCAGAGATTGCTCTCTTTGATAAATCTAGTGTACTAATCATTTCTTTCACACTCCCAATAAAAAACCGCCATTTAAGGCGGTTAAGTGTTTAATAATAAAATTACATCTCCAGCTCAGGTTCTGGAGGATTTAGTGATTTCTCAAATTCATTTAATATATCTTTAATTTTTTCAGGCAATATATTGTCAGCTACTCTCTCACGAATAGAACCGTATTCATAAGCATAGATAAGTGCATGAGAGTCTAAGCTATTATCAAAAATATAAATATTATCTGCTAGTAACATTGCTTTTGATAAATTACTTATGCTTTTATCATAACGGCGTTCTAGAACATCTTCTTGAATATTATGTCCTCCTTGTTGCACTCTATGAGCCACCCGAATTTTTGAAAGATCAATACTATCAAGATAAACATAATTAAGAGTGACCTCAAAGCCATTTTCTTTGACCTGTTTCATTAAATTCAAGGATTGTTTGCTTGTGAGTGTAGTTTCAAAAATAAAAGATTGTTTATTTTTAACAGCCTCTTTTATTTTTTCTAAAGCCAACCTACCAGCCAGAATTGATGCGGCTGCACTATCCTTATTATTTAACGTTTTAGCAATATTATCCGCATTGATAAATATAAAATGTTCTTCTTCTAAATAAAGGTTAAATAAAGTACTCTTCCCTGAACCATTTACACCAGCCAGAATGATAAATTTAGCTTTTTTCTCTCTTTCCATAAGGCTCTTTTTCTACTATATCTCCATTGACTATTTCTACTCTAAATCGTGTTCCATCAGGATACTCTACAATATTCACTCCTCCAATAGAGTAGTACGCTTTCTTACCCTGACTCAGTAATCGTTTAACGATATTTACTGGATTTTTAGTAACACGTTCATAAAATTGTTGAGAAACGCCTGTTGTCATATCAACTCCTTAGCTTTAATCTATATTCTAGTATAACCTACCAGCTTATTATATGAGACTACATCTCCAACTCAGGTTCTGGTGGTTCTTGCTGTTGTGATAAATAGCTATCAATTCTTTTTTCAATGAATGAGATTGTTTTATTAATGGAATATTCAATAAACCTTGTTAAAGGTTCTATATTCCTATTACCAGTCTGAGCAATTTCTAATGTACGGTAATATTCAGGACGGTCATCTTTCTCTATAATCGTAATTGGATAACCGCCTTTTAATAACTCCAAATTCATTAATAATCGTCCTGTTCGACCATTTCCATCAACAAAAGGATGTATTTCTTCAAAATCAGCATGAAAACGAGCAACCGCAGGAATCAACCCTAATGTTTCTTTATTTTTACCAAAATCCTTTAAAATGCCATCCAATCTTGAGGGAATCATGGACGGTAACGCTGTTGTGGTTTCAGACCCCTCAATAAATACCGACGATGTTCTGTAAACTCCTCTATTTTCTTCGTCATGATTCAATACATAATAATGCAACTCACGAATAAAATATTGAGATAATGGCTCATGTTGCTTTACGGCGTTCTCTAAAAATTGTAATGCTTGAGCCTGATTAATCGCTTCCAAATGCTCAGAAAGCTTTTTACCTCCAACAGTAATACCATCAGAAATAATAATCTTTGTTTCAATCAATGAAAGAGAATTACCTTCTATCGCATTCGTATGATAGATATAGCGTAACCGTAAGTCTTTTAATAATGAGGGATGTTCAATTGCCCATACAGGATCAAGTGTTTTGACCATATTTTTCCCTACCTTCGCTAAATTCTAAAAAATTGAAAAGCTGCTTTTTTCATAATTCCACCGGCATCTCAAGTACTTTCTGCCTGAACTTTTCAGGCAATCCACGTGGTGTGGCAATATCTACTTTTAAGCCAAACTGTTCCTGTAACTCGTACATCATAGTCCCAATATCTAAGTAGCTTAGATGAGGAGTTGGATAGATAATAATAATATCAAGATCACTATCTTCCGTATCTTCTCCACGAGCTACTGATCCAAAAATTCTAGGGGATAAGCCATTATTAGCTAGAATAATTCGTTTAATATCATTTCTATGATTTTTAAGAATTTCTGAGGGTTTCATATTACCTTCGCTTTAATCTGCATTCTCATTATAACTTAACAAGAATACTTACCAAAGCCCACTGCTTAGTCATTTGCTAGCAGTGGCTTTTCGACCGTCTGTTATCCGATCTATCAGAAGATTATTGATGTTTCACTAGTTTTTAATCCCCTTTGGGGTTCTAGTCATTTCATCACATGAATATTCACGTTCATTACTTTCATAGCGTGCGGATTCGTCAATCCTGTGGTCGAAGCGGATATTAATCAGCTCCACTGTTTACAGTGCGGTTATTTCATTAAGGCTACCCGACTTTACACCTTTGCATCACATCAACTAAAGTCAATATGACACCAAACCACTTACGTCCAGCGGTTTTATGTAGTTAAATTTTTAAAGAACTATAGAGCAATGCTCCATAGTTCAAAGTTTAGTAAAAACTAAAACAATACGTCAATGATTTTCTTGACGTTAATTTAGAAAAAAACTAAATTATATGATTTGTGTTGTTTTTAAATCTCTATTTTTTAGTATTAAACTTTAAAGACATAAGAACATCTAATTCTTTTTTATCTTGTTCAGATAAGCTCATATATTGTTCATATGTAATAGAAAATGGCCAACTTGTTATAGGTATATGACCTATTTCTTGATCCAGAGTCAAGGGCTCTAAATCTAAAGCTTTCTCCAATGTCCTAGCAGCTCGATCACCTATACTTTTACCATTATTATAATTTTCAGACAAAAACTGTCCTATACGTGAACGAGTGTACCCGTATTTTTCAGCAAATTGAGCATCAATACCGTTAGCTAATTTATCTATTAATCGTCGTAGGTTTTCCCTGCGAATAACATATCTTTTATCCATTCGTTAATTAAACACAATTTTTAATAATAATTGGTTTAGTATTTTCTTGATATTATGTTTAGAATATTCTAAACTTTAATTTATTGTTTATATTTTTATTTATGAAATGAACAGAGAATTACAAAAAGCAATTGATATGCTACTGCAACGGAGCTATCACAACCTTCTGTTTCATTAATAAAAAATGGAAAACGGACTCAAGTCAAGTTCTCAACATACAAAGCTCTCGTAACATTTTTTGAAAAGGTAAAAGAAAATGGCTAGATTATCTAAAGCAGAAATTGCTCGTATCCAAGCTGAACGTGCTGAGTTGACTCAAAAAATTGATAGCTTAGAGCTAGGCTTTATGTCTCGTTCATTAGCACAAATAGGTTTGCCTCATTCCAACCTTGATACGGACTATTTTGAACGTACAAGTGGATTGATTACTTTTTCAGTCCAAGCTCACAAAAAAAATGGATTACCTTACGGAATGTATCCACGCCTATTGCTTGCGTGGATATGCACGGAAGCAGTAAAGACCCAAAATCCTGTATTACATTTAGGCACAAACCAGACAGAATTTCTTAAAAAATTAGACTTACAGAACGATGGACGTTATATCTCTGCGTTAAAAGAACAAAGTAATCGGTTGCTATCCAGTCTTTTTAGGCTAGATTTTGCAGATAAGAAAATCCGTGGCTTTAAAAATTTAATTTTAGCCAGTGAAGGCTTTGAGTTCTGGACGCCCCATGCTGGAGCATGGGAAACTCAATTTAAACTATCACAAGAGTTTTTTGAGGATGTTGTGAGTAATCCAGTACCTCTTGATTTAAACGTGCTTCATGCAATCCGTAAATCACCCTTAGCAATGGATGTGTATACGTGGTTAGCATACCGAACCTATCTTGTATATACTCACGGAGGTCACCCTGTAAAGATTAGCTGGGCGGATTTACAAGCTCAATTTGGTTCTAATTACGGATCAGATTATCTAAATATTGAACTACCAGCTGATGTTCTCATCAAAAAACAGCAACAAGGATTACGTGATTTTAAAAAATTCTTTCTTAAAGCGACAAAAGCAGTATCTGAACATTATCCTGAACTTAATCACATTATTTCAGCAGATAGCCAATTTTTAACGGTTGGTGGGGCTAAATTAATCAAATAATTAGATGTATATAAAATGATTAAAGAATTATTGAAATTGCTTGATTATATTCATATCCAGCAGTTAACACATTATATGCCTAATAACCTCAGAGGACTCAAGTCTTTAGATTTAGTTCGTGAGGTGACAGAAGAGCTTAATAAGCATACATCACTATTTGATAGTGATCCTTGGGTATATGGCACAATGCTCCGCCTTGATATATTTTTTCAGAAAATAGTTTTATTCAATTACATTTCTCAATTTACTATTTTAGAGAAAACCTATCATCAAAATAATTCTATACTTAATTTAGAAAAACACTTTGAACAAACAGTAAATGACGGTATATTACGTAACTTTCTCCATTTTCACAATAAATTCACCATCCAACAACTAACTTTACCCTCAAGAAAGCTAGATAAAAAGTTAGCTACTTATGGCTTTGTTAAAAAATCTATTGTTTTAGATATTAATGAATTAAATAGCCTAAAGGTTTCTTTGTATCAAATTCCACTATTAATTGCGAGTAAGACAAACTTATTTGAACAACTCCCTTGGGTTCAAGATCATTTGTGGTTTCTATCGCAAGAAATAGAAAGGTTTATTCATTTATAGCTATAAAACTCTCAAAAATAATATACTTAAAGCTATCTTAAATGTTTAGTATAGCCTTATGTCTATTTTAAAAAATATATGGGATCAATTATCCTCACATAATCAAAATGAAGAACAAGCCTTCCATAGCTTTATGGCACACGTTCAGAAAGCATCATCCTACTATAAGAAAGAGCCTAAACGGCACCATGCCTTAGAAGATTTAATACGTATCATTTTAAAACCTATACAATGCAAACATATTGCTCATAGTTATACTGTACAACCCCATTTTGCAATTAAAGCTATTGAAGTAAGTGACTTCTTCCCCTTCTGCTTACCCGATACTACCTTACACGCTTATCACAAAGACTTACATGGTGTTCTGCATTTAAGGCGTGATATTGTTTTTCCTACTACATGGCATCCTTCTAGCCTAATTTCTTCATTAGCACTCATTCAAGATACTCAAAATAACTTTGAGCAAAGTACTAATCACCTAGTAACACTATTACTACCGTTTAGAATAGGCTTTGTCACTAACGGAAATCATTCTATAGCTCAAGGTATTTTAAAAGGAAATGGAGTTATTCAACCAAGCTCGGTAATTGATGTACATAATTTATTGCCCAAAATCACTTTTGATGGTAGATATTGGTTAAAAAATGAAAATGGTAACGTATTAGGTCAACCTCGGTATAAAGAATTTGGTTGGGTTTGGGAAGCCTATAAATGCTTTTATCCCGTAGATTTTCAGACTTAAATCAGCAACTTAAAAATATTAAATCCACGTGAAATCACTCCCGCTTTTACGTGAAATCACTCCCGCAAAAATTTTGGAAAACTCAAATTTTATTAAAAAAATCAAAAAATTAAAATGTAACATTTGCTCGGCAAGACAGTATACAAGACAATATATTTATGAAGAGGAAGTATTCTTTTTTTTTAATTTAATATGTTTTCTTTTTTTTAGTTATTCATTTACTTTTTATCTTTATTATTAAGTCACTTTTATTCAATAGAGAGCCACCTTCTTCTTCATAAAAAAAATACGTGATTTTTATTGAATGCTTGAATTAGAAATTTTTTCAAAAAAAAATAGAATTTAAGTTTTTAGTTTTTAATTGAATTAATGCGTTGAAATTTATTTAAAATCTGTTCATTAAAAGCATTTATAGCCTCACTATTGAATTTTTTAAGTGAATTTATAGGAAAGGGGTTTAAAATTGGATTTAAAATTGAATAGAGGGCTTATTTTAGAGTAATAGCAAATATTGGTTGAGTTTTTTTAAGATTATTAAACAGATAATTTTGAGGCTACATACCTATTCATACTAACGCCTTGCTCAGCAGCCGCAATAGCAAGATTACGATGTACCATTGGTGGAATACGTATTCTAAATTCGCCACTATAATTTCGATCGGCAATCGCTTCAGGTATTGATTCATTATTGGCTTTCATATCTTGAACAACTTCATTGACTACTGTCATAATACCAGTTAGTGCGTCAGATGGAGTTTTTGCCAACCAAGATAACGATGGAAACTCAGCACACAGACCAACATATTCTTGATCTTCTACTGACCATGAAATTCTGTAAGTATAGTGTTCCATTACTTAATAACTCCTAATTTTATCAATGCTAGTAAGACTTGCTTAACTTGATAGATTTTAGCCTTACCATTGTCATTCTGAATATTAATTCTCGGATTGCCTTGCCAAGGTGTTTTAAAAATCAGGTGACTTGATCCACTTGAACGAGGATTACCAAAGAATTCAGTACAAACCCTTTTTAATTCAGAAAACCTAATATTAGCAGGTTCATTCTGCATTTTTTCTATTATCTTTTTTGTTGTACCCATGAGATAGTTAATAACTATATAATACCTAAAATGGTATCATTATTGATACCATAAAGCAATATAATTAATTATCTAAAATTAATCTCATTCTTAAAAATAATTAGTTTTCTGAATTTTAATGCGTTGAAATTTATTTAAAATCTGTTCATTAAAAGCATTTATAGCCTTGCTATTGAATTTTTAAGCTAAGGTATTAAAAGGTATCAGTAACACATCAAAAATTGAATAGAAGGCTTATTTTAGAGTAATAGCAAATATTGGTTGAGTTTTTTAAGATTATTAAACAGATAATTTTGAGGCTACATACCTATTCATACTAACGCCTTATAACCGCTTTAGGTGGTTTAATTTAGTTTTTTAAATTTGGACAAGAAAAGCTGTTACGTCATAGTAGGTAACAATGTATTGTGAAAAGGTCGCACTATAGATTTATTATGTTTCTGCTCCGCTTGCCACAAATCATAATCAAGTTGCATTTTAAGCCATGTTTCTGCTTTCGTTGCTCCAAATGCCTCTTCTAACCTAAGAGCCATTTCAGGGGAAATACCAGTCTTTCCATTAACAATCCGTGATAACGCAGAACGAGTAACCCCTAATCCCTTAGCAACCTCTGTCACAGTAAGATTTTCTAAATATTCTTTAAGAAGCAATCCGGGATGAGGTGGATCATACATTCTAGCCATTTTAAAAACTCCTAGTGATAGTCCTGATAATCAACAATATACACATCTTCACCATCAAATTTAAAAGTAATTCTCCAGTTACCATTAACCTTTAATGACCAATGATCTTTTGATTCACCACTCAAAGAATGCAGGTTCCAACTAGGAACATTGGCATCTTCTATATTTTTCATTATATTAAGGATTTGAAGTTGTGTTTTTAATCGTACAGCATGCTTGGCATTAATTCCTTTTATAGAACCTGTATCAAAAAACTTTTGTAATCCTTTGTGTTTAAAAGATTTAATCATAGTTTAAATAATGTGCATCGTTGCTATACACTATACACTATACACTATATACTATTTAATATTAAAAATCAAATAAATCCTAGTCAAATTTAATAGCATATTTAGTAAATTTTCAGACTTAAATCAGCAACTTAAAAATATTAAATCCACGTGAAATCACTCCCGCTTTTACGTGAAATCACTCCCGCAAAAATTTTGGAAAACTCAAATTTTACTAAAAAAATCAAAAGCTTAAAATATAACATTTGCTCGGCAAGACATATTGCAAGACGTATTGCAAGACATAGGTTTATCAGAAAGGAAAGTTGGTTACTTCGCTTTCAATATTTATTATTATTATTTTTTTTTGAATTAATATTTTTTAAAAATTTAGTTTTTATTTAAATAAATTGATGCGTTAAAGTTTTTTAAATATGTTCGCTAAGCCAATTTTTAACCTTGCTATTGAATTTTTAAGTAAATTTATAGAAAGGGTATCAGTAACGCATCAAAAATTAAGTAACGATTGTTTACAAGCTTTTGTTGTCCTACGTCAATGCTGAATTAGTAATTTCGGTGATCATTAAATACTAAATGTAAATAATAATTATTCTTACTCAATAAAATAATACTGAAATACATTAGCGATTACACTAGTAACGTCTATCTAGTTTTTTAGGAGGAATGGCATGAGTAAACCTAATTTTATGAGAATCTGGAATGAGTTTCCAGATCATATGAAATATCCAACGATGAAGGATTTATTTACTTGGCAGGGTGGACAAGCAGAAAGAAATATCTATGCAAAAGGTTTTGGTGCAAACGGTAACACTTGTGCCAGTCGATTGAGTATTGCCTTCAATCGAGGTGGTTGGCCAATTAATGCGGCTGTTGCAGCCTCAGTTGGTGCTCGCACGTTAAAGACAGCTGATGGTTCTCATATTATTTATAACGTAGAAGAACTAGGAAAGTATCTTGCAAAAAGACTTGGAAAATCTAGTAAACCTGATACAACTATACCATTTGACAGTGAGATCAAAGGTAAGCGTGGTATTATTGTGTTCAAAGTAAACTGGAGAAATGCTACTGGTCATATAGCCCTATTTAATGGTCAGACTTATTGAGAGCCGAGTCATGATGATTTTTCACGTTATATCAACTTGGACAATCCTTCAATACGCACTCAAAAAAGCATATTTTTTGAGTTTAACTAGGGAAAAATCATGTTAAAAAAAACTATCATCACGCTAATTTTGAGTCTCCCTTTAAGTGTCTGGGCACAACCTAAGGGAGGAGCTATTGCTCAACAAGAGCTTATTCAAGCACTAAATGCTTTTGCTAATGCCTCTTGCCTTGCTGAACAGAAAGACTCCTATTTGAAGAAGACAGGGGAAGCTTGGGCAAATTCACTTATGGAAGGGAATAGTGAGTTTAATCCTGAAGAAGTGTTGATACCGTTGAGTGAAACAGTTGACAAGGCAATTGCTAATACCACAGCGTATGTTATTCGCTATGAGGCTTCACCTACGGGAGATTTGGAATTACCAATTGCTTATTGTTTTGATGTTATTCATCAACCTAATGTTCAAGCGTTAATTCGAGAGTTAAGCAAAAAATATAGTCGATTAGGTAAAAAACCAAATTAATATAGCGTTAATCAAACTTAACCGCTTTTTTCAGGCGGTTTTTTTTAATGCAAAATCTTGAACTGGTATGGAAATTTTGGACTCCTTGGTGTCCAGAAAATTCATACCAGTTCAAACGAGGATTACCAAAGAATTCAGTACAAACCTTTTTTAATTCAGAAAACCTAATATTAGCAGGTTCATTCTGCATTTTTTCTATTATATTTTTTGTTGTACCCTTTAAAACATCTAATTGTATGTTAAAATTAGAGCATAATTAAATACTAAATATGAGGTTATTTTATGAACTCTATCTATGCTGAACAGTCCATTAGCGTAACCGAATTAAAACGCAATTACGCCTCTATACTAGCTACGGTGGATGCTCCAATAGCTGTACTCAATCACAATAAACCAGAAGCTTATCTTATTCCAGCAGATTATTTTGAAAGAATGATGATTCAATTAGAGGATATGGAGCTAAATATGATTGCAGAGAGACGAAAAGATGACAAATTAATTCAGGTTTCCATTGATGACTTATAAATTATTTTTCACAGAACAAGGCTTAAAGGAATGGAAAAAACTCGATAACAGTGTTGCTTCTTTATTTAAAAAAAAACTAATTGAAGTATTAGAAAATCCGCATATTCCTAAAAATAGACTATCTGGATATACTGGATATCGATATAAAATAAAACTAAAATCTATTGGTTTTAGACTGCTTTATGAAGTCATTGATGATCAAGTAATCGTTAAAGTCATCAGCGTTAATAGACGAGATTCTATCTATAAACGATAAAATATGACTAAGCCTTTATTTCTTATTTTTCAAAAAATAGAATTTAAGTTTTTAGTTTTTTAATTCAACTTGTTTGTAATGCAATATAGCATTACAATATAATTATTGTATTTAAAACTAAAAAGGAGCATATGATGGCAACTCTTAGTATTCGACTTGATGATAAGTTAAAGCAGTCAGCATATCAAGCATTAGAACATTTAAAGATTAGCCCTACCGAAGCCGTGCGTCTTTATTTTCAATACATTGCGGATAATAAGCGTTTACCTATTCAGCAAACAGTCATTTCAGATGATGAGGCTGAGCTATTACAAATAGTTCGTTATCGTTTAGCGAATCCTGAAAAAGCAATTGAGGTAACGTTGGATGACTTATAACCTCTGATTATCCACAGATTTTGTGGATAACTACTCCTAAAACATGACTAAGCCTTTATTTCTTATGAATTTTTAATGATTGCTTAGTATCTATACAACTTCATTTTTAAGAAGTCCATATCTACCTTAGCATGAGATTTAGCTTTATTACTTTCTTAGACCACTTTTCTACCTACTATGCAATAGTATAGATTCTCTCTTTTTCTATAGAGTATAAGTCTTTAACGTAGTTTTCCATATATTCCCAGTCGGGGGTATTGTTGGCGGTTATGGGTAAAAATAGCGATAATTCTGGCAATACCGTGCTTGAAAGTTGGTCATTATAAGCAAAATAACTCATTTGCTTTTTAATAACACTAATCAAAAATAAGGCAATATTGTGGTTTAACTCTGTGTCTTTTAACTTTAAGCAATGAACTTTCATATCAAGGCTGGCTTGATATGGGTGGTAAAAAATCGTTCCAAGAAAAGAGACAGAGATAAAATTTTCATATACTCGGTAATTATCTGATTGGATATTTTTGTAATATCCAACAATTCCGTTATTAAGATTGGTAACGGTAATTCTTGGTACATCACCATCGGTTAAATCTTTGCGTGCAATCAACGCACCTGTTGGCACTTGTCGTTTATTTTTAAAAGACTCAGTTATAAACAACTCACCAATGGCAAACACGCCCCATTTCGCTATATTAACCCTTTTTTCTGTTGCTTGTTCTACATAGCTTGCAACAGCAGAGATACCCTCTCTCTCTCTCGAATATAAGGCTTTGACGTAGTTTTCCATATATTCCCAGTCGGGTTCATCGCTTGCGGTAATGGGTAGTTTTATCTTTTCTTGCCTAATTGAATTAGAACTCCCCATATCGTTATATTCATAAAGTTTGCTTAAAGTTTTTCTTAAAATCACACTTATAAATATGCCGTTTTTTTCATTCATATTATCGTTATATAACAAAATAATTGAACTACCACCACCACCACGGCCAAGAAAATCTACCGCTTGATAAAAACAACTTCCATCAACAGGGCTAATGGTTATACAATTTCCTTTATCCAAAACTTCATCAGCCAATGGCGTTACAAATTTATCAATGCCGTTATTAAAATTGCCTGATGATACAAATGGTACAGAACCATCTTCATATTGTTTAATACTTCTGCTTTCAGGGCGTTTAATCTCAAACAATTCGCCAATAACAAACTCTTTCCAACCCGAAATATCTAATTTATTCATTACTATCCCTTTGTAGATTTAATACCAACTTATCGTTTTCAATCTCGGATTGATACAACACTTTATTAAGCAGGTTGTCGTTAAAAGTTTTCACATCTACACCGTCTTCAAACAGGATATAGTCCAAAATCACTTTTTTAAAATCTTCTTCAAAAATTTCAAATGCTTGCTGTGGTTTTTGATACGACAAACATTCGTTTGGGTCTAGCCATTGGTGCGTTTGGTATTTTGCATCGGTTTTGGTCAATACCACTTCAAGCCAATAGCGTTCAATCTCGCCCCAACGGTTTTTAATATCGTGCCGTCCTTGATTTTTCACACGCTCCAAGCCGTCATCTTCCATATAGCAAGCGAAGATTTTGCGGTTATTTTGGGGTTTGCCTGTTTCAAAGATAAAAATACTGGTAGTAACCCCTGCATCAAATAGGTTTTCAGGCAGCTTAATAATGCTTTCTAGCGTGTGTTTTTTCAGCAGTCCGCCCATTTTGTCTTTTTCTAGCTTTTTATCAGGCAGGATAAAGGCACATTTTGTCCCATTTGGCACATTATTGAGTACATTTTCTACAATTTGCTTACAGCCGTATTTGCGTTCATACGGAGGGTTCATCAGCACTTTGCTGATATTTTTGGCTTTTATCCATTCGCAGGCTGCTTTTTCTCGTGCGTCTAGCTGTTCTAGGTTGGTTTTGCCGTCTTTGTGAATCAGCATATTGGCACAGGCAAGGGCGAAAATTTCTCGGTCAAATTCAATGCCAAAAAGCTGATTTTTCTTGATATTTTCGGCTTCTTGGGTATTGATACCGCCCACTTCTTTGATCATATTCGCCATTGCCTTGACAAGAAAACCGCCACTTCCGCAGGTCGCATCAAGCACTCTGTCATTATGGCTAACACCGATTAAATCGTACATAAACGAGGTAATATGTTCAGGGGTAAAGACTTGTCCGCTTTCAGATTTTTTCTTATAGCGGTTAAATTCGTTAAAGAAAATCCCCATGACATCTTCGCCATTCCAGTTATCTGAATTAACGGAATGGGAAATATCAATCACGCAATCAATAAAGGTATTGATGTCGTCTTGATTTTCTACGATATTCATTTTGATTTCGCTATACACTTCAAGCAAAATCCCAATTTTAAGATTTTGTTGTTTATGCTCTTCTAATGATTTGGCAAGCGTGTTGTAAATTTTGTTTTGGAATGGTGCATAGCCGTTGTTTTTAATCGCTTCCAAATTACCGCCAAAGCGTTCAACCACTAATGCCGAAGCCGTAAAAATCATACGATGATACAGATTTTTAATACCAAATTTGAAATGTAGTAAATCATTGATTTTTTTAGTTAGTGCATAGATTCTGTTTTTATCTATGTGATTGTCTTTGAATAGATCTATATAGTATTGCTTGTTTTGTAAGGTTTTGGCAGTCGCAATCAGGGTTTTGTTTTTATATACCGCCACATCATTGCCATTGTAGAGAATACCAATGTTTTTTTTGTATTTAGTGCTAATAATATCGATATTTTTAAATAATTCATCAATAAATACTTGTTTACCAATATCCTTATCTTCGGCCTTTGTTTCAAGAATAATAGCAACATCATTGACATTATCGGACAAATACCAGCCGTCTGGTTTATCGCTAATGCCTTTAAAGCCTAGCTGATTAAAGGTGGTAATTTGTCCTGCCCCTTGTTTGATACCTTTTTCTTTTTTGTTAAAACCCAAAATGGTTTTGGCATCATCTCGTACTTCGTCTTCTGTTCTAAAATGGATCACATCAACCCCCAATAACTTGCAGGGTTAATAGCGATAGCATTACACTGTCTGTCTGTCTGTCTGTCTGTCTGTCTGTCTGTAAAAGCATGTGTTTTCCTTAAGCCTAAGTCAAGAGTTAATTTCAAAAATCAACTATTTAAAATGTAACAATGAGAGTACTTTAATTAAAAAGGTCATCTGGTATAGCCGTTCCGTGCTTTTTCCAAATTTCTAATGTGTTGATAAAGTATTGCTTATCTTTTACTATAGTTTTTAATTGGTAGAGTTCTTTAATAAACTCTTCCTCATTTTTAATTTTAATATCTGCTACTTTATTCAGCAAATAATAATCAGAATTCATTTCTTGGTATGTGTCATAAGCAAAATAAACTAAATGATATCATCTATATCTGCATCACCAGCCCACGGTGGCGGTACATAGTTGCTCTTTTTACGCTCTGTAGCTGCTTGAGGGTTGGCTTGTTGATGTTTGCTAGTTGATTCTAGTCCTGCTTGACGAGGTTGTGTTTGAGATTTTTCAATTTTCGTATTAGTAAAATGCTTCTTACAAAATACAGTGATTGATTTTAATGAGACATTTACTTTATGGATACTTAAAAACTCTTGAATCTGCTTATAAGTCATTCCAGCCTCTCTTAATTCGGAAATTTCAGCCTTCCACGGAGTGAGTTTACCCTTATGGGATGTTTTTGATTTTGCTTGTTCTATAAATTCTTTTACGTTCATTTGTTCACCAATTTTATACCAATAAATAACCTAAAAAATAAATTTTCTATAACCTATAAATAACCTTTATTATGAACTATTTGTTAACTATTTTATAACATATAAACCAATAACATAACCATAATATACTATTTATAACCTATGTATAACTTATAAATAACCTTTTTAATAATCTAAATTTACCTAAAAAATATCACCACATTTATAAAAACCTATTGCCAACTCATTATCCTTCTTTTCAGACAATGGTTACTTTCTAAAATTTACCAGTATTTACCAATTTTATACCAATAAATAACCTAAAAAATAACAATTTCTATAACCTATAAATAACCTTTATTATGAACTATTTGTTAACTATTTTATAACATATAAACCAATAACATAACCATAATATACTATTTATAACCTATTTATAACTTATAAATAACCTTTTTAATAATCTAAATTTACCTAAAATTGATGAAACAACCCTCAAAAACAAAAAATACGAAGCAAAAACGGTAAAATCAGGGAGAAAAAGCCTAAAAATAGCTAGATGCAGGATAGGCTGTCGCCGTTAAAAGTGGACGCTTTTACGATCGCCAGCCACCTGTTTTTGCAAGCAAAAAAGAAATTCTGCTATCGCAGAAACGCCCTTTGGGCTATTTTTATTCCAGCATAACTGGAAACGCTATCGCTATTCCAAAGTTGTACAATATGTTGTACAATTAAATTTTAGGAGAAAATTATGCGAGCCATTACTTATAGCCAAGCTAGACAACACCTTGCTGATCAAATGCAAACTGTAGTGGATAATCACGAAAGCGTACTCATTACCCGTACTAATGGTGATAATTGTGTTCTCATGTCAGAGGCACTATTTAATTCATTAGAAGAGACGGCATACCTTTTGCGATCTCCAGCAAATGTAAAACATTTACTAGACTCTATTAAAGAATTACAACAAGGGCGTACTGTAGTATTTAAGGAGTTAGAGGATTGAAAACCCTTTTTACTTCCTCGGCATGGGATGACTATATTAATTGGCAAGAGACTGATAAACAGACATTAAAGCGAATTAATAAACTTATCAAAGAAATCCATCGTACCCCTTTTGAAGGTATTGGGAAGCCAGAGCCACTTAAATTTAATCTTTCAGGCTTATGGTCAAGAAGAATTACAGAAGAGCATCGTTTAGTATATGAGATTAAAGACGATACCCTTTTTATTATTTCTTGTCGCTATCATTATTAATAGACATAAAAAAAGCCAGCCCCTTTCGGAGCTGGCTCTTATTGTTTGATGAGATAATATTAAAAATCTATCGAAAAATCTTTATCTATATATTGATTTACCATTTCAGTAGCCATCTGATTTAACTTTAATGAAACTATTTCAACATCCATTACGTGACTTAATAAAGGATCATTTTTAATATCTTCTGCATATCGAATCACTAGGTTAGCTATATCCTCAGAATACTTTTCTAATCTCACAGCTTGTTCATAGGTAAAATAATCAGTGTAATTTTTAGCTAAAAAATGTAAATCAAATAAATCTCTACCCTTACTTCTTATGTTTTCACCATCAAATCCTGCTAATTATCAATAAGCTTGGTTATAGTAAACATAGAAATATTATTTTTAATTTGAATATCAGTTCTTTTTGGAGGATTTCTATATGAAATTTCTAGTTTTAACGAATCCTTATGATTCAGAGATGGAACATGATAATAAATAATATATCTACTAACAGTATCCGTATCTTTTTTTAGATTTATGTTTTGAATAGAAATATCCAAACTGTTAGCATTTTTTATTCTATTAATCAGATTTATTTTCTTTGGAGAATCAAAATCCAAATCTTCTGAAAATCTATTTAGATTGTAACCTAAATAAAGAGCAGTCCCTCGGTAATCACCCCATTTTTAATAGCAGTTGGCAGTAGAATTATTTAATGTATGTTGATGTAATTTTTGCCTCGGTGTGATGCCACCTAATGCCATGTTGGGGCGTTCGTTATTGTAAGTCCAGAGCCAAGCAGTCGCTCCGTGCTGAACTTCTTCTAAACTCTCGAAGAGATTCTGGGTTAACCAGTCATAACGTACCGTCCGATTATAGCGCTCGACATACGCGTTTTGTTGTGGATTACCGGGCTGAGTGTGAATCAACGTGATATGCCGCTTAGCTGCCCACTCTAGGAGTGTTTTACTAATGTATTCCGGCCCATTATCACACCGTAAGCACGCAGGCTTGCCTCGCCACTCGATGATTTGATCCAGCACTCTCGTGACTCGCTCTGCAGGCAAAGAGAAGTCCACCTCTATGCCCAAACCCTCACGGTTAAAGTCATCAATCACGTTAAAGAGACGCAAGCAGCGACCGTCAGCCAGTTGGTCATGCATAAAGTCCATTGACCATACTTGGTTGATCGCAGTGGTTGCACCGAGCGCCTCAGGACGCTCACGTATAATTCGTTTCTTAGGTTTGATATGCAAGTTTAACTCGAGCTCGCGGTAGATTCGATAGACTCGTTTGTGGTTCCATTTAAAGCCCTTAATATTACGTAAATACAGGAAACATAGGCCAAAGCCCCAGTTACGTTGAGCGGTGGTTAATCGAATCAACCAGTCAGCAATGACCTCATTCTCACCGGCTTGTCTAGGCTGGTAGTAATAGCAGCTTTGGCTGATGCTAAATACCTCGCATGCCACTCGTATACTCGCTCTAAATTGCGTGACCGCGCGTTGCGCCATCTCTTTGCGTCGAGATGGCGTTACCACTTTTTTTCAATCGCCTCGCGAGCAATCTCAGCCTTTAGACGTTCTTCGGCATACATCTTTTTAAGGCGCTGATTCTCCGCTTCAAGCTCTTTAAGGCGAGACATCATGGAGGCATCCATGCCACCGTATTTAGCACGCCACTTGTAGAAAGTAGCGCTGCTCATGCCATGCTCTCGGCAGAGCTCTGGCACTGGTGTACCAACTTCGGCTTGTTTAAGAATGGCCATGATTTGGCTGTCGGTATATCGTGATCTTTTCATTGAATTTCCTTTATAAGAAATTCTACTTCTAATTGCTATGGTTTTGTGGGAGGATTACCCCTCTTACTCTGCCGAAGAACTGATTTATTTAGGCTTTAAATATTCTCCTAGCGCTCAACTTATCACTAGCAATCGTTTTATTATTGAATATAATTTGGCATTTGCTGAGCTTTTCGGATATGACTTAAATGAATTAAAGGGGCAGTCCATTTTACGACTATATCCTACCAACTTAGACTTCCAAAAAAAGGGGGAAGTATGGGGAAAGGCATTACAAAAAAATCCTGTTTACCAAGACGAACGCTTTATGTTGCATAAAGACCAGACTGTTTTTTGGGTCAACTTTACTGGTCGAACATTAAATCAAGAGAATCCTTTTGAATTGGTGAGCTGGACAGTTACAAAAATTTCTCATAACAAAGCAAAAATTCTTACTAAGAGAGAACAAGAGATTGCTTCTTATATGGCTAATGGCTTAACAAGCAAAAAAATAGCTAATGAGCTCGGACTTTCTCCTCGCACTGTAGAAATCCACCGGAGTAAAGTCATGAAAAAATTAGATGCTAAAAATATTCAGGAATTAGTTTCTAAATTTATTCAAACCTCATAGTAAATACAGGAAAAATTACTATAAAACCGATTATTTCCTTTGATACACAAGCTCGCTTCCAGCTTAGTTCAGAAAACTATTTTAACTGAGTTAAAATAAATAGTTCATTAACTATAAATGCACTACAAACACTATCTTTACTACACTTTCGCTGAGTGTATTGTCCCAATTAACCCTCATTAAAAATGGACACCCTAATATAAACTAACCTCATATATTAGGGTGTTCTTATCGCAACCTTCTTACTATTATCATCAGTAGGTATATAAATAAGATATTTAAAATTTCCTTTCTTTTTCAGAATAGAGTTACTTATCCGCTATACCCAAACACATTAGACGACTGCTTCGCTGTTTCTACCCAGACGCTTTTGACTTGACTATAAGCTCTTAATGCTTCAATTCCAGATGATCGACCATAGCCACTTTCACCATATCCCCCAAAAGGCGAACTCACATGAATAGTTTTATAGCCATTAATCCAAAATGTGCCTGCGTTTATTTTTTGTGCAATTCTATGTGCTCTTGCTACATTATTTGTCCACACAGCACCAGCTAATCCATACTTGCTATCATTAGCTAATGCTATCGCTTCTTCTTCTGTTTCAAAAGGAATCGCCACAACCACAGGACCAAAAATTTCTTCTTGTGCACATTTCATTTGATTATGCCCAAGTAATACAGTTGGATTCACGATATAACCAGTATTTTGAGGAAGCGGATTAGCATTTTCAGGAGGAACGGTCGCCCCATCTGAAAGTGCCTTTTCAATCATTTTTTTGACATGTTGGTATTGTTTTTCATTATGTATTGGAGCAATCTGGGTAGTTGCTTCAATCGGATTACCCACGATAAATTTCTTAGTTGCCCTTGCTAAATCATTAGTAAACCTTTCGTAAATACTTTTTTGAATAAGTACACGTGAGCCCGATACACAGCTTTGCCCAGTTCCACTGAAAATAGCGCTCTGAGCCCCTTTCAACGCTGCATCATAATCACAATCATCAAAAACAATATTTGCTGATTTTCCCCCCAATTCTAAAATTGAAGGAACGCCTTTCTGTGCAGCAGCAATAGAAATTTTTTTACCCGTCGCTGGAGAACCAACAAAAACGACTTTTTGTATATCACATTCATTAATAATTGCTTGACCAATAGTATGTCCGTAGCCTGCAACAACATTAATCAATCCTCGAGGTATCCTAGCTTGTTCAGAAAGAAATGCTATTAATAATGAAGTAATCGGTGTTAGTTCTGAAGGTTTCAAAATTACACTATTACCTGCCGTAATGGCTGGAGCAATCTGCCAACCCGCCGTAAAAATAGGAGCATTCCAAGGAGTAATTTGAAATACAACGCCTAATGGCTCTAATAATGTGTAATTTAAATGTGTTGTGGGTACAGCAATGACATCACCATGTAATTTATCTGTCCAACCAGCATAATACTCGAACATTTCCGCTACTTTTAATACCTCCACTTTTGCATCACCTAAGGCTTTATTGCTACTAAGTGACTCAATTTCCGCTAACTCAGGAATCCATGAGCGGATAATAGCGCCTAATTTAAAAATCCTACGTCCTCTCTCTGCTGCCGTTAATGATCGCCATTCTGACTGGGCAAGCTTTGTACATTTATTCAAAACAGAAATAATATTTGTATTCGCATCTGAATAAGCAAAAATCTCTTGTTTATCAAATGATGACTTAACCGAAATACGTTCCTGTCCTCCTACTACCCATTCCCCATTAATATAACTAGCAATTTGTTCAAAACTAGGAGCAATTTTTTGAATTAATTCACGCAATTCAACTTTCATTTTTTGTCCTTATTCATCATTGAATTTAAAGTCACTATCTTATTAAAATCTTGTCTATCCTCAAGATAATTCTTACTCAACTCCCATTGACTAACGGCCGCATTGCTTACAGGCAAATCCAAATTTAACTGTGTCAGTAAGTCTTTTGCCAATTGAACATCTTTACGCATTAACCCCATTGTAAAACCTGAATCAAAAGCATTATTTAAAATCCATTTTTCATAATTGACTTGTGACACAGCACTACGACCAGATCCTTTATTAACCCCAAGAATGAGTTTTTCTGGTTTAATGCCTGCTTTTTCTGCCATATGCACTGCTTCAGACATTGTCAATAAATGCATCGCTACTAATAAATTATTTGCTATTTTGACAATATTACCTGCTCCTACCTCTCCCACAAGAATTTGTTCTGCACTCATCAATTTCAACAAAGGCAACACTGCATTAAAATTAGCATCACTGGCACCAATAAACATAGTCATTGTTCCACTACTTGCCCCTAGAGGCCCCCCTGTGACAGGAGCATCAATAAAAGCAATGCTTTTTTCTTCGGCTTGCCGTGAAATTTTTTGACTAACTTCCGCCGTAGATGTACTTGTATCAATAATATAAATTTTGCCTCTCGCAAGGCTAAGAATACCCTCTGCCCCCAAACATACTGTCTCAACATCACCTGCTTTTGGTAAGGATAAAATTAGATAATCATTTTGATTGACTATTTCATCCAATGATGTTGCTATCTGAATCCCTTTTTCTTTAGCTCTTTGCTGTGCTGTAACTGAAACATCCAACCCCATAACCTCAACTTGTTTGGATTGTAAGTGACTAGCCATACCCAGCCCCATATTACCTAAACCAATAACACCAACCTTCATTTTTATTCCTTAATAAAGACAATTACAAAAAAGTTTAAAAAAATAATTGTTGTTATTCAAGCACATGAATTATAATTATTGTTGCCTATTAAGCAACAAATTAGCATGGACGATCTAAGATGTTAAATAATCAACGATTAAGGTATTTTTATAAAACTGTACAATATCAAGGCATTCGCGCTGCCGCTGAGGCACTAAACATTGCCCCCTCAGTCATTAGCAGACAAATTGCACTACTAGAAAAGGAACTAGATATACCTCTTTTAGAACGGGGAATGCGTGGTGCTGTACCTACTGAGGCTGGGGAAAAAGTAGTTACTTTTTATATGAAACAGCAAGAAGCTGAAAACACCTTAAAAGATGATATTTTTTTATTAAAAGGAATGCACACTGGAAAAATTATTCTAGCAACTGGTGTGGGTTACTTACCTATTGTCGAGAAAGTAATCACCTCCTTTTCAAAACAATTCCCCGGGATACATATTAAACTTACCACTGCTAATAGTAACGAGATTATCTCTAAAGTAGCCGACAATAAAGCCCATATAGGCATTATTTTTAATCCACCTTCACATCCTAGCATTAGAGTGCATAAAGAATTTACCCATCCCTTAAAATTATTTTGTAATCGTCAAAGCCCTCTGGTAAATAGTTCTATGGTACCAATTTCATTCAAAGAGCTTATTAATGAACGAGTAGCTCTACCGGATCATGCACACGGTATCCGTCAGATTATTCAACGAGCTGAACAAGAAGAAGAAATTTATTTCCAACCCAGTTTAATATGTAATCATCTCCAATTATTAAAGCAATATACCTTAACTGGAGGTATTACTTTTCTTCCTGCCTTTATGTTAACAGACGAGGATAAGGCACTAATTGATGCACTAGAACTTCAACAATCTTTTTTGAATCAAACAAAAACACAAATAATAAGTCGCAGGGGAAGAAACCTTACACCTGCGACCCAATTACTACTTAAAGAAATTATTAAAGTAATGCCTGAGCAATAATAGCAGAACCTACAAATGTACCTACAAACGTCAATAATGCGACGATAGCAATTTTAAAACCAGCTGCTTTAAACAATCTAATTTCCATTTTAGAAATAGCCAAACCAGCATATGCAAGTACAGGCGTAATCATTGGTAATAGCCCTATCTTTGAGGTATAAGCAATTACTTCTTGACTAAATGGAAATTGTGGAATGGAAAAAATAATAGCCACAATAGAAATCCAAGCCACCGCAGGAACACCAATTTTGACATATTGATAGATAACATAGCCAAGGACGCTACATAACCAGAAAATAGCCATACCAGGTAAACCGTCAATAAAAGAAACCCCTGTACTAACCCAATTAACAATTAATGCAACCACACTGACCATAACTAATGCCATAATTGTCTGAATAGACGAAAATGACACTTCTTTTTCTTCTGTATATTCACTTCCATTAGATGAGGTAAGATCAGCTAACTCTTGATTTGCAGCGCTTGATTCAGAGCCACGAAGTTTTTTCAAAATACGGTAAAAAAATTCTGTAAAAGGTAGCGCAATAAAAGCACTCACAAATAAACCAGTAGCATAAGTTAACAGATTAGATGAAGCAGCAAAAGCAACAATTTCATCTTTTAATGTAGGCAATGTTTCACTCAATGCGGCTGAACAAGCACCCATCATACTACCGCTACCAACACCACAAGCCATGGCTAAAGCACGGTAATCAAAAATATCCCAAGAAGCCAATAAGGCAGCCATAATAGAGAAAAAAATTGTACCAAATAAAGTTCCCATTACGTAAACGCCCATCACACCGACACCTTCAGAACTTTTTAACCCAAACTTATCAGCAACTAAGGCAATATTAGGTTCACGAGCAATAGAGTGTGTAGCACCAATAGCTTCACGCCCCATTTTAAATATTAATACAGCAACAGGAAGCGCAAATAATGCCGTTGCAACATTACCAATCTCTTGTAAGAGTAAAGCAGGTCCCGCTGCAATTAATTTATCCATATTTGGGCCTATCCCTACGCCAAACTTTGCAATAAACGGCATAATGCCTATCAGAACCCATTGACTAGCTGTAGCACTACTATGTTCTCCTAAATGCTGACCTATAGATGGAATAATATTTTCATTAAAAAACAGCGCTAAAATAAAGGCATATAAAAGGGGTAAAAACAAAATTACCCCTATGCCCGTTTTGATTTGCTGAATACCAATTAACTCAGCAATTACAGATATTAAAATTACGACAAAATGAATTTTCCAATTTGTTAATACGCTAGTTTGCATATCAGCCTCCCTTATTTATTTTTCTCAATACTAAGAAATTTTAAAAAATTATAAAAAAACTCCTATATCTCTCACAATACTTAACGAAATGTTTTTTGTTGCTTATTAAGCAACAAAAAAATATAAAACTTAGTCTATTTAATCTATAACATAATAATAAATTACTTCTCACACATGCTATACATTAACCATTTTGAATTTTTCAATAATAAACTCATACTTAAACTTTTAACTATTTTTTCCTAAAAATGATAAACTAAACACATTATTTACATATCTAAACATGTTTTATACATATAATCCATATGATTAATGTTGATGATTTTATTAAACAAAATAATCCTAACCGTTCTGTACTAGCTCGTTTTCATGACGATATTGCTAAGCTGCGTGCGGCAAAGATGTCTTATCAAAAAATTCAGGAATATTTAGAGCTTAATGGCGTAAAGACTCACATGAATAATGTGCGTGGGTATTGCCAACGTCATATTGAAAACAAAGTAGATAACAACGCAATATCCTCTACTGACAAGCTATCTACTCTTGCGAAGCCTAAGAAAAACGTATCATCTACATCAAAATCAGCAAAGTCTTCGAAAACATCCTCTGCTAAAACATCATCTCGTAATGCTACGGCTAAAAGGCCAGCGGCTAAAAAAATAGCCAAAAAACCAGCTATTAAAAAGTCACCTAATAAGAGAACAGATATTAAAAAACTTGAACAAGACAAGCAGACTTCATTGTTTTAAATGAAATCTGCATTTGTTTTAAGCCATAACAAAATAGTTTTGGGACTAAGAATAACGCTTAATAATATGAATCTTATTAAGACATTGGTTTTTGGGCTAGCATAGTGACAAATCTAAGCTGGATTGGATTACCATTAGCATCACGTGCATGCATTGAGCCAATTTCTTCTTTATAGTCAATCAACGTCCAACCAGCATAATAATTTTTTAACTCATTTTCTTTAAACGTAAACGAAAATGGCATATGGCAAGGGTAATCCGCTGTATCCATCGCTGATACGATCAAATTATAACCTCCCGGATTTGTACGCTCTTGCATATTTGCAATAATACTGGGGACTCGCTCTTTCATCAAAAACATAAAAACAACGGTAGCCACCATAAAATCGTAATTCTCACCTATAGCCGCTACGTTCATATCATATGTTTCTGTACGGATAGCTAAATCTTCTGCTTCAGCAATATCCTCAATGACTCGCATCCCACTAGGATTATAATCACTAGCAGTGACATCAAAGCCTTTTAACGCCAAAAACAAGGCATTGCGTCCTTGTCCACACCCTAAATCAATCGCCTTGCATGGTTTTACAGTGTCCATAGCGGCAACAACAGCAGAATGCGTGGCAGTCATACCATATTTTTGCTGAAAATAAGTCGCTGCATTATCCATCGTGTATTTCACCCCTTATCCATAGTGATCTAAATACCCACTATACTAGGCATAATTTTATGATGTGACAATAAAAGCATTATTAGTTTTACGCCTATATTATTCTTAATCAATCATTACTCGCTAAAAGAAAATAGTCAGATATGGTCTCAACAATCAACAAAGAAGCACTTTTAACGCACCAATGGTTATAGCGATGCATAATCATTTATTCTTTCTAGAAGACTAACCTTAAAAAAATTGCCTCGCAAACTTAAGAAATGGTTATAAATAACAAACCAAGAAAAATCAGACTACTCTTATCATTTTTACAACGTTTTTATAGAAAAAAGGATAAAGCATAAGATAATCCTTGCCTATTTTGCCAAAACATATCATAATTACACTCTTAACGCGCCCGTAGCTCAGTTGGATTAGAGTACTTGGCTACGAACCAAGGGGTCGTGGGTTCAAATCCTGCCGGGCGCGCCAGTTATTCATAATAATCTCCTTTATATGATGTTAAGAGCGCCCGTAGCTCAGTTGGATTAGAGTACTTGGCTACGAACCAAGGGGTCGTGGGTTCAAATCCTGCCGGGCGCGCCAAGATTAAACGGACTTAAGTTTTTGACTTAAGTCCGTTTTTCTTTCCCCTATTTCTTTTCATCCTCTTTTGGTGTCAATTCACTTTATTGCTTTACCATTTATTAATCAAAAAAGTCATCTTGCATCTGCTCCTTTTCTTCGATTTTCTTTCTATTTATTACCTTGTTCTTTTCACACCATCCTTGTTAGCTCTCCCCTACTTTTCCTTTCCTACTTTATTCCCTCATATACATGCTTAATATTACTTTGAGACGACTTTCAATTGCATTGTATTAAGTATGAACACTAATAGTTATTCTTACCTTACTGCGACTATAATTAGAAAATTAATAGTAATAAAACAAAAGGAGACATTTGAAATGACCCAACTAAGCTACGTACATGGGGCATCTGATAAACCTTTACTTGGTGAAACCTTAGGCCAAAATTTTGACACTGCTTCTGAACAATATAAAGATTTACTAGCACTTGTTTCTCGCCATCAAAATATTCGCTATACCTATGCTCAACTGCGCGAACAAGTCGATATTGTTGCTTGCAGTTTATTGCGTTTAGGTTTTAAAACAGGTGACCGTTTGGGTCTTTGGGCAACTAACTGTGCCGAATGGACAATTATTCAATATGCCTGCGCTAAGACTGGTATTATTCTTGTCAATATGAATCCGTCTTATCGTCGTACTGAGTTAGAGTACTCTCTTAATAAAGTGGGTTGTACTGGCTTAGTGATTATCTCAACCTTCAAAGATAGTGACTATGTCAAAATGGTTTATGATGTTGTACCAGAGCTCAAAACAGCTGAAATTGGCCGTCTCCGTGCGGATCATGCTCCAACGCTTCGCTATGTGATTAATATTAACGATGATAAAAATCCTGGCATTCTAAATTATTCTGCCCTCTTGCAAACACCTACCACAAAGGAACTAGCACAACTTCAACAGATTAATCAGCAATTGCAATTTGATGACCCTATCAATATCCAATTCACATCAGGTACTACTGGCAACCCTAAAGGCACTGTACTAACACATCACAATATTTTAAATAATGGTTACTTTATTGGTGAAACAATTAAATTAACACCTGATGATGCTGTTTCTATTGCCGTACCATTATTTCATTGCTTTGGCATGGTAATTGGTAATATTGCCTGCATTACTCATGGCTCTACAATGGTGTATCATGACCAAGTGTTTAATCCTTTAGAGAACCTCAAAGCAATTACAGAGGAGAAATGTACCGCTGCTTATGGTGTTCCAACAATGTTTATCAATATGTTGGAACATCCTGACTTTGCTAAATATGATATGAGTAGCCTTCGTACTGGCGTCATGGCTGGGACGATTTGTCCTATGGAAGTCATGAAAAAAGTGATTGATAAAATGAATATGTCAGAGGTCACTATTTGTTATGGTATGACGGAAACTTCACCTGTAAGTATGCAATCACATGTAGATGATCCTTTAGAAAAACGTGTAAGTACTGTTGGTCGTATCCATCCTCATGTAGAAGTCAAGATTATTGATGCAGATGGTCGCATTGTTCCTCGTGGCACACCTGGTGAATTATGTACTCGGGGTTATTCTGTAATGCAAGGCTATTGGCAAGATGCCGTAAAAACGGCTGAAGCAATTGACCAAGCTGGTTGGATGCATACTGGCGATTTGGCAACAATGGATGATGAAGGTTATTGTGCTATTGTAGGACGTATCAAAGATTTGGTAATCCGTGGTGGAGAAAATCTTTTCCCTCGCGAAATTGAAGATTTCCTCTATACCCATCCTGATATTCTTGAGGCTCAAGTCGTTGGTGTTCCAGACGAACGCTATGGTGAAGAGTTATGTGCTTGGATTAAACCACGTGATGGTAGTACATTATCTGAACAAGATATTCGTGATTTCTGCGACGGACAAATTTCTAGACAAAAAATTCCTCGCTATATCCGCATTGTAGAAGAATTCCCAATGACAGCAAGTGGTAAGATTCAGAAATTTAAAATCAGAGAAATGATGAAAGAAGAGCTTGGTAATTAAGTAAGACGTAATTCTCTACTCACTTTCAGTATCTCTTATAACATGCCCTCCAAAGAATTTATTTTCTTGGAGGGCATTCTATCAAGAATAATTCATAATAGACTTTATATGATAGCGACTACGTCTTCCCCTTTGGAGTGTTTGACGTGCAATCTTTCATCCTGAAAGCTTGCACGCCTAAATAAAACACTACAAAATCAAAATCCATTATGAATACCTCATAATGGATTTCTATTGATAGCAACTACTTCTTCCTCTTTGGTTTTTTTGACGTACAATCTTTCATCCTGAAAGATTGCACGCCTAANTTACGCCGGTTATAAAGCCCTCTTTGCCGATGAGCAAGTGATTGAGGGGGGATGTTGGGCGCATGCGCGTCGCAAATTCCACGATATTTACCAAGCCAACGGCAGCTCAGTGGCTGAACAGGCCTTACAACAAATCCAACGACTTTATCACTACGAGGCCGAGGCCAGGAACTTAAGTCCACCGGAGCGATTAGCCCATCGACAACGCCACATGGAGCCGGCACTTAAGCAATTAGAAAGGTGGTTGCGTAGTCAGTTTGAGCTGGTGCCGCCGAACTCGGCGATCGCCAAAGCCATTCGTTACAGCCTGAACAATTGGCTTGCCTTGACGCGCCTCTTGGAAGACGCTCAACTGCCGATGGATAATAATGCGGTAGAGAATTTGATACGTCCACTCGCGATTGGTCGCAAGAATTGGCTCTTTGTAGGTTCAGAGAAAGCGGGTCGACGTGCGGCTGCGGTGATGTCGTTAATTCAATCGGCTAAGCTCAATGGCCATGACCCTTATGCTTACCTTAAGGATGTGTTGGAACGATTGCCGACACAGAAAGCGAAGGACATTACTGAGCTTCTGCCTCATCGTTGGCAAGCGCCAAACGACACCAAGAATTAACACAATGCCCCGACAAAATCGGGGCATTGAACATTTAAAAACGGAAGTCAATCGGAGTTCACCGGACGCTTACCGCCTAAATAAAATCCTACAAAATCAAAATCCATTATGAATACCTCATAATGGATTTCTATTGATAGCAACTGCTTCTACCTCTTTAGTTTTTTGACGTACAATCTTTCATCCTGAAAGATTGCACGCCTAAATAAAATCCTACCTCTTTAGTTTTTTGACGTATTATCTTTCATCCTGAAAGATTGCACGCCTAAATAAAATCCTACAAAATCAAAATCCATTATGAATACCTCATAATGGATTTCTATTGATAGCAACTGCTTCTACCCCTTTAGTTTTTTGACGTACAATCTTTCATCCTGAAAGATTGCACGCCTAAATAAAATCCTACAAAATCAAAATCCATTATGAATACCTCATAATGGATTTCTATTGATAGCAACTGCTTCTACCCCTTTAGTTTTTTGACGTACAATCTTTCATCCTGAAAGATTGCACGCCTAAATAAAATCCTACCTCTTTAGTTTTTTGACGTATTATCTTTCATCCTGAAAGATAATACGCCTAAACACAACAAGAAAAATTACTCCACACTTAAAGCAGTTTTGTCTTGATAAGGTTTCATCAGCTCATCTGCTTTTTTCTGAGCTTCATTAGCCGCATCTTCAACTGATTTTTTCTCATCAGATACAACTTGAGCTAAGGCATTTTCCATTGCTTGACGAACAGGTACTGTTTCATACATCGCATACCATGGATGAGCATATTGCAATTGATCTAATGCTGTTTTTGCAGGTGGATAGCTAGCAATATATTCTTTCATTTCTGGTGTATCATATGATGCCTTACGAGGTGAGAAATATCCAGAGAAACGGCTCCAGCTACCATTCACTTCTGGGCTAACAAGATAGGTTAAAAACTTATAAGCCGCTTTTTTCTGTTCTTCACTAATGCCTTTAAAAGTAACAAGACTTGCACCACCGATAATCACTGCATTACGTACTTTTTTAGGTAAGAATGCTACATCAAAATCAACATCTTTAGCATTTTCTTTCATGAATCCTAGAGAGCCTGTACTTAATAATACAATACCCACTTTATTTGATAAGAAGCCAGCTGTGATTTGTTTTGAGTTTAAAACACCTGAAGGCATTACTTTATGTTTAAACACTAAGTCTTTATAAAATTGTAAAGCACCTTTTGCTGTAGGCGAATTATAGTAAACCTCTCCAGCATAGTCAGGGTTATTAAATTGACCACCATTTGCATGCACTAATGCCGATAAAATCCAACCACCATAGTCATTATTAGTAGATGGCATCATGATACCCCACTGACCTTTTTCTGTATTTGTTAATTTTTTAGCGGCATCTACTAACTCTGCCCATGTTTTCGGTGCCTCCTTAATGCCAGCTTCTTGGAATAATTTTTTGTTGTAATACATAATTGGCGTTGAGTTATGGAATGGAATCGCATAAGTCACACCATTATATTGAGCATTTTTATGCATTGGTTGCCAGAAATTTTTCTCTAGAAAATCATTAGCTGATACTTTATCTTCGCTATATTTAAACAGTTCATCCATAGGAGAAATCATATCGTTAATAGCTAAATCAACAGTATAGTTAGCTGACATGATAACTAACGCAGGAGCCTGACCAGCACGCACTGCCGCCTCAGCTTTCATTTTAGTTGTATCATAATCACCTGTAAAAATTCCTCTTACTTCCACGTCTTGTTGAGACTCATTAAAATGTTTAATCACTTTTGTCATCTCTTGTGTAAATTTACCCTCAACTGGAGAAGGAAACATAAAATCAATGGTTTGCTTTTCAGCAAATGCATTAAAAGATGCGGCCGCTAAGCTAATGCCTAAAACAGTCTTAATGTTAAACACTTGATTACTCCTTAGAAAGATTCTGTTGTGTTTTTGGTGAGAAAAAATGTAAATAGCTTGGTTCAAAATACAGAACGATTTCAGTATTCATGTTGGGAATATTCCCCAGATTAGGGATTCGGCATTGAAGAACACCATAATCGGTTTGTACTTTTAATAAATAATCAGAGCCATAAAGCTCTTTCTGAATTAACCTACCGGAGAGACTTAAGGCCTGTTCTGATAAGCTTGTGTTACTGATATATAAATGCTCAGGTCTAATTCCCAACAAGACATTATGTTCATCATAATCACGGCATGGTAGTGCTATTTTTTGTTCTTCAAGAAGCACATACTGCTGACCATCAACAGGTACATCAATAATATTCATTGTTGGATTGCCAATAAACGTTGCCACAAAAAGATTATCAGGATGCTGATAAAGTTGGGCAGGAGTCCCAATTTGTTGAAGCTTACCTTGATTAAGTACTACGATACGATCTGCCATTGTCATTGCCTCGACTTGATCGTGGGTAACATAAATTGTCGTTGTTCTTAATTTCCTGTGCAAATCCATCACACCATCACGGACTTCAACTCGTAATTTGGCATCCAAATTCGATAATGGCTCATCCATTAAAAATAAAGATGGATTTCTAATAATGGCTCTCGCCATCGCCACACGTTGACGTTGCCCCCCTGACAGTTCTTTGGGTTTACGTTTAAGTAAGGCATTAAGTTGCAATAAATTTGCTACCTCTGCTAATCTACTCGCAAACTGGCTTTTATCTTCCCCTCGAATTTTCATGCCAAATAGAATATTTTGCTCTACGCTCATATGTGGAAATAAAGCATAATTCTGAAAAATTAAGGCAAAATTTCTTTTACCCGCAGGGACATGATTAATACGTTCGCCATTTAACAGAATATCTCCCTCACTAGGCTCTTCTAGCCCAGATAAGATTCTTAATAAGGTACTTTTTCCACAACCAGAAGGACCAACGAGGACTAAAAACTCACCCTTTTCGATGGATAAATCAACTCGTTCCAGAACTTTTGTACTACCAAAATTTTTTTGTATATTGACTAAATCTACTCTCGACATATCCCAACCTTATTTAAAACAACTAATTTGTGGGTTATATAAATAAGAAGGTGATTTGGTCTGTAAATGCACACAATAAGAAACCAAGCCTACATTATCCATATGACGATGCATTAATATAGGTCCAGCTTCTTCTGAATATCTATCAGTTTTATCGGTATAACTATAAGGAACCTGATGAGTAGTCCCTGATACTGAGGCAATAATCGCTTGCTTGTATTGCGCAAACATGACACGATGCACATGTCCACAAAAAATTCGTGTGAAATGCGTGTATTTATCAACAAGTTTAAGAAGCTCAGCGCCATTACGACAGCCTATCTCATCCATTTGAATATTACCGAAGGCAATCGGAGGATGATGAAGAAAAACATAGCTCTCTTTCTCATTTTTTGCCAATTCTTGGTCTAACCATTGCAAGGTTTCTGCGCTCAACTCACCATATGATGCGCCAGGCACAACGCTGTCAATGAAATAAAGTCTCGCCTGTGGGAAATCCACAGAGTAGTGCATTTTGCTAGGGTCATCACCTAAAAGAGGACAAATGTCTTTAAACGCCTCTAAAAAGTATTCTTTATGATCATGATTACCTGGCACAATATAAACTGGCGCATTCAAAAAACCTAAAATGCGTTTTGCTACGATATATTCTTCTTGCATTCCACAATTGACAATATCACCTGTAATCACAATAGCATCTGGTTGTTCTTCTAATGCATTCAGATGGGCAATCACATTGGCATTTTTTTGATTTACATCAATAAAGTCATATAATTTTTGCCCTTGTGGACGAAAATGTAAATCAGAAATATGAGCTAATAACATAATTATTTAACCTTAAACTATTTAATACCTGAAAAGCCAAAACTTTTAAGGAAATGTTTTTGAAAGAAAATAAACATAATGAGAAGTGGCAAACAAATCATAATGGTTCCTGCACTAATAACTCCCCACTGTCCTCCTGACTCTGCCCCGGCTGCAAATGACACAAGACCAACAGTAAGTACCTGCTTGCTTGGATCACTTAATGTCATTAAGGGCCATAAATACTCATTCCAATGGTAAGTAATACTAAATGTCGCAAACGACAATAAGGTCGGCTTAACCATGGGAATTAACACGTGATAAAGCGTCTGATACCATGCACATCCTTCCATGATGGCAGCATCTTCTAATTCTTTTGGGATAGATAAAAAGGCTTGTCGCATTAAGAACACGCCAAATGCTGAAGCAAAATAAGGCAACATAGTTCCTAATAACGAATTCAGTAAACCAAAATCACTTAAGGTCATCATGTTAGGTATCATCAATACCACGGGCACAATCATTAATTGCAACAACAGCAAATAAAACAGAAAAGTCTTGCCTTTAAATTGATGGTAGGCGAATACATACCCTGCTGTGGTAATGGTTAGCATTTGTACAAAGAAAGTACCAAATGCAAAAATAATGGTATTTTTATAGAGATTAATCCAATCTGTACTTTCCCATGCATCTATAAAGTGTTGAAAACTTAACGGAAAACTGGGTACTAATGATGCCATTTCAGGCCCAAACGTTGTGGCACTAACAGACGCTGAAAACATCCAAATTAAAGGAGTACACCACAATAATGCCGCTACAAGTAATAATAGACTTAAGGTAACCCCTGTTCCTTTTCTAGTATTCATAGTGTGTCCCCTTTTCTAGCACTCTAAGATTAATAACTGAGAAAATAAACAGTGCAATGAGCGATACAAATGTTGCTGCCGATGCTTTACCTAAGTCATGTGAATTAAGTGCCAAATCCTGAATATAGTGTAAAAGAACGGAGGTAGAATGATTAGGACCACCATTAGTCATAACGACTACATGATCAATTTGTGTGACACCATAGATAATGGCGGTAATCAAAACAAAATTAATCGTCGGTCTTAATAAAGGTAAGGTAACTTTAAAAAAGATTTGGTACTTGTTTGCCCCTTCCATAACAGCCGCTTCTCTCACATAATCAGGAATAGTTTGTAACCCTGCTAAGAAAAACAGCATATAGTAACCTGCGAACTTCCAGACACCCACAAACGCTAGCGCATATATTGCCGTATCACTAAAACCCAAAAAATTATTGTTCATATTGCCAAAAATTTTTGACAAGTAATAATCTAATAACCCTAAATTAGGCGTAAAGATAAAAATCCAGACTGTAGCAGCACTCACTAAAGGTAGTAAGGTTGGCATAAAAAATATTGAGCGCAGAAAACGATTAATACGTTTATTCTCATTTAAGGCGACAGCCAGCAATAAAGCTAAGACGACACTTGGAATAACCGTCAATAAGATATAAACAATATTGTTAAGTAACGCTTGCCAGAAAATATCATCTGCAAATAAACGCTCAAAATTTTTTAAGCCAACAAATGGTTTTGATTGATCCGTTGTATAGCGGAAATCATAAAAGCTATCTCTTAGGGATCGAAATAGCGGGAAATAGGTAAACAGTGCCAAAAAAACAAACGTTGGCAATAAGATTAAGTAACTTTTTCTCATTGATGCTTCTCTAGTAAAACCAGATTATTCTAGCGATTCATCATGACAAGAAAATTACAAATTGAGTAAAAATATAAGCTAATAGCTTTTATCCAAGCGATTCTTAAATTTAAACTTAAAATAAATTAATTTAATTGTTGTAAAAAATACATAGTACTTTCACTACCACCTTTTACACTTAATTTTTTCTTTTTAGTCAATAACGCAAGCCATTCTTATCTCACTAAAAATCCAATATATTGAGCGACGTTAAATAGCTCATGACTTTTTTCTTTTTAACGATTTATTTTGAAATGTTCAATTCATAAAGAGACACTCTTATAATAGAATACCTATCAGTTTATTAATAATAGTTAGACTTTTTTGCGTAGTTTCTACCATGACACAACAATCCTCTTCTCATATCGGCATTCATTTACGTTTAATTGGTATGGCAATTTTATGGGGGACGTCATGGGCATGGGGACGAGTTGTTGCTCAGCATATGCCTCCTATCACTGGCTCTACATATAGATTTATTATTGCCAGTCTTTCATTGTTAATTTGGCTATACAGCGTTGATCGTTTTAAATCTATCAGAGATTTAACAGCTAAACAGTGGTTAGGATTAATAGGCACAGGTGCTACGGGCATCTTTGCCTATTCCTTGTTTTTTATGACTGCCCTACAGTGGCTTCCCGCAGGGAAAGCCTCAGCAGTCATCGCACTTAATCCTGCATTTACGTTGCTATTAGCTGCATGGCTTTTTAAAGAAAAGCTTAATCTGCAAATTCTTCTCGGTATAGGATTAGCGATTTTTGGCTCTCTCTATGCCATCTCGCAAGGCAACCCTTTAAAATTTCTGTCTGGTAATGTTGGCTTAGGCGAATATTTATTATTAGGTTGCGTCCTTAGTTGGGTCAGCTATACACTCATTGGCAGGGCTGTGATTGGAGGTATTCCTGCCTTAACAGCAACAACAGTAGGTACTTGTGTAGGAGCTATTTTATTATTTATAACTAGTATTTTTGTCGATGGCGCTGAGGGTTGGCAACGCGCTATCCATGCACCTTTTGTTGCACACTTTTCTGCTATCGGTATGGCATTAGGGGCAACTACGCTAGCATTTTCTTGGTTTTTTAATGGGGTAAAAACCTTAGGTGCTGGTAATGCCGCCGCTTATATTGCCCTCGTTCCTGTCTTTGGTATTTTAATTTCTGCTTTATGGCTAGGTGAACCTTTACATTCATCTTTAATCATTGGTGTACCACTCGCCATTACAGGGATGATGATTATGAACAAGGGACAAAAGAAATAAATCGCTGATGGACTCGTTTAGATATTATTTACCATTTGGAACGGATTCCGTAGTGATAAATAATAATACAGCACCATCTTTGCAACAGTAATCAGTAGTTATTATTTAAGACGTCGCTTTTTTTAGAAATTCTGATTTAAGTTGTAATTTACCGCATTCCACATTGTGATCACCAGTTACCAACCGGATATTTTTATATTTTGTACCTTTCTTAAGTATTTCAGATGAACCCTTGAGTTTAAGGTCTTTAATTAAAATCACTGAATCACCATTAACCAATAAATTACCATTGCTATCTTTGACCACTATTTGCTCATCTGCGAGATCATCATTAGCCTGTTCAGACCATTCATGTCCGCAATCAGGACAGATAAATTGTATGGTGTCGTGATAGGTATTTTCGCTTTGGCATACTGGACAATTAGGTAAATTTTGCATATAAATAATCTCTTGATGAAATTTAAATAAAGAATTGTTGTAGTCTATTGTGCAATTTTCTTATTATCACTCAGTATTACTTTCCCTTTTCGTACATAAATAATCCATTGTTCATGCTCCAATTTCACCTCACGATCATAGCCTAACTGATGTACTTCTCTTAATTGCTTTAACCATTGCTGTAAGCGTTTATCCGTTGGCATTTGTAAACCAAGCAATGCCAACCAATAACGCAATACATTGCTCTGCCGATAAGGTGGCAATTCACGCCAAGCTTTTAAACAAAAACTGTGTTGATCTTCACTCACGGATAAATGTTGGAAATCTAGCACTGCCATATCATCCATAATAGCTTGTGCTTCATCCATTAAGCGTGCATGACGTGCTAAGTTTTGTTTCCAACTCGGCCAATATTGATTTAACGCCGGGCTTAATGTTACCCGTAAAGCACCTCGTTTATACTGCGTATCATAATTACTTTCATCTTGTACCGCTTGCCACCCCGTCTGTGCCGCAAACTCTTCTGCTAAATCTAAAATTAGCTGACGCTCACACCCCAACCAAGGACGATGAAATACCAAACCATCTTTTTTAGATATAGATGACATACCTCGCATACCCTTAATACCACTGCCCCGCAATAAGCGTAGTAATAAAGTCTCAGCCTGATCATCCAGATGATGTGCCAATAAAAAATGGCTTATCTGATGTGCTTTTGCATAGTCAGCAAACGCTTGATAACGTGCTTCACGTGCCGCACCTTCAATACCTAAACCACTTTTTTTATCAACTGTGACATAACTAACACTAAATGGGATAGCTAAATGTTCACAGAGCTGCTGACACTGCTCTACCCATTTATCTGCATTACTCATTAATCCATGATGGATATGCAAGGCATATAAACGAATATCATAATCCTTCGCTAATTGACTAGCACATACAGTTAGCATGGCTGAATCAGCACCACCACTAAATCCTATTACCAGAGATTGATGGCGCAAAGTAGCAAATAATTCAGCCAGCGGTTTATACAAACGGCTGGCTTTATCATTTGACCAAAATGTATTAATCTTTTTCAACGATTCGACCATAAGCCATTAGGCGTTCTAAACGACGATCGATTAATTCTTGAGTAGAAAGACCTTCTAACTGGCGAACAGCTTCACTAAGAGCTCGTTTTAACGACTTACTCATTGTGATAGCATCACGATGAGCACCACCAATAGGCTCTGTAACAACCTTATCAATAAGACCTAGCTCTAATAACCGTGGCGCAGTAATTGCTAACGCTTCTGCCGCAATTGGGGCTTTTTCAGCACTTCGCCATAAAATTGACGCACACCCTTCTGGAGAAATCACTGCATAAGTAGAGTATTGCAACATTTGCACGACATCCCCTACTGCAATCGCTAAAGCACCACCAGAACCACCTTCACCAATAATAGTCGCAATAATAGGTACTTTAAGCTCTGCCATTGCATAAAGATTATGACCAATGGCTTCTGATTGACCTCGTTCCTCCGCACCAATACCTGGATAAGCACCCGGTGTATCGACAAACGTAAATACTGGCAACCCAAATTTTTCAGCTAAACGCATTAAGCGTAAGGCTTTACGATAACCTTCTGGCTTAGGCATACCAAAATTACGCTTTGCACGCTCCTTAGTATCACGTCCTTTTTGGTGACCAATAACCATACATGCTTCACCATTAAAACGTGCTAACCCACCAATAATAGATAAGTCATCAGCATACATACGATCACCATGTAACTCGTGAAAGTCAGTAAAAATTTCTTTTACATAATCCATGGTATAAGGACGCTGTGGATGACGAGCAACCAAAGCTGTTTGCCAAGGTGTTAATTTTTCATAAATGGTTTTTGTTTGTGCTTGGCTTTTTTGCTGAAGGCGACTAATCTCCTCTGAAATATCTACAGCTGAGTCAGAAGACACATTACGCAATTGTTCTATTTTTTGTTCTAATTCTTCGATGGACTTTTCAAATTCTAGAAATGTATTTTTCATATGGGTTATGCACCTTACATTTAAAAGCGACTTTTATTTAGACGAGTTATTATACCTGATTAGACTGTAGACTACACCATAAATACCATGTTGCTACTGTACTCCAAGGCTGCCAAGTTCGTGCTAACTCTCTGATTTCAGAGCGAGAGACTGGTTCACCACTAAAATAATGCTGTGATATAGCCTGTATTAAACGGGGATCGTCAATCGGTAATACGTTTGGACGCTGCAAATGAAAAATTAAAAACATATGTGCTGTCCACTCACCAATTCCACGAATAGCCGTAATTTCTTTGACAATTTGTTCATCACTCGCTCTAAACCATGCCTGAGGATTTACTGATTTATCCAAGAAATGTGTCGACATATCTAAGAGGCACTCACTCTTGCGTTTAGTGATACCTACCTGCTTTAATTGTTCAATCGTTAATGTCTGAATAATGGCTGGCGTAACAGTTCCTTGGCACAAGCTAAGCAAAGCTTTCCAAAGTTTCTGAGCGTTATCTGGTTTCATTTGTTGTGAAATCAACGCTCGTGCCAAAGAAACAAAAGCTGTTTGTTTAGATGCCAACCAATCATTCTGATGTAATGGAATAATTTTTCGCAAAATCCTATCCTTAGCGAGTAAATACTCCACCGCTTCGTCCCAAAATTCAGGCTTTGGACTAATCGTAATAAGACTATTATTCATAATTATTCTAGAGCCTGCGCCACTGAGTTAAACCGCCCGGTTTATCCTCAAGCTCTACGCCCACCTCTTTCAATTGCTGACGAATATGATCAGCTTTAGCAAAATCTTTTGATTGTTTCGCTTGTTTACGCTCCTCAATCAAGGCATTAATTTGTTCTTCACTTATCGCACTAGCATCGCTGGTTTGATGACGGGTATAACGCGTAGGTGACTGCAAGTAAGTAGCAGGATTTTGTTGTAATAATCCTAATACCCCTCCTAGTGCACGTAGCTGGCTAGCTAATTTTTTTGATTTTTCTCTATTGGCTGCTGTATTAAGTTCAAACAATACCGATACAGCTAATGATGAATTAAAGTCATCATCCATAGCCTCTGAAAATTCTGCCGCATAGCAACTTGTCCAATCAACCTCTACCTCATCATAACCAACATTATGCAACGTTTGGTAAAGTCTATCGATAGCTGCTTGCGCATCAAATAAATTATCGGGGGTAAAGTTTTGTGCACTTCGATAATGATTACGAACGATAAAGAATCTCAACATTTCAGCTTCTCTAACATTGACGTCATATGTAGCTAAATCTTTACTTGCTGTTTCACTACCAATTGTTTCCCGAATAGTGCGAAAATTACCTAACGATTTAGACATTTTGTCATTATCTACCATTAATGGTCCGCAATGCATCCAAATATTGGCTAATTCCCCACCATAGGCACCTTCAGTTTGCGCTATTTCATTCTCATGATGAGGAAATTTCAAATCAGGACCTCCCCCATGAATATCAAGTGGTAATCCCAATAGTGCTTTACTCATCGCTGAACATTCAATATGCCAACCAGGTCTTCCCCAACCATAAGGAGACTCCCATTTTGTATCTGCAGGTTCATCTACTTTCGCTGATTTCCACAGAACAAAATCTAAAGGGTCCCGCTTACTATCAGAAATGGCAATGCGTTCACCTGCCCTTAAATCATCCAATGAACGTCCTGATAATTTTCCATAGCCTGGGAATAAACGTACCGCATAATTTACGTCTCCGTCTTCACCTTGGTACGCCAGACCTTTTGCTTCAAGATCTTGGATAATTTGTAACATACCAGGCACATGCTGAGTTGCTCTTGGTTCATGTGTCGGTGATTCTACTTGCAATGCTTTTTCATCCGCATGCATAGCATCAGTATAAAAAGCCGTCACCTCTTGTATAGGTTTATTTGTAGCAACGGCCTTTTTAATAATTTTGTCATCAATATCTGTAATATTACGCACGTAAGTGACTTCATAGCCTTTCACTTGCAGCCATCTTTGTACCACATCAAAACTCACTAACATACGGGCATGACCAAGGTGGCAAAAATCATATACCGTCATTCCGCACACATACATACGAACTTTCTTTTCTTCTACTGTTTTTAAGGGATCTTTTTGTCGTGATAATGAGTTGTAAATCAGCATAATGAGTTCTCAACAGAGCGTTTTTTTGTATTTGGTAAAAGATTTCCTCATGGAAACGGATACTTTTACCATATCGCATAAAAACTAAGGATAAAATAATAAAAATTAAGTATAACAATCCGCAAGCAATTATATATGCTTTATGCGGAAGATTGAATGAATTGGAGTATTTGTGAAACGATTAACTTTATCGGTATTCGCCTTATTAGTTAGCCAACAAATAGTAATGGCTCAATTTGTTCCTATTACTGATTTACCAAGCGTTCCAGACTCTATTCCTGCAACAGGATCAGAGTCCGGATTTGGTGCTGCTGATAACAATTATGTGACAGGATTTGAGCCCCCACCAGAAGGAGGCTCCGAGACTGTTGCCAATTTCTTAAAAAAATTAGAGCCTTCTGTTGATACTCGTCTACCTGAAAGTAGCGACCAAGCAACTACAAGGATTAATAGTCTACTAACGGCGGGTAAATTCGATAGTGCTTTAATCGAAATTGCAAAACTCAAAAAGCCTCAGGGGAATATCACTCAACCCACGGTCAATGTACAATTATTGTTTTTAGAAGCTCGTGCTTACGCAGGTAAGGGTGATATTCAAAAAGCGATGAGTATTTACCGAGATATGACTTCTAAATACCCTGAACTTGCCGAACCATGGAATAATATGGCAGCGATTCAGATTAATATTGGCTCTTTGGAAGAAGCACTAGAGTCACTCAAAATGGCTATCGCTATTCGTCCCAATTATCCTATTGCAAATCAAAATATTGGACTTATCTATACGGCACTTGCCAAACAATCTTTTGAAACAGCAGCTCGACAAGGGATAAAAGGTGCTAGTATTCGTGCTCAACAAGCACAAAAAATTATTACTGGTGGCAACTAATGAAATTATTTAAACAATGCATCAGTAGTCTCTTAATCGCAGGTATTTTTGTTCTGCCGATAAGTACTACGCAAGCACAAACTCAAAAAAAGGAATCAATAACTATGACAGCTCCTCGCGTTAAATTAGAAACTAACAAAGGCGTTATCGTTTTAGAACTTAATGCAGAAAAAGCCCCTGTAACTACTGCGAATTTTCTATCTTATGTAAAAGATGGTTTTTATGACGGCGTGATTTTCCACCGTGTTATCAAACGCTTTATGATTCAAGGTGGTGGATTTTTACCAGGTCTAAAACAAAAAGAGACGAAAGAACCAATTAAAAATGAAGCTCAAAATGGTTTAACTAACGACAAATACACTATCGCTATGGCTCGTACTAGCGACCCTCACTCTGCTAGTGCTCAGTTCTTTATCAATACAAATAACAACGACTTTTTAAACCACACTGCACCTAATGCACAAGGCTGGGGTTATGCCGTATTTGGTAAGGTAGTAGAAGGTACTGATGTAGTTGATGCCATCGAAGGTGTACGTACAGGCAATAAAGGCTTCCATCAAGATGTACCAACAGAAGATGTCATTATTGAAAAAGCAACGATTGTTGAATAATTTTCTACTCAACTATTTGTGAAAAAACTACCTACACTTTCTTTGTCAGGTACTTTATATGTGGCCTCAGATATTCATTTGGGGCCATCCATTCCCTTGACTAATCAAGCCTTTTTTGACTTTTTAAAGAAAGCTAACCAAGAAGCAGATGTCCTGTTTTTGTTGGGAGATGTCTTTAATGCTTGGTTTGGTGATGATCTAGCCGATTATTCTGATGAACCATGGTTACGTGATAGTATCAACGCCATAGCAGAATGTGCTCAACAAATTCCCACTTATTTTATTCGTGGTAATCGTGATTTTTTGGTTGGTAAAAAATTAGCGAAACAACTCAATTTACACATACTACCAGAACAAATTATTGTCCATTCAGATGCCGGTCATCTATTCATGAGCCATGGTGATGAACTATGCACGCATGATAAAGGCTATATGTTGATGCGACACCTTTTCCGCTGGAAAAAACTTCAACAATTATTTTTACGACTACCTTTAAAGTGGCGCTATAAAATAGCTGAATATTTACGTAACCAAAGTAAAAAAAAGCATCGGCAAAAAGATAAGCTTTATCATCAACAATATGATATTAATCCAACCAGTCTAGAAGAACTTATCCGTACAAATCCCGATATTGATTACGTCATACATGGACATACGCATAAAGAAGCTATTCATGTAATTAATTCGACAGACCTAGAATCAGGAAAAATCAGGTATCGTTATGTACTAAGTGATTGGGATATAGATCACACTCCTCAGCATCAAGGCTTTTTAATCATTAATGCTAATGGGCTAAATTTTCAGCGCCTTACTCGCTAACAAAAGAATCCCCTGCCCCTGCATAATTAAGGAACTTAGTATATTCGCCTGCAAATGTTAGACGAACAGTGCCTATTGGACCCGCACGTTGTTTACCAATAATAATCTCAGCTAGACCTTTATCTGGCGATTCAGGGTTATACACTTCATCACGATAGATAAACAAAATAACGTCCGCATCCTGCTCAATCGCTCCAGATTCACGCAAGTCAGACATAATGGGACGCTTATTAGTGCGTTGTTCTAGACCACGATTAAGCTGTGATAAAGCAATAATTGGACATTTTAAATCGCGTGCTAATTGCTTTAAAGAGCGACTGATTTCAGAAATCTCAGCCGTACGATTATCATTTCGACCAGAGCCTGACATTAATTGTAGATAGTCCACAACTATTAATCCTAATTCGCCTTCTTTGCTTTTCAAACGTCTAGCACGTGCGCGCAAATCAATAGGTGTCAACGCTGATGTCTCATCAATATAAATCTTAGCTTTTTCAAGTAATTTGACAGCAGTCGTTACACGTGGCCAGTCCTCTTGGAGTAATTTACCTGTACGCATACGCTGTTGATTAATTTTACCTACAGAGCCTAATAAACGATGCCCTAATTGCACCGCATCCATCTCCATACTAAATACAGCAACAGCTTTTTTCTCATGAATAGCCACATGCTCAACAATATTCATGGCAAACGAGGTTTTACCCATTGCTGGTCGTCCTGCCACAATAATCAACTGACCACTATGCATACCGGCTGTACGAGAGTCCAAGTCTTTGAATCCTGTACTAATACCAGTCACATCAGAAGCATCCTGACGAGATGATAGTTCTTCTAAATCATTTAACACTTCTACCAAAACATTTGGCATAGCATGAAAATCAGTTGCACCATCACCATTTTCTTGGGCAATTTTGAAAATTTTAGATTCTGCTTCGTCTAGTAACTGCCGTGCTCGTCTCCCATCTGAATGATACGCCATCGCATTAATTTCATCAGCGGCTTTCGCTAATAAGCGTAGCATAGCCCTTTCACGCACAATCTCAGCATAACGCACTATATTGGCAGTTGAAGGAGTATTCATCACTAATTCATTGAGATAAGCAACACCTCCTACCTCATTGTCTTGATTCGCTAAACGCAAAGACTCTGCTACCGTCAATACATCTGCTTCACGATCTAAACTAACCAGATTATAAATATGTCGCCAGATGATACGGTGTGTTCTACGATAAAAATCATCCTCTGATAAAAAGCTACTAATCTGATCAAACCCCTTATTATCAATTAATAAGGCGCCTAATACAGACTGCTCCGCTTCAATAGAATGAGGAGGCAACTTTAGTTGGCTAAGATCAAGGCGTGAATCGCTAGGAGGAGCATCAAAAATAGAATCGTCTGACATCTTTATTATTATCTATCATTATCTCTATGGGTAATCTTTTATTTTATCTCAATTTACTACTAAACACCTATGTAGTTCTTAAATTTTTATTTTGTACTGATGACAAAATAGTTATACATAAAAAAACCTGTATCCTAGAAGTTTTTTAATACCCGTTTAGTGTAGAAATAAAGAGGTTTTCATAAAATTTTTTACCGCTTAATAGAAAACTACCGAACATAGACCTAGCTTAATTTTTTGATAGTATCAGCCCTATTTTCCATACCAGTTCAACACTGAACCAAAAGAAAACCCTCATAAGCTATGCATAGCTTATGAGGGTAGTTCGAATGAAACTAAGCGATTCGCTTTGAATTAAGCCATTTCACCTTGAACTTGTACAGTGATATCTGCATCCACGTCTGCGTGTAAGTGCAATGATACAGGATATTCACCAACAGCTTTTAACGCACCTTCTGGTAAACGAACTTGCTGTTTAGTCACTTCGAAGCCAGCAGCAACTAATGCAGCCGCAATGTCCATAGATGTTACTGAGCCGAATAAACGACCATCAACACCAGCTTTTTGAGAAAGAACTAAACGATAACCGTTTAATTTATCACCAATTGCTTTAGCCGCTGCTAAACGCTCAGCTTGTGCTTTTTCTAATTCAGCACGACGAGCTTCAAAGTCAGCAATCGCTTGTTCAGTTGCACGGCGAGCTTTCTTTTGAGGGATTAAATAGTTACGTGCAAAACCGTTACGAACTTTAACGATTTCACCTAAATCACCTAGCTTACCGATTTTTTCTAATAGAATAACTTGCATTTGAGTAATCCTTATTTGTGGTTATCGGTGTATGGAAGTAAAGCTAAGAAACGAGCACGTTTAATTGCTGTATCTAATTGACGTTGGTAATTAGCTTTAGTACCTGTTAAACGAGCTGGAATAATTTTACCAGTCTCAGTGATGAAGTCACGTAATGTGTCTACATCTTTGTAATCAATTTCTTCAACACCTGCTGCTGAGAAGCGGCAGAATTTGCGACGTTTGAACAATGGATTTTGCTGCGTAAATTTGCTGCGTTTTTCCTTGCCTTTTTTCATGAAAGCCATGGTATTTGCCTTTAAACTTTTGGGGATATTCCCCGTAACTTGTAAACTTTTAGACCAACACTTTACTTGGTACTTGTCGAGCAAACTGTGCAGATTGAATATGAAGCACAAGTTTACTTGAGTTTTTACGAGAAGATGACAAAAAACCTTGAATAGTAATTTCTGTCCCGAGAGCTACTTGTTGTACTTGCTGTGCTATCTCTCCGATAGCTACCGCTAATACTGTAAACTCTACCTTTCTCGTGTACCCTGCTTCGAGAGACTCTCCGCAGTGTTCAAGTAAGAGTTCTTGAACCGGTATTCCAGCCGGAGTAAATCGTAAGGGTTTTACCTCTATCACTCTGGCACGTAAATTTAACTGGTTCAATTGATCCTTCTCAATTATTCTTCGTCTTGCTCAACAACTGCTTCTTCAGCAGCCACTTTGCGAGACTCTTCACGTTCTACAGCTTTCATCATGATTGATGGTGCTGTTTGAGCTGCTTTAGCTTTGATCACTAAGTGACGTAATACAGCATCGTTATAACGGAAAGAATGTTCTAATTCGTCCAATGTTGCTTGATCACATTCAATGTTTAAGCAAACATAGTGAGCTTTTACTAGTTTTTGAATTGGGTAAGCCAATTGGCGACGCCCCCAATCTTCTGAACGATGGATTTTACCACCGTTAGCTGTTACCATAGACTGGTAACGTTCTGTCATGGCAGGAACCTGTTCACTTTGATCAGGGTGCACAATAAACACTACTTCGTAGTGACGCATATTAACTCCTTATGGATTAAAAAGCCCGCCAATAGATTAATAAACTATTAGTCGAGCAAGAAACTATCAATTTTATTCTTTTTTTACTAATAAATCAAATATTTAAATAAAAAATCGAAATCCTAACAGTGTTATTGTTTGTTTTTAGCTATTTTTATCTCACCCAAGTTACTCTTCAATGCATTAATACTTTAAAGTTTAACTTATAAATAATGACATAATGATTCTTTTTGTCTTATTTTATCGTCAATATCTTAATATTTGAGTATTTTTCTCAAGAATTTTGCTATTTATCAATTCTTTACCCCATTTTTATTTCATCCTTTATCAAGTTATGGTAGATTACTCTTAACGACCCCATTATCGTTAAACGTATTTAATTTCCTATTTATTTTGGAGGGTTAATCATATGAGCTTAATCATTAAATCTTTACTTACAGCTGGTGTATTAATGACAGTTATGTCTTCTGCTAACGCACAAGATGCGCAAGCTTTGGCAAACGCTAAAGCCTGTATGGCCTGTCATAATGTAGAAGCCAAAGTTATTGGTCCTTCATATAAAGATGTTGCAGCTAAATATGCCTCTGATGACAAAGCAATTGATTTGCTTGTGGCTAGTATTAAAGGTGGTAGTACCGGTAAATGGGGCTCTGTTCCTATGCCACCAAACCCAGTAACAGATGACGAAGCTAAAACATTAGCGACTTGGATTCTGTCTCTAAAATAATTTAATCAAATTAATTTTTTGATTAAATTAAATGAAAAGACCTACACTTTTCGTGTAGGTCTTTTTTATTAACAAACCTTTTTGTTAATATTGGTAGCCTATCCCTCAATAACCGCATAGGCAGAATGATTATGAATAGATTCAAAGTTTTCTGCTTCAATTTTGTATCGCTGTATGCCTGGAAGTGTTTTGATAGCCACTGCAACATCACGAATCAAATCTTCCACAAACTTAGGATTATCATAAGAATATTCAGTCACATATTTTTCATCAGGTCGTTTTAACAGCCCCCATAATTCGCTTGATGCCTGCTTTTCAATCAACTTTATTACATCATCCATAGAATAAATCTGTTCGCTAACCACTTCTACAGTAATATGAGAGCGCTGATTATGTGCTCCATACGCTGAAATAGCTTTTGAGCATGGACATAAACTCATCACAGGCACGACCACTGTCATAACAAACTCAATGGACTCTTTGGAAGCATTAGCCTGCCAAGTTACTTGGTAATCCATTAAGCTTTCTACCCCTGACACAGGCGCTTTCTTATTAATGAAATAAGGGAAAGTTACTGTAATATCCCCTTTTTCTGCATTTAGCAGAGTTAACATCTCATTAGCCATTTGTTTAAATACCGAGACATCCATCGCAGTTTGTCGATAGTTAGCTAGCAAAGACACAAACCGTGACATATGCGTGCCTTTCTCACTCTCTGGTAAATACACCGTTAATGTCCACTCACCAACACTGGCTTGCACTTGCTCAGCCTCTTGTTTTATTAACAATGGTGATTTTACTTTTCGAATTCCAACTCTCTGAATTGCAATCTGACGAGGATCATAACTGCTTTGTACATCTGGCATAACGGCTAGATTGCTAAAATTCTCACTCATTAATTTATTACCTATTTAAAAAAAACAGTGCAGATAAAAACTACCATATCTGCACTCATGAATATTTCGATTATTTGATTGTAAGCTAAATTCACTTAAAATTTAAATTTAAAATATTAAGCAATGCTATTAATTAAATTTATAACCCTTGTTTCCAAGTTTGGATACTCTTTAAGATTCCAGTTTTATCTAAGCCAAGACTCGATAAAATTGCTTGTTGTTCACCATGATCAATAAACATATCGGGTAAGCCAAGTTGTAATACTGGTTTACATATTCCTTGAGAGTATAGATACTCACTGACTGCACTTCCTGCACCCCCCATGATACAGCCCTCTTCAATTGTCACAAACGCACGATGAGCCTGCGCTAATTGCTTGATTAAATCAGTATCCAGTGGCTTAACAAAACGCATATCAACCACAGTAGCACTTAATTCTTTAGCCGCCTCCATGGCTGGGTAAAGGAGAGGTCCAAATGCTAAAATGACAATTTCGTTGCCTTCTTGCCGTACCACCCCTTTACCAATAGCAACAGTATCTAGGGTTTTCTTAACTACCTCACCAATGCCAGACCCTCGAGGATAGCGTACACTAGCAGGTCCCTCATACTGATAACAGGTGCTTAATAATAAGCGACTTTCATTTTCATTTGAAGGAACGGCTACTATCATATTAGGGATACATCTTAAAAAAGCAATATCATAATTACCTGCATGCGTTGCACCGTCCGCACCCACAATCCCCGCTCTATCTAAAGCAAACGTCACATCTAAGTTTTGGAGAGCCACATCATGGATAAGTTGATCATACCCACGTTGCAAAAAGGTCGAATAAATCGCCACGACAGGCTTATATCCTTCACAAGCAATCCCTGCTCCAAATGTTACGGCATGCTGCTCAGCAATTCCTACATCAAAATAACGCTCAGGAAACCGTTTTTCAAATTCAACTAAGCCACTTCCCTCACGCATTGCAGGTGTGATGCCTATTAAACGGTGATCCGCATTTGCTTGATCACAAATCCACTCACCAAAAACTTGGGTAAACGTTGGTTTACTTGCTCCTGTTTTTGCTTGAATACCTAAACTAGGATCAAACTTACCTGGTCCATGGTACAAAATTGGGTCAGCTTCTGCGAGTTTATATCCTTGCCCTTTTTTGGTAATCACATGCAAAAATTGTAAGCCACCCAATTTTTTAAGATTTTCTAAGGTAGGAATTAAGGCATCTAAATCATGTCCATCAATAGGACCTGAATAATTAAACCCTAATTCCTCAAATAAAGTCGCGGGACCTAGCATACCTTTGGCATGACCTTTGACTTTGCGAGCAATATCCATCAAAGGACTTGGCAACTGTTCAAGAACGGCTTTACCTAGGTCATGAGCATCTTTAGCAATACTACCAGACATTAATCTAGTTAGATATTTATTTAATGCACCTACTGGAGGAGAAATAGACATATCATTGTCATTCAAAATGACTAATAAATTAACTCCTGGCGTAACACCTGCATTATTAAGTGCCTCAAACGCCATACCCGCTGTCATTGCACCATCACCAATCACGGCGATATGTTGTCTAGGTGTATTGCTATTTCGTGAGACTACGGCCATACCTAATGCAGCAGAAATAGAGGTAGAAGAATGTGCTGTACCAAACGCATCATAATCCGATTCACTACGCTTAGGAAACCCAGAAATACCACCCGCTTGTCGCAAGGTTGACATTTTTTCTCTACGTCCCGTCAGAATTTTGTGCGGATAGGATTGATGCCCAACATCCCAAATAATTCTATCGTGTGGCGTATTAAAAATATAATGTAAGGCAACCGTCAATTCTACGGTACCTAAATTGGATGAAAGATGCCCTCCTGTCTTCGCAACCGATTGAACAATAAAATCGCGCAACTCGTTAGACAAGGTTGTCAGCTGTGCACGTGAAAGTGCACGAACATCTTTAGGTGAATGAATACTAGATAATAGTTGCGTCATAAAATCTCATTAATAATTTCTGCGGATAATAAAATCAGCTAATTCTCTTAAACGCTGCGCTTGATACCCCAAAGAATCAATAGCGACCAAGGCCTCATTATATAACTGATGAGCAAATGCTTTAGAAGCCTCTAATCCCATAAGGGAAACATAGGTAGGTTTATTATTTTGTGCATCTTTACCTGCTGTCTTACCTAATGATTGTGTATCTGCTGTTGCATCCAATATATCATCAACTACCTGAAATGCTAAGCCAATAGCTACAGCATAACGATTCAATTGCGCCGTCAAATCATTATTCGCTCCAGCGGCAATAGCACCTAAGCGAACACTTGCTTCAATCATAGCACCAGTCTTCATCTGATGCATTTTTTGCAATTGAGACAATTCCAATAAATTACCTACATTTGCGACATCAATCACTTGACCACCGACCATACCACGACTACCTGCCGCCTCAGATAATACCCTAATTGCTTGAACAATTGATAGTGGATCGATATGCATTTGTGCTAATTGGTCGAAAGCCAGTGGTTGTAAAGCATCTGCCGCTAACAAAGCCATCGCTTCCCCATATTGAATATGGGTGGTTGGACGTCCTCGACGCATATCATCATCATCCATACAAGGCAAGTCATCGTGCACCAAAGAATACGCATGTATCAGTTCTACAGCTGCAGCTGCAAATGATAAATTCTGCTTCTGCTGTTCCTCAAGCATGGCTGAGTTCATACACGCTAAACCCGAGGCATATACGAGTGCAGCCCTAATTCTTTTACCTGGTCCCAACACGGCATAACGCATCGCTTCATGCAACACTTCAGGTAATACATCAACTGCAGGCATATAATGCTGTAAATGTTGCTCAACTGATGATACAGTCTCGCTTAACCATGACGAAAAATTAAGTGTTGAACTATTCATAATTAAAATGGGATATCGTCATCAAGATTACCAAGATCACCCCCTACAGGAGCACTTACCTTGCTTTTTTTAGGCTTTTGAGGTGCAAACAGAGGTGGGGTATCTACATCATCTATGCCATCTTCATCACTATCATCAACATTAACAGTAGAATTTACCTGTTTTATATCCTCTTCGTCCTCTCCATCATTATTCAATGGTTGAAGTAAATTTTTTTGTAAAACCAATACTTGTTGATTTGCTGCATCTAGTTTTTCTTGACAAACTCTCGCTAAAAACACACCTCTCTCGTAAGCTTTTAATGACTCCTCAAGCGTCAGGGTATTATTTTCCATTCCCTCAACAATTTGTTCTAATTCAGCCAGTGCATCTTCAAAATTGGTCGGTGCCTTGTTTGCCTTAGACATCATACACTCCAAATTATGATTCTCAGTATAAAAGAGTTATTTTACGCAATCTCACATAGGATTGGCACAAGATAATCTAAAATAATAAATTAATTTCTGATAAATTAATTCCAGATTATTAACTATCTCCATATGTATTTTGACGTGCAGGTTTTTTAGTCCAATCACCAAGAACGCTATCCTCTCAAGTCCATGGTAAAAACCTGCACGCCGAAAGGGCTACTTGAGCCAACATCAGAAATTAATTTCTGATAAACTAATTTTTTTATTTTTTATAAAAATTAAAATAAGATCTTGAATTAACTATATAATTATCCCTTTTCAACCTTGCAACTCATGACCCTTGGTGAGTTGCCTTCTTTAACTTTTAAAAGCGGGGGGCTTCTAAAATGTCCGACATCGGTAAAAAACTACATGTCACACCTGGCGCTACTCAACTTGCAGTAAACGCCTACTTCGATGAAGAAATCTTTGCATTAGAACAAGAATTAATCTTCAAAAATTCCTCTATTTACGTTGGTAACCAAAAATCAGTTCCTGAAATTGGTGACTGGCGCACGTTAGCGCAAGAAAATGCAGGCCGAGTGCTTGTGCGCAATCAAGGAGGCGTAGATCTCATCTCGAATGTCTGTTGTCATCGTCAGGCGATTATGCTTGGCGGTCAGGCAGGTAATGTTACCGATCCCTCAACGAATCACGGTAATTTAAGTAGTACAGGAGGCAATATTGTCTGTCCACTTCATCGCTGGACTTATGACAATACAGGAGATTTATTAGGAGCTCCACATTTTGAAAGCAAACCTTGTAAACGCCTTGAAAAATTCCCTCTAAAAGATTGTCATGGCCTTTTATTTGAAGGGGTTCGTGATCCTGCACAAGATATGGCAACGCTTTTCAAGCAAAGCAATTTTGATTTTTCAGACTATGTGTTAGATCATGTTGAAATCCATGAGTGCAATTACAACTGGAAAACCTTTATTGAGGTCTATTTGGAAGACTATCATGTTGAACCTTTCCATCCTGGTTTAGGTCAATTTGTCACTTGTTCTGACCTAACATGGGAATTCTCAGACTGGTTCAGTGCTCAACGTGTTGGTGTACATCAGGCTTTGGCCAATCCCGGCTCTGATGTATACAAACGCTGGCATAATGAGTTATTAAAATTCCGTCAAGGTGAAACTCCCGACTTTGGTGCTGTATGGGTAACTTATTATCCAACACATATGATTGAGTTATATCCTCATGTATTAGTGCTTTCAACCCTTTATCCTGTTAGTCCTCAAAAGACAATGAATGTTGTGGAATTTTATTATCCAGAAGAAATTGCTGCATTTGAGCGTGATTTTGTGGAAGCACAACGTGCTGCTTATATGGAAACAGCCATTGAGGATGATGAAATTGCTGAGCGCATGGACGCCGGTCGTTTAGCTTTATTAAATCGTGGTACAAATGAAGTGGGGCCCTATCAGTCACCCATGGAAGACGGTATGCAACATTTCCACGAGTGGTACCACCGTTTGATGACTAAATAAGTTATCGACAAATCATGCTATACACTAAAGGCACGCCCAATATAGGGCGTGCCTTTTTTGCTTTTTTGCCTTGTTACTCATTATTCGTTAATTCAAGCCTCTTAATATTTACTCACTAACATTATTGATGCCGTAATGTTATGAGGGTAATTTCCGAAGGTACGCCTAAACGAATGGGAAAGCCATTCCATAAACCGGTACCATTACTAAGATATAACCACCCCTCACCCACTTTATATAAGCCAGAGACAAAGCCACCATTAAAAAATTTAACCAATTGTTGAAAACCAATAATCATGCCACCATGTGTATGCCCAGAGAGCTGTAAACTCACTCCTTTGGCAATATGTTCAGCCACTTCTTGAGGTCTATGGGCGAGTAACACTGTTATGGCATTATCGGGCCTATCAGCTAATGCTTTATCAATCGCTGGACCGGGTAATTTAAACCGCAGTGCTGCCTCATCAGTCAAACCTGCCACAACAAACGGTTCACCTTGTGGGTAAATCACCCGATGCTCATTCGCCAGCATCTCAATACCAAGTTCCCCTAATGCTTTAAACCATTTCTCACCATGATAGTAATATTCATGATTACCCATGATTCCAAAAACACCATATTTTGCTTTTAGTTGTTTGTATGCTTGGATATCTGACCATCTATCAGAAACCTCTCCGTCAATAAAATCACCCGTGATTAAAATTATGTCAGGATTGAGTTGATTCGTTTTCTGTACAACCTCATTTAACCAAGCATCACGGAATAAGTGGCTAATATGTAAATCAGTCAATTGAACAATAGTTAATCCATCTAATTTTTGAGAAAGATTTTTAATCGGGATTTCTACTCGTTTCACATCTGGTACGCGAATCGCGGCTTGTACCCCAATGATAGCTAATACTATTGTGGCTAAAAAAATAACCACCCTTTTACGTGTCGACCAATATAAGCTATGTATACTAAAAATACGTCCAATAAGCGAGACAATATCACTCAGCAAGGTAAGCATAATTAACAGGCTAAATCCCGCAAATAAGCCACCTAAAATAAGCACAACATTGTGAGGTAGTTCGGGTGAAAACATTGACCCAAAAAACCACAGCTGAAACCATCTGTACTGCGTGATAAGTAATAATACAAATGCTAAAAAGGCTCGGCTATAACGTGAAAGTGGTAGTGGTATGATTAATCGCCAAACCGTATAAAGGTAAAAAGCAAAAACAAATAAATGAAATAGGTACATTAGATTTTCTAATCAATAGTTTTCTCTAATTCCTGAGCAATAGTAAACTGATCCTGTAATACAAAACGAATATGCTCCTCTGCAACCAACGGGCTCAAAATAACTACTCTTAGAAAAACTAATTCTTGCTCATCATAGTTGGCAAATTTTCGTTTACTACGTGAAACAAAACTCTTACCATTTGCTCGCTGTATTTTTTGCAAGCGCTGATTAAAGTCATTGATAACGACATTATCTTGTGGGCTTAACGTTTTTCCGCGATAACGTTCAGGAATATAACGATACCCTAGAATATTAATGGTTGGTGCGGATAGTAGTTCAAAGGCAGGATTGTCACCAATCAACCGTGCCATACAACGAATATTTTCCATCGCCTTATTAAACAATTCGTTGTATCCTTGTTTACCAATTAAATGTAAACAGGCATGCAAATAAAGCATATTAGCCGGTCTAGTACCCTCAATCGTAAACCGTCCTTGATCTAAAGACGTTTCTCGTACAGCATAAGGAGCTGTATGCCGAATTACTTGCGAATCAATAGGATTTTTAAAAAATAACATTCCCGTACCAATTGGCATCAACATTTGTTTATGGCCATCAATGGTAATGGTATCTGCCTGTTCAATATGATTAAGTAAAGCACGATTATCTTTACTCAACATAAACGCCCCACCCCAGGCAGCATCAACATGTAAATGAATATGACGGTCTTGTGCCAAGCTAGCAATTTGATCAATCGCATCAACACTACCAAAATCAGTTGTCCCAGCGATTGCCACAATACATGCCACGCCAATATCTTTCTGCTGGCAAGCATTGCACTGTTGTCTCAAACTCTCAAGATTCAAGCGATTATGTTCATCCACTGGTAAGCGTACTAATTCAACTCCTAGCAAAGCAGCGGCTTTATCAAAAGAATAATGCATTAACTCAGAGCCTACAATCATCCATTTTTTGACTTGCGGCGAATGAGTACGAGCTTTTTTTACCGCCACCCATAAGGCTGTGATATTTGCCATTGTCCCACCGCTAGTAAATATACCAACTGTCTGACTAAAGTCTCTTAAATAAGGTGTATAAAATGATTCCTCAAAAGAATACACTTGCTGATGAATAATTTTTAATAACTGTCTCTCTAACAACGTTAAACCACGACTGGTTTCCATCTTTACCATATTTTGATTTAACGTTTGGATTAAACGTCCAATTTCAGGGATAAAATGAGGTAAAGGACTGGTCATATGACCAAGATAGGTAGGGCTTGCTAGATGTGAACATTGAGGAAGAATTGTTTCATCCACCATATCCATATAATCATCTTGACTCAATGGCTGTTCAGGAATAGAAAGACTCGATAATTTATCTAATAATTGTCGTTGATCAAACTCAGCAACATCATCTTTTTCAGTATAAAAAGCTTGCATTCCACGACTAACACGTTCAGACAAAGCAACACTGTCTTGTGTAAATAAATCTATAATCGACAAAACTATTCCTTAACTAAAATTATTCTTCAAAAAATTTCCTAATAACCCATACATTGACATAGACTAAGCAGTCAATATCCTATTACTCACCTGTCGCTACGGGTCTTGTAGAATCGGCAACCCACTCACTCCAAGATCCAGGGTATAAGGCATAATCATGTAAACCTGCCACTTCCATTGCTAAGATATTGTGGCAAGCTGTCACACCAGAGCCACATTGATTAATTACCAAGCCTTTTTGAGTATAGGGTAAAAAAGCGTCTCTTAGTACTTGCGGAGATTTCATTTTTCCATCAGCCTCCACATTTAAGGCAAATGGATGGTTAATGGCACCAGGGATATGACCAGCAACAGGGTCCATAGGCTCAACCTCGCCACGATAGCGTTCAGGGGCTCTAGCGTCCAATAGCACAAATTGTTGTGATTGAATATTTTTCAATACTTCATCGGCAGAGACTGTTTTTACAAGACTCTCTCTCAATGTCCAAGTAACTGGTGGTAAGGCTGGAGCAATACCCTCTTCCACGTCACCACCTACCACTTGCCATGCTTTAAATCCACCGTTCAGAACCCATACATTAGCAAAACCCATCCAGCGCAACATCCACCATACATGTGCTGCAAACATCATATTATCAGCATCATATACGACAATATCATCATCAATATGGATGCCTTTTGCCATTAGTACGTTGGCAAAATCTTCTCGCTTAGGTAATGGATGACGACCATTCTTACCTGTTTTAACATCACATAAGTCTGTTTCATGGTTTAAAAAAATAGCCGTAGGGATATGTGCCTTAATATACTGCTCTGTTCCTAATTGATGATTGACTAAATCATGTCTTGCATCAATAAAACGAAAAGCGTTCAACCCTTTTTGTAAAATTTCTTCTGCTGAAATTAATACTGATGTCATCATTTACTCCTAGTTCTTTTAAAAATATGTTCTGACAACCACAATTTCTGGTCAATAACCACTACTAAAATACCAGCAATAATAATCGTAGCCATACCCACCCAAGCAATAATATCTGGAACATTATTCCAAAAAACCATACCTAAAATAGTTGAGAAAATAATAGTAGAATATTGTAAAACAGCGGCAATCACAGCCGATCCATGACCATACGCTTCTGTCATAGCTAATTGTCCAAACTGCCCTAGTAAACCTGCTAATACTAATAAACCATACGCCTGCCACGATAACTGAAACAACTCATGATAATCCATCATGACGAGACCAGAAAAAATAACCATACAAGAGAAATAAAAAACAGTGCGCCATACTGGCTCACCCAATTTCCCTAAGGATTTTACCTGAAACATGGCAAATGCAGAAAACAACCCTGCCAGCATCCCTGCACCAGCACCAAACCATTGCCCTTCACTAATACTAGGTTTCAAGACTAATACAATCCCCCAAAAACCTAATAAAATAGCAATTAGTTTAGGATAATCTTTATGAAATTGTGATGAGAAAAACACCACATATAAGCCAATAAATAATGAAGAGGTATAACCTAAGCTAGTACTTGTTGCTAAAGGTAATTGACCCAAAGCGTAAAAACTAAACCACATCGATGTAGTACCCAGCACATTTCGCTTGAGGTGAGCAACAGGATATTGCGTTGCTAAGGTATTTTTGGTCAACATCGCCCAGATTGCAATACAGATAACTGACGGTAACCCCCTGAAAAATATGACAATTGGCAGTGAAACACCATATTCAAGAGAACCTTTTATTGCTGCACCCATACCTGCAAAGAAAAAAGATGCTAGCAACATCCAAAGCGATTGCATACTGATAACACTATTAAAATCTGAATAATCTTACTATTTTAGTCATTTCCTATTTTTCGTCAATCATTTACAAAGATTCTTACCACACTAAATCTTCAAGTTATAAACCTTTTGCCATCAATATAAAGCATTAGTTATAACAAAACTTAACAAAATCCGTTTAATTCTAGCATTGTGATTATACGAAGTACCCTTATATATTAAAATCAATGAAATCACTCTATTGTTTTACCCTACAAAAGGATAGCTAAATGAAGCGTATTTTCTTATTCTTAATGACCAACATGGCCGTTTTACTGGTGTTAAACATTACACTAACTGTTACGGGGGCTAATCGTTATCTAACAGAAAACGGTATCAACTACAGTCAATTATTGGTCTTTGCTGCAATTGTTGGGTTTACTGGATCCATTATTTCTCTATTTATGAGTAAACAAATGGCGAAAATGAGCATGGGTGTACAAATTATTGATCCTAATGCCCCTGCTTCTCAAACAGAGGCATGGCTTGTGGATACTGTGCATCAACTTGCGGATAGAGCGGGTATTGGGCGTCCTGAAGTCGGTATTTATGAAGGAGCACCAAATGCCTTTGCAACAGGTGCTTTTAAAAATGAATCCTTAGTGGCTGTCTCAACAGGACTTCTACAAAATATGAATGAAGAGGAAGTAACCGCTGTACTTGGTCATGAAATTGCTCACGTTGCTAACGGTGATATGGTCACTCTGACCTTAATTCAAGGAGTAGTAAATACCTTTGTCGTATTCTTTGCTCGTATCGTTGCTGTCTTTGTTGATCGTGCTATCATGAAAAATGATAATCGTGATGGCGTGGGCGTTGGCTACTACCTCACTTCAATGGTCTGTGAAATTGTCTTTGGTATTCTTGCCTCTATTATTGTGGCATGGTTCTCTCGTCAGCGTGAATATCGTGCTGATGCTGGCTCTGCTCAATTATTAGGTTCAACCAAACCAATGGAAAATGCGTTAGCAAGACTTGGAGGATTAGAGCCTGGCGAACTTGCTAAAGGAATGCAAGCTTTCGGTATTACAGAAAAAGTTAATAATATGATGGCACTATTTGCCTCCCATCCTCCGATGGAGAGTCGTATCCGTGCATTACAAAATCTCAATATGCGTTAATGAATAATTGGTGTTAACAAAAAAATCACTACCTTAATTAATCCCTCCAAGTATATAAGAGACAGATTAAAGAGGTAGTGATTTTTTATGCGCTTCCTCCGTCTTCGCATCACCGAAAACTCTACTCACTCTCTCTATTTAATTTTGGTGATGCGTCGCCTTCACCCTCTATATAGTTGATGTCATTCCTCCATTAACTATATATTTTTGGTGATGCGTCACCTCCGTCTTCGCATCACCGAAAACTCTCCCCATTCCTCTTTTTATATTTTTGGTGATGCGTCACCTCCGTCTTCGCATCACCGAAAACTCTCCCCATTCCTCTTTTTATATTTTTGGTGATGCGTCACCTACGTCTTCGCATCACCGAAAACTCTCCCCATTCCTCTTTTTATATTTTTGGTGATGCGTCACCTCCGTCTTCGCATCACCGAAAACTCTCCCCATTCCTCTTTTTATATTTTTGGTGATGCGTCACCTCCGTCTTCGCATCACCGAAAACTCTCCCCATTCCTCTTTTTATATTTTTGGTGATGCGTCACCTACGTCTTCGCATCACCGAAAACTCTCCCCATTCCTCTTTTTATATTTTTGGTGATGCGTCACCTACGTCTTCGCATCACCGAAAACGCTTTAATGTGCCTGTTCCCAGTTTTCTCCTTCACCGACTTCAGCGAGAAGTGGGACTGCTAATTGGGCTACGCTAGCCATAAGTATTGGTAGTTTTTGGCGGACTTGGTTTGCTTCTTCGTTTTTCACTTCGAGGACTAATTCGTCATGGACTTGCATAATTAGGCGGCTTTGTAGTTGTTCTGTATCTAGCCATTGCTGTACAGCAACCATTGCTTTTTTGATCAGGTCGGCGGCTGTTCCTTGCATCGGTGCATTGATAGCTGCCCGTTCGGCTGCTGCTTTTCTTGGGCCTTTGGCTCCTTGTATTTCTGGTAACCACAAGCGTCTACCAAATACTGTTTCTACATAGCCTTGTCTATTCGCTTTTTCTCGAGTTTGTTCCATATACTCCGCAACACCAGGATAACGTTGGAAATATAAGTGGATATAATTTTGTGCTGCCTCTCTAGTAATACCTAAATTACTCGCTAATCCAAACGCTCCCATCCCATATATCAAACCAAAGTTAATGGCTTTAGCTGCGCGACGTTGTTCAGCAGTGACATTATCAACGCTTATGCCAAAAACTTCCGCAGCTGTTGCCCTATGAATATCCTGTCCTTGAGCAAAGGCTGTTTGTAAATTCTTATCCCCGGAAATATGTGCCATCACTCTTAACTCAATTTGAGAATAATCGGCTGACATAAGATGATATCCGTCCTCAGCAATAAACGCTCTACGAACACGGCGTCCTTCTGCTGTACGAATCGGGATATTTTGTAAATTAGGATCTGATGATGATAAGCGTCCTGTCACTACAGCGGCTTGTGCATAATCCGTATGTACACGCCCTGTTTTAGGATTAATCATTTTAGGTAATTTATCTGTATAAGTGGACTTAAGTTTAGCCAAACTCCTATAGTCCAATAATAAGGCAGGTAAGGGATAATCCTGTGCCAATTTTGTTAAGGTTTCTTCATCTGTTGATGGTGCCCCTTTTGATGTTTTACTCAGCACGGGAAGTTTTAAGCGTTCAAATAAAATTTCACCTAATTGTTTTGGAGAATTTAAATTAAAAGCCTCACCCGCCATTTCATAGGCTTTTTCTTCTAACTTATGCAAAACATCACCTAATTCATTTGACTGTTGTAAAAGCTCTTGCTCATTTAATTTAACACCATTGTGCTCCATACGGAATAAAACAGGCCAAACTTGCATTTCTAACGCATAGGTATCAATAAAACCTCTTTCTTGCTGTAATTTTTTCTCTAATACACTAGCCAGTTGAAAGGTAAAATCAGCATCTTCGCAAGCATATTGAGTCGCCTTATCTAAAGGTACTAGATCAAAGGTTATTGCATGAGCACCTTTACCACAAATTTCCTCAAAGCTTAATCCTTTTCGACCTAAATATCGCTCAGATAAAGCCTCTAGACTAACTTTAGAATTAGACACCAATACATAGGCCATCAACATCGTATCATGCTTAACACCCTGTAAGCTGATCCCCTCATTTGCTAATACATGGGCATCATATTTGGCATTTTGCATCACTTTAATCAGCTTGGGAGACTCTAACCAAGGTTTTAGTAAGGCTAGCGTTTTTTGCTTATCCAGTTGTTCTTCCAGTAAACCAGCACTATTATGTGCCAAAGGAATATACCAGGCTTGACCTACGGCTACCGAGAGGGATAAACCAACAAGCTGCGCTTTCATACCATCTAGGCTATTGGTTTCTGTATCAAGTGCTACGACTTCTGCTTGGGTAATCGTCTCCAAGCATTTTTGTAAGGCCTGCTCTGTCGTAATCATTTCATAGTGAATAGTAGCTGGTGCTGGTGGCAAATCATCAACCTTGCGTGAATCCTGCTCTGGAATCGCTTTATCATCACCACTAACCTCTCTTAAAAATGTTTTAAAGCCAAATTGATTGTAAAGCTCAACCAACTTATCCTTGTCTTGAGGTTTTGGCAATAAATCATCTAACTGATGATAAAAACCTGTCAAATCACAATCTTGTTTGATCGTAATTAATTCTCGAGTCAATCCAAATTGTGGAATAGCGGCACGAAAATTTTCTCCTACCTTACCCTTGAGTTCATCTGCATGCTCAATAAGCTTTTCTAGTGTTGAATATTCTTGTAACCACTTAGCCGCTGTTTTATCTCCCACTTTATCCACGCCCGGGACGTTGTCCACTTTATCACCAATCAACATCAAGTAATCAATAATCTGTTCAGGATAAACCCCAAACTTAGTTTTAACGCCTTCCCGATCAAGACGTTCATTACTCATCGTATTAATAAGACTGATATGATCATTAACCAATTGGGCTAAATCCTTATCACCTGTAGAAATAATTGTGTTGACATCATTTTGTCGTGCAATTTCTGCTAAAGTAGCAATAATATCATCCGCTTCAACACCTGGTTGTGCAATAATAGTCCAACCTAACGCTGTAATCGTTTGATAAATAGGTTCGATTTGTGCACGTAAATCATCTGGCATTGGTGGGCGATGACCTTTATAATCAGGGTATAAATCATCACGAAACGTTTTTCCAGGGGCATCAAAAATGCAAGCCATATAATCTGGACTAAAATCTTGATGAATTTTACGCATCATATTAATCATACCGAATATAGCACCCGTGGGTTCCCCAGCCTTATTGCGGAGATTAGGCATGGCATGGAATGCACGGTATAAATAACTAGAACCATCTACAAGTAATAAGGTTTTTTTCATGGCAAATTTAAGAGCAACAACAATCCAAGGTCAAATTAAAGAAATATCAGAAGAATTAGCAAACGCAGCAGCACATTTAACCGAAGTGACAAAAGCAGTAAGTATTTTTGGCAGTGCACGTATAAAACCCGACTCTGAGTACTATTCTAAAACAATTCAGATAAGTAAGAAACTTGTTGAGGCTGGTTTCAGTATTATTTCTGGTGGTGGTCCCGGTATTATGGAAGCAGCAAATAGAGGCTGCTATGAAGCCGGTGGCACAAGTGTAGGTTTAAATATCAAATTACCTTTCGAGACATCAAACAATCCTTATCAATCACATAGCATTGATTTCAAATATTTTATGCCTCGTAAGACGACTTTCTTTATGAACAGTTGGGCATATATTATTTTGCCTGGTGGCTTTGGAACATTAGATGAACTCTTTGAGGCTCTCACCTTAATTCAAACAGGCAAAGCAAATAAAGCACCGATTGTTTTTGTGGGTAAAGCGTTCTGGCAAGATTTAATTCTTTTTTTTGAAAAAAATCTTCTAGGCCATGGCTATATTTCACCTAAAGATTTAAATCTTTATTCGCTCACGGACTGCCCAGATGAGGTAGTTAGAATCGTCACCGAAGGCTATCTAAAGAATCAAGAAGCAGAGCATTGTTTAGGACTCTGTTGATGATTACTTACCTTCTGCCTGCTGATTTACTGCTTGTTTAGCACTCGGGATAACATCTGCTTTTTTGGCATCCACCTTTGGTGTACCTTCTGGTTTTACATCTTTAGGTACATCAGGACGACACAAGACAATAGCCTTGTTGCCTTTAACTTGGCTATCAATGGTTTTCCCTTTTTTAGCACATTCTGCCTGCATTCGTTGCAAGGCTCCATCACATGTACCTTCTTTAACTGAGCATTGTTCCATAAAATGGATATCAGTGTTCTCATATAAAATCGTTGTACAAGCACTGATACCACTTACCGCAAAAGAAAGGAGTAATAATTGAATCTTCATAAGCTATTCTATAGTTGTTAGCTCGCATTAACCTCATCTAAATCAATGGCAATAGCATGATTAAGTGTTTTGGCTACTTTTGTTCGTAATACATTAGTATGGGCATGGCGCACAATTTGTTTAATGTCCGGAATATGCTGAGGATGCATAGAAAAAGACTTTAACCCTAGACCCAACAATAACCGAGTATATAATACATCTCCCGCCATCTCACCACACACCGCAACATGTTTCCCTGCTTTATCACCTGCCTGAATCGTCATATGAATAAGTCTGAGTACCGCTGGATGAACAGAGTCATACAAATTCACCACTTCATCATCAACACGATCAACCGCCAAAGTATATTGAATTAAATCATTAGTACCTATAGAAACAAAGTCTAACTCTTTAAGGAAAGGTTCTATAGCAATAGCAATAGCAGGAATCTCAACCATCGCCCCTAGTTCAATATTATCATTGATGCTATACCCTTCTGCCATTAGTTCATTTTGTGCTTGCTCCAGATATTGCTTGACAGCAAATACTTCGTGCATATGTGAAATCATTGGAATCAAAATGCGCAATCGCCCATGCACAGACGCCCTTAATAACGCTCTTAATTGGGTTAAGAACATTTCCGGATGTGCTAAGCAATATCTTACCGCTCGCAAGCCCAATGCAGGGTTAACAGCTACAGTTGCTTCATCATTTAAATTTTTATCTGAACCAATATCCAAGGTACGAATCGTCACAGGCTTGTTACCCATTGTTTTGAGCACAGAAGAATAGGCTTCATATTGTTCATCCTCGCTTGGCAACTGCTCTCGATTCATGAATAAAAATTCACTACGATATAAACCTATACCCGTTGCTCCCATTTCTAAGGCTAGTTTAGCTTCTTCGGGAAGCTCAATATTCGCCTCTAATTCAATGTGTACGCCATCAACCGTAACAGCTGGAGCATCCTTTTGAAGCAATAAAAACTCTCTTTCTGTCTCGTATTGCTTTTGTAAGCGACAATATTGACTCAAAATAAGTGGTGATGGATTTACAATCACTAAACCAGCTTCACCGTCTACAATCATCAAGTCTCTATCCTTGACCAACGATCGTACATTTTTCATCCCTACTACAGCAGGAACATGCATACTTCTCGCGACAATAGCCGTATGCGATGTCGGCCCACCAGCATCAGTGACAAAAGCGCCAAAATGCTTATCTCGTAAATTAAGCATATCGGCAGGAGAAATATCATGAGCCACCACAATAAAGGGTAAATCAGTCACTTGTTCTGTTTGAATACTTTTTAAATCAAAACTCTTGACGCCCGATAAAAAAGACAATACACGCTCAATGACTTGATTAACATCACTCGCCCGTTCTCTTAAATACTCATCTTCCATTTGGGAAAATTGTTTAGATAAGACCTGCCCTTGTGTTGTAATGGCCCATTCGGCATTATAGCGATGGTGACGAATAAGATTTTTGGTCTCACTAGCTAATAAAGGATCTGCAACCAATAAACTATGTACTGTCAATAAGGGTGCTAACTCTATTGGTGCATCTGCTGGTAAATTATTCTTGATATACTCTAGATCATTAAACACTGCTCGTAGTGCATTATCTAAGCGTACGCACTCACTTTCAATATCTTCGGGAGCAATTAAGTGATGACTCACCTCTAATAAGGCAGCACCCATTATCACAGCCTGTCCAATAGCAATACCTTTGGCAACTCCCTTACCGTGTAACGCCATGACAGCAGTGACATTATCAGTCTCTTTTTGCTCCATACCCTTTATTCTCTCTTTTTTGTTTAGTCTGGCTCACCAAAACGACTATCAAATAACGCTTTTAAAGCAACTAATGCCGCATCAGCATCTTCACCCTCAGCATCCATAGTGACTGTCATACCTTTACCTGCTGCCAAAAGCATAACACCCATTATGCTTTTGGCATTTACGCGTTGTGATCCTTTAGAGATAAAGATTTCACTTTTAAACGTAGAAGCTAATTGTGTTAATTTAGAGGCTGCTCGAGCATGCAACCCTAATCTATTACTAATTTCAATATCCACTGAAGGCATGTTTACTCCAACACCAAATCTGTATTATTTACAGGAGCAATCTATTGATTGCAAGCCCTTTTGCCCACCTTCAAGAATTTTTGTTTTTAATTCTTGAAGCGGTAAATCATTATAACGAATTGCATTAAGCAACATACAAACATTTGTACCACCAAAAAACTCACTAGATACTTGTTGATGATTTAAGGCTTGGGCAATTTTAAATCCTGTATTGGCAGGCGTTGCACCAATCAAATCACTAAATATAATCACTTGTTGATACATTGGTAATTGTTCTTGAATATTTGCATTGAGCTTTTGTTGTAATTGCTCTGGATCTTCATCTGCTGCTACATCATAAACAAGAATATCTTTAGCTTGTGCAAACACATGAAGAGCCACTTCTTTTAACGCCGATGCTAAAGGTACATGAGCAATTACCACAATTAATGTTTTCATATTATTTACTCAACACCTGTTCAAGTTGTTCAACGAAGAAAGCGGCAACATCAAAATCTGTTTGTTGCGTAATCTCAACAAAACAAGTTGGACTAGTGACGTTTACTTCGGTTAAATAATCACCAATCACATCAAGTCCTACTAAGAATAGTCCACGCTCACGCAATATTGGCGCTAAACTATTGGCAATTTCCCAATCTCTCTCACTCAATGGTTGTGCTACACCACGTCCACCTGCGGCTAAATTACCACGAGTTTCACCTGCCAAAGGAATACGTGCTAAGCAATAAGGTACCGCTTGTCCATTAATAACTAAAATACGCTTATCCCCTTTAACAATTTCAGGAATATAACGCTGAGCCATAATCGTTTCTGTGCCATTTTTGGTTAATAATTCCAAAATAGAACTTAAATTTGGTTCTTGTGCGCCCAAACGAAAAATGCCCATTCCTCCCATTCCGTCTAATGGTTTAACGACTACATCACCATGTTGCTGATGAAAAGCCTTAATTCGTGCCATATCTTTAGACACTAATGTTGGAGAGGTGAATTGACTAAACTCAGTAATAGACAATTTTTCAGGATGTGTGAGCATCGCAATACCAGTATTGAATACCTTGGCACCAAATTTTTCTGCATAGGACAATAAATGACAGCTATAAGCATACTCCATGTTAAAGGGAGGATCTTTACGCATGATGACAGCATCAAAATCAGCTAAATTAGTCTCTTGGATACTTCCAACTGCTTGCCACCAAGAGTGCTCTTCTAAATTAGCACCGTCAATCACTTGAATCGCTTGAGTTTTAGCAAAAACTTGTCCATTAATATATAAATCTTTCTGTTCTGTAATGAAAAGTTCGTGACCTTTTGCACTTAATGCATACATCATTGCCACCGTACTATCTTTGTAGGCTTTCAATGTGTCAATTGGGTCGATTATAAATAATACTTGCATGAATTTCTTAACTCCACGCTATTGTTTGAACAAACAACAATAGGGTAGCAGATTTGCTACCCGATGTTCTAAGCTTAATATTATAAGCTACTCTTAGCCTATTACCTAGTGATCTTTATTTTTTCTTAGGCGCAACGACCATGACCATTTGACGGCCTTCTAGTTTAGGCATTGCTTCAACACTCACCATATCGCCCAAATCTTCTTTAACACGTTCCAATACTTTCATACCAAGTTCTTGGTGTGCTAACTCACGACCGCGGAAACGTAGAGTTACTTTGGCTTTGTCACCATCCTCAATAAAACGTTTCAAGCTACGCAATTTAACTTGATAGTCTCCTTCGTCAGTACCAGGACGGAATTTAATCTCCTTAACCTGAACCACTTTTTGTTTAGATTTGGCTTCCTGTAAGCGCTTTTGCTCTTGATAACGGAACTTGCCATAGTCCATCAAACGACATACCGGTGGTGTTGCATTTGGAGCAATTTCAACTAAGTCAGTATCTGCTTCATCTGCTTTAGCTAATGCTTCTTTAATAGAAACAACGCCCAATTGCTCACCATCAATACCAATTAAACGTACTTCTGGACTACGAATTTCACCATTAATTTGGTGTGTCTTTTCGGTTGCGATGTTATAACTCCTAAAAAATTAATAAATATATTATGCTTTTACATCAATGCGTTGTGCGACATCATTGCTTAAGCGTTTAATAAAATCTTCAACAGATAAAACCCCTAAATCTAGGTTTCCACGTGCACGTACAGCTACCGCATTAGCGTCGCGCTCTTTTTCACCTACAACTAAAATATAAGGGATCTTCTGTAAACTATTTTCACGAATCTTACGAGTAATTTTTTCATTACGTAAATCCGCTATCACTCTAAAGCCTTTGGCTTTTAGTTGATCAGAAATACTTTGCGCATAGTCATTAAATTGTTCCGAAATTGGACAAATAGCCACTTGCTCTGGTGATAACCATGGTGGCATAGCACCCGCATAGTTCTCAATTAACATACCAATAAAACGTTCCAATGAACCTAAAATAGCACGGTGAAGCATAACTGGATTCTTACGCTGATCATTAGCATCAACATATTCTGCACCTAACCGTACAGGCATAGAAAAGTCTACTTGCATCGTACCACATTGCCAATGACGACCAATCGCATCCTTAAGCGTATACTCAATCTTAGGACCGTAGAAGGCACCCTCTCCCGGAGAAATTTCGTACTCACAACCAGATTGGCGTAAGCTTTCCATTAAAGCCTCTTCAGCTTTATCCCAAATTTCATCAGCACCAATGCGTTTTTCTGGACGAGTAGCAACTTTATACAAAATATCCGTAAAGCCAAAATCCTTGTATACTTTTTGTAATAAAGCCGTATAGTCTGCACACTCTTTCAACAACTGATCTTCTGTACAGAAAATATGACCATCGTCCTGAGTAAAACCACGCACACGCATCATTCCGTGCAATGAACCTGATGGCTCATTACGGTGACATTGACCAAACTCACCATAACGGATAGGTAATTCACGATAAGAATGTAGACCTGCATTATAAATCTGCACATGTCCAGGACAGTTCATCGGTTTTAAACCATATTCACGATTTTCTGACTCTGTCGTAAACATATTTTCTTTATAGTTATCCCAGTGACCTGTTTTTTTCCACAAGCTTAAATCTAAAATCTGAGGAGCTTTAACTTCTTGATACCCATTATCAATATAAACTTGGCGCATATATTGTTCTACTTGTTGCCAAATTCTCCATCCTTTAGGATGCCAGAAAATTAATCCTGGTGCTTCATCTTGGAAATGGAACAAATCTAATTCTTTACCTAATTTACGGTGATCACGGCGCTCAGCCTCTTCTAACATCGTTAAATAAGCTTGTTGTTCTTCTTTGCTTGCCCAAGCCGTACCATAAATACGTTGTAGCATTTCATTTTTTGAGTCGCCTCTCCAATAAGCGCCAGCAACCTTCATTAATTTGAAAACTTTTAATTTTCCTGTTGATGGCACGTGGGGTCCACGACACAAATCAATAAAATCACCTTCTCGGTATAAACTAATTGTCTCATTACTTGGAATAGAGGCAATAATCTCCGCCTTGTAGTTTTCACCTTGTGATTTAAAAAATGCAACAGCATCATCACGCAACCATTCCTCACGTGTCACTATCTCATCTTTCTTAGCTAATTCAGCCATTTTTTTCTCAATTTTTTCGAGATCTTCTGGCGTAAATGGGCGCTTATATGAAAAATCATAGTAAAAGCCATTCTCGATTACAGGACCGATAGTCACTTGTGCATCAGGAAATAAACTTTTAACTGCATAGGCTAATAAATGCGCTGTTGAGTGACGAATCAAATCTAATCCCTCTGGATCTTTGGCCGTGATAATAGAAAGGTCAGTATCTTCCTTAATAACATAACTCGTATCAACTAACGTGCTTTTACCTGCTGTGCTAATTTTGCCTGCTAGTGCGGCTTTCCCTAAACTAGGTGCAATTGCTTGCGCAACTTCGCCTACTGTAATTGCTTGTTCAAACTCTCGTTTTGAACCATCAGGTAAAGTAATCTGAATCATCTATTAAACCTTAAAAATAAAAAACGCGACACCTTGAATGGTAGCCGCGTTATCAATAACACCAATGCAGAGCAAAGCACGAGCGGCCAGAATTTAATTATTCTAGAGTTAGTTCGTGAAAAATGTGCTCATAAATCGGTTATATATGAAGATAAGAATATAATGATTCTAGCAGTTTTCTTAATGATATTCACGCCTTAGCGGGTTTTGCTCCCGAAAAACTACTAAATTTTGTAAAGACTTGTGGTATATGACAAACAAATTTTATGTATTTGAACTAATATAGCCTTAAAATAGACAATTCAGTCTTAAAACGAACAGGAGATTACTCACATGGGTAAAAAAGCCATAACACTTATTTTTTTAGCCATTTCTATTGCTATACTCCTATTTATTGTTAGTACGTTTTATAGTGCATTCACTCGACCAGATCAAGCATCTATCCCTCCTGTAGAATCTACGGATACCCCTCAAAACACGGTCAGTGGAACTATCACGCCAGCTACGCCACCAGAGACAGTAGAAACTACAGCAACATCACCAGCAACAACGGAAGCGACAACATCAGAGCAAGATACTGAAGTCCCTGATACAGCTAACCAAAATAATACTACTGATGACGTCAATGTAGGTAACAGCAGCAATGAAGAAGCAGGCCAAGTACTTGAACAAAATCCTCATTTAAAACAAGCATTACCAACCGTACCTACTGCCCCAGCAACCACTGATAGCACTGCAATCACCAATACCGACAATACAACCACGGCACCTGCAAATAATGCTACCACTGAATCAGCCCCCAAAAACTCTATTCGTGTGGGTAATGTGGAAACGCTACCTTTAAATAGTAATGATAGTACTACTAGTGAAAATAGTAGTTTTCCTAAACCAACTACGACTCGTCCAACCACTCAAAGTCAAAGTACATCACCAAAAGCTACGCCAAGCAATGATAACGCTAGTTTTCCTAAGCCCGCCGCTACGGAAAATAGTACATTCCCTTCTCCTATTAACTAAAGAAGACAACTACATTTTCTAGATATGGCGTAGGTAAAAACTAAAAGGACTGCCATCTGTTAATTAGAGCCAACAGTCCTTTACATCACTTTTTAGATAAACTGTCCACGTCTAAGCAATCAGTCTATAACTAGACTTTTCACTAATAATGACCTTATCTAGTGACTAGCTACACGACGAGTTTTCGTTTTTTTAACCTCAATAGGTTGTACTCCTTTAACAGACTCAACCATATTAAGGGCAGCAACTTCAGCTTCAGTTAATGCTTGTGGCATACGTTCCAAAGCTACTTCTAGCACTTGATCTATCCATTTAACAGGAATAATTTCAAGACTATTTTTAATGGCGTCTGGAATTTCCACTAAGTCTTTCACATTTTCATGTGGAATCAAGACAGTCGTAATACCACCACGATGCGCAGCTAGTAGCTTTTCTTTAAGGCCACCAATTGCTAATACCTCACCTCTTAAGGTTATCTCACCAGTCATTGCCACATTTGCTTTAACAGGAATACCTGTAAAGGCTGAGACCAAAGCTGTTGTCACTGCAATACCAGCAGATGGACCATCTTTAGGTGTCGCTCCATCAGGGACGTGAATATGCATATCTTTTTTCTCAAAAAGACTATCTGCTAAGCCAAAACGATGTGCTCGAGAACGAATAACTGTGCGTGCCGCAATCATTGACTCTTTCATCACATCACCGAGAGAGCCTGTCTGTTGAATTGCACCTTTACCAGGTACGACAGCAACTTCAATGGTCAATAAATCACCACCAACTTCGGTCCAAGCTAAACCAGTCACTTGCCCAACTTGATTGTCTTTTTCAGCTAAGCCAAATGTAAATTTGTGTACCCCTAGATACTGTTCAATATTTTTGCTATTAACAGTAATAGTTCGTATCTTAGTCGCTTTACGTGCGGCTGTTTTTTTAGGTTTCACTGTTTCCTTACTATCAGTACCTGCCAATAAGATTTCTTTGACAACTTTACGACAAATTTTACTCATTTCACGTTCAAGCGAACGCACCCCTGCTTCTCTGGTGTAATAGCGGATAATATCTAAAATAGCTTCATCTTGGATCACCAACTCATTTTCTTTTAGACCATTATTTGTCATCAATTTAGGCAATAGATGATCTTTAGCAATATGTAATTTTTCATCTTCTGTATAACCTGCAAGACGAATAATTTCCATACGATCCAATAATGCAGGTGGTATATTCAAGGTATTACTTGTCGCCACAAACATCACATCGGATAAATCATAATCTACTTCTAAGTAGTGATCTTGAAATGTATGATTTTGTTCTGGATCTAGCACCTCAAGCAAGGCAGATGCTGGGTCACCACGGAAATCCATACCCATTTTATCAATTTCATCCAATAAGAATAAAGGGTTTTTAACACCAACTTTAGTCATATTTTGGATAATTTTGCCTGGCATTGCTCCAATATATGTACGGCGATGACCTCTAATTTCTGATTCATCTCGAACACCACCTAACGCCATACGCACATATTGACGGTTAGTCGCCTTAGCAATGGATTGTCCTAATGACGTTTTACCCACACCAGGAGGTCCTACTAAGCACAAAATTGGTGCTTTAACCTTAGTCACACGTTGTTGAACCGCAAGATGTTCAAGAATACGCTCTTTCACTTTCTCAAGACCATAATGATCTTCATTCAGAACCGACTGAGCATTAGCCAATGAATTATTCACCTTAGATTTTTTCTTCCAAGGGACATTAACTAGCGTATCCACGTAGGTGCGCACCACTGTCGCTTCTGCCGACATCGGTGACATCATTTTTAATTTTTTGAGTTCAGCTGTGGCTTTCTCTTTTGCCTCTTTAGGCATACCAGCCGCCTCGATTTTCTTCTCTAACTCTTCAAAATCAACGCCATCCTCACCTTCACCCAATTCTTTTTGAATAGCTTTAACTTGCTCATTGAGGTAATAGTCACGTTGACTTTTTTCCATTTGTTTCTTGACACGACTTTGGATTTTACGCTCCACTTGCATAATATCCATTTCAGTATCGACAATACTAAGCACTTGTTCTAAGCGCTCTGTCACATCTAAGGTAGAAAGTAATAATTGTTTTTTATCTTGCTTAACCGTTAAATGTGATGCCAACGTATCAGCCAAACGATCTGGGCTATCAATACTTTGTAAATTGCCCAATACCTCTGGTTGAATTTTCTTATTAACTTTGACATACTGATCAAAGTGTTCAAGTACAGCACGCATCAATGCTTGAATTTCGGGTGTACGAGTATCATCCACCTCAACTTCTTCAACTCTAGCACTATAATGCGTATCCACTTCTTTTATCTCGCGCACGAGTATACGTTGCTTGCCTTCAACAAGCACTTTGACGGTTCCATCTGGTAATTTAAGTAACTGCAATACGTTTGCCAACACCCCGACATCATAAATATCATCAGGACCTGGGTCATCATTATTTGCAGATTTCTGAGCGACCAATACAACTTGATGGTTAGTCTCAGACATTGCCTTTTCAAGTGCTCCGATAGAACGAGGGCGTCCCACAAAAAGAGGAATAACCATATGCGGGAAAACAACTACATCACGTAATGGAAGCAATGGTAATTCAACTGTATTTTGCATTTGAAATTTGCGATTAGTCGACATTGAAATCCTTTAAAATAAGTTTTCTACAAGTAGCTTAAATAGTGGCTTGTATCTAAATTTCAAGTCTTATTTATAAACTAATACTGGCGCCTTACCTGATTCAATGGCATCAACATTAAGAATCACTTTCGCTACATTTTTTTGTGACGGCAAATCATACATAATATTCATCAGTGATGACTCTAGAATAGAACGCAATCCTCTGGCACCAGTTTTACGTTTTAGAGCTTTTTTAGCAATTGCCTTTAATGCTGCTGGCTCAACTTCTAATTCAACACCTTCCATCGAAAATAATTTTTGATACTGTTTAACTAATGAATTTTTGGGTTCAGTCAAAATTTGTACCAAAGTATCTTCATCTAGTTCTTTTAAAGTCGCTACGACAGGCAAACGACCAACTAATTCGGGAATCAAACCAAATTTAATAATGTCTTCTGGCTCTACTTCATTAAATAACTCGCCTACACCTTTTTCTGATTTACTTTGAACACTCGCTCCAAAACCAATCCCAGACTTTTCTGTTCGATTTTGAATAACTTTTTCAAGGCCATCAAACGCACCACCTACAATAAACAAAATATTGGTTGTATTCACTTGAATAAAGTCTTGATTAGGATGTTTGCGTCCACCTTGTGGAGGCACAGAAGCCACAGTACCTTCAATTAATTTAAGCAATGCTTGTTGTACACCCTCACCAGATACATCACGTGTAATTGATGGATTATCCGATTTGCGAGAAATTTTATCAATCTCATCAATATATACAATCGCTCTTTCAGCCTTTGCCACATCATAATCACAATTTTGCAATAGCTTTTGAATAATATTTTCGACATCTTCGCCAACATAGCCTGCTTCAGTCAAAGTAGTAGCATCTGCCATCACAAATGGTACATTCAATTGACGAGCTAACGTTTGTGCTAATAATGTTTTACCAGAACCAGTTGGTCCGATTAATAAAATATTACTTTTGCTTAATTCTACATCATCATTTTCAGTATCTAACTGATTATCAGCATAACGAATTCGTTTGTAATGGTTATATACTGCAACAGCTAAATGACGTTTAGGTTGGTCTTGACCAATAACGTATTGATCCAAAAATGCTTTAATTTCTACAGGAGTAGGTAAAGGAGCTTCGTCACCTACCTGTGCCTGTTTCTTATCATTTGATTTAATGAGTTCTAAACAATCGTTGATGCAATTATTACAAATATAAAGTCCTGAAGGACCTGCAACTAAATTTTTAACCTCTGCCTTTGTACTATGGCAGAAAGAACAACGTTCGTTTTTTGAAGATTTATCAGTCATATGATTTTTTCTATAAATAAAAGAGGTCGGCGTTAACCGACCATCTAAATTAACAAATGTTAACCCTTTAGAACCTTAAAGCGCTGAACGCTTTTCAAGTACTCTGTCAATTAAGCCAAACTCTAATGCATCCGCAGGACTCATATACTTGTCTCTTTCGGTATGCTGACGAATAACATCTAAGGATTGTCCTGAATGTTTCGCCATGATTTGATTTAATTGCTCTCTTAACGATAAGATTTCACGTGCCTGAATATCAATATCAGTCGCTTGCCCTCTCGCGCCACCTAAAGGTTGATGAATCATAATACGCGAATTAGGTAAGCTAAAACGCTTGCCAGGAGCTCCAGCATTCAATAAGAATGCTCCCATACTAGCTGCAAAACCAGTACAAAGCGTAGAAACTTCTGGCTGAATAAATTGCATCGTATCATAAATTCCGAGGCCAGCATAAACACCACCTCCTGGAGAATTGATATACAAAGAGATATCTTTCTCAGGATTCTCTGACTCTAAGAAAAGTAATTGAGCAACCACAAGATTAGCAGACTGATCGTTTACTTCACCCACTAAAAATACAATTCTTTCTTTAAGGAGACGAGAGTAGATGTCATAAGAACGCTCTCCACGACCAGACTGCTCTACTACCATTGGAATATAGCCCAGACTGGTCGGTCTCACCGACTCATCACCATGCAAAGACGCATAAAAATCGGTAAAACGGCTAGTCATTATACTTGTCCCATAATTTCTTTGAAATCAACTTTAGAGTCTGTAACTTTCGCTTTTGAAAGCACAAAATCCACTAAATTATCTTCAAGCACTAAGTTTTCCATATCAGCACGGCTTTGTTTATTACTTAGGTAATAAGCCACTACTTCTTCTGGTTTCTCATAGTTTTGAGCAAACTCTTCGATACGAGCACGAACTTGATCCATTGTTGGGCGTAAATTCTCTTTTTCCACCACTTCATTTAATAACAGACCTAAACGAACTCGACGATCGGCTTCTGCTTCAAAAGCAGCAGACGGAATTTCGAATGTATCAGCATTTGGCATACCTCGCGCTTTTAACTCTTCTCGTGTTTGGGCAATGCGAGAATTCACTTCATCAGTAATTAACGCTTTTGGCACATCAAACGTTGATACTTTAACTAAAGCATCAAATACATTTGATTTTGTACGAGCTAATGCACGTGCTTTAGCTTCACGTTGGATATTTTTAAGAATCTCTTCTTTCAATTTAGCTACATCACCGTCAGCTTGACCTAACGATTTAGCAAACTCACCATTAACTTCTGGTAATACTGGCTCTGCAACTTCTTTCATCACGATAGTAAATTCAGCTGTTTTACCCGCTACTTCTTTACCTTGATAATCTTCAGGGAAAGATAATGGGAAAGTTTTTTCTTCACCTGCTTTTAAGCCTTTTGCTGCTGCTTCAAACTCTGGCAACATACGACCTTGACCAAGAATGAATGGGAAAGCTTCTGCTTTACCACCTTCAAACTCAACACCGTCAATTTTACCTACAAAATCAACAGTAACACGGTCATTATCTTGTGCTGCACGATCTACTTTTTCGTAATTAGCACGTTGCTGACGTAAGATATCTAAAGTACTTTCTACTTGTTCATCACCAACTTCTGTTGTCACACGAGTTGCTTCGATAGTTGAAAAATCAGGTAATGTAATTTCTGGGAAAACTTCAAATTTAGCGACAAACGCTACAGTACCTTCAGCAGCACCCTCTTTTGGTTCCATAGATGGGACACCAGCAACACGTAAACCAGCTGCCTTAACTGCCTCATCAAATGCTTGCCCAACTTTTTGGTTTAATACGTCATAACGTACGCTTGGACCATGACTACGCTCAATAACAGACAAAGGTGCTTTACCTGGACGGAAGCCTTGAACTTTAGCTGTACGAGCCACACGTTGTAATTGTGTTTTTACTTCTTTTTCAATGTCGTCTAATGATACGACTAAATCAACTTGGCGTTCTAAACCTTCTAATGTTTCTACTGTTGGTTGCATTTAATTAACCTTACTTTTAATAAAAAAAACATGAATAGCTCTCTATTTTACCGAATTTTTTTTTAAATATCTGTAAATCAATACTTTATTAAAATTACAATTATCTAGAGAGTGATTAAATTCATCTACTACTTGATGTTTAGGATAATTAGCCTCTAAAAACTAAAATGCCACTCCTGTTCCTAACGACCATCCATAACCACTATTATTCACACCTGCACCACCATAGTAGGTACAAGCACTCATCATAGTCGCCAAAAGGGAAACGATAATAAGACGATTTAATTTAATTTTCATATGAGATAGCTATAATAAACTGTCCGTATTCAATATGATAACCTTATATATGTTTTATAATGGGCTAAGCATACTATCTTATTCTAATTACTAAATACTAAAGTACTAAAGGAGTTATTTATGCAAGATACACCTGAACAATCTACTGAAACAGTTAATTATTCTGCTGAAAATACCACACAAACAGAGGTAGCCAATCACCCTTCTCCATTTAGTAATGGCACTTTTGTTATTGCCTTAATTATTATCGGCTTATTCATTCTATTAGTTACCTGGTCTATCAGCTTCACTGCTTTATTCTTTGGTGCTTTTGGTACTTTTCTATCAGTAGCAACATGTTTCTTGGATCATCAAAATTTCCGTTTCCGCTCTAACGGCAATTGCAAATTATCTGATGAAAATTGGGCTTACCTAGCCACTCGTGCAGTTTTTGGTGCTTTATTTGGTTCTGCTACCGTACTATTAGTAATTGGTAATCACGGACACGCTCACTGGTCAGCTATTGCCGGTTTATCTACAGTGGGTGCTTTCTTAATTGATTTTATCGTTTTCAAAAGAGCCACTCACTAAACAATTTATTATCTAAAACAAAGGGAGCTTTGTCTGCTCCCTTTCTAAGCCAATCACGCTGTGATTATTTTTCTAAGTAAATCACACTAACACGCTGGAATATTAACCGCCAAACCTGCCTGTGAGGTTTCCTTATACGTTGACTTCATATCCGCGCCAGTTTGTTTCATCGTCAAAATCACTTTATCCAATGATACTAGGTGTTGTCCATCACCGCGTAAGGCTAAGCGTGCAGCATTAATAGCTTTAACAGCCCCCATAGCATTGCGTTCAATACAAGGCACTTGCACCAACCCTCCCACAGGATCACAAGTCATACCAAGATTATGCTCCATACCAATCTCAGCCGCATTTTCAACTTGCTGTACCGTTCCCCCTTGAACAGCGGCTAAAGCCCCTGCTGCCATTGAGCAAGCAACACCTACTTCACCTTGGCAACCGACCTCTGCCCCAGAAATAGAAGCATTTTCTTTATATAAAATCGCAATTGCGCCTGCTGTTAATAGAAAATCAATGATACCCTGTTGGTTATTCGGTGACAAAAATCGATCATAATAATGCATTACAGCAGGAATAATCCCAGCAGCACCATTAGTCGGTGCTGTCACGACACGCCCACCTGACGCATTTTCCTCATTCACGGCTAACGCATATAAATTAACCCAATCCAACATTGCCAAAGGATCTCGTAAAGATTCCTCGGGGCGTGATTTTAGCGTTTCATAAAGAGAATGTGCTCGTCGTTTTACTTTAAAACCACCCGGTAAAACACCCTCTTGTGAACAGCCTCTTTTCACACAAGCTTGCATAACAGACCAGATGTCTAACAATTTCTCACGTACTTGCTGTTCAGGTAGATAGACCTTCTCATTTTCCATCATGAGTTGAGCAATACTAAGATTATTCTTAGTAGCTTTTTCCATCAACTCATCCCCCGTCTTAAAAGGATATGGTACAACGACATCTGGCGATAAGTTCACTTTTAAACCATCACAATTCATCACAAAACCACCACCGATAGAATAATATTCTTTTTTCATCAACAACGTATTATCAGCATCAAACGCTTTGAAACGCATACCATTAGGATGCTGTGGCAATGTCTCTTGCCAATTAAAAATAATATCTTTATCAGGATTGAATGCTATTTCCTGTTTATTCAATAAGGAAATTTTATGTTGGCTAGCAATTTTATCTACTAAGGCGGGAATAATATCGCAATCCACTTCATCAGGTAAATAGCCATGCAACCCCACCATAACAGCTTTGTCACTAGCATGACCAAACCCCGTTGCACCCAACGAGCCAAATAACTCAATGGTGATTCGAGCCACATCTGGTATGAGATTAGCTTCTTCTAATCGATTGACAAATCGCACAGCCGCAATCATCGGGCCAACCGTATGAGAACTAGATGGGCCTACACCTATTTTGAATATATCAAATACACTTAACATTAGCAGTATCTCCTAATTTTTTCGTTATTATCATTGATTATTTTGTGATGTAATCATAGCATTCCTTATCGATAATAACTGCAATTTAGTTACGATAAAGTGCATCAATATTCTTTTGTTGTTTCTCATCTTTCAACTCTTCATCCTTCGGCAACGGTTGATCATTAATTAATGGATTATCCCAATCACCTGAAACATGTAAATAAGTTGTTAATGCCCTATTAAGGCTATCTGATAATAGCCATTGCGATAAAAAAGCGCCTAGACCGACTACTGGATTAACAATGATCCCAGCAAGAACCGCTGTTCCACTCATTTCAATTTTAGGAATCGCTGCCACTTGAAAGTTTAGTTTTTTGCTTGCAATCTCTGTATTGCCAACAGCAGCCATTGCCAATATAGGGCTATCCAGTCGAAAATCACTCACATAAAAACGATTATTTTTTAGTTCAAAAAAAGCTCGCGTAAAATCAAATGGTAAGCCTTTCCCCATCACACTAGGTGTTTTTGTGGTTAAGTTTGCAAGACTTGATAAAGACTGTAATGAGATAAGTGCCAATGCTTTTGTCGCTGTAGTATCTAGTGTCAATAAAGCACCATGTTTAATTTGCGCATTACCACTCACATCCAAATCCTTTACACGAATGTGACGAACGTCTGGAGCAGCCACCTCCAAATTAGCAAAACCAGTACCAGCCTTCATAAAATCTTTATAGTTAAAATAACTTAAAAAATCACCCATATTGACCGTATTGATATTCACCTTCATTTGCATACCAGTTTTAGTCGTATCACTGATTAGTTGCCCTGTAGCAAAAAGACTCGCTACATCATTACTAACACGTAAACTATCAAGTTGCCACTGGTCTTTAGAGATCCTTTTACTATTAATATCAATACTGCCTATTAATTGTTTATTCCAATAGAGTTGCTTAATTTTTCCATTAATATCCATTAAATCAACTCGAGAGGTTTTACTAGAAATATCATCTGTATCAGTTGAAGAAGGAAAATTCTCTTTCGCACTAAAACTTACTCTATTTAAATCAGCATCAATACGCTCTACACGACCATGCAAAGATTTCAGGCTAATATCCCCTTGAATATCATTAGAATCCAAATTAAATTGCCAAGTATTTGCCTGTAACTGCCCAACAGCCTGAATATTTTTCACTATGACATCGAACAAACTTAAGGAATTGACCTTAGCTGAAATTTGTCGCAATGATGGGAATAACGATGGTTTAGCTGATGACGACGAAGTAGATTTCACAGGTAAGGAACCACTACTATAGGTTGAAAATTCATCTACAATATCTAACCATGCATTAATATCCCAGTCTCCTCCTAAGGCATCGATAGATAAATCATCTACTGGTAGTTTCGCTGGCTTATTAATTGCTATGACGCCTCGATTAAAGGCATTAATAGACCTATTTTTATGCTCAAAAACAATATGTACAAAATCCTTAAAGTCTATTTTTAATTGTTCATATTGATGTGTCTTTGGAGCAATAAGCTTTACTGACAAAGGTGTTTTTTGCGAAGCAGATTTACCCATACCATTTGGCAAATCTATTGATAAACCTTGTAATTGACTCTGCACATTTACATCTAATAAATCACCACCTAAGAAATGGATTTGTGTGGCATAATCTGCCACTCCCTGTACACGATGCAATCCTTTTAACGGTAAAAAGTCTCTTAGTCCTTGTCCCGTAAATTTACCATTTACGTGAAGTATATCTCCTTTAGCACCAATTCCTCCTTGTAGAGTAGCTGATCCACCAAGTAACTTTCCATTAATTTTTTCAATTTCAACATGCTTTTCATTAATTTTTATTTTTCCATCTGCATGCATCAATGTAGGGTGGTTAGGTGAAAATTGGAAACTGGTATCATATGCATCAAATTGAGCATCCACTTTGGTCTTATCTGGATCCATAATAGGAATCGTTAAGTCCAAGTTGCCTTTTAATTCTCCAGATATTTTCGTTTTATCTAACACCTTATTTAATAAAGGTCTTAACGGAGAATGACGATAAAATTTTAAAAAACTATCACCATTGGTTTCTATACCAGTTTTGATTAATACTTTTGTATTCTTCTCAATATTATTAACTTCTACTTGAGCATCATTAGTCGCTAGCTTGGATAATGCTAATTCAGGATTAAAAGATAATTGTGGACCTTTAATCAGAATATTGCCACGATTAAAATCAATAGTCCCCTCCTTGACATAGATATCAGGCCAATAGGTATTTTCTCTTGCGGGAAATTGATGATAGTGTAATTGCACATCCCTTACATCCCCTTTGATTCTAAAATCACCTGACGATGCATGCTCTCCAAAGGGAATATGGTCAACAACGCCCTTGACACTAATCTCAGCATTTTCTGCATACCCTTGCAAAAATGCTTTTTCTAACCAATCTAGGGCATCTGCATCAATCGTTTTAGGCAGATAATTTGCTAACTGGCTCAATTCTAACCGTGAGACATTGGCGTTAATATCAACAATTCCATTATCACTATGAGGATCAAATCGCCACGAACCAGTCACTGACATCTTCCCTTTTGGAATTTCTAAGTGTGCATGATTAAAAACCACTTCTGGTATATCGCCCTCAAGTAAGTTATATACACCTTCTATTCTCACCTTGTTAACCTGCATAGGATGGCGGAAAAACTCATTCGCCTCAATATGTAAATCATCTGATGCCAATGCAAATTGATAAGGTTTACTTAAGCCATTTTTGGAAGAAAAATCTACGCTAATATTTTTACCACTTAACAGGAATTTCCCCCCTACACTCTCTTTATCTTGAAATACAAAATCCTCTAACTGAGAATGTGTCGTAAAGTCAGTAATATTCAATTCATTAAACGTAAAATGAGCCTCTGCATTTTTAATTTTTCCTGTCTGGAATATAAGAGGAAAAGCAACCCAATTCTTAAAATAATGAGGATACCAATCTTTCCAATTAATATTAACAAACCCATTACCTTGTTTATCTACATTAGCATTTAGCAGAATAAAACTACCCGCTTTTTTTGGGGGACTAATATGTAAGTCTACTGTTAATTTTTGTTGGTCATGTTCAGCATTAAAATACACCGGCTCAAAAACCAAATCCTCCACACCGCTGACTAACTTATCTCGCCAAACAATACGACTACTATCAATAAGGATTTTTTGTGGTAAGCGTTCAAATCCCCAGGAAAGCCAAGGTTTGAGAGTCGCTAACATATCCTGTTCTGACATTGGTTTAACTTTTAAACTGCCATCTTGGGAAGCTAAGAGTTTTCCTCCTAGCAATATTCTTCCTTCACTATTGCGTTCAACCACTAACTCAGCATCTGATACTCGAATACTACTAACTTCAGGCTTAAACATCAGTAAAGAACGTGGTGATATCGCTAATTCTAATAAACCGATTTTTGCATCATCATTATTTTTTTCATTACTTAATGATGCTTGCTTAACCTGCAAATGAGGAATAAGGCCTTTTTCCCAATCCACAACAATTTTTTCAAATTGCAATGAAGGATGTACATTTTTTTGCAACCATTGAATAATTTCTGGACGCCAATTATCAATGTTTGGAGCCAAATAAAACCGCCCTACCAATATAAGTAGTGTCATAAGCACCAAACAGCTGCAGAAAAAATATAAAAGGAATTTAAAAACTTTATTCAAAACAAACCTTATTGATTATCAATTTACTTGGTATTTAAACTATTATATAACGTTGAGTAGATTTCTCAGTTTGGTGATTAAAAATGAACGAAAGCTTAACAAATTCTTTACTTTGGTCCCATTTTCTTAAAAGACGCTTAGATTCTCGTCCAGAGCTTCGTGAACAATTACTAGAAGATATCCAAACCCCTGTTACGCCAGATCAGATAATGAACTGGCTTACTGAATTAGGGGGTTCATTGAACAATACACCAGCAGTAGATGTAGCGACTTGCCGCTCTATCATTCGTAAATTAAGAAACCGTATTTTCCAAACGCTTATTGTTAGAGATATCAATCAAATTGCCTCTTTAGAAGAAGTAGTAACTGCCATGTCATTGATGGCAGATATTGCTATACAAATGGCTTATCGTTCAGTCATGCAAGACTTAACTAATGCTCATGGCGTACCTATTGACCCACTAAGTAATCTCCCCATGGAAATGATTGTACTTGGTATGGGAAAGTTAGGAGGACAAGAACTAAATGTTTCTTCTGATATTGATTTAATTATGCTCTATGGTGCAGAGGGAGAGACAACTGGCAGAAGACCTATTAGTTATCATGAATTCTATGGCAAATTAACCCAACGAATGATGCCAATTATTTCAGACCCTGATGCCGACGGCTTTGTATTTAGGACAGATCTTCGCCTACGTCCAGACGGTGACGGTAGTCCTTTGGCTTGGAGCCTAGATGCCTTAGAAAGCTACTTAATCACACAAGGTCGAGAATGGGAGCGTTATGCTTGGTTAAAAGCACGCGTCATTCCGGTAAAATTTTTCTCAGATAGTGATCCCGAAAAAGACATTCATTCTTTAGAGAGTTTACGACGCCCATTCGTCTATCGTAAATACTTTGACTTTGATGCCTTGGCGTCATTAAGAAAATTACGTGAGCAAATACGTCAGGAATGGGTAAAAAAAGCGGCTAATCGTTCTGGTACAGATACTTCGCAAAATATTAAACTAGGCGAAGGCGGAATTCGTGAAATTGAATTTATTGTACAAGTTATTCAGCTTATTCGTGGTGGCCGTATGCCTAGCCTACAAGAAAAAAACTTGTTAAAAGCTTTAGCTGCTGAAAATCATGCGAATGTGATTGAAGAAGATACAGCCAATAAATTAGAGCATGCGTATCGTTTTTTAAGACGTATTGAGCATATTATTCAGTATCAAAATGATGAACAAACACATTTGCTACCTAGTAGCGAAGAAGGACTAAACACTATTGCGCTGGCGGCTGGTATGCCTAGAGAAGAGTTTGATTTAACCCTAAAACAACACAGAGAATTTGTCGCTGAAACTTTCAAAAACGTATTTCGTATACTAGGCATGAATGATGAACATACTGATGATGAGGAAAATGAAGCGGAAAATAGTTTACATCCTCACCCTTCTTCAATAAATGAGGGAGATTTAGCTAATACCTCAATTAGTGAAGAATTGCAAACTCAGTTTGGTCACCGTACGGCTGTCATGCTAAAAAATCATCGCATCCAACAACTCAACACAAGCAATAGACAACGTCTAGAAAGCCTTATTCCAGTATTGCAGCAAGCGGCTCTTAAAACAGCCACCCCATCATTAGCCTACAACCACCTAGCAGATTTAATTGAAACGATTGCTCAGCGTAGTGCCTATATTGCTCTCTTAGTGGAATACCCAGAAATAGTCCAACGTGTTGCCCGAATTATGAGTGCTAGTCCACTAGCGGCACAAGTTCTACTAAAAAACCCACTATTGCTAGATAGTTTGATTGATTGGCGTACTCTATTACAACCGATTGATTTAGCAAATGTACATGAGCAATTACATCGTGACTTAGACGCTAGTGTCATTCATGAAGGTGAACCTGACATCGAACGGCAGATGAACCTTATGCGTGATACTCAAAAGATTATTAGTTTTCAGCTTTTAGCTCAAGACTTAGAAAATGAACTAACTGTAGAGCATTTAGCGGATTATTTATCTGCCTTAGCTGATATGCTTTTAGAGGAAAGTCTCTACCGAACTTGGCAACAATTAAGAAAAAGCTCTAAATTTGATTTACCCGAAAAACCCAAATTTGCTGTTATTTCCTATGGTCGTTTAGGAGGTAAGGAGTTAGGTTATTCTTCGGATTTAGATTTGGTTCTTATTTTTGATGATCCTGCTGACTATGCTGTCGAAGTCTATGCAAAACTAGGACGTAGGCTTAGTACATGGTTATCCAGTATGACCTCTTCAGGTCGCATGTATGAAATAGACTTACGCCTACGACCTGATGGTGATGCGGGTCTACTCGCCGTATCAATTGATGGCTTTGAACATTATCAAAATGACTTGGCTTGGGTATGGGAGCATCAAGCATTAACACGTGCACGTTTTTCTGCTGGTGATACTCAAGTTGGCGAAAAATTTGAGAAAGTTCGTCGTTCAATTCTTCTTAAACAGCGTGATTTAGCTACTCTTAAACGTGATATTGTAGACATGCGTATTAAGATGAAAGACGGCCATCCAAATCCAACCCCTCTATTTGATATCAAGCAAGACTATGGTGGTATGGTTGATGTGGAATTTATTACTCAATATTTAGTCCTAGGCTATAGCCACCGTCATCATGAGTTGCTAGAGAATTTGGGTAATATTGCTTTATTAACAATAGCAGGTAACGCAGGACTGATCCCTATGGAATTGGCAGAAAAATGTGCTAATGCCTATCGAACCTATCGTAAATTACAACATGAAATTCGTTTACGTGGTGAAGAAAAGGCACGTATCAGTATGGATCAATTACAAGAAGAACGCTCTGACGTCAGAAAACTGTGGGAACTTGTTTTTGACTCAACTCATACAATAGCTGAAGCAAAAACTGAATAAGATAGACATAAGTATAAGTCTCCAAACACTTTTACGGTACAATGTAAACTTAATTTGTTAATACAATGAATGGCTGAATAAAAGACTATGGTTGCTGTTTGTGATGTAAAACGCCCTAAATTGGAATTACCTGACCAACGCAAAAAGTTGCTGTTGCACTCTTGCTGTGCGCCCTGTTCTGGTGAAGTAATGGAAGCCCTATTAGCATCAGGGATTGATTACTCTATTTATTTTTATAATCCAAATATCCATCCCGTTAAAGAATACGAAATTCGTAAACAAGAAAATATCCGCTTTGCTGAACAACATGGAATTGAGTTTATTGATGCTGACTACGATTTAGATAATTGGTTTGCTCGTGTCAAAGGTTTAGAATGGGAACCAGAGCGTGGGGAACGTTGTACAAGTTGTTTTGATATGCGTTTTGAGCGTACTGCTTTATATGCTCATGAGCATGGTTTTGACTGTATCTCAAGTTCTTTGGGTATTTCTCGTTGGAAAGATATGAACCAAATTAATGGTTGTGGTGAACGTGCTGCTGCTCGTTATCCTGAACTCATCTATTGGACCTATAACTGGCGCAAAGGTGGGGGCTCAGCCCGCATGATTGAAATTAGCAAACGCGAAGAGTTCTATCAACAAGAATACTGCGGTTGTGTGTATTCATTAAGGGATACTAATCGTCATCGACAAAGCCAAGGTAGAGAGAGAATTGAGATCGGCGTCAAATTTTACTCAAATAATCCTGATCAAAAGTAATCCTTCCTTTGCCTTATACTCTTAAACAACACCAATAAATAACAAAATGCACTCAAGGTTATCCAATCACCGAGAGTGCTTTTTGCCTTAAAAGAAAAAATGACTCTACTAAGGCTTTAGTACTTATGGAGACTTTGTCTGGTCACTTTTGCTTGAGATGATTGATTTTTCCGACAAAGTAGCCGAAGTAGTTTTTTCGTGCGTTCCTACTTCTCTATTAGCACCAGACTGTGAAGAAGAAGGTGAAGTGATAAAACCTAAACGCTTTACACCTGATCCTTTAGCTGCTGCCATTAACTTGGCAATAATTTCATAGCGAGTATTAACATCAGCACGAATTCTAAAATCAGTTTCCGGATTAAGCTTTACTTTATTAACAAAAAACTCATTTAATTGTTCAACAGCCATTTCACTACCATCAACAAAGATAGTACCACTAGGATCTACGGCTATATCTACTGATTTAGGGTCTTCCGTAGCTGGCTGGCTACTCACTTGAGGAACATCTATCTTTATTGAATGGGTAAGCAATGGTGCTGTAATCATGAAGATTACTAGTAATACTAGCATCACATCAATTAACGGCACCATATTAATTTCAGATACAGTACCTGTTTTAGAGCCATTAGAATCAAAACTTCCAAATGCCATATTATTCCTCAGAAGCAACTTTAGTACGAATAATGCGTTGGATTGAGTTATCAACTTGTTGACCTGTTGTCACAAATGCAAATAAATCATGGGCAAATCCATCAAGCTTACTTAACATAACACGATTACGTCGTACAAATGTATTAAATGCTAACACAGCAGGAATAGCAACAGCTAATCCCAAACCTGTCATAATTAAAGCCTCCCCCACAGGACCTGCAATTTTATTAATAGATACACCGTCAGATAAGCCAATGCCCACAAGTGCGTGATATACACCCCATACTGTACCAAATAACCCAACAAATGGTGCTGTTGAACCAATCGATCCTAGCACGGTTAAGCCATTTTCCACGCGAGCCGTCTCTTCATCAATAACTTTACGCATAGAACGAGTGACAAATTCAGCATGTGTACCCACTTCAGAAAGATTGCTAGCTCCATAGCGATGGTAATGGTCTGCAGCATGCAAAGCTTGATTGGCTAACCGGGCAAAAGGATCCTTAGCTCCATACTGATGCAAATCTTTATCCACTTGCTCTAAGGAAGCAGAATTCCAGAATCGTTTCAGGAAACTTCTAGACAAATGACGCTGACGGAAATTCACCAAAGTCTTTACAATTATCAAATACCATGTAATTAGTGCCATAAACACTAAAATACCGAATAAGGTTTTGCCAACAATATCTGTTTGCTGAACAAAATGCCACATATTATGAGCATCAGCACTATCCACTGGTGTAGCTTGTGCCGCAATATGTGCGTAAATAGTTATAATTTCATCAATCCATGCTATAGACATCTTTACTTTCCTTTTATTTGAATTCGATTGGAATATCCGCCATTGATTCTCGCGGAACACCATTCTCAGCATATGGTCTAAAACGAGCTTGTTTAACTGCTCTAAGGGCTTCTTTATCTAATGCTGCAAACGATGATGAGCGTTGTAAAGAAGCATTTTTTACTGCTCCATTCGTATCAATAATGACACGTACAACCACTAAACCTTTTTCATTTCTCATCATTGAGACTCTTGGCATCACTGGTCGTGGTTTAACTAAATAATTTACAGATGTCACACGTACAGGTCCAGCACTAGCACTACCTGCAGATACATTTTTCTTGCCTTCTGGTTTTCCAAACGCTTTTGTTGTTTTCGCATTTAAATCTATCTTTTGACCAACTGGCGTAAATTGTTGTGAATTTATGGGCTTAAACACACTTTCTTGTTTGGGTGGTTCAATTTTTTTCTCTAGTTTCGGTTTCTGTTGTTTATCTTTTTTCTCTACTATTTTTTTCGGTTTTTCCATAACCTTTTTAGGTTTTGGTGGCGCTATTGGCTCTGCAATAGGTGTGGGTTCTGGTTCAGGTTTGATTTCTGGTTCAGGTTTAATCTCTGGTTCTGGATCAGGCTCTAACATTGAATTAACTTCAGGTTGAGGCTCTGGTTCTGGCTTAGTATCCGATTTACTCTCAGACTCTGTCCTAGCTTCTGGTGCAGGCAATGACTCAACTTGTTCGCCCTGAGGAACTTCTTCCGCAATGGGCTCATTAATGATTGAGACAAATACCGCTTGGTCTGGTTTAATCTCTACTTGTACTGGGTCTGATTTCATACCCAGCAACCATATACTACCCGTGATAATTCCTACAGACCCTATGCTCCCTATTACTCGATAAAGCAGCGGTATACCCTGTGAGACTTCAGATGTTTTTGACATACTACGAAAATAAAATTAACTAAAAATAATTTACTTAAATGCAAATTATCACAACAAGAGATATTATATATCATTATTTATAATAAAAACAATTATCATTTAGATTTTGGTATTTTATATTATTTGCCAGCCTTTTAATGTTTCACTTTATAGCAATAACAAGCCAACTATTTAAACATGAAACAAGCATGAAAAAACGCCCAACCACTATGTGATTAGGCGTCATAGAAGTTTTATAGACGAATGAGTAAGAAATATTCTCTTCGCCTTTGCTAATTAATTTATGCTTTAGCTTTTACTTCTTTAGCTTGTGGACCTTTAGGACCATCAGCTACAGTATAAGAGACTTCTTGCTCTTCTTTTAGTGTACGATAACCGTCACTTACGATATCTGAGTGATGTACAAATAAATCTTTGCCACCATTGTCAGGTTTAATAAAACCAAAACCTTTTTCGTTGTTAAACCATTTAACTTTGCCTGTTTCTGTAGACATCATCTATTCCTCTTGAGTAAATAAAAAACAAGGACCCCCAAGAGAACAACCACGCGAAATTATAACGGTAACAGCTACTACTTGAAAATCAAGTACTTACTATGCCTTTAAACATAGACAATGTCAATAAAAATAAATTGTGTTGCTTTTATCCAAAATGACGCATAAAGCACTATTTTGGTGCATAGACATACTTTCAGGCTCATTTTGATATTTTGCAGTGCAGAATTATTTAATGATTACTTACAAAAAAGTTGGCATCAATTTTGCTTGTTAACTAATAAATATCTATGTATATCAACAGGAGAATTAGATGAAATTAGTTACCGCAATTATCAAACCTTTTAAATTAGATGATGTCCGTACAGCATTAGCGGATATTGGTATCCAAGGTTTAACCATTACCGAAATCAAAGGATTTGGGCGTCAAAAAGGTCATACAGAACTCTACCGTGGTGCAGAGTATGTTGTTGATTTTTTACCAAAAGTGAAATTAGAGATAGCTATCCGCGATGATCAAGTGGAATCTGCTATTGAGTCTATTTGCCAATCTGGTTCCACTGGAAAAATTGGTGATGGAAAAATTTTTGTGAGTGATCTCGAACAAGTTATTCGGATTCGTACTGGTGAAATGGGCGAATCAGCTCTGTAATTTTAATCATCGTGATTCAGTATAGAAAATAAATAATTTAAGTTGTAAATAATTTAACGTAAAGGAATAAAAATGAATGGTGCAGATTTAGTGTGGGTTGGCATATCAACCGTGCTGGTATTAATGATGATAGTGCCTGGCGTAGCACTTTTTTATGGTGGTTTAGTTCGTTCAAAAAATATTCTATCGGTGCTTGCACAAGTAATCGGCGTATTTTCATTAGTCCAAATTTTATGGTTTGCTTATGGTTACTCTTTAGCCTTTACAGAAAGCACAGCATTCTTCGGTAATTTCTCTCGCGCTTTCTTCTCTGGTATGTTCAATATTCCAGGTGATACTTATGAATTATCAGGCACAATTCCAGAATTAAGTTTTGCTTCTTTCCAAGCAACTTTTGCTGGTATTACATGTGCACTTGTTATTGGTGGTTTTGCTGAGCGCATCAAGTTTAGTGCTGTGTTAATTTTCATTGCTATTTGGATGACATTTGCGTATATCCCTATCGCACATATGATTTGGGCAAGTGGTGGATTCTTATTTGGTGAAGCATTAGACTTTGCTGGTGGTACTGTTGTACATATTAATGCTGCTGTTGCTGCACTAGTTGCTGCTTATGTTGTTGGTCCTCGCTTAGGTTACGGTAAAGAAGCTATGCAACCACATAATTTACCAATGACCTTTATCGGTGCTTGCTTATTATGGGTGGGTTGGTTCGGTTTCAATGCAGGTTCTTCATTAGCAGCAAACAATTCAATGGCTTTAGCGTTATTTAATACAATTATTGCAACAGCAGGTGCTGTAATTGCATGGTTAGCAACAGAAGCCGTTATGGGTCGTAAAAGCTCTTTGCTAGGTGGTGCTTCAGGTGCTGTAGCAGGTCTTGTAGGTATTACACCTGCGGCTGCTCTAGTTAGCCCAGTTGCCGCTTTAATTATTGGTATCGTGACAGCAATCTTCTGCGTATGGGGTGTGAATGGTCTTAAACGTTTGTTAAAAGTAGATGATACGTTAGACGTATTTGGTATTCATGGTGTAGGTGGTATTGTTGGTGGTATCTTAACAGGTATTTTCAATGCAAAACCTTTAGGTGGTCCTGGCTTAGAAACATTAGCTGATATCCCTGCTCAACTTTGGTCTCAAGTAGAGGGTATGTTAATTGCAGCAGTGATTAGTGGTGTTGTTGCTTTTATCGGTTTAAAAATTGCTGGCCTAATTACTGGTGGTGTTCGTGTTGAACGTGATGATGAACGTCAAGGTCTAGATATCAGTAGCCATGGCGAACAAGGCTATCAAAAATAAATAAGCCAATTTTTATCAAGGCTGTAAATATGTATCCCCACAGATTCTAATGAATTTATGGGGATAACTTCATCAACAGTCTGACAATAGATTATTTTTCAGGGGAATTTTCCAAAAATCTCAATAAAATTTTCCAGCATTCATCTACTGAAGAGATTTCTACACATTCCTTAGGAGAATGGGCGGCACGAATATTAGGTCCAAAAGAAATCATTTCCATATGAGGCGCTCTACCCTTTAGGATCCCACATTCTAGACCTGCATGCATAACTTCAATTGCAGGCTCTTTACCATAAAACTCATTGAACAAGGCTTTACATTTGGACAATAATAATGATTGCGGTTCAGGTTTCCAGCCCGGATAATCACCACTCAACACTAATTCAGCACCAACCAGTTTCGCTAGCGCTTGTAAACGATTAGATACATCATCCTTAGGTGTTTCCAATAATGAACGCATTAGACAACGAATAGATAATTTATCCTCTTTTACCGTTAAAACCCCTAAACTAATAGATGTTTCAACCACTCCTTCAAAACTATCACTCATACGTATCACACCATTAGGTAATACACGGATAAAACGAATAATCCGTTGCGATTGCTCTTCTGAAATTGCGACTAGAGGTGAATCTTTAGTTAGTTCAGTAGCACTAATTTCAAGCATTGGCTCTACAACACTCAATTCATCCTTGATAATGCTTGATATGGTATTAAGGCAATGCTCTATATCATCCCCCGTATATACAATATCGGCAAATGCTTCACGTGTAATGACATTTCGTAAACTACCACCTTGTAAATTTATTAGACGCAATTTCCCATGTTGTGCAATTTTATCTAACACGCGTATCAACAAAAGGTTGGCATTACCACGACCAGAATCAATATCAATGCCAGAATGCCCACCTTTTAAGCCTGCTACTTGTATGCGATATGCTTTACCGGTTACAGGCTCTGCAACAAAAGGGAAAGAAAAAGTTGCGTCTCTACCGCCTGCACAACCAATAAATAAAATCCCTTCATCTTCAGAATCTAGATTCACTAAATAAGGGGCTCTTAACCAATCTGGATTAATATTTTTAGCCCCTCCCATACCCGTTTCTTCTTCAACAGTTAGCACTATATCAATTGGGGGGTGAGGAATATCATCGGAAAAAGCGACGGCTAATGCCATTGATGCACCAATACCATTATCAGCCCCTAGCGTAGTATCATTTGCAAATACCCATCCCTCTTTAACTGACGTTTGTATTGGATCTGTCTCAAAATTATGCTGACTACTTGTCCCTTTTTGAGGCACCATATCAATATGTGCTTGCATCGCAATTATGGGGCGATCCTCTAAGCCTTTTGTGCCTGGCTTTTGAATAAGAATATTCCCTTTTTCATCTTGCTGCACAGCTAAACCTTTTTCCTGTGCTTTCTGAACAATAACAGCACCTAATTTTTGCTCATGGAACGTAGGATGAGGAATCGCACAAAATTGGTCAAACCATTGCCATACGGCTTGAGGTTGTAAAGTAGATAAGGACATTGTCATTCTCGTTTATAAAATGAAATAAATAGTATTTTAGCGATTAACACCCCTATTGTGGAGACCTCAAACAAAATCCCATCCTTTACATCATTAAAGAATGGGATTTTTTGAACTTTTAAAAGTAAAACAACTAATTATACTTACACACTATCTATGGTCACCACCATCTACAGGTGCTTTCATAATTAACGCTAAATCTTCGCTATGCATCAAATTCAAATAGCGTTGGTATTGTTTTAAGATATCCGCAATAAGCTCTTCTTGAGTCATATACTGAACATCATAACCTAGTCGTCCATCACCAAAATAAGCAAATGGTTCATGAACTGTAGTTTCTGTTAGATTAGGCAACGTCACTTCATCTTTTAAAGCCTCATGTGCTTTTGATGTTTGAACTCTTACTCCATATAAGAAATTACGCCACTGCCCTTTCTCAATAATTAACTCCATAGCCAACTCGGGCGTTTCATATTCATTAATGATGACGTGTAATTGATATTTCTGCTCTAATTCTGTCCGTAAACTATTAAATGCAGGACGCACGGTTTCATTAAAGAAACTATGCATATCTGACTCTTGCGTCTGAGTCAAAATCTGACTTAAACGTTGTTTCCAACGGTGACCACTCCAGAACACGCTACCTGCATTAAGTTTATGGCTATAGTATCTTGCATCCGAACGTAATCCACGAATGAGACTAAAACACATCCCCGTCATAATTAATACAAACGGTAATGCAACAATTAGGGTAACTGCCTGCACTGCTCCCAAACCATTGGTTCTTAATAAGGCAATGGCCATAACAATAAGAATTACACCCCATAAAATACTTTGCCATTTAGGTACTGGTTTACTACTACCCCCTGAAGCAATATTATTTAAAACTATAATGCCAGAATCAGCTGAGGTCACAAAAAACAATGCCAAAATAAGCATTGCCACAATACTACTCAACGATGACAAGGGGAAATACTCTAAAAACTTAAATAGCAAAATTTCTGGTGTGCTAGTAAGTTTTGCTAATGCACCTTGAGCCACTTCATTGGCATAAAAACCAGAATTACCAAATACTGTGAACCATAACAAGGTAAATAGTGTTGGGACAATTAGAACCCCCATCACAAATTCACGTACAGTACGCCCACGAGAAATACGAGCAATAAATAACCCTACAAAAGGAGCCCATGAAGCCCACCATGCCCAATACAAAATAGTCCATCCAGTAAACCAACCTTGATGCTCTGTATCATAAGCAAAAGTTTTAAAACTAATTTCTGCAAGATGACTAATATAGTAGCCAGTATTTTCAGCAAAACTAGATAATAATTTCACTGTAGGGCCCGTGAATAGAATAAATACCAATAAACCTAGTGCCAACAGCAAATTCATTTCACTTAGTCGACGTACACCTTTACCAACACCCGAAATAGCCGATAGGATAGCGACCGTTGTAACTACTACAATAATCAAACTTTGCTGTTCAAAACCAATATCTGCCATTAGCCCAATATTATGTAACCCAGAATTTAATTGAATAGCACTAAACCCTAGCGTTGTCACAATACCAAACACAGTCGCTAATAGACCAATACTATCAATTACGTGTCCAATAGGTCCATGAATTTTCTCTTTCAATAAAGGGTAAAAGGTTGAACGCAAAGATAAGGGAAGTCGATAGCGATAACCAAAAAAAGCCAACGCTAATGCCATCACACCATAAATAGCCCAAGGGTGTACTCCCCAGTGAAAAAAAGTATATAGCATGGCATTTTTTTCAATATTATTGTCTGTAATTGGTGAGGCCATATGCATCATGGGTTCTGCTACTCCAAAATACATTAGACCAACCCCCATACCTGCTGCAAATAACATGGCTACCCATGAGAAAAATGGGTACTCAGGATCCTCATCATCCGCTCCCAAACGGATATCCCCCAAACGGCCAAAGACTAAGGCCAGTAAAAGACCCAAGAATAAAGATGCAGCCAAAACATAAAACCAGCTAAAATTATTAAACGTAAATTTTTGTACAACATCAAGTGTTTCTTTCATTTTGCCAGGGACGGTCATCCCTAGAAAGCCGATAAGCAACATAAAAATAAAGCTTGGCACAAAAACTTTTAAGTTGAACGTCGTGTTCGGACGGAACATTATTTCTTCTCCCGATAATGCCCAAATAAAAATAGCAAAAAAACATCAATACGAAGTTCAATTAAACAGATAATTGACGTATGCAAGTCCGCTACTTAACGATTATGAGCAGTGGTTAATAGATTGTTCGCTTATAAAACAAACAGCGTACACACTAAAAAGTGCTAAGTTGAAAGACAAATAAGATATTGTCTGACGATTGAATTGACATAGAGTCGACACTGATAAAAGAACAAATCATTCATTTATAGCTACTCTATTATAACTAAAAAAATTAATATAGTCTAACTGGAATCATGTTTATATTACTATTTAGTTTAAATATGAACTATTTTTATTAGACTTTAAACTATTTTTATTAGACTTTAAGCTATTTTTTATACATCTATTTCAAGCTATATTTTTACCTATCCGTGATGGTTCGTTCTATAATAGAACGCTTATAAAGACTATCCCTTATATCTATAAACTTATTGATACTTATCTATTTAATTAGGAATTTATGTTAGATCAATACCAACCTCAAGTCGTTGAGAAAAAAGCACAACAACAATGGAACGACGCTGACGCATATCGTGTCACAGAATATGCCAAAGATAAAAATGGCAATGACAAACCTAAATATTATGCGTGCTCAATGCTGCCATATCCTAGTGGCAAACTACACATGGGGCATGTTCGCAACTACACTATTAATGATATGCTCACTCGCCAATTACGCATGAAAGGCTACAATGTCTTAATGCCTATGGGGTGGGATGCCTTTGGAATGCCCGCAGAAAATGCAGCCATTAAATCCAAAGTACCGCCAGCTCAATGGACATATGCCAATATCGATTACATGAAAAAACAACTAAAATCGATGGGTTTAGCAATTGATTGGTCACGTGAGATGGCTGCCTGTGACCCTGAGTATTATCGTTGGAACCAATGGATGTTCCTAAAAATGCTAGAAAAAGGCATCGCTTATCGCAAGACTCAAGTGGTAAACTGGGATCCTGTTGACCAAACAGTATTAGCAAACGAACAAGTCGTGGATGGACGTGGATGGCGTTCAGGCGCTTTGGTTGAAAAACGTGAAATTCCAGGTTATTACCTCAGAATTACGGATTATGCTGAAGAATTACTAGATTGTGTTAAAAATAAAATGGATGGTTGGCCAGAGCGCGTACGAGTAATGCAAGAAAACTGGCTAGGCAAAAGTGAAGGTGTACGTTTTGCTTTCCCACACACAATCAAAAATACAAATGGCGAATTAATTCAAGACGGTCGTTTATACGTATTCACTACTCGCCCAGATACCATTATGGGCGTAACTTTCTGTGCTGTTGCTCCTGAGCATCCTCTTGCAACACTAGCCGCCCAAAATAATCCAAATTTACAAGCCTTTATTGAACAAGCTAAACTTGGTGGCACTACCGAGGCAGAAATGGCCACCAAAGTAAAAGAAGGTCAACCAACCGGCTTATTTGTTACCCATCCATTAACGGGAGAACAAATTGAAGTTTGGGTAGGTAATTACGTTTTAATGAGTTATGGTGATGGTGCCGTCATGGGTGTACCTGCTCATGATGAACGCGATTTTGCTTTTGCCAAAAAATATCATTTACCAATTAAACAAGTGATTGCTGTAAAAGATAAAGAGTTTACCGCTGAAAATTGGCAAGACTGGTATGGCGACAAACAAGTAGGCTATTGTATCAATTCTGCTCAACTTGATGGGTTAACTTACAAACAAGCATTTGAGGCAGTTGCTACACTATTAGCAGAAAAAGGTTTAGGTGAAAAACAAACTACATGGCGTTTACGTGACTGGGGTATCTCTCGTCAACGTTATTGGGGTACTCCTATTCCCATCATCCACTGTGAAGATTGTGGTCCGGTACCTGTTCCAGAAAAAGACTTACCTGTGGTACTACCAGAAGACTTAATCCCAGATGGTACGGGTAATCCTCTAAATAAATCTGAGTCATTCTTAAAATGTACTTGCCCTAATTGCGGCAAACCTGCTCGTCGTGAAACTGATACTATGGATACTTTTGTGGATTCATCATGGTATTTTATGCGCTATACCTCACCAGGTAATTCAGAAGCAATGTTTGATCACAGAAATGACTATTGGATGCCGATGGATCAATATATTGGCGGTATTGAACATGCCGTCATGCATTTGTTATATGCACGTTTCTGGTCAAAAGTATCACGTGACCTTGGCTTAGTAAAATTTGATGAACCATTCACCAACTTATTAACTCAAGGTATGGTACTAAACCACATTTATACCCGTCGTAATGATAAAGGTGGCATTGAATATTTCTGGCCCGATAAAGTCGAAAACATTTATGGTGACAAAGGGCAAATCATTGGCGCTAAATCATTGGAAGATGGCAAAGATGTCACTTATGCTGGTATTGGCACCATGTCTAAATCTAAAAACAATGGTGTCGACCCACAATCTATTATTGATACACTAGGTGCTGATACGGCTCGTCTATTTGTCATGTTTGCAAGCCCTCCAGAACAAACGCTAGAATGGTCTACTACAGGAGTCGATGGCTCTAATCGCTTCTTACGTCGTTTATGGACAATGGCTTATAACCAAAAAGAAACTATTGCTAGAGCACCTGTTGATTTGCATAATTTTGCTGATGCTCCCAAAGAAGTTAAGCAATTACGTTTAGTTGCGCATCAATTACTTCGTCAAGCTAACTATGACTATGAGCGCATGCAATATAACACGGTAGTTTCAGCTAATATGAAACTATTAAATGCTATCGAAGATGCTAAATTAGAACCATCAAACTATAGTGATGCCGCTCTTAGAGAAGTTATCGGTATTCTATTACGTATGCTTTACCCCGCTGTTCCCCATATTACTTATGCGTTATGGCAAGAGCTAGGGTTTGATAAGCAATTTGGTGATTTATTAGATGCCCCATGGCCAGAAGTTGATGAAAGTGCACTTGTAGCAGATGAAATTGAAATGATGTTACAAATTAACGGTAAACTACGAGGTTCTATTATGGTGCCAAATGGTTCCTCCAAGGAAGACATTGAAGCCTTAGCCCTTAATCACCCTCAAATTGCCAAACACTTAGAAGGTCGAACACCAAAACGTGTTATCGTGGTACCAGGAAAATTAGTCAACGTTGTAGGTTAAACAGCTAGGGTTTTTGTATGCAAACGATAAAATGTTTAGTAATGTCTAAAAAATTATTGATAGGATTAGTCGTATTAAGTCTCTGCTTGGTCGGTTGTGGCTTCAAAATGCGCGGTCAAGTGGATACTCCTTTTCAAACGCTTTATACCAATATTCCTAAACAATCACCTTTTGGTATTTATATTTACCGTTTGCTCAAAGCAAGCTCTCCAAACTTGACTATTTTAGATACACCAAGCTCAGCTGATGTCTCATTAACTCAGCTTAGCCTCACACGTAATCGTACTGAGGTTTCCTTAGATGCGAACGGTAAGGTTGAGGAATATGAATTAGGTTTAGTACTTAATTTCACCATGACCGATAAGCAAGGCAATATTTTAATTGAGCCAACACTTCTTTCGGCTACTCGTCTTTTACCCTATGATGAAAACGAAGCCGCCGCAAAATCAGCTGAAATGTCACTACTTTATAGTGATATGGAAAAAAGTATTGCCGACCGTCTCTATCGCCGAGTACTATCCGAAGAAGTACTTGATCAGTATCGTCGTCTCAATACTGGTCAGTAATATGGGAAAAAAACTTAATGCAGATCAACTAAAAACATATCTGCAACAATATCCTCAACAAATTGACACATTTTATTGCGTCATGGGAGATGAGCTTTTATTACGTCAAGAGGTCATTGATTCATTGCGCCAACACTATCGTCAACTAGGCTTTAGTGAACGCATTAATCTGGTCATTGATGCTAATGGACCATGGCACCATATCAAAGAAAATTTATATAGTACATCTCTTTTTGCTGAGCAAAAAATTTTAGAAATTACATTGCCAAATGGCAAAACCGGACGACTAGGTGGTCCAGCCCTCATTCAACTGACAGAACTCGTTAATAGCCAACAGCTCAGTGATATTACGATTATTTTAAATATTCCAAAGTTAGATAAAAAAACACAGCAAACAGAATGGTTTAAAGCCATCCAAAATAGTGCTATTTTTATCGAGGTTCCCAATATTAGTCTTGGACAATTGCCTCAATGGATTAGGCAACGTCTTGCACTTCAACAACAAACAATTGATGCTGAATCGTTAACTTTTTTAGTTGAAAAAGTAGAAGGCAATTTATTTGCTGCTCACCAAGAAATATTGAAATTAGGCTTAATGCTTGAGCCTGGTCATATTGATTTACACACATTGCAACAGTCTATCAAAGACGTCGCTCGTTTTGATGTTTTTCAATTAACAGATGCTATATTAAGCGGCGATACAAAACGTAGTAGCCGTATTTTGCAAAGTCTACAAGATGAAGGAGAAGCGCTACCACTTGTGTTGGCAATGATTACTCGTGAAATTCGTAGCCTATATACATTAGCCATCCATAAGAAAAACGGTGATAATCTCTCAGATGCAATGAGAAAATTGGGGATTTTTAGCTCTCGTCAAACACTTTTCAATCAGGCATTACAGCGTCTGAATCTTCCTAAATTAATGGGATTAATCCAACATGCAAGCGACATTGATCGCTTATTTAAAGGCTATCCCGTTGAGGGTAGATTAAATAATGCTTGGAACGAAACACAACGTTTGATTATAAAATTTGCCGGTAATGGCACTCTCTAACTTTCTTTTGAGAAAACCTATGATGACTTTAGCAGAGCAAATAAATACGCTTGGACAACAAGCAAAATTAGCCGCAAAACAAATGCGTTTAGTAACACAGCTACAAAAACAGCAAGCTTTGTGGTATTTAGCTGAGCTAATTGAACAAAATGCTGACTATTTAAAGGCTGAGAACCAAAAAGACCTACTCTTAGCCGAACAAAATGGCTTAGAGCCTGCATTATTAGATCGCCTAAAACTGTCTGATAAATCTATTAATACAATGGTCGATGGCGTTAAACAAATCGCCAGACTAGATGATTCAATTGGTAGTTTGAGTGCTACTAGAATTATGCCTAATGGTATCAAAATTGCTAAAATGACCATTCCGCTAGGTGTTATCGGCATTATTTACGAATCTAGACCTAATGTCACCATTGATGCCGCTGCTTTATGTCTTAAAGCGAGTAATGCGGTAATTCTGCGCGGAGGTAGTGAAGCCTTTAATTCTAATAAAGCCTTAGCTGATCTTATTCAAAAAGCACTACTTTTTGCTAATATTCCAGAACATGCCGTACAAATTGTTCCGACGACAGATAGAGCGGCAGTAGGCCATTTAGTCACTATGAATAACTATGTCGATGTGGTTATCCCTCGAGGAGGTAAAAGTTTATTACAACGCTTAGCTAACGAATCCAAAGTACCTCTTATTATGCATTTAGATGGCAACTGCCATATGTACATCGATGAAAGTGCAAATGATGATATGGCCATCAAATTAGCTGTTCATGCTAAGAGCTACCGCTATGGTATCTGTGGCGCAATGGAAACACTGTTAGTACATCAATCTAAAGCAGCCAAATTATTACCCATTCTAGCCCAACAACTCACTGAGAAACGGGTAGAAATTCGTGCGTGTGAACAAGCATTGCCCTATATCGAAAATGCTCAAAAAGCGACTGAAAGTGACTGGGAAACAGAGTTTTTAGCCCCAATTCTTGCCATCCGTGTAGTAGACTCTATCGATGATGCCATCAGCCATATTGAAAAATATAGTTCTGGTCATACTGAGTCCATTATTACGGAAAATATGCAAGCCGCTGAAAAGTTCCAAACGCAGGTTGATTCGGCTAGTGTTTATGTTAATTTGCCTACTGTATTTGCCGATGGCTATGAATATGGACTGGGCGCTGAAATTGGTATTTCCACAAATCGCCTACATGCACGCGGTCCTGTTGCAGTAGAGGGTTTAACCACCTACAAATGGGTTCTTACTGGTCATGGTCAAACAAGAGATTAATGCATATGCTATATTTATGGCTTAAAATTTTACATATAATTTTCGTTATATCGTGGTTTGCGGGTCTATTTTATTTACCACGAATTTTCGTGAATTTAGCCCAAAATCAGGATAATCCTATCGTCTATCAATACTTGCTTGGTATGTCCAAACGCCTATTGCGATTTATGACGATTATTGCTATTCCTGCTATTATTTTTGGTTTATGGCTAATGATTCAATTCAATATCGGTGCCGGTATGGGATGGTTACACGCTAAACTACTGATTGTTGGTTTTATCTTGTTATACCATTTTTCTTGCTTTAAAATTCATCGGCAATTTGAACAAGGAAAAAATACTAAATCGCATATATTCTTCCGTTGGTACAATGAAGCTCCGCTATTATTACTTTTGGTTGTCGTTACCTTAGTAATACTTAAACCCTTCTAATATATTAATTTATGACAGACCAAACTCCCCGTAAAAAACTTAGTCTTGTTACAAGTACACGTTCCACAGCAAATAATGATAAGGCACGTGTGCGTACTGGTGCTCGTGCAAAAAATGTCGCTATCAAAGAAATTCAAAAAAGTGTTAACGCTAATACTAACGTAGCACTAGAAAAAAAGGATAAACCTGAAAAACGCTCAGAAAAAGCTTCGTTTAATGCACGCTTTGACCGCTATAATGAACCTAGCTTCCAAGCAAAACGAACCGCAGGTTATGCAAAGAATCGCCCTAGCATTGAAGAGCGTCTTGCCAACCAAAATCGCCCAGGTAATCGCTTTAAACCTAAATCAACATTTACCCAGCCAGCACAATATGCTAGTTATCATGATGAAGTATTTAATGTTTTTGCCCCTTGCCCAATTGGCCTAGAGCAAGCACTTGCCTCAGAACTTGAAAGTTTAGACTTTGATGCGGTACGAGTCGGTCGATCTGGTTGTTTCTTCAAGACGAACTGGGCCGGCATAATGAAAGCCAACCTTTATTCTCGTTTAGCCACTCGTATCTTAGTACAAGTTGCCTACGCGAAAGTGAGCACAGAAGATGATATTTATGAACTAGCTCGTCAAGTCTCATGGGAGCGTTGGTTTGGTGCAGAGCAAACCTTACGAGTAGATACCTCGGCTATTCGTAGTCCCATGCAAAGCCTACAATTTTGTAACTTACGCGCCAAAGATGGTATCGTTGATCACTTACGTGAGCTAGAGGGTGAACGCCCCAGCATTGATACTGTACGTCCTGATGCTAAAGTACACTTATTTTTGGATGCAGACTCAGCGACATTGTATTTAGATACATCGGGAGAATCACTATTTAAACGTGGTTGGCGCTACGATAAAGGACAAGCACCTCTGCGAGAAAATTTAGCGGCAGGTATCTTAGCACTTGCAGGCTGGGATCCCTCTAAGCCACTGTATGATCCTTTCTGCGGTAGCGGAACAATTTTAATTGAAGCGGCATGGATTGCTTTAGGTATCCCTCCCGGCATTCACCGCCCATTTGCCTTTGAACGCCTAAGAGGAATGGATCGTAAAACATGGTCTGAGTTAAAAGAATTTGCTTTTGACAATATTGATACCTCTCTAGAAACACCTCTTTTTGGCTCTGATATTGACGGTCAAGTCATTCAAGCTGCACAATCGAACCTAAGCAGAGCCAAACTTCCCTCATCAAGTATTCAATTTAGATTAAAAAATGCCTTACAAGCCACGGCACCATGTGCACAAGCTGGCTTTTTAATCACTAACCCTCCCTATGGTGAACGGTTAGGCGCAGAAGATGAGGCTTTTTGGCGAGAGTGGTCTTCGGTATTAAAAAACAATTTTTCTGGCTGGCAAGTCCATGTCATTACTAACGATATGGACTTTCCAAAAAAATTAAGATTAAAACCAAACCGTCGAACTCCTATCTTCAATGGAGATATTGAATGTCGTTTATTCGGTTTTGAGATGGTTAGTGATAGTTATAGACAAAAATAAATGAATACACCATTTTTACCTAGACCACGTCGATTAAAAATTTTTGCTAGCCAAATGTATGAAGGTATGCTATTGCTAGCATTAGTCTTTGTCACTTCATATATTTTCGATAGTCTGACCCAAAGAACAGATCCACATTACCTATATTGGATTAGTCAAACGGTGTTATTTGTCGTCATTGGTGCCTATTTTGTGCTTTCTTGGTATAGAAAGAGCCAAACGTTGCCAATGAAAACATGGGGAATTAAATTAGTGAATCGGGATCAATCCCCCCCCACAATCAAACAACTGATCATTCGTTATATTACGGCATGGATTTTTCCATTAATTGGCGCCTTTTTGGTTCATTTATTGTCAGATTATCTGGGTTGGAAATCAATTACCATGCTAATTGTCTTTGCCCCATTCCTAAATTTCATTTATTCTTGGTTTGATGGACAAGGCTTATTTTTACATGATCGTTTGTCTAAGACCTTACTTATTGATACCAAGCCAAAAGAATAAAAAAGGTTGATTAATCAAACCAGTCGTTAACTTAACCTTTTTTAGCCTTAAAGCTCTGGTAATCTGTGCGTATTACTCATATAATAGAGTGAGAAAAATATAGCTTTTTGAACAATTTATGTCGGCAAAAAACTTAAATCAATACGCGTCATTATTTAATACCTATGAATGGTATGTCCCAAATAACTTTAATATTGCCAATGCTTGCTGCCATCGATGGGCTGATAGTCCTCATGAGGCTAGACAAGCAGCAATTTACTTTGAAGACCAAGTGGGACAATTAACTAGCCTTTCTTATGGGCAGTTATCAGAGCGAGTTAATCGACTAGCAAACGGTTTTATGAGAATGGGTATTCATCCTCAAGATAGAATCGCTATTGCACTACAACACTCCTCTGAAACTGCTATTACTATTTTAGCAGCGATAACTGTTGGGGCTATTGCTGTACCTCTCAAAGCTGGTTTGACTAATACAGAATACGATAAGCGTCTAATTGATTGTAGTGCCAAATTTGTCATTGTTGATAAACATACGATTGCCCCAGTGACAAATGCCATTGACCATAACCCTATTCTTCGCCAAAGTCTCAAACAGATTATTGGCATTAATACTGAAGATGAGCGTGTTATTCCTTGGCGTACGTTATTAGCTCGACAGCCAAATCAATTCACTGCCCATACAGCGAGTGTAGATACTCCTGCTATTATGTTGTACCCTGACACTCCGAATGATGAGCCGTTAAAAGCTACCCTTATTACACATCAAGCATTAGTTGGTTCATTACCTGGTTTTGTGGCTTCTCAAAATTGGTTTCCCAAAAAACATGATATTTTCTATACGACGTTTGACTGGAGTACTCCATTAGGATTATTAGGTGGATTATTACCTACTCTTTATTTTGGTCGGACTATCGTAGGTTGCCCAAGTGGGCGAACAATCCCACGTCTGTTCACATTATTGGATCACTATCCAATTACCAATATATTAACGTCAAGTGCTGAGTTATTACGCATTAAAGAGTACAAAGATTCGCTGAATGAATTTGAGTTGGCTGTTCGTTGTATTACTTGCCCTGATAATGAAGTTACACCAGAACTAACTGACTGGGTGAAAAATCGTTTTAATGCAAGTCTCAATAGTATTTGCATGCCATTAGGCTTTTCTTACATCATTGCTGAATCAACTGAAAAATGGCCTAGTCAGCCAGGCAGCATGGGTATGGCAATTCCTGGGCACTTATTAGCTATTATTAAAGAAAATGGCGAGAGAGCAGCAACCAACGAAGTTGGTTATTTATGTGTTAATGCACAAGATAAAAATGGGGATAATGACCCTGCTCTATCTCTTTCTTTTTGGTCACAAGCACACATACAATCTGTTGCAGCTTTTGCACAAAATTGGTATAACACTGGAATACGTGCTCGTCTAGATAGTGACGGTTATTTCTGGCGAGCTTCACATAACCCTCAAATGGCGGACTAATCAATAAATTGCCATTTGAAATTTCTGATAAAGAGAATTTACTATGGCAATTTATCAACTAGGCGATTTAATACCATCCATTGACCCAAGTGCCTACATTTTTGAAAATGCAGTAATTATCGGTAACGTAACACTAAAGGCTAATGTTAGTATTTGGCCTAATGTAGCTATTCGTGGTGATAACGATAGCATTGTGATTGATGAAAATAGTAATGTCCAAGAAGGAGCAATCCTCCACCTTGATGTGGGTACGCCTCTCTATATTGGAAAGAACGTGACTATTGGCCATCAAGCAATGATTCATGGCTGTACTATCGGAGAAGGTAGTCTTATTGGTATGCAGGCTGTGATTTTGAACAATGCCGTTATAGGCAAAAACTGTATTATTGGTGCCGGAGCCATTATTCCTGAAGGAAAATTAATTCCAGATAACTCTCTTGTTATTGGGGTAGCAAAAATTGTTCGAACCCTAACAGATGAGGATTTAAAAAGAGCACATGAAGGCACTGAGCACTATGTCCATCAAGGTAAAAATTATCACGATAACTTAAAAAAGATTGGTTAAACTCTTGTGATAATTATCCTCATCCCCATATAGGATGATATGAAAGACACTCTTAAAAAATACCTATTTGAAGATCGCAGCTTGCGTATCCAAACCGTGAATCTTAGCCAAACTTGGCAAGAGACACTTGCTCATCAAACTTATCACCCAGTATTACGTAATTTACTGGGTAAACTCAGTGCGGCTGCCGTACTATTAGCTTCTAATATTAAGTTTGATGGTTCCCTCGTTTTACAATTACAAGGCGATGGTCCAATTGCTCTTATTGTGGTGGAATGTAATCAACACTTGCAATTACGAGCAACTATTAAAACCCGTCAAGAATTCGTTATAAAAGACACCGATAATCTACAATCCTTATTAAATGCTAATAAGCAAGGAAGATTTATTGTTGTATTAGACCCTAATAATCGCCAAGAAGGTCAGCAAGCTTATCAAGGCATTGTCCCTCTTACAGGTGATACCGTTGCTGATGTCCTCTCTCTGTATATGAAAAGCTCTGAGCAATTAGAAACACATCTTTATTTAGCTGCAAATGAAAACAAGGCGACGGGACTTCTTTTACAAAAACTTCCTTATACAGGAGGACAATCGATCGACCAAGAGGTGGCAGATAACTCTTGGGAGCGAGCAACAATGTTGACACAAACGATTAAGCCTGAAGAACAGCTAAGTATCGATGAAGATACTCTCATTCACCGTTTATTTTGGGAAGAATCTCTTATCGCCTACCCTGCTCAAGACGTTTCATGGTTTTGTAGCTGTAGTAGAGAGCGTGTAGCGGATATGCTGAAAATGCTAGGTGCAGATGAAGTAGAAAGTATCCTAGCAGAACAAAATAAAATTACTGTAGCTTGTGATTTTTGTGGTAAACCATATGTTTTTGATACTATCGATAGTGCAAAATTATTTTTGCCAGATCAATCAGCTAATGAAAGTCTACAAAAACACTAATTGACCTTGTTATCGCTTAAATAGCATTGATAAACATACCCAAAGGCATAAATATTTCCCCATCAATAGATTTACGAGAATATGAAGCCTCCTTATTACAACGGCATCTTAGCTGTATGTAATTCCCACAATTTCATTCTATTATTTATTCTGGCATACTCATTTATCCCTATAGTTAAAAGGATTGGGTATGCCAAATTTCTTATTCTATACTCATCGTGGTATAACATCTATTGAGTTTTTGCTCATCGGTATTCCAGTACTTTTAATTGGTCTAGGTGCTTATGAGTTAATGCGTTGGCATAATACACGTCATATTCTTGATTTAGCATTGTTTGACGCAGCGAGACAAGCTTCTTTGGCTTATGCTCAACCGGAGGTTTTAGAACAAACATTTGAGCAATCACTAAATCCTTTATTTATCTCTCATACTACTAAAACCCCCACTAAGATTACACGATACAGGCAAGCCTATTTTGATGATATCCACAAACAAACCAATTTAGCTCCTTGGCAAATCACTATTCACACACCAACCCAGCAGCATTTTATCGATTTCCAACGTAAAGATTTACCAATCGCTTTGCAAAAAGGATTAATAGGCATAGACAATAATTATCAAAAAGAGCAAGACACTCAAAAAGGCATTGGTAAGCTTTCAGGACAACGAATCTTTGATGCAAACACTTTATCCCTATCACTTATTTATCCTTATAAGCCTATTGTGCCAGGGATATCCTATATATTTAAACAATTTTCTTCTACGCACAATTATGCCAATCAATTATTGAAAAAAGGTTTTTTACCGATCCGACACTCTGCCAAACTCACTATGCAATCACACCCATTGCGTTGGCCTAGTTTACAAAATGGTAAGGTGATTAACTTAGCCTATACGGACCAAATACCTTCAAATCATTCACAGCAACTCTCCCCATCTCCTCTTACTAACTGCCATGGAATCTGGTGTACAAAACATTCTTTACTATCTAAACAAAATGAGTCCAAGCACTTACCTTCTAATCAACCATCATCTTCTCCAATACCTGAATATCCTCCTTCTGTTCTTATTGAACCCTCAAATAACTCAGAAAACAGCATAAAATACCCCATAATATCAAAACAAAATGGTAATCAAATAGAAAATACATTATCATTAGGCTACTCTGAGGATCACACAGAACATCATCCTTTGTGTGGTATTAGCCTATGTTGTTCTGAATAAGTGTAAAATAACCAATATTACGTAATACTTGATGTATTGGTCATCATCATTGAGTCCCTCTTGGATGTTAACCTTACGAAAAAACATCCTATGCACTGTTCTAAACAACAATAACAACAGACTTATCGTACCTATAATGAATAAACCTACTTTATCAAACGAGTCATCATCAATTCATTGTGCAAGTTGTAGCCTAAGAGCTTTATGCATGCCATGTGGCATGACTACTCATGAAATTGAACAGCTAGCAACTCTAGTGAAAGATCGTATACGTATTGAGAAAGGCGAGTATTTATTCCGATTAGGTCAAAAAGCGGAGGCTATTTATAGTATTCGCACAGGATCTATCAAAACACAGTTAGATAACCATCAAAACCATAAACAAATCACTGGCTTTTTCTTGCCCGGAGAAGTGCTAGGTCTAGATGCATTATCAAATGACACGTACTTATCCAATGCTATTGCATTAGAAGATACAGAAGTATGTGTTATGAAAAATCATAATCTTGATCAAATTTCTCGGCATGTTCCTATATTACAGAATCAGATTCGACAATTACTTAATAGTGAAATCTCTCGCTCACACCAACTATTATTGTGCTTAGGCTCTTTAAAAGCAGAACAACGAATTGCTACCTTTTTATTAGACTTTTCTGGACGATTCGCTCACTTAGGCTATTCTTCACATGAATTTAATTTGCGTATGAATCGTGAGGACATTGGTAATTTTCTTGGCTTAACGCTAGAAACAACAAGTCGGATTCTTTCAAAATTCCAAAAAGAAGGGTTCATAGCAATACAACAAAAAACAGTCCGAATTCTTAATAGAGATGCCCTTAAAGATATAGTAAATACTGCTCATTAGCCTTACAAATAGCTTTCTTTATTTTTTATCACTACTTTATCTACAGCAAAAAAACCTTATCACGACTGATAAGGACTCAGACTATTAACAAGTTTTATTTTTAACATGCAGGTTTGCAAGATTAGTCACCACAACATAAGCGTCAGTATAAAAACCTGGACGTCGAAAATAATATATCTACGTATCAACAACAAAAAGCCCTTATCACTCGATAAGGGCCTCTTATTTAAATAACACCATCGCCAATCAGCTATTTTTTCTCTTGTGCCTCTTGTGTTGAATGAAACACATTAGGAATTTCATGAGCTTCACGACTGACGAACTTTCCTTGTGTATAAGCATGAACAGGTATTTCTGCATCAATATTTTTATTATATGCAAGATAAATAGTCAAAATACATCCTAGAATGGTCAATAGTGGACCAGCCATCAGAATCCATGGCCAAGGCTCTTTATACCACGGACCTGTATCTCTATCTTGTGACTGTTGCTTATTCATGTAGTATATCCTTCTTTATTAATTTGGTACATAGAAGCTACTTTCTTCATCTGCATCAATTTCACCATGCTCTTGAGTATCCGCTTTCGCCCAAATATCAATTTTATAGATTTCCCCACGTTTTAAATCACTTAATGGTGCTTGAACAACTAACGGAATCCATTTATTGCTAAAAGGAGCAATGTCAATGGTATTTGATTGCGAGCTTTCTAGGATAACTCTAGCATTCTTCATACCATCCCCATTCACACCTACAGTAAATTTTTCTGCTTTTTCTGTCATATTGATGACTTGAATTTGGTATACGTTTTCAATCAAATCACCGGGAATTTCACGACCTAATGCACCACGGTCTCGAACAACATCTAATTTAAGAGGTGTACGTAAACTCAATGATGTCACCAACCCTAGAACTAATATAGCTAATAAGGTTAAATATACATAAATACGAGGTCTAAATAACCGTTTACGAACCTGTTTATTATCTAAACCATTCAACATACCATATTCAGAGGTATATCGAATTAATCCACGGGGATAATTCATTTTATCCATTACATCATCACAGGCATCCACACAGGCACCACAACCAATACACATATATTGCAAGCCGTTACGAATATCAATCCCTGTCGGACAAACCTGTACACAGATGGTACAGTCAATACAGTCCCCTAATCCTTCTGCTTTGGGGTCTACTTTTTTAGAACGTTTACCTCTAGGTTCTCCACGTGTTTTATCATAAGTTACAACATAGGTATCTTTATCCACCATTACACTTTGGAAACGTGCATATGGACACATAAATTTACAGACAGACTCACGTAAAACACCAGCCATCAAATAAGTCATGAATCCATAGAAAATAAACCAGAACCATTGGGCTGTTGTTAAATCACCATTTAAGGTGTCAAAAAATACTTGACGAATCGGTGAGAAATAGCCAATAAAGGTAAATCCCGTCCAGATAGCAATTAAAATCCACAATAGTTGTTTTGTTGTTTTGATACGGATTTTGCGAAAATCCCAAGGAGCACTATCTAAACGCATGCGTTGGACACGATCACCTTCTGTGAAACGCTCCACCCACATAAAAATTTCTGTATATACCGTCTGAGGACAGGCATACCCACAGAATAAACGTCCTGCCAATGCGGTAAATAGAAATAACGCATATGCAGAAACGATAAGAATAATAGCAAGATAAAAAATATCTTGGGGCCATAATACAAGCCCAAAGAAATAAAACTTACGTGCACTTAAGTCCAGTAAGAATGCCTGACGACCATTCCACTGGAGCCAAGGTAAACCATAGTAAATAAGCTGAGTAAAGAGAACCATAAAAATTCGCCAATTAGCAAATCTTCCCTTAACCGATCTCGAATAAATTTTAGCCGTCGCTTCACTAACTAAGCGATCACTTTCTTCATCAGAAATACGTAATGTTTGTTCAGGTTGCCATGCAGGAATCTCTTCATCCTCCATCTCTGGCTTTTGATTCTCAGTACTCATTTATATACTATCCTTTTACTTTGTTAACATACTTATTTTTTGTTGTTTGATAAGCCCCAAACATAAGCAGCTAACATTTTAATTTGCTCAGGTGTTAAGTTGTTTTTCTGAGCAGGCATTACACCACTACGCCCTTCTAGAATTGTTTTTACAATTACTTCTCTAGAAGAACTATTTAACCAAATAGAGTCTGTTAGGTTAGGTGCACCAAGCATTTGATTACCTTTAGCATCTGCTCCGTGGCAGGCTACACAGATTTGATTAAATTTCACTTGGCCTAATGGCGCCAATGTTGCATCATGACTTAAACCAGATAAAGAACGTACATAGTTCGCAATTTGTACTGCTTCTTCAGGTTTAACTACAGCGCCTAATGGTGCCATCATACCATGACGACCTTCGGTGATTGTTTGTAAAATTGTTTCTGGCTCACCACCCCATAACCAATCATTATCAGTTAAGTTAGGGAAGTTTGGTGCACCTTTGGCATCAGAGCCGTGGCATTGTGCACAGTTATTTAAGAATAAACGTTCACCTAAAGCACGTGCGTCTGAATTAGCCGCTAATTGCTCAATCGACTGACCATCGAACTTAGCATAAATTGGCTTTAATTTTTCCAAACGATTATCGCGCTCTTGGTTTGCTTGAGCTGTAGATGTAAAGCCTAGTTTACCAGGATTAGTACCCAAAGCTGGGTACAAAAACATAATGGCTAAACCAACTACACATAGCCCCAAATACATGATTGTCCACCATGTTGGTACTGGGTAGTTATACTCAGTAATACCGTCCCATTCATGACCAGTATCAGTCATATCTGGAGACTTACCTAAGAATGAACGTTGTGTGAACAAAAGCCACAAGCAAAAGGCTACACCACCTAATGCAATAGCGGTGATCCAGTAACTCCAACCGCTACTAAAGAAATCACTCATGATTTACCTCTCAATTTTTATGATCCAAATCTTCTTCATCTGGTAGGGAGAACGGCAACTGTGCCGCCTCTTCGTTGTCACGAACACGGTATTTGGACCATGCCCACCAAACGATACCAAAAAATACTGCCATCGAGACAATGGTCATGAAACCATTCAAGAAAGCCATTTTTTTTTGATCTCCTATTGTTTGTTTTTGATTTCTTGCTCACGTAGTGCAGTCACATAACCGACACCAAGACTTTGCAAGTAAGCAATCACTGCATCTTCCTCAGTTTTACCTTTAATCATATTAGGAGCATCTGCGATTTCTTTTTCAGAATACATTGGCTCACCTTGATGGAACTGATTAAGTTTGTTTAAGGCAATCATACGATTTTGGATATTAGTATTGGATGCATCTTTATGTTGTAACCAGTAATATGCTGGCATATTTGATTGCTTCACAACCATACGTGGATCACGAATGTGGATACGGTGCCAATCGTCTGAATAACGACCACCAACACGAGCCAAATCTGGACCCATACGGCGAGAACCCCATAAGAATGGGTAATCATAAACACTTTCACCAGCAACTGAATAAGGACCATAACGTTGTACATCAGAAGCTAATACACGTACTTGTTGGCTATGGCAACCTACGCAACCTTCTTTGATGAACACATCACGACCAACCAACTGCAATGCATTTAAGGGTTTAACGCCTGGTGCTGCTTTTGTTGTAGAGTGTTGATAAAACAATGGAACAATTTGAACCAATCCAGCAAATGACACTACCAAAATTGATAGAAAAATCAAGATACTAAGATTTTTTTCGATTGTTGCATGTGAGAAAAACTTTTTATTACTAGCCATTATTATTCTCCTTAAACCGCTGTAGGAGTATTTAGCTCTTCACGATCAACATGTGGAGCTGGAACAACAGGGTTTACCACTTTATGACCCTTGATAGTCATAATGACGTTAATGAACATTAATAAGATACCTGTTAGGAATAAAGATCCTCCTAGGAAACGAATCATTAACAATGGCTTTTTAGCTTCAAGTGCTTGAACGAAAGCATAAGTCAATGTACCGTCGTCTTCTACAGAACGCCACATTAAGCCTTCCATTACACCCGCTACCCACATAGAGGCAATATAAAGTACAACACCAATAGTAGCAATCCAGAAGTGAATCTCAACTAAACCTTTACTTGCCATTTCTGTACGACCCCATAAGCGAGGAATAGTATAGTACAAGCTACCAAAGGTAATCATTGCAACCCAACCTAACGCGCCAGAGTGTACGTGAGCGACAGTCCATTCAGTATAGTGTGATAAGGCATTTACTGTACGGATTGACATCATAGATCCCTCAAATGTTGACATACCATAGAATGATAAAGCCACCACCATGAATTTTAAGATAGGATCTTGACGAAGTTTATGCCATGCACCAGATAAAGTCATGATACCGTTAATCATACCACCCCATGATGGAGCAAGTAAGATTAATGAGAATGCCATACCTAGACTTTGAGTCCAGTCAGGTAATGATGTATAAAGTAAGTGATGAGGACCAGCCCACATATAAGTGAACGCTAATGCCCAGAAGTGAACGATTGATAAACGATATGAGAATACTGGACGACCAGCTTGCTTAGGCACATAGTAATACATCATACCCAAGAAACTTGTTGTTAGGAAGAATCCTACCGCATTATGCCCATACCACCATTGAACCATTGCATCTTGTACACCTGCATATGCTGAGTAAGATTTAAACCACTCACCAGCTACAGGCATCTCTAAGTTATTAAAGATATGCAACATTGCAATCGTTAAAATGAAAGAACCATAGAACCAATTCGCTACATAGATATGCTTAACTTTACGTTTGAAGATTGTGCCGAAGAACACAATCGCATAAGCCACCCAAACCAATGTAATTAGAATATCAATTGGCCATTCCAATTCAGCATATTCTTTGGTACTTGTGAAACCAGCTGGTAATGTAATTGCTGCAGCAACAATCACTACTTGCCATCCCCAGAAAGTAAACGCTGCTAAACCGCTCGCGAATAAACGAGTATGACAGGTACGTTGTACTACGTAGTATGATGTAGCAAATAAAGCACTACCACCAAATGCGAAAATAACCGCATTTGTATGTAATGGACGTAAACGACCATAGCTTAAAAAGTCAACAAAGCTTAATTGTGGCCATACTAATTGTGCGGCGATAAACACCCCAACTAGCATACCTACAATACCCCAGACCACAGCCATAATCGCGAATTGCCGAACTACCTTATAGTTAAAGGTTTCGGTATCGTTAGCGCTTAAAGTACGCATAGGATCTTCCTCTTATAAAAAAACAACTATTTCCCTCTAATTTGTATCATCTTGCCTTTTGTTTTATCTAACGCAAGTTTGAAACTGACAAGATTTTACAAAAAATTTCATTCAAATAAGTAATTTACCTAGGTTTACTGCAAAATATCTTCAATAACAAACTACTCATCCGAATTTATTGAGTCGTTGTCCTCTAAAATAGACCTCGCATTTTTTTGAACATTGTCATATTGCCCAGAAAATACAGCCCAATAAAGAACAGCGCCAATAATAATAATAAAGAAAATTGAAAAAAGTATTAAAAGAAAAAAGGCATCCATTAGTTCACCATTTCCAATACCATATGCATTTCAGTTTCTTTAATTAATCTTTTATAGAGACGGTAAGCATTCCACGCCACAGCTAAAGAGGAAATCAACATTGTAATTGCCGCTAACCATGGTGCAACAATACCTGCCATCGCCAATGGGGTCATTAGCAAATGCCACACCAATGAACCATATAAATTTTGATTTGCGCAATGCACCGTTTCTTGAATAATTTTTTCTTTTTGGTCATTGCTGTAAGAGGGATTACTTAGAAAAACAGCTTGAGCAGCTGATGAAGCCGTTGGTACGGCCATAGCCATCGCACAAGGACAACTCATCACAAATAAAGCTACCAACACAGCAATTGAGTGAGATTGATCAATATAGAGATACCATACGACAGCCGTTACTATCGCCAATATGATTTGTGCAACAATAAACACAAACGCAACCTTATCCGCTTTTTTGCTAAGTACTTGGCGAGTTTGCTCTAATAATGGATCCACATTGCTAGGAGAAAATTTAGCCGATTGAATGGCCGTATACTCTAAATACCTAGCTGTCAATAAAAAAGCGACAAACATAGCAATAGACTCATAATAAACTTCTCCACGATGAGTCCAGGTAGCAATAACGCTAGGTACAAAGGAAACAATAATCCCTAGAGCGACTGGTGTGTTCATATTTATCCAAGATCCATTTATACTTCTTTCAAATAGACCTGCCCAGACTGGCTTAGCACAGTACAGAATGAGTGGTATACTTAGCGCCAAACTAATCCAGTTCATGACCACAATGGCCACATCCAACGTCGCCAAGCTTTCACTATGCAAAAAATCACTTCGCATATAACCAGGAAAAGCGAACATCATCACTTGCATCATAATAAGCCAAGCGAATCCCAAGCGTGCTAACAATTGTCTACGCTTCATACGCTCATCTTGTGGCAAATCGGATGGTATAGCAAAAATGGATACTGGTTTCATTTTCAATTAATACCATATCTAATAAATATGGATATCCCTATATTATAAAGCAGGCAACTCGAACTAGGGTAAATTATTACAAAGAAAACTTTGATATTTATCTAGTTTTTAACTCTTACTTGATAAAAACACTCGGTTTTAAAGGCCATTATTAGAAAATAGCCTCTATTACGCGATTTTAATAAATACCTAAAGACAAATAACGATCTCCCCTATCACAGATAATAAAGACTATCGTAGCATTTTGTACACGTTCAGCCACTCTTAATGCTGCTACTAGTGCTCCACCAGACGAAATACCAGCAAAAATTCCTTCTTCTTTGGCTAATCTACTTGCCATTTGTTCCGCTTCTGCTTGTCCAATCAATTCATAAGCATCAATTAATTCAGGCTTAAATATCTCTGGCTGATAATCGTCAGACCATTTTCTAATCCCGGGTATCGATGCTCCTGGTGACGGTTGTGCCCCTATAACTTGAATAGAAGAGCGTTGTTGCTTTAAGTAAGTCGCCACACCCGTAATTGTTCCCGTCGTACCCATAGCAGAAATAAAATGACTGACTTGCCCTTCAGTTTGTTGCCAAATTTCTGGACCTGTCCCTTTAATATGAGCCAGAGGATTGGCAAGATTGGCGAATTGATTGAGGACTACGCCTTGACCCTCTTCTTGCATTTTTAATGCAAGATCTCTCGCATGCTCCATCCCACCTTCAGAAGCTTTAGTTAAAATTAGCTCGGCACCATAAACTTTCATAGAGACTCGACGCTCAACTGACAGGTTATCTGGCATAATCAAAATCATATGGTAACCCTTAATTGCTGCTGCCATAGCTAACGCAATACCTGTATTACCACTAGTTGCTTCTATAAGCGTATCACCAGGTTTAATTTTTCCAGAACGCTCCGCCTCTTCAATCATAGATAGTGCAGGACGATCTTTCACTGAACCCGCGGGATTATTACCTTCTAACTTTGCTAAGATAATGTTGTTATTTTTTTGGCAAATATCTGCCGCAATTCGTTGCAAACGAACCAATGGTGTAGCACCAATAGTATCCGCAACTGTTGGATAAGATTTCATAGTTATTATTCACGTTTTTTAGGTCTGACCATCATTGTATCAAGTTTATTTCTTGAAGAAGACGTCATATCTAGAATAGTTACATGTTTATAAATCTGTTCACTTTTTTTAACTGCTGCAGAGGAGGAATTGTAAAGTTGCCGAGGCTCAGATTCTTGCCTCCTCTTTTCAGACTCTACTTGTAAACCTTGCTTAACTAGTTTATCAAGTTTCTTCTTACCTAAGCCCTTAATCCGTCTACCTACATCTTCTATGCTGATAAATGCACCATTCTTTTGTCTTTCCTCAACGATTAACGTAGCCGTCTTCTCACCAACACCTTTAAGCTCAAGCAACTCTTCCTTATTAGCCTGATTAATATTAATGGCAAAACTCATTTGAATAAATGAAAAAAACGCTATCAAAACTATCATTATTTTATTCATATTCTCCACTCCAAAAAGCACAGAATAAACAATGAATATTGATAAGAAAAGAATCCTAGATAAACGTATCTATCCGTACAAATACGTAACTTTCCACACTAAGCAAGTGATTGAACTAACGATAGTGGAATACTAACTCCCACACGCTCCCCTTCATGAAAATAGTCGGCTTCAGAAATATTTAAACAATCAACTACTAATAATATGTCATGGCAATTAACTCGATAACGAACAATATTACCTAAAATATGACGTGATATTACTGTGCCATTGATAGCTTGCGGTAACCTAGACAAACTAATAATTTCTGGCCGTATAGCCAACGATGTTGTAATAGTTTCTGCGAATAATCGATTGGCTTGCTCTTGTGTAAGTATATTGTAATGACCGATAAATCCTGCCACAAATTGATTTTTAGGAGCCAAATAAAGCTCTATAGCTTTAGTATTTTGAACAATCTCTCCTTTATCCATCAACACAATCCTATCAGAGAGAGACAAAGCTTCCTCCTGATCATGAGTCACAAAAATAGTCGTAAGCTTTAATTGCTGTTGAATATGACGAATTTGCTCGCGTAAATGCTTACGAATTTTTGCATCCAAGGCAGATAAAGGTTCATCCAATAACAGCAAATCTGGCTCAACCACTAATGCTCTCGCCAAAGCAACTCGCTGGCATTGACCACCTGATAATTGATGTGGATATCGTTGAGCAAAATCAGTAAGCTCAACTAATTCAAGCATATGGGTAACTTTTTGATGAATAATTTTTTTATCCAACTGGCGCATTTTTAAACCAAAAGCAATATTCTCAAATGCAGTCATATTAGGAAATAATGCATAGTTTTGAAAAACCATAGCAATATTTCGCTTCTGTGGTGGCATATGGGTAATTTCTTTTTGGTTTAAAACGATTTTGCCCCCACTAATCTCTGTTAATCCTGCGATACAACGTAATAATGTCGACTTACCACACCCACTAGGCCCTAATAAAGTAACTAACTCTCCTTTATCCGCCTGAAAATTAATTCCTGCAAAAATAGTCTGTTTATCATAAGACTTCTCAAGTTGGTTTACGGACAAAAATGACATTACTTTCCTTTTAAATTATCTTTATTAATATAATTCGCTATCCATGTAGCAATCAAAATAAGTGCAAAATATGACATTACAATAGCACTCGAGTAATGCCCACTCATATTTCTAGAGTTATACAAATACACTTGCAACGTTTCAAATTGACTACCTACCAACATATTGGCAAAAATAAACTCACCAATTAAAAATGAAAACGATAAAAAAATGGCTGACAAGATGCCTTTTTTTAGATTAGGTAAAATAATTAAAAAAACGGCCTTCGTTACGCTACTTCCTAATAGAACAGCAGTATCAATTAGGTCATGCAAATTAATCGCTTGAATATTATTCTCAATAGCACGATAAATAAATGGAAGTGCAATCGTAAAATAACACCCAATTAAAATCCAAGGTGTTCCTGTCAACGTTAAGGGATCATCTGCATAGAGCTGTAACAACCCCACCGAAGAGACAATTGGAGGTACGGCAAATGGTAATACAATAGCAAACTGCATCAGTAGTTTTAATTTAGGGAAATAATAATTAACCACAAAAACCACTGGAAAAATTAGTACGATAGCAATAACTACGGCCGCAAAACAAATGATCAGTGATCTCACAAAAGACCAAACGAATCGCAAATCAGCCCACAATTGACCATACCATTTTAAGGTTAAACCATCTGGTAATACAGTAGTATTCCAACTGGAAGAAATAGAATATAAAAACGTTCCTGCTATGGGTAAAGCCAAAATAAAAAATAATAATAACAACACACTATAATGATAAACAAGAGCAGATTTTTTCATTGACAATCTCCCCTACTAAGCTTTATTAACATAATGATATCTTTTCGCAATGTAACGTTGAGCAATCACAATTAACATCATCATCGCAATTAAATAAACGGACAAAGCACTCGCCATATATGGATTCAATGAAACATCTCCAGAGACCAAAGCACCAATCCGAATAGGCATCACATTAAAATTACCACTGGTCAGTGCGTAAATAGTGGCATACGCACCCAAAGCATTTGCAAACAAAATCACCAACGTTCCCAATAGTGCAGGACTCAACATTGGAATTACAATATAGCGCCAATACGCTAGATGACTTGCACCCATCAACATTGCTGCCTCTTGCCATTCCTTTTTAATGGCATCAAAAGCTGGATATAACAGCAATACAGCAAGAGGAATTTGGAAATAGGTATAAATAATAATAATGCCTGTTTGCGAATAGAGATTGATAATATCAACACCAAAATGCTTTAAGATTAAATTAAATGCACCATTTGCACCGATTAAAATAATGAATGCAAAAGACAATGGAATACCGGCAAAATTACTAGCAACAGTATTGAACGATATCAAAAAATGATGGAGTTTAGAAAACTTCAATGTGGTTAATGAATAAGTACCAATAATCGCAATAACTAAACCAAAAAGACTCGACCACCATGTAATTTTTATAGAATAAATCATGGACTGTACATAGAATTTAGAACTAATAATATCCACATAATTCTGAATACCCCAGCCTATATCTTCTACATAAAAACTATTCACTGCGACCCATAGTAACGGTGCAAATTCAAACAATAAGAAAAAGACTGCAAATGGAATTAAGGCAAGTAAAGCTATTTTTTTATTATTCATTTCTCATCAATAAGCATTTGCTGAGCTACTGGCTTATCATGTGGTACACCTAAAAGTTGGCATACCGTTCCGCACAACTCGGTTTGTAAAATACTGGCTTGAGTTAATGAAAAACAATTCCCAAAAGCAAATAAAGGAACTAAGCACTCATCATCATCAAGTCCGCCATGCGATCCTTCATCACTCATACCATGATCAGATGTTACTAAAACTTGATACCCTTCTTCTAGCCATGTGGGTAAGTAATGTGACAAATAATCATCCGCTCTTCTTGCTGAATTTCTATAGGCTTTACTATCCTTACCGAAACGGTGCCCTGCATCATCAATATTCATTGGATGAATTAATAGAAAATCAGGTTGTTTAGTACGTCTTAAATGCTCTGCATCAGCAAATAAATGATTATCTGGATAGTGATCTTCGTAATAAAAGTGACCATACTGGATAGGTAAACTTTCATCTTCGACATGCCTATCTACTAATGGATTAAAAGGCGTACGATTATATAATTCACTTATCCATGCATAGGCAGCCGCCGCTGTTTTTAACCCAGCTTCATGTGCATAATGGAAAATACTTTTTTGTGTAGATAATCGAGTCACTTGATTATTCACAATACCACTCTCTACTGGTTTTTTACCAGTCAGAATACACTCATATAAAGGCCTAGAAATTGATGGTAATTCACAACGTAGCTGATATAAGCACCCCTTTTTCTCGTTGCATTCAGCTTGTAAATATCCCATCATGTCTGCAGCTACGCGATAGGTTAAACCATCTAAGATAACTAATATTACTTTTTGATGTTTCATCACACACTAACAGAATAAATAATACGGTTAAGATTAAATCTCTCAACCGTATAAAAATATATTGTTATTTTTCAACTATCATTATTTCATGTTAATAATGACGTGCTCTTGCCAAAGTTGTGGTAATTTTTTAGATGATACTTCCCATGCTGCTGCATCTTTGATTGGTTGTGCTTTGGCATATTGTTCAGCAGGAATAAGTTTTTGTTGAACATCCTCTGGTAATTTAATTTTTTCAGCACGAATTGGACGTGCATAACCGCGCGCCAAGTTAATTTGACCTTCATCAGATAAAATATATTCACGTGCTAATTTAGCCGCATTTGGATGCTTAGCATATTTATTAATGATAGTGCTATAACCAGAAATCACTGAACCATCAGAAGGAATTAATACTTCAAATCGTTTAGCATCAATTTGATCACGATAATTTAAGCCATTAAAATCCCAAACTACAGCTACTTCAACCTCACCTTTTTCGAGGTTTTGAATACTAACGTTTGTTAATCCTAAACGACCTTGTTTTGCCAACTCGCCAAAATAATTCAATGCGGGTGTCAAATCTTTCTCATCACCACCTAAAGCAAAGTTAGCCGCCAAAACGCCATTGATTGACTGAGCAGCAGCACTCACATCCCCAATGGTGACTTTATATTTACCTTTTGTTAAATCTGCCCAGCTATGAGGAATATCTTTAACAGAATTTTTATCTACAATAAACGCAATAGTACCAGTATAGGCTAATAACCAATGTCCATCTTGGTCTTTGGCCCATGCAGGAATATCATCCCAATAGCTAGTTTTATAAGCTTGTGTGACACCTTTTTTAACAGCTAAAGGACCGAATGATGCACCAACGTCACCAATATCAGCACTAGCATTCTTTTTTTCAGCATCAAACTTAGCAATTTCTTGAGCAGAACTCATATCGGTATCGACATGTTTTAGACCATATTTCTGTTCTAATTGAACCCAAGTATCTTTCCAGTTTGCCCAGCTATCAGGCATACCTAGACTATTTACTTCTCCCTCAGCTTTTGCGGCTTTTTCTAAGTCAGCAATATTTGCCAAAACATTACCTGATACTAGCGCAGATAAACCTATAGCCATTACTGTTTTTAACATTGTTAGCTTAAATACTTTCATGATTATCCCTATTGCACGAAAATCGTCTTAATGACGAGTGACATACTGTAGCAATTAAAGATGTCAAAATGATGAAAAAAAATAACCATTTTTACCCTCAAATAAAAAGCATTCAACACGCTTATCATGACTAATTATCAATGCTTATTAAACAATATTTTTATCGCTAAAAAATATAAAAAAAACCGAAGAAAAATCTTCGGTTTTATCAATCAAGTACACTTGTTATATTAAGGGAGTCTATTTAATTTTTTTAATTCAGCAATATAACGACCAATACCTTCGTGTACATCCAAGAAGGCTTCATTATAGCCAATAGCCCTTAGATTCATTAAGTCCGCCTGTGTAAAACTCTGATAGCGACCTTTTAAGTCATCAGGGAATTCAATATAGTGTAATTTCCCTTGTGCCACCATTTCTGCCAAACTCAATTCCTCATTACCCAAATGTGAAATCACTGCACGTGCAACATCGTTAAATGGTTGAGCTCGACCAGTACCACAATTAAAAATACCTGATTTGCCGGGATTATCTAAGAAAAATAGATTAACTTTAACTACATCTTCTACGGAAATAAAATCTCGGCTTTGCTCACCGTTACCCCAACCATCATAAGCACCAAATAACTTTAAGTACCCATCTTTTTTGAATTGGTTCATATGATGAAAAGCCACGGAAGCCATACGACCTTTATGTTGTTCTCTTGGTCCATAGACATTGAAATAGCGTAAGCCAACTACCTGTGCCGTTAGATTTTTAAATCGTTTACGTACTACCTGATCAAATAAAAATTTAGAATAGCCATAAACATTTAATGGCTTCTCATTTTTTAGATTTTCAGCATAGTGTTCAGAAGCACCATATACGGCAGCACTAGAGGCATAAATAAATGGAATTCGTTTGGCTTGACAATATTCAAATAACTCTAACGTCACTCGATAGTTATTATCCATCATATAACGTCCATCTTGCTCTGTCGTATCAGAACAAGCCCCCTGATGAATAATAGCTCTCACTTCAGGTAAACGATCCTCTTTGATACGTTGACGAAAATCATCTTTATCCAAATAATCAGCAATTTGGCAATCAACCAAATTAACAAATTTTAGTCCATCTGTTAAATCATCCACCGCAATAATATCGGTCTCACCGCGGTTATTTAAGCCTTTGACAATATTACTACCGATAAAACCAGCAGCACCTGTTACGATAATCATAATAATTCCTCTGCAGTGACAATTGAAGTTCCCAATTTACCTACAACAATACCACCTGCTTTATTTGCCCATTCAATCGCCTGTGCCCAAGGCATGCCCACCGCTCGCGTCACAGCAATTGTCGCCAGAACTGTATCACCAGCACCTGACACATCATAAACTTCTTGTGCTTGAGCATCTACATGATAACGTTCTTTTGGCGTAAATAGTGTCATCCCTTGCTCTGAACGAGTAACTAATAAAGCTTCTAGATTTAATGACTCAAGCATTTGCTGAGCTCTGTCACTTAACTCTTCTTCACTATGCCATGCACCACCCGTAGCCTGCATCATTTCAGAACGGTTAGGTGTAACTAGACTAGCCCCTTTATAGCGCAAATAATTCGTTCCTTTAGGGTCTACTAAGATAGGTTTTCCTTTTTCACGTGCATAAGCAATCATCGCTTGAACACGAGATAAAACGCCTTTGTTATAGTCTGACAACACCAATACATCATGCCTATCAATTAGGTGTGCTAACTCAGTATCTACTTTCGTTAATGCTTCCTCTGTCGGGGGGTATTCAAAGTCGATTCTCAGTAATTGCTGTTGACGCCCCAATACGCGCATTTTTAATGTAGTATCGATAGTGGTATCAATAACCAAGTGTGCATCAATATCAGCCTCTTCACACAAGAGTCTAATTTTGGCACCTGCCTCATCGGCACCAACAATGCCTAATAAAGTTGCTTTTGCCCCCAAGGCGCAAATATTACGAGCAACATTGGCTGCTCCACCAAGTCTATCTTCTTTTTTAGCGACATGCACCACAGGTACTGGCGCTTCTGGTGAAATACGATCAACCTCACCAAACCAATAACGATCCAACATTAAATCGCCAATCACTAGAATTTTTTTTTGTTTAATTTGTTCTAATGGATAAACACTCATGATAATTCCTCAAGACGCTTAGGTGCATAGGTCTCCCAAAGATTACACCCTGGACATTGCCAATAAAATGCCCTTGCTTGGAAACCACAATGACTGCAAGCATAACGATCTAAGCGCTGTGTATGTTTATTAATCATTTTTTTTAGCAAATCAATATCTAATTCTGCTAATACTTGTTTTTTTTCAGAATCTTCTGCTTTCAGCTCTGCTTCCAATAATTTATCTAAGCCTAATAAGGAAGGTGATAATAACAACGATTCACGAGCAAAATCCCATGCTGGTGTAGCACCTACATGATTTCTTAATGCCTTAAACACCACATTAAACAAGTCAAGGGAAGGATATTGACGATAATGTTTTTGTAGTAAATCAATCGCCTGCTTAATTTCATTAGATTGAGCATAATTATCCAATAAGGATTGAGCTATTAATCCTGCATATTCAGGTGCTAAAGTAAGAATAGTCTCTAATTGGGCCCTAGCCTCTGAGAGATTACCTGCAAGTGTAGCCAACTTTGCCTGCAACATGATAATCCTTGCTCTAGTAGCTGTAGAGTGGAAACTCGCTTCTTTTTCTAACTGAACCAAAGCATTTTCCGCTTGCTCAATCTCACTTTGTGCCACTTCTATTTTAGGAGATTTGCTAGACAAAGCTTGCTCAGCTAACTCACAATAATAATGTACTACTTGAGGTATGGGCTCTGCCAATAGCCCCTGTAATTGTTTGACTGTTTCAATTGCCTTAGGCCAGTCATGTGCTGCTTCATAAATCCTAATTAATGATCGCGTTGCCGCTAACACATGAGGCCCGTCAGAAATACTTTTAAATGCTACTTCGGCACGATCAAACATGCCTGCTTTCAAATAATCTTGCGCCAATTCAAAACGAGCTTGCTCTTGATCTTTGGCAGGCAGATCAGCACGATTTAAGAGACTTTGATGAACACGAATTGCCCTATCAATTTCCCCTCTACGTCGAAACAAACTCCCCAAGGCAAAGTGCAATTCAGTAGTTTCCGTATCTAATTTGGCTACCTCAACAAAAGCATCAATTGCCTTATCATGATCCTCATTTAATAAGAAATTCAATCCTTTGAAATATGAATTAGGCAAATGTTTAGACTCACTAACCATCTGACGTAAATCATAACGCGACGAAAACCATCCCAATCCAAAAACGATAGGAACAATAATTAACCACCAATTTTCAAAATCCAAAATATCACCTCAATCGCTTAGCGATTAGCTACAAAACCATCTGGAGGCACGACTGCTGTAACCGCCGTATTTGATTGACTTACATGCTGAACATTTTGCAAATTAGTTTGTAAATCTTGTACTTCACCTTTTAGACGACTAATTTCTCGACTACGGGTAAAACGGGTAGGTAAAGAAAGTAGATACATATAAAGTGCACCTAAAATAAAACTACCTAAAATTACTAAGATTAGGGGAATATCAATTGCCCAACTACCATAAAAACTCACGACGACAGTTTGCGTATTTTTGGTCGCAAATAAAACGATAAGTATAAAAACAACTAAACGTAGAGCCCAAATAATGTAGCGCATACAAAATCCTCTTTTTAAGAATTATTTTATTGTATAAGATTTTAACAAATATATCATTAGTGCAATGTCAAAAAACGTAGGCAAATAAAGAGTGACCACCCCTTCCGGTGATTTATTAGTGGGTGAGGTTATGCTGATAGCCTATCTACCGATAATATTTTTACTGCATTAAATGATGATGGCTTTCTCTGAAATCTTTAGACTGCTAAATTTCCACATACTAGCCTAGGAAATACAACAGACATGAAAAAACCCGAATATTCATCAATATCCGGGTTTGGTATTAAAGACAGCTCAAAGATAGTCCTAAGCGATAAAATCCATTAAGGTTATCCCTTGCTCTTAAATACAAAATCCACTCTTTCTCGTAACTCCTTACCTGCTTTGAAGTGAGGTACACGTTTTCCAGGTACTTCCACTTGCTCACCAGTTTTAGGGTTACGTCCTACACGTGGGGCACGTTGCGATAAAGAAAAGCTACCAAAACCTCTAATTTCAATACGCTGTCCCTGACTTAATGAGTCAGTCATCGCATCTAGCATTGTTTTGACGGCTAAATCCATATCGCGCACAGCGAGTTGTGGATAACTCGCTGCTAGGGCCTCAATAAGCTCTGATTTTGTCACAATTATTCGTCTTTAGCTTGATCTAATTTTGCTTTTAATAAAGCACCTAAATTAGTTGTACCAGAAGATGCTGCTGCATCATTTAGGCTTTCTAATTTATCTGCTGTTTCAGCATTATCACGAGCTTTAACAGATAATTGAATAGAGCGCGCTTTACGATCGATGTTTAAAATCATCGCTTCTACTTTATCGCCCTCTTTAAGAACTGTTGTAGCATCCTCAACACGACCTGAAGAGATTTCAGAAGCGCGTAAGTAACCATCAACATCAACGTCTAATGTAACAACAGCGCCTTTAGGTTCAACTGATTTAACCACACCAGATACTAAAGCACCTTTGTCGTTTGCCGCTGCATAGTTAGTGAATGGATCACCTTCTAGTTGTTTAACACCTAAAGAGATACGTTCTTTTTCAGTATTAATATCTAATACAACAGCCTCAATTTCATCGCCTTTTTTGTAGTTGCGAACTACTTCTTCACCTGGCTCATTCCAAGATAAGTCAGATAGGTGAACTAGACCATCAATACCACCATCTAAGCCGATAAATACACCGAAGTCAGTAATTGATTTGATGGCGCCTTTAATTTTGTCGCCTTTTTTGTAGTTATTAGCAAACTCTTCCCAAGGATTAGCACGAGTTTGTTTCATACCTAAAGAAATACGACGACGTTCTTCATCAATTTCTAATACAGAAACTTCAACTTCTTCACCTAGGCTAACAACTTTACGAGGATCAACGTTTTTGTTTGTCCAATCCATTTCAGAAACGTGAACTAAACCTTCGATACCTGTTTCAACTTCAACGAATGCACCGTAGTCAGTTAAGTTAGTTACTTTACCGAATAAACGAGTACCTTCTGGGTAGCGACGAGCTAAACCAACCCATGGATCTTCGCCTAATTGTTTAACGCCTAAAGAAACACGGTTCTTGTCTTGATCAAACTTAAGAACTTTAGCTTCAACTTCTTGACCAACTGTTAATACTTCTGATGGATGACGAACACGACGCCATGCCATATCAGTGATATGTAATAGACCGTCAATACCACCTAAATCAACGAATGCACCGTAGTCAGTGATATTTTTAACCACACCAGTAACCACAGAACCTTCTTGAAGATTGTCTAGAAGTTTTTGACGCTCTTCACCCATATTGTCTTCAAGCACTGAACGACGAGATAAAACAACGTTATTACGCTTACGATCAAGCTTAATAACTTTAAATTCCATTGTTTTACCTTCGTATGGTGTTGTGTCTTTTACTGGACGTACGTCAACCAAAGAACCTGGTAAGAAAGCACGGATACCGTTAGTCATAACAGTTAAACCACCTTTTACTTTACCAGTAATAGTACCTGTAATCATTTCGCCTGACTCAAGCGCTTTTTCTAATGATAACCAAGCAGATAAACGTTTTGCACGATCACGAGATAGAATTGTGTCGCCATAACCGTTTTCTAAAGAATCAATGGCTACTGATACGAAGTCACCAGCTTGAACTTCGATTTCGCCTTGATCGTTTAAGAATTCTTCACGAGGAATGTAAGACTCTGATTTTAAACCAGCGTTTACAACAACGAAATTGTGCTCAACACGTACAACTTCGGCTGAAATCACCTCACCTGATTTCATATCTTGATTTTTAACACTTTCAGAAAATAAGTCTGCAAAGCTTTCGCCACCTAAGGCGTCTTGTAAATTGATAGTTGACATTAAAAATATCCAACAGCATATGCTGTAAAAACACACCAACCATTGCATAATATCAAAAACGATAAGGCAATTATCAGTGGAGTTAAACAATACTCCCATCATCTATTACGTTTAGACAATGAAAGACCAATCCCTCTTTTAGAGGTAACTGTTGATTTTATATAAAAAAACTTGACAATTCAAGTGGTTATAAAAAGAATACTAAAAATATAAGTAACCTATTGACTATTCATACATAGCTTTTAGCACATACAGTACATTTACCAATCTTTTGCTACAATTCCAACATAAGTTAAAACCGACTAGAACAAATGAACTCGACTATCAAAGAAGCAAAGCCCTTTTTGAAATGGGCTGGTGGTAAGACACAATTAATTTCTGAAATTGCCAAGCTTATCCCTCAATCACTGACAGAGAAGCCTTTCACTTTTATCGAACCATTTGTAGGTAGTGGTGCTGTTTTATTTTGGATAATTAATAATTTCTCCAATCTCAAAAAAGCTATCATTAATGACATTAATACAGACCTAACTAATGTCTATGAAGTTATTAAACACACCCCACTACCTCTTATTGAAAGTCTACAAAAACACCAAGACTCATTTATCCTACTAGAAAAAACTGAGTCTAAAAAAGAATATTATTATGCTCAGCGGGAGCGTTATAACTCTCGCCAAGAAGATGCTATAGAACATGCTGCTTTATTTATCTTTCTAAATAAGACGTGCTTTAACGGACTTTATCGTGTTAATCGTAATAATGGATTTAATGTTCCTATGGGTGATTATCGTAACCCCACTATCTGCGATAGAGATAATCTCTTAGCTGTACATAATGCTCTTCAAAAAGTAGAAATTCTGAATGGTAGTTATGTGGATACACTGTCACGCATTGATGACAAGAATAATTTATTCTATCTAGATCCCCCATATAAACCATTGAGTACTACTTCAAGTTTTAATGCTTATGCAAAAGATGAATTTGATGATAATGCACAAATTCGTTTAGCTAATTTTTGCCATAAATTAAACTCTTTGGGACATCTATGGATTTTAAGTAACTCGGATCCTAAGAATTCAGATAGCGAAAATAACTTTTTTGATGATCTATATAGTAACTATCATATTCAACGAGTTGAAGCAACTAGAGCCATTAACTCCAAAGCATCAAAACGAGGAAAACTTAATGAGCTTCTCATTACTAATCAAATAATGGAGACAATGGAATGAAAAAAGAGTTCCCTGCTTTTATCTCTACATTTTCAGAAACTAATGCAACCCTTGGCTACTTTACCGATTTCGATAAAGTTAAAGAGAATGTAAAAAAAATTGAATTACATCTTAATCAACTAAACTACCTCTTAGGAAAAGAAAACTTAAACCAGGAGGTTCATTATCTATATGCTAGTAATCCAAAATGTTTTGAGGCGCTAGATATTCTTATTGCTGTTCGTCGTGAAGAAAAGAAGAAAACCCTCAACAATCAAGGACAGGCTGTAGAAGTTAGTTCCTATTTAACCTCGCCCGATATGATAATTGAATTTCTTGAAGAAACAGGTTTAGCAGGTATTTTTAAAGATCGAACCATTACAAACCTTGTTGATTACGTTTTTGGTATAGAAGTAGGCTTAGATACTAATACTCGCAAAAATCGAGGTGGAAAAAACATGTCCACATCTGTCTCTCTTCTTTTTGATAATGCAAATGTTTTTTATAGAAAAGAAGTTCGCAATACCACATTCCCTGAAATTATTAGTCTTGGGGCTGATGTTAAACAATTTGATTTTGTCATTAGAACACAAAAGAAAACTTATCTCATTGAGACCAACTATTACAACAGCGGTGGTTCAAAGCTTAATGAAGTAGCGCGTGCTTATTCAGATGTTGCCCCTAAAATCAACCAATATCCAAACTTTGAATTTATTTGGATTACGGATGGTCAGGGTTGGAATACGGCAAAAAATAAATTAGAAGAAGCCTATAATCTCATTCCATCAGTCTATAGCTTAGCTACTCTTCCTGATTTTATTAGCCAACTACAATCCGAAGGAATTATTACTAACTGGTAATGATTAACGTATCTATGCTAATACCATATTTCTCAGCAAAAGATAAAAAATTCTATCTTCTTCATGGCGATACAATGAAGGTATTACCACAGCTCAATCATAAATTCGATATGGTTTTTGCTGACCCACCCTATTTTTTATCTAATGATGGTTTGTCTATACAAAATGGTCAAATTGTTAGTGTCAATAAAGGAAATTGGGATAGATCACAAGGTTTCGATTTTATCAACCAATTTAATCGAGAATGGTTAAGCTTAGTCCGTAAAAACATGAAAGATGATGCAACGATTTGGATTAGTGGCACCATGCATAATATTTTTTCAGTGGGTCAAGTGCTAACTGAATTAGGGTTCAAAATTCTCAACATCATCACCTGGGAAAAAACTAACCCCCCTCCTAATTTTTCTTGTCGTTATTTTACCTATTCTACCGAACAAATTATTTGGGCAAGAAAATCCGAAAAAATACCACATTACTATAACTATGAGTTAATGAAACAACTCAATGGTAATAAACAAATGCGTGATGTCTGGACTTTACCTGCTATTGCTCCATGGGAAAAATCTTGTGGAAAACATCCTACTCAAAAGCCATTATCAGTCCTTACACGCCTGATCCTTGCATCAACTAAACCGAGCGCATGGGTTCTTGATCCTTTTACAGGTAGCTCAACAACTGGAATTGCCGCTAACTTAGCTAATCGTCGTTTTATAGGAATTGAACAAGAAATTGAGTTTTTAAAAATTAGTCAGGCAAGAAAAATAGAAATCGAAGACCCTTTGATTCAAGAGCAATATAAACAAAAAATTAAAGGATTTAACACAAAGAATGAACTTACCGATTATTTAATTAAAGAACCAAATACACTTTCAGATTTGAACAACTTTATATATGAGATTTAAAAAATAAGCTTATGGAAAGACTAGAAGCCATTGAAAAACTAAAACTTTTAACTGGTAAATCGTTGCAAGAATTAGCTAATGAACATGATATTACTATTATTAACCAAAATGGTCGTGTCAATAAAGGTTGGGCTGGACATGCAATAGAACGCTATTTAGAATTACCGTTAAACTCTGCTCAAGCTCCAAATTTTGGATCATGGGAATTAAAAACCATTCCTCTTCAATATCGCAACGGGCGACTCACTATCAAAGAAACTATGGCTATTACAATGATAGATCCTATCAATATTTGCCAAAAAGAGTTTGAAAATAGTCACCTATTATCTAAACTTAAGAAAGCCGTTATTGTTACGAGAATTGTAGGTCAAACTTACCAGGATTCTAGTGTTGTACACGATATTATAGAAGTGAATATTAATGAAGATACAGAACTCTATCAAATCATCAAAGCTGACTATAATCTAGTCAGAGAGGCTTTACTTAATAACAATAAGAACTTGAATTGTCTAAGTGGAAGAATGGGGCAATATATTCAACCTCGGACAAAAGGTAGTGGACATGGCTCCAATTCTCGTGCTTTCTATGCTCGAAAAATACTGCTACAGCAACTGATTAATCAAAATCAGTCATAATATAACGTTCATCTATATCCTAGCTAATTCATAAAAAGACTCTCTTACCTTGATGCACTTAACTGCTGTAGAAAATTTATTACTAGAAACTCACCCTTTCCCACTCACCTAGAACCCTATCCACCACTTCTTGAATTCCCATATAACTAGAATCAATCACCACAGCATCCTCTGCTGGTTTTAGTGGGGCTACTGCTCTATTCATGTCTTGTTCATCACGACGTTTGAGGTCTACCAAAATTTCATCAAAGTTCGCTTCAATACCTTTATCCACCAATTGTTTATAACGGCGGTTGGCGCGTTCATTGACATCAGCCACAAGGAAAATTTTCAAGGGTGCTTGAGGAAATACCACCGTACCCATATCGCGACCGTCAGCGACCAATCCAGCGACGCCATGGATAAAGTTACGTTGTCGATCTAATAATGCTTGGCGTAAGGTTGGATAGGTTGCGATTTTTGATGCCATTTTGCCTGTAGACTCTAGGCGCAAAATATCACTGACTTCAACACCGTCTACAAAAACTTCACTCGTTTTAAACTGAATATCCAAATCGGATACTACTGCTGCCACTGCTCCCTCATCTTCTGGATTAATACCTTTTGTCTGTACAGCATAGGCACTAATACGATATAAGGCACCAGAATCTAAAATTGCCCATCCTAGTTTTTTTGCCACTAATGCACTTATTGTGCCTTTACCAGAAGCACTTGGGCCATCAATAGTAATTAAATTCATGCTACCAACCCTTTATAAACGTCAAAATACGTTGGGAATGTTTTTGCCACACAGTTTGGATCCATAATACGCACACCAACAGGACCAAATACCGCCAGTGAAAAACACATTGCCATACGATGATCATCATATGTATCTATACTCGCTGTACGCCAGTGTTTTGGTGGTTCAATACGTAGCCAATCAGAACCTGACGATACGATTGCGCCTAGTTTTTCTAACTCTTTATGCATTGCCTCAATACGATCAGTTTCTTTGACTCGCCAACTAGCAATATTCCGTAAAGTACATGGACCATCAGCATATAATGCAAGCACTGCCGCTGTCATTGCGGCATCTGGGATTAAATTAAAATCCATATCAAAGGCCTTTAACAGCCCTTTATGTCCACGAACTTCTATACTGTTATCTTGTAGTTGAATATCAGCCCCCATATGCACTAATACATCAGCAAATTTGATATCGCCTTGTATACTAGATTTACCTACACCATTAATACGAATAGGTCCACCACCAACAAGTCCCAATGCCATAAAATAGGATGCTGATGACGCATCACCCTCTACAGCAAGATGGGAAATAGCCTGATATTTAGCATCCTTTGCAACAATAAAATGACTCCAATTATTGTTTTCAACTTTTACGCCAAAACGCTCCATCAGATTTAAAGTAATCGCAATATAAGGTTTAGAGATCAACTCTCCTTTAACCTTAATTTGGATATCTTGTTGGGTTTTACGAGTTATTAATGGTGAGACTAATAATAATGCTGTTAAGAATTGGCTCGACACTGAACCTTCTATCTCAATTGGAGCAGAAACGTTTAAATTTGAAGTATTAATTTGTAAGGGTGGATAGCCATCATTAAGCTTATATTCAATATTGCAACCAATGCTTTGAAGCGTCTCCACTAAATCTTTAATAGGACGTTCGTGCATTCTAGGAACACCATGTAAATAATAATCGCCCCCCATCACTGCCAATGCTGCCGTAAGCGGTCTAAAAGCCGTACCTGCATTTCCTAAGAAAATATCTGCTTTTGTTTGAGGAAATTGTGAATGATCAAATGCATTAATCCCCTCAACTTCATACTCGTCATGATTAAGTTGAACAATACGAACTCCTAACGTTTTTAATGCAGCAAGCATTACATCTGTATCATCTGACTTAAGTACACCTGTCAGACGTGTCTTACCTTCAGCTAAAGCCGCTAAGAGCAATACTCTATTTGAAATGCTTTTAGAACCAGGCAACGTCACCTCTCCTTTTGCCTGATTCACTTGATTCAAATCTAGATAATCATCAGCCATTTTCCCTCTCCCTTCATTCACGCCTTCTTTAATTCTTTATGACTTTCCAATTTTGTCTTGCCTTTGCGGCGACAGAAAGCCATTGATAGAGCTGTTCAGCATCTTTATTTTCTAATAACTGCTTAAAATAATTAAATTCTTTTTCAAAATCTCGCATCTGCGAAAGCATGGCTTCTTGATTACTTAAAAAAATATCACGCCACATTTCCGGAGAACCTGCCGCAATGCGAGTAAAATCTCTAAAACCAGTACCACCCATATTCAATGCTTGTTTACGAATAGGATCTGACTCCATAAATGACATATAACAAGCCGCTAAGAAATGGGGAAAATGGCTAACTGCCGCATAGATATCATCATGGTCTTTAGCTTGTTTTAATAACTGTACCGTTGCCCCACAACTTTCCCATAAAGATTGAATTAATGCTACCGATTCAGATGAATTCTCTGGTAACGGTGTAATAATGACGTTTTTATCCTGAAATAAATCAGAAATCGCCGCTGTTGGTCCCGATGCATGAGAACCTGCAATAGGATGTGCCGGTATAAATTGATGAATTTTATTGTCAAAAACCTTGCGTGCAATTTCAATAATTTTGGCCTTGGTACTCCCTACATCACTAACTATCGTATTGGCAGGCAATAAGGGGGCTAATACATTAGCGATTCCCTCAAATGCATTAACAGGCGCTGCTATCACTATCACATCAGCAAGCGTAGCCATCTCAGCAATTGTGACGACTTCATCAATAATACCCAACGCCTTAGCTAGACCCAGACTATTATCATCTTTTCCTGCACCAAGTACTTTCTCTACGAGTCCTTGGCGTTTCAATGCTAATGCAAAAGATCCACCAATTAAACCAACGCCAATAATACCTAGAGTTTTAATTTTTTTCACTCTCACTAGTCTACTCGCTTACTGCATAGGGTATGAGCCTAAAATTTTAAAGAAAGCTGATTGTTCTTTTAATTCATTAAGCGCTAACGAAACTGACTCATCATTTTGATGGCCTAAAACATCCACATAGAAATAATATTCCCATTGCCCTGTACGTGCGGGTCTAGACTCAAAACGAGTCATAGAAACACCATGTTTAGCAAATGGCGAAATCATATCGTAGACAGCACCTGCGCGGTTAGGTACAGCAAAGATTAAACTTGTCTGGTCTTTACCACTTGGTAACGCCTCAATCTTACCAATAGCTAAAAAGCGCGTTTTGTTATTGGCATCATCTTGAATGCCTTCTGTGACAACAGTTAAACCATAAATACGAGCAGCTTGCATCCCCGCAATTGCCAAGCACGATTCATCTTCAGCAGCAATTTTAGCTGCTTCCGAATTACTTGCTGCTGGCACACGCTCTAGATGAGGATAATTCACCATCAACCATTGATGACACTGTGCCAAGGCTTGCGGATGACCTAATAAACGATTAACTTTAGATAAATCTCCCGTTTTATGTAATAAGCAATGACGAATTGGTAATGTTCTTTCACCATGTACTTTTAACATACTACTCAATAATAAATCTTGAGTACGGTTAACAGCACCCTCGGTGGAGTTCTCGACAGGTACCATCCCAACATTTGCACGCCCTGTTTCAACTGCTCTAAATACTTCATCAAAAGACACACAAGGTAATTTTTGAATAGCATGGCCATAATATTCCAATGCTGCTTGTTCAGAAAAAGAACCTTCTGGCCCAAGATACGCTACCACCAAACCTCTTTCTAACCCTCTACAAGCAGAAATAATTTCCGTCCAAACAGCACCCACCGCATCAGAAGGGAAAAGTTTTGACTTATTCGCTTCTTGTAATCGTCGAATAATTTGTGCTTCTCTCTCAGGCTTTAAAATGGTTTCGGTTTCTCCAAAAGTCTGTTTCACCTCTCCCACACTAACGGCCAATTGCGCTCTTTCGTTGAGTAAGGTTAATAATTGCTCATCTACAGCATCAATGCGCTGACGCAAAGGCAGTAATGCTTCTTGTAAAGTTTTAGCCATGTGATTGCTCAAATTCTTTTAAAAATTCAACTAACGCACGTACGCCGTCTATAGGCATAGCATTATAAATAGAAGCTCTCATGCCTCCAACTGATTTATGCCCTTTGAGACCAAGTAGCCCTCTTTGCTTTGCTTGTGCTAAAAATTCTGTATTTAAATTATCATCGGATAACACAAATGGTACATTCATAAGCGAACGATTTGCAGGATAAATCTTATTGTGATAAAAATCACTTTGATCCAATGCCGCATACAATAGTGCTGCTTTTTCTTGGTTACGTTTTTCTATAGTCGCTAAACCACCTTGTTTTAACAGCCACTTAAATACTAACCCACAAATATAAATACTATATGTCGGTGGTGTATTAAAACGAGACCTTTCTGCCGCCACATTAGCATAATCAAAGGCTGATGGACAATGTGGCATCGCTTTACCTAACAAATCACGCTTAACAATAGTTACCGTCACACCTGCGGGACCAGCATTTTTTTGTGCACCCGCATAAATTAAACCAGTCTTGGTGACATCAAACGGACGTGATAAAAAATGAGACGACATATCTAAGGCAAGAGGTACCTCAGGTGCACCAATTGCTTGCATATCAGGCAAATCAAATAACTCTAAACCACCAATAGTCTCATTAGTACAAATATGGAGATAAGAAGATGCTGGATTCACTTTCCAGTCAGAATAATCGGGAAACCAACAAAATTTACCATATACTTTTCCATCAATTTCTTTTTCTTCTTGGCTTGAAGCAGCAATATTGACGTCGCCATATCGAACAGCTTCTTTATATGATTTTTGTGACCAGCTGCCCATCACCGCGTAATCTGCTGTTTTCGCCTCTCTTGTCCACAATAGATTCATTGGAACAATCGCATTTTCAGCCGTTGCCCCACCCTGCATAAACATGACAGCATAATCATCAGGAATAGATAATAACGCTCTCAAGTCATCCTCTGCTTCATCACAAATTTGAGTAAATTCTGCTCCGCGATGACTCATTTCCATCACAGACATCCCACTACCATGCCAATCCAACATTTCTGCAGCAGCTTGCTCTAATACCTCAGTAGGTAATTTTGATGGACCAGCAGAAAAATTCCATACTGTCATAGACATTCCTTCTTTAAATTTAAAATGGGTGAAAAATATTCACCCATTTCTGATTATTAATAAACCTTCATTTTTAATGTTAATGTGCAGTTTTTCAAGCGTAATTCAAACAAACTTAATACATTACAATTCATTGTGAAAACCTGCACACCAAAAACACCACATTATCAATCAATATCACTAGCATTTTCTTCTGCTGATGGGTCGCTAGTATCAGCTTTTGATGCCAACTCCACCTCTTCATCAGTCTCATCATCTGCATCGGATTCAGCTACTCGACGAATACCTGAAAGCACAGTGCCCTCATCAACCCTGATTAAAGTCACACCTTGAGTGGCACGGCCCATTTCACGAATTTGGTCGACTTTGGTACGAACTAATACACCACCAGTAGTAATTAACATAATTTCATCACTTGGCTCAACCAGAACAGCAGCAACAACCTTACCATTGCGTTCAGATGTTTGAATGGCAATCATACCTTTTGTGCCTCGGCTATGACGCGTGTATTCAGTAATTGATGTACGCTTACCGAAACCATTTTCAGTTGCTGTCAAGACACTTTGTTCTTCATCACCAGCGACTAATAATGAAATAACTGATTGTCCCTCTTCAAGGTTCATCCCTCTGACACCTCTAGCCGTACGTCCCATCGAACGCACATCGTTTTCATCAAAGCGAACTGCTTTTCCTGCATCAGAGAACAACATTACGTCATGTTTGCCGTCAGTCAACTCAGCGCCGATGAGGTAATCTCCCTCATCTAAATTCACTGCAATAATACCGGCTTTACGTGGATTAGAAAAATCTGATAGTGGTGTTTTCTTAACAGTACCTTGTGCTGTTGCCATAAACACATATTGATTATCAGAAAACTCTTTAACCGCTAAGACAACAGTAATTCGCTCACCTTCTTGTAAGTTAAATAAATTCACAATTGGTTTACCACGCGAGTTACGTGTACCTTGTGGAACTTCCCAAACTTTTAACCAATATACTCTACCATGGTTAGAGAAGCATAGTAAGTAGTCATGAGTATTAGCAATAAAGAGCTGATTAATCCAATCATCCTCTTTCATAGCTGTTGCTTGTTTACCCCTGCCACCACGTTTTTGCGCACGGTATTCAGATAACGGTTGACTCTTAATATAGCCGCTATTAGACATAGTTACGACCATATCTGTTGGCGTAATCAAATCTTCTGTATCTAAATCACCACCATGTAAATCAATAGAAGAACGACGCACATCCTTAACTTTGTCAGAAAACTCTGCTTTAATTTGTAAAAGCTCTTCTGTAATAATTGTAGTAACTCGTTGTGGATTAGCTAAAATATCTAGAAAATCAGAAATGGCTTTCATTGACTCTTCATATTCATTGATAATTTTATCTTGCTCTAATCCTGTTAAGCGACTCAAACTCATCGCTAAAATGGCATTTGTTTGCTCACGGCTAAGTTGATATAAACCACTTGTTACTTGTAAACCAAACTCTTTACCTAAATTTTCTGGCTTAAAGGCAATCATGCCACCTAATGTATTTTCTTGATCAACTCGTTCAAGTAAACCTCTCACCAATGCTGAATCCCATTGACGTTCCATTAAACGCTCTCTTGCCATATCTACATTAGCAGACGAGCGAATAATAGCAATAAAGTCATCAATATTAGCTAAAGCTACCGCTAAACCCTCTAGAATATGCCCACGGTTTCTCGCTTGTCGTAGACGATAAACAGTTCGGCGAGTCACTACTTCACGGCGATGCTCTAAGAAATACTCAACTAATTGTTTTAAGTTTAATAATCTAGGCTGACCATCAACTAGTGCCACCAAGTTCATACCAAAGGTATCTTGTAATTGCGTATGCTTAAAGAGATTATTTAATACAACCTCTGGTACTTCACCACGTTTCAATTCAATTACAACACGCATACCTTTTTGGTCAGACTCATCACGTATATCAGCAATACCTTCAATACGTTTTTCACTTACCAATTCAGCAATTTTGACTTGCAACGCTGTTTTATTTACTTGATAAGGTAACTCATCAATAATAATAGCTTGACGGTTAACCTTCTCTAAATCCTCAAAATGCGTACGAGCTCTCATGACCACCCGGCCACGTCCAGTACGATACCCTTCCCTTACACCTTGGATACCATAAATAATGCCACCTGTAGGAAAGTCTGGTGCTGGAATAAGCTCAATCAAATCATCGACCGTGCACATAGGATTCCGCAAACAATATAAACACCCATCAATTACTTCAGCTAAATTATGAGGAGGAATATTAGTTGCCATCCCAACGGCAATACCAGAACTACCATTAACTAAAAGATTAGGTAAACGTGTTGGTAATAATTTTGGCTCTTGCTCACTACCGTCGTAGTTAGGTCCAAAATCAACGGTTTCTTCTTCGATATCTTCTAGCAATTGATGAGCAATTTTAGATAAACGAATCTCGGTATAACGCATTGCTGCAGCACCATCACCGTCTACCGAACCAAAGTTACCTTGGCCATCAACAAGCATATAGCGTAAAGAAAAATCTTGTGCCATACGCACAATAGTGTCATAAACAGCTTGGTCACCATGAGGATGGTATTTACCGATAACATCACCCACAATACGTGCTGATTTTTTGTAGGCACTATTCCAACTATTGTTAAGTTCATTCATCGCATAAAGAACGCGACGATGTACAGGCTTCAAACCATCACGGACATCAGGCAATGCACGCCCCACAATAACACTCATGGAATAGCTTAAATAGCTACGGCGCATTTCTTCTTCTAGTGAAATAGGCAAGGTTTCTTTTGCAAATGAATCCAAGTTACTCATTTATCATTAATTCCTATATGGTAAAACGGAGTTTTACATGGTAATTAGTCATAGCTTTCGATTTTAACACCGTTCCATCAGCATAATGGGGGTAGACTACGATAATCAAAAAATTAGCCTAACGCCTCTTTAACCCCCTTACTGAGAATCTCCAAAAAAATTGCAATGCACAATTTTTTTGTCCTTTTAAGAAAAAACATTTAACTAAAATCCTTTAATTAGGCTTTGAACAAAATCAACTCATAAGCAACCAACTTCTAGAAATCACTTTAGCATTTCATTTATCATTTGTTGCTATGATACAACAAGTATGGTATAAAAACCACAATCTCATAAATTCATTCGAAAAACTAGCATTAATACTCAACAAAAACCCTAGAAATCACTTAATATAAACAAGAGAACACAGGGAATATGAACAAAAGTTTTGAAACAAGCCGAAAGGATTGTTATACTAACCCTGATTTCCATTCTGCGGCGTTATCGCTGCGAGTCAATTTTTTAGCTATTTAGCTCATCGAGGAGAAATATGAACAAGCCCTCTAAATTCGCATTAGCAATCGCCGTTGCTTTATCTGCATCTGCTGGCGTTGCTTCAGCTCAAACAATCGACAACTGGGTTAACCCTTACGGTCTAACTTGGATGAACGGTACAAATGAACATTGCTGGCGTAATAACTTCTGGACACCAGCTACTGCAGCACAAGGTTGTGGTGCAGCAGCTCCAGCTGCTCCAGAAGTAACTGCTAACAAAGTAACTTTCAATGCCGATACATTCTTCGACTTTGACCGTGCTACTTTAAAACCAGAAGGTCGTAACATTCTTGACCAAGTTGCTGCTCAAGTTCAACAACTTAACCTAGAATCATTAATCGCTGTTGGTCATACTGACTCAATTGGTTCTGATGCATACAACCAACGCTTATCTGAGCGTCGTGCTGCCGCTGTTAAGAACTATTTGGTATCTAAAGGTGTTCCAGCTGATCAAATCATCGCGTCTGGTCGTGGTGAGACTCAACCTGTAGCTGACAATGCTACTCGTGAAGGTCGCGCTAAAAACCGTCGCGTAGAAATCGAAATCGTAGGTTCTCCACGTCAATAATCTTTTTTAGATTATTTCGGTTTCTCAAGACCCCTATCAAAGGGGTCTTTTTTTATGCCTATCCGATTTATGCTAAAATCCTCGTATTGATTAAATGACACTTAAAGAGCAAATGCTATGCAAGAAAATAATGTAAATCCCGCCGAAATTGATAAATTTAGTGCACTTGCTTCTAAATGGTGGGATCCCGACAGTGAATTTAAACCTCTACACGAAATCAATCCTTTACGTTTACAATGGATTGAAGAACAAGTTGGTGGTAACTTAACTGGTCTACGAATTGTAGATATTGGTTGTGGTGGTGGTATTCTTGCCGAAAGCATGGCCAAAAAAGGGGCTCAAGTATCTGGTATTGATCTTGCCCAAAAATCCCTTACCGTCGCTAAACTTCATGGTCTTGAAAGTGGTATTAAAGTTGATTACCAATGTATTAGTGCAGAAGATTTTGCTGCACAACATGCTGGAGAATTTGATGTAGTGACATGTATGGAAATGCTAGAGCATGTGCCTAATCCTGCGTCCATTATTCATGCTTGTTATCAGTTAGTTAAACCTGGTGGTTATGTCATCTTTTCAACCATCAATCGCAACCCTAAATCTTATGCGTTAGCCATCGTAGCCGCAGAGTACATTATGAACATGGTTCCTAAAGGCACCCACCATTATGAAGGCTTCCTAAAGCCCAGTGAAGTTATGCGTGCTGCTCGACAAAGCGGTCTCTATCTGCAGGAACTCAAAGGTTTAGAATATAACCCTTTACGCAAAGTGTATTTTTTATCTAACGATACCAGCGTTAACTATATGCTTTCTACTAGAAAATGATAAAAACTGTTTTTTTTGATTTTGATGGCACTTTAGCAGATACAGCACAAGACTTAGTACAAGCTGCCAATAAACAGCGGATTCGTGCAGGTCTGCTGTCTCTACCTTTTGAGAGTTTGCGTGGTTATGCCTCACAAGGATCACCCGGATTACTCAAAGCAGCATTGAATTTGTCTACTGAGGATGCTAACTATCCTAGTATCAAAGAGCAATTTTTAGCTGACTACTTTGACTGCATGACTGATAAAACGGTGCTATTTGAAGGAATTGCGGAATTACTTGATACATTAGAATTACAGCAAATAAGCTGGGGAATTGTTACCAATAAAGCCGAAAACTTATCTTTTCCTATTTTTGACTATCTTGGTCTAACTCACCGTAGTATTGCCAATATCTGTGGTGATACAGCTGCTCGCCCCAAACCTTATCCTGATCCATTATTACTAGCCGCACAAAAAGCACAAGTTAGCCCTCATGAGTGTATATATGTAGGTGATGATGAAAGAGATATTATCGCAGGCAAAGCAGCTGGTATGAAAACAATTGCTGTCGGTTATGGCTATGGCCCTGATTTAAAAACAATTAGCCAATGGAATGCTGATAAAGTAGTAACCAGTCCATGTGAACTATGGGATACTATCAATACTCTAAGATAAAAAGATACAAAAAAGGCAGCCGAAGCTGCCTTGATTCGTTCTGTTGCCAAGTGAATCACACTCCTAGCGGCCTGTTATTAGGCGGCTAATGCGTAACTTTCATCGTTTGCATTTATAAGTTTTGCTTGATTTACGGTCATCGCCTACCGGCTGCCAATCTTCCTATTTACCCCTGTCGAAACCAATACGTCCCCATCAGTAAGATACTGTACCAATACCCTATTGGTGGAGACGGCGGGAGTTGAACCCGCGTCCAGAAATCCGTCAGTCGACTAGATATACAGCTTAGTGTTTATTCTAACACATATTTAGCTAACTGCGAATATTTTTTACTAATTTCTCCTTCCATTTGCATCAGCTCCATCCACTTTTCTCGTCCAATTAATTGTAATCGTTGAATATTTTTCTCGAAGATAGTTTCTGGGTTAGGGAATTGTGCCACTGCCCTATCAATGCTATTTTCACGTAATAAATGCAAAATAGGATACGGCGAACGGTTGGTATAATTCCTAAATCATCTTTTTGTGTTCCTGCAAATTGATAATCAGGATGAAAATCAGCTATTTGGAAAATACCTATTAAATTCATTGACTCAAGGACTGAATCCATTACCCCTAAATAGTCATTAAAGGCAAGGTAATCTTGGAGTAACTGTGGCAATACTATCAATGTTGTATCTGTAATCGTATCAGGTGTGTTATACAGATACAATAATTCTTCTTGGACAAACTGAGGTAATCCTTCTAGGTCATCATCATAAATAACTATTCTTACCTGATTTTTAATATATACACTTTTTGCAAAAGGACATAAATTTAAACCAATCACGATATTTTCCAACCATTGCCTGGTCAATTGTTCTATTTGTTCGATTTGTGAAGACGATAAATATTGCATACGAAACTGTCTGAAGCTAACGAGCCTAATTAAAGATTGTCAATTGTATTTTTATTCATTCATCTTTAAGGTAAAATGAACGAACTATTTTACTATGTTTAGATATATGAACACGGCATTTATTATTCCAACAGCAATTAGCGATTCTTCAGTTCCTATGCATGCTACTGAGCAATGCTTACAAACAATCAAAAGCATTGAAGCGCTTCCTACTCTCTGTGGAATTGGCATTGTCGAGTATTCTGCCCAACCTATATTGGCAGAATTTCAAGAAAAGCTCTTAGATCGTACTAGCTTCATTGCTGCCTATCAGCGTGATGATAAAATCAATGCCTTAGCGAACTCTATCACCCCTCTTCAATCTACAACGTTAAGCCATATTGCCGGGTTAGCATGGTTCTTTGGTGTTTGTGCCGTCAACAATATTTTCCCTCAAAAGACTCAAATTATTGTCATTGAGCCCGGGATGACTATTGATCAAACAATTTTTGAACAAATCACATCCCTTCAACATCAAGATAAATATATTTTTGCTCCACCCAAGTCTTCTACTTTAAGTAAAGATCAAACTGGTGGTATTTTCCTACAACTCAATACACAAATTTGGAGTTTGACTAGCGATAAATTAGAAGACATAGCTGACGTATTGAATAAATCAGTGCATTATACCTACGAACGATTGCTAGAACATGGTCATGCAGACCTATCACATACCTTATTTAAATTCATTAATTCAAGTGATATTTTCTTTTTAAAACAACTTGAACAATCGTAACTCATTCTCGAATGCTAACGTCCAATCAGGTATTTTTTTTGCCAATAGCGTGGCCAATTTTGTATTACTCAAAATAGCATACCGTGGACGTTCAGCGACCTGATATTTTTCTTGCTGTAACTTAGCATAATCACGACTAGAAATAGGCTCTATACTCGCTAATGTTAGCTCCGGATATTGTTTAGACATCATCAATCTAATCTTTAAAGCAAACTCATACCATGACGTATAACCACTCGGTACGACATGATAAATGCCTTGTTGCTGTGCCTGTAATAACTGTAAGGTATATCTACTTACAAATGTCGCACTCGTTGGTACACCCCATTGATCATCTACCACAAAAACATGTTGCTTGTAACGTAAAAGATGAGCCATCGTTAAAACAAAGTTAGGAGAATATTGACTGTATAACCAACTAGTTCGAATAATTAAAAACTCACAGCCACTTTGTTGGATATACTGTTCAGCTAAGGATTTAGTGTACCCATAATAATTCATGGGCTGATGGGGGTAACTTTCTATCAGCGGCTCTCTAGATAGACCTGACATCACATAATCTGTCGAAAAATGACAGAGCCTGGCATGATTCTGTGCTGCCCACTCTGCCATCACTTTCACAGCTTCTGCATTCACTACGTTGGCCTTCTCACGATCTATTTCAGCCTTATCTACATTAGTATATGCCGCTGCATTGATAATCAACGATGGCTGATGTTGATTTAATACTTGGCATAATTGTGCTAAATCAGCAATATTCAGACCATCAGTAACAGAGGGTCCAGGATAATTAATTAAGGGTTTGTCCAAACGCAAACAGTCAAGTGAATATTCACTTGACTGTTCTTGATAGTGAGCAATTAAAGTCTTCCCTAATTGCCCATTAGATCCAAATAACAGAGCCTTAGCCACCATTCCTTATTTTTGCTGTAAGCTAACTAAGTCAGCGGCAATATTGGCAGACTCTTTGGCAATCGTATCAAGATTTTCTTTGCGCTTTTTCTCATCTTCCAATTCTTCTTTGAGATTGCCCTCACCCATAGCTAAACCATCATCTAATTTGAATGTAGCCAAATCACTCTCACCCAACGCTTTACGACGCTTCTCGAAATCTTGATATGTTTCGTTCATTTTTTTACGTTCATTTTCACGTTGTTTTAAGTTTAAAGAATAAGTTTTACGTTGAGAAAGTTTTAACGCATAGTCAGTCTCATCGGTCATTAACTGCCAACTATCTGATGCTTTCACTCGTTTTTCATGCTTTGAAGCTAACTCTTTTAGCTGAGTACTTAACCAGCCAGCTGGTTTGTATTCTGCTTTTTCAATTTTTGTCCACGGCATAGCATTATCATAACTTGATTCACCCAGTTCTTTTGGATCAAATCCAGACGGGAATTGGATATCTGGTGTAACCCCTTTTACTTGAGTTGAACTACCATTAACACGGAAAAATTTCTGAATAGTCCATTTCAATGCACCTAGAGACTCACCTGCTTCCGGTTTTTTTAAGAAATCTGATAATGGACGGAACGTCTGAACAGTTCCTTTACCCCATGTTGGATCACCGACAACAAGACCACGGCCATAATCTTGTATTGCTGCGGCAAAAATTTCTGACGCTGAAGCAGAGATACGATTAACAATTACAACCACTGGTTTATCCCAGATCTTCTCAACTTGGCTATCCACGTTTGAAACACTACCATCTGCTGAACGTACCTGTACAACATTTTGATGATGGCCTAAAAATAATCCACTTAAATTAGCTGCTTCATTTAAAGAACCGCCGCCATTACCACGCAGGTCGAGTACAACCGCTTCAACATTTTGTTTATGATAATCTTCAAGAATCTTATTTACATCACGAGTAACGCTTTTATAATCTGAGATCCCCTTAGATCTACCCTCAAAGTCCTCATAAAACGAGGGAACAGTGATAATACCTATCTTACGTTTAACATTGTCAACATTAGTTTCGTAAATTTTTGAGCGCGCAGCTTGGTCTTCCATCGTAACTTTTTCACGAACAATTCGAATTGTTCTATGTTTACCATCTAACCCACCGTCAGCAGGAATCACTTCGATACGAACTACGCTACCTCGCTTACCACGAATTTTTTTAACAATATCATCTAATCGCAGATCAACGACATCCTCCATAGGCCCGTTTTCACCTTGACCCACCGCTACAATACGATCACCAGGTTGCAACTGTCCTCCTCGTGCCGCAGGACCTCCAGCAACAACCTCACGAATTTGTCCATACTCATCACGTTTTTGTAAAACAGCACCAATACCCTCTACTGATAAACTCAATTGAACATCAAAATTCTTAGCAGAGGTTGGACTGTAATAACTTGTATGTGGATCCGTACTATCCGTATAAGCATTTAAAAACATCTCTGCGACATCTTCACTTTTCATACGAACGATTTGGTTTCTATTATTGGTATAACGTTTACGCAATGTTTCACGAATCTTATCGTCATCCATATTAGCTAGTTTCAGACGTAAGAAATCATTTTTCACCCGGCGACGCCATAAATCATTTGCTTCATCATCAGTCTTAGGCCATTGTGCTGTTTTACGACGATCTACATTAAACTCTTCCTGAACCGTAAAATCAAACGGTTTATCTAATAACCCAATTGCATATTTATATCGTTTATCAGCAACTTCACGATAACGACTATAAACATTAAAGGCAAAACGCAGATCACCCTCTAAGAGCAAACGATTAATTAAAGACTGACCCGGTTTAAAATACTCTAAATCCTGTGAGGTAAAAAACATTTTTTGAGGATCTAGCGCCTTAAAATAAGCATCATAAACCTCATGACCCATTTTGACGTCAAGAGGTCTTTTGTCATATTCAAATCTGGTTAGCACATTAGCAACAATGACTGAAGCACGTGCAAAGTTAATCTCTGGCTTCAGTGGTGGGAAATCTTGATTTTTACCCGTAGAATTATTCTCTATTGATTTTGCATCCGCTTTTGTAAGTACAACAGACGAAGCTTGAGGATTGTGGATAGAATCAACATCTACTGCTTTATCAGCATAAACACAACCTGTCATTAAGGAAAACGAAAGTGCAAATACTAAATTTTTTAACTTCGTTTGTGGTCTATTCATTATTAAAAGCCTTCAAAAAAATTCTTTATCGTTAACTCGTCATTTTATCCGTTATTTGAAACAGATAGCTAAAATTAATCTCATATTCTATTCTTTTTTAGAATAACCACGAATGAAAACTATTAAAATAGATAGAATTACTTATTACTACTGATTTCTTTGAACAATGAAATTCTTAAATACGCTATTAATCTCTGGATTTTCTACATTGCTAACTCAAGTGGTTTTTGCCCAAGATGCCCAATTTCAACAATGTTTAGCAGGACTTGAGAGTCAAGCGATACGATCAGGTGTATCTAGCAATACTTTTAGAGAAAATACTCGCCATTTAGTACCAGATACCTCTTTACTCGAAAAACTTAATTATCAACCAGAGTTCCGTACACCTATTTGGGACTACATAATGTCTTTGGTCGATGAGGAGCGTGTCGCTGATGGGCGAGCACAAATGCTTACCCACCAAAAAACCCTTAATCGGATTGCCCAACAGTATGGCATAGATCCAGCCGTAGTGGTCGCAGTCTGGGGCGTTGAAAGTAATTTTGGTAAAAATCAAGGAAAATATTCTCTTGTAAATGCACTTGGCACATTAAGCTGCATGGGAAGACGCCAAGAATTTTTCCGCAAAGAATTCTTTGCTACATTAAGAATTATCCAGTCGGGCGATATTGCTGCTGATCGTTTAAACGGCTCTTGGGCCGGTGCCTTTGGTCATACTCAATTTATGCCAACTACGTTTGAGCGTTTAGCCGTAGACTTTGACAATGATGGACGCCGTGATTTAATTGATAACTCGGTAGATGCTTTAGGTTCAACAGCCAATTATTTGAAGAAAAATGGTTGGGTGACCGGGCAGCCTTGGGGGTTTGAAGTCAAACTCTCTACCAACATCACTGGTGCTGGTGAAAGCCGAACTAACAAAAAACCAATCAGTTATTGGCAAAGCATAGGCGTAACACGTGTGGATGGCTCTCCTCTAACCGACACAGTGAATGCTAACCAAAAAGCTGGCTTATTAATGCCTGCTGGACGCCAAGGACCAACATTTCTTGTATTCAAAAATTTTGATGTTATCTATAGCTACAATGCCGCTGAAAGCTATGCCTTAGCTATCGCTCATTTAGCAGATCGCATCAAAGGTCAAAAACCTTTTGTTACCCCTTGGCCTACTGATGATTTAGGTCTTTCTCGAGAAGAGCGCAAAGTCCTACAGCAGCGGCTAATTGATAAAGGATATAACATTGGTGAAGTAGATGGCTTACTCGGAGGAAAAACCAAAGAAGCTATTAAACAGGAGCAAGCACGCCTAGGAATGCCGGTAGATGGTAGAGCGGGTCAAAAACTACTTAAGGCATTACAAAAATAATTTATCATGGCAGAACAAACTCTCGTTACTCTAAGCAATATTCAATTGGCCTTTGGACACCATGCCTTACTAGACCATGCTAATTTCAGCATACAAGCTGGCGAACGCATTGGTTTAATTGGACGCAATGGTGCGGGTAAATCCTCTTTACTCAAAATTATTGATGGTCGCATCCAGGCAGATGATGGAGAAGTCGCCCGCATCAGTTCACTCCATGTGATAACTGTTATTCAAGAGCCTGAGCTAGATGAAAACAAAACTATTTTTGAAAATCTAGTAAGTGATTATCTTGAAAAAGAAGACTGGGGAAGACCCGCTCGTGCACAAGCAATGATGGATAAACTCAAGCTACAAGGTAACAATCTAACCACGGGCTTATCAGGAGGAACTCGTAAGCGTATTGCTCTCGCGCAAGCCATATTACAAAACCCTGATTTATTATTACTTGACGAACCCACCAATCACTTAGACTTTGAGGGTATTTTATGGCTAGAAGAGTTAATCAACAATAGCTCTTGTGCCTGCCTCATTATCACTCATGATAGACTCTTTCTAGATGAAGTAACCACCAGAATTGTAGAACTTGATCGTGGTATATTGCATAGTTTCCCTGGTAATTTTTCACAATGGCAAACCCAAAAAGCTGCTTGGTTAGCTGCTGAGCAGCTACAAAATGAACGCTTTGATAAATTTCTTGCACAAGAAGAAGTGTGGATTCGCAAAGGTGTTGAAGCAAGACGCACACGAAATGAAGGACGTGTCAAACGCCTAGAATCATTACGAAAAGAACGTGCTGCTCGTAGAGAACGTATCGGCAATGTGAACTTTGCTATTGATACTGGTGAGCGTTCAGGTAAACTGGTTGCTGAGCTCAACGATATTAGTCATTCGTTTGGCGACAAAGTCATCATCAGCCACTACTCTACTACTATTATGCGTGGAGATAGAATTGGGCTTATAGGACCCAATGGTGCTGGTAAAACTACACTATTAAAAATTATTCTAGGTGAAATTAAGCCAAATGAAGGTGACGTTAAATTAGGTACAAATTTAAACATTGCCTATTTTGATCAAATGCGTGAGCAATTAGATGAAAATGCACCTCTGACAGATGTCATTAATCCAGGTAGTGAATGGATTGAAATCGGTCAAACTCGCAAACATGTCATGAGTTACCTTGGTGATTTTTTGTTCTCTCCTGCTCGTGCACAGTCACCCGTGAGTAGCCTTTCTGGTGGTGAAAGAGCACGTTTGCTATTAGCACGCCTTTTTGCTCGACCTGCCAATGTTTTAGTCATGGATGAACCCACTAATGACTTAGATATTGAAACATTGGAATTACTTGAAGAGTTACTCCAAAACTTTGATGGGACAGTATTATTAGTTAGTCATGATCGTAGCTTTTTAGACAATGTCATTACCCAAACAATCGCGTATGAGGGAAATGGTAAATGGCGGGACTATGTGGGTGGATATGAAGATTGGTTACAACAACGCCCTCGTAATATAGACAGTACTGTATTAACGTCACCAACACCATCTTCAGATAATGCCAATGCAACAAAATTGGTCAATACGACTCCAAATGAGAAAACAGAGCGTAATAAAAGTTCTAGTAAGTCAAAACTTAGTCCGTGGGAAGCCAAAGAACTAGAGAATATTCCAGAAAAAATTTCTGTATTAGAGGCGAAACAAGCCGAACTCACTGAAAAACTCTCTTCCCCAGAACTCTACCAATCCGGCAACGCTCAATTATTGGAGGTTCAATCAGCTATTAGTGAAGTAGAAGAACAGCTAATGTCACTATTTGAGCGTTGGGAATTATTAGAGAGTAAAGTGAAGTAAATGCGTTGAAACATATAGCAGACTAGCCGGAGTTATATTACTACGGCTAATAGTCTAGGATTAGATAAAAACAAGTATAATTTATCCGGTAATTGAGGAAGGATTACACAAAATAAAGTGTGTAAAAAGTGTGTAAAATCTTTAAATTTTTAGGTTAAAACCTTTTTATTTTTGTGGAGCAAGATTTTATTATTCTTGATTTTAATAGTGTTTTTGGTGGCTCTTCCCCGATTCGAACGGGGGACCTGCGGATTATGATTCCGTCGCTCTAACCGACTGAGCTAAAGAGCCACTTGCTAAAACAAGAATATAACTATAAAACGCATTGATTTATTTGTCAATTCAATATTTAATATTAGTTGAAAAAAAGCTTAATTAGCTATTCTCGTTGTAAAAAAATAACAACAAAAACTTAGTATTCTTAGGAAATGACGGCTACCTGAGGATATTTAGAGATTTTTATAAGCACCTACTCTATGTCCTTATCGCCACATTCTTTGTGGTTTTGAACACTATCGGATTCTGGCTCTAATAGAAAACGAAAATCATCTCGTTCTTCCTCAACACTAGTAAATAAATCTATTAATGTTTCAAAAAGCTCATTCCCCAATAGGTAACGGCTCTCTGTCGCATCAAACCACTGAATCGTAATAGGGCCTGGTAAATCAGTACTGAGAAAATCATATAGAGCATCTAAGTTTTTAGAGAAATAACTTGGAAGCTCAACAGCTTGATCCAAGGCAGTATAAATATCATCTATGCGTTGAATATTCTTTAACTCTATTTGCATGCTGGCACCTGATAAAAACTTTCATAATGGTCAATTGTCACGTAACGCTCACCTTCTCGATTAAAAACTATGCGCTTGGCATTACGCTTTTTGCCTCTATAATCTAAATCAGCTTCTTGCCATTGACCTAAAGGTAACCGTTTTTCAAAATTACCAAACTTATCTCCACCAATAGATTTACCTCTTAACTCATCAATTTTATTAAACTCCATACCCGGTCTCCAACCAAACTCATTGGCACGTTTTTTGGTAATAAAATAATTGGGTAATTGATTATTAGCATTTAATGAACGGATAATATCGACCAACTGATCAACATTAATTTGTCCCTTTAGCTTCTCTTTATTAAATTTCTCAATCACTACTTCGCAAGATGAGGAAGAGGACTGATTGAGTACTGATACATCTTGGCTAGATGGTTTCTTAGCAAGTGACCATGCCACTCCACTCTGTAGAACACTTAAAGACATCAGTGATACAAAAATCACATTACGAACAGTTAACATTATCGCTAGCTCCTCACAAAACTTTTTTATTGTAATATGAAAAAGTATACTGAATTTTCTTTGAACGTGACACAACGAAACAAACTTTTCTATAGTAGTAAATGAAAAAATTTTAATTTCACTAGCGTGTTTTTATTTAACCATGTAAACTTAATGAATAAGTATTATTAAGGTTACAAATAATGAAAGCAATTATTAAAGTTCTCATGGTGCTAGGTATTTTAGGGCTCGTGACTTTCGGTGCTTGGAAAGTATTAGATTCCACTTTATTCGCTGAGGAAGACACTGATACCTCTACACCAGCAATTACCGCTGATGCCAATATTAATAATGAAGCACAAAATAAGCCTAAAACTATGTCAAAAGATGAGGCATTTTCTCAAACATCTGACGATGATAATGGAAACGATACTAACGAGCAGCTCACATGTGAAGCCGCTAATGATACGATTCAAAAGCTATACGATATGCGTATGAAAGATAAACCCGTGTCTGACGCATTGACATATATTGAGGATGAAGCAACCATTCCAGAACAATATCTTGAGGCTTTTAAAACATTCTCCAATCTGTTATGGTCAACATCAAAGGATCACATCAAACCTTTATCAGAGTTACGTGAACAGTTTTCCGAAAAATGTTTAAATGCTGAAAAATAGCTAATAAATAACTATTTTTCTCTTGACCTTTCAAAACTATAAATCCCTCGATAGTATAAACACTCCGAGGGATTTATCTATTATTGATTATATCTTATGAAGGTAATGGAGAACTTTACGCCTTAGCGTATCACTAGATAAATAGATATCTTATCCTTGCTATTCCCCATCCGTAACTTGTTCATAACAAACAAAACCATTAACTAGCCGTAACCCCTTCTTCTGAAGTCTGAAGATGCTCAGAAGCAGTCGCTGTAGGACTTGCATTGGCTGGTCTATACACCTGATTTAAACTTTCCATTAATGCTTCAGTAGTCAATTCAGGCTGGAATGATTTAGCTGTCGCTGCAGGCCAAGCCACTTCATATAATCGGAAAGTATAATTACCTTTTAGTAAATCGTTTTCTTTAATTTCAGGATAAATAGCTGATAGCAATCTAACCTCTGTTGGCGAAATTCGTCGCGCAATATGATGCGCTTTCAACTGATTAGGATGACTTAACCCTGCTGCACCAACTAATTCGGCTAATGCATGCATCGTATTTTTGTGATAGTTATAAACGCGAGAGGATTTATTATCTACATCTAAACCACGTTGGCGCTTAGGATCTTGTGTAGCCACACCCGCTGGGCATTTGTCAGTATGACATACTTGCGCTTGAATACAACCAACAGCAAACATATAGCCACGGCCAGCATTACACCAATCCGCCCCTAATGAAAGCATACGGGCGATATCAAAAGCAGACGTAATTTTACCTGCTGCACCAATTTTAATATGCTTTCTTAATCCAACGCCTACTAACGTATTATGCACTAATCGCAAGGCTTCACGTAGCGGTGTCCCCACGTGATCAGTAAACTCTACTGGTGCCGCACCCGTTCCCCCTTCTGCGCCATCAACAACGATAAAGTCTGGATAAATACCTGTTTCTAGCATCGCTTTAGCAATCGCAAAAAACTCCCATGCATGCCCCACACAAATCTTAAAACCAGTTGGTTTACCACCAGATAAATCACGCATACGTTTGATAAACTCCAACATACCTATTGGATTATCAAATTCTGGATGAGTTGGCGGAGAGTTACAATCCACACCAATAGGAATACCTCGAGCTTCTGCAATCTCAGCAGTCACTTTTGCGGCAGGTAAAATACCGCCATGCCCCGGCTTAGCACCTTGTGAAATTTTTAATTCAATCATTTTCACATTAGGCATACGAGCTTTTTCAGCAAATTTTTCATCACTGAAACGACCGTCATCATTACGACAGCCAAAATAACCTGAGCCAATATTCCAAATTAGATCACCACCTTTCATATGATACTTACTGATACCACCCTCACCCGTATCATGAGCAAAATGTCCTCTTTGTGCACCAATATTTAGTGCTGAAATAGCATTAGCAGATAAAGCACCAAAACTCATCGCTGAAATATTGAATAATGAAATACTATAAGGTTGTGTACATTGCGGACCACCTACCGTTGTTCTAAAGTCAGTATCGCTGATATGGTAAGGATGCATAGAATGGTTAATCCATTCGTAATCTTTTTCATAAACATCTTTAATCGTACCAAATGGGCGTTTATCCACTTGTTGTTTAGCCCGTTGATAGACAATAGATCGTTGCAGTCTCGAAAAAGGTAAATTATCGGTATCACTTTCAATAAAATATTGTCGAATTTCAGGACGAATATTTTCAAATAAAAAACGTAGATTACCAATCACAGGATAATTACGACGAATTGAATGTCTTGTTTGTTTTATATCATATATACCAAGAATGCTTAATGCCAAACTAGGAATAAAAAGCCACAACCATCCTGCATCAACAAACAGTAAAAAGAAGGAAAGTACACACAATACTAGTATCAAGACAAAAACAAGATTTCGGGTGAAAAAAGGAATTCGCATAAATTGTCTCTAATTTAATTTATTTGATTTGATTAATACGCAATCATACCACTATAACAATAACATACCTATAGTAAGTAAAGAAAAAGCTTCAGGAAACACTTCCTGAAGCTTTTATACGAATCTAAAAAATCTAATTATTTAGATGTAGTTGTTCTACCAGCTACAGCATCAACAATGCTAGTTGCTACTTTTTCGTCACGCACTGGAACGTATAAGTAATTTTCTTGTGCAAAAGCACCAACAGCAGCTAATTGACCGTCAACAGTTGTTACGTAGTTTTGACCTTTTGGTGTTGCTTTTAATGCAGCTAAACCATCTTTGTTCAATGCTAAACGTACGAAAGAACGACCTTGGTTATCTTTAACACTTTCCAAAGCAGTTAATTGGTTACGAGTAATAATTGGTTTAGTTGTGTTAACGTAAATAGTTTGTTTATCAGTAATTTTAACTGCTTGGTAACCTTTTACCGCTTTTTGGCTAGCTAAGAAGACGTCAATAGAAGCTTGTTTTGCAGGAGTAACTGCATCAGCTACTGCACCAGCAGCATTTGATACTGTATTAGCTGTAGCATTAGCTGCATCTTTTACAGTTGAACAACCGGCTAAAATAACTGCTAAAGGTAATACAGCAACAGCTAATTTGCGAGATAATTTCATATTTCTTCCTTTATAAATATAATTAACGATAATTATATTATATCAAAATAAAGTATAAATGCACGCCCCACTATGCATAAGAATTGTTAAGTCGTGCATTCTATATTTCAAATTATTACACAGCCTCAGCTGTGAATTTAATTATTTTTTACGTAATAAATCAGCTAAATCACGCGCATCATTTAAAGATTTCATTGGAATTAGTAATACGCCGTCTTGTAATTTTGCGTCTGCATTGTTCACTTTGGCAAATACTGAGTTATTTAAACTAGCTAATACTGTATTAGCCATATTAGCTCTTAATGCACTAGATAAACGAGCATTAGCTGCATCAGTTAAACGAACACCTAAAGCAGGCTCACCAGCAACTGTTTTTGCAACGAATGCATTACGTACATCTGCATTGCTAACAATAGCACCAGAAGTGTAGTAAGTTACGTTGTCAGACATTACTTCTACTGTAGCAGCAGGAGTTTCTGCTACTGCTTTTGATTTTTTAGATTTTTTTGTTTTTTTAGCAGCTTTTGCAACTGTTTTTTGTGTAGAACCTACATAAAGGTTAAATGACTTAGCGTGTGCTGCCTCTTTAGCTAACGCATCTCTTAATGTAGTATCAGTTTTAGCTACTGTTGTTGTAGTAGATGAAGAACCACCTGTAGCAAAACATGCTGTTAATGCTAAAGCTAATGTTGAGCTAACTAAAATACGAGTAATTTTCATTATGCCTAATCCTCAGAAAATAATAAAACAAGCTTACTATATAGAATTTACTTGAAATAGTCACTAAAAATCTTTGTTTTTTAAAAGAAAAAATGTAAATTTTGGTAAAATGACCAAGTTTTTAGTGATAATAACCTGGACATTTATCAATTTGACTCAAATCAATTGTCTGTGCCCCAGGTTGTAAGTTGATTTTTTTAGCCAATAAACCACCATATTCAATCGGTCCGCTTCTAGGTGCTTCATCTAACCAATAGATACGAGTTGATAAATAGTATTCTCCCGAAGGGACATTAGGAAATGCAAACTGACCATAATTATTGGTTTTCGTTTGAATCAATGCTTGTTGATATAAGGCATCTGGTTGCCCTTTTAACACTTTGCCATGACGACACACTTCAGTAAACCATTGCGTACTAGCTTTAGAGACGGGATTTAACACAACATCAATAAAACCACCTACTCTTTCTTGAAAACTCCTGTTATCACGTAAATACGCTCGACCAACTAAATGTGAAATTCCCGTATGACCACCTATATCATTAGGATTAAATGGAACTCGTTCAACTTCTGTGCGTTTTGGATGAGAAATTTGTCCATAACGATACTCAGTCACTGTACCACACGCAGTTAGCACCATCGCTAAAAGACTAATGAATCCCAAACGTAAATGCTTCAACGTCATTTATGATTCTTCCTTTGCAAATAGAAATAGGCAGCTTTAAATAAAAGCTGCCTATAAAATAATTTAGAACTACATTGGATATTATATAACCCGTATTTTATTAACAAATTTCAAAGAGGTTAAATATCCGTAAACTATTTCATAAGTTGATTGATTATATCACTTACCCTATAGAATATAGACCAATTACTTTACAATAATTAACTACCGTCTACCTCGTCCAAAAATAAACGAAAGAACAGCTACAATTAAAAACACGACAAATAAAATTTTTGCAATACTTGCAGCAGTCCCCGCAATTCCACCAAAACCTAATACGGCAGCAATTAAAGCAATCACTAAAAATACGACAGCATAATGTAACATATCAGCTCCTTTTCTTTAATTTATATAAGTCTCTTTCATTGTAAAGAATATGATAAATAAAGATATACGTATTCACGTATTTTTTGTATGTATTTGCTGGACAGTGTAAAAATATATTACAAAACAAAAGCCACTATAGGAACAACCATAGTGGCCTGAGAGTCTTTATCAACTATCTCTGACAGTTTTTACTTAATTGATTTAGCTAACTTATGAGCATGTCCAATATAAGAGCGTGGTGTCATTTTGAGTAGGCGTTGTTTAGCGTCTTTTGGCAAATCTAGATTCGCAATAAACTCTCTTAAAGCCTCTTCTGTAATCCCACGACCGCGAGTTAATGCTTTCAATTGTTCATATGGCTGTGGTAAACCATAACGACGCATAACTGTTTGCACTGGCTCTGCTAAAACTTCCCAACAGCTATCAATATCAGCATCAATAGCGGCAGCATTTAATTCTAGCTTACCAAGACCTTTTAAGTGTGAATCCCAAGCAACCAAACAGTAACCGAGTGCAACACCTAAATTTCGCAATACAGTAGAGTCTGTCAAATCACGTTGCCAACGAGAAACAGGCAATTTCTCTGACAAATGACGTAATACCGCATTAGCTAAGCCAATATTTCCCTCTGAGTTTTCAAAATCAATCGGATTTACTTTATGAGGCATCGTTGAAGAACCTACCTCGCCTTCTTTAAGTTTTTGCTTGAAATAACCTAACGAAATATAAGCCCAAATATCACGATTAAGATCTAATAAAATAGTATTTGCTCGAGCAATAGCATCAAAAAGTGCTGCCATCCAATCATGAGGCTCAATTTGAATCGTATATTCATTTTGCTTTAAGCCCAAACCTTTTAACACGTTTTTACTAAAGCTTGCCCAATTAATATCTGGATAAGCACTTAAGTGGGCATTATAGTTACCTGTGGCACCATTCATTTTCGCCAACGCTTCTACTTTACGAATCGCTTCTATGGCATTTTTTAAACGCGCTGCCACATTAGCAAACTCTTTACCCATAGTACTTGGGCTTGCGGGCTGACCATGCGTGCGAGATAGTAAAGGCTGATTAGCATATTGTTTTGCATAAGTAATCAACTTCGCCAAAATTTCTTCTAATTTAGGCAATACAACTTGGTCACGTACTCTTGTTAGCATCAACGCATGAGACGTGTTATTAATATCTTCTGAAGTACATGCAAAATGGATAAATTCAGCCGCTTTAGCCAATGCTTTATCATTTGCAATCTTTTCTTTTAAAAAATACTCAACCGCCTTAACGTCATGATTAGTCGTACGCTCAATTTCTTTGATACGTTGAGCATCTTGTTCTGAGAATTGACTAACAATTTTATTAAGTACCTGTTTTGATTTGGCACTAAATTTAGGCAATTCAGGTAAACCTGCCTCAGACAAAGCGATTAACCAATTGATTTCTACCTCAACGCGGTGAGCCATAAATCCTGCTTCAGATAGAAAAGGACGTAACTCATCACAACGAGAGGCATAACGTCCATCTAGGGGAGACACAGCATTAAGCGCTGTCAATTCTTTTGCAATTTTCATCATGTTATCTAATTTCAACTATTAATAAATAATTCCTCCACCCAAGCAAATATCGCCGTCATACAATACAGCTGATTGCCCCGGTGTGACTGCCCATTGAGCTTGCTCAAAAGCCAACGTAAATTTTTTATCATCCGCACTAACTAGCTGGCACTGAGCATCTTGCTGTCTATAACGTGTTTTTGCACCATAATTACCTAAAGCAGGTGTATAACCAGCAATCCAACTCGCATCTTCTGCTTCCAATTCCGGTTTCAATAACCATGGGTGATCATGACCACTAACCACGTATAACACATTATTCTTAAGATCTTTATGTGCAACATACCATGCATCTGCTGTACCGTCATCAGCCTGATAACCTTTGACGCCACCAATGCCTAAACCTTTACGTTGCCCTAAGGTATAAAAAGCTAAGCCTGTATGTTGACCAATTTCTTTTCCTTCATCTGTCAAAATAGGACCTGGCTTAGTAGGCAAATAGCGATTTAAAAACTCTCTAAACGGTCTCTCCCCAATAAAACAAATCCCAGTCGAGTCTTTCTTCGTAGCATTGGGTAACTTCAATTGTTGTGCAATTTTTCTGACTTCAGTTTTACAAATTTCACCAAGAGGAAAAATCGCTTTACTCAACTGGGCTTGGTTTAATCGATGCAAGAAATAACTTTGATCTTTAAGCGGATCCAAACCCTTTAATAACTGATATTCGGTATTGCCATTAACCTCAATGGAGCGTACTCTGGCATAATGCCCTGTGGCGATAAAATCAGCGCCAAGCGTCATCGCATGGTCCAAAAATGCCTTAAATTTAATTTCTGCATTACACAATACATCTGGATTAGGTGTTCGTCCAGCAGAGTATTCTCGTAAAAATTCTGCAAATACTCTATCTTTATACTCAGCAGAAAAATTAACTGCCTCAATATCAATCCCTAATACATCTGCTACGCTTGCCGCATCAATCCAATCTTGTCGCGTTGAACAGTACTCTGAGTCATCATCGTCTTCCCAATTTTTCATAAACAGACCAACAACATCATAGCCTTGCTCTTTGAGCAACCAAGCACTCACCGACGAGTCAACACCGCCAGACAGACCAATCACAACACGAGGTTTTTTTAAAGTAGTATTCATAATGACGTATTGTAACCGATTTCCCTATGACACACGCCCTTTACAGCAATGCAAATACAAACTCTTTTAAAGCCAAAAATAAAGAGATTAAATGCAGTGTATACACTTAATCTCTTAAAAAATGTGGTTAAGAATTGCTTTTTTCGCTTGTTCTAATTATCTCAAGAATACTTATGCTGATAATTGTTAAGCAGATAGCTTCTGGCGACGATTTTCAACAGCTTTCGCCAGACGTGCTAACACTTGCTCAGTTGTTGACCAATCAATACAACCATCAGTAATACTTTGACCATAAACAAGTGCTTGCCCTTCAACATAATCCTGACGACCAGCAACCAAATGAGATTCAATCATCACACCAAAAATACGCTTATCACCCGCCTCCATTTGTTGTGCTACATCTTCCATCACTAGTGGTTGGTTTTCTGGTTTCTTACTGCTATTAGCATGACTAGCGTCAATCATAATTTTAGGCGTTAATCCCGCTTTTTCTAAGTCAGTACTCGCTGCTTGGACAAACTCGGCTTGATAATTTGGTGTTTTACCACCGCGTAGAATAATATGACAATCGTGATTACCTTTGGTTTTTACAATCGCTGAATGCCCCCCCTTAGTCACCGACAAAAAATGATGGGGTGAAGAAGCTGCCTTAATGGCATCAATCGCAATTTTAGTATTGCCATCTGTTCCATTTTTAAAGCCTACCGGACAAGATAGTCCTGAAGCCAATTCTCGATGCACTTGACTTTCTGTTGTACGTGCACCAATAGCGCCCCATGAAACTAAATCAGCAATATACTGTGGCGTAATCATATCAAGGTATTCACAACCTGCTGGCAATCCTTTTTCATTAATACTTAACAATAATTCACGCGCAATGCGTAAACCCTTATTAATATTAAAACTATGATCTAAATCTGGATCATTAATCAAACCTTTCCAACCTACTGTTGTACGTGGTTTTTCAAAGTAAACACGCATAACTACTTCTAATTGATCTTTATACTTTTCACGCAGTACTTGTAAGCGATCAGCATACTCCAGTGCGGCTTTCGTATCATGGATAGAGCAAGGTCCAACAACCACTACCAAACGATCATCTTGATCAGTCAGAATATTATGAATAGCTTGTCTAGCATCATGTACGACATTTGAAACTCTGATAGAAATAGGAAATTCACGCATCAGGTGAGATGGTGGACTTAACTCTCTAATTTCATGAATACGAATATCATCGGTATTGTATGACACGTTAATTTCTCCTATTTATTACATTAGTTAACTACTTAAAACATAAATTAAAAAAGCCACCTAGTTTTTTAGGCGGCTTCTGGATGGCATTTTGATTAGCTACACAGTATCCTTCTCTCCGCTCTAAGGCTTTGAAAATCCAAAAAAATAAAAATAAGATACTGTTTTCATTAGCATATTCATGTTTTCTATGCTAACACAACTATTGTCAGAACCTAAAGAATTTTGGCTTTTGCTTTTACTTCGTTGTTTCATTGCTACATTTAAACTAAAAAGTCCGTTTAGCCGCACCTGATAATTCTTGTAAATAAGCCAAATCTAACAAGACCCAGTCTTTTCTTTTACCTTCAATATAGTTTTTTTGTTGCCACTCACCAAGCAACCTATTCAACGTTTCTGCACGAATCCCTAACTGTGCAGCTAATTGCCTTTGCGTTACTGGAATACTAACCTTTTGCTGATTTCCTTGTTTTTTATTTAATTCAACAAAGTAATGCGCTAATCGCTCTTGTGCAGAACTTGACGTTAACCAATGTACTTGATTAAGTTGCTGATAAACATTAACACTCAAGCCAGATAATAATCGAATAGCCAATTCGGGGTAGTCATAACAAGCCTGATGTAAGGATTGGCGATTCAAACAATACAAATACGCATCATTTCTTGCTCTCGCATTCATTGGGTATTTACCATGCTGCATAAACATAGCTGCATGAGCAATTAATTGGCCCTTACCAAAAATATTGAAGACCCTTTCATCACCTTCTATAGAATACCGAAACATTTCTATTTCACCCTCTGCCACCAACATATATTGCTCAGCAGCATCGCCCTCATTAAACAAAATATCGCCAGCAACAACATTGACATATTTGGCTTCTTGAGTCACAACATCATATAAGCCATCCGGGAAATTCGCAAATAATGGATGTTGTTTAAATAAAGAAATTAAATCTGTTTTATCAGTGACTGGGTATAAATTGATTTTTATCATTTGTAAATAATTTTGTTAATGACAAAATTAACTTGGGGATAAGTATCTATTGCAACAGCGATATTATATTTTATGTTACTCACTATCTGCAATGTGATATTTAATTCCTTAACTAATAATAACTTTATAACTTTTTGGTATCGCAATGGGTCTACTATGATTTACCCTCTTCTACTCATTTTGCATTTATTATGTGCCTTTATTTTTATCGGTACTGTTTTCTTTGAAGTGCTATTTTTACGAAAAATTAGCAAGCAAATCACGCCAGAAATAATGCAACCCGTCAGTAAAGCTATTGGTGGTCGAGCAAAAGAATTAATCCCGTGGGTGCTACTTATTTTATTCAGTACGGGATTGAGTATGGCATGGTTTCATAGAGAAGCTTTAGCTCATCCTTTTCTATCCAGTTTTGGCTTACTTTTAAGTATAAAAATACTCTTAGCCACCAGTATACTTTTTCACTTTATTACGGCCATGACATTACGAAAAAAAGGGAAACTTCAAGGTAAAGTTTCCCGCTTCATTCATACTAGTATCTTTTGCCATATGATTGTATTAGTCATTTTAGCGAAAGCCATGTTCTACATTCATTGGTAAAAGAGTAATAATATCCTAAATTTATGCTTGCGTACCACCCACAGTCAACCCATCGATACGAATCGTTGGCATGCCAACACCGACTGGTACACTTTGTCCATCCTTACCGCATGTGCCAACGCCTGAATCCAAGGATAAATCATTACCTATCATTGCCACTTTATTCATTGTTTCGGGACCATTACCAATTAAAGTTGCTCCCTTAATTGGGTAAGTAATTTTACCATTTTCAATCATGTATGCCTCTGACGCAGAGAATACAAATTTCCCACTAGTAATATCAACCTGACCGCCAGAAAAATTCGCCGCAAAAATACCTTTCTTTACAGAGGAAATAATTTCTTCTGGTGCTTTATCACCACCAAGCATAAACGTATTAGTCATGCGTGGCATAGGTAAATGTGCATAGGATTCCCGTCGACCATTACCTGTTATTGCCGTTTTCATCAGGCGAGCATTCATAGTATCCTGCATATAACCACGTAAAATACCATCTTCGATTAATACGTTACGTTGCGTTGGATTGCCTTCGTCGTCAATATTCAATGAACCACGTCGATCCGGAATAGTCCCATCATCAATGACGGTTACTCCTTTTGAAGCAACTCGTTCACCTACACGACCAGAGAAAATACTTGAGCCTTTGCGATTAAAGTCACCTTCTAAACCATGACCCACAGCTTCATGCAATAAAATACCAGGCCAGCCAGCCCCCAACACCACCATCATTTCACCAGCAGGAGCCGCTTTGGCATTTAAATTAGTTAACCCCTCTTTGACTGCTTTATCGACATAGCTTTGTAAGAGGTCTTCTGTAAAATAATTTAACCCATAACGACCACCGCCACCTGTATGACCGACCTCACGACGTCCTTCTCGTTCTACAATAACAGTTAAAGATAATCGAACTAACGGTCTAATATCTGCTTGCAAACGGCCATCTGAACCCACAATTAGCACTACATCATACTCAGCACTTAATCCAGCCATCACCTGTGATACGGCAGGATCAGCCGCTCTTGCTAATTGTTCAACTCTTTCAAGTAAGGCAACTTTCTCAACAGTATCCACACTTCCCAATGGATCAATAGGAGCATAGAGCTGATGTGGCGCTACAGCTTTTGATTTAATTTTAGTCTTACCTTCGCCCTGTCTTGCAATAGTCTTTACTGTACTCGCTGCATCCAGTAGCGCTTTTGATGAAATATCATCAGAGTAAGCAAAAGCTGTTTTATCACCAGACACAGCTCTAACCCCAACTCCTTGAGAAATATTAAAACTACCCGTTTTAACAATACCTTCTTCTAATCCCCAACTTTCACTACGCGTATACTGAAAATATAAATCAGCATAATCAACTTTATGTGTGAAAATTTCCCCAAGTGCCTTAGCCAAATGCTCTTCGTGTAAGCCATATGGCTCTAATAACAACGATTGAGCGTGATTTAATGCTTTTGCTTTATCTATTAATGTCATATAGTTAGCTTATATAAATTATTTCTTATTCGGATCGTATTTAACAGGTTTTTGTTGCTCAATACTTTTATCAATATCAAATTCTACATGTCTTACTTGACCATTATCACCTGGGAAATTATCAAAAACAGATGCCGCTAAATATGGAAAGACTTGCATCAAACTCGCTTTATTCGAATCAGCTAAAGCAGTAGCCTGATAAATAGGATTACCACTTTTAGATTTGATCTCTAACGCAAGGGTATAACGGTTAAACTGTACAGGATAAGTTGCCACTCTTGGTGCATAGCCAATATTAAAACCACCAAACATGCTATTACTATATCCCCAGCCATAATCACCAAAACCAAAGCCAAAGCTTGGATAAATGACTGGCTCATCATAATACTCTTGTACAAGCTTTTCTTTAAGCTCCGTATTAAGTTTGAAATCAACAATATATTGTGCTTGTGCTCTTGTTGTAGCTGGTACCAAACCTGTTTTCCACATTTCTTTGGCGATAGCATCAGCATAAGTTTTATACTCTAAATTTTTGCTACTATCTTGAGCAAATACATATTTTTTACCCGTAGCATCACTAGGCCAGTTCTGGAAAGAATTAAGCTTTGTAGTGAATGTATTGGTAGACGAACAAGCCGCCAAGCCAATAGTAGATAAAAATGTAGTTAGTTTTAACGTTTTAGCAAAAAACGACATAATCGTCTCCTGTCAGAAAAACAGCTTGAAACAAACTCTCGCTGCGATTACCCTATAATATTACCTGTTTTTCTTTCTGAGCTCATCAAAATGTCAACTCTATCCAAAACCATTTACCGAAAAGATTACAAACCATTTCCCTTTACTATCCATCAAGTTAATCTACACTTTTATCTAGAAGAACAACAAACAAAAGTAACAAATACTCTTATTGTAGAAGCTAAGGAAACTAAGCAACCTTTATGTCTAAATGGAGAGGATATTGAATTAGTCTCCATTCACATTGATGATCAACCTCATACTGACTATGAGTATAAGGATAATTTGCTCTTTATAAATACCCCCTTAACAAAATTTAAACTTACAATTGTTTCTATCTGCAACCCTAGTGCTAATAGCACCTTAATGGGGTTATATGTATCTGGCAAAAGTTTCTTTACTCAATGTGAGGCCGAAGGTTTTCGCCGTATCACATTCTTCCCTGACAGACCTGATGTCATGAGTGAATACTTTGTCACATTAAATGCTGATAAGACTCGTTTTCCAATGTTATTGTCTAATGGCAATTTACTTGAACAAAAAGACTTAGAAAATAATCGCCATGAAGCAAAATGGCATGATCCCTTTAAAAAACCGTGTTATTTATTTGCTCTTGTCGCTGGTGATTTTGATGTGCGAGAGAAAACGAGTACAACACGCTCAGGGCGTGAGGTATTACTACAAGTATATAGCGACAAAGGTAGTGGTGAGCAAACCTTATGGGCGCTTGATAGCCTAGAACGTGCTATGTTTTGGGATGAAAAGCGGTTTGGCTTAGAGCTTGATTTAAACCGTTTTATGATTGTCGTGGTACGTGACTTTAATATGGGTGCGATGGAAAATAAAGGGTTAAATATTTTTAATGCCTCTTATGTTCTTGCAGACCCAGAAACAGCAACAGATACAAACTACACAGGAATTGAAGCCGTTGTAGGGCATGAATATTTCCATAACTGGACAGGTAATAGAGTCACTTGTCGAGACTGGTTCCAACTAAGTCTAAAAGAAGGTTTAACAGTTTTTAGAGATCAAGAATTTACAGCTGACATGATGGCTAGAAATCTTCCTGAACAAGCTGCTCTAAGCGCACGTGCAGTTAAACGTATCGACGATGTAACACGTTTACGCACAGCACAATTCCCTGAGGATGCTGGTCCAATGGCTCACCCTATTCGCCCAGACAGTTATCAGGAGATTGGTAATTTCTATACATCAACTGTCTACGAAAAAGGTGCAGAAATTATTCGTATGCAACATACTCTGTTAGGTGAACAAGGCTTCCGCACAGGGATGGATGAGTATTTCAGACGCCATGATGGACAAGCGGTGACTTGTGATGACTTTGTCAATGCGATGGAAAGTATTTATACCAAGCAATACCCACAAAAAGACTTTGCTGTGTTTCGTCATTGGTACTCTCAAGCGGGTACACCCAGAGTGAAAGTAGAGATAATCTATGATGAAGTGAAACAAACTTGTGCTGTCACCCTAACACAATCATGTGAAAAAGTAGGTGTTGAAAAACTACATCCTGAATTAGAGAAAAAGCCTTTCTTCATTCCTTTCCACATTGGTATGATAGATGCCGAAGGAAATAGCATTGCTTTAGATGTTAGCTCATTAGAAAATGTGACAACTACAATTAATGACGGCGTCATTTTAGAGCTTAAAGAGCCTTCCCAGACTTGGATATTTCAGCGTATCTCCAGACGTCCTTTCTTATCTTTATTGAGAGACTTTTCTGCACCTGTCTACGTGGACTATGACTATAGCATTGAAGAACTAGCTATTCTATGTGCTCATGATAAGAATCCATTTGCACGTTGGGAAGCCGCACAAGAATTGTCTTCCAGAGAAATTCTACGACTATGCCAAGTATTCGAACATGATGAACCAGCCTCCCTAAATCCAATCATTCTAGATGTATGGAAACATAATTTAACAGATCGTTCTTTGGACTCTGGTTACCGTGCATGGTTATTAACACTTCCTGCAGAAAAAATTCTATTTGAAAAATTATCACCTATTACGCCTTTATCGCTCTATCAAGCACGTGAGTTTGTCCGTCAAACGCTAGGATCTGCACATGAAAAATTATGGCTAGAGACTTATCAGCAAAATCACCACCAAGGTGAATATAGCCCTGATCCAATTAGTGCAGGTCAACGTAGTTTAAAAAACCTTGCCCTTGCTTATTTAATCAGTAGCCAATCCAAACAAGGGATTAAGCTTGCTCTGCAACAATATCAGTCTGCCCAAAATATGACGGATCGCATGGGTGCATTGTCCCCATTACTAAACTACGCACCAAGAGAAATCAGCCAACCGCTATCTCAAGACTTCAATCAACGTTTCCAAGATAATCCTTTAGTCATGGATAAATGGTTTACCTTAGAGGCATTAGCAGCAAAAGATTTACAGCAAATTAATGGCTTAATGCAAACACCATTATTTACACTACGTAACCCAAATCGTGCGCGTGCCCTATTATTCCAGTTCTGCATTAATAACACTTTAGTGTTCCATGCCAAAGATGGCAGTGCTTATCAGTTCTGGGCTGATAAAGTATGTGAGCTTGATCGTTTAAATCCAGAAGTAGCCGCTCGTTTTGCAAGAATTATGGACAACTGGCAACGTTATGCCAGTCCTAATAAAGAATTTATGCAAAAGGCATTACAAACAGTGGCACAATATCCTAAACTATCAAAAAATACGACTGAAATTGTTAGTAAAGCATTAAATATTTAATTATTAGTTGGAGAATTTTTCGTGAATAAAACCTTAACCCAATATTTGGTTGAGCAACAACGTCAAAATAAGCTGATCCCTTCTGAAGTACGTTTATTAATAGAAGTAATTGCTCGTGCTTGTAAACGTATCGGTCATACCGTCGGAAAAGGTGCTCTTGGAGGAGTCCTTGGAAATCAAGGGACAGAAAATGTACAAGGTGAAGCTCAAAAAAAATTAGATGTGATTTCTAATGAAATTCTTTTGGAAGCTAATGAATGGGGCGGGCAACTTGCTGCTATGGCATCAGAAGAGATGGAAACAATTCATAAAATCCCCAATCGTTATCCAAAAGGTGAATATCTACTATTATTTGATCCATTAGATGGTTCTTCTAATATTGACGTCAATGTTTCTATCGGCACTATTTTTTCAATTTTAAAAGCGCCTGAAAATGCTACTGGTCGTGAAATTACTGAAGAAGATTTTTTACAACCAGGCAGCAAACAAGTTGCTGCTGGTTATGCCCTCTATGGCCCTCAAACCTTATTGGTGTTAACTATTGGTAACGGTGTAGTCGTGTTCACACTGGATCGTGAACTAGGTTCATGGCTACTGACACAGGAAAATGTACGTATTCCAGAAGATACTAAAGAGTTTTCTATTAATATGTCCAATAGCCGTCACTGGGATCAACCTATCCAACACTATATTCAAGATTGTTTAGCAGGATCTACTGGTCCTAGAGGTAAAGATTTTAATATGCGTTGGGTAGCCTCAATGGTTGCAGAAGTACACCGTATTTTACAACGTGGCGGTATTTTTCTATATCCTTGGGACAAACGTGATCCAAGTAAACCAGGTAAACTTCGCCTCATGTATGAAGCTAACCCAATGAGTATGTTAATTGAACAAGCTGGTGGTGCTGCTGTTGATACTGTTAACCGCATTTTGGATATACAACCTAGCCAAATCCACCAACGTGTAAGTGTGATTTTAGGCTCAAAAAATGAAGTAGAAACTGTTAAAAAATACTTTCAATAAGTAGAAAACTTTTTTCTCTTTCACTACACACCCTGAGCATCTCTCCAATAGAGCTCAGGGTATTTTTTATCTAATTTCATCCTACCTGTATCTAAAAAAAATGACTATTCTTTCTTCTTTATTTAGATTTTAAGTATTAATAAATCACGCACCAACTGTTATTCATCTTATTACTGCATGGTAAAAAATTTTATATTTAAACTAACAAAATAACAACAAGAACTAGTAATGGCGCATATCTTAAGAAAACATGTATGTTATGATACCTAGCATAAGAGGCAAATTTTACACATTTTATTTGGAGTTTTATCTTAAAAAAATACCTATTATTTCATTTTTAAAATTTATCACTATGGACGCTCTTTTCTTTTGACATCATGAGCCATATCCATAGTGCTTTCAAAATTTATTTTTTAAGGATTAAACATGTTAAAACGTATTAGTTTGTCAATTTGCAGTGCTCTACTGTTATTTTCTAGTTCTCAAGTTTCCGCACACAACGCATGGGTAGCCCAACAGCAAGATAAATGGGTAGTCATCTATGGACATGGTGCAAGCAATTATGCATATAAACCTGAACAAGTGACACAAATCAAAGGAATTGGTGGAGATAAAACTGTCGATTTAACTCGCAAAAATTATGAGGACTTTGTGAGTTTTGATCCAGCAAAATTAGGTATGGTTGCTATCACTCTTCACGGTGGTTACTGGGCTGTATTGAAAAATGGAGAATGGGTCCAAAAAGCCAAAGCCGACTCACACGTAGACGGTGACGTCAAGTTCACAACAGAGTCAGTCAAATATGCTGTTTCTGTTATGGATAATTCTATTATGCCAAAAGCCGTAGGCTATCCATTGGAAATCGTACCAGAAAAGAACCCTGCGTCCCTGCATCAAGGAGATAACGTTACTGTAACAGTCCTTTTAGACGGGAAACCATTAGCAGGTGCCAAAGTCATTAATGATTATATCGGTGCGGACGATAATGCTCGTAAAGAAACTGATGCAAATGGTAAAGTGAATTTAAGCATTCGTAATGCAGGTTTAAATGTTTTTGAGGTGAGTTATCGTATTGATCATCCCACAAAAAAAGCTGATAAGCTTTCTTTAGGTGCAACATATTCATTTAGAACCCATACCCATCATCACTAATAGCAATTTGATATCTAAATAATTTACCCACCTTATCTATCGGGTAAATGAAAGAGGACTGCTTTCACAAATAAAAGCAGTCCTTAATTTACTGAGGAACTTTATTCCACTGTTAATACTGTTGCTCCTGTCGTTTTTCTAGCGGCTAGGTCACGGTGCGCTTGTGCTACATCATGTAAAGGATAACGCTGTTCAATAAGGATTTTAATATCACCAGCTAAAACATGGGTAAATAACTCATCCGCCGCTTTTTGCATTTTTTCTAAGGTATTCACATGAGTACCTAAGGTTGGGCGAGTGACATATAACGATCCCTTACTCGCCAAAATACCTAGGTTTACTCCCTCTACAGCACCTGAGGCATTGCCATAGCTGACCAATAAACCTCGAGGTCTTAGACAATCCAAAGAAGTCTCAAAAGTATCTTTCCCTACACCGTCATACACTACAGGTAACTTTTCACCATTTGTCAATTCCTTAACTCTCTCAACAACATTTTCTTTTGTATAGTTAATTGTTTCCCAAGCACCCATTTGTTTAGCTAAAGCCGCTTTTTCATCGCTTGACACCGTACCAATCAGTTTTACACCTAAAGCCTTTGCCCATTGGCACGCAATTAATCCCACACCGCCTGCTGCCGCATGTAATAAAACTGTTTCTCCTGCTTTTAATGGATAGGTTTGACGGAATAAATACTGTACAGTTAAGCCTTTCAACATCATCGCTGCACCTTCCTCAAAACTAATCTCATCAGGTAATTTCACCACTTGCTTTGCTGGTACATTCCGTACATAAGCATAAGCACCCAAAGGACTTTGTCCATAAGCGACACGATCACCTTCTTTGAGATGACTGACGCCCTCTCCTACCGCCACAACAATACCTGCCCCTTCAAATCCCAAACCATGAGGGAGTGGAGCTTGATATAAACCTGTACGATAATAAATATCAATAAAATTTAACCCAATAGCCTTTTGCTGAATCTGTACTTCACCTGCTGCTGGTTTATTCAAAGAAACCTCTTCAAATTTCATTTGATCCACATTACCATGAGCATAAACTAGAATAGCTTTTGTTAAGATAGTCATTAAATTCTCCTTCCTGAATACTCTCATTGTAGCGAAAATTTGGTAATAAGCGTACAATATAAGTATCTGCCTAGGCAACATCTGATTTTCAATACTATTAATACTATTTCATCATGCAAGAATTTTATAATCACAAAAAAAATCCAGAGCATATTGAACGTGCATTCGATAATATTGGTTATTTAATCAAGTTACTAAATGAATCTATGACCAATAGCATAGAACAGTATATGCAGGAGTTTGAATTAACCGCCTCACAATGGCATCCTATTGTGTTGATTGGTCTAGGTAAAGCCGATACTCCAGCAGAAATTGCTCGTCTAGTTGATGTAGATACTGGTGCGATGACTAGAACCTTAGATAGACTAGAAAAAAAAGAATTTATTTATCGCGAACGTAGTAAAACTGATAGACGAGTAATTCATATTAAGATCACTCCTAAAGGTTATCGTGTCACGGATAAACTCATGCCTGCCGTAGCTGAGGTCTTGAATCAGTCACTTAAAGGATTTTCTTATGAGGAATTCGTATTGTTCAGAAGTTTATTACTACGTCTACTGAGTAATATTGATCCAGAAAAAGTCACTCAAATTCGTCATATGGATGAATAGGAATAAAAAATCTGCACCTTACTTGGTTGAATAGTAATCCAACTTTTGTGGTGCAGAACATTTCTAAAGTGAGGCTTCTTACGCTAATGACTATAAAAAAATCACTCTCTTGAGACTTATTAAAAACTATCTTGGTTAACATTAAATTCTGTCGCAGACGACACAGACTTAGTTGTTGCAACATTACTTTCCTGCAATGCTTTACGGCTTAGAATCGTTAAATGATCATTAATTTTGAACATAACCACCATTAATTCACAATAAATACGACCAATAATAACACCAGCAAGTAAAGCAACTAAACCACCAAAAAATTGTCCCTTCATTACACCAGAAATAAAAGCAATCACTGAGCCAAGTAAAATTAGCCAATAAATAAATGTAATAACTTTCGGAAACAAAAACTTATCAAAATAGAATAAATCTCGAAAATTCATAATATAGTGTTCCTTTGAAAAATTCACTCATCATAGTGAGTAATAAAATTATGTAGAAAAACTGTAACAAACTAATATGTATTTTTTATGACAATCCATATATCAAAAGAACACTACCAGTACGAGTTCTCTTAGCGTTTACCTATCAAAGAACCTAGAACACCTCTGATTAATTGACGTGTCATACTACGTGCTTGCTGTTTAACCATTTGCTGCACAATACCGTCTTTGCGCCCTCCTCGAGGCCCTGTACTCCCTATCATCATATCTTTAACAGCTCCCCAAATACCATCATCTTGGGCGTTAGTTTGTGACACTGTTTTGCCCATAGCTTGATTCCCTTTATCAGATACTCGTTTTTGCAATACTTCAAACGCTGACTCTCGATCAATCACACGGTCATATTTTCCACTAAACATAGATTGAGCTCTAATCGTTTGACGTTCTGCTTCTGTTGCTGGTCCAATACGACTCGCAGGTGGCATCATCCATACTCGTTGTGTAATAGAAGGAGAGCCTTTTTCATCTAAACAAGACACTAATGCCTCTCCCACTCCTAGCTCAGTAATCGCCGTTGCAATATTCAAATCAGGGTTAGGTCGCATAGTATCAGCCACTGTTTTAACGGCTTTTTGATCACGTGGAGTAAAGGCTCTTAATGCATGTTGAATACGGTTACCTAATTGCCCTAATACTGTATCAGGGATATCAATAGGATTTTGAGTGACAAAGTAAACACCCACACCTTTTGAACGTATTAATCGCACAATTTGTTCAATACGCTCAAGCAATACCGTTGGTGCATCATTAAATAGTAAATGCGCTTCATCAAAAAAGAAGACAAATTTTGGTTTTTCTAAGTCGCCTACTTCAGGTAGTAACTCATATAACTCTGCTAATAACCAAAGCAAGAATACTGAATATAATTTTGGCGATTGCATTAATTTATCTGCTGCCAAAATATTGATATAACCTTGACCATTGCTATCTACTCGCATTAAATCAAAAATATCTAGCATTGGTTCACCAAAAAATTGATCTGCTCCTTGACTCTCTATTGTTAATAATGCACGTTGAATAGCCCCTACCGAAGCCGCTGAGACATTACCATAAGTTTGACGTAATTCAGCAGCTCGTTCTGAAACATGCTGTAGCATTGCACGTAAGTCTTTTAAATCTAAAATAAGTTGACCTTCATCATCTGCCACTTTAAAGACTAGATTTAATACACCTGTCTGTGTCTCATTTAAGTTCAACACACGCGATAATAATAATGGTCCCATATCACTAATTGTTGCCCGAATAGGATGGCCTTGCTCTCCAAAGACATCCCACAATACAGTAGGACAACCAGCAAAATTTGGCATAGGTAAATTATATTTTTTTAGACGCTCCTCAAATTTAGGATTTGATGCCCCAGGCTGAGAAATACCAGTAAGATCCCCTTTTACGTCTGCCATAAACACAGGCACTCCTAGTTGAGAAAACGCCTGCGCCATTACTTGCAAAGAAACTGTTTTCCCTGTACCAGTTGCTCCTGTAATACAACCGTGACGATTCGCTAATTTAGGTAATAAAAATACGTCTTGTTGAGCATTTCTTGCTAAAAGAATAGGATTTGCCATAAAAAATACCTTTGAGAGAGAGGAAATGAATAATTAATCACATTCATTAAAACTATTTAGCCTATATTCTATAAAAGAAATCATAAGTCTTGGTAAAATTACACTTTTCCTTAATGTTATTTAAAGTTTTTAGTGCAACAATTTTTGACTAAAAACATTATTCCAATAATTTTTATTTAAAGAGTATTAATATGGCCGGTCATAGTAAATGGGCAAATATTCAACACCGCAAAGGTCGCCAAGATGCAAAGCGTGGCAAAATTTGGACAAAAATCATTCGCGAAATTCAGGTTGCGGCTAGAGCTGGCGGGGGTGATTTAAATGCCAATCCCTCGTTACGTTTAGCATGGGATAAAGCGATGGCAGCAAATATGCCAAAAGATAATATTATGCGTGCAATTCAGCGTGGTGCTGGTGGTGCTGACGGTGAAAACTATGAAAGCATTCGTTATGAAGGCTATGGTCCAGCAGGAGCAGCCGTGATTATTGATTGTATGACAGATAACCGTACTCGTACCGTTTCTGACGTGCGTCATGCCCTAAGCAAGTTTGGCGGTAATCTTGGTCAAGATGGATCTGTTGCATTCATGTTTAAACATTGTGGTCAATTTATTTATGCACCAGGTAGTGACGAAGATAAAATCATGGAAATTGCCTTAGAGGCTGGTGCAGAAGACATTATTACTGATGAAGAAGGTGTTATTGAAGTAATTTGTGCACCGAGTGACTATACACAAGTGCGTGACGCCTTACATGAGGCTGGATTAGTGCCAGAAGTAGAAGCTATTGTCATGAAACCACTAAATGAAACAGTACTTGAAGGTGATGATGCCATCAAGATGCGGAAAATCCTAGATATGCTTGAGGGTTTAGACGATGTTCAAGAAGTACATACCACAGCTGTATTTGATGAAGCAGATTAATCAATCATTTAAATAGAGAGTAACACATGAAAGTATTGGTTGTTGGAAGTGGTGGTCGAGAACATGCCATCGCATGGCGTCTATCCCAGTCACCAAAAGTTTCTGAGGTTTTTGTCGCACCTGGCAATGGGGGAACAGCCTTAGAGAAAAATCTAACGAATATTCCTCTAACAAAAAAAGAGGATTTACTAAAATTTGCCCAAGAGCACCAAATTGCACTGACAGTAGTAGGTCCAGAGGCTCCATTGGCAGATGGTATTGTAGATTTATTCCGCGCCCACCAATTAGCGATTTTTGGGCCTACTAAAGCCGCAGCTCAATTAGAAAGCTCAAAGGATTTTGCTAAAGCATTTATGGTTCGCCACCATATTCCAACAGCAGCTTATGCAACCTTTACCAATGCAGAACAAGCACATGCTTATATTGATCAACAAGGCGCACCTATCGTGATTAAAGCAGATGGCCTTGCGGCAGGCAAAGGTGTTGTAGTAGCTGAAACACTTGAACAAGCTCATCAAGCCGTTGCCGATATGCTAGGTGATGGTAAATTAGGTGATGCGGGTGCTAGAGTAGTCATTGAAGGTTTCTTACATGGAGAAGAAGCAAGCTTTATTGTGATGGTAGATGGTAAAAATGTTTTACCTTTAGCGAGTAGCCAAGACCATAAACGACAACTTGATAATGATCAAGGCCCTAATACAGGCGGTATGGGCGCCTACTCTCCCGCCCCTATCGTAACCCCTGTTTTACACGATCGTATTATGAAAGAGGTCATTTATCCTACCGTACAAGGCATGGCGGATGATGGGATTAACTACACTGGCTTCTTATACGCAGGACTAATGATTGATGACGGTGATGACGAAACACGCCCTATCAAAGTATTAGAATTTAATTGCCGCATGGGTGATCCAGAAACACAACCCATTATGATGCGTATCAAAAATGACTTCGTAGAAGTTGTGCAGAAAGCGACTGTGGGTCAATTAGATCAAGCTCATATTGACTGGGATCCTCGTACTACGTTAGGTGTTGTTATGGCAGCAGAACACTATCCAGCCACACCTCGTACAGGCGATATTATTACAGGAATCCCTGCCTCTACTCCAGACTGCGTGACTTTCCATGCAGGTACTCGTCTGGAAAATGGCAATATCCTTACCAGTGGTGGTCGTGTTTTATGTGTAACAGCAATTGGCGATACCGTTCAACAAGCACGTGCAACAGCTTATAACACTGTCGAACAAATTAAGTTTGACGGCGCACAATACCGCCATGATATTGCTTGGCGTGCATTAAAAGGTTAAGTGTCATTGATGCACAAAAAGAAAATTGGCTTATTTGGTGGAAGTTTTAATCCCTTCCACTTAGCACACTTACGTCTCGCTCTCACCGCCTTAGAGGAATTGTCTTTAGACGAAGTACAGCTTATTCCTGCAGGACAACCTTGGCAAAAACAACCTTTATCCGTTAATGCGGAGCATCGGCTTAAGATGTTAAAATTAGCGATTAAGGATTATCCTAAAATTAGAATTAATACCATCGAACTTGAGCGAGAAGGACCTAGTTATACTATAGATACTGTAAGTAGCCTACCTAAACAACACAATTATTATTGGTTAATGGGCAGCGATCAATTGAATAATTTTGCTACATGGAACGACTGGCAATCTATTTTACTCTATGTACAATTAGTGATTGTCAAACGCCCACATTATGATATAAGCCCTCCCCCTGAATTGCTTAATGAACTTAAAAAAATCAATAAATCATTGATTTTTATGAATTTTGATGAAATAGATTTATCATCAACAGAAATAAGGCATAAAATAAACCAAGGGGAAGATGTATCTAACCTCATTGAGGCAAAAGTCTATCAATACATTAAACAGCACGGTCTATACCGTTAATTAATACTCTATGAATATTCAAAAACTACAACGTATTGTCATTGATGCTTTAGAAGACGTTAAAGCTCAAGATATTAAAATATTTAACACAACACATCTCACGAGTCTATTTGATCGTGTGATTATCGCTAGTGGTACATCTAATCGTCAAACTCGAGCATTGGCTCGTAGCGTGATTGATGCAGTTAGAGAGCACAAGATTGATATTGTTGCACTAGAAGGTGAGGAAAGCGGTGAATGGGTACTGCTAGATATTGGTGATATTGTCATTCACTGTATGCAACCTGCTATTCGGGCTTACTATGACTTAGAGTCAGTATGGGGAGGGAAACCTGTTCGTGTAAAACTTCTACCTCAATCAACTCAACCCATATCTCCTCATAGCTTTTATGATGAACAAGAGATTGAAAACGAAGACTAATAGCACAATAGTAGTAGAGTAGGCGATGAAAATTTATATTATTGCCGTTGGTAATCGAATGCCTAAGTGGGTCGAAGACGCATGGGATGACTACGTTAAACGTATGCCAAATGATTGTTGTATCGAGCTCAAAGAAATAAAACCTGAACCTAGGACGTCTGGCAAAACACCCGCTCAAATGATGCAAGCTGAAGCCAAGCGAATTGATGCTGCAATTCCGACACAAGCATTACGCATTATCTTAGATGAACACGGCAAAGATATCACTACGGTTCAACTTGCTAAACACTTTGAACAATGGAAAACAAGTGGTAATGATATTGCTATTGTGATTGGTGGGCCTGATGGTTTAGATAGCCAAATCAAATCGTCTGCCCATACCTTGCTGAGGCTATCTTCATTAACATTACCTCACCCTATGGTGAGAGTTTTGTTAGCAGAGCAACTCTACCGTGCATGGAGTATTACAGTCAATCACCCCTATCATCGTGCATAAATACCTATCATAAGCTCTTACTTTAAAATCAGTTTATATGAAAACAAATTCGCTTAACCACTCTCCTTTTCCCACTATCTATTTAGCCTCTGCGAGCCCAAGACGTCATGAAATTCTTAATCAAATAGGCATAACACATGAGGTATTAAAAGTACCTTCACCACCGGGCGAAGATGAACCTCAGCACGAAGGAGAACGTGCAGAAATTTATGTTCAACGAACTGCCCTTGAAAAAGCACAACGTGCTCAACAGTTTATCCAAACTCAAGAAATGTGGGTACGCCCAATTCTAGCTGCTGACACTGCCGTTATTCTAGATGGACAGGTATTAGGTAAACCTAACGATGCCTTTGATGCGACCAAAATACTATCAAAATTATCAAATAAAGTTCACGAAGTACATACCGCTATTGTCTTATCTTATCGTGATAAGGTCTATACGGATGTATCCATTACCAAAGTTTATATGCGTGCCATCACTATGGGCGATTTACAAATGTATATTGAAAGTGGTGAATACGAAGGTAAGGCTGGTGCTTATGGTATCCAAGGACTAGCCTCGATTTTTATTGAAAAAATTGAGGGCAGTTATAGTGGCGTAATGGGTCTACCCATTTTTGAAACTTGGCGTTTACTCAAAAATCTACACTAGGTATATTAAAAAGATTACCTAGCTATTTATTAGCCAAAAGAGCATAGTAAAAAAGGAAGATAGTCACTAGCTTCCTTTTTTATTTCTAACTAATCTACTTAATAAGCATTCAATAATTCATAGAACAGCTATATCACTAGTATCCTATTTATACGACACTATACTGCATCAGCTTGATTCTCTGGCAATGCTTTTACAAAAGCCTCTTCTTTAAGACACGCATTATAGATACGTTGAATGGTAGGAAATGGCTTTAAATCCATACCAGCTTGAAGAGCATTATAAACTTGAGGAATCAAATAAATATCAGCCAAAGAAATCTCATCCCCCTGACAAAAGATACCTGTTTCAATACTTGATGCTAAGATTTTTTCAATTGAACTAAAACCCTCTTGCATCCAATGAATATGCCATTCATTAACTTGTTCGTCAGAAAAGCCCGATTTTGTAGATAAATACTCACGAACTCTTAGGCTATTCAATGGATGAATTTCACATGCAACAGCCTGTGCAATAGAACGGGCACGAGCCCTATCAGCAAATGTCTTAGGTAAAATAGCAGGCTCTGGATATCGTTCATCTAAATATTCAATAATAGCTAAAGATTGTCCAACACTCACCATATCATCTACAAAGAAAGGCACTAATGCCATTGGATTGATGCTTTTATAAGAATCTGTTTTATGCTCTGCTCTTCTGAGCTGAATAGGAATAGATTCATAATTAATTTTCTTTAGGTTTAAAGCAATTCTCACTCTAAATGCAGCCGAACTTCTAAAAAAGTTATATAGTGTTGACATAGTCCTCTATCCCTCTAATTTTTTACGTGATAATTCTTTAGGCAAAGGAAAAGCCACATTTTCCTCAATACCAGCTATTTTACGCACAGATAATGCACCAAGTTCTTTTAGGCGATTAACCACATTTTGTACTAATACTTCAGGAGCAGAGGCACCAGCAGTAATACCAATAGAACGTTTACCTTCAATCCATTCTGGTTTAATCATTGCAGGATCATCCACCAAATATGATGGACAACTTAAGCGCTCAGCCACTTCTCTTAAACGATTAGAGTTAGAACTATTAACACTACCTACAACAAAGAATACATCACACTGTGGTGCGATTAGCTTTACTGCATCTTGCCTATTTTGCGTAGCATAACAAATATCCCCTTTTTTCGGTGCCACAATATTAGGAAAACGCTCATGCAACGCTCGTGTTACTACAGCAGCATCATCCACTGATAATGTCGTTTGAGTAACATACGCTACATTATCTGGGTTCTGTACCTGTAGATTTTCAACATCCTCTATCGTTTCTACTAAATACATGCGACCAAGTGCTTGTCCAAGCGTACCCTCCACTTCTGGATGTCCCTTATGACCAATCATAATAATTTCATGACCTGCCTCATGCATTTTTTTGACCTCAACATGCACTTTAGTCACTAATGGACATGTAGCATCAAATACTTTTAATCCTCTTTTCTCTGCTTCATCTCTAACTGAAAGCGATACGCCATGAGCTGAAAATACAACGATACTTCCCTTTGGTACCTCATCTAATTCAGCGACAAAAATCGCTCCCTTATCGCGCAATGATTGAACAACAAAACGGTTATGTACAATCTCATGACGCACATAAATAGGAGCCCCATACAACTCAAGTGCGCGCTCTACTATATCAATCGCACGATCCACGCCTGCGCAAAAACCTCGTGGCTCCGCTAACAAAATTTCAGCATTTTGCCCCATTAAAGTACCCCAATAATAGACACATCAACTTGCAAATCTACTCCAGCCAGTGGATGATTAAAATCAAAAACAGCATTATCGCCTTCAAATCGCTTGAATAATCCTGAAAATTTCCCACCATTAGGGGCAGTAAACTCAACTAAATCATTTTCTTCAAACGTAGCATTTTCACCTGCATTTTCTGCCAGCATTTTTTTAGTCACTGCTTGAACCAGCTCAGGGTTACGCTCACCAAAAGCATTAGCAGCCTCTAAGTAATAGGTAAATGATTCTCCCTCTTGCCTTCCAAGTAGAGGTTTTTCCAATGATTCTGGCCATTGACCAATACCTAACTGTAAAGTAGCTGGTTTACCGTCATAGGTATCAATAAAAATCGACCCCTTGCCTTGTCCTGAATTTAGACTAATCCGATAGTTCAAAGTTAAAAACGAATCAGGGTGGACAAATTTCTGCATAGTACTATTTTTTTCACTCATTTTCAGGCACGCTTATTATCTATTAATGATTAAAAGAGTATTGTAACGATTATGGACATTTCACGCATGGATTCTCAACAACTACGCCCAAGAGAACGTTTATTAAAACATGGACCTAAAATTCTCACCACATCAGAATTATTAGCTATTATTCTTAATACAGGCACCAAAGGCAATGATGTCATTACTTTTTGTCAGCAATTATTAAGTAATTTCGGTGGCATTCGCGCTCTTCTTAATACAACTAATGAAGAACTACAGCTTGTCAAAGGACTAGGTAATACTAAAATTGCTCAATTACTTGCTTTAAAAGAGTTAGCAGCCCGATCTCTAGAAGAGCCTTTGCGTGAAAAAACTATCTTGCACCAATCAACAATTGTAAAAAAATACTGCATCCACAATTTGGGTCATCTGGAAATTGAGCATTGTCATGCTTTAATGTTAAATAAGGCATTCAAACTTATGCATACTGAAACTGTAGCTCAAGGAACCATTGATCAAGCACAGATTTATCCTCGAGAAATGGTCAAACTAGCTCTGCGTTTTAATGCTTCCTATATTATTCTGGCGCATAATCATCCTTCTGGAAATTTAACTCCCAGTGATGCTGATATCCAAATCACCAGCATCTTAAAAGATGCTTTAGCGTTATTAAACATTAAACTTCTCGACCACCTCATTATTGCGAATGGACAAGCCATCTCAATGGCAGAACAGGGATTAATGTAGGCGTGTCTGGCATAAAATTAATAAAGAGTCTCGTACAATTACGACAATTGCCTTGGAAGGATCTTAGCAATATAAGCACTAAAAAGTCACCAATATGACATTTACTCTACTATAAATATGCTAAATCTACTACTTCCTACAATATTCTTTGCTTAGGCCTACTACATATGAAAAGTGACGTGACAATAATTTTTAACCCTGGCGAACTCAAAAATTATGAAATCTTTCATAAAGATTTTAGTGACTCCGCACAAGAAGCGGCACGTGAGTGGATTGTGAATAAATGGGTAGAGTTAGAATGTGAGCCTACTCGTCAAAGTGGTAAAGTGCTTCTACTAGATCGCATCCTAAGCGTTGCAGATGAGCTAGGTTACTACTGGTTTGATGAGCATCCAGATCAAGCAGAAGAGTTTGCAAGACAATGCTCTCTTGCACTAGACTCACCCGTTGTTATTATTGATATTCCAGGTGCTTCTATTAGTTCTAACTAATAAGGCTTGTGGCTACAATACAACTAAAAAATGTCTTTTTTTAGATTTTTTAGCCAGAAACAGTTATATAAGGGGTTGAATTCGTTATAATTTTGAATTCAATCTTGGATACGTTGCTGAAAATTAGTTTTTAGCTGGCGACCCACTATATCTTTAAGGACAAATCATGAAAGAAGGCATTCACCCAGAATACCGCGAAGTTGTATTTTTAGATCAACAAACTGGTAATAACTACATCATTCGCTCTACAGTACAAACTCGTGAAACAATTGAATTAGATGGCAAAACATACCCACTATTCAAATGTGACGTAACAGCAGAATCTCACCCATTCTACACTGGTGCTCAAACACGTGTTGTTGAAACTGGTCGTGTTGAAAAATTCCGTGCTCGTTTCGCTCGTACTGCTGGTACTATCAAAAAATAATCATAACCACATCGGTTTTGAATCAAGCAGCTTTTATAAGCTGCTTTTTTATTTTCCGTTATAGCCATTACTGTTCATTAACCAGTAGTAAATATTGTTTATAATAGCTCTAAATATAATTGCATCAAATCTAGCCAATTTAAATGAATGCTTCATTAACACAACGAAAGACACCTGCTCGCCTAGCGAGTCCAGCTGCTCGCAAGTTACCTCGAAAAATCCTGTTTTTTGTCATGTTTACTTATATTTTGGCAGGACTTTTTGGGCGTGATCCATGGAAAACAGATGATGTTGTTGGTCTAGCAACAATGTTATCAGCTCTTAATGAAGGGCATTGGCTAACAGCTTACATTGGGACGTCTCCCTACCCTGAAATCGGCCCTTTAACAGGCATGATTGGGGCAACCTTTATCAAATTATTCACCCCTCTCTTTGATATATTTGTGTCTGCAGAACGGGCTCATGTATATGCAGCACGCTTGCCTAATTTTTTCTATTTTTTTGGCATGCTTTGGGGGATTTGGTATGGTACTTATTTATTGGCTAGACGACTAGAAGCACAACCCTTACCATTACCCTTTGGTGGTGAGCCTAACCCCAGAGATTATGGTCGTATGATTGCAGATGTAGCGTTATTATTCACAATTGCTACTGTCGGTATTATCATTAAAATGCATGAAACTAGCTACTTTCCTCTTCTTATGGCTATTCATGCTTTATGCTTCTATGGGCTCGTACGCCTATTAGACCACCCTACACAAGGATTCTTAGTCATTGGAAGCATGCTTACCGCTGCTTTTTTAACTAGAGGTATTCTTGGAATATTACCATTACTTATTGTTGTCTTTTTATTGTTTATCGGTAAGATTTATCATTACAAATTAAAATTTTTCCTCTTTCTCAGTCTTGTCCTTGCAATTTTGCTATCTACTATTTGGCTAGTTAGCACTTACAATATTGACAGTTATTGGACAACATTGTGGATTAATGAGCAAGTTCAAGTGTTTTCATCTTCACAGTGGAAAAATTTTTTAAGGGCACTAAGAGATCTCGCTTGGTTCCTATGGCCCACCTGGCCCTTTGCATTTGTTGCCCTTTGGAACTGGCGTAAATGGTTTGATACCGCCCATATTTATATCCCTTTTGCTTTTATATTCGCTAATCTAGTCTTAATTATAATAGCCAATAATGCTTTTGAACCTGAGTATGGTCCATTAGTGATTGGTTTTACTCCGTTAGCTGCTATGGCTATTCCTACACTTAAACGTAGTCAAATTAATTTGTTAGACTGGTATTCCATTATGGTCATTACTCTTAGTATTGTAGCCACATGGGTAGGATGGATTGCCCTCTATTTTGGTTGGCCAGCACAGATTCATAAAAATATTATGCGATTAATTGTTGGTTTTGATACGACTATTAACTGGATAGCAGTGGCTGCTGCCTGCATTATTTGCATACTTTGGTATAAAACAGTCAAATGGCGTCTTGGCTCTAATCCACAAGCAATGTGGCGCGGTATTACCCTAGCAGCAGCAGGTGCAACATTAGCATGGATGCTACTTGCTGTATTATGGCTACCAGCAATTGACTACAATCGTTCATATCGTGAAGTAGGTCAGTCCTTAGCTAATGCATTACAAAACCATGTACCTGAAAATGCTTGTATCAATGGTGCCAACGTAGGACAAGGTCAACAAGGTGCTTTTTATGTTTTTGCACAATTAAGTTTAACAAATCAACAATATTGCCCTTTCTTATTTGTACAAACTACAGTGGATAGCCTAAGAAATCATACTGTCGCTCATCAAGATACAGCTAAAGTTATTTGGCAAGGAAAACGTCGCAGTGAGCGTCATGGAGAAACATTCCTCCTATTAGATTTACGTGATGAAGATTAAGTTACCATCACTTAATCATTTTTATTGATGCTTTATGAAAAATACCCTACTTTCTAATGATAAAAATACAATTAGAAAAAATCTAATTAGCCAAGCATGGCCAATTCTCATTGCTCAATGGGCGGGGGTATCTTTCGGTGTTCTTGATACCATGATGCTAGGCAACTTTAATGCTGAAGCACTACAAGCGATGAGTCTAGCTGCATCAATTTTTATTACCGTAAGTGTCAGCATGATGGGAGTTGTTCATGCATTAATCCCCATCTTCTCACAACTCTTTGGGGCACAGAAATTAAGACAAATAGGTATATTATGGGGACAAGGGATTTGGCTAGCCATCTTTACGTCATTTACCTTAGGGGCATTATTACTTTTTCCTGATGTATGGCTAAGTATTTCTGGCGATATTTCAGACGAAGTACGTGCAGAAGTCAGTCATTATCTACGAATTACCTATTTTTCACTACCCGCAATTTTAATGTTTAGGGCTATTTACTCATTGTGTACATCAGCCGGTCGCCCTAAACATGTGATGTACATTAATGTAGCGAGTATTTTTGTCAAAGCATTCTTCAATTGGGTTCTCATTTTTGGACAATTTGGCTTACCTGCCTTAGGTAGTGTTGGTGCTGGTATATCGACCATGCTAGTAAGCTGGTTTACCTTTTTATTTGGACTATGGATTTTATTAAGAGACCCATACTACACAAAATTTGGACTTATTCTTGGTGTTCCTTCTATTAAACATTTATGGGAAATTCTTAAATTAGGATTGCCTATGGGAGGATCTTACTTAGTCGAAGTCAGTTCATTTACCTTTATGGCGTTACTTGCTGCACGTGAAGGTATTAATGTGTCAGGTGGTCACCAAATTCTTGCCAACTTAGGGGCTTTTTTATATATGATGCCCCAATCCATTGGGATTGCAACTGCAGCACTATCTGCTCAAGCAATTGGTGCTACTAAATACCATCTATCCCACTCGATCAGTTTGCAAGGGTTTTTAATAGGTTTTATTGGTGCACTCATCAGTATCACTCTTATTTACTTCGGTAAATCCTGGGTAATTTACCTATACACCAACGATCTACATGTTGCGGCAATGGCTGCTAGCTTATTGACAATTGTACCTGTCTTTCATTTATTGGATTATTTCCAATGTGTAGTAACCTATGTTCTGAGAGCACATAAAATTGCTACATTACCCTTTATTATTCAAACCGTCTTGCTTATTGGTTTAGGTCTAGGCGGAGGCTATTATTTTGGTTATGGCAATGGTAAAGGTGCTCTAGACGGTATAGCAAGCATTCTAACACCTGGAGCAACTACGGGAATATCAAGTCTCTGGATTATGTGCTGCTCTGCCCTTTTTTGCTGTGGATTGATTCTCGCCATCTGGTACACAATCATTACTCGACCACTCTTACGTCAAGCATCTAATCAATAAGAGAGAGAAGAAACTAAGCCTAGCTTACCAAAGATAATAATAAGCCTTATCTTCTGTCTATCAATAGATTTTTTTACGATAGATAGCCTTTTCGAAAAGTATCTTATTAACGACAAACTAATTATTTCCAATCAAGAACCCTTTGATTTTCTTGCATTTTTTTATTTTTTACTCTAGAATTATAGATTAACTCTTTAAAGGGTTACTTTTTACTAAGGCAGATCTGGGCCAAAAATCAGATCTTTAACTTAATGAGGTGTTTATATGGCAAAAGTATGCCAACTAACCGGCAAGCGCCCAATGTCCGGTAACAATGTTTCTCACGCGCACAACAAAACAAGACGTCGTTTCTTACCTAACCTACAAAGCCGTCGTTTCTGGGTTGAAAGCGAAAACCGTTGGGTTCGTCTACGTGTTTCTACAAATGCGTTACGTACAATTGATAAAAAAGGCATTGATGCAGTTATTGCTGAAATGCGTGCTAACGGTCAAACAGTTTAAGCCTTTGCTTAAATTTAATCATTCCTTAGGAGCTTAAAATGGCAAAAGGTATTCGTGAAAAAATCAAATTAGAATCAACAGCTGGCACTGGTCACTTTTACACTACGACCAAAAACAAACGCAATATGCCTGAAAAAATGTTGATCAAAAAATATGATCCAGTTGCTCGTAAACACGTTGAATACAAAGAAACTAAATTAAAATAGTCTCGCATTCATTGTCTAGAGTAATAAAAAAGAGTGGCTTTGACCACTCTTTTTTTATATTTGATAAAGCTCTCTATTTTACTAACTTAAAAACTCTCGATTTTTATCAGAGATAAAACTCTCTATTTTACTAACTTAAAAACTCTCGATTTTTACTAACTTAAAAACTCTCTTTTTTACTAACTTAAAAACTCTCTTTTTTACTAACTTAAAAACTCTCGATTTTTACTAACTTAAAAACTCTCGATTTTTATCAGAGATAAAACTCTCTTTTTTATATTTTGACGTGCATGCTTTTACATATCATCGCATCAAAAATTAGTAACACAGTAACGTCCATACGACATAAAAGCCTGCACGCCGAAATCCCCCTCCCAAAATAGACTAAGATGACAATTTTCTTTTATATTTTGCCGAAAACGAGATTTTATCACCCCTCACAACACTCTTTAAATTGCTTGGGTGCGTAATTTTAACCAATCTAATGCTTCACCTTGGACTCTCGGTGATAAGCGTTTATACACGTCATTGTGATAATTATTTAACCAATTTTTCTCTTCTTGGGTTAATAAATCTGGCTCTATACAACGTGTATCAATTGGACATAAGGTTAATGTTTCAAATTTCAATGTATCAACAAATTCTGTTTTTTGTGCTGGAACATTGGCAACTAAATTCTCAATTCTTACTCCCCATTTTCCTGCACGATATACTCCCGGTTCGTTAGATGTAATCATTCCCTCTTTCATCTCTGTATAAGGGAATGTATATGCTCGATGAGAAATGACTTGCGGTCCTTCATGCACATTTAAAAAATAACCTACTCCATGGCCTGTACCATGACCATAATCTAAACCTGCCTGCCAAAGAGGGGTACGTGCAATAGTATCCAACAAGGGGGATGGATAGTTACGAGGGAATACTGCTTTTGATAACTGAATCATTGCTTTTAACACATAGGTATAATCTCGCTTTTGCTCAGCACTAACATCACCCACCGGTACTACACGAGTAATATCCGTTGTACCATTTAAATATTGCCCACCAGAATCAATTAATAGCAAACCATTTCCCTTAATATAAGCAAACGACTCTTCTGTTGCTCGATAATGAGGCATAGCACCATTACCATTAAAACCAGCGATAGTCGCAAAACTAGGACAAATATAATAATCTTGTTTAGCTCTCGCCGAACAAATTTTCTCATCAATCGTTAGTTCGCTGATAGTTTCCCCTGTTGATAGTGCTTTTTCAAACCATGCAAAAAATTCACATAAAGCCGCCCCATCTTGTTCCATTGCTTCACGCACATTTGCCAAATCAGCAGCAGATTTGCAAGACTTCAATAACCGCGAAGGATTTACCTGTTCGATAACAGTCTCACAACCATAATGACTTAAGCCCAGCGTAATACGATCTGGATCAACCAATATACTATCTTGTTTTGGTAATTGTTGAAGTACGTTAGCTACTTCATCATAGCCACGAATGGTAATGCCATCTTTTGCTAATGCTTGTACTAATTCACTATTTACTTTTCCATCATGGATAAATAGCATAGCCTCCTGTTGAGATAATAAGGCATGCCCTAGAAATACTGGATTATATTGGACATCTGCACCACGCAAATTAAATAGCCAAGCAACATCATCTAAAGACGAAATAAAATGCCAATCAGCTGATATAGCTTGCATTTGTTGACGGACTAACGCTAGTTTTTCGGCACGTGTTTGGCTCACAAAAGGTGGGGTATGCTCAAATATAGGAGCATTTGGCAACGCTTTCCGATCTTGCCACAAGTCAGCGATAAGGTCAGTATCTGACACAAAATCAACGTTAAGCATGGCTAGGTCTTTTTCCAATTGTCGAGCCTGTTTTAGTGCCATCATCAAGCTATTAAACCCAATTCGTGATTTCTCATTTATATGATTTACTAACCACATATTTAAACTTGGCACACCCTCTTCACCCAGTTTCATCAGCACAATACCTGTCCCTGATAATTGAACTGTTGCTTGCTCCCAATAACGACTATCGACCCATAAACCTGCAAATTCTTGTGTTACCAATACAGTACCGACAGACCCTGTAAACCCACTTAACCATACACGTTGTTGCCAAAACTCAGGTAAATATTCAGACAAATGTGGATCGGCAGAAGGAACAATCCATGCCTCTATATCCGCATTTTTCATCGCTAAACGAAGAACAGATAAACGTTCACTAACACTCATTATTGACATAAAGAAACCTTATAGAAAATGTATTATGCTAAACATATCTTAGCGATCTTTAGCATAGGCGAAGATAATCTCTTTCCAAATACTATATTTAACATACAATAGAATTTTAGTATTGTATAACCAAACCACACTATGTTTCGAACTTCAATTATTTTTGCTGCGTTCTCTGGACTTATTGCCGTTATATTAGGTGCTTTTGGTACACATGCCCTCAAAAATCAATTAGCACCGGGATTAATTGATGTCTGGCATACAGCTGTTTTATACCAATTTATTCATACATTAGCACTATTAATTGTGGCAAACCTTGGAGACAAATTGCACCCATCATGGACTCGCTACAGTCTTTATTTATTTATGTTTGGAATTATTCTATTTTCAGGTAGTTTGTACTGTCTGGTGCTGATTGGACTAGGAAAATTAGGTATGGTTACCCCTATCGGAGGTTTATGTTTTATTCTTGCTTGGCTATGCCTTGCTATAGCTGCACTAAAAAAATAGTCTATCTAAGTATGGTCCCTAATGCATCCGTTCGAAGATACCTATACTAAGTAAGCAAAATAACTGAGGATTGTCATTTAAACAATGACAATCCTCTTTTTCACTGCTCTTTCTTTTTTAATTTTGACGCACACTCTTTTAGCTAACGCAAAAAGACTGAGCGCCGAAATCCCACCCTAAATAACTTAAGATTGTCATTGAACAATGACAATCCTCTTTTTCACTGCTCTTTCTTTTTTAATTTTGACGCACACTCTTTTAGCTAACGCAAAAAGACTGAGCGCCGAAATCCCACCCTAAACAACTTAAGATTGTCATTGAACAATGACAATCCTCTTAGGCTTAAAATGTTTACATGCCGTTATAGACTGGTCCTTCTCCACCTTGTGGTGTTACCCAAATAATATTTTGGGTGGGGTCTTTAATATCACAGGTTTTACAATGCACACAGTTTTGAGCATTAATTTGTAATTTATCTGCCCCGGTATCATCTTTGATAAACTCATAAACACCAGCTGGACAATAACGTTGTTCTGGGCCCGCATATTTCGCTAAGTTAACATTCACAGACACAGTTTCATCTTTTAACGTTAAATGGATTGGCTGATCTTCTTCATGGTTAGTATTGGAAATAAATACTGAACTTAAACGATCAAACGTAATTACTCCATCTGGTTTCGGATAATTAATCTTAGGCATTTCAGCAGCAAGTTTTAAACATTCATGGTCTGCCTTAGTACGATGGATTGTCCAAGGCATTTTTCCCTTGAATAATTTTTGTTCAATACCTGTCATGATGGTAGCCACGGTGCGACCTTTCTTGAACCATTGTTTGAAATTACGTGCTTTGTTTAACTCTTCATATAACCATGAATTCTCAAAAGCAATTGGATAGTCACTTAAAACATCACGCTGTCTATTTGCAGATAAAGCTGTAACAATCGCCTCAGCAGCTAGCATGCCTGTCTTGATTGCTGCATGACTTCCTTTAATACGAGAAGCATTTAAAAAGCCTGCATCACAGCCAACTAATGCCCCCCCTGGGAATACAACTTTAGGCAATGACAACAATCCACCTGCTGTTAAAGCTCGTGCACCATAAGCTAAGCGTTTACCATTCTCAAAATAGGGTTTAATGCTAGGATGTGTCTTATAGCGTTGAAATTCTTCAAAAGGTGATAACCATGGATTAGCATAATCAAGACCTACTACCATACCCACAACAACTAAATTATTATCTAAATGGTATAAAAAAGTACCACCATATGTATCTGCATCCAAAGGCCATCCTGCTGTATGAATAACTAAACCAGGCTTAGATTTGGCAGGGTCAATTTCCCACATTTCTTTGATACCAATACCATAACTTTGAGGATCACGATCATGATCCAAATTGAATTTTTTAATTAATTGCTTACCTAGATGACCTCTCGCCCCCTCAGCAAAAATAGTATATTTAGCATGTAACTCCATACCTGGTTGATAGTGTGGGGAATGCGAGCCATCTCGGCTTACCCCCATATCACCAGTAGCCACGCCTTTGACTGCTCCTGTCTCATCATATAATACTTCAGCAGCTGCAAAACCAGGGAAAATTTCAACACCTAAACTCTCTGCTTGCTCACCTAACCACTTCGTTACCTCACCTAAGCGCACAATATAATTACCGTCATTTTTAAAGCAATCAGGTAATAACCAGTGTGGTGTTTTTCGAGAACCAGTTTCAGATAAAAATAAAAACTCATCCTCTTTGACTGCCGTGTTTAACGGTGCCCCCTTCTCTTTCCAGTCAGGGATAAGTTCAGTTAGCGCTCCTGGATCCATCACCGCACCAGAAAGGATATGCGCCCCTACTTCACTACCCTTTTCCAAAATACAGACGGAAATGTCTTGATTATTTTTTGCGGCAAGTTGCTTCACTTTGATGGCAGTCGATAAACCCGCTGGTCCTGCACCAACAATGACAACATCATACTCCATTGATTCGCGTTCTGACATGCTAACCTTACTCCTTGTAATCTTAGAAAGGTACTAAGAAAATAATTATCGATAAATAGTTATTTCTTGATTGTAAAACTTAATCGTAATAAAAACTATCCAAAGATGACAATCTAAGTGTTTTCATCTAGTAAACCTAGCTTTAATTTAAAAAAAACATATTCTCTTTAAAAAACAAATCCTCTTAACTCTTGCACAAAAAAGCTGATGCATATTGGCATCATCCTGTCTAATATTTTAACTTTTCCTCAAGTTTTGATAAGATAGTAAGAATGTGTTGTTATTTTTTAAGGAGACAACTTTAATGAATAAGGTCTATGCAAGTGCTAGCGAGGCTTTAAAAGACATCGTTGCTAATGGGCAAACTATTGGCGTGGGTGGATTCGGTTTATGTGGTATTCCAGAAGCCTTGATTGCTGCTTTACGTGATTCAGGTGTAAAAGACCTAACTTGCGTGAGCAACAATGCGGGTGTTGACGGTTTTGGTTTAGGACAGTTATTAGAAACTCGTCAAATCAAAAAAATGATTTCCTCATACGTAGGTGAAAACAAAGAATTTGAACGTCAATACCTTTCTGGTGAATTAGAACTTGAGTTTACCCCTCAAGGTACATTAGCAGAGCGTTTACGTGCTGGTGGAGCTGGCATTCCTGCTTTTTTTACCAAAACAGGGGTAGGTACTATTGTTGCTGAAGGTAAAGAAACAAAAGAGTTTGATGGCGAGACTTATGTTATGGAACGTGCCATTGTTCCTGACGTTTCTTTAGTAAAAGCCTATATCGCTGACAAGAGTGGCAATTTAATCTTCCGTAAAACTGCACGTAACTTCAACCCTAACGTTGCAGCAGCAGGCAAAATTACAGTCGTTGAAGTAGAAAAAATTGTCGAATTAGGCGAACTTGATCCTGATTCTATCCATCTACCTGGTATTTTTGTTCATCGTATTGTGTTAAACGCAAATCCCGAAAAACGTATTGAACAACGTACTACTCGTACAGCATAAGGAGAATAACATGGCATGGAATCGTGATGAAATGGCTGCTCGTGCAGCAAAAGAATTACAGGACGGGTTTTACGTTAACTTAGGTATTGGTTTACCTACACTTGTCGCTAACCATGTTCCTGAAGGCGTGGAAGTTTGGCTACAATCTGAAAATGGTCTTTTAGGTATCGGTCCTTTTCCTACTGAGGAAGAGATTGATGCTGATATGATTAATGCAGGCAAACAGACCGTTACTACTCTACCTGGCTCATCTATTTTCTCCTCTGCGGACTCATTTGGCATGATTCGTGGCGGCAAAATTAATCTAGCTATTCTTGGTGCAATGCAAGTTTCAGAAAAAGGTGACTTAGCTAACTGGATGATTCCAGGTAAAATGGTTAAGGGCATGGGCGGTGCCATGGACTTAGTCGCTGGCGTTGGTCGTGTAATTGTTCTTATGGAACATGTTGCTCGCAAAAAAGACGGCACCGAAGACCTTAAAATTCTTCCGGAATGTACATTACCTTTAACTGGTCTGAAAGTAGTTGACATGATTATTACCGATTTAGGTGTCATGGAAGTAACTTCTAGTGGCTTAAAAGTAGTAGAACTTGCACCAGATGTAACCAAAGAAGAAATTCAAGCCAAAACAGGAGTCAAACTTGACTTTTCTTGCTGCAAATAAAAACTCTTTTATTTGAACAAGCAATAAACAAAGGGGCTAATTCATAGCCCCTTTGTCCATACAAATCGACACCATCGCTTATTCGTCTATTTTTCCCTTCTTACTAACTTTCCTCTCTTATCTTTATTTGTGCTTTAAATTTGTACTTTAATCTTAATCCTCTCAACAACCATTATCTGATTCAAACCCAAAAAACAATTAAACTATTTATTAAAAAAGCAATAGATTTACCCTTTTTTTAATAAAAAATTATTTTTTTGTTGTTTTTTATTCACAAATAAAATTTTTATTGTAACAGACAAGTATGCTATTTTTTACATCTAATTTTGTTAGTTATTCGCATTTTTATATGATTTTGTTATTAACTTTCTTTAACTATCGTTAATTTCTGTTAAGTCCAAAGGAATGTTAATTTTTCTGTCAAATAAGTTTGATATTTTTTGATTTTAATCAGAAAAATCACTAAGAATTTTACTTAATAATCCTTGAGAAGTGCTTGATTATTAAGTAAACTCTAACCAGGTCAAAACAGTGACCCGTAGAGCATACAAACCTATTACAATTTATATTATATGACTATGAAAACAACTCTTTCTTTTTTCACAAAAGGATTAGGTGCCGTTTGGCAGCGTCTTTTCCTTGGAGCAGCACTGGCGAGTACGCCTGTACTTTTCTCCGCAGCTCAAGCACAAAACCTAGATTTAATTGGTTCTTTAATTAACAAATCTTCAGCAAATTTATCACAAAGCTCTTGGTCAGCAGATGTTAGCGATCCTATTGGTTCATTAATTGCTGATGCCAAACTTGACCGCTCCAAGCGTGATGCGTCGATTTCTACAACGTCTAAGTCATCAGCAAGTGCGTTAGCACAAGCGGCACTTAACTATGTTGGTGTGAGATACCGTTTTGGTGGTGCAACTCCTCAAGGTTTTGATTGTTCTGGTTTAATCTACTACACAGCCAGCAAATACATGGGTGTACAATTACCCCGTGTTAGCTCATCAATGGCAAACGTAGGTCAATCAGTATCTCGTGATGAACTACAACCAGGCGATTTAGTATTCTTTAATACTCGTGGTTTCCGTAATTCACATGTAGGTATTTATTTAGGGAATAATGAATTTTTACATGCACCTCGTACAGGTTCAAGTGTTCGTGTAGAAAAATTAAGCAATTATTGGTCTCAGCGTTATAACGGTGCTCGTCGCATACCAATGAATCAGATTGCGAAAAATTAATTACTCTTTTTTATAGACAAAACAAACAAAGCAAAAAGGTACACTATTGTGTACCTTTTTGCTTGAATAACTAGCGACTCCTTAGCGATAATTTTGGCGTACAGGTTTTTCAAGTCTTAAATTCTTAGTTACTCTTTTTCAATTTATGTCTATTCTCTATATCTAAAAAGCTACCAATACAGAGAATTTTTTAGTTACAAAAATTGATATTTTCAGTATATTACTTGCCACGTTGGTGCCGGCTTAATAAACAATGAATAATTTGTTTGTCCCGCATTAGTCGAAACAGAAACACCAACCAATGACCACACAACCACCACTGCGATTAGCCCCATCAATAAACGATGCACTACTTGCATATTCCCCCCTCTTATTCTACGGAAAATTCACTATCCCCTTTTACTAGGACAGTTTGCACAGCGCACATGAGGACATTGCTCTAGTGCTTGCTTCATGCTACATACCGAGCGTTTACACGCCACAATAGGAATATTTTGCTTTTCTGCCGCCGCCCGAAATGATTTCATGACGTTATGCCCTAGAAAGTCTGTTAATAAGATTAAGATTTCAGTACCACTAGGCAAAGCAAGATTCTTTTTTTGATGCGAAGGATCACGCCCCGAAATATGTTTATTGATCTTAATATTGTGCTCTTTTAGCACATCTGGTAGATTACCTAGACGATCAGCACCCACCACTACGGCATTCATTGATAAAGATAATTCCATAATTAATCTCCTATTTTTTTATATTCTAAATGAGAATTATTATCATTACAATAAATTTATGCTTTTTCTAAAATTTTTTTCAGATAATCATACATTTCATCATATTCATATATAATCACTGTATTAAACAACTGTTCGTTTTTAAGATATAAACAAAATGCGTAAAGCCGAAATTACTAAAAAAGCTATTCTGGATGCTGCTGAGCTCCTATTTGTTGAAAAAGGCCATGAGAATGCATCTATGCGTGATATTACGCAAATGGCAAATGTAAATTTGGCGGCTGTCAATTATCACTTTGGTAGCAAAGATGAACTTATTATTGCGGTCATGAAACGCAGATTAGGTGCAATTAATAATGAACGATTACGCTTACTTGACGAATTAGAGGCTAAAGCAAATGGCCGCCCTCTTAAACCCTCTCTAATTGTCAACGCATTTTTTGGCTCGTTATTAGAGCATGCCGGTGATGAACACCACGATGGAGGCATTTTTTTGCGTTTACTTGAGCAAACAATGGTGAACCCGAGTGGTTTTATTAGCGCAATTGTGGCAAAAGAAAATGAAATCGTATTTGAACGCTACAAACAAGCTTTTTTCAAAGCTTTGCCAGGCGTCCCCGAAGAGGAAATTATTTGGCGTTTCCAATTTATGCTAGGTGCTACGTCTTATGCTATTTCTGGTGTAAAAGCACTTTTAGAAGTAACTGATCATCAGCCCATCAATGCAGCCAAACTATATGATCATTATGACAATAAATTAAAGCCTCGCTTATTAAGCTTTATTCTTGGAGGACTACGAGCACCCTTACCAAGATTCCCAGACACACATCAAACCAATCAATTATCTGCTGAACCACATTGAAAATAGCATGCACCAAACCTCTTTTCTCTTTGTAAAAAGCGTAAAACGTCTCTCATATACAACACTCTAGTAGTATTGCTGATAATAATTATTCCGGAAAAGCGACAAAATAGCCTTGTTTGTCACAAAAATGAAAACAGATTTCAAATAACGTTTAAAATTCTGTTTTTACTGGAGAGAAAATTGAGATTTTTTAATTTACATACCCTAGCTATCAGTTTAAGTTTAGCTGGTCTTTCTAGCCTAGCCCATGGTGCAGGTTTTAATCTATTAGAACAATCGAACAGTGGTTTGGGCAATGCCTACGCTGGATCTGCTGCCATCGCCGAAAATGCTAGCACTATTTACTATAACCCCGCTGGCATGATGAAACTTGATGGGCTCAATATTTCAGGAGGAGTCTCTGCCATTGGTCCTTCTTTCAAATTCACGGATGATCAACAATCAACAGTCCCTCTAGCGCTAGCTGGTAAAGTACCTCCCGGTGGTAACGGTGGTGAAGCTGGTAGCTGGGCTTTAGTACCAAACCTCTACACTAGTTATAAAATTAATGAGAAAATGGCTGTTGGTTTGGGTATCAGCGTACCTTTTGGACTAAAGACTGAATATGATGATAACTGGATAGGTCGCTACCACTCACGTTCATTCGATATCAAAACAATCAACATCAATCCATCAGTCGCTTTTAAACTAACACAGGGTGTTAGTCTTGGTCTTGGCTTAAATGTGCAACACATTCAAGCCACTTACAAAAAAGCAACACCAGTACCTATTCCACACCCTATAACAGGACAAATTATTGGTGTCACTACTGGTGATGTAAAAACAAAAGTAAGCAATACTGGCGTTGGCTTTAATGTCGGTCTATTATTTGAACCATCTGAAGATACACGTATTGGTATCTCCTATCGTTCACGTATCAAGCACAAAGCTAAAGGTGATACGGATTTAGATTTCACTGTACTTAACCCTGCCACTGGTGCACCTATGTCCGTACATAGAAGCTCTGACGCATCAGCGACAGTATCATTACCTGATTTAGCCATTTTATCTGGCTATACCCGTCTGAATGATAAATGGGAATTATTAGGTGATATTTCTTGGACTGGTTGGAGTAGCATTCCTGAGCTCACGATTGAAAATAAAACTTTGCCAACAGCTAGTTTAAACTTACGCTTCAAGGACTCTTGGCGTGTTGCAGTCGGCGCTAATTATCAGCTTAACGATAGTTGGAAATTAAAAGGTGGCTTAGCATGGGATCAATCACCAGTCCGCTCAACAGAAAACCGCCCTGCTTCATTGCCTGACAAGGATCGTTTCTGGCTAAGTGTTGGTGTGCAATATAAACCTGCTACCAATACAACCATTGATGTAGCCTATACTCATCTATTTGCCTCAAAAGCAAAAGTAAATAATACTAATGATGATATTGCCAAATACGGTCGTCTAAGTGGCTCATACAAAGCAGATGCCAATGTAATTGGTATCCAAGTATCTCATCGTTTCTAATTTAGAACGATTCATATGACTTGTGGGTGGATTTTGGCTTCTGCCTCCACCCCTTTTCTTTTAGTGCAGTTATTTTAAATAGTAACTAATTTACTTCCATAATAAAGCGAATTACTTAGTATTTAAAAGAAGAAAGATATAAAATAGCACATATTTTTTCTAATAGACAGCCCACTCCGGAGATAAAAAGAATGGAAAGAATCTGGTTAAAAAGCTATCCTGAAGGCATTCCTGCCGATATTGATCTCAATCAATATCAATCTTTAGTTGATATTTTTGAAGACTGTGTAAAGCGTTTTGCTGATAATACCGCCTTTATTTCATTAGGCGTTAAACTCACTTACAGGGAGCTGGATAAATATACGCGTGATTTTGCTGCTTGGCTACAAAATCAAGGGGTTAAACCAGGATCTCGCGTTGCCTTAATGATGCCCAATATACTGCAATATCCAATTTGTTTATTTGGCGCTTTACGTGCTGGTTGTGTAGCTGTTAATTTTAACCCTATGTATACCTCGCATGAGGTAGAAAAACAACTCAATGATTCTGGTGCGGAAGTCATTGTTGTGGTTGAAAATTTTGCTGCAACACTACAAGCCGCCTTGCCCAATACACCAACCATAAAAAAAGTGGTGGTATGTTCAATTGGGGGTATGCTTGGTGCAAAAGGTAAGATTGTCAACTTTGTAATTCGACATGTTAAAGGCATGGTGCCTAATTGGCATATACCTCACCATATCCGCATGAATACGGTTTTCGAAGAAGGAAGTAAATCAATTTTTACGCCTCTCAAACTTACTCATGATCATCATGCCTTCTTACAATACACGGGTGGCACAACAGGAATTCCCAAAGGAGCTATTCTCACTCATGGCAATATTGTTGCCAATGTATTACAAGCCAATGCATGGGTCCGTGCATATACCACAGAAGGTAAGGATCTTATTATTACTGCCCTTCCTCTCTACCATATTTTTGCCTTAACCGCGAATTGTTTAACCTTTATGTGCTTAGGTGCAAGTAATTTATTAATTATTAACCCCCGTGATCTTAAAGGTTTTGTTAAAGAGATTGCTCAATACAAATTTACAGCATTTACAGGAGTAAATACCTTATTTAATGCATTAATCAATAATCATGATTTTAAGAAAATAGATTTTAGCTCACTAAAATTGACACTTGGTGGTGGCATGGCTGTGCAACAAAATACAGCAGACAAGTGGAAAGCATTAACTGGTGTACCTTTAGCGCAAGCTTATGGATTAACAGAGACAAGTCCTGCCGCTACTATTAATCCATTAGATGCACAAGAGTTCAATGGTTCAATTGGTTTGCCTATTCCTTCTACTTACGTCAAAATCGTGGATGATCATGGGCAAGAATTACCTCTCAATGAAGTGGGAGAGATTCTCATCAAAGGACCACAAGTGATGAAAGGTTATTGGGAACGTCCAGAGGAAACAAGTAACGTCTTTGATGCTGATGGTTATTTATGCACAGGTGATATGGGATACATGAATGAAGATGGCTATGTATTCCTCGTCGATCGCAAAAAAGATTTGATTATTGTTTCTGGCTTTAATGTCTATCCAAACGAAGTTGAAGATGTAGCCGCCAAACATCCTGGCGTATTAGAAGTGGCAGCGATTGGCATTGATAATGGTGCAGCTGGTGAATTAGTCAAATTATTTGTGATACGTAAGGATCCCAATTTAACCGAAGAGGAAATCATTAATCACTGTCGCGCAGAGCTAACCAACTACAAAGTACCTAAAAAAATTGCGTTTGTTAATGATTTACCTAAAAATAATGTAGGTAAAATTTTAAGACGAGAGCTACGTAATAAAAAATCTAATTACGTCTAACTTCTTAATGGCTACGATTAAACTCCCTTTGGTAAGCACTTATCAGAGGGAGTTTTTTTATATGACTTATTTAGGCGGATTTAATAATTCTTCTATTTGTTTATGCGTATATCCTGGCGAACACATTTTGATAAAAGCATAGATATAATCACGTGCAAAGACACCTTTTCGTAAAGCCAGACGAGAAATATGTGTTCCAAATAAATGCCCTACAGGAATACCAACTAAATTTGTATCCCGACGAGGATTAAACGCTACGCCAGAAATAATCCCTACACCTAAATTAACATCCACATATGTTTTAATCACATCTGCATCAATAGCCTCTAAAACAATATCAGGTTTAATATTTGCCTTGGCGAAACAAGCATCAATCGTACGTCTACCAGAATAAGCACTATCATAGGTAATCAAAGGATATTGGGCGATTTGTTCAAGTGTAATATTCTTAGCTTGACTTGACGTTAATTCTGTTAATGGATGATCAGGTTTAACCACTACAGTATGAGACCACTCATAACAAGGGAATGTTACCAGACCTGATACTTGTGCTAATGTCTCTGTTGCCACCGCTACATCAGCCTCCTCAGACAACAGCATATTAGCCAGATGCTGTGGACTACCCTCAGCTAAAGATACACGAACCTTAGGAAACAGTTTTTTGAAATTTAAAATAATTTCTGGTAAAAAATAACGTGCTTGAGTATGGGTACATCCAATAATTAATTCCCCCTCATCTTGCCTTGCATATTCATCACTGACTCTTTTTAAGTTATCAACCTCTCGCATAATGCGATCAACAACTTCAGCCACTCTCTGACCAGGTTTAGTTAAACCTTTGATGCGTTTACCATGACGCTCAAAAATTTGTAACCCTAACTCATCTTCAAACTCAATAATTGCTTTGGACACACCTGGTTGGGAGGTATATAACGCCAGTGCTGTTTCAGTTAAATTAAACTGATGACGAATAGTTTCTCTAATATATCTAAATTGTTGTAAATTCATACGTAGCCTCTTAATATGCTTATTATTATAATGAATATCAACCATTTCTAATATAACTTATTTTTATATTCATATATAAAAAATTGTGGCTTTATATGTTTGCAATCTACTACCAAGAATCATGCTCTAGTAGTCGTTCGGTATAATTTGATGCACTAAATGGTCTATAATACGCACATGACTCCCTGTAGTTCAACTGGATAGAACAAGTTCCTCCTAAGAATTAGACGTCGGTTCAAGTCCGGCCGGGGAGGCCATCAGCCTTTTTCTCATGCCAATAAAATTTAAATTTTATTAAATATCAATTGGTTATCAAAAAAATTTATTACTAATCTTCTCTTATAACACCTACCTAGCACTACAATTTGTAGGTATGAAAATTCGACCTTTGAAAATAAGTATGAGTGTAGGTACTACTTTATCCATGAGCATTGGCCACTTCTACTGGTTTTGCACCGAGTAAGTCAACCAAGCATTTAGGGTTAAGACTTAGAATATATCCTCTTTTCCCACCATTAATATAAATTTTATCCATAGCCAAAATACCTTTTTCTACCCAGACAGGCATTTTTTTTCGTGTACCAAAAGGAGACGTACCACCTATCTGATAGCCAGAATGTTTAGGCGCATTAGTGGGATTTGCTACTTGGATTTTTTTCACATTTAATTGCCGTGCTAAATTTTTGGTAGAGACCTCACAATCTCCATGCATTAACACTACATGAGGTTTACCTGCATCATCCTCAAAAATCAATGTTTTAACAATCCGATGTTCTTCTACACCTAACTGCTTTGCTGTTTCTGAAGTTCCTCCATGCTCAACATACTCATATTGGTGCTCTGCATACGCTACTTTATGCTGTTTCAGAAATTGAGTTGCTGGGGTTTCAGATACGTGTTTATTTTTACTCATAATCAAGCTCTTGGATGATGTTTTTGGTGTAATTGCTTTAAGCGCTCTCTAGCAACATGGGTATAAATTTGTGTTGTGGAAATATCGGCATGTCCCAATAACATTTGTACAACACGTAAATCTGCTCCATGATTTAATAAATGGGTAGCAAATGCATGGCGTACCACATGAGGAGAAAGTGGAATCTTGATACTCGTTTGGGTCGCGTATTTTTTGATAATTTGCCAAAATGCTTGGCGTGTCATACTGGTCCCAAAGCGAGATAAAAACAACTCATCATTCACCTTATTTCCCAACAGTTCAGGCCTAGCTTTTGTCATGTATTCACGCAAATAATATTCGGCTGTTTCCCCCATAGGTACAATTCTATCCTTTCCCCCTTTACCCATAATTACTCGGATAACACCTTCATCAATATTAATATGCAATGTTTTAAGGGTTACCAATTCGGTCACTCGTAAACCTGTCGCATAAAGCGTTTCCAGCATGGCTCTATCACGTAACCCTGCTATTGTCTCTGTATTGGGTGCATTCAGTAATTCCTCTACTTGTGATTCACTAATACTTTTAGGTAAACGCAAACCTTGTTTAGAGGCGATTAACGATAAGGTCGGATCTTCCTTCAAATAATGCTGGCGTAATGCCCATTGACAGAATCGTTTTAGCGTAGCTAAGCGGCGATTTGAGGTGCTCGCTTTAACCTCAGCATTCATATGGATAAACCAAGCTCGTGCAACATCCGCATTAATATCTGTCAATGACAACTGCTTTGTCGTTAAAAAATCATAGAAATCATTTAAATCTTGTCGATAAGCACTTAAGGTATTTTTAGCTAACCCATCTTCAAGCCATAATGAATCAATAAAATTATCTATTAACTCTTTATTCATAGAGAATACTAGACTGTAAAATTTTAATCATATACTATTGTAACTATTGCATAAATACCTTCACACTCTCTTATGCAATAAGATATTAATTTAACCACACAAACTACTTCTTACTATGGAACTCGCGTATTTAATTTTGCCAGATTGTATCTTGGTGACTATAGGTTGGCTTTTAAAAAATAAATTCAAATTTACCGCTGAGTTTTTTACTGGTTTAGAAAAGTTAGTCTATTTTGTGTTGTTTCCCGCGCTGATGATTCGCTCTCTAACCATGGCACCAATTTCATTTGCTAAAGCGAGTAATTTTTTAATCATCTGTTTATTGCTGGCATTTACTGGTTTATTCTTCTCCTATCTCTTAAAAAAATATTTACGAGTTGACCCAAAATCTATTGCTTCATCAGGTCAATGTGCCTATCGTTTCAATACCTATATTGGCCTATCTTTAGCGCCTGCCATTGCTGGCTCTGATAGTGCCGCAGTCATGGCCATTCTTATCGGTTTCTCTGTCCCGATTGTCAATGTGATTGCTGTTAATAGTATGGCAAAACATCAAGGCAACAACCCACTGATTGAGGTTCTCAAAAATCCTCTTGTTCTCTCGACGATTTTTGGTTTAATGTTGAACTTTAGTGGCATCACTATTCCAGCACCACTCAATGCAACCTTAGCTAAACTATCACAAAGTACCGTACCTCTTGGTTTAATTTGTGTGGGTGCTGCCTTAATTCTACAAACAGGAACTCAACAATTTAGCCTTATTTCTTGGTTAGTTGGCATTCGTTTATTAATTATGCCTATTGTTGCTATCATTTTAGCGTTTATCTTTGGGCTCAACTCAATTTCGAGCCAAACCTTAATTCTATTTGCCGCCTTACCAACCGCATCAGCCGCCTATATCTTAGCGGTACGTATGGGTGGTGACGGCCGTACCGTGGCATCAATTATTTCAATCGGTACAGTAATATCGGTCTTAACCCTGCCATTATGGATATTTATTAGTCAGCAATTATTTCCCATAGTGCCTTAGCGAACAGTATACAATAGTTTCCAGTACTGTCGTATGCTCTTGTAAAAGCTGAATATTCGGCAAGATACTTTTTACCAAAAACTTATAGTTAAAACGCTTAAAATAGAGGGAAATAGTTCAAATTTAGAATTATTTACATTTTAATTATTTCGCTCTACTACAGCAAATTATTTTTTTGCCCTAAAAAAACCAACGATATGCATACTAACACTCTCGAAAAACAGACATTGTTTCTTGCTGATGAGGAAGCTACTATTCGATTGGCCACCGCAATGGCAGAGCCAATAAAGCAAAGATTATCAACTACTTGCGATATATTAGATACGTCATATCATATCCATTTGAAGGGTGATTTAGGTGCTGGTAAAACATGTTTTACGCGTGCATTTTTACAAGCATTAGGCGTCAAAGGACGAATTAAAAGCCCAACCTATACCTTAGTTGAAAGCTATAAAGTTTCTAGATTATACTTATATCACTTTGATTTTTATAGATTTAATGAGTCGAGTGAGTGGCAAGAAGCCGGTTTCCGTGAAAATTTACTTGAAAATGCAGTAGCAATTATTGAGTGGCCAGAAAAAGCCGATAAATCTTTACCTGCGCCAGATGTTTTATTACATCTACATTATCAAGAGTCAGGACGAATCGCCGAACTCAACGCTTATTCGGAAAAAGGAAAGTTATGGATCGCACAGTTAAGCAATCATCAGGAACTACAACGCATAGAATAACTCGTCGCCAAATTTTAGGCACTGGTATTGCTATGCTATCTTTACCAGTAGTTTCCAAAGTTGCTCATGCCGCTGCGGCACAAATTCTTGCTGTTCGCACATGGCCAGCTGATGAATATACTCGTGTTACATTAGAATTAAACTCTCCTATTAAGCACGAGCACTTTACGCTTGATAGCCCGGACCGTTTAGTCGTGGACTTAGAAGGTCTTGATATGAGTGAAGCCTTAAATTCACTCATCTCGAAAATTAAACCTAACGATCCTTATATCTCTAAAGTACGTGTGGCACAAAACCGTGCTGGAGTCTTGCGTTTAGTTATGGACTTAAAACAAAGTGTAGTACCTCAAGTATTTACACTAAAGCCTGTAGCCAACTATCAATATCGTTTGGTACTTGACTTATATCCCAAAGTAGCCAAAGACCCTTTAGCGTCATTAGCGAGTAATATAGCTAGTAGCGATGATCCACTAGCTGGTATTATTAGCAACATCAATAGTTCTCGTCCAACAGCATCAGTCCCTAAAGTCTCTGGTCAAGTGACTCCTAGCGCTCCTGCTATCGTTAGCACTCCCCCAAGACAATCAGGATCAGGGGCATCTAGACCTATCCTAATCGCTATTGATCCTGGTCATGGTGGCGAGGATCCAGGGGCAACAGGTCCTCGAGGTACGCGCGAAAAAGACGTCGTATTATCTATTGGTCATCAATTAAGAAACCTAATCAATTCACGCTCTAATATGCGTGCTTATATGACGAGAGATTCTGATTTCTTTGTCCCTTTACAGGTTCGTGTACAAAAAGCGCGTCGAGTCAAAGCAGATATTTTCGTTTCTATCCATGCAGATGCGTTTACTAATCCAAACTCACGAGGGACATCAGTATTCGCTCTATCACGCAAAGGTGCCTCAAGTGCAGCGGCTCGTTGGCTAGCACAAAAAGAGAACTCGGCGGACTTAATTGGTGGTCTAGATATTGGTCAGCATGATAAAAATACGGCAAGTGTCCTACTGGATATGTCCACCAATGCTCAAATTAATGACTCTCTAAAAATTGGACATCGTGTATTAGAGCAACTTTCACGAATTAATGGTTTACAAAGTCGCCGAGTAGAGCAAGCTGGGTTTGCTGTATTAAAAGCACCCGATATTCCTTCCATTCTCATTGAAGTAGCATTTATCTCTAACCCTCAAGAGGAAAATTTCCTGCGTCAATCGTCTAACCACTATACCGTTGCACAAGCGATATTGTCAGGACTAGATGGTTACTTATCTACTAATCCTGCCTTGGCTCGTGGTTAATACATATAACGATAGCATGTAAGCAATAAGTGGCTCGCTAAACTCAATAACTGTTTTACCTCAAAAATAGTAAAGAGTTAGCGAGTTCCCTATTGACTATGCCTATTGAGTTAAATCAGGCTACAATAACGATTTAGTTGCTAGCTAATGTCGTTATGAGTGATCGCCATCATATCCATCTATTACCTGATCAATTAATCAGTCAGATTGCAGCAGGTGAAGTTATTGAACGCCCTGCTTCGGTGTTAAAAGAGCTAATTGAAAATTCTATTGATGCTGGAGCAACGGCTATTGAAATTCGTCTAGACGGTGGAGGTATTCGACGCCTATGTATTATTGATAATGGTTCAGGCATTCCAAAAGATGAATTAGCTTTAGCCTTAACACGTCATGCAACAAGTAAAATACGCTCTCTCAATGACTTAGAGTCTGTACGCTCTATGGGATTTAGAGGTGAGGCACTTGCATCAATTGCCTCAGTATCACGATTAAGCCTAAGTTCCCGCACACAACACCAAAAACATGCTTGGAGTATTGATGGAACTCATGGTGTCATTGAGCCATCATCAGGAACTCAAGGCACTGTAGTAGATGTACATCAATTATTTGATGAGATTCCTGCTCGCCGTAAATTTTTAAAGTCTGAACAAACAGAGTTTTCTCATTGCGTTAATGCTATTGAAAGAATTGCCCTAGCTCACCCACAGATAAGTTTTAGAATTTTTCATAATGATAAACCCTATAAACAATGGTTAGCAAATGATATTCATCAACGAATTCGAGATGTTTTGGGACAAGAATTTGCGAATGAGAGTTTAACTGTAGAAAACAGTACCGCTGTATGTTCTATTCAGGGGTTAATTATTCAGCCAAGTGCTGCCAAAGCCAAAACGGATATGCAATACTTGTATGTTAACCATCGTTTTGTCAAAGATAAAACCGTTTCACATGCAATTCGCACTGCCTATAATGATGTATTACATGGTGATCGTCAACCAGCATACGTTTTATTTTTAGAAATTAATCCTATGCTAGTGGATGTGAATGTCCATCCTGCTAAAAGTGAAGTTCGCTTTAGGGATAGTGGTGCTGTTTATCGATTTATCCATCACAGCATTAGTCAAGCATTAGCGAAATTAGGCGGACAATCCTCACCTCTATCAATAGATACTCAACCTGCAAACGAACACCCTTCGCCTCTTTCTGCCACAAGCTACAGTGGTAATCAAGCAAACCCTGCTATAGGCGCTAAGAGTAATCCCAGTTATAAACCTGCCCAACATTCTTTAGGCTTTAACTATGATAGCTCTTGGAAAGATATTTACGCACCATTATCAATTCCATCAAAAAACCCTACTGAATCTATACAAGATCAACCTATCCCTGACAGAAGTAATATATCTACTGTTGGCAGTAGTTTCGGTGGTGCAGTTTCCTCTTCGACTATTCCCTCATCAGAGAATACTGATGACTTCCCTCTAGGTATGGCTATTGGTCAATTGCATGGTATCTATATACTGGCACAAAACAAAGAGGGGTTAATTCTGGTTGATATGCATGCAGCTCATGAACGTGTTTTATATGAACAATTAAAAAACCTTCTTGATCAACAAGAGATTGTTTCCCAAGAATTATTAGTACCATTGACCTTACAAATATCTACAAAACAACTCGCCCTAATTGAAGAATATAACGATAAACTCACTGAGATTGGTTTATTACTTAAGGCAACAGGCCCCACTTCCATTGCGGTCAGAGCTATTCCTAGCCTATTAGCAAAAGGCGATATCGAAACAATGGTCAGACGCATTTTATATGATATGGAACAAGTTGGTAGCTCAAGTATTTTTACCGAACATCGTAATGAACTATTAGCCACAATGGCATGTCATGGATCTGTTAGAGCCAATCGCTTACTTAGTATTGATGAGATGAATGCCTTATTACGTCAAATGGAAAAGACAGAGAGAGCGAATCAATGTAATCATGGCCGTCCAACATGGTTTACATGGTCTCTAAACGATTTAGATAAATTATTCATGCGAGGACAGTAATATGTCTGTAGCAACCAAGACACCGATTATTTGTATCGCTGGCCCTACCGCTTCGGGGAAGTCTGCAAGTGTTCTAACGCTTGCTGAGCATCTTCCCATTGAAGTCATCAATGTAGACTCTGCAACCATTTATAAAACAATGGATATTGGTACAGCCAAACCCAGCCTAGCAGAGCAACGTATGGTACGACAGCACTTACTGGATATTAAAGATCCTTTAGAAAGTTATAGTGCCGCTGATTTCTATCAAGATGTCCATCGTTTAATTAAAGAAATTCAAATACGCCAACGAATTCCTATTCTCGCTGGTGGCACCATGATGTACTATAAAACGTTACGAGAGGGTTTACATGATTTACCCACAGCGAATGCAGAACTTCGTCAAGAGATTGAACAACAAGCAGAACAGCATGGTTGGACTCATCTGCATAATCAACTCAAACAACTAGACCCAATCACTGCAGAACGACTATCTCCTAATGATAGCCAACGTATTTCTCGTGCTATAGAAGTAATTACTCTTACAGGTCGACCACTTTCTGAACTCTTTGCTGAACAAAAAACTCATGACAGCGAATATCACTTTATCACTATCAGCTTAGAGCCAAGCGAGCGCTCACATTTACATCAACGCATTCATGAGCGCTTTATGCAAATGATGGATAAAGGTTTTTTAGAAGAAGTTCGCCACCTTTACCAACGAGGAGACTTATCGCCTGATCTTCCGTCAATTCGTTGTGTGGGCTATCGTCAATTATGGGGCCATCTCGCCGGAGAAACAGACTACACAACAGCAGTTGAACAAGGCATTGCCGCGACTAGACAACTAGCCAAGCGACAACTCACCTGGCTACGTAGCCAACCAGATAGAGTTATTCTCAATTGCTTTGACCCTAAACTACCTCAGCAAGTATTGGAGACAGTAAAGCCTATTTTAGGGATATAGCGATTAAATGGCAATCTAACATACTATATTGTGTTAAGTAACTCCCTAATGATTGCTTGAATTTTTTCTCCTTGGAACTGTGTTGTAAATGTCACCGTTGTTTCTTGCCCAATTTTAGTAAACAGTTGTTCAGCATGTTTAATTTTTTTTGCTTCTTCTTTTCGCAAGGAGTCAGAATCTTCTACATTTTTGGTTTCTAGCAATAAATTGAGTGTTTTACCTTTTTCAGTTTTAACAATATACGCAAAATCAGGAGAATACGACCCACCACCTGCAACAGGTATTTTGATTGAGTTTTTGGGAATTTTAGTAAATACAATCACTTCCTGAACCTGATTATTGATGATATTTTCATGCTCTAATTCACTATCATAAAATACACTATCAAACAAAAACGCTTCCAATGGCTGCTGGTTTTTATCATACAGAACGCCCAAATCGGCAGCACCCACTTCTTTTAAAACATTGCCTTGACTATCCGTAAACTTTGTCGGATGGATACTACTTGACACGCAACTATAATCGATGCCAAATACTGTAAATGAATTAAGCAATAACCATCGATCAAAACCTACATTTATCGTGTGAATAGTACGTTCATTCAGATATTTTGAAATATCCAACTTATTACTAACTTCTACAAAAGCACGGTGCAAAGTTTGTATTTGAATTAACGCCGTTTGTGACAATTTCAACAAAAATTCACGGTAATTCATGGTATTAATCGGCTCAAACATTTCATCATGCAGACTGCTTGTTTCGGTTGCAGTCAATAAATTATTGCTGACCCTGATTTCACTTTGCACAGTGCGAATGCCTGTCGGTATAAATCTATCCGTACTATCATATAAATACTGAATGAACAATTGCAAAAATTTTTCTTCATTCTCAATCTTGTATTGCAACAAGGCTTTTTGATTGATAGTCTCCCACAGGGCTTTGAGTTCATCGTATTTGCCCACACGCATTTTGACCTTGGTCGCTTTATCGCCCGAACGCATGATTTTGCCGTTTTTCAGTCCACCTGAAACTTCAAAGGCTTTAGGGAACAATTTTTTGGTTTCAGCAAAACCGTTTTCCACAAAAACATCATCGTCATCAGTTAAATCCGCCAATTTATTGCGAATACTCTTTTTGCTTTCATCGGGATAAGCAATCCGAATTTTCTCAATTAATTCATCGGTTAAAACAGTAAATACCATTGGTTTTGCCACCGCACTATTCACTTCATCGTTCAATGTTTTGACGAAATCAGTTTCACTGCTGTCCACAAAATAATTCAGGAAAAACGCATGGTCTTTAACCCGCGCCATGTATTCATTCACAGGCAAACGCAAACCGCGCCCGACTTCCTGCAATTTACTGGTTTCACTACCGCTAGAACGCAATTTGCAAATCTGAAACACATTCGGATTGTCCCAACCTTCGCGCAAGGTCCATTTGGAAAACACAAAACGGCGTGGATTGGCAAGCGACAACAAGGCTTCTTTGTCGTGCAAAATTTCGTTCACTTCCTGCTCAATATCGCTATCTTTATCGCTGTTATCTTGCGAAAAATAACCACCATGCGTGCGTGAAACATCGTTTAATGCCGTTTGCCAATATTGGCGTAAAAATTCATCGCTTTCATTTTTCAGGCAGCTTTCTAATTCCGCTTTTACCATTTGCTCAAACACGGTTTTCAGGCTACCTGAAAGTTGATTTTGTTCATCACGATAGCCAGCAATATCATCAATAAAAAACAACGTGAGGGGTTTAATCCGTCCGCCATTGCGTGTGAGCAATTGTTTTTCCAAAATAAAATGCTGTCTCAAGGCTTGTCGTATCATCTTGTCACGGACAGTATCACTGTAAGAATAAGGGTTTAAGCTATCGCCTTTTTTCAATTCAATCCCATTACTCAACACCAACACCGACTTGTTCATTTCTGCCACAAACAAATCAGAAATAGCTTGATGAACACGACTTAAGTTCTCATTTTTTCCTAGCTTAAACTCTTGCTTATTTAACGTAAACGTCGCTTCTTTACCATCTAAATCAATCAACTTAAGCCGATCACCATTATCACCATCAATCTGTTCAGTAAATGCTCGAATACCTTTTACCAAGTCGTCATTAAATGCATCAATCGCTGTCAATCGGTAAACCAAATTTTCAAATTGATTGTTAAACGTTGCTCCATAACGCAAAATAAATTGGGCATTGAATTTCAACAAATTTTCCCACGTCTTTTTGTCTTTGGGGAATTTATGCGGTTCGTCCACAATCACAACCGGCTTAACCGCCGCCAATGCCTCAAACGGTACATGATATTTGTCTTTAATCAGACGGCTGCCATCATTGCTTTTATCTTTGCCTGCCATCGTATCTGAATTAACCATACCAGCATTAATCAGTAAGACGTGAATTTTCTGCTTATCGTCCGCTTGCACAAAACGCACAATTTCAGACGGCATAAAGGATTTTTTTGCCTTGGATTTTTGGCTTTCAACCACATACAGCTTGATTTCTTTTTCGCCATAGCGCCCTGCAAAATCCTTGCGAAAATGCTCGGCAAGCGCGGGGCTTTCTAGAAAATTTTTTGTGCCTGCCTTAATGGAAAGGGTCGGCACAACCACAATAAATTTAAACACGCCCAACGTCCGATTTAGCTCAAACATGGTTTTGGTGTAGGTATAAGTTTTACCTGTTCCTGTTTCCATGGCAATATCAATGATGTTGTTGTTTGACAATGCAATATCAGACACGCCATTAGCTTGTTGGATTTTTTGTAAATTATCTATTTTCAGGCTACCTAAAAATTCAATTACTGGATTTTCATCATGTCCACTCGCTTTTAAATGCACACGATCAAACACCGCTAAAACCGACTCAACAGCTCGCTCTTGGTGCGGTAAATTTTTTTCGTAAGTAAAACCAGCCATCTCAATATCTCGCCAATACGCTTAAATTATTCAAGCCTTTCTTATTGGCATATGTTTTTACCGCTTGAGCAAGCTCTTTTTGCATAGCACTTTCCATATTTTCGCCAAATAACACAACGCGTTCAGGGATAAATTTTGGCTCGTTATCCAAGCGTTCAATCAAGGCTTTTACATTGTCAGAACCAAAACCACTTTCCAATAAATACAAATGCTGACGGCAGTAATAAGCCGTATAGCCTGCCAAATCAATGGTTTGTACATTTTCAGTCAGCCGTGAGCCGTCATAAACGCGCCAAGTGGTTAAAAGCGTGTGTAATTGTTCATCGCTCAACATGGCGTTTTGTGTATTAGGCAATTCAGTCTGTGTCGGGTTAAAATCGGTATCCAATGCCGTCTGAAAACCGTCGATTTCAGCGAAGCTAAAATTCGGCTCGGTTTGGAAAATTTTAAAGCCGAAATCGCCTGAATAATTGGGGTTTTCCGCTTGGATTTTGGCAGTGGCTTTTTCAATACGCGCTTTGGTAATGTCAAAAATGGTTGGATAGCCAGCTTTGATAGCTTCTGCTTTAGATTTTTCTGGAATTTGAATACAAATAAAACGGCGGTTGCCTTTATCATCTTTATTCATATCCATCACAGAATGAGCTGTTGTACCTGAACCTGAAAAAAAATCTAAAATCAAATGATTGTCAGTAGATGAAGTAGCTAATTGTAAAATTCTTTTTAATAAAGTAATTCCTTTAGGGTCATTAAAAATTCCTTTTCCCAACAAATCAGCAACTTCTTCATTATTTCCATGTGAATGCCCAACTTCTTCATATCCCCATAACGTTCCGCAAGTTACACCATTGCGAACTTCGCTAAGATATGTTTTTTTATCTACTCCTCCATTCTTATTAAAATATAAAGCTCCTTCTTCATATAATTCTTGTAATCGAGCTTTTGAATATCTTGGATAGCGACCTGTTGGAGCTGTCCATGTTATTCCATTTGAAAATTCAATAGTATAAATTCCATTTTCAGTTCCACTTCGTGCATGAATTGGAGTTGCTTTCCAAGCACCTTTCGGGTCATTATCACGATTTTTATAATCTTTATTCTGTTTTTCTGTTCTTTCTAATAAATTTAGAGAGAAAATCGTTCTACTTTTTGAATAACACAGAATGTATTCATGTTGATATGAAATGTCCGTATCATTGGAAACGGTATATTTATTGTTCCAAATAAAACTGCCAACAAAATTCTCCTCCCCAAACACCTCATCACACAATAACTTCAACTGCGCCTGTTCATTATCATCAATGCTGATAAAAATCACGCCATCATCACGTAATAATTCACGGGCGATATACAACCGTGGATACATAAAGGTCAGCCATGCACTGTGGGAATTGGATTTTTTAGACGTAAACTCCAGCACTCGCTGGGCTTCTTCTAAATCCATACATCCCAACTCTACCAACTGTTCAGGTGTAAATTTACGATCATCTTGATACACAAAGCCGTCCGAACCTGTGTTATAAGGCGGATCAATGTAAATCATCTTAATCTGATTTTTATAGGCGTGTTTCAAGTATTTCAGCACTTCCAAATTATCACCTTGAATCAGCAGATTTTCGCTATTGGCATTTTCAGGCTTTTGATTGTGCTCAATATTTTCAGCCAGCAACGTTTCAGGCAGCGTGTCTTTCAACATTTTGGCATAGGATTTACCCAACCAATTTAGGCTGTAACTTTCTTTTTGCGCTTTAATACCGTCTGACTGTAAAATTTCTGCCATTTTCTCAGGCAAAAATGCACCATGCTTATCAAAACAATTTGGAAAATGTTGCTTCAAGAGTGCAAGCCGTTCGTTTTTATTTGTCAGAAACTCTTGATTTTCAGGCTGCGTATTTGATGAAAACAAAACTTTGGTGGTAATCTCACTCATGAAATCACCTTTTGTTTTCTATGAAAATTATCTAATTTAGTGTATAATTGCGTGCGTGCGTGCGTGCGTGCGTGCGTGCGTGCGTGCGTGCGTGCGTGCGTGCGTGCGTTGCTATCATTTCGTCTCTATCCTAAAAAAATATTATCAAACTTTCCGTGTTATCCAAGCCATTTTATTTTTATTACTCGATTTTTGCTTTTATGGCAATGCCCCAAGAGCAGAAATCCACTTATGGGGCACACTTTTAATTCAAACCTCTTATGAGATTTTTTAATCTTCTATATAAAAAAGAATAACCTAAATCACCACTGTTTGTGCTTGACCGTCTTGTTGAGCAACAATTTCACCTAGTGAATAAACCGTTTCACCTTGTTCCGCAAGCGTAGTTTTAATCGCCTCTTCTTGATCAGCAGGCACAACAATTACCATACCAATGCCACAGTTGAATACACGGTACATTTCTTCTTGAGCAACATTACCTTGCTCTTGTAACCATTGAAATAACGGCGGGAAAGTCCAAGCTGATTGCTTAATTTGCGCCGTTAAGCCTGACTCCAAAATACGAGGAACATTATCCAATAAACCACCACCCGTAATATGAGCCAGTCCTTTAATGGCTGCACCATGCTTATCTAAGGCGGCAAGTACAGATTTCACATATAACTTGGTCGGTGCCATCACCACATCTACTAATTTTTGACCATGAAAATCATCATCTGGTTTAGCGCCAGCTCGTTCAATAATTTTACGAATTAACGAGAAACCATTTGAATGTGCACCACTTGATGCTAAACCAATGATTTTGTCACCTACATTAATTGATTTACCATTGATAATCTTAGACTTCTCAACCGCGCCAACAGCAAAGCCAGCTAAGTCATACTCACCTTCTGGATACATACCAGGCATCTCAGCAGTTTCACCACCGATCAAAGCACAACCTGATAACTCACATCCTTTGGCAATACCACCAACCACGGCAGCAGCTGTATCTACACTTAGTTTGCCACAAGCAAAATAATCTAAAAAGAATAAAGGCTCTGCACCTTGCACCAAAATATCATTGACACTCATCGCCACTAAGTCAATACCTACAGTATCATGACGATTCCACTCGAAGGCAAGACGCAATTTTGTGCCTACACCATCAGTACCTGACACTAACACTGGCTCTTGGTATTTTTTGGGAACTTCGAATAAAGCACCAAAGCCACCAATACCAGCCATTACGCCATCACGCATTGTTTTTGCGGCTAAAGGTTTAATACGATTCACTAAAGCATCGCCTGCATCAATATCAACACCCGCATCACGGTATGTTAGAGAGTTTTTTTCATTTGTTGTCATGAAAGTCAGTCCAAACTAGGTAAAATAAACGTAATGTAAAAGCGTCAACCATCAAAGATGAACGTAAACTACTATTTTATTCATCATTTGTATAGAAGAAAGTATAATTTTACGCTGAATACAAGAATTACGTTGTAGTTTTCAAATGAAAGAACAATTATTTTTAGCCGATTTACTTATAAAACCAGCACCAAACATTGATAATTTTGTCGTTGGTAACAATGAAGAAGTCTGCTCTCTATTTAAAAATTTACCTTTAGGACAGTCTATCTATTTGTGGGGAGAAGCTGGCTCTGGCAAAACACACTTTTTAAAAGCATTATCCACACCAACAGCAATTTTTTTCAATCACCAGAATTTTCCTAGCAACCATTTAAATGCACCTATTATTAGTAAAAATACTCGCATCCTAATTGATGATGTCCATTTATTTTCACCTGAACAACAAACATTACTCTTCAATCTTTATAACGAGTGGCAAGCACGTAAATTACAAGAAGATGCCTTCACACTAGTCGTAACAGGGGAACATCCCCCTTTACAAATGCAAATTCGAGAGGACTTACGTAATCGTTTAGGTTGGGGATTAGTGTATCAATTACAAATGCTGAACGATGAAGATTGTAAAAATGCACTTAATCAGAGAGCCTCTGAAAAAGGGATTCCCTTAAGTCCAGAAGTTTTACAATGGATTTTCACCTATTGTCCACGCGATATTCGTTTACTATTTGGTTTATTAGAATCACTGGATGCTTACGCTTTACGTCAACAGCGACAAATTACTATTCCACTCCTAAAAAGTCTTCTTCAATCTAATAAGGATCTTTTTGATGACAAGTAAAAATCTGGCTTTATTTGACCTTGACCACACACTTTTACCCATTGATAGTGATCATGAATGGGTTGAGTTTTTGATCCGCCATCAGTTAGCCGGCGATCCTCATGAAGTAAAGCGTAAAAATGATGAAATTTATGCAAAATATGCTGCAGGTAACCTAACAATTGAAGAGTCAGCCAACTTTATGTTGAGTTTTCTCACCTTACATAATCAGTTTGATTTAGCTCGTTATCATGAACAGTATATGCATGAAGTCATTCGACCCAACATTAAACAACAGGCCCTAGATTTGGTTAACCAACACTTGGAAGCTGGTGATTTATGCTGTTTGGTGAGTGCTACCAATTCATGGGTTATTGGTCCAATCGGTCGTGCTTTCGCTTTTGAACACATCATTGGCACAGTACCAGAAATAAAGAATGGTCAATTTACAGGTCAATTTACTGGTGTTGCCAGTTATAAAGAAGGTAAAATTACACGAACTGTTACTTGGTTAGAAAGTTTAGGACTTAATTTTGATAGTTTTGAAAAATCCTATTTCTACAGTGACTCGATTAATGATGTTCCTCTTTTAGAACATGTCACACATCCAATAGCCACCAACCCTCAAGCATCATTGCGTCAATATGCACAGGATAAGACTTGGACGATTTTAGATTTATTTTAATTAACGACTATTCATGTTAAAAGAAACCATCCACAAGTATGTAGGAAAATTATTTTCCTCTGGCAAAACTAAAGCACCAAAGGCTAAAGTCTATACCTTACCAGACCATAAGATTGACCTACGTCTAGTCTCTAGGAATGCTATCAAAGTCTGTGAAGTCTTACAAGAAAAAGGCTATGAAGCCTATATTGTAGGTGGTGCAGTCCGTGACTTAATTTTAGGTTATGAACCTAAAGACTTTGATGTAGCAACAAATGCAACGCCCGAAGAGGTTAAAAAAGCATTTCGTCGCGCTCGTATCATTGGTCGACGCTTTCGATTAGTACATGTTGTGTTTGGTAATGAAATTATCGAAACATCTACTTTTAGAGCACCAGGTGAGCAAACACGCGATGAGCATGGCAGAATTCTCAACGATAATATCTTTGGGAATCTACAAACAGATTCGTTACGTCGTGACTTTACCTTAAATGCTCTTTATTACAACCCTATCAAGCAAGAAGTTATTGACTATCATAACGGTGTCGGTGATATTCGCAAGAAAATCATTCGTATTATAGGTGATCCAGAAACACGTTATCGCGAAGACCCCGTTCGAATGCTACGTGCTATTAGATTTGCGGCAAAACTTGATGCTACTATCGAAAAAAATACTCAAGCTAGCATTAAGCCGTTAGCCTCACTAATCTCTAATGTGCCTGACTCTCGCTTATTTGATGAAACACTTAAGCTACTCACTTGTGGAAACGCCTTAAACTGCCTGAAAAAACTACGAGAAGAAGGCTTAGACAAAGGGATTATTCCCCTTTTAGATATGGTGTTAGAGCAAAAAGGAAGCCGACAATTTATTGAGTTGGCACTTGATCGCACCGACCATCGAGTGCGCAGTAATCGCCCCGTGAGTGCGAGTTTTTTATATGCAGCGATCTTATGGCCACTAGTTCAACGCTACTACCAAAAAAATATGGCATCAGGCCATATGCTGCCCGTACCTGCATTAGTAGCTGCGTCAAATCAAGTCTTAGACGAGCAGGTACAACGACTTGCTTTACAACAGCGTCATAAATCTGAAATACGTGAAATTTGGTTAATGCAACCACGTTTTAATAAGCGCGCACCTAAATATATTTGGCGTATGATTGAGCAACCCTATTTTCGTGCTGCATGCGACTTTTTACAAATTCGAGCAGCCGCACATGAGTTTGATAGCGTCTTGGCTCAATGGTGGATGGATTTAGCCAATGCACCAGACTCAGAAAAAGCTCATATGATTAATGAGCTATTAAAAACATCATCCTCAAGGAATAACCATCGTCAAAAATCCGATAAGAAACCGTTTATAGACTCTCTTGCTATAGAAGGAACACCCCCTACTCGTAAGCGAAAAACCCGTCGTCGCTCTACAAAAAAGAAATGGGCAAACGAATCAAGTACATCACCGGTATCATCCAATGACTAAGACAGTGAATAACGCTTATATTGCACTAGGCTCTAATTTGGGAGAATCTAGCAATTACCTTGGAAAAGCATTACACGACTTATCTACTACGCCAGATATTTTAAGTATAAATTGTTCTTCTTTTTATCGTAGCTCACCAGTAGATAGTCATGGGCCAGACTATGTGAATGCAGTTGCTCAACTTAGCACCACCTTATCATCACAACAATTGCTAGCTTTACTACAATCTGTTGAATTAAAGTATGGCAGAGAGCGTCCTTATAAAAATGCACCTAGGACATTAGATTTAGATATTTTATTATTTAACAACGAAGTTAGTAATACGACCACCCTAACCATACCTCACCCACGTATGCATCTAAGAGCATTTGTATTAGTGCCTCTAAAAGAAATCGCTCCAGAGATAACCTTACCTCAAGGAGCGATTGATGATCTGATTGGTGCCGCCTATGCTAATGGTCAAACACTAACAAAAATGCCTTAAAGTATCAAGAGGTCTAACATTACCTAAACTAACCTCCCACTTCACTTATACCTTAACTTTATTTTTTATTAATCATCATGACGGTGACGTCGATGATGACGTCTTTCATAATAACGCTCTCTCTCCATCATTCGCCGTAAGTAATAATGCCGATTTAACAACCGCCGTTGTGCATAAAAAGGATAATCATCATAGTAGTTATGATAGAAACGACTACTAGGAAATTCATAGTTAATTCCAAAAGATCCTCCCGTACCATAATAAACAGAGGCTCTCGGTACTACAGCAATAGTTGGCTCAGCAATAACAGCTCCACCGGTACTATACACAACATCATCTGAATATGCACCATAACCATCACGATTTACCACACAAGCTGATAAACTCACTGAGGCTAATATCACCAAAAATAGACGTTTCATTTCACCTAACTCCTAAATAAGATGAAAATACAGGCGTTATACCTTATGTATGGATTGTCGGTGATAACTCAATCATATTCAATATTCTTGAAATACATGGACATATTTTTATGACACTAAATAAAAAATGATTGTTAAGGCCTCCTTCTTATACAAAAGTCTTAGCCATTCGCAAGCTTTTTTGTGTTAATTTCACAACAAATAATTATTCTTGTTTATGCATTTTGATAAAAAACTAGACATAATTTAGTAATCAGCGTATAGTTATATTCTTCACACAACGCACTCGTGGTGAAATAGGTAGACACAAGAGACTTAAAATCTCTCGGGCATTGCGCCCGTGCCGGTTCGATTCCGGCCGAGTGCACCACTCTTTGGAGTATTGTTGCGTGATGGAAGCTTGGCAGAGCGGTTGAATGCACCGGTCTTGAAAACCGGCGAGGGTTTGTAGCCCTCCGTGAGTTCGAATCTCACAGCTTCCGCCAATCAAAATAGTCGTCGGGGCATAGCGCAGCCTGGTAGCGCATCTGGTTTGGGACCAGAGGGTCGTAAGTTCGAATCTTACTGTCCCGACCACTAATCGATTTCTTTAAATTCCCCCCATTATTGCACACGCTTGATCCTATCAATTATTTATAATAAAAACTAATTAAACAGTTAAAATCTCACAAACTATCCATAAATCAAAAATAGGAAAAACTTTAGAGTTCCCGTAGCATTAACAACAAGAGTGACAAACTCTCTGATTCATTTTTTGCCTGAACGACTATTCTTTTTACTTATGTTTTGAATTAAGGTTTGAATACCCGTCTGCTGTATTATTTTAAAGCAATAAGCAATTGGTAATTCCAAGCCATCCATTGGGGCTCTTTCATCACGAATAGTATACATAGTCGTGTGAGCAATCGCTTTTTTAATTGCCTTTTGCATTGGCAACATAACTTCTTCAAGACTAAATTCAATGTTTTTTTGGACAAGAGCATTTGCCCACGCATATCCAGTCTTCTGCAAGTAGGGGTCTTTCTGTTGAGCAAGACAAGATGCATTAGCAAATGCATTTAAATCATTGATGAGATCTTGTTGAGTAGCAATATCACTCGTGGGTTGTGCCCAAACGCTTAAAGGCAGACTTAATATTAGCGTAACGATAGTTTTTTTCAACATGATTTTTCCCTAGTTAAACTCAAAAAATATGCTTTTTTGTGTACGCACAGTTGGGTTGCTTGGTTTTATATAATGCGAGAACCATCAACCGCCTTTAACGTGCGAGCACCAATTTTGAGTTAATGTGTTTCACGTAAAGTTTATATAAAAAACAGCCTTTTTAGACGGTTAAGTTTTAATGATTAACACTATATTAATTTGGTTTTTTACCTAATCGACTATACTTTTTACTTAACTCTCGAATTAACGCTTGAACATTAGGTTGATGAATAACATCAAAACAATAAGCAATTGGTAAGGCCTGACTTTTAAGCGGTGGCTGCTCAGAAGGAACGGAATACATAGGTGTATTAGCAATTGCCTTTTCAATAGTGGCTTTCATTGGCAAAATAACAGTCTCAAGATTAAACTCCATATTTCCCTCTGCAAGTGAGTTTGCCCAGATATACCCAGCATTCTGCAAGTAAGCATCCTTCTGTCTTATAAGGCAAGACGCATTAGCTAAAGCATTTAAATCATGGATAAGCTCTTGTTGAGCAATAGCTCCTCCCTTAGGTTGTGCCCAGACACTTAAAGGGAGACTCAAAATTAGCGTGATGATAGTTTTTTTTAACATGATTTTTCCCTAGTTAAACTCAAAAATATACTTTTTTGAGTGCGTATTAAAGGCAATACTCAATCGACTGACATAAGTGTTACCGTTTGGACCAAAACCTCTTGCATAAATATTTATTTACTTGTCCCACCCTGCCAAGTAAATAAATCCTTCATCGTTGGATATTTCATATGATTAGGAAAGAGATTCCAAATCCTCATAAAATTAGGTTTACTGACGTCATTTCTCCTAAAAAATGAGATAGCAGTGACCAGTATAATCGCTAATATATTTCAATATTATTTTATGTGACAAGAATAATTGTTATTTTTATTTAGCCCTTACCAAGACAACTAACTCAACATTAAAGTGAGACAACAAAAGCTTTTAAAGAGTCTTGATTCAATTTTTAATAAGTTGCTAATTTCTTCTTTCCCATAGATTCATTTAAGAAACGCAATAACAAGACCATAAACAGCCTAAACGACCACTTATAAATATAACTGCTTTGTATTTCTTGGTATTGATTTTTAAATACACCGCTATCTTTCAGCTACAATAGTTGGATAATATAGATTTAAAATTATGAGACTTTAAGAGCCAACCATGTCAGCAAAAGATGCCTCTTTCTATTTTCCTGCTCCCATTAAACAATCATTTTGTACACAATGTGGCAGTAAATTAACGAGAATGTGTCCACCTATGGATAACCGTGAGCGTGATTGTTGTGAGAATTGCGGTGCCGTCCATTATCGCAATCCTTTAATTGTTGCTGGAACACTTCCCTATTATCAAAATAAGATTTTGTTATGTAAACGTGCCATTGAGCCACAATACAATAAGTGGACGTTACCTGCTGGTTTTATGGAGCTCAGTGAAACCACCGCACAAGGTGCTTGTCGCGAAACACTAGAAGAAGCAGGAGCAAAAATTCAATTAGGGCAGCTTTTTACCGTCATTGATGTTCCTAGAGTTAGCCAAGTTCATATGTATTATCTCGCAGAGCTAACTAGCTTAGAATTTGAGCCGGGTGAAGAATCATTAGAAGTAGCCCTATTTGATATGGATGATATTCCTTGGCAACAAATTGCGTTTACTACCGTTCAAGCGACCTTAAAAACATATATTGAACATCGACAAAAAAATATCAGCTTTAAAACGCATCATATTATTTTGGACTAATCTCATCCACTTACTCATCATATTAAAAGCATTAACATTGTTATTTGTTTAGAACTATAGCGATTATAACTACAATCAAATCTACTACCATAACCATCAAACTAGTTTCAACATTAAGCTTAGGTATTTACCCTAATAAACAAAATAATTAACCCTTTTAAAAAAAATTACTCTAGAATTATTTTTAAATAACAAACCAATGGTTCGACTAATAAACCAATGAAAAATACTATTGATAGCCTTGCACAAGCATTAAACCTCTTACAAATCATTGCTGAGAATCCTAATACAGGATTGAGTGAACTTGCTCGGTTAAGTCAGCTTAATAAGTCACGAGCCTATCGTATGCTATGTACACTTGAGGAGCATAATTATGTTGTACAGCAAACAGACTTTTCATATCGATTAGGACATGAGCTACTTGTACTAGGCCAACTCGCTAAATCACATTCACATTGGCTAACAATTGCAGAAGCTGTAATAGATCCTCTTGTTAACGAGTTTAATGAAAATTTACAAATCCGTATTCGTGAAAATTTAGAAATAGTCCAAGTTTGGAGAAGAGTCTCCTCTCAACCTTTGCAAGTTCGTAGTGAAATTGGCAATCGCCGTTTATTGGGTGCTGGAGCTGCTGGGAAAATTCTTCTTGCTTTTGCACCTACTCCCATTCAACTTGAATTTCTTAGTACAAAGACACCCACACAAGTAGCCATACTCAAGGAACATATTACACAAATAAAACATCAAGGTTTTTATGTGTCTAAAGGTGAACTAACAGAGGGTGTTTGTGCCATTGCTCTTCCTCTCTATGATATGAAAAAAGAATGCATTGCTTGCCTAAGTTTAAGTGCACCAATTAATCGTATGCCTGAAGAAAGAATCCAACAAATTTTACAACGTTTACAAGAAGTCTCTAACGAATGTTTTATTCGTCTAGGTGGACTGAATCCCTAAAAATGCCAGTATCTCACATAATGTAGGAGATTTTCATGACAGATGTCGTCCCCCAAAAAAGCAAAAAAACAACCAATCCTATGATTGTGATGCTTAGTATTGTTATATTAGCCACGCTACTTACCTTTTTACTTCCATCTGGTCAATACCAAATGAAAGATAAACTGGTTGTTCCTGGTAGCTACACACAAATTGATAAACCCATACAAGCTAGCAATATTATTTCTTCAACATTCACCACAGTCTCCAAAGAGCAAGCAAGTCCTGTTGGTATCGCAGAAATGCTAGAAGCCATACCTGAAGGAATAGCGAAGCAAAGTGGTCTGATTTTCATGGTACTTTTTATTGGTGGAATGTTTGGTATTCTGAATAAGAGTGGTGCTATTGAGGCGGGGTTGGAGCGTGCATTAGGGCTAACTAGAGGGAATATATATATCCTGATTCCTGTCTTAATGTTAATTTTCTCTGCTGGTAGTACCTTTATGGGGTTAGCTAAAGAATATCTCTTAGTGATTCCTATGGTAATTGCATTAACAACTCGTTTAGGTTTTAGCCGAATACTTGGTCTAGCCATTGTAACTCTTGCTGTCAAAGTAGGTTATCTAGCTTCTATCACAAACCCTTATGCCCTTTCTGTTGCACAACCACTACTTGGTCTGCCTGTTTTCAGTGGGTTAAATATGCGGATACTTACCTACGTTGTTATGATGACCCTATGTATTATCTTCTTATTCTGGCGTGTACGCCAAGAAATTGCTGGAGGGGTTTCGACACAAACAATCACTTTTGATAGCAAGCCTCTTTCAAAACAGCATTTCCTAATGGTGTTAGTACTGATCATTGGTATTATTTTTCTTGTGTACGCTGCTCACACATGGAAATGGAAAAGTAGCTCTTTATCTGCTTATTACCTGTTTCTAAGCATTATTTTCGCGGCTATCGCTCGCTTCAGTCCTAGTGAAGCAGCAGATGCTTTTATTAGTGGAATGAAAAAAGTTCTTATTGCCGCAATACTGATTGGCTTGGCTACAGCAGTGGCCATAGTACTTGAAAAGGGTAAAATCATGGATACGATTATTTACCATTTCGTATCTTTTGTGGGAGAGTCTAACTCCTATGTCTCGGCATATAGCATGTTTTTATCTCAATTATTACTAGATTTGGCTATCCCCTCCACTTCTGGACAAGCCGCTGTGACCATGCCAATTATGGGACCTGTTGGTCAGCTATCTGGCGTATCGGCACAAACAACCGTGCTAGCTTTCTTAATGGGTAATGGTCTTACAAATGTCTTCACACCGACATCAACAGGATTATTAATTTTTCTTGCTACGGCTGAAATTGGATGGGGACAATGGGCTCGTTATGTGTGGCCTCTAGTTATTATTCTAGCTATTGCTGCAATTGCCTTATTATCAATTGCAGTGAGCATCGGTTATTAATTTTTTCACTATAAAAGGGTTATTTAATTATTTAAATAACCTCTCTCTAAAAATATGCAACTAGACTCATATAAATTAATTAAAAATCAGATGATTAGTATGCGTGATGGTATTCGTTTAGCGACGGATATTTATCTCCCAACTAGTGCAGAAAAGGCATGGCCTGTCATTATTGAACGTACACCTTATAATAAAAATGCCCATTCACGATCAGAAATTAATCTGGATGGACACAAAATTAGTCGTGAAGAAATGGCTACCCTATTTTGTCGACAAGGATTCGTAGTCATTTTTCAAGATTGTAGAGGACGCTACCAATCTGAGGGAGAATTCATCAAATACATCAATGAAGGACAAGATGGTTTTGATACATATACATGGATTCTTCAACAACCATGGTGTAATGGCAGTATCGGTAGCATGGGATTATCATATGCCGCTCATACACAGATGGCTGCCGCTTGTTTAAATCCCCCTGGTTTAAAAACGATGGTTTTAGATTCAGGTGGCTTTCATAATGCTTTTCGCTGCGGCGCTAGACAAGGAGGTGCTTTTGAACTTAAACAAGCAACTTGGGCATTTAAACAAGCTCAATTAAGCCCTCTTGCACAACAATCATCCATTACCAAAACAGCTCTGTCACAAGAAAACATTCATGACTGGTTTGCCAAAATGCCATGGCAACCTGGCCATTCACCACTACGTCATCACCCTGAATATGAAAACTATTTATTCGAACAATGGCAAGAAGGATTTTTTACTGACTTTTGGAAACAGCTTGGTATCTATGCCGAAGGATACTACGATACATTACCGGATATCCCCGTACTTTTTATGTCTAGCTGGTACGATGCCTATGTTCCTTCCACATTAGCTAACTTTAATGCCTTTAAAGCAAAAGACCGAAAAGCGCCACAACGTCTCATTATGGGACCATGGTTGCATGGCGATCGTAATACTACATACAGTGGTAATGCAGAATTTGGCTATCAAGCTTCTTTTGATAAAAATGTGAGTGACAACTGGTTGACTTGCCGATTAGATTGGTTTAATCAACACTTAAAAGAACATGCTTCGACAACACAAAAAGATTCTGTTTCACTCTTCATTATGGGTGGAGGTAGTGGTAAGCGTAATGCAGAAGGACGTATTGAACACGGAGGATATTGGATACACAGCAATTGCTGGCCTCTAACAGGTACATCTACACAACAATGGTTCTTACATGACAATATGTCATTAAGCCAAGCACAATCTTCCTCTGGAGCACTAAGTTTTCAATCTAATCCTCATCATCCAGTACCAACCATTGGAGGATCTATCACTTCTGGGCTACCTATTTTTGCTGGTGGAGCATTTGATCAACGGGAATCAGCAGAGTTTTTTGGGACTGATGGCAGTAATATGCCTCTGGCAGCTCGAGCAGATATTCTTGTTTTCCAGACAGAGCCTCTTAAAGAAGACCTTATCGTAGCAGGTAAAGTAAAAATTAAACTATGGGTTGATAGCGATTGCCCTGATACAGATTTTACGGCAAAGCTTGTGGACGTTTACCCTCCAAGTGAAGACTATCCTCAAGGCTATGCCATGAATATCACTGATGGTATTTTTCGGGCTCGTTATCATAAAAGCTGGACAGAAGCGTCTTGGCTAGAAAAGGGACAAATTATTCAACTAACGATAGAGCCTTTTGAAACATGTAATATCTTTAAAAAAGGCCATCGTTTGCGTTTAGATATCGCTGGCAGTAACTTCCCACATTTTGATTGCAATCCTAATAGTGGAGAACCAGAGGGACAAGCAAGAAGAAAACAAATTGCGACTAATCATGTCCATGTAGGAGGAATATATGCTTCTGTACTTGAAATTGATGTACTAACTAATAATTAGTAAAAGTCCCAATATCCGATAAATCTGTTAAAGTATCTATGCGACTTTATATCGAAGCCTACATAGATACTTTGCAGCCACCTCTTCTTTTATTCTTCAATAAGAAAAAATGTCATCTACCCAAAGGACAGATTCTCTTTCACATTCCGCCAAAATGATGAAAAATAGAGTTTTTAATATCAATTTGCGTTAAATTAACTAGTCATTTGAAAAAATATCGTCATGAGTAATATCTTTCTACCCCAGCTTGGTCCCAGTATTGCTTTTCCAGATGTAGAGTCAGCCTTAACTGATCCCGATGGCTTATTAGCATGGGGAGGCGACCTAAGCTTTCAGCGTTTGCTCAATGCCTATGCTCATGGTATTTTTCCTTGGTGCAATCCTGATGAACCATTGCTATGGTGGTCCCCCTCTTTACGAATGGTTCTGCAATTTCAGCACCTCAATGTATCACACAGTATGCACAAGCTTATCAAAAAAATTAAACGAGACCCAAACTCACCTTGGGAAATTAGAATTGATACTGCTTTTGAAAAAGTAATGCGCTCTTGCGCTGCTACCCCTCGTCACGATCAAACAGGAACATGGATCGCTGAAGACATTATTCAAGCCTATAGTCATTTACACCAAAAAGGTTATGCTCACTCAGTGGAAACATGGTATGACAAGCAACTAGTCGGTGGACTTTATGGTGTTAGTTTGGGAAAAATGTTTTTTGGTGAATCTATGTTTTCTCATCTAAGTAATGCATCTAAACTAGCCTTAATTTTTTTAATGAATTACCTCGCAAAACAAGATGTTTTTTTAATTGACTGCCAACAAGAAACTGCTCATTTAACAAGTATGGGAGGAGCATGTATTTCACGACAACTTTTTTCTGAGCATCTAAGAATACATACACCTCAAGAAAAAATTATTTGGCAAATAGGCAAACAATCTTTCGATATCATCACATAATATGTCTGAAACAGAAATCACTTTTGGCTTGTATTTATCTGCACCCTATCCTTGTAGCTATCTTCCTGAACAGCAAGCTCGCTCGCAAGTAGTCGTTCCAAGTCATTTGGTTAATACGACTATTTATGCACAATTAATTCAGCAAAATTTTCGCCGTAGTGGAGAACAAGTCTATCGTCCTCGTTGCGATAATTGCCAAGCCTGTATCTCTGTCAGATTGCGCACCACTGAATTTGTTGCAAATAAAACCCAACGTCGTTTATATAAGCGTCATCAACAAGAGTTAACCGCAAAACTTATTCACTCACCAAGCTATAGTAATGAGCATTTTGAGTTGTATAAGCATTATCAGCAAACCCGACACCCAGAAACCTACGAACCCACTAATAAAGCAGATTATGAAAACTTTTTAATCCGTTCCTATGTTGATACTCGCTTTATTGAATTTCGATCAAGTGATAACGTGCTACGTATGGTATGTATTTTTGATTATTTAACGGATGGGTTATCTGCTGTCTATACATTTTATGATACAGAGTATCAGGGTAGTCTAGGTACTTATGCCATTCTTTATCTTTCTCAGCTATGCCAGCAGTGGCAACTTCCTTATTTATATTTAGGGTATTGGGTTAAGAATAGCCCTAAAATGAACTACAAAAATAAATTTGCACCTCTTGAGTATAATTGGCATGGACAGTGGTTATCTAAACAACCAAATATGGCTAATAGCTTATAATCTACTCTACAAGTTTAGTTTATTACTTACATAACCCATCCTCTCTATACCTATTTGCTATCCAACCATGTCTAGCCTATTTAATCCTTATCCACTTATCAAACCATTACTATTTCGCATGGACGCAGAAACAGCCCATGAAAACGTCTTAGCAACATTAAAAAAATATTATCAAAATCCATTACTCAAACCATTCATCAGCAATCAGATTAACGATAATCCTATTCAGTTAATGGGTTTGACTGTGCGCAATCCTATAGGTTTAGCCGCCGGTTTAGATAAGAATGGAGAATTTATTGATGCCTTAGCTAGTTTTGGTTTTGGTTTTGTAGAAGTAGGAACCGTAACACCTCGTCCGCAAGCAGGTAACCCTAAGCCACGTATGTTTAGAATTCCTGAAAAGCAATCACTTATTAATCGTATGGGATTCAATAATCATGGTTTAGATATTTTCCTGAAAAACGTACAAGAAAGTTCGTTTAGAAAAAATGGTGGAATTTTAGGTTTAAACTTAGGCAAAAATGCCGATACCCCTATTGAAAATGCCACTAGTGATTACCTCAAAGGGTTAGAAGGAGTCTATCCTTACGCTGACTACATCACTATTAATATTTCTTCACCAAATACTAAAAACTTACGTGCCTTGCAAGGTGAAGATGAATTAAATGCATTACTAGGACAATTACAAAATAAACGTCTTGAATTAACTGATAATCACCAGCGCTATATCCCTATTGCCATTAAAATTGCGCCTGATTTAGATGATAATCAAATTATTTCTATTGCCCAACTTGTACAAGCTCATAAAATGGATGGAATCATTGCTACCAATACCACGCTTTCTCGTGACTATGTCAATGGTTTAGAACATGCCAATGAAACTGGTGGCCTATCAGGGCCTGCTGTTCATGAACTTTCGTTAAATGTCATTCGTAAATTACGTCAGCATCTTAGCTCTGAAATAGCTATTATTGGTGTAGGAGGTATTTTGAGTGGTAAACAAGCTAAAGAGAAAATCCTAGCCGGTGCAAATGCTATTCAACTTTATACAGGCCTTATTTACAAAGGTCCTGCTTTGGTCAAAGAATGCGCTGATGCCTTAGCCTCTTAAAGCTACAAACCTGCATAGCAATATTAAAAATAAAAGTTATCCATAATCTGAATAATTTTGTTTTTAATATTGCTCTGCTTTTCTCGAATTCTCTTATAAAAGCAAAAAGCCAAACTAATTTTACAGTTTGGCTTTTTCTTTATTTAATGCTGTTTTTTATACAACAAACAGCATCTGTTAGCAGAGCTAAGTAAGCTTAAGCTTTACGTGAACGAACTGCTGATGCTGCTTGTGTAGCAGCTTTAGTTGCTTGTTCTGTCGCTTGTACAGTTGCTTTAGTTGCTGCAGCTAAATTGTTCTCTGCTACTTCAACCGCCTGTTTAGCGGCTTTGTTTAACGAATCATACGCATTGTTAGCAGATGCTAATGTTGATTTTAATAAAGCTACTGCTGATTCAGAACCTGTAGGCGCATTTTTAGCGATTTGATCAATTGATTCTGAAAGATTTTTTTGAACTTCTGCTACTTGTGTTTCAGAAAGTTTTAATAATTCATTGCTAACTTGAGAAACGATATCGTAAACATTTTTAGAGTAAGCAGCTGCTTTTTCTGCTGTAGGTTGAGCTAAACCACTCACTAATGCAAAAAGCTCTTGAGGTTCTTTTACTGAAGTTGCTTGTTGAGAAGTCTCAGCTACATCACCTAATGCTGCTTTAATAACCTTCAAATTCAAGTCAACTAATTGTTCAAAACCACCAAATAAAACATTTTGAGCAGCAACAATGTTATTAACTGCTGCTTTTTGTTGATCTAATAACTGTTGAGGTACTACTGACATAATATTCTCCTAGATGTTTGATAAAAAGCAACCTATGCTGCGTTGCACAAATACTATTATACTCACATATATTATTTTTTCAACTCTTTTTATTGCATTGCACAAAAAAACAACTAAAAGCTATCTTATTGATTTTATTAAACTTATCTTTTTCCGTAACCTAACGAAGTGGAAATAGAAGCGGCTGCTTGCATCAACAGGCTTGCCCAGCTATCTTGCATACGCTCTACAGGTGCAGAAATTGATAGCCCTGCGACAAGATTACCTGAATAATCATAAATGGCAGCTGCAATACATCGTACCCCCAACTCAAGCTCTTCATTGTCACGAGCATAGCCGTATTGATGCACAAATTTTAAATCTTTTTGTAAATCCTCAATAGCTGCTAGACTATTTTTTGTTTTGCCTGGCAAGCCTGTTCTTAAAGCATAGGACTCAATAAGGCGTGGATCAGCTGCCGCTAAATATAATTTACCCACAGATGTTAAATGAAGCAATGCCCTTCCGCCTATTGGTCGTAATACATGCATACCAGAGCGAGCACTTTCTGTCCGCTCTATATAAACAATCTCATCACCTTGCCGTACTGATAAATTAATCGTTTGCTGTGTTTGCTCGTGTAACCACTGCATCATAGGAGCAGCTACTTGGCGAATATTTAAGCGATCTTTAACAATGGCACCTAATTCTAATAAGCGCAATCCCAATTGATATTTCCCATTATCCAAATGCTCCAGTACCCCACCTATACATAAATCACCTAAAATACGATGTGCAGTAGACGTGTGCAACTGGCAACTCTCAGCAATTTCCTTTAAGCTTAAAGGTTGTGGTGTAGCCGCCAATAAATTTAAAATCGTATAAGCACGTTCAAATACCTGTGCTGATACTTTATTGGCTGGTGGAGCAGTTTTCGTACTTAAGCGTACTCTTGATTTAATTTTTTGTTGGCTCATAGTCAAGCACTTATCGTGTGATTAATCCTTATTTCACTGATTAGGACGATTGCAATATAGCAACAATAGTAAGTCACTAAATTACTCAGGTTTATCCATAAAATGCCCACCTACTCTTAAAATAGCTCCACGCAAATAATCATAAGCTTCTTTTAAGTCAGCCGTATTTTTTCCTTTAACCCCTAAATCAATAAAGGCTGGTTTACCTTCTCTTGATACTGTCGGCAAACTAAATGTACGAATACCTGGCCATTTATTTTCAATAAATTCTAAAGCGGGGGTAATTCTAGATTCTGGTAGCGTATGGATAATCACCGAATACGACTGTTCTTCTTCGATATGATGTAAATGCTTATAACGAGTATCCAATGTCCATTCAATCATAGGCCACGCCATTTCAGGAAACCCAGGTACAAAAGTATGATTTTTGATAAAAAAACCAGGGATCTGATTAAATGGATTGGGCACAATTTCAGAGCCTTCAGGAAAAAGTCCCATCGCCAAACGACGCTGATTTTCTGGAGTACCCATATCAGCAGAAGCTGACCCTTCAGTTGCCATTCGTTGCGTGCGTTCCGTAATCAGTGCTGCTGCCTCAGGATGTAAATGTAAGGGCAAGCCTAATGCTAGACCTGCTGCATCACGAGTTTTATCATCAGGCGTGGATCCAATTCCGCCACTAGAAAAAACAATATCACCACTAGCAAAAGATTGCTGATACTCTTTGACTAGACTATCTAAATCATCAGGGACAAAATGTGCCCAAGATAAACTCAATCCTCTTTCATTCAATAACGCAATCACTTTTTCTAAGTGAGCATCTTTACGGCGACCCGATAAAATTTCATCTCCGACAACAATTAAGCCGATTTTTACTTGTGATGGCATTTTTATCTCCAAACATGAGAAATACTTTTATACTTGACTATGTTTTAATTATAAAGCTCAATGAGTACTACTTCACTATGCTTATTACCAATGTGAATGAAGACATTACAACTGTCAAAAACCTTCTCAAAAAAGCGACTGGCTTGACTATTGCTTGCTATTGCGCACAATGGTGTGGAACTTGTAAAACGTATGCTAATGATTTTAAATCATTAAGTGAGCAATTTCCTGAATATACATTTATTTGGATAGATATTGAAGACAATCCAGAGTTATTAGATGACTTAGATGTTGAAAACTTCCCTACTATTCTCATTCAGCAATCTCAGCAAAATTATTTTTTTGGAACAATGCTACCGCATATCCAACACTTAGAACGACTAATCCGCTCTATACAAAAAGATATTCTTGAGCAAAAAATAACACCTATCCAAGATGGTCCAAATAATTTATATGAACTATTAAGCAATTAATCTCGCTGACTTTTTAACTAAGTGAGAAGATTATCTACCCATAATAGGTCAACACTCTACCACCTATTTTTTATATCCTTTAGGTCTGCCACCTAATAAGACAGCCAGCGGAGCGGTTTGTATTTCTGGATAATCTCTTTTTTCAACAGCCGCTAAAATAACGTCTTTGTCTTCTTCTGGGTCATATGGGCGATAAAAGAAAGCATCTATTGGGGGTAAATTAGATTTCTCAGACGATGTGTAATAATCTTTTTTACGTGACTGAAATTGAAATCTATCTAGGAAAATGCTTGGAATAACAAGATTCTCTTTAGGAATATCTGTTTTAATTAATTGCTGAATATCATTGAGTAATTTATCATCCTCATCAGAATAAAAAGCAATTGCTGTACCAGAAGCTCCCGCACGCCCTGTTCTACCAATCCTATGCACATAGTCTTCAGCATTGTATGGTAGATCAAAATTAATCACACCATCTAAACCAGCCACATCCAACCCACGTGCAGCAACATCAGTTGCCACTAAAACATCTACTTTACCTTCTTTAAACGCATCTAAAGTCCGTGTACGTTCAATCTGGGATTTATCACCATGAATGGACTCTGCTTTAATACCTTCTTTATTCAAATCACGTGCAATCTGAGATGCCGCAATTTTAGTATTGGCAAATACAATTACCTGTGCAAGATTCCGTGTTTTTAATAAAAACAACAACGCCGCTTTTTTCTGTGCTGGCGCTACATGATAAGCAAGCTGTGTTACTGTTGATGCTGTAGCATTGTTCGCCGCCACACTAATTTCAACAGGGTCTTTTAGAAAGGTACGTCCCAATTGACGAATCTCAGGGCTAAAGGTGGCTGAAAATAATAAACTCTGACGTTGTGCAGGCAACTGTTTCAGAATACGCTCTAGGTCAGGCATAAAACCCATATCTAGCATTCTATCGGCTTCGTCCAATACCAATACACTAACTTGGTTCAAAGACACCGTCTTTTGCTCAAGATGGTCAAGTAAGCGTCCTGGCGTAGCAATGAGAATTTCACATCCTCGACGTAACTCTGCTTTCTGAGGATTAATATCGACACCACCGTAAACCACACTAGCACGTAGTGGTGATATTTCTGAGTACCGTTTGACATTCTCTGCAACCTGATTAGCTAACTCTCGTGTTGGGGTGAGAATAAGGGCTCGTACAGGGTGCTTCGCTGGCGAAGTACTTGTGCTAGCAAAAGGCATCATACGATGCAATACTGGCAAAGTAAATGCCGCTGTTTTACCCGTCCCTGTCTGAGCAGCACCCATTACGTCTAATCCATCCATAACTGGACCAATAGCTCTCGCTTGAATCGGGGTGGGTTTGGTATATCCACTAAGTTCAATTGCTTTTAAAATATCTGGATGCAATCCAAACTCGGCGAAACTACTTATCTGCTCATTATCAATCATACATTACTCAACTAAGGGTTAATCTATCATTTTACTCCTTGTCATAGTTGCATGTTCTTGCATTCTACTGATTGACCAAAATAATTTGTCTGATTTACATTTATAACAATAAGACAGAAACTTTATCCATAAACTTACTTAATCCGCTGTAATTTCTTGTACAATACCGTCAGTATTTAACGAGAAACGGGTCATTATGTGAGACTTGAATTGGCTCCTAGACCTTATTATTTTTAACGACATTTTTCTTTTCAATGGAGAAAAAATGGAAAACAAACCAACTATTGAACCTATTGAAGTTACTGCCAAAGATTTACCTTTATATTGTCCTGGTCCTAATTCACCAAGATGGAGCATGCATCCTAGAGTTTTCCTAGATATCACTCACTCTGAGGATCATACAGCAACCTGTCCATACTGCTCTAGCAAATATGTACTAAAAGCAGGTGAAAAAATTACAGGTCACTAATCCATGTCAGGACAACTAGATACGTCTGAGTTTAATCATCCTTTTTGGTTACCAGAAGGACAAAGTCAAACTATTATCGGCTCAAAATTTGCTACATACGCCAAAATAACATTTGCTCGCGAGCGCATTCGTACCCCCGACCAAGATTTTATTGATTTAGATTGGCATATCCCTCATACCGCTAACCAAGACTATCTAGATGCTCCCGCTCCCGCTATCCCACACTTTACTGGCAAGGCATTGCTCTTTTTTCATGGGTTAGAGGGTTCAAGCCAAAGCCACTATGCACAGTCCATTTGTCATGATTTTCGAGCTCTAGGATGGGCTGTTGTAGTCGCTCATTTTCGTGGCTGTTCGGGCGAAGCCAACCTCTTAGCACGCTCTTATTTTTCAGGTGATATCCAAGATGTAGAAACTGTTATGCAAGCCGTAAAAAATCGCTTACCACATGCTCAATGGTATGCTGCTGGGTTTTCTATGGGAGGAAATGTATTACTAAAATATGCTGGTGCTAGAGGTGCTGAATTAGCATCGTTTAACGCAATTGCTAGTATTTCTGCTCCAACAGATTTGTACGCAACAGGATTACAGTTGGGCAAAGGGTTCTTTGGTAAATATGTCTATACGCCTTATTTTCTGACCACTATGAAGAAAAAAATGCAGCAAAAACATAAGGCATTTCCTGGCTCGATTGAGATCACTCGTTTAGCAAAGGCTAAAACATTGAAAGATTTTGATGATATTTACACAGGTCCTATTCATGGCTTTAGAAATGCGGAAGACTACTGGAAAAAATGCTCTTCAAAACCTGATTTGATTCATATCCTTGTACCTACATTAATCCTTAATGCTAAAAACGATCCTTTTATTCCTAGAGAAAGTTTACCAACCATTGAGCAGGTATCTGACGTTGTTACCTTACATCAGCCTGAACATGGTGGTCATGTAGGTTTTTCTCAGGGCACATTTCCCTCTCGTTTGGGATGGTTAAGTCAACGCCTATGGCAATTTTTCCAAGGTTATTAATAATCCTTTTGAACAGAACACCATCTTACTATTTAAGACAACACTTAATTAATCTAGCTTCAAGAATCCACCACTTTGGTGATTCCACAAGCGAGCATAGACACCATTTAAGGCAAGAAGTTCTTGGTGTGTCCCTTGCTCAACAATTTGCCCCTTATCTAATACAATCAAACGATCCATCGCTGCAATCGTAGATAACCGATGGGCAATGGCAATCACTGTTTTATTTTCCATCAATAAACTTAAACTATCTTGAATCGCAATTTCAACTTCTGAGTCTAAAGCACTGGTTGCTTCATCAAGGATTAGGATAGGCGCATCTTTTAACATTACTCGAGCAATGGCAATACGTTGTCTCTGTCCCCCCGATAATTTAACACCACGCTCACCGACATAAGCATCATAACCTCTACGCCCTTTTGAATCTAATAATTCAGGTATGAATTCTGCTGCCTGTGCACGCTTAGCCGCATCAATCATCTCTTCATCCGTTGCATCCATACATCCATATTTGATATTTTCACGGACAGAACGATGAAGCAACGAGGTATCTTGTGTCACTAAACCAATATGTCGACGTAAACTTTCCTGCTGTACAGTTTTGATATCTTGACCATCAATACGAATAGCTCCACTATCAATATCATAAAACCGTAGCAGTAGATTAGTGAGCGTTGATTTCCCTGCCCCACTTCTACCAACCAAACCAACTTTCTCACCTGCTTTAATATGTAAATTAAAGTCTTGTAGTAATTGTTTATTCTCGCTATACGAAAAATTCACATGCTCAAACACAATGTCGCCTTTACTCACCTCTAAAGGAATGGCATTAGGGATATCAAGTACTTTGCGAGGTTTACTTAAAGAAATCATCCCGTCTTGAACAGTGCCAATATTTTCAAATAGCCGTGCGGACTCCCACATCATCCAATGAGATAAACCATGTACTCTTAAAGCCATTGCCGTAGCAGCAGCAATCGCACCGACAGTCACTTGATTATTCATCCACAACCAAAGACCAATACCAGCAATACCTGCCAATAACAACATATTAATAGTTTGACTCACCGTTTCCATCAACGATACTAAACGCATTTGTTTATGCACGGTTTGCATAAAATCTTGCATAGCTGATTTCGCATAACGAGCTTCACGCTTATCATATGAAAATAATTTAACTGTTTGGATATTGGCATAAGCATCTGTGATACGCCCCGTCATTAAACTACGTGCATCAGCTTGTGCTCTTGCTGTTTTACCAAGCCTTGGAACAAACCAAATTAAGGAGATGATAAAAAATAAAATCCAGATAACGAAAGGTAGCATTAACCAACCATCAAACTGGAATAAAATCACCCCGACAGTAGTAAAATAAACAACAATATAAACCATCATATCGCAGATAGACATGACTGTATCGCGTACTGCCAAGGCGGTTTGCATAACTTTTGCTGATACTCGTCCTGCAAACTCATCTTGGTAAAAAGCAAGACTTTGACTTAGCATTAACCGATGGTAATTCCATCGTAGGCGCATAGGAAAAATACCTTGTAATGTCTGAAAACGTATACCACACTGCAATGATACCCATAGTGGAAAAATCATAACCAATATGAGCATCGTAATAATAGCTCCTGACTTTTCTGTCCAAAGCTCATGGACATTGTATTTACCCATCCAATCCACTAATGAGCCGACAAACTTGAATAAGACGGCCTCAAAAACACCCACACCAGCCGTTAAAATGACGAGAAAAAATAAATATATTTTTAACCCATCTAAGCCTGAAAAAATAAAAGGTAACAAGCCCTTTTTCGGCGGTACTGGATCTGTCTCAGGATATGGATTAATACGGTTCTCAAACCATTCAAATAGTCTATTCATTACGCTTCACACAAAAAAGTCGGGTAATAAGCCCGACCCTAGATTGGCTAACAACTCTTTTTTAGTAATGTTGGTGTGTATATTGCTACTAAAGCGTTTATGAATGATCAACACTTTCCGATGCTTTTTTCATCAGTAAAGTAACAATACGCACAATTTCTTCTTTCATATCTTTACGTTTTACCACCATATCCACTGCGCCTTTTTCTAATAAGAACTCAGCACGCTGGAAACCTTCTGGTAATTGCTCTCTCACTGTTTGTTCGATAACGCGAGGGCCCGCAAAGCCAATTAAAGCATTAGGCTCAGCAATGACAACATCACCCATAAAAGCAAAACTTGCTGACACACCACCCATTGTTGGATCCGTCAAGACACTGATAAAAGGTAAGCCTTTCTCAGAAAGACGAGTCAACATAGCATTTGTCTTAGCCATTTGCATTAATGAAAACAAGCTCTCTTGCATACGAGCACCACCAGAGGCGGCAACACAAATAAATGTAGTGCGATTATCAATGGCGGCTTTAACACCTCTAACAAAACGTTCACCAACAACAGACCCCATCGATCCGCCCATAAAGTTAAATTCAAATGCAGCAACGACTACTGGTACTGATGCCATTGTACCTTGCATCACCACTAACGCATCTGTCTCATCTGTCGCTTTCATCGCTTCGGAAATACGTTCTGGGTATTTACGAGAATCTTTGAATTTAAGCGGGTCTGTAGAGCGAACAGCCGCACCAATTTCTACACGATCAGTTTCGTCCAATAATGTATTAATTCGCTCACGGGCGCTAATTCTCAAATGATGACCACAATTTGGACATACATTTAAATTTTTACTTAAATCTTCATGATAAAGAGCCGTATCACATGATGGGCATTTTACCCATACACCTTCTGGTACACGACGATTACTGTTCTCTGAACGTTTAATTTTAGGAGGGAAAACTTTATCTAACCAACTCATTTTTTATCCTTTATTTTTGTAGTGCTTCAGCAATAGTCGCAATCCAATCTCCTGCTGCTTGTTCTACAACAGAAGACACACCCTCTGGTATTTGACCATTTAAGGACTTATGCATTGTATCAACTAATTTACTACCTATAACAACAGCATCCGCAACACTAGCTATTCTTTTAGCCGTTTCAGCATCAGAAATGCCAAAACCAACACCAACAGGAATATCTACAAATTTCTTAATGGTTTGAACACGTTGTTCAACTTCTGCTACATTGAGTGCTGAGGAGCCTGTTACTCCTCTTAAAGACACATAATACAAATATCCACTAGCTATTTTTGCTACTTGTTGAATACGTTCATCCGTTGAGGTTGGGGCTAACAAGAAAATAGGATCAATACCTTTTGATTTTAACAAATCACCAAAATCGTCATACTCTTCTGGTGGATAATCAACAATCAATACCCCATCAACGCCTACTTTTTCGCATGCTTGAGCAAACTCTGCACGTCCCATTGCCTCGACAGGATTGGCATACCCCATTAACACCACAGGCGTAGTGGTATTTACCTTTCTAAAATCAGCCACAATGGCTAATACTTTTTTTAGTGTCATCCCTGCAGCAATGGCACGCTCACTCGCATATTGAATCACTGGCCCATCTGCCATTGGATCAGAGAAAGGCATACCTAACTCAATAATATCCGCTCCATTTGCCACTAATGCATGCATTACAGCTAAACTGGTTTTAGCATTGGGATCACCGGCGCAGATATAAGGAATTAATGCAGCTCGACCTGATAGTGATTTAAATACGCCATCTATTCTTTTATTCGACATCGTCTGCCCCTATAATTCCATATTTAGATATTGTGCAACAGTATGCATATCTTTATCACCACGCCCAGATAAATTCACTAAAATTATCTTGTCTTTATCTAAGGTAGGAGCCAATTTTGCTGCATAAGCTAATGCGTGAGAAGACTCCAAGGCAGGAATAATACCCTCTAAACGACAGCAATGTTGGAAAGCCTCTAAAGCCTCGTCATCATTGATTACTTTATATTGTGCGCGTCCAGTATCGTTTAACCATGCATGCTCTGGACCAACGCCAGGATAGTCAAGACCCGCAGAAATTGAATGTGTTTCTTGAATTTGCCCATCCTCATTTTGCATAATATAGGTACGATTGCCATGTAGCACACCAACTTGTCCTGCATTAATAGAGGCTGAGTGTCTACCTGTTTCAATACCATCACCACCTGCTTCCACGCCACGTAGTGCTACATCAGTATAAGGAATATAGGGATAGAATATGCCCATAGCATTTGAACCACCACCCACACAAGCAACCACATAATCTGGTTGTCTACCAACATATTCCTGCATTTGTTCAATACATTCTTGCCCAATAACTTGCTGAAAATCACGCACCATCATTGGGTATGGATGAGGGCCTGCCACTGTACCAATAATATAAAATGTATTGTCAACATTAGCTACCCAATCACGCATAGCATCATTTAAAGCATCTTTTAGCGTTTTTGAACCAGACACGACAGGAACGACTGTAGCACCTAGTAATTTCATACGATGCACATTAGCGGCTTGACGACGAACATCCTCAGCTCCCATATAAACCACGCATTCAAGACCATAGCGTGCAGCTACTGTTGCTGTAGCCACACCATGCATACCAGCACCTGTCTCTGCAATAATACGTGTTTTACCCATGCGTTTAGCCAATAACATTTGACCAATACAGTTATTGATTTTATGTGCACCAGTATGATTTAAGTCTTCACGTTTTAACCAAATCTGTGCACCACCTAATTCCTGTGACCAACGCTTAGCATGATAAATTGGGCTTGGTCGACCAACAAAATGCTTCAGTTCATATTGAAACTCAGCAATAAAGTCTGGGTCATTTCGATATTTTTCGTAGGCTTTATTCAATTGATCAATAGCATGCATCAGCGTTTCAGCTACAAAAAGCCCGCCATATTGATCAAAATGTCCCTTTTCATCTGGTAGGTTAGCCATTAAAGAAGACTCCTCACAATCGTTTATTCAGATAATTCGCTATTGTAACGTAAATTAAACACGTCTCGCATTGGTAACACCGTGCACATCAAGAATAGATTTCAATGCTTTATTCAATTGTTCACCATTGCGTACCTCAACAGTAAAATTTAAATAAGCATTGGACTCTTTGCTTTGCGTATTAACACCTACCACATTGAGTTTCATCTTGGCAAAAATCTCGGATATATCACGTAACAAGCCATTTCTATCTAAGGCAATTACAGCAATATTGACAGGATACACTGTTTCATCTGTCTCTCCCCAAGCCACTTCAATCACACGTTCAGGATTTTTTTGTTCCATGACTTTAAAAGAAGGACAACTTTTACGATGAATAGATACACCACGACCTCTAGTTACAAATCCAGCAATGGCATCAGGAGGTGCTGGATGACAGCAGCGAGCAAGTTGAGTTAACAAAGACTCTACTCCTACGACTAACACGCCACTCTTTCCTGTTTTTACCGCACTAGTTGCTGCTGCCTGACGTGGTAAAAATGGCTTATCCTCTTCATCTTGCTCTGGCTCTACAAATGCCTGTGCAATCTGTCTGAGACTAAATTCATCTTTTGCAACAGCTACATATAAATCATCAGGATGTGCAAACCCTAATTTCGACGCGAGTTGCTCTAAATTTACTGACGTTTTGCCCAATCGCTGTAATTCTTTTTCTACCTGTTCCTGACCAGAATTAATACGCAGTTGTAACTCAATCGCATTAAACCATAATCTCACTTTTGCTTTCGCACGTGGGCTATGCAAATAACCAAGCTGTGGATTGAGCCAATCTCGTGAAGGACCACCTGATTTTGCGGCAATAATTTCCACTGTTTGTCCCGTTTTTAACGGTGTATTCAAAGCCACTAATTGCCCATCAACCTTAGCCCCTCGACAACGATGCCCCAAATCGGTATGTAATAAATAAGCAAAATCTACTGGCGTACTTCCTTCTGGCAACTCCAACAATCTTGCTTGTGGCGTCATTACGTAAATACGATCGGGCTGGGATTGTGCAGGTTTGGACTTTTGTAATTTCTCAGCCTCTTGTTTTAGTGCTGTTTTTTTACGTTCTAAATCCTCTTGAGAAACACTTTGATTTTTTTCTGCTTGCTCTGTAATACCAACTTCTTTACGCCATGACAATAATTGTCGCATCCAAGAAATTTGTCGATCATATAGACTAGAAGCCGATACTTGCCCTCCTTTGGCTCCTGCTTCCTTATAACGCCAATGTGCTGCCATACCATACTCAGCAAATTGATGCATTTGTTTAGTACGAATTTGTACTTCGAATGCACGTCCTGCGCTATCTCTCACAACAGTATGTAAAGAACGATAACCATTAGGTTTAGGACGAGCGATATAGTCATCAAATTCTTCCATCACTGGTGTCCATAAGGAGTGGACAAGTGACAAGGCTGTATAACAATCTCGTTCATTATTGACAATAATACGAATAGCTAATAAATCATATAAATCCTCAAACTTTAACGACTTATTTCGCATCTTGTTATAAATACTATAGATATGCTTCGCACGTCCAGCCACATCAGCAGTAATCTTTTGCTCAGCTAATGCTTCTTTTAATGATTGAATAAATTGATTTACCAAGGCTTCACGCTCTTCACGTTTAGCCTCTAATTTATTAGCAATATCACGGTATACATCAGGCTTTAAGAATCTGAGTGACAAATCTTCCATTTCCCATTTGATTTGCCAAATACCTAAACGATTAGCTAACGGAGCATAAATATTACTTGTTTGCAAAGCAATATCTGATGGGCATGGTAATTTTGATTCTGCAAACCAACGTAATGTTTGTAATCGCGCTGCCAATAAGATCAACACAATACGTAAATCTGTTGCCATAGCTAACAACATTTTTCGCAACATTTCTTGCTGAAACTTCTCTTGTTCTGCCGTAGGTAACGTCGCTTGTGAAACAACCGTACCGATACGTATCAACGCTTGTGCTCCCTCCACAAGCTCAAATACCTCTACACCAAAACGATCCATCATTTCCGTTTTGAATTGACTTTCAGAAATATTATTTTCAGCTAAAGTATAAGTAGCTGTCGCCATTAAAGCAGCAGCCATAGTCAGTGCATCTAGCTCTAACAACGCCAATACTTTAATCATTCCTTTGACATGATGAATCGCTTTTTCTTGGCTAAACAACACTTTACCTTCCAAAAATGGACTAGTCCAAGCAATTACTTGATCAAGATATTCTTTATCGGCTTGATTGAAATCCTCAAAAACAGTATCTTTCCATTCTTGATCAAAAGCCTCATCTTTCAACTGAGTAGTATTCATACACGTATAATAGGCAAGAGAATATTAGATTAATATCCTATTGTATCCTTAGTTGAGGTTCTTCGTGAATACATTAATGATTATTTGGCATTCTCGTACATTAGCCTCAAAACAAGCGGCTAATTGCGCCTATCAAGGTGCATTACATGTGCAACGAGAGCTACAACAAAATCACTCTATTTTATTTATCCCTGCAGAAAATGTTCAAGCACAACAGCTCTTACAAGCAAATGCATATCTATTTTGTGCACCTGAAAATTTAGGTAGCCTAAGTGGTATCATGAAAGAGTTTTTTGATCGGCATTACTATACTGCCTTGGGAAAAATTGAAGGCCGTCCATACAGTGCCATCATTTCAGCAGGTACTGACGGTCAAGGAGCGCTTACTCAGCTTAAACGTATCTGTACGGGATGGCGTCTCAACGAACAAATACCAAGTCAAATTTTTTCCTTTCGCGCGGAAACAGAAAAAGATATTCTTACATTAAAAACGCTAACTGAACAACAACAGCAAATAGCATGGGAAATGGGGGCAACACTATATGCTTTAATATCTGATTAGATAGCGTAATCAACACAGAAATCACTATTGTCGGTTGTTGAACTTATATATTTTTTATACCAGTTCACATCTCTATTAATAAAAAACCTTGTTTATCCATAGGAACAAACAAGGTTTATAACTCAATTAAACAACGTATCGCTTAAACGGCTGCTGTCACTACAATCTCAACTTTGTAGTTTGGATTTGCTAAACGTGTTTCAACTGTTGCACGTGGAGGCGCATTAGTTTTTGATACCCATTCATCCCATGCTTTATTCATTTGTGGGAATTCGGCCATATTAGGGATAAAAATTTGTGCCATTAAAATGCGCTCTTTGCTAGTACCCGCTTCTGCTAATAACTTATCAATTGTAGCAAGCACTTGTTTTGTTTGGCCTTCCATATCTAGGCTAGGATCATCAGGAACTTGACCTGCTAAATAAGCCACACCATTGTAAACAGCCATATCAGATAAACGAGCACCTACATTTGTGCGTTTAATATCACTCATAAAAACTCCTTCAAATTTAAAATAATCGGCTATATTTATACCATATTATTACAATTTAGGTAAATCAAATACATGACGTAGATAACTTAAATACTCTGGATCCACACTCATTGTTTTACCCGGTTCATCAGATACTTTAGCGACAGGCTGCCCATTGCAACGAACCATTTTCATTACAATTTGCAATGCTGGCACACCCATATCATTCGTTAAATTAGTTCCTATACCAAATGAGGTTTTACAACGACCCTCAAAACGTCTAGCAATATCAAGAGCAAGATTAAAATTCAACCCATCAGAGAAAATCAATGTTTTCATGCGAGGATCGACACGATTTAGCTCATAATGACGCAATAATCTTTCACCCCATTCAAAAGGATCGCCAGAGTCATGTCGTGCACCATCAAATAGTTTGCAGAAGAACATATCAAAGTCACGTAAGAACGCATTTAAACCATATACATCTGATAATGCGATTCCTAAATCTCCACGATATTCTTTTGCCCACATCTCAAGAGCAAATACTTGTGAATCTCTTAAACGAGGTCCCAATGCTTGGCAAGCCTGTAGATACTCATGTGCCATTGTACCTAATGGCGTTGTATGAAACTGTTTTGCCAACAATACATTGCTCGTCCCTACAAAATGATTAGGTAGTTTTTCCACCATTGTATTGACAACTTCAGCATGCCAATCCTTAGAGAAACGACGACGTGTACCATAATCAGCAAATTTGAACGATGGAACGTCCGTAGCGGCTAGCACTGTTTCAATTTTTGAAGCCAGACGTTTGCGTCCTTCCGTCCAATCTAAATCTTTGTATTGATTACGGAAATAGACTTCATTAACAATCGCTAAAACAGGAATTTCAAATAAGATGGTATGTAGCCAGGAACCTTTTACTTCAATACTGATTTCACCGTCCTCTTCGCCTTCAGTGATTTGAATACATTTCTCAGGCAAATGAAAAATCCCTAAGAATTCAATAAAATCACCCTTAATAAAACGTAAATTACTAAGGTAATTTAATTCATCCTCAGTAAATTTTAACTGACAAAGATGATGAATTTCCTCACGAATCTCATCCATATAAGGCCTAAGATTCGCTCCTGGCGTGCGACATTTGAATCGATACTCAACTTGAGCACTCGGGAATTGATGCAATACCACTTGCATCATACTAAATTTGTATAAATCTGTATCTAATAATGAAGTAATAATCATAAAACGTTCCTATTTTTTAATACCTTATCATAGCTTTAGGGTTTTAAGCACTTTATTCTCAAAGATTGGTTAAAATTAAGAATTATTTATTAGAAATTTTTTTGGAATCCAAACAAAATGACTCATGTAGTAACCGAAAACTGCATTAAATGTAAATATACCGACTGTGTTGACGTCTGTCCTGTTGACTGTTTTAAAGAAGGTCCAAATTTTTTAGTGATTGACCCTGATGAATGTATTGACTGTGGTGTTTGTGTGCCAGAATGTCCAGCAAATGCTATTTTTGCTGAGGAAGATGTTCCTAGCGACCAAATACATTTTATTAAAATCAATGCAGAATTAACACCTACTTTTGGAATGATTAATCGTTCTAAAAAACCACTTGAAGATGCCGACAAGTGGAACAATGTCCCAGATAAACTTCAATATTTAGAAAAACCATAACTTTGAGTATGACCACTGAACAACGCTATACAAAAGAACATGTAACGCATATTAAACATTGGGCGAATAATAAGCTTTTCTCTATTACTACGACACGTTCGCCTGAGTTTACATTCAAACCGGGTCAATTTACTCGTTTAGGTTTACCTGAAAATGCAGGGGATGAACCTAGCATCTGGCGTGGTTTTTCTATGGTAAATGCTGTTGATGCACCACATTTGGAGTTTTATGCAGTAGTTGTTCCTGATGGTCAATTCAGCCCTAGGCTAGCTCAGTTAAACGTAGGAGATACCATTTATATTGATAAATCCCCTATTGGTTTTTTAACCCTAGATAATTTTCCTAATGGTGGAAAAAGTCTATGGCTATTAGCAACTGGAACTGGTCTTTCTGCCTATTTATCTATTCTGCAAGATCCAAAAACATGGCAACTATTTGATAACATCATTCTTTGTCATGGTGTACGTTTTGTTGATGAGTTAAGCTACCAAGAATTAATCCATTCATGGCAACAAACATGGGGTAAGCGTTTTGTATATTTACCTTTACCAACTCGTGAAGCTTATCAGGACTTACCTCAACAGCGCTTAACGACTCTTATTGAACAGGATCAGCTAGCCAACCTTGCTGGGATTAACTTGGATCCACAAAATAGTTGTGTCATGCTATGCGGTAATCCCGATATGTTAGCTGAAGCCAGAAAATTATTAGGTGATAGAGGATTTGCCACTGGTCGACGTGGCAATATTGGTAACCTTGCTGTCGAAAAGTATTGGTAAACCATGCAACCTCCTCTTAATATTTGTGCTGCCAACAAAGTTATCACTATTCAATAACGTCTTAACTTTGTTTAATATTTTGTACAAATTTTTGGGTTAATATTTAACAATCGTATTCTTTTTAAGGAATCTAAATGCTTTATACATTGCATGAAATGGGTAAACAAGGGATGGCTCCTTTTGTTGCACTATCAACATGGTGGTCTCAATTATTCTCTAGCCCATTTAGCCCATATTCCTATATACCAAATGCTCGTCAAATATCAGCCGGATTTGACTTACTCTATCGTTTAGGCAAAGATTATGAAAAACCCGCCTGGGGAATTTCAGAAGTGACTGTTGGTGATACAACCGCACAAGTGACTGAAGAAGTAACGATTAACCGACCTTTCTGTCGCCTTGTTCACTTTAAACGCAGTGCCACCAAAAATCCAAATGGTGATCCTATTGTTATCGTGGTAGCACCATTATCTGGTCACCATGCTACTCTACTACGTGACACTGTGCAAACCATGTTGCAATCATTTGATGTGTATGTGACTGACTGGGTTGATGCACGTATGGTGCCTCTTTCTGCAGGTCCTTTCCATCTTGATGATTATGTCCAATACATCATTGATTTTATCCATGCATTGGGTCCTAATACACATATCATGTCTGTATGCCAACCAACGGTTCCTGTATTAGGTGCTGTATCTCTAATGGCTAGCAATAATGATCCTATTCAAGTCAAAAGTATGGTGATGATGGGAGGTCCTTTGGATGCTCGCAAATCACCAACATCTGTAAATGGTCTTGCTAACGAAAAATCATACACATGGTTTGAAACTAAACTAATCCACCGTGTTCCATCACGCTATCCCGGTCATGATCGCTTAGTTTACCCAGGTTTCTTACAACACGCTGGGTTTGTCGCCATGAACCCTGACCGTCATATGCAATCACATTACGATTATTATCTAGACTTAATGAAAGGTAATAATATGGGTGCCGACCATCACCGTAAATTCTATGATGAATATAATGCTGTTCTCGACTTACCAGCTGAATTTTACTTGGATACTATTAAAGTCGTTTTCCAAGAATTCCAACTTCCTTTAGGTACATGGCACGTCAAGGGTCAACTAGTTGAACCAGCCAAAATTACTCGAGCTCACTTACTTACTATTGAAGGTGAACTAGACGATATTACAGGAAAAGGTCAAACTCAAGTAGCATTAGATATGTGTCAAGGTATTCCTGAGGATCATAAACAAAGTTTTATTGTAGAGAAAGCTGGTCACTATGGTATTTTCTCCGGTGGACGTTGGCGTAATAAAGTCTTTCCTGTCGTGGAGGAATTTATTAATAAAGCTGATCAGACTGTTAAATAAATCTATAGGACTTGTTTGTCACAATGAGTCAATCACCTAAGATTCTGATTCAACAAATTGATGCGATCTTACCACAAACACAATGTACAAAATGTGGTTACGACGGCTGTTTACCTTATGCCACCGCCATCGCCAATGGAGAGGCAGCGATTAATCGTTGCCCCCCCGGTGGTGAAACAGGTATTGAAAAATTAGCGAATTTATTACATCAAGCCCCTATCCCACTAGATTCTAGCTGTGGAGAAACAACTCCTCTACACTGGGCGGTTATTGATGAAGCTCACTGTATTGGCTGTACATTATGTATTCAAGCTTGTCCTGTAGATGCCATTATTGGTGCTAATAAATTCATGCATACTGTTGTTTCAGACCTTTGTTCTGGTTGTGAGCTATGTATTCCAGTCTGTCCTGTAGATTGTATTCAATTAGTACCTGCGCCCAAAGAATGGTCAAGCCAAGATTCAGCAGCCGCAAGAATCCGTCATCAACAACGAGCAAAACGTCTCGCAACTCTTCATGAAGAAGAGGAACAACGCTTAAATCAACATTCGTCACGGCCTGCTGATATTTTAGCGACAGCTGATGCAGCATCTGAGAAGCTACACGCTAATGATAAGCAATCGGGCATTCTAGAGAACAATCAAAATGCGAGCTCTGCCAAATCTGCTGCAATTGCCATGGCTTTGGCCCGGGCTAGAGCTCGTCGCCGTCCTGAGTAACGTATGAATAAGCAAAAACGTGCTGAAATCTTTGCTCGCTTTCAAGCGGCTAACCCAAACCCAACAACAGAATTAGAATATGAAAATCCCTTTCAGTTGTTGATTGCCGTCATTCTATCGGCACAGGCTACCGACAAATCAGTAAATATCGCTACCCGTCCCATATTCGCCACCTGTAAAACTGCACAAGATATACTGGATATGGGGCTAGAAAAATTTACGGAAGCCATTCGCCGAATTGGTTTATATAAAACCAAAGCAAGCAATGTGTTAAAAACGTGTGAAATCTTAGTGCAGCAATATCATGGTGAAGTGCCGCACACGAGAGAACAGTTGGAAGCACTACCAGGTGTAGGACGAAAAACAGCCAATGTAATACTAAATACTGCCTTCGGACAATTAACAATGGCAGTAGATACTCATATTTTTAGGGTATCTAATCGAACAGGTATTGCGCCCGGTAAAACTGTACTAGAAGTCGAAAAGCAATTACTCAAATTTGTTCCAAAAGAATATTTGCTAAACGCTCATCATTGGCTAATTTTACACGGACGCTATATTTGTCTTGCTCGTAAGCCTAAATGTCCTAATTGCTCTATTAACGACTTATGTGACTACAAGCAAAAAACCGTTTAAGACTTACCTAAGCCTAAATAACTTTCAATAACAGCAGGGTCATTGATTAAGTTTTTGCTCGGTCCTTGCAGCGTCACCTCTCCCATTTCAAGTACATATGCATAATCTGCCACTTGTAAGGCAGAGCGTGCATTTTGTTCAACCAATAAAATGGATACACCTGTCTCACGTAATCGCATAATGATATGGAAAATTTCACGTACGATTAATGGAGCAAGACCTAAACTTGGCTCATCTAGCATTAATACCTTAGGTTTAGCCATCAAGGCACGACCAACTGCCAGCATCTGGCGTTCGCCACCAGATAAGGTGCCTGCCAATTGTTTTTGACGCTCTTTAAGGCGAGGGAATAATGCATATACCTCATCCAACGTATCTTGCCAAGAACAATCACGTTTTAAATAACGACGAAAACCACCTAATAAAAGATTGTCTTGCACACTCATACTAGAAAATAACTCTCTTTTTTCGGGTACTAGACTAATCCCATTTATCATCCGTGTTTCAACGCGATCAATAGTAATATCTTCACCTTGATAAAATACCTGTCCTTCGGTCTTACCCGCTGAGGCTAATGAACCCATAATAGAATTCAATAAAGTAGACTTACCGGCACCATTAGCCCCAATAACAGTAACTACTTGCCCCTCATCTAACCGTAGATTGACATCACTCAGTGCATGTATCTTGCCATATTGAGTAGAAAGACTTTTAGTCTCTAATAACACCTTACTCATTACTTGGCCTCCATATCTAATACATCATCCATACCACCTAAGTAAGCCTCAATAACAGCTGGATGTTTCTGAATTTGTTCTGGTGTACCGTCAGCAATATATGTACCAAAATCCATCACAACTAAATGATTAGTGAGTTTCATCACAAAATCCATATCATGCTCTACAAGAAGAATACTCATCCCCTCTTCTCGCAATACTTTTAAAACAGCCGCTAAATCTTGCTTTTCTTTGTAGCGTAGCCCCGCTGCCGCCTCATCTAATAATAACAACACAGGGTCTAAAGCTAACGCACGAGCAATCTCGACAATACGTTGTTTACCAAGCGCAAGATTACCGGCTTTTTCATATAAACAATCAGCCAAGCCCACACGTTCACATTGACGTTTTGCCTCATTTAACAATGCAGATTCACTTTCTCTTTCAAGATGTAATAAGCTACTCACCACACCAGAATTTGCTCGTAAATGCGCTCCTAAAGCAACATTCTCAAGTACGGTCATGTTTGGCAATAATTGCACATGTTGGAAAGTTCGTCCAATACCTAATTGAGAAATCTGACGAGCAGATAAAGCAGAAATATCCTGCCCCATAAAACGTACTGCACCAGATGTTAGCGGTAGTACTCCTGTGACCAAGTTAAATGTTGTACTTTTACCTGCTCCATTAGGACCAATTAATCCAACAATTTCACCTGCTTTTACTTTAAAACTAATATCATTAACGGCAACTAGTCCACCAAACTCTTTACGTATTTTATCTACATCAAGTACCACATCTCCTTTTTCAGGACGTGGGCGTTGCGTTAACGCTGGTGCTTGCTCATTAAAACGTAAATTAGTATTGACTGACGCGGTTTTATCACCAAAGATTTTATTCACACCACGAGCCAAGATTGGCCATAAACCATCTCGAGCATGATGCAAAATCAGCACCATCATAATTCCAAAAATAACAATTTCAACATTAACCTTTTCATCAAAGAAATAAGGTGTATATGCCTGAATTTGATCACGTAAAATAATAACTAGCGCAGCTCCTAAAATAGCTCCCCAGATACTAACAGAACCTCCAATAACGGCCATAAATAGATATTCAATGCCATAATTCAATCCAAATGTACTAGGGCTCACAGCACGTTGTTCATGTGCATATAACCAACCAGCAATACTTGCCAATAGGGCAGCATAAACGAAAGAAATCATTTTATAGTGTTGCGTATTAACACCGAATGACTCTGCCATTGACGCCCCACTTTTTAATGACCGAATCGCTCGACCAGTACGTGAATTCAACAAGTTCAAACTTAAACAAATAGCAATCAGAACTACAATCCAAATAAGATAATAAATAGAGCGTGCTTTTAATAATGAGTAGCCAAATACCTCTATGGAGACAATACCAGGAATACCGTCATGACGGCCTAAAAAGTCCATATTACCAAATAAGTAAAAGAATATTAGTCCAAGTGCAATCGTACCTAATGGTAAAAAATGACCTGATAATCGCAATGTAATTTGTCCCAATACATAAGCCACTACAAAAGCGATACATAGCCCCGCCAACAATCCTATCCAAGGTGAATAACCAAGGATAGTGCTTAAATAAGCAGTTGCATAAGCCCCCATCCCAACAAAGGCAGCTTGACCAAACGAAGTCATCCCCGCCACACCTGTCAAGATGACTAATCCCACCACGACCAAAGAAGCAATACCGATAGTATTTAACTGATTAATCCAGAACTCCGGCGTAGCTGGTATCAATGGAATAATGGCTAATAGTGCAATAAAAATCCCTATAACTAGTCGTTGCATCACTTACTCCTCCTCGTCATGATGAGTAATAGACAATGAACGCACTAACAGCACTGGCAATATTAATGTAAACACAATCACTTCTTTATAATCTGATGCCCAAAATGTACTAAAGGCCTCAATGATACCAACACCTATCGCACCCACAGCAGCAATTGGATAGCTTACCAATCCCCCAATAATTGCACCAACAAAACCTTTTAATCCAATCATAAAGCCTGTTTCATAAGTAATTTGAATAAATGAAACAAGCATAATCCCAGCCAAAACACCGACAAAAGCTGTTAACCAAAATGTCAGATGCCCAGACAAAGAGGTACTAATTCCTAATAGCCGAGCACCTCGACGATTTACAGCCGTTGCCCTTAATGCCTTACCTATCAGCGTAAAACCAAATAGTGCCCATAGGCCAAAAATTGTCACTAATGCCATACCAATAACAAATAAACTTTGATAACGCCAAGTGAGCCCTAAAAAGTCCACTTCACCATCAAAGAATGGCTCTGATACTAACCATCCCTCGGCACCAAACAACACCAAACCTGTTCCCACAAAGGCAAAATGTAAAGCAATGGAAATAATCAATAAAGTCAATACACTCGCTTCGGCCACTGGCTCATACACTAAACGATATACCATAGGACCGAGAGGGACGACAATAATTAAGGTCAATAACGCCTTAATCCATAAGTTAGGCTCTTGCGCTAGGATAAGCGGCGTCACATACATGATAAGTAACGGGAGAGCCACAAAAAACAAAAAGCTTTGCCATAGTTTTAAACCATGCTTACCTTTGAAGTAAAAATAAAGCTCTTTGATAAAAATAATTCCCCCCATTATCGGTAATAAATAAATCGTTTGGGGGACTTGATTACTTGCCATCATGGCAAATGATAAAGCACCAAAGGAAACAAACTCGCCTTGGGCAATAAAAATAATTCGGGTTACTGCAAATACTAACACTAGTGCAACTGCCATCAACGCATAAATGACACCAGTGACCAGACCGTCTTGTATTAAGATTTTTGCTATCGACCAATCCATGGGTTTCTCAAATAAAATAACAATCTTAGGCACTATATGGCGTCATAAGCACCTAAGATTGTTTAATCACATCAAAAAATTATTTCAATAAGTCAGGCTGGTAAATCCATTTACCGTCTTTTACTTTTACTATTACACGAGCTCTTTCATCCAAGCCTGCATGATCCTTATCTGACATATTAAAGATACCATGAGCGCCTTTGACGTTTTTAATTTGCTCTAAAGCATCACGTACAGCGGCACGGAATTCTGGTGTTCCAGGTTTTAAACCAGCCTTGATTGCATTAGGTACTGCGGCATTAATTAAAGCAGCAGCATCCCACATATGACCACCAAATACATTCACTGATTCAGCACCAAATTTATCACCATATAATTTTGTATATTCTAAACCAACATCTTTAACTGGGTGAGAATCCTCTAATTGTGCCGCTACCATCATTGGACCTACAGGAAGAATAACATCTTCACACGCTTTAGCACACACACGTAAAAAATCATTATTAGCAGAGCCATGAGTATGGAACACTTGGCCTTTGAAGCCACGTTGTTTTAATTCACGTTGTGGTAAAGCGCCGGGTGTACCAGCAGTGGCTACTAGCACAGCATCTGGTTTAGCCGCAATAATTTTCATTACTTGGCCAGTTACACTCGTATCGGTACGAGCAAAACTCTCAGAGGCTACGATTTTAATATCTGTGCCTTGTAGGGCGGCTGTCATTTCTTTTAACCAACCCTGTCCATAAGCATCAGCAAAACCAATGATACCTAATGTTTTTATACCTAATTTAAGCATAGACGCTTTAAGCGCAGCTGCCATTAAGCTATCGTTTTGAGCCGTCTTGAAAGCCCATTTTCTAGCACCTTCTAAAGGTGTAACCACTACAGCATTACCATTTAAGCTAATTAAAGGAACTTTTGTTTCTGCGGCTACATCTACTAACCCTAAAGAAGCGGCTGTAACAGTACTACCTACCATAATATCGATATTGTTTTCGGAGATAAGTTTACGCATATTACGTACTGCATTTGCTGTATCTGTCGCATCATCTAGCACAACATAGTTAATCGTGACGTCACCGTCTAATTTCTTAGCCACAACATCCACTGTATTTTTTTCTGGAATACCTAAAGATGCTGCTGGACCCGTTGCGGACACAGAAACGCCCACATTAACTGTCTGCTGAGCATATACTGCACTCACCAAAGCCATCATTGATACGGCACTAAAGGCACGTAATGTAAATTTTTTCATACTTATACTCCGATACTATAGGTAAATTAAGTAACAATAGTTTGAATTTAAAAAATGCTTAGTTATAACTATAGCTATTTTTTTCATCTGTTGCTAATAGTGAAACTACTAGGAAAAAATAATGACAATCTTTTTATAATAACAACAATTTATAAACAAGACGGTCAAACATATTCTGAAACAACTATACCAACCTTTCAAACGGCAGTACATACTTTTTGTTTATAATGGTAAATTATTAATATAAAAAGCTATTTGTTCCTATGAAAAAACTGTTATTTGATTTTTTACCCCTTGTGCTATTTTTTATCGCCTTAAAAGTAGGCGATATCTATCTCGCCACATGGGTAGCCATAGGAGCAGCTATTGCACAGATTATTTGGTTAAAGCTTACCAATAAAAATATTGAAGGCTCAACATGGTTAAGTCTATTTATTATTGTCATCTTTGGAGGAGCTACTATTTATCTAAAAGATGAGACTTTTATCAAATGGAAGCCAACCGTTCTTTATTGGTTATTTGGACTAATTCTGATTTTTGGTAAATTACTATTCAATAAGAATTATATTCAAACACTGATGAAATCACAGATTACTATGCCAGAGATTGCATGGACAAAAATGAATTACAGTTGGGCTATTTTTTTCATCATAGTTGGCTTACTCAATCTTTATGTCGCTTTTTCAGGCCACTTTACTACTGATCAATGGGGAACCTTTAAAGTATTTGGCACAACAATTTTATTAATCATATTTGCCGTTGGTCAATCACTGTGGTTAAACAAATATATGCAAATACCTGATAGTTCCCAAAAAGGATAATGCTTAAAAACGCCATAAAATCTAGTGTTTAGCCAGTAAGGATAGTTATATGAACAAAATTTTTTTAGTGATTGCATTATGTTTAAGTAATTCTGTATTTGCTCAAAATGTTGCTACCATTAATGGCAATCCTATCACCAAAGATGAATTAGATAGCACCTTAAAATCCTTGCGCTTAAAAAATGCTAGTGCCGAACAACGTCAAGCAGTCCTTAATGAGTTGATTAGTAGAGATGTTCTTGTTCTAGAGGCTAAAAAACAAGGAATTGACAAAAAAGAATCCATTAAAATGGCGATTGAAACCGCTCGCAAAGAGATTCTCATCAATAGTCTCTTGCAAGACTGGAGCGAGAAAAACAAAATCACGGCTGATGACATCAAAAAAGCCTATGATGAAACCATCAAATCACAAGAAGGCAAGAAAGAATATAAAGTCAGACATATCTTAGTGAAAGATGAAGCTAAAGCACTAGAGCTTAGTGAGAATATCAAAGCAAACAAAATAAGTTTTGAAGATGCTGCTATCAAAGAATCCATAGACCAAGGATCCGCTAAAAAAGGCGGCGACCTAGGATGGGCTAACCCTGAAATGTTCTTACCTGAATTTGGTCAGGCTATTCAAATGGCTCACAAGGGAGAGATGACCGCTCCGGTAAAATCTCAATACGGTTATCATCTTATTATTGTGGATGATTTACGTCCAATAGCGTTACCTTCTTTACAAGAAGCCACACCTGAAATTCAACGTATTCTAACGCAAAAGAAAATGCTGGAATATGTCGAAAAATTACGTAGTAAAACAAAAATCGTTATTTCCGATGAAAATTAATGTTGTGCCAATAACCCTCTAAGCTCAGCTTCATCAATAACCTTGATACCTAGGGTTTGTGCTTTTTCTAATTTAGAACCTGCATCACTACCAGCTACAACATAATCCGTTTTCTTTGAAACAGAGCCACTCACTTTACCCCCTGCTTGGATAATATACTGAGACGCCTCTTCACGCTTCCATGTGGGTAATGTTCCGGTAATGACAAACGTTTTCCCTACTATCGCATCATTGGTATTACTTGCCAACTGCACATCTTGTACAGTTAACCCTGCTTCAAACAAGGCAGCTATAACATCTTTATTATGCTGTTCGGCAAAAAACTTAGCAATTGATGCAGCCACTATAGGACCCACATCATTAACAGCTAGTAAGTCGTCCATACTAGCACTAGCTAAATTATCCAATCGCTTAAAGGCATTGGCTAAATCTCGAGCAGTAGATTCTCCAACATGTCGAATACCCAAAGAGTAAATTAATCGTTCAAGGCTAGTATGCTTACTTTTCTCAATCGCTGCAATTAAATTCTCTGCCGATTTTCTCCCCATTCTTTCCAAGAGAATTAGCTTTTCAACAGATAATTTATAAACATCAGCAATAGAATGAATACAATCAGTATCAACCAACTGTTCAACCAATTTTTCACCTAGACCATCAATATTCAACGCTTTTCGGCTGACAGCATGGATAATGCTTTGTTTACGCTGTGCTTCACAAAATAGCCCGCCAGAACAACGCGATACAGACTCATCTGGTAAACGCTCAACGGCTGAACCACAAACAGGGCAATGCGTAACCATCACAAATGGTTGAGCAAAAATAGGGCGATACTCTGGTAATGAACGTACTACCTCAGGAATTACATCCCCTGCACGCCTCACAATAACAGTATCACCTATCCATACATCTTTTCGTTTGATTTCATCTTCATTATGCAATGTTGCATTGGTAATGGTAACACCACCTACAAAAACCGGTCGAAGACGTGCCACAGGTGTTAATGCACCTGTTCTACCTACCTGAATATCAATACTTTCAACAATAGTTTGAGCTTCTTCAGCAGGAAATTTATGTGCAACAGCAAATCGTGGCGCACGTGACACAAAACCCAACGTCTGCTGTTGCAACAAACTATTTACCTTATACACTACACCATCAATATCAAAAGGCAATGTGTTACGTGTTTGTGCAATATGCTCAAAAAACTGGTATAGACCTTCGCTACCCTTAACAACTCGTCTTTCTTTGGCAACAACAAAACCAAGACTAGCTAAATAATCTAATCTTTCGGATTGTGTCTGACCTATATCAAGATCTCCTTTAATTTCACCCCAGCCATATGCAAAAAAACGCAATGGCCTTTTAGCAGTTAATCGTGGATCTAACTGGCGTAAACTACCTGCAGCGGCATTACGAGGATTAACAAAGGTCTTTTCTCCCAATGATAATTGCCGTTGATTTAACATTAAAAAATCTTGGCGATTCATTAATATTTCACCACGTACTTCCAACACATCTGGAGAGACATTATTTAAGACTAAAGGCACTGATTTCATGGTTCGTACATTAGCTGTCACATCCTCGCCCACAAAACCATCACCACGAGTCGCAGCATGAATTAATTTACCCTTCTCATAACGTAAACTAATCGCTAATCCATCAAATTTTAATTCACAGTTATATTCAACCTCTTGAGCATTGCCTAATAAACCAGCATCAACCAAGCCATCACGTACTCTTTTGTCAAAACTATTTAATTCTTCACGTGAAAAAACATTACCTAGCGAAAGCATTGCTTGTGCATGCTTGATTTGAGCAAATTCACTTAAAGGTGCGCCACCTACCCTTTGTGTAGGTGAATCAGGTGTAACTAATTCTGGATGAGCCTTCTCTAACTCAATTAATTGACGCATCAATGCATCATACTCAAAATCAGAGATAGTAGGCTCATCTTTTACATAATAGGCATAATCATGGCGACGAATTTCTTGTCGCAATTGTTCCAGTTGAAATTGAATATCCATGCTTAATTAGCTAAATAATCGCATTGCTCTTTCTGAACCAGCTGCAAAACCTTTTCTTTCTAAATCAGCATATACTTCAGCTAATTGTTTATCCATCACTTCAATCACAGGATTGTTTGGCGTTAATGGTTGCCCCTGATCATCAACCACTTCAGCATTTAAGGCTTTTGCTAATTCAAAAGCCGCTTTACTTAGTCTAGTAAATGGTTGATCGACTGGTTGACTATTTGGTACGTCAATCAATAATTCTACAAAATCTACGCCTGCAGAACGCACTTCTGAACTTAACTCACCACCTAACAGCAATAAGAATAAAGGCTTACCATTTTCATGTAAACGCACATGACCCGCACCATATTCTACATAACCTAGACGGTGTGCAATTGCTAAAATAGCTTTAACTGGTTGTGCACCTTCTAAACGTAATCGCATCCCTACTTGAGCTTCAGAACTACCACACAACTCATCTAAATCAACTGCACGACGTAATGTTTCTTCTTTATTAGCAAGCTCAATTGTTCCATCAAACGCTTGTGCAATATTGTCTGCAAAGACCACTGCCCTATCCCATTCTTCAAGACGAAGAGGACCACTACGGTTAGCTAATAAAATAGCCATTTGCAATGAGCTATAAATCTCGTTGGGTTGTAAACGTACACGATTATAGCCGTCTGATGTTTCTGCGAAATAACGGATAGGCTTTTGACCCGTAACTTTTAAGGGCTGCAGATGGCTAATTAACTGAGAACCTAAGACAGGCGTGTGAAAACGGATATCAAACACTGCCTCACATAATGGGTCAGGCGACTCATCATCATGTGTTTGCGACGCTGAGGTAACAGTCATATTATCAACATTAAATACAGGCTCATCATATTCAGTTGGATTAATAGCATGAATACCCTGCATCAGAGCGTCATGCTCATTTGTCGGAAATTGCTCTTTTATGCGCTCTTGAGCTTTTTTCTCTTGCCACCAGTTATAGCCTATAACACCTAAAATTGCTAATAACCCTAATACTACAATACTAATCTGCAGACTTGACATATCATTCCTAAATACTAATTACGCATCACCCATTAGTTTAACAGCAGAATCAATATCTACTGCAACAATTCGTGAAACCCCTTGTTCTTGCATAGTAACACCAACCAATTGTTTTGCCATTTGCATAGCAATTTTATTATGAGAAATAAATAAAAACTGTGTTTGATCACTCATACTTGAAACTAAATTTGCATATCGCTCTGTATTTGCATCATCTAATGGTGCATCTACCTCATCTAGCAAACAGAAAGGTGCAGGGTTTAGTTTAAATAGTGCAAATACTAATGCTGTCGCTGTTAATGCTTTTTCACCACCAGATAACAAATGAATAGTACTATTACGTTTTCCTGGCGGTTGTGCCATTACCTGTACCCCAGCATCTAATATTTCATCCCCTGTCATTCTCAGTTTTGCTTCCCCTCCTCCAAATAGACGAGGGAACATTTCACCAAAATGAGCATTCACTTGGTTAAAGGTGTCTTGTAACAATTCTCGTGTTTCTTTATCAATTTTACGTATCGCTTCTTCTAATGTATGAATAGCTTCTCGTAAATCATTATGTTGCTCATCCAAGAATGTTTTACGCTGACGTGCTTCATTAAGCTCATCCAAAGCAGCTAAATTGACAGCACCTAACGCATCAATTTGTCGCGTAATTCGTTGAACTTCTGATTGTAACCAAGTTACTTTTTGCCAATTATCATCTAATTCTTTCAATTCTGCTCGTAAAGTATCACGATCAACTTCTTGAATATTTAACTGTTCTGAGAATTGCTCTACCGCTAAACGTGCTGCCTGCTCTTCCAGTTGCAATTGCATAATTTTAGCGCGGAAAGGATCTAAAGACTGTTCAATTTTTAGACGTCTCTCATCACTTTCACGTAAACTTGCCGCCAAATTATCTAAATTAACTCGCGCATCATTAAGTAAGGCACTTTTTTCTGCCTGAATAACTAATGCATCTTGCAACCCAGAACGAGTCGCCTCTTCATCAAATTCAAACAATTCAGCTTCTAAGTTTTCTAATTCAAATTTAGCTTGATCTGTCTGGCTTTTTGACAAATCTCGGTTACGCCTTAATTCCTCTTGGCGAGATTTTAAACTTCTTTGGCTAAATTCAATTTCTTGTATTTGACGCTCAGATTCTCTAATTTTGTTTCTTAAGGCGTCTGTTTTAGCCGAGATATCCTCTCCTTGCAACTGAACTTCAGCGTATTTTTCTTGCTCTTGAGCCAAGGTTGTGTCTAGCGCTTCAAACTTTTCTTCACACTCAAGCAAAATAGCATTTAACTCCTCTGTCTGAGTATGAATATCTTCTAAATCTTGAGAGAGTCGTTTTGCTAATGTAGTAGATTGATCTACACGACTTTGCATCTGTGTATACGCTAATTGAATATCATGCACAGAACGCGTCAATGTAGCGACTTGTTGCCTAGCCGGAACCAAGGACTGATTCACTTGTTGATAGGTTTGTTCAGATCTCAAAGAGGCATCAAAAGATTGATCAGCCTTTAATTGAGCCGCACGGATTTCTTTTTGAAGATTCTCAATTTCTTGCTGACGAGCTAGCATGCCTGCTTGTTCAGACTCTGCTGCATAAAAATATACGCCATAGGCGTCTACCATATGCCCCTCTTTAACCACAAAATGACAACCATCTTTCAGTTGTGAACGCATTTTTAGGGCTGTTGATAAATCATTCGCAATATAGACCCCATCTAACCATTGATTGAGCAATAATTTAAGATCAGTATCATTCACTTTAATCAATGATGCTAAATTCGTCCAATTTGTCGAAAAATTAACCGTCTGAATTGAGCCATTCTTACTATAAAACGCTAAGCGTGCTGGAGGTGAATCAGTAGCAAAACCGGCTACCATATCCAAATTATGAACTTGCAAAGCCGTCATTTTTTCACGCAAAACAGCTTCCAAAGCCGTTTCCCATCCTGACTCAATATGAATGGCTTGCCATAATCGATTAAATCCAGTCAGCTCATATTTTTTAAGCCATGGTTCTAAAGTACCTTTGGACTGCACATCCTCTTGAAGAGCAACCAAAGCATTTAATCGTGCCTCTAATTTGGCTAAATGTTGTGCCTCTTCTTGTGCATGTTGCTGCATACTGGCACGCTGTTCATCTGCGCTTTGTAACGCCGCTTCAGTTTCAATTAATTTTTCCTGTGCAATCGCTAAGTTTTCTTGGGCGATTTCTCGCTCCGACTCTAACTCTTCTAATTTGTCATGTTCAGGTACATCTAAACTACGTTTTTCTTGTTCTAAACGCTCTTTACGAACATCTAATGCTTGCAATTGACGACTTACATCTTGTTGTTGTTGTCCAATAAGGGCTAAATTTTGTTCAATACCAGTCAAGGCAAAACGCATCGCTTCTCTTTCTTTATTCGCTATCTTTACCTCATCCTCTAAGGTAGGCAAGGAAGCACGCAGTTCATCTTCTTGATATTTTGCCTCTTCAAGACGCTCTACACCAACGGCTAACTCCTCTTCTATTTGTGTAATTTGCTCATCACAGTGATTATATTGGTCTTGCCATTCCTGAATTTTGGCATTCAATTGAGTCTTACGTGAGCCTAAGCGATTTCGTGAATCCACTACATGCCGTATTTCTGTTTCTAGACGACTAACTTGGGTATTCGCTTCATAAAAATGTGTTTGCGCTTGATGCACCAAATCACTCGCCTGATAATGAGCCTGCCTGCGGGACTCTACTTCACTTTCAATAGCTCTTAACTCTGCCATTGATCCCTCAAGCTCTGTTTGTGCCGCTTCAATTTCTAAGGCTTTACGTTGCTGATCCTGTTTGGCATTTTCCTCTCGGTTTAACCAAAGAGCAAATTGCTTTTTCTCTCCTTCTTGCTGCAACTGTCGGTAGCGTCCTGCTACTTCTGCCTGTGACTCTAATTTTTCTAATTGTTTTTCAAGCTCGGTCTGAATATCCTCTACACGTAATAAATTTTCATGTGTATCTGCTAAGCGATTTTCTGTTTCGCGACGACGTTCTTTATAACGAGACACACCAGCTGCCTCTTCTAAATACACCCTTAACTCTTCTGGCTTTGCCTCAATCAGACGATTAATCATGCCTTGCCCGATAATAGCGTAACCTCTGGCACCTAACCCAGTACCCAAAAAGATATCATGAACATCTCGACGACGGACTTGTTGATTATTAATAAAATAACTGCTTGTTCCGTCTCGAGTAAGCACACGCCTTACAGCAATTTCAGAATAAACACTCCATTGCCCAACCGCTCTTCCTTCAGAGTTATCAAATACTAATTCAACTGCAGCCCTACCGGCAGGTTTACGATTTCCAGACCCATTAAAAATAACGTCTTGCATGGACTCACCACGCAACTCGGACGCTTTGGTCTCTCCTAATACCCAGCGTACAGCATCTATAATATTCGATTTACCACAACCATTAGGTCCCACAACACCAACTAACTGACTAGGGACAGGAATGACTGTAGAATCCACAAAGGATTTAAAACCAGATAATTTAATTTGAGTTAAACGCACAACAAACCATTAAAATAAGTAGCAAATTTCAGATAAAAGTGATTTATATCTCACTAGAGGAACCGAAAACAATATAATAACCTAGCTAAAGGAAGAATAAGTCAATAAAAGACCCTCCCTTAAAACAATTTACATTCATTTTTTTACGTTACTCATTAACATACAAAAACAACAGTGGGGAAGTTTTGAAAAAAGGTTTTTTTACAGTAATGATCGCACAGGCATTATCATCTCTTGCAGATAATGCTTTATTTATTGCGGCAATCGCATTGATTCATCAACTTTCCGGACCTGCTTGGTTAGACTCTGCTCTCAAATGGGCATTTGCCGCCTCTTACGTCGCACTGGCTGCTTTTGTAGGCGCTTTTGCTGATACCTTCCCAAAAGGTAAGGTAATGTTCTTTACCAATTCTATCAAAATTCTTGGCTGTATGTTGATGTTTGTTTCTGGGCATTTAGCCAATCAAGACCCAGCATTACAAACATTTATTATTTGTTTAGCCTATGCTCTAGTAGGTATTGGTGCTGCCGCCTATTCTCCGGCAAAATATGGCATTGTAACTGAATTACTGCCACCCAAAGATTTAGTCAAAGGCAATAGCTGGATTGAAGGTCTCACCGTATTATCTATTATTTTTGGATTTGTCTTAGGGGGATTTTTGATCAAAGACCAAGTTGTAGATTGGTTTTTACAATTCCCTGCGTTCCAACCCTTTAAAGATACGCCTGCTGAAATTGCCATTATTATCATTGGTTTTATTTATATTGCAGCAGCAGTGACAAATTTACTCATCCCTAAAACAAATTTTATTTATCCGAAACAGCCTAAAAACCCCATTATCTTATTAGGTTCTTTTGCTAACTATGTTAAAGTCCTATGGCAAGATAAGTTAGGACAAATCTCACTAGCAGTTACCACTCTATTTTGGGGAGCTGGCGCTGTCATTCAATTAGTTGTTCTCAAATGGGGAACAGACCATTTAGGACTCGATGTCTCTGCTTCTGCCAATTTAATGGGGGTTGCAGCAATAGGTACTATTATAGGTGCTGTCCTTGCTGGTAAAGTTCCATTAGATAAAGCAATTTCCGTTCTTCCCATAGGTGTTGTCATGGGTTTTGCTGTTATGTTGATGGTACTTGTAAAACAAACATGGGCTGTTTATGGTGTCTTAATTCTTATTGGAGGTCTTTCTGGCTTCTTTGTCGTACCCATGAATGCCTTATTACAACATCGTGGTCATGTATTACTCTCAGCAGGTCACTCAATTGCCGTACAAAACTTTAATGAACAGTTAAATATTCTGTTCATGGTGCTAGTCTATGGTTTTATGGTGAGTTTAGGATTACACATTAATACCATTATTATTTTATTTGGTCTCTTAGTAGCAGTATTGATGTACTTACTTATCTTGTTATGCAAATACAATCAACGCAAATATCCTCAAGCATTTGATGAAATTGGAGAGTCTTGCCACGGTAAAGCGACTCATTAACTCACTAATATCGCCCTTCCCTAACCATATCAATAAATAAAAAAAGCTATTTCTATATCCAATAGAAATAGCTTTTTTCTTGGATAGCCCTAACGGTATTATTGTTGACAGTCTAAGACAACGACTTGTTAGCGATATCGCTGATTCATGTTAATGATATAACTTATTAAACTAATGCATAAAACTGATGCAAATCTTGCCAAATATCTTGTTTTAAACGCGCATTGCTTAACGCTAAACTTGGGTGACAACTAATAAAAACAGGGATGACCCTATTCTCTAACGGAAAGCTCCATTGCTGTTGCCGTAATGTTTCAATCGCTGTCTGTGGTTGATCTAAAAATGATTGTGCAGTTCTTGTACCTAGTAGCCAAATACAACTTGGTTGAACTAGCTGAATTTGTGCTTGTAAAAACGGAGCTAACTGTGTATAGCGTTCTGGGGCAACTTCATCTCGTGCATGATATTTTAATAAACTAGTAATAGTTACATTATGCTTATCTAAACCAATTGATTGAAGAATATTTACTAAGAGTTCACCACAAGCACCCGAAAATACTTGTTTCTCAAGAACATCATTGATACCTGGCATTTCCTCAATAATCATCAATTTGGAAGAATTATCTCCCAATTGACCAAAAAGAATATCTGCCTCACTAGCGACAACTTGCTTCTCTATATAAAAAGCACTTAACTCTGCTTGCAAAGCATCCCATGTTTTTGCATGAATTAATGGTGCTTGATAATCTTTTAATGCTTCATTTTCTTGAACTCTGCGGCGCGATTGTTGATGAATACGCTTTTGTAATGAAGACTGAATTTCACTTAACACTTTTGATTGTTCATTATGTTGCCGCCCAGATTTCGTCTGGTTTTCAGCAGATGCTCTTTTTATCAAAGGAACCGCACTTGTTTGCTCTAACGGCACTGAGTTATGATCAGCCTTATCATGAATAACACCAACTGCGCCCCCTTCCATTGCTTTATCTTTTGCTAAACCTGTAGTACTCGGTGTTACTACTTGAGCGCTTGTTGGTGTTAAGTTTTTTCCCCAAAGCATGGAAATACCAAGCTCTTGTATCCATAATGATTGCAAATGTGTAATGGGAACTTCAGGATTCATGGACATACCTTATCTTAACGTTTTTTGCAGTACTAAGGCATTTTCTTTTTGATTGGATGCCGTTGAATAATAATTTTTACGCATACCGATTTGTTCATACTCAAATTTTTGGTATAAACGCTGAGCATGCGTATTTGATTCCCTAACTTCTAATAATTGCACCTTGGGCATCGTATCTTGGTATTGTATATAAATTTCTAACCATTCTAATAATAGACTACCAATCCCTTTTTGTTGCAGAGTTGGTGCTACAGAAATAGTCATTAGATTCACTACTTCTGGGTCAACCAATTGAATAGCATAAGCTAAGAGTTCATCCTCTGAATTAATCAATGCCCAAAGTCTATAGTTTAGGTGCAAAAAACCCGCCATAAACATACCTTCAGTCCAAGGATTACCTTGTGTTTGATTTTCGATTGCTATCACGGCTGGCAAATCACTTCTTAATAACGGGCGAATCCAATAATTATTCTCTTTCAATTGCTCAACGAGTCTAAATAATCGTTGTTGTAATGGCGTAAATTCTGGTAGGGCTATTTTGGGATTACCCCCCATCCCAGCTTCCCTTTCCTCTGTCGTAAACGCCACTTTATCGCGCAAATAGAGAGGAACAAGCTCAGTTAATGATAGCCCCCCCTGTGTTTTTAATTTTCTTGCACCTAACCTCACCAATGTATCGGCTGTTGCCCATTGTGCATTACCTTTTAACCAACGACCACCTATCTCCCATAAAAAACTGTCTGGATAAGCTTCCATAGCATTACCCGCTAAACAAATTTTAGTGGCTTCTGGTTTTTTTTGATAAAGCAAACACCATGCATCGAATTGTTGATTAATCCACTCCTGTACATCAGTCACCTGCATAAGTGTTGCAGAAACAATAGGATTTTCTTGAACTTGTTTTGCTTTAACATCATAAACAGCTAAATAGACCTCATGCATACGAGCATCTAAAGCAACTACCATAAAGCCATCATCAATATAAGGCAAAGATAATTCCGCAGTAGCCTCCAACGAAGAGACAGGGACAACTGGTATATCCAACCCTAACGCTAACCCTTGAGCTAAACCACAAGCCACTCTAAGACCTGTAAATCCTCCTGGCCCTTGGGAAAATACGATGCCATCAATAGACTGCCTATCTAAAGAAGCCTGTGCCAATAACTCATCTAACATAGGTAAAATTTGTTCTGAGTTATTTCTTTCTAGATCAGAAATACGCTGATATATGACATTTTTTTGATTATTATCAATCAACAAAGCGACACTAGCACTAGTATTAGCGTTATCAATTGCGATATAGTTTGTCATATTCTCTCATTACTTATTGCATATAAAGCTTTATTTTATCAGATAGCACTGAACAAGAGCTTGGTTTTATGGTGCTTATCTGATGAATAGCAAAATTTATTAGGCTCAAAAAATAAGCACCTCTAATAATGATTTTCATTTATAGCAATAGCATAGTAGAATAAGCGAATTTTAAGCAAAATAGACTGCAATAGAGATATTTTACAAGCAAATTAACTAATTTAATCATTAATAGAACAAATAAATTTCAGATTTCAGACTATTACGATAATCTGATATTTAACTTTTAGGGATAGCAAATAAATTTTTTTTTATGTAACATTGTATCAGTTACATATTTGATACTTTCGAAATATACATTATGCAAAATACTACAACTGTTCTACCTCGAAAACTTCTTGTAATTGATGATGACCCTCGTTTAAGAGATTTATTACGACGTTATTTATCAGAACAAGGATTTGCTGTTCAAATTGCAGAGGACGGCAAAGAAATGTTAAAAGCGACACAGCGTGAACATTTTGATCTTTATATTTTAGATGTTATGCTTCCCGGAGAAGACGGTCTCTCCATATGTCGTCGAATCCGTGGAGCTGGAGATACCACTCCTGTCATCATGCTAACTGCCAAATCCGAAGATATCGATCGAATTCTTGGCTTAGAGATGGGTGCTGATGATTATCTAACGAAACCTTTTAATCCTAGAGAATTATTAGCTCGTATCAATGCCGTTTTACGTCGTCAACAAATTGAAGAGCACCCTGGCGCACCTAGCCAAGAATCCGAAATTATTAATTTTGGCCCATATACTCTTAACTTATCCACAAGGACACTAACCAAAAGTGGAGAGCTTATTCCTATTACCACTGGTGAGTTTTCTGTTCTAAAAGTATTTGCCCGTAATCCTCGTGAACCTATGTCTCGAGATAAATTAATGGAATTAGCACGTGGTCGCGAATATGAAGCTTTTGACAGAAGTTTAGACGTACAAATCTCGCGCCTTCGTAAGTTATTAGAGCCGAACCCAGCAAAGCCAATGTATATCCAAACCGTCTGGGGGCTAGGTTATGTTTTTGTGCCTGATGCTGATGTTGGTATCACTCAAGCATAGCTATGTCCTCCAGATTTTGGTCTCATTCATTTCAAAAAATCGTCTATAAATTAAGGCTTGGTCTTTTCGGTCGAGCCTTTCTCATCCTATTCACAATTTTATTTGGAAGCATTTCTCTCTGGCTATTTTTTTTCCTACTTGCTCAACAAGAACCAAGAGCAATCCAACTAGCCGAAAAAGCTGCCACCGTCTATCGCTTAACAGATCGAATTTTTCGCTCTTCCTCTCCAGAACGGATTCCTACGTTACTTGAGGAACTATTCACCATTAGTGATACCAAAGTCAATACTTATCATAAGCAAGATAACTATACTCCCTTACCTCCAATACAATTTTGGAATATTGTGGCATCTCATCTTAATAAAGATCTTGGTCTAAAAGACAATTTAGTACTAGCTTATGAGGTTAATGGTGAACAAGACTTATGGATAAAATTTCAGACGGAAAATGGGCTTAACTATTGGCTAAGAATTGACACCTCTCATTTTAAAACAGATTTGGCTGGTGAATGGCTCTATTGGACACTCCTTGCTGCCTTTTTATCACTTATTGGCTCTGCATTCATTGCCTTTTTTGTTCATACACCAATTAAACGAATTACTGAAGTTGTAAAAGACGTTAGTTATGGAAAAATACCTGACGAACTCCCCGAAGACAAAGGTCCAGCCGAACTACGTCTACTATATGGCGATCTCAACCGTATGGTGAGAGAATTGCAACAAGCAGAAAGCGATAGACAGTTAATGCTTGCTGGGATCTCTCATGATTTACGCACGCCATTAGCACGGATTCGTTTAGAAATAGAGCTAAATAAAGTAAGTGAGGAATCTAAACAAGCCATTGATGCAGATTTAGATCAGATTCATCAATTTATTAATCAAATTATTGACTATGCACGCCCTATTAATATTGAGAATATTTCTCCCATAAATGTGAGCGAGGCATTAAATCAAATATGCAGCATTGAGAAAGTCTATACCGAAGAACTAAAAGGACAATTTAGCTATCATATAGCAGATAATTTATTTGCTCGCATTTCTGAAATAAATCTAAAACGTATTGTTGGTAATATCATTGAAAATGCTCGACGTTACGGTCGAGATCATGATGGCAAACTAGATATTCAAGTAAAAGCTTTTAGTCGACATTTTATGTTATACATTGATATAAAAGATCAAGGTAAAGGCATTGATGCCAAAGATATAAAAAAGATTTTAAAACCATTCTGGCGAGGTAACCAAGCACGCACAGGTGTCAATGGCTCAGGTTTGGGCTTACCTATCTGTGAACGCTTATTATCTGCTGTTGGTGGGAAGTTACGTTTTTTGCAAAATAAGCCAAATGGGCTAATATGCAGGATAGAAATTCCCTTAACCATTAATAAAAATAATCAATTAGACAATCATTTACAATAGCTATAGAATATTAAACATCAACTAAGTCATAACGACTTTTTTTTAATTAACCGATAAAGGACTTAAGATGAAAACAGTTGGCGATAAATTAGAAGCATTTAAAGTAATTGGTGTTAAACCAGGCTTTAATAATCACGAAGAAAATGGTGTTTCCGCTTTTGAAGACATTACTGAGAGCTCATTCCCAGGCAAATGGAAAATCATTTATTTTTACCCTAAAGATTTCACATTCGTTTGCCCTACAGAAATCGTAGGGTTCAACAATCTTGCTAAAGATTTTGAAGATCGTGATGCTGTATTAATGGGTGGTTCAGTAGATAACGAGTTTTGTAAATTAGCATGGCGTCGTGATCACAAAGATTTAGATCGTTTAGGTCACTACCAATTCTCTGATACAACAGGTTCTTTAATTGACCAATTAGGTATCCGTGAAAAAAGTGCTGGTGTTGCTTTACGTGCAACTTTCATTGTTGACCCAGACAACGTTATCCAACACGTTTCTGTAAATAACCTAAACGTTGGCCGTAGCCCTGAAGAAGTTTTACGTATTCTAGATGGTTTACAAACTGACGAATTATGCCCTTGCAACCGTGCTGCAGGTGGTGAAACTCTATAATTAGCTTTATAGATAGACATATAGCTATGGGACCCAGCTTGCTATATGCTGGGTCTTTTTGTATCTAATGTGAACTCAAACATCTAAGAGGTAGGTAAAATGGAATTTTTAACAGCAATCAAAAATGAAGTCCCCGACTGGGCAAAAGACATTCGTTTGAATATTGATGGTACCATTGCTCGTTCTTCTTTAAAACCAGAAGATGCTATTGGTGTCGCGTTAGCAGCCGCTTACGCAGCTAAAAGTACATTTTTAGTGGAGCAATTCAAACAGGGTCTCAGCCCAGAAGATATTAATGGTGTCTTAACAGCAGCCGCATTAATGGGCATGAATAATGCTTACTATCCCTTTACGGAAATGAGTGGGGATGAGCAATTACGCACACTACCCGCTAAATTGCGCATGAACGCTTATGCCAGCCATGGCGGTATCGAAAAAGCGCGTTTCGAAATTTTTGGTTTAGCGGCTTCTATTATTGGTAAGTGCCATTTCTGCGTAAAATCACATTACGATGGTGCAAAAGCTGCTGGCCTTACAGTTGAACAATTACAAGATGTCGGCCGTATTGCTTCTGTAGTAAATGCAACGGCACAAGTACTAGCAGCACAAGGTAAATAATTTACGGAACTTACGCTTACTTCGCTCGCTCATTTATTAGTTCGAGCGAAGTAATACTCCCTCAATGACCTATAATCTCTCAGGATAAAACGGCATTATTCCTGCTGTTTCAACATTTAAGATAGATTTTAGTCCCAGCAAACGATTGACAATTTCTGCCGTCACCTCTTCAGCTTTTTCCAAATCATTCTTGCTCACCCGTTGTTCTACCTGATTAAACAAAGCGGTATCTAATAAATACAAAGCATGCGCTTAAGAATGACAAAGATGCTTAACTCCGGGTTCCTGCTCTCCAAAGAGTGTTCCGACAACACTGCAACGTGTAAATGCAATACCTAGAGCTCCATCTTCACCCCCAAGACGACGGAACAGTTCATGGTGAGGGAAACCTCCTGCTGCTATAAAAGCACTACGTCGGAATACCATATTCCCTCCCACTGTCATTTCTAAAGTTTGCCAAGCTTTAGCAAAATTAGGATGTGTCTGATAATGTGTTGGCAAATTGATCGGATATAGTTTTAAACGAACTAAACTGATATAAGCATATTTCTGAAAAACCATGTATGCAGCACTTAAAGCTCCATAATCATATTCATCATCTGCATCTAAGAACGCTAGTATATCCGCATCACTTTGCATGGCTCCCCAGTTCCGTGCTTGTGCAACACCACTATTTTTAGGCATTGATAATAAACGCACCTGTGTATATTGATGAGCCAGTTTTTGCATGATCAATGAACTGTTATCTGTTGAACCATCATCCACAATAATAACGTGACGCACTTCTTTTTGCTGTAGTGCACTAGACACAGCTTGTGCCAAAGTCACCTCATCGTTATAACAAGGAATTACAACATCTAACGTTAATTTATTCATATTGCATCACTTACTCAAAAGCACAACAGCATTAGCCGCAATCCCCTCTTTTCTTCCTAAGTAGCCAAGCCCCTCATTTGTTTTTCCCTTGACATTGACACAATCCTTATCCAAGCCTAAATCATCAGCAATATTCGCCACCATTAGCTCTGCATATGGCATAATCTTAGGTGCCTGTGCGTGAATCGTACAATCTACATTTATCACGCTCCACCCTATTTTTTGTACACGAGAATATGCCTCTCTCAATAATTTCCTACTATCTGCACCTTTGAATTGAGGGTCATTATCAGGAAATAATCGACCAATATCCCCTAAACTAGCTGCCCCCAAAAGCGCATCAGTAATAGCATGTAATAAAGCATCTGCATCAGAATGCCCTTGTAAACCATGCGTATGGGGAATTTTTACACCACCTAGAATTAAGTCTCTCCCCTCCACCAAAGCATGTACATCAAAACCTTGACCAACCCTTAATCTCATAAACACTTCTCCATTAACTCAAAATCACTCGGCCAAGTCACCTTCAGATTACGCCAATGACCTTGCACTAATAACACTGGATAGCCCATAAACTCCATCGCACTCGCTTCATCAGTCGCCTCAAACTGATTTTGTTTAACTTGCTGTAAGGCTTTTTGTAAGAGCTTAGCTCTAAACATCTGTGGCGTTTGTGCTAACCATAACCCACAACGCGGGATAGTTTTTTCAATGCTCGGAATATCTTCGCTTGTTCTCGCTTGTTTAACGGTATCTCCTACAGGCAAAGCTAAAATACCACCTTGTTTTTTTTCTAAACATGTGCGAATAAGCTTATCTAATACGTCAAAAGGTAAACCAGGACGAGCCGCATCATGAACCAATACCCAATCGAGTTCAGTAATATCAAGTGCGTTTAGTGTATTTAATACCGTATCTGCCCTCATTTCACCGCCTGTCTTATGTACTGAGCATTGTTCAGGCAAATTTAATTGATTAATCCATGTATCAGAAGCAGAAACCCCAATGTGAATAGAATGCACCATTGGATGAGCTAATAAGGCATTCACACTATGCTCTAGCATCGTCTTATCGGCAATTTTGCGATATTGTTTGGGATAATGATTATTCTCTGTCTGTGCTCTAGACCCTATTCCTCCTGCAGGAATAAGCACTAAAATTCTTTGTTGTTGCATATATAGGTAAACTCTTAACGTCTTTGCTAAGTTATTGTAAAGTAAGCTCACTATTTAAGACAGTCTTTTTGAAAATACGATATATAAAGTCGATTGTTAAATACTGTCTAATCAGCGATATAATAAAACTTTTTCCTATTAAGTAATCATCGTGACTGTAGTTTCTTCCGTTTTAAACCAATCATTACAGCTTCCATCTACGCTCAAAGCAGGGCAAAAATATACTGTTGCAAAACCCACAGGATCTGGAGATGCTTTATGGTTAGTTCAACTCGCCAAATCATCTAAAAAATGCTTGGTAATTTTCTGTGCTGACCCATTAGAAGCACAACGTCTAACGGAAGAAATGCGACTATTTGATCAACAGTTAAATATTCATCTATTTCCCGACTGGGAAACCCTACCATACGATGCATTTTCTCCCCATCAAGACCTCATTTCAGAACGTCTACAAACCCTAAACAAACTCTCTCAACATAATGTCGATATTCTTGTGCTACCCGTGACAACCGCCTTATATCGATTATCTCCCCCTAGTTTTTTAGCTGCTTATTCTTTTTCCTTTAAAAAAGGTGAGATACTAAATGAACAAGCCCTTAAAGATCAACTGATATTGGCAAACTATACTCATGTTAGTCAGGTGAGTAGTTCAGGAGAATTCAGTGTTCGGGGGAGCATTATTGATTTATTCCCTATGGGATCTGCTCTTCCTTATCGTATCGACTTATTAGATGATGAAATCGACTCTATTCGCTCTTTTGATGTAGACACACAGCGCAGTATTTATACAGTAAACGAAGTGAACTTATTACCGGGACGAGAGTTCCCAATGGATCCCGAAGCGAGACAATATTTTAGGGCTCGCTTTAGAGAAACATTTGAGGGTGACCCATCACGTTCACTCCCCTATAGGGATGTTGGCAATGGGATTAATTTTGCGGGAATTGAATATTATTTACCACTATTTTTTGAACAAACAGCGACTATTTTTGATTACTTACCAGCCGATAGTCTAAGCGTTACGCTTGGTGATATCGAAAAAACCATTCAGGGGTTTCATGATGACACCCAAAAACGTTACCAATTCTTAAGTGCAGACAATGAACGTCCTGTTCTAAAACCAGAATTATTATTTTTAAGCAATGAGCAATTTTATTTAAATTTAAAGCAATTTATTCGCTTAACATTTGATGAAAAAAATCCTTCGGTAATTTCAGATCCTCCTACAGTGGCTGTTATACGACGTACTGATGAGCCTTTTCAACACTTAAAGACGCTAATCCATAGCGAGCAATATCAAATTCTTTTATGTGCAGACTCTGCCGGTAGACGAGAAACATTATTACAACTCTTACAAGAAAATGGTTTACGTCCTAATACCGTTGTATCGTCTATTGACGAGTTTTTTAATCAACCAAATCTATTTTCTTTGGTTGTTGCACCTCTTACCAAAGGCTTTAGTATTGAAGCGGCTAAGATCATCATTATCACTGAAAATGATTTATATCCAGAAAGTGCATCAGGCTCTCAACGCCGAAGAAAACAACAAGAAAAACATAGCGATGTTGACGCTATGGTACGCGACCTATCGGAGCTACAAATAGGTGATCCCATTGTCCATTTCCAACATGGTATTGGACGCTATCAGGGGCTCACTCATATGCAAATCAATGGTGATTTAGTTGAAATGTTGCAAATTGATTATGCTGGTGAAAGCAAGCTTTACGTTCCTGTTTCACAACTGCATGTCATTTCTCGTTATTCTGGCTCTAATCCAGAAACGGCCCCTTTACATAAATTAGGATCAGGTCAATGGGAAAAAGCACGAAAAAAAGCTGCCAAACAAGTAAGAGACACAGCGGCTGAACTATTGCATATCTACGCACAACGCGCGTTGCGTCATGGCTATAGCTTTAAACTAGACCTACAAGACTATGAACAATTTATTGAGGGTTTTGGTTTTGAAGAGACCCCTGATCAAGCACAAGCCATCAATGCTGTCATTCATGATATGACTAGCGATAAACCCATGGATCGGCTAGTCTGTGGTGATGTTGGTTTTGGTAAAACAGAAGTAGCATTACGTGCTGCATTCCTTTGTATCGCTAATGGTCAGCAAGTGGTTATGCTTTGCCCTACCACATTATTAGCCGAGCAACATGCACAAACATTCATTAATCGTTTTGCTGACTGGCCAGTGAAAATCGCAGAACTCTCCCGTTTTAGAACCAGCAAAGAAGTCACTACTACCCTCAAAGGCTTAGAAGATGGGACTGTTGATATGGTTATTGGTACACATAAAGTCCTTTCTAAAGAGATTAACTTTAAACGTTTAGGACTAGTCATTATTGATGAAGAACATCGCTTTGGAGTGCGACAAAAAGAAGCATTAAAAGCATTACGCTCTGAAGTGGATATATTAACGCTGACAGCAACACCTATTCCTCGAACCCTAAGTATGTCTCTGGAGGGAATTAGAGACTTCTCTGTGATAGCTACTGCACCTCAAAAACGTCTAGCCATTAAAACCTTTGTTCGTCGAGAAGATAACAGCACGATTCGAGAGGCGGTATTACGTGAATTGAAACGTGGTGGACAAGTATATTTTTTACATAATGAAGTCGATACTATTTACAATCGAAAAGCTCGTTTAGAAGAGCTTATTCCAGAGGCTCGTATTGGTGTGGCTCATGGACAAATGCACGAACGCGATCTAGAAATTGTGATGAAAGACTTCTATCACCAGCGCTGCAATATACTATTGTGTACCACCATTATTGAAACAGGTATTGATGTTCCTAGTGCCAATACTATTATTATTCATCGTGCGGATAAACTTGGGTTAGCTCAATTACATCAATTAAGAGGTCGTGTAGGACGATCTCATCATCAAGCCTATGCCTACTTACTCATTCCTGGTGAAGAAGCTATTTCTAATCAAGCGAAAAAACGCTTAGAAGCCATTCAATCTATGGAAGAATTAGGATCTGGTTTTTATCTTGCCATGCATGATTTAGAAATTCGAGGCACTGGAGAAGTTTTGGGTGACCAACAATCAGGCAATATCCAAGAGGTTGGATTTACCATGTATGCAGATATGTTAAATCGAGCGGTTAAGGCACTAAAAGAAGGAAAAGAGCCTGACTTAGAGTCACCCTTTGATTTAAGTACAGAAGTCAATTTACATACCTCTGCACTGCTACCTAACGACTATTGCCCTGATATCAATATGCGTTTATCTATCTATAAGCGTCTTTCTCATGCAGAAACAGAAGCCGATTTAATCACTATTCAAGAGGAATTAGTGGATCGGTTTGGTAAACTTCCTGAAGCCGCAATAATGCTAATGGCAACACATCGTCTCAGAATACTTGCTGAAAACGTTGGTATCCTCAAAATTGATATTAGCGAAGACTCTGCTCTCTTGGTATTTAATGCTAACGATAATAAAATTGATCCTGTTATGATTATTGAATTAATCCAACAAAATCGTCATGTCAAATTACAAGGACCTGATAAGCTAAGAATTGAATTAAAAAATATGAGTGATATTGCCCAACGAATTGACTCTATCAGGCAATTGATAAAAACACTATCACCTCAAAAGGTGTTAAGTCAACATTAAATGACATAAAAAAACGTTACCCTACAGAATAACTTGTATAATTTTGCCTATGCTGTTTTAAGCTATTCAACTAGTTTTATATGCTTTAACATATTCCCAAAGGTTATCCATGTTTACACAACCTAGTATCATTATTCAAGCTCCTCGCCTAAATTTATCCTTAATGGAACAAGCAGCCGCTACTGCCAATGCTAATCAATTAGTGTTACTAGGTGCTCATGGTGGCTTGCTTTATGATATCGATACCACTTCAATAAGTGATATTCAACAATGGGCAAAAAACAATCTCATTGATTTTGCTTATTTTGAACAAGGTTTACAGGATTGGAAAAATATGAAAATTCTTGCCATGGATATGGATTCAACCTTGATTAATATTGAATGTATTGATGAAATAGCGGCAATAGCTGGACGCAAAGAACAAGTAGCAGCAATCACTGAGGCAGCTATGCGAGGTGAAATCAAAGATTTTTCTGAAAGTCTACGCAGACGGGTAGCAATGTTAAAGGGTGTACCAGCGACAGCACTAGAACAAGTCTATACCGAAAAGCTCTTCTTAAACCCAGGAGCTGAACATTTATTACAAAAAGCACATCAAGCAGGAATTAAAACCTTGCTAGTTTCTGGCGGATTTACTTTTTTCACAGAACGTTTAAAACAACGCCTAGGACTTTATGAAACTCATGCCAATACTCTAGAGATTGATAGCAATGGTTATTTAACTGGTGAAGTTTTAGGTGATATTGTCGATGCTCAAGCTAAAGCAAACTATTTAAAAACACTAGCAGAAAAAGAAGGAGCAAGCATTCATCAATGTATCGCTATGGGTGACGGATCGAATGATTTATTAATGATGGAGAATGCCTATTATTCGGTTGCCTATAGGGCAAAACCTATCGTACAAGAACAAGCAAGATTTAGTATTAATCATTCTGGCTTAGATGCTATCCTAAACTGGTTTAACCCATAATTTTAGACAACTACCGCTTTTATCAAGCAACCGCTTTTTTAGGCTTTGGTGGATGGGCATGGCGTCCCATAATAAAGCTAAAAATAACTTTACACCATATTGTGCTACCTGCTACTGCTGTCCAATCATTGTAATGCCACCCCTCGATAACGACACCATAAATCGCATAAACAATCATCAGACCAGCTAACAAATGCAAAATTGTGTCCGCAAGAATAAATTTTCTAGGATTGATGGCAGGTACGCCTCGTTTTAATGCCACTAAGGAATAATCCTTTTTTACACCCATACGATACGCACGATATAACCAAAACCCAGCAATTGGAAATAATGATAAAAATAATAACCAAGTCAGTGCTATATCAACATACTCTGCCATTGTCTTCTCCTTTCTGATACTAGGTTGATAAGATAACTTACCAACCTAGCCATTGCTTAATCAACCACTATAGTCTAGTGATCATGAGCAGCACCCGCGCCACGAGGGATACGGATTGACTCTACTAACTGCTGAATATTAGCAGGAACAGCTGGTGTAACTTTACTTACAATGAAGGCAACCACAAAATTGACTAGTGCACCAATAGCACCAATTCCTTCTGGTGAAATACCAAAGAATGAATTTGGCCCACCGATTAAATCGGTATATGTGGTTCCTTGAATGAAGAAGATACCTTTGTGAGCAAACACATAGAATAGCGTCACAAATAGACCAGTAATCATTCCCCATATTGCCCCTTGCTTATTAATCTTAGTACTAAAAATACCCATCATAATAGCAGGGAACAAACTAGATGCAGCAATACCGAAAGCCAGTGCCACAGTACCTGCCGCAAACCCCGGAGGATTTAAGCCCAACCAACCTGCAAATACAATCGCTACAGCCATAGAAATCTTACCAGCCAATAGCTCGTTTTTCTCACTAATATTTGGATTGATCACACTCTTAATCAAGTCATGGGATACCGCTGAAGAGATAGCCATCAATAGCCCTGCTGCGGTAGATAATGCCGCTGCTAGACCACCAGCCGCAACGAGAGCAATTACCCAGTTTGGTAGCATAGCAATTTCAGGGTTAGCCAATACTAGGATATCGGGATTAACATCCATTTCCGATCCTTTCCAACCAGCTGCTTCTGTCTTAGCAACAAACTCAGGGTTTTTGTTCTTATCATTATAGTATTGAATGAGACCATCACCATTCTTATCATTGAATTTCAATAGTCCAGTATGCTCCCAACGTACCATCCATTCAGGTTTAGCAGAATGACTTAATAATGCAGAGTTATCAAATAAATCTCCGCCTTTTACAACATTAGCATTGACTGTTGCATGGACATTATAACGGGCCATTGCACCAACAGCAGGAGCCGTTGTATAAAGAATCGCAATAAACACTAACGCCCATCCAGCTGATTTACGTGCATCTGATACTTTTGGCACAGTGAAGAAACGCACAATAACGTGAGGTAAACCTGCCGTACCAATCATAAGAGATAAGGTAAAGAAGAAGGTGTTGAGTTTACTACCACCGGCAAATTCGGTTGTATACTCTTTGAAACCTAAATCAAGAATGATTTGATTTAAACGCTCTAATAAAGGTTGACCTGATTCAACTAAATTACCACCTAGACCAGTCTGAGGTAATACATGTCCCGTTAATTGTAATGAGATAAAAATAGCAGGAATCGTGTAAGCAAGAATTAACACAATAAATTGGGCTACTTGTGTATAAGTGATACCCTTCATACCACCAAATACAGCGTAGAAGAATACGATACCCATACCGATATAAATACCAGTTTCGTTAGATACATCTAGGAAACGAGAGAACGCTACACCCACACCAGTCATTTGACCAATAACATAGGTAACAGAAGCTAATAATAAACATACTACCGCTACGGTACGCGCACTATTACTATAGAAACGATCACCAATAAACTCAGGCACAGTGAAACGACCAAATTTACGTAGATATGGTGCTAATAACATCGCTAATAGCACATAACCACCTGTCCAGCCCATTAAGAATACGGTACCACCATATCCCATATTGGCAATAAGACCAGCCATACCAATAAATGAAGCCGCAGACATCCAGTCTGCACCTGTTGCCATACCATTTACAATAGGATGTACACCGCCACCAGCTACATAGAACTCTTGGGTGCTACCAGCGCGAGACCACCATGCAATACCGAGGTAAAGTGCAAAACTGAGTCCAACGACTATATACGTAATTGTTTGTAAATCCATACTGAACTCCTATTCCTCGTGTACATCGAAACGTTTATCAATATCACCCATTTTCTTGGTGTAGTAGAAAATCAGGATAATGAAGATATAAATAGAGCCCTGTTGAGCAAACCAGAATCCTAATGGATAACCTCCAATATGGAATTGGTTAAAGAACTCGACGAACAAAATACCCGCACCATAAGAGCATAAAAACCAAACAACGAGAATGGACAATAACAACCTTTTAGTTGCTTTCCAGTACCCGCCATGGTCGATTTGTTGATGATTGTCGCTCATTTTTGTCTCCTCTTTTAGATTATAAGAATGTAATAGATTAATGCTTCATAAACGACTGTTTCAGTATATTTTCATCCATTAAAAAGGCAAAGGTTTTTTTCTAAAAATTAGGGAAATCTCTAATAAATTAAGATATTTTTTATTTAAAAATAAGTAGTTATACTAGGTACATATAGTCACTATTTTCGATACAGTAACTGGTATGCCTATAAATTTTTTTGATTTAAATTAAATTCAAATCAGCTTTGTTACATATTTTTATTTTGCCTAATCTAGCAATCAACAGGGTCTCGTTATGGAAGCTATCCGCTCAACCATTAGTCATTTACAACAATTCTTACCTTTCCAAAAAATGGATATTTCATCAATGACACTATTAGCGGAGCAAGCAGAAATCAATTACTTTTCCGAAGGGGAAATTCTTCTAGATAATAAAAAAGATACGCCACCTGATGTGTTTTTTATTATGAAACAAGGCGTTGTCCAAAGCCAACGAGAAGCAAAAGAAAACCAATTCTATAAGAATGCCTTTGAATTTGAAGAAGGCGAAGGTTTTCCATTTGGACCACTCATTTCTAATACCCCAAATACTAGCCAATTTATTGCACTAACGGATTGTTTTGTTTATCAAATTCCTAGCTCAGTGTTTTACCAGTTAAGAGAGCAAAGTACAGAATTTCGTGCGTTCTGTGAAACTCGTGTGGCTTCATTATTAGAGGAATCAAAACGTATTATTCAAAATCAATATACCAATAGCACCACCTCTCAACAGACCTTATCTCTTCAACTAGGAGAGTTACTCAACAAAGAAGCATTTTCATGTAAAGCCGATAAGCACATTCGTGATGTTCTAGATATGATGGATAAAACTGGTATTGGCTCTATGGTAGTCGTTAATGAGCATATTCAGCCTATTGGTATATTTACCTTACATGATGTTTTACGTCGAATTACCATTCCGCAAGCATCCCTTGATCGACCTATAGCTGATTTCATGACGACTGACCCTATCTGTTTAAATAAAGAGGATATGGCTTATGAAGCTGCTTTATTAATGGCGAAATATGGCTTTAGACATATTCTCATTATTGATCACCAGCATACCTTTTTAGGTGTAGTGTCTGAGCGAGACTTATTTTCTTTACAACGTATTGGACTACGCGATATTAGCCATATGATTCATCATGCAACACATTTAGAAGAGCTCAAGCTATCACTTGTAGAGATTAAAAAACTGGCTCAAAACATGATGGCTCAAGGTGTGGCAATTGGACAACTCACCCATATTATTTCAACCTTAAATGATTTAATTACCGAGAAAGTTATTGAGCTACAACAAAAAGCACATCCAGAATTAGCAAATATTGATTTTTGTTGGATTGCCATGGGGTCAGAAGGCCGTATGGAACAAATGTTTTATACAGATCAAGATAACGGTATTATTTATAAGGATAGTCAAAACAACCATGCACATAAACAAGTACTATTGTCATTTGCTCATGCTGTCAATCACGATTTAGATAAGCTTGGCTTTCCACTATGCAAAGGTAATATCATGGCAATGAATCCTGAATGCTGTTTGAGTGAAAAAGAATGGCAGCAACGATTTACTAAATGGATTGATGTACCTGATTCCAAAGCTTTATTAAATAGTACGATTTTTTTCGATTTCCGAGCCATTTCGGGCGACTTTTCCCTAGCAAATGATTTACGTACTTGGTTGCAAGAATATGCCTCAATACAAAAAATGTTCTTCCGCTTTCTCACGCAAAATGCCTTAAATAATCGCCCTCCTCTTGGATTACTCAAGGATTTTAATACTAATAGCCATAATGCGATTGACTTGAAAATAAATGGTTCTGCCTTATTGGTTGATATAGCACGTATTCTTGCGCTTGAACATGGTTCAAATAGTACCAACACTGTTCAACGCTTTAAAGATATTATTAACAAAGCTGGCTTTACTGAAAAACAAATTAATGGGTGTATTGAATCTTTCTTGTTTATCCAACTATTACGTATGCAACATCATTTTGAGTTGGATAAAGCCAATCTACCGCTAAGTAATGAAATAAAACCAAGCGAGCTAAACTCTCTAAATACCCGTGTATTAAAAGAAGCTTTTCGCTTAATCCGTGAACTCCAAAGTAGCCTTGCTCATCGTTTCCATTTATAGAGGCGAATATGTCACTACCCCGATTCATTAAATCTTTCTTTAATCCTAGTCCTGTCATAGATGAACATATTCAACAACGTCTTGAGCGATGGAAAGCTTTACCTGAACCAGACTTAGCACAACCATTCACCAATATAAAATTTATTATTCTTGATGTAGAAACAAGTGGATTTAGTTTACGCAAAGACCAATTAATTGCCATTGGTGCTTGTCAATTAATCAATGGAAAAATTCCTCTATCGCAAACACTAGATGTTATTCTGAGGCAAGAACAAAGTAGTAGCAAAAAAAATATTTTAATCCATCGCATTAGCAGACAAGCGCAACTCAATGGCATAGATCCGGCTGAAGCACTAATGCAATTTTTAGAGTTTATTGGTAAACAACCTCTTGTTGCCTTTTATGTAGGGTTCGATAAACCAATGCTAAATAAAGCATTAAAAAAATACCTTGGCATAGATTTAAATAATCGTACTTGGCTAGATATTGCTTTTGTTGCCCCCTTATTCTTTCCTGAACATGCCAGACAGCATCGTAATCTAGATTATTGGATGAATTTATTTGCTATTCAAAATAGCAATAGACATAAAGCCATCTCTGATGCCATTGCAACAGCTCAAGTCATGCAAGTGATTATGAAATCAGCGCCAGAGAATCTTAAAATAACTGAACTAAAACGAATGGAAGCAAAAGCCATGCGTATTCATCAAGAATTACACGGACAAAAATAATAGTCTTATTGGCAAATATATAAAGAGATTTTCAACTCTTCTTCAATATACTAGGAAGCAGATTTTGGATGACGCATCAAATGTCGCCACACAAATCCTGGAAAAGATAGCACCAAGAAAATACAAATACCTATAGCGTAAAATTGCCAGCTTTGTGTATATTTATTGGCATAGTAAGATTCAATAAAGAAGCCCACAGCAGCGACAAAACAGATAGCAAGAATCAACTCTAGCAATTCAATACCAATATTTTTATACGAAATATATTTGCCATAAAAATAGCCTGGTGCCATAAAAATCAATATATATACAAATAGCGCAAAGAGTTTAGCACTAAGAGGAAAAGCAGGTTCAGATAATAGATAAAACGTGAACCCCATCAACACATATGATATTAATGCTCTTGCCGTATAAAACCCAGCAAATTTTTCTGGCTCACCCTTAAGTTGATAAGGGACAAAAGCAAATATCCGCTTGGTCAAAAACGGCAAATTAGCACAAACAATCGCCAACAATATAATTAACCAAACGGATATTTCTGGATACATACTACTTATTCAAAAAAACTAATTATTGTCCAAATTTAAGTGAAGCATCAATCACTTGGACACATAGTGTTAATAAAGCGCCAGGTAAAATACCTAGCAACACAATTAAGAAACCATTCACTGATAATACACCACTACGGAAACTTACTTGGTTACCGATAGCAGGTGCATTTACTGGTGGCTCATCAAAGTAGACTGTTTTCACTACTCTTAGATAGTAAAAAGCACCAATTAATGAGAACAGTACAGCAATCACTGTTAGTGCAATATGACCCGCTGCTAATGCGGCTTGAAGCACAACCAATTTAGCATAGAATCCTACTAATGGAGGAATACCTGCTAACGAGAACATCAAGATTAAGATAGCAAATGCCAGTAATGGATTGCGTTTATTTAAACCTGCTAAATCGCTAATCTCTTCACTTTCGAAATGATTACGGCTAAGGATTAACACCACACCAAATGAAGCTAATGTTGTTAACACATAGGTAATCATGTAGAACAATGATGCACCATAGGCTCCACTAGTCAATTTACCATCAGAAACACCCGACAATAAACCTAGCAACACAAAACCAATATGTGAAATAGTCGAGTAGGCAAGCATACGTTTAAAGTTAGTTTGCATAATCGCTGTCAAGTTACCAATCGCAAGTGATAACACTGCTAAGATAATTAACATTGGTTGCCAACTGATTGACACAGCATTCATCGTCTCAACTAATAAGCGTAATGCCATCGCAAAAGCCGCTAATTTTGGAGCCGCAGCAATAGTCAACGTAACTGCTGTTGGTGCTCCCTGATAAACGTCAGGAATCCACATATGGAAAGGCACCGCTCCAAGTTTGAAGGCAATACCACCTACGACAAATACAACACCTAATACAAATGCCATTTGCTCATATTTACCTGAATGTAATGCTTGCGCGACATCAGCTAAATTTACATAGCCAGTCGCACCATACACCATTGAGATACCATAGAGCATAAAGCCAGAAGCTAAAGAGCCAAGAATATAGTATTTCATCGCAGACTCAATGCTACCTAAATGGTCACGGCGGACAGCAACTAGCGCATATAACGCCAATGACATTAACTCTAAACCAAGGTAAATAGTTAACATGCTTGACGCAGAAATCATCACCATTTGACCTAGTAAAGCATAAAGTGTTAAGGCATAGTACTCACCACCTTTCACCATAAAACGCTCGACTAAATACGTGCGGCTATAGATTAACGTAACAAGTACAGCAATGTATGAAAATACTTTTAATAGGTGTGCTAATGGATCAACTGTAAATTGTTGATAAAAAGTCGTTCCATCTACCCCACTATTCCATTGGAATAAAGAGATAATACACACAACAACTAATGAGACTATTGATAGTGTGTAACTTAATGCACTATCTTTCGATTTCGCAAAAGCCTCTACAAGTAGAATACCGGTTGCCAAAATACAGAGAACAATTTCCGGTAATGCGAGTACAAAATTAAATTGATTATCCATTATTGTCCTAGCCTACAGTTTAGATTGAGCAACATGCTCAAGTAAGTTTTGTGCTGAAACGTGAATAACATCTGTAAATGCTTGTGGATATACACCCATAAATAATGTAAATACAGCTAAACAAGCGAGGACAGCAAATTCACGTTTATTAATATCACTCATTTCTGCTACATGTGGATTTTTGACTGAACCATACGCAACACGTTTAACCATCCATAATGAGTAAGAAGCACCCAAAATTAATGCGGTTGCCGTTAATAGACCAATCCAGAAATTATATTCCACCGCACCTAAAATCACATAGAACTCACCAACGAATCCACTTGTCGCTGGTAAACCACTATTTGCCATAGAGAACAATACAAAGAAAGTCACAAATTTTGGCATCACATTAATCACACCACCGTAATCAGCAATACGACGTGAATGTAAGCGATCATAAAGTACACCGATACACATAAACATCGCACCAGAGACGAAGCCATGTGAAATCATTTGGATAATAGCACCCTCAAGACCTGTTGTATTAAACATAAAGAAGCCTAAGGTCACAAATGCCATATGTGCCACAGAAGAATAGGCAACCAATTTTTTCATATCGTCCTGAACAATTGCTACAAGACCAATATAAATCACCGCAATTAATGATAATGCAATCATTAAACCTGCCATGCTTTGTGATGCATCAGGAGCGATAGGTAAAGAGAAACGCAAGAAACCATACGCACCTAATTTCAACATAATCGCTGCAAGTACAATTGAACCACCTGTAGGCGCTTCAACATGAGCATCAGGCAACCAAGTATGAACTGGCCACATCGGTACTTTAACAGCAAAGGCTGCAAACAAGGCAAAGAAAATGAATAGTTGTGGCGTCATACCTAAAGGCAATTTTTGCCATGTCGCAATATCAAACGTGCCTGTTTGAGTATACAAATAAATAAACGCAATCAGTGTTAGTAAAGAACCTAGCAATGTATATAAAAAGAATTTGAAGGCGGCATAAACACGATTTGGTCCCCCCCAAACACCAATAATAATATACATAGGAATAAGCGTTGCTTCGAAAAATACATAGAAAAGCAAGCCATCTAATGCGACAAACACACCTACCATTAATCCAGAAAGGATTAAGAAAGCGGCCATGTATTGCGCTACTCGGCTAGTGATAACCTCCCAACCAGCTACTACCACCATAATGGTAATAAATGCGGTTAGGATCACAAACCATACACTGATACCGTCCACACCTAAATGGTAAGATACATTAAAGGCATCAATCCAAGCTACTTGCTCTACAAACTGCATATCTGCTGTAGATGCGTCAAAGCCCGCGATAATAGGTAACGTTACTAAAAAACTGACTATTGCACCAATCAATGCCATTTTTCTCGTATAGTCTGCGCGATCATCTCGCCCAAAAACTAATACTAAAATACCAGCAATAATGGGTACAAAAATCGATAAGGAAAGCCATGGAATAGTTGATGTCATTTCGCCGCCCTTATTTCACCAAAACAAAGAAAGAAATTAATACGATTAAACCCGCAATCATTGCAAACGCATAATGATAAATATGACCTGATTGTAGTACTCGGCTAATTGCCGCTACTAAACCGACTAAACGGGTTGAACCACCAATAAGGATGCCTTCAATAATACCTTTATCGCCGACATTCCAGAATAACTTACCTAAGCTACGTGCTCCTCGTGCAAATACATTCTCATAAATCCAATCTACATAGTATTTGTTTTCAAGAACACGATTCACGCCAGAGAATGCTTTATAAATCTTAGGAGGTAATGAAGGATTAATCACATACCCATATAAGGCTACAACTAAACCTGCTACCATTAACCAGAATGGTAACGTAGTAAATGCGTGAATACCATACTCTACCCAACCGTGGAAATGTTCTGCTAATGCAGGCATTGCTGTGCTATGTTCGCCACCAGTAAAGATAACATCTTTAAAGTAACCACCAAATAACAATGCATCAACTGCCCAAGCACCAATGCCGACTGACGGAATAGCTAATACCACTAATGGCAAGGTTACGACCCATGGTGACTCGTGTGGTTTACCACCATGATGTCCATGATCATCATGTCCGTGATTATCGTGATGATCATTATGTGCATGGTCTGTCGTATCAAATCTCTCTTTACCATGGAACACTAAGAAGTAAACACGGAAAGAGTAAAGAGATGTCACGAATACACCGATCAGAGTTGCATAATAAGCAAAGCCGGAACCCCAAACACTTGCATGGTGGGCAGCCTCAATAACATGCTCTTTCGAATAAAAACCTGAGAAGAACGGTGTACCAACTAGTGATAATGTACCAATTAAGAAAGTAATCCAAGTGATTGGCATATATTTGCGTAAACCACCCATATTACGAATATCTTGGTCATGATGCATACCAATAATGACTGAACCAGCTCCCAAGAACAATAATGCTTTAAAGAAAGCATGTGTCATTAAGTGGAATACTGCCACTGAGTAAGCAGATGCTCCTAGTGCTACAGTCATATAACCAAGTTGCGATAATGTTGAGTAAGCCACAACGCGTTTAATATCGTTTTGGATAAGACCCAAGATACCTAAGAATAACGCACCAATTGCGCCCACCACAATAATCAATGATAAAGCACTAGGAGCTAACTCATAGATTGGAGAGAAGCGTGATACCATAAAGATACCTGCTGTCACCATGGTTGCCGCATGAATTAACGCTGAAATAGGAGTAGGACCTTCCATTGAGTCAGGTAACCATGCATGTAATGGCACTTGAGCTGATTTACCCATAGCACCAATGAATAGGCAAATACATGCGAGAGTCAGCATATGCCAATCACCTAAAACAGTGACCTGATTTAATTCTTGCGTTTTTGCAAAAATTTGATCGTAATTCATTGAACCAGTGAAAGCAAAAAGTAAACCAATACCTAGGATAAATCCAAAGTCACCCACACGGTTTACCAAGAATGCTTTCATGTTCGCAAAAATGGCGGTATCTTTGGTATACCAGAAACCGATAAGTAGATAAGAGACTAAACCTACTGCTTCCCAACCAAAGAACAATAGCAACATATTATTACCCATCACTAGCATTAACATAGAGAAGGTGAATAATGAAATATAGGCAAAGAAGCGTTGGTAGCCGGGATCATCAGCCATATAGCCAATCGTGTAGATATGTACCATCAATGAAACTGATGTGACTACAACCATCATTAATGCACTTAAAGGATCAATTAAAAATCCTATATCAATCTTAATGTTGCCAATCATGCTCCACGTATAGATTGAGTCATTAAAATAGGCATCATGCATAATGACTTGGTACAGTACAAAAATTGAGGCAATCGCTGAGAAAGCAACTAATGCAATCGTCACCATATGCGATCCTCTACGGCTCACACAATTCCCCAAAAAGCCTGTACCAAATAAGCCTGCCAAAATTGCACCTAGCAATGGTGCAAAGGCAATGCATGCTAAGAGAATAGGAGAAAATGTTGTCATTCTTAATCCCCTTACCCTTTTAGACGAGCTACGTCGTCTACATTAATAGAATTAATCTTACGGAATAGTAATACTAAAATCGCTAAACCAATTGCCGCTTCAGAGGCAGCCACCGTAAGAATAAAAAACACAAAAATTTGACCCGCTGTATCAGGTAAGCCATTTACAGGATGCCATACAGAAAATGCCACAAAATTTATATTGACAGCTAATAACATCAATTCAATTGACATTAGCAAGCTAATCAAGTTGCGACGATTAAAGAAAATACCAAAAATACCTAATGCAAATAAAATTGCACCAAGAATAAGGTAATGCGCTAGAGTAATAGTCATTATTTTTCACCCCCATCAACATTAGGAGTGTCCACTTCTGATTTCATATCCACTAAACGTACACGATCTTTTGCTTTGACATATAACTGATCACTAGCAAGAATATATTTACGGTTCTTACGATCACGTAATGTTAAGGCAATCGCTGAAATCATACCCACTAAAAGAATCAACGCACCCACTTGAATTGCAAATGAGTATTGAGTATACATCGCTATACCTAACTCTAGTGTATTGTTATAACCTTCAGGCAAGGTAGCAGGTGCTGGTGTATTTAAATAAGCTGACCCTAATACAAAGGCCACTTCAGTCACCATAATACCTCCCACAACGATACCGATAGGCAAGTAAGTTCTAAAACTACTACGTAATGATTCTGGAACGACATCAATCATCATCACTACGAATAAGAACAGCACCATCACTGCTCCTACATATACCACAATCAGTAATAGCCCGAGAAATTCTGCGCCAATCAAAATCCACAGCATTGATGCTGTAAAAAACCCTAAAATAAGGTGTAATACAGCAACTACTGGATGGCGTGCTAATATGACTCGCACCGATGCATAAATGAGCACTACCGCTAAAATATAAAATAACACAGTTGAAAATATCATGTTATTCACCTGCCCTATCGATAAGGCGCATCAGCTTCACGACGCGCTGCAATTTCTGGTTCATACTTATCACCAACGGCTAAAAGCATATCTTTAGTGAAATATAAATCACCACGTTTTTCTCCGTGATATTCGTGAATATGTGTTTCCACAATCGCATCGACAGGACAACTTTCTTCACAAAAACCACAGAAAATACATTTGGTTAAGTCAATGTCATAACGCTTAGTACGGCGACTACCGTCTGCTCGTTCTTCAGACTCAATACTAATTGCCATTGCTGGACAAATAGCTTCACATAATTTACAGGCAATACAACGCTCTTCACCATTAGCATATCGGCGTTGTGCATGTAAACCACGAAAACGTGGTGACATCGGTGTCTTTTCATATGGATAACGTAAGGTAAATTTTGGCTTGAAGAAATATTTACCTGTTAATGCCATACCCTTGAGTAACTCAGTCAAGAATAGGCTTCCAAAGTGATTTTTAAAACTCATCTTACCTACTCCTTAGTTATGGGTCCAAATATTAAATGGTGTTTGCATCCAAATCGCCACAACTACTAACCAAATACCTGTTAATGGGATGAAAATTTTCCACCCCAAACGCATAATTTGGTCATAACGATAACGTGGGAATGATGCACGGAACCAAATAAAGAACGACACAACAACAAAAGCCTTGATGCCTAACCATAGCCAACCTGGAATCATATTAAATGGCGCAAAGTCTAAAGGACTAGACCAACCACCAAGGAATAAAATTGATGCCATTGCTGATAAAAGAATCATATTGGCATACTCTGCTAAGAAGAACATTGCAAAGCCCATACCAGAATATTCCACCATATGACCAGCTACGATCTCAGACTCACCCTCAACCACATCAAATGGATGACGGTTTGTCTCCGCAACTGTTGAAATCACATAAATAACGAACAATGGTAATAATGGTAACCAGTTCCAAGAAAGGAATGTTAGTCCTAAATCAGCAAACCAACCCTTTGTTTGTGTTGTCACGATACCATTCATATTTAGCGTACCAGACACAAGCAACACAGTTAGTAATACAAAACCCATCGCCAATTCATATGAAATCATTTGCGCTGATGCACGCATAGCGGCAATAAATGGATATTTGGAGTTTGATGCCCAACCTGCAAGAATCACACCATATACACCTAATGACGTCACAGCCATCACAAACAATAATCCTGCATTGATATTAGCCAATACAGCTTCAGGACCAAAAGGTATCACAGCCCAAGCCGCTAATGCGGGAACTAATGTCAAGATTGGAGCCACAATATACAAAATTTTGTTTGACTTTGAAGGAACAATAACTTCTTTTGTTAATAACTTTAGTACGTCCGCAAATGGCTGTAGAATACCACCAGGCCCCACTCTATTTGGACCGCGACGGATATGCATATAACCAATCATGCGACGTTCCCATAATGTTAAGAAAGCCACACAGATAATAATTGGCAATGCAATCACTAAAATTTTAATGATTGACCAAATGACTAACCACGCTGTTTCACCAATAAGGTTAATACCCCAGGTATTAAGCGCAGCTATACCATCTGTGAACCAAGACCAAATATCCATTTTAGATTCGCTCCACAGTTAAACGGGCATAGGAATTACCTAATACCGCAGTTTCATCAAATCCTTGAGCCAAACGAATAGTTCCGTCAGCAAGGTCGTTGTCTGCCTCAACAACAAACTCTGCAGAACCATTAGCAGACTTCACTCTTACCTTATCACCAATTGCCACTTGCATAGAAGCTAATGTATTAGCATTCAACCGTGCTTTTGGCGCTTTACTGATCTCAGTTGCTTGTAAAGATTCAGCACGTCTTACTACAGCATCTGTACGATAAATAGATACTTCTGCAACACGCTCTAAACCTGTTTCAGCTTCACCACGACGAACTTCTTGACCAATGACATTGACTTTATTATTAAGTTTAGCTGCTACACTAGTACCAACTAACTCATCACGAACTTGCTCTGATGACTCTTGCTCAAAACCAGAGAATTGTAAAAGATTACCCATCACACGCAAGACTTTCCATGCTGGACGTGATTGACCTTGAGAAGCAACAACTCCTTTAAAGCTTTGTACACGACCTTCTGCATTAATAAATGTACCTGATGTTTCAGTAAATGGCGCTACAGGTAACATCACTTTAGCCCAAGAAGATGCGGCTGACTTATAGGAAGTTAGTGCAATACCAAATGCATTGGCTAATGTTTTCTCTGCTTGTAAGCCATTTTCAATATCAAACTTAGGCTCAGCATGTAAGACCACATAAGCTTTTAACTGGTTATCAACCATTTGTTTAGCACTCAATCCATCACCTTGAGCAACAGCACCAACGATATAAGCACCCACAGTATTTGCTGCTGCAGTTAGGAAGCCTAATGTTGCATCATAGGCTTGTGCTAAATCTTGTGCCTTAGCTACAATTTGAGAAGCATCAGGTGCCGCAACTGCTGCATTACCTAAGAATACAGCAGGCTTAGTACCACCTACTAGATGGCTTGCCAAGACTTGTACTGGATCTGCCATATCCACTTGCTGACCTGCTTTTTGAGCAACTACTGCCTTAGCCACAGCATCAACTGTATTAGCTAATTGACTAGGCGCAACTGTTAAACGAGCACTAATAGGGAATAAAGGATCTTCACCATAACTATCAATTAAAACGATACGAGCTCCACGTTTTGCTACTTGACGTAAACGTTGTGCCATTAATGGATGATCTTTACGTAAATATGAACCGATTACTACAACACCGTCTACTGTATCTAAATCAGCGATTGGCATGCCTAACCAAGGAGCTCCCTGGAATGCACGCGCAAAGTTCGCATCGTTATTACGCAACAATGAATCCACATTAGCAGACCCTAAACCATTGAATAAACGTTTTAGTAATGCTAACTCTTCTAATGTAGATGTTTCACTAGCTAACGCACCAATATATTCTGGACCGTCATGAGTAGCAATTTGTTGTAACGCATCAGTAGCCACTTTGAGTGCATCTTGCCAAGAGGTCTCACGCCAAACATTGTTCTCATCTCTCACCATTGGTACTGTGAGACGATCTTCGACATTCAACCCTTCGTATGACCAACGATCTTTATCGCTAATCCAGCACTCATTTACCTCTTCATTTTCAAAAGGCACTACACGCATCACTTGATCGCCTTTGACCTGAACAACGAGGTTAGTACCTAAACTATCATGAGGACTAACAGAGCGACGACGAGCTAACTCCCATGTACGTGCTGAATAACGGAAAGGTTTTGATGTTAAAGCCCCCACTGGACAAATATCAATCATATTGCCAGATAGTTCAGACTCAACAGCCTTACCAACAAATGAAGTAATCTCTGAGTGCTCACCACGATTTAACATGCCAAGTTCCATTTGACCAGCGACTTCCTGACCGAAACGAACACAACGAGTACATTGAATACAACGCGACATTTCCTCAGCAGAAACCAAAGGTCCCATTGACTTATGCATCACTACACGTTTTTCTTCTTTATAGCGCGAAGCAGATTTACCATAGCCAACAGCTAAGTCTTGTAACTGGCATTCACCACCTTGGTCACAAATTGGGCAATCTAATGGGTGATTAATTAATAAAAATTCCATCACCGCTTCTTGAGCCGCTTTTGCTTTTTCTGAGTTTGTATGAACCACCATACCTTGTGTCACTGGTGTTGCACAGGCAGGTAATGCTTTAGGAGCCTTTTCCACTTCCACTAAACACATACGGCAGTTAGCTGCAATAGATAACTTCTTGTGATAGCAAAAATGTGGCACATAAATACCGAGTTCGTTGGCTGCATGCATTACCATGCTACCGTCAGGAACTGATACTGTTTTACCATCAATAGTCAATTCAACCATTTTTGACCTACTTATAAGGAGCTACAACACATTTTTTATGTTCAATGTGGTGCGCAAATTCATCACGATAATGTTTTAAGAAACCACGTACTGGCATTGCAGCGGCATCACCTAGCGCACAAATCGTACGCCCCATAATATTACCCGCTACTGTATCTAGCATGTCTAAATCTTCTTGACGACCCTGTCTATGCTCAATTCTATTCACAATCCGATATAGCCAACCAGTACCCTCACGACAAGGAGTACATTGACCACAGCTTTCTTCATAATAGAAATAAGATAATCTCAATAATGATTTGACCATGCATCGTGTATCATCCATCACGATTACAGCACCAGACCCTAGCATTGAACCTGCTTTTGAAATAGAGTCATAATCCATGGTTAAATCCATCATAATATTGCCTGGAATCACTGGTGCACTTGATCCACCAGGAATAACAGCTTTTAGGTTAGCTCCATTTCGCATACCGCCAGCCAACTCCAACAATGTAGAAAATGGAGTACCTAAAGGAATCTCGTAAGTTCCTGGACGCTCTACATCACCGGTGATAGAGAATAATTTTGTACCACCATTATTTGGAATACCTACCTCAGCATACGCTTGACCACCATTGCGAATAATCCATGGTACAGCCGCAAAGGTTTCAGTATTATTAATCGTTGTTGGTTTACCATATAAACCAAAGCTTGCTGGGAACGGTGGTTTAAAACGTGGCTGACCTTTTTTACCTTCTAATGATTCTAAAAGACCAGTTTCTTCACCGCATACATAAGCACCATAACCATGATGAGCGTGAAGCTGAAAGCTGAAATCTGTTCCTAGAATATTAGCCCCTAGGAAACCAGCTGCTCTCGCCTCTTCTAATGCTTGTTCAAAACGTTGATAGATTTCGAAAATTTCACCGTGGATATAGTTATAACCGACACTAACACCCATAGCAAAACCAGCAATAATCATACCTTCAATCACTGCATGAGGATTAAAACGTAAAATATCACGGTCTTTGAATGTTCCTGGTTCACCTTCATCCGAGTTACAAACAATATATTTTTGACCCGGGAAAGAACGAGGCATAAAGCTCCACTTTAGACCTGTCGGGAAACCTGCACCACCACGACCACGTAAACCAGATGCTTTTACTTCAGCAATCACTTCTTCTTGAGTCATGCCTGTTGTGAGAATTTTACGAACAGCTTCGTAACCACCCCGTTTAATATAATCCTCAAGATGCCAGTTATCACCATTCAAATCAGCAAGAATTTGAGGCTTAATATGGCGTCCGTGCAGTGCCATACTATTGACTAAATCATTGCCTGGATTTGGTGCTAGACCATGAGAATACTTATCTAAAAAACTCATGCTTGCCCCTCTTTGCGAATATCAGCTAACATCTCATCAATGCGCTCTTTTGACATGCGAACACACATATGATGGTTATTGACCAATAAAACAGGTGCATCACCACAGGCGCCCATACATTCACCCTCTTTAAGAGTAACTAGCCCATCTGGTGTTGTTTCATTCACATCAATACCCAATTGTTCTTTTAGGTAATCCAGTGTTTTTTCACCGTCTCTTAAAGCACACGGCAAGTTTGTACAAACAGTAATTTTGAAACGACCCACTGGTTTAAGGTCATACATATTATAAAATGTCGCTACCTCTTGTACCGCAATAGGAGGCATACCAATATAGTTAGCGACATCATCAATGATTTCTGGAGAAACCCAGCCTTTCTCAGTTTGCGCAATACGCAATGCTGACATGACTGCTGACTGACGCTGATCGGCTGGATATTTCGCCAATTCAATATCAATCAATTTATAAGCCTGTTCTGAAAGCAACATAGTTATTGTTCCAAATAATTTGCTAGTACAACGCTAGCGGTCAATTTCACCAAACACAATATCTTGAGTACCGATAATCGTGACTGCATCTGCCAACATATGTCCACGTGACATTTCATCTAATGATTGCAAGTGCACAAACCCTGGCGCACGAATTTTCAAGCGATAAGGCTTATTCGCACCGTCAGATACCATATAAATACCAAACTCACCTTTCGGATGCTCAACTGCAGAATATACTTCACCTGCAGGAACTGAATAGCCTTCAGTGAAAAGTTTGAAATGGTGAATCAAATCTTCCATCCCTGTTTTCATATCTGCTCTTTTTGGTGGAGCAATCTTATGATCATCTGTAATTACAGGGCCTGGATTATTTTTCAACCATTTAACACATTGGGCAATAATTCGATTACTCTCACGCATTTCGGCAACACGCACTAAGTAACGATCATAGCAGTCACCATTTACACCAACAGGAACATTAAACTCTAGTCGATCATAAACTTCATAAGGTTGTTTGCGACGTAAATCCCATTCAACACCCGAACCTCGTAACATAACACCAGAAAAACCTAATTGTTTAGCACGTTCAGGTTCAACAACACCAATACCCACTAAACGTTGCTTCCAAATACGATTATCTGTTAAAAGCGTTTCATACTCATCCACACATTTAGGGAAACGCAATGTGAAGTCTTCAATAAAGTCCAATAAAGAACCTTCACGATTTGCATTTAAGCGTTTTAATTCTCGAACACTACGATATTTTGAGTCAATCTCGTGTTTTGGCATTGTATCTGGCAAATCACGATATACACCACCAGGACGATAGTAAGCTGCATGCATACGAGCACCTGATACCGCTTCGTAACAGTCCATTAAATCCTCACGTTCACGGAATGCATAAAGCATTACTGCCATCGCCCCGACGTCAAGTGCATGCGTACCCACACTCATTAGGTGATTAAGGATACGAGTAATTTCATCAAACATAACTCGGATATATTGAGCACGAATAGGCACCTCAATACCCATTAAACGCTCAATTGCCATCACATAAGCGTGCTCATTACTCAGCATAGATACGTAGTCCAAACGATCCATATAAGGCAAGGCCTGCAAGAACGTTTTAGATTCAGCTAATTTTTCAGTACCACGATGCAATAAACCAATATGTGGATCCGCCCGTTGAATAACCTCACCATTTAATTCCAGGATTAAACGTAACACACCATGTGCTGCAGGGTGTTGAGGACCAAAGTTCAGGGTATAACTTTTAATATCTGACATAATCTTATCGTCCTGCTCCATAACCCTCTTCACGAATTACACGTGGTGTAATCTCACGAGGCTCAATAGTGATTGGTTGATAAATAACACGTTGACTCTCTTGGTCATAACGCATTTCTACGTAACCAGATAATGGGAAATCTTTACGGAATGGATGACCGATAAAACCATAGTCTGTCAAAATACGACGTAAGTCTGGATGTCCCTCAAACAGGATACCAAACATATCAAACGCCTCTCTTTCAAACCATCCTAAACTCGGCCATACATCTACCAATGAAGGCAACATTGGCAAATCATCATCCGTTGCAAATACACGCACACGCAAGCGCCAGTTATGTGTAATTGATAGCAGGTGTACGACAGCAGCAAAGCGACCAGGAAAAGGAGTCTTCGGACCATTACCAGGCAGACCATAATTTAAATAATCCACGCCTGCCAAATCAATCCCCACTTCAAATTTAAGAGAAGGATGATCTCTAAGCTGCGTACAGGTTTTCACCCATTGTGCGACAGGAACTTCTAAGGTGACTTCACCATGCTTGATAGTCAACGGAAAAGACTCACCAAATTGTTCACGTAATCTATTTTCTAAAGTTTCTAAATGCGTCATTTCGATACCATTTTAAGTTAGCTCGCCAATTCTATGCTTCTCGAGCAATAGTATTAGTACGACGGATTTTATTTTGTAATTGCAACAAACCATAAACAAGTGCCTCGGCTGTTGGAGGACAACCAGGCACATAAATATCTACTGGAACAACTCGATCGCATCCACGCACGACAGAATATGAATAGTGATAATAACCACCACCATTAGCACAGGACCCCATCGAAACTACCCAACGAGGCTCTGCCATCTGATCATATACTTTACGTAGAGCAGGCGCCATTTTATTGCATAATGTACCAGCCACAATCATGACATCAGATTGGCGAGGACTTGGGCGGAAAATTATACCAAATTGGTCTAAATCGTAACGTGCGGCACCTGCATGCATCATTTCCACCGCACAACAGGCTAGACCAAAAGTCATCGGCCACATAGAACCAGTTTTTACCCAGTTCATTACTGCATCAGTGCTAGTAACTAAAAAACCTTTATTATTTAATTGTTCTTCCATAATAATCGACTTCCTAAGAGTTTAATCCCAGTCTAAAGCACCTTTTTTCCACTCGTAGATAAAACCGACTGTCAAAATCACTAAGAACAGCATTGCTGTACCAAAGCCGACCAAACCTACATGACCATTAGCAATTGCCCATGGGAATAAGAAAGCTAACTCTAAATCAAACAAAATAAAAAGAATAGCCACTAAATAATAGCGCACATCAAAACGCATACGCGCATCTTCAAATGCTTCAAAACCACACTCATAAGGAGAATCTTTTTCAGTACCAGGCTTACGGGGACCTAAAAAAGAACCAGCAAAGAGCAAGAAACCACCCAATCCCGTTGCAACAAGGATGAACAGTAACACAGGGAAATATTCAGCAATATTCATGAATAGCCGCCTATTTTAAAAAGATAAAAAAGTTTATAAACTTGTAGATTGTAGCATTTTAGCTAAGCTTATGAGGAGCTTGTTTCAAATTAATTAAATATTTCAGTCAATTTGTTGATGACATAGCACACTTAATCATTTGTCTTTACAAAAAACCTTTTTTGTGTACTACATTTACACAATAATTTTCATGAGACGCACTGGTCTGCCAAAATACACACTTAACCATTGTGCAGCTAAGTCACCTTCACTCACCATTCGTTTTGAGCCCAATCTCTCATCAGCAATCGTTTCAATAGCACTCTCATCATCCTCAAGGACATCCATGGGAATATCTAAGCGTAACATTCCTGGGGCACGGATAACCAAATAACCAAATTTGATATCAAGAGTCATATCTACTATTTTTGGATGGTCTTTAGATAATAATTTATTATCCTCATCAAGCAAAACCCACCGATTTTGATAATCCTCAACTACTTCCTTATTCTGCACAGCAGGACACTGCATAATGGGCGTATACATTCTTTAACTCTCTCCCTTTTCTCTTCTTCTAATATTTTTTACCGATTCAATGACGGAACCACTAAGGTACCAACATCAAGTTGTGCCTTCAAATCAGATAACTTACCCTCAATCAAGATAGGTAACGTCGCTTTTTTAACCTGCACAGTTACCAATCCCTTTTTAACCTTTAGAGGAACTTTTGTTTCAATGACCCCTGGTACATAAAGGTAGTCACTTGCCAATTGAAAATTGGCTTCTCCTTCTTTAGTTTTAAAATCAACAGCCGAGGAATTTATGATTCCCTGCTGGATAGTCAGCAATTCATTTTTAATCTTACCCACCAACTTAATCTTATTAAACGCCATTTGTTCATCAGGATTATTTACCAGAGGCACTTTTAAATTCCACGGATTCATATAGTCTTCAGGATTTTTAAGAATTGATTCAAGATTCAGTCCTTTTAGTGTCCCTTGTCCCGACTCTAAATCAATATCAGCCACCATATTTTTAATTAGCTCATCATCAGAACTACCTTGAGAAGAAAAAAGGATTTTTGCCTTCACCGGTGTTTCTATAAATGAATCTCTATGAAAGTAATCAAAAATTTTCTGCGACTGAATATCTGATAAATTTATATCACCCTCTAAGTACTGCTGATCGACTGTATAAGCCCCGTTAGCATAAACAGAACCCCCAAACAAATTCGCTCTCACAGACTTGACATTGACATTGTTATAATCAAAATTTAATGTTGCCCCTAAATCATCTAAGATAAGATTATCATAGGTAACTTTTTGAAAATTGAAGGTCCCCACACCACTTAATCGCGACAACAACAATTGTTTAACCGTTAATGCTTGTTTTTGTTCTACATTAGCATGAGACGTTTCACTCGAAGGTTTTACTTGTTTGGCTGCAGTAACAGGCGCCACTTCTGTGCTCGGCTTATCCTTAACCAATTCTTTAAGAGGAGCACTCAGATCATTTAAAAAAGCTTCCAAATCAAATTCTTTTGCCTGAACATCAAAAGTAACTTGTGGTTTAAAAAGATTTTTGACAGATCCAGTGACACTAATATCCCCCTGAGATAGCAACGCATTCAATAAGAAATTGGTTTGTTGTTTATTGAAAAAAGTTTGTATATTACCTGTCAGAGGAATAACCTGACGTCCCTTTGGCTGCTCATTAAGTTCAATATTTCCTAAGATAGTAGGTAAATCTATTGATTGTTCAAATAGACTTATAGAGCCTGGCGATTCCAAATTGAGTTTTAAAGAATGGCTTTTATCGACATTATATAAGCCCTTAACCTGTACATTTTTTACACGCAAGGACGAGGCAGTTCCAGAAATTTTATCCAAAAGAATTTCTAAATTCAGTTGTTGCTGTAACGTATTAACTGACACTTTACCTTTAACTGGTTCACCCCCTGCAACCTCAGGTGAAATATTAAGCTCAGGCGCACCAAAATTAATATCTACTGTTTGCTTATCTTTTCTGATAACATTTGCTTTAACATTAAAATTATTTAAAGCTAAACTAATTTTAGGAACATCATAATTCAAAACAGGTGCTTCAAATCCTGCGCTCAACGTATCAATCGTTGATTTTTCTAAACCGTTACCCTGAATAGTTAATTCTAAATTTTTGCCCACCAAGGCATTTAAATTAGAATCAAATACAACAGACCCCTCAGCTGTGGTTTCCGTTAAGTCTAAATCATTCCACCTACCCTTTAAGTCCGCTTTTAAACGATTAAACTCATATTTATTATCTTGAGGATTCAATAGCATAAGCCCGTTTAACACCAACTTACTGTCTACATCGGGTTTATCACCTTTAACATCGGCATTCAAATTTAAATCAAATGCCTGTCCTGCCGTAATACGCCCTGTTCTTACACCCATATTTTGAAGCTGGACGTTATAATCCCGTTGCTTATCTTGTAGGGTAACCTGACCATTATTCAGTGTAAGACCAGCAATATCAATTTTAAAATCTGTTTGTTCAACTCGCTCTGATACCGTTTTATTAAGTGAGTGAATATTTGGAATAATAGGAACCGATTTTGCTAAAGAGAAGTCCAATAGATTATCAAAATTAAACTTACCATTTTCGTCTTTCTCAATATGCATATTAAAACCATCAATATCTAAATGATCTACTAAGAATCGATTAGACATTAACGGCCACAATGCCACAGCCATTTTGGCATGCTTGATATCAGCAAAAACAGTAGAACTTCCCTGTTCAGATAAAGAAACGTCTTCAAGAGACAACCCTATTCTAGGGAAAAGTGATAAATTAATATCCCCATCAACGACTAATTCACGGTTATATTGTTCTTTTATCAATTGAGCTAATTTATTTTTATATGCGGTTGGATCCAAATTTAAAATAAAAACAGCTACCCCAATAAAGGCTACCACCAATAAAACGACACAGCTCACTACTATGCGTTTAAACCACTTCTTCATTATCTAGTCCTATCAATATCGGCGGTGTCAAATTCACTTATACATTAAATAAGAAATTTAAAACATCACCGTCTTTCACGATATAGTCCTTACCTTCTGCACGCATTTTACCGGCTTCCTTAGCACCTTGCTCACCCTTATATTGGATAAAATCTTCAAAGGCAATTGTTTGGGCACGAATAAAGCCGCGTTCAAAGTCGGTATGAATCACACCTGCTGCTTTAGGAGCTGTATCACCGATCTTAATTGTCCAAGCACGAACTTCTTTAACACCCGCAGTAAAGTATGTTTGCAGCCCAAGTAGTTTGAACCCGGCACGAATCACGCGATTTAAGCCTGGCTCTTGCATACCCATATCAGCCAAAAACATTTCTTTATCCTCATCTTCCAAATCAGCAATCTCTGCCTCAATCGCTGCGCAAACGGCAACAACAGGGGAATTTTCAGATTCAGCATATTTTTTGACTGCATCAAGATGGGGATTATTGTCAAAACCATCTTCTTTTACATTGGCCACATACATAGCAGGTTTTGCTGTAATAAATCCATAAGGTTTGATAATAGCAAGTTCTTCATCATCTAATTGTAACGAACGGATAGCTTTAGCTTCATTAAGTACAGGAACAATTTTTTCTAATACTGCCGTTAATTTCTGCGCCTCTTTATCTCCTGCACGAGCAACTTTTTGAGATTTTAATAATGCTTTTTCTGCTGATGCTAAATCCGCTAAAGCCAATTCAGTATTAATCACTTCAATATCATTAATCGGATCTACTTTGCCAGCAACATGCACCACATTAGGATCTTCAAAACAACGTACCACATGCACAACGGCATCTGTTTCTCTAATATTTGCTAAGAATTGGTTGCCCAAGCCCTCTCCTTTTGAAGCCCCGGCTACTAGACCAGCAATATCCACAAACTCAACCGTGGCAGGCAAAATACGTTCAGGTTTTACAATTTCTGCTAACTGTTTTAAACGAGTATCTGGTACCTCAACAATACCAACATTAGGTTCAATAGTACAGAAAGGATAATTTTCTGCAGCAATACCCGCTTTGGTCAATGCATTAAAAAGCGTTGATTTTCCAACATTAGGTAATCCAACAATACCACACTGTAAAGCCATAACAATCCTTAAAAAATTTTATTTAAACAAGAAACACTCTCGTTCATTTATCTCAATATTTCTATAATACACTTGCCATTATGGAAGGATTTATCCACCATAAAATCGCTAAAAGCAAAGCAGGAACTCCATTAAACATAGCGTGCATCACCACTGGAGTCACAAAACTATCTCTTACTCTCATCCATGCCAAAACACTACCGGTTAACCATTGAGGCAAAATCAAAAATGGCAATAAATACCATTCTTTTTGTGCACTACCCGGTGTTAATTCATAATTCCATAAATGCATACTTGCAAAAATAAATACAGAAATATGAAATACAAATGGAAAAATCTTAATATAAACTTTTCGCCATCTATACGGTAACGCCTGTTTTTCTGTGGTCAGATTAAATAAATCAAACAGTAGAAACAGGGCTAATAATACCATAACCACAGCTAAACTCATGACTCTGATACCATTACTAAACACATAAATCATTGCACCGACATAGAGAATGATTAATTTTGGTCGTCGCAAGCTATAACGAAATAGTAATTCTTCTACCAAAGGCGCCCATATTGCTGCCATAAAAAATAGGATGGGAACATATAAACTATGAAGTTTATGATTGGCCCCCAATGAACCAGAGACTCCCATCGCAATAGGGGCAAGTACAAAAACATTCATTCCCCATAAAAAAATTAACCATTTAAATAATAGTGTAAACGGTGTATGTATTTTTAGGTCACTCCACCAACCACTACCACGACGCCCCTCTATACGCACATTGAGCGTAGGTTTTTTCATATATTGCCAATACTCTAGCAAGTCTTGTTTAAACGTACGCATTACTTATCCTTATGCTCAGACAATGCTCGAGAGGCTAAATTTTTATCACCTCGCAACAAAGCATCAATAGACACCCTCGCCCGCATCAAACTATCTTCCAAAAATGGCATATCTTCTTTTCGCGGCGGATGCAATACATAATCAGCCACCTGTTGACTTAAGCCCAACTTACGTGGATGCCCAACGCCAATTCTAATACGCCAGAAATCCGGACTACCCAGTTGGGCTTGTATATCTCTTAAACCATTATGACCCGCATGCCCCCCACCTTTTTTTAATTTTACCTCACCGGGCATCAGATCAAGTTCATCATGTAACACCAAAATCTGTTCTGTAGTAATTTTATAAAACTGAGCCAAGGCTCTTACGGCTTGACCAGACCTGTTCATATAGGTAGATGGCTTTAATAAGTATATATTACCTTCTAGTGTTTTAAATTTTGCGACCAAACCAAAAAAACCAGGCTCAACATTAAAACTAGCCTTATAACTCTCAGCTAATTGATCTACTAACCAAAACCCAACATTATGACGAGTAGCCTCATACTCTATTCCTGGATTTCCAAGACCAACAATTAAACGAATAGGTTCCATGCAAAATCTCCTTATGAACAAAAACCCCCGCAGTTAGGAACAACGGGGGTCAGATAGATAATTCGTTAAACTATATTAACAAATACCTAATTATTCAGCAGCAGCTTCGCCTTCATTTTTATCAGCAGCTGCATCACCTTCTTCTGCTACTTCAGAACCACCTGCAGGAACAACGGCAGAAGCAATCACAGGGTCATCACCGTGAACGATAAATTCAACGCCTTTTGGTACTTTAACATTGCTCAAGTGTACCACGCCAGCATTATCTAACTCACTTAGATCTACTTCGATAAATTGTGGTAAATCTTTTGGTAAGCAAGAAATTTCTACTTCGGTTACGATACGAGAAATATTATTACCGTGCAATTTAACGGCAGGAGAGTTTTCTTCATTAACAAAGTGTAAAGGCACTTTTGTATGAAGTTTTTGAGAGGCATCAACGCGTTGGAAGTCAACGTGTAAAACTTGTGGTTTGTAAGCATGCCATTGAACAGCACGTAATAATACTGTTTCAACTTTACCGTCTAAATGCATATCTAATACAGAAGCATGGAACTCTTCTTTACGAACTGCATGATAGATTTCATTGTGATCTAGCTCAATGCTTAATGCTTCACCTTTACCACCGTAAACGATACCTGGTAAACGACCAGCACGGCGCAGGCGGCGGCTCGCACTCGATCCCTGTACGCTACGTGAAGTTGCTGTAAATTTCATGGATAACTCCGATTAAAAAAATAAAAAAGCCTTGAATCAATCAAAGGCAAGGAAAAAGGTTGTCACCGCGACCAGCAACAACCCAATAAAAATTATTCTGCAAACATTGAGCTCACTGACTCTGCTGTAGAAATACGAGAGATAGTTTCACCCAATAAAGCAGCCGTTGATAATTGACGAATTTTACCACAGTTTGCTGCTGCTTCAGATAAAGGAATCGTATCTGTCACAACTAACTCATCAATCTCAGAAGCCGTAATACGTGGAATTGCCTCACCAGATAATACTGGATGCGTACAGTAAGCATAAACAGCTTTCGCACCTCTTTCTTTTAAGGCAGCAGCCGCTTTAGTTAGCGTACCTGCTGTATCCACCATATCGTCCATAATTAAACAAGTACGACCTTGAATATCACCAATAATATTCATCACTTCAGAGACGTTTGCTCTAGGACGACGCTTATCAATAATAGCCAAGTCTGTTTCTAATTGTTTTGCCAATGCACGAGCTCGCACCACACCACCAATATCAGGAGAGACAACGACTAAATCTTCATATTTACGACTAGCAATATCTTCTAATAAAACAGGGCTTGCATAAATATTATCCACGGGAATATCAAAGAAACCTTGGATTTGATCTGCATGTAAATCCATCGTCAATACACGATTAACACCAACCGCTTGCAACATATTCGCCACAACCTTTGCGGTAATTGCCACACGAGCAGAACGTGGGCGACGATCTTGTCTTGCATAACCAAAATATGGTATAGCTGCCGTAATTGTTCCAGCAGAGGCACGACGCAAAGCATCAACCATTACCATAATCTCCATCAGATTATCATTGGTCGGTGCACATGTCGGTTGTAAAACAAACACTTCTCTACCACGCACATTTTCTAAAATTTCTACCATCACCTCGCCATCAGAAAAACGACCAACCGTCATTTTACCTAGAGGCATACTTAAGTGATTAGCAACATCTACAGCCAATTTTGGATTAGCTGTCCCCGTAAAAATCATGAAGTTATTCGTAGGCATGGTAGTAATAGAATATAGAGGCGTGAGATTTTAAATAAAAAAACCGCTTATCCCAACAACCAAAAGGATGTAGCATAAACGGTCCAATAAGTGTTGGCTGGGGCGGAAGGATTCGAACCTTCGCATGCCGGAATCAAAATCCGGTGCCTTAACCAGCTTGGCGACGCCCCAACACTGTATCTTTATCAAGACTGCTTAGATTGCTTGCCTGACAAGAACTAAATTATGAACCATTTCTTAATTGTTGCATAGTGTTTTACACTAAATTTTCAGAAAAAGTTAAAAAAAAACAACAAAACAATATTTTTCAGATAACAAAAAAATCGTTCCTTTTAAAAATCGTTCCTTTTAATGTTGCTCTCTCAGTTTTTTGCGTAACTATTTATTAAAAATTAATCTTCACTGAATACTTAACGGTTCTTCATGCTTGTATTGGATGAGTCCTTAAAGTACGCACAAGGAAAATATTTTCAATTGGCAATGCCAAAGACGACTGCGACAATAGGGTTAATAATTTTTCTTTCGCCATTAACCCCTCTTGTTCATTACCACATGGCATAAAAAAACATGACCCAGACCCTGTCATACGAAACGTAAAGCCTTGTTGCTTAAGCAAAGAAATCATCGTTTGTAAATCGGGATACAGCTTAAAGGCTATAGGCTCCAAGTCATTATGCCCCACCAATCTTCCCTGTTCAATCTCTACCTTTAACGTTTGTAATTGCTGATCGGATAAAACTGTAGTGTCTCTTTTTAAGTCACTATCTTTAAAAATCAATGCCGTGGGAATCGAAAGTGCTGGTCTTAAAATAAGATAGCATTGAGACTTCAATTCAAAGGCTGTTAATTGCTCACCAACACCACTTGCAATAGCTGATTGTCCAAAAATAAAAAAAGGAACATCGGCCCCCAATTCCAACCCAAGCTTAGCTAAGGTTTGCTGAGACAAGCCACATTGCCATAAGTGATTTAATACCATTAAGGTCGTTGCGGCATCACTAGATCCCCCTCCCAAGCCTGCACCACTAGGAATAGTTTTATCTACATAAATATCTACCCCCAATTTACATTGACTATACGTTTGGAGAAGTTTTGCGGCCTTAATCACCAGATCAGACTCTTCTGGAATACCTGCAAGATGGTTAACACGCCGAATGACCCCGTCAGTACGGACAGTAAAATCCAATTTATCGCACAAATTCACCATCACAAATAGTGATTGCAATTGATGATACCCATCGGCTCGACGCCCATTAACATGCAAGAACAAATTTAATTTAGCAGGTGCTAAGGCTGAATAATCATTCATGATAAAGTTTCTAAGAAGTCAATCATGTTAACCATTAAAACTATTAAGGTGGTTAAACCCTATTGAACAATCAAACGAATCTTAATTCTTTCTGTCGTTTGGTTACGGATAAGATTAAACTTAGTCGGACCGATACTATCGTAGTCACTCATAGTGACATCCCAACCTGCTTGTTTAAAAGAAGTTAATTTACCAGCGTTATCATGAGATTCTTCGATCAACGGCTGATTAGGAATCTTTTGGCCTTTAATCCAATAACGTAAACCACTCACTGGAATTTCTTGCCCTATCACTTGTGCCACTAACGCATCTGGATTGGGAGCTTCAAACACTTCGCCAGAAGATCGTGTTAATTTTGAATATCCTGGCAATACCTCGACTCTGGCTAAGGTCTGTCCTAGTGGGCTACTCAAGTCAAGAACAACGTTTTCACCTACACCATTCCATAAGAAATTACCTTGCACAGAATCTGTATTTTTATCTTGTGTTTTATCAAATACCAATAACGCAAATTTACCTGTTCTTTGTATGGCGTTTTGTGCATTCACACCAGTTCCTTGGCTAGGCTGTTGTGGTGCTAAACTCGAACAAGCCGCCAATGTAGCTACTGTAAGAACACTCATTAATCTGATTAATTTTTTCATCATTTCTTATCCAAATTCAATCGTTTACTAGTTTCTAGCAAAATTGGGTCTGAGGGGTAATTAGACAAGCCATAATCAAGGATATCCTTAGCTCTTTTTTGTTCCCCTAAGGTATTGTAGACATCCGCTAAGTGAGCGGCAATAATGGGCTGTTGTTCAATATCGTATGCTCGCTCCAAATATTGCATCGCAGAGTCATAGTTTTTTAACCGATATTGTAACCACCCCATACTATCAAGAATATAAGGATTTGATGCATCTATACGCAATGCTTCCGTGAGTAATTGTTCTGCTTCTTCTAAATTATAGTTTCTGTCTGCATAAATATAACCTAGCGCATTATAACCATCAGCCATATTTGGCTCTGATTTAATCACTTCCCTCAGCAATTTTTCTGCTGGCCACACCTCACCTCTTTTTTCATAAAGCATCGCCAAGGCATATTTAATATCAGCACTTTCAGGCAACTCTTTGAGTGCATCGTTGTAATATACAACAGCCTGATCAGTACGACCCGACTCATTTAACAGATTTCCTCCAAACCAAAGAATATTTCCTCTGCTTTCTGGAAACGCAATCGTCGCATTTTCTAATACGGATAAAGCCTGACGCACATCACTCAAATTTGCTAATAGCTGGGCTTTTTCCATCAGCATGTTAGCATCTAATTTATCCGCCTTAATTAAGTCGATTTGATTTAAGGCTAAACGATATTTTTTTTCTGCTTTTAAAATAGATACCATTAACTTACGAGCATCTAACAATGAGTCTTCTAATGAAGAAGGACTAGTGACATTTGCAGAGTCGCCATTGTTCGCTTTTATACTATCGCTTTCCTCGCCACTAATAGCCGTGTCAATATTTGTATCGTCATTAACCTTTTCGGTAACTTTCTTATTAATCTGTTTTTTTACTTTTTCGGCGGCAAGTTTTTTTACCGTTAAGTCAATAAATTGACTTAATACCTTACGTGCATGAGTCCAATCTTGTGCATCGTAGTGGATTAATGCTTGGAAATACAATAACTCACTATCTTTAGGGTTACGCTTTTGCAATTTACTTATTTCAGCAATTGCCTCATCATAAGCGTTATCCTTACTAAGTTCATTAATATAACTCAGTGATAAAATACGATTGTCAGGATTTTTTTTCAGAAATTCTTTGACAAATGCCATGCCCTGCGCTCGTTTTGGACCTTGTGCAAGGCTTAACACTCGAATTGCTGCATCCTCAGAGGTTGGATTCGTATCAATGGCTTTAAATGTTTCCTGCCATGCCAAATCGTCCTTATCAGCTTCTATCGCAAAATCAGCATATAAAAGGTGATAATTTGTTGAGGAAAATGCAAATGGTTTAATACTATCTTCAAATAATTTTAACGCTTTATTCTTATCTTTTAACTCACTCAAAATAGCAGCATTATCACTTAATTTATCCTCAATTTTATCCTTAGCTGCTGTTTTTAAATTCTGTTGCAATACCTGAACTAACTCATCTTCTTTACCTGTTTCACCCAGTAATAGCATATATAGATTAGCTACTTCCTCATTATCAGGATCTTCTTTATACCAATATCTAACCGCTTCATAAGCCTGTTCATATTTGCCTTCGGAATAATAATAACTAGTGGCAATTTCAGCAATCCAAGGTACTACTTCATATGACTTAGTAAAATTCAACGCTTCCTGAGCGGCATAAGCATAGTTCCCATCTACCAAAGCAGTTTCTATCGTCAAAATACTTTGAATTTTGTCCGGATCTACATCATTTTCTTGATTTTTTTTATTCACAGAAAAAGAATGCGCATGCTCATTGACCGTCATGTGCATCGGTGAATTGTTTTCACCGACCGACTCAACTGTGGTATTTTGTGCTAACACACTTTCAACAAGAAAGCTTGCGACAAGACTAATGAATAACCTACGTTTAGCTATATTCATACTGTACTAATATAATTCCACACTACTAATTACCTTGCCCGGGTTCAAAATAGCATTAGGATCTAAGGCTCTCTTAATTTTCCTCATTAATGCCAACCCAATCTCATCTTTATAATCAGGCAAAATATCTTTCTTCAATTGACCAATACCATGTTCAGCAGAGATTGATCCATCAAACCGAGCAACACTATCATAGACAATTGTGTTCATCTCTTTTTGTAAGTCTAAGAAACCTTCTTCCTGTCCATCAGGTGCTCCAACATTATAGTGTAAATTACCGTCACCTAAATGACCAAATACAATATGTTGTACCCCTGGAAAACGCTCTTGAAGTAACGCATTAGTTTGCTCAATAAAAGCACTTACTTGCGAAATTGGAATAGCAATATCATGCTTAATCCCCTTACCCACTTTGATTTCAGCAAAAGGAATACTCTCACGGATATGCCATAAGTCATTACTTTGTTGAACTGTTTGAGCAATAATAGCATCCTGCACAACTCCTTGCTCGATAGCGTTACCAATCACCTTTTCTACTAATTGATTAGCATGATCTTGGTCTTCATGATCAGAAATTTCAATCAATACATACCATGGTGATTTATTGACCTCAAAAGGAATTTTAACCGTCGGTAAATGCTGCCTAACACTCTCTATACAAAATGATGAAATCAATTCAAAGCCTGTCAACAATGACCCAAAACCTTGTTTCAGTACTGACAATACGTGAACGGCCGCATCAACATCCTTAATAGCTAATAACGCCGTGCGAATAGCTTGAGGTTTTGGAAATAGTTTTAAGGTAGCTGCTGTAATAATTCCTAAAGTTCCTTCACTCCCAATAAATAAGTCGCGCAAATCATAACCAGTATTATCTTTGCGTAGTCCTTTTAGACCATTCCAAATTTCACCCTCTGCTGTCACTACTTGCAATCCTAGCGTTAAGTCTCTGGCATTCCCATAGCGTACTACTTGTGTTCCACCAGCATTAGTCGCTAAATTACCACCGATTGTACAACTCCCTTCAGACGCCAAGCTTAAAGGAAAAAGTCGTCCAACCTCCTCAGCTGCTGTCTGAATAGTCTGTAAGATACAACCTGCTTCTACTGTTATGGTGTCATTATCTGTATCAATGGCGATAATATTATTTAAGCGATTAGTGAGTAGAACTACAGCATCCCCCTTATTACCAGGCGTTGCTCCTCCGCATAAGCCAGTATTCCCACCTTGTGTCACAATGGGGGTAACATATTGTTGGCACAGGCGCACCACATCAGCAATCTCTTCTACATTAGCCGGACGGACGACTGCCAAAGCTTTTCCTGTAAAACGACCTCGCCAATCTGTCAAAAATGGTGTAGCTTCTTCACCACTTAGCACAAACTCCTCACCCACAACTTGCTGCAGATCTTCAAATAAAGACATATTTTTCCCTTGCACATACTATCACAATGTTTAAATTTTGTGATTTTTAATCTATGATGATTCATTCTACCTAAAAAACAGGTCATAATATTCTAATCTTATTTATTTTTTCAAATACACCATGACACAGATTAATCCTAACGTTTTTAAGGCATATGATATTAGAGGAATTTTTCCTACACAAATTAATACTGAGTTTGCCCTACTTCTCGGTAGAGCATTAGGCGCCAGAACCAAACAACTTGGTCATACACAATTTGTAATAGGTTTTGATGGTCGTCACAGTAGCCCAGAATTAGCCAAAGCATTATCTACCGGTCTTCAAGATCAAGGGTTAGAGGTCATCAACATTGGCATGGTACCCACACCATTAGTTTATTTTTACACTTATGCTCACCATATTGGTGCTTGTGTAGCGATTACTGGTAGTCACAATCCTCCCGATTATAATGGTTTTAAGATGATGTTAGATGGTAAAGCTATCTACGGCGAAGCAGTCATCTCTTTAAAACAAGAGATGCTCTCTTTAGACCAACAGCCACTATTAAAAGCATCAGGATCAGAAAAAAATATTAATATAATCCCCGATTATATTAAACGCATTTGTTCCGACATCAAACTTGCTCGTCCTATGCATATTGCCATTGATGCTGGTAATGGTATTGGTGGTAAAGTAGCCCCTGAATTATTCCGTTCGCTAGGTTGTACTGTTGATGAGCTTTTCTGCGACGTAAATGCCGATTTTCCTAATCATCACCCTGATCCAGCTGACCCTCATAATTTAGAAGATTTAATCAAACACGTGAAGGAATCTGATTGTGAAATTGGTCTAGCATTTGACGGTGACGGTGATCGTCTAGGTGTCGTCACCAAATCAGGAGAAATTATTTGGCCTGACCGTCAATTAATTTTATATAGCCAAGACGTATTAAAACGTGAGCCTGGTGCGACCATTGTATTTGATGTGAAATGCAGTCGTCATGTTGCCGAACAAATCGAAGCCGCTGGTGGTACTGCCTTAATGTGGCAAACAGGTCATTCTTTAATCAAACAAAAAATGAAAGATGTCAATGCTGCTCTTGGCGGTGAAATGAGTGGGCATACATTCTTTAAAGAGCGTTGGTATGGGTTTGATGACGGCTTATATACAGGTACACGTTTATTAGAAATTCTCTCTGCTTATAATAATCCGTCTACCGTATTAGAGGCTTTACCTCAAGATAAAAATACGCCTGAGATTAAAGTAGAAATGCAAGAAGGTCAGCCACATGCCTTGATTAAAGTATTACAAGAAAAGGCTTCGCTACCGACAGCCAAACGCCTGATTACGATTGACGGCATTCGTGCAGAGTATGAGGACGGTTTTGGACTGGCTCGTGCGTCTAACACCACGCCTGTTCTTGTGCTTCGTTTTGAAGGTCGTAATGAAGAAAGCTTGGCACGTATTAAAGCCGAGTTCAAGGCGATGCTAAAAGAACACGCCGGAATTGATGTGGTGATTTAAATTCAGACTTTATCGGGACTTATAGCACCATATCTGCTACCTTTTACTGTGCACAAAGTGCCCGATAAACCTCTAGGTGTTTTTCAATAATAATGGGCATGGCAAATTCTTGCTCTGCCAAAGCTCTCCCCTCTTTACCCATTGATTGGCGTAACTCAGGATTATCGGCTAATTGTTGTACCGCCTTGAAAATAGCCTCCCCATCTTTTACGGGCACAAGTAAACCACTTTTATTTGGCGTAATTGTATCACGACAACCTGGCACATCTGTTGTTACTATCGGTCTACCTGCCGCTGCAGCTTCTAATAATGACTTAGGAATCCCTTCTCTATACGATGGCAACACTATGATATGTGACTTTGCATAAAGCGTTGCAATATCGTTTACTTCCCCTAGCAAGGTAACATATTTACCTATAGCTTGGTACTCTTCTTCTGTTAATGAAGCAGGGTTTCCTTCATCAATACTGCCTGCTAATTGCCAGACAAATTGTTTTTGTGTGTCTAATTTAGCCGCTTCCACAAACTCAAAAACCCCCTTATCCTTAAGCAATCGAGCTGCCATAGTAATGGTGATTGGCTCATTGGGCTCTGGTGTATAGCGAAACTCTTTCATATCCACACCAGCACCACGGATTAATACCACTTGCGTTGGCGTGACGGCACCAATACCCGTCAAGAGTTGTTGGTCATCCCTATTTTGAAAAATCGTTCGACTATGTTTATGCCCTAGCGCAAATTGATAGAGTCTAGATACCACCAATTTCAAAATATCTAGCCCTTTTCGCTGGCGCGTAAAAATATAACCTAAGCCCGAAATAGCATATACCACTGATGGTATCCTTGCTAAGCGTGCAGCAATACCACCATATAGTACAGGCTTAATTGTCACTAAATGGACTAAATCAGGTTTGACTTTTTTGAGTAAACGATACAAACCTATAATTGTTTTTAGTTCACTCAAGGGATTGGTACCACTACGTGACATCTCAATGGGATAATGCGTAAAACCTAATTGTTTAATCTTAGCGACTGACTCTCCATCCATTGTGGCGATTTCTACTTGATAACCTTGTTGTTTAGCCGCTAACGCAATCTTTACACGATGTGACAGAAAAAAAGCAGGGTTATTTACGATAAATAAAATTTTTTTCATCTCTCTTTTCCCTATCGCTTAGCCATCGCGTGCCAGATACTTTCATAATGGCTTACCATCGTTTGCAAGCTAAATGACTCAAGAACACGTTGACGACCTTGTTGTGCGAATGCTAACCAGTGCTCTGCTTGCTCCTTGCTTTGATGTGGCTTAGCTAATAAATCTAAGGCTTGATTCATTTTTTCTGCCAAATCCTTAGGATTAGCTGGTTGTGCTACCCATCCATATTGATCCACAATTAAAGCAGCATCACCCACATCAGTAACGACATTAGGGCTTAAACAAGCCATAGACTCTGAAACCACATTAGGAAAGCCCTCTGCAATACTTGAAAGTACATGAATATCTATTGCTGACATAATCTCTGGAATATCAGCACGTAGTCCAAGCAATAAAACATCTTTATCCACCATTAAGCTCAGTTCAGCCAATAACTGCATTAATTCAGCATTATCTCGATCTAAACCTTTACCCACTAATACCAAAACCGCATCAGGATGACTCTTCTTAATTTCCTGAAATGCGATTAATAAACCCTTATGATCTTTTAAAGGATTCCAACGTGCTACAAATCCTAATACGGGTATTTGCTCACTAATATGCCAACTTTCTCTGAGTGCTTGTGCAGCAGCTACATTTATTTGCCATTTAGAAAAATCATAGCCATTTTGAATGACGTGCATTTTGCTTTTTTGATAACCCCAAGAAGCATGAATCAACGCAGCCTTTTCTCCACATACAATAATTTTTTCAGGAATAAAACGAGAGAAAAAAGCACTGATACGTGCCAAATAATAATTCATTTTTGAGGTATTTTTTAAGCTATCACCAGAGTTACGAATCCCCCAAGCAATATGCTTATAGCCAGCTACTCTCGCTGCAATACCACCAAAGAAGTCACCATGATACATCCAAGTCTGGATCACATCACCCCGAAGCTGTTTCAATAACTTTACTAATTTCCAAAAATCACCCAAACCTACTTTACCTGATTGCATACCAATCGTATAAACAGCCACGCCAGCTTGTCGTAACACCTCACCAAAAACACCCTCATCAGAAAAACTAACGACAATATTTTCTACTGATGAATGGGTTACCAAACGACTTAATACCGTTTCTGCACCGCCTTGACCGAGTCCACTAATTAAATGAATGACTCGCAATGTCATGCCATCACCTCTTTGAACAATTGATCCCATTGTTCTAATACACAAACTTCAGAATATCTTTCAAACACACTTTCTTGGGCTATCATCGCCAAACGATTTCTTTCATCTGCATTTTGCATTAATTCTTTAAGTGCTTGCTGATAAGCTATCTCATCACCTAAAGGAATAAGTTTAGCTATTTTGCCATCAAGACTAAGCTCTCTAGGTCCACTTGGACAGTCATAACAAACAACTGGCAAGCCATTCGCCATTGCCTCAAGCATTACATTTGGAAAACCCTCTAGCCGGGAACTCATCGCCAATATAGAGGCTGATCTCATCACATCCCAAGGAGTTGTTGTTTTACCCATCAGAATAATTTGATCACCCATATCATGCCATTGGATTAAATCATCTAATTTATCTTTTTCTGGACCATCACCATAAATATGCAAATCCCAACCAGGGAATTGTTTAGCAATTGTAGCGAAATTTTTAATCAGTACATCAAACTGTTTGCTGGCTACCAAACGCCCCATAGCGACCACTACTTTTTGATTTTTGGCGGTTGGAGAGAGTTTTTTCAATGCAGATGGTAAAGGATTGGGAATAACAGATAATTTTTTTAATCTAGGTAATTCTTGTTGAAAACGCTTTGCCGCCTGTTCAGTTTGTAGCATAACCACATCTGCCCATGGATAAGTTAGTTGACGCAAACGTTTTAAACTTGAACTAATTTGTTGAAAGCTAGGATCAGAGCGTTCACACACAATAATAGGACAAGAAAGTCCTTTATGAGCTAATAAAGCCATCACATTGACATTCGTCAAAAATGATACCACGACATCTGGTTGATACTCTTTAATTACTTTTCGTAAAATAAATGGTTTAGTAACTCGTGCTAATAATGGATTTTTGGATAAACGTTGACTTAACCAATCAACTTTTATATGAGCATTTAATGGGTAAAAAGACTGCCCACTACCTTGACTATAACAAGGCACTAGAATAACTTCATAGCCCTTAATCGACCACGCATTCGCTAATGTACTAGCAACACGCTCTGCTCCCCCCGCATTTAAAGAGCTGACTAAAAATAATATTCTCATCCGTTAGACCTCAATAGCGTAAGCATCAATCCATGCTTGAAGCATTAAAATACCCCATAAATGAGCACTCCAATCCCCTTTTTTATTCAGATGAGCTTGCCATGTTTGCTGAATAATATCGCTATTTAATAAGCCCTGTTGTTGCAACCGACGATTGTCTAATAACTGATTAGCCCATTCTCGTAATGGTCCTCGCAACCATTCACCTAGCGGAACAGAAAAACCTTTTTTAGGTCTATCTAATAGAGCCTTAGGAACATAGCGATAGAGTAACTCTTTCATTAACCATTTTTGCTGTCCATCACGCTCTTTATACTTCCAGTGAATATCCCAAACAAATTCAAAAAGTTGATGATCTAACAAAGGGACTCGAGTTTCTAAAGAATAATACATTGCTGCTCTATCTACTTTCACCAAAATATCATCAGGAAGATAAGACAAGGTATCTACAATCATCATACTCTCTTTTAGACTACGCAAAGCCGATAGTGAAAACGTCGTTACAGGCTCTTTAGCTCCCAACACCAATTGCTCTGGATGTTTCCAATATGATACAAAAGGTTGATAAAATTCGACTGCATTTTCAGCTTGTAGTAATTGTACTGATTGCTCTAACTTAGCCCGGTGAGAAATATCACTTGTTTTGTCCGCTAAAATTTGTGCTGTTTTGGCTAAGGGTTTATGTAGAAAATAAGGTAATTTTTCATAGTAATTCCACCATTTTTGTGCACGTTTATAGCGATTATAACCACCAAATAGCTCATCCCCAGCATCACCTGACAAAGCTACTTTGACATGTTGAGAGGTTAATTTCATCATCGTCAATACAGGCAATTGTGATGAATCTGCAAACGGTTCACTATAAGCTTGCGGTAACTCTGGCACCATATTCAACGCATCATTAGCATTCATGTATAACTCAATATGATAAGTTCCTAAATGCTTGGCGACTGCTTTAGCATATTCCGCTTCATTATATTGTGACTCTTCAAAACCAATAGAAAACGTATTAATCGGTATCGCGCTTTGTTTTTGCATCATCGCAACAATTAACGATGAATCTGTCCCACCTGATAAGAAAGCCCCTAAAGGAACATCGGCAAGCATTTGCCCTTTTACAGCTCTTGATAATTCAAACTCAAATGCATCTACCGCACTATTATCATTCGTAAAGACACGATCACTCGTTCGTTTCGCATGCTCATACGCTGACCAATAATTAGTGGCGCTAGGCCAATCCATCCCTGTTTCAAGCTGCTGCTTAGTAAAAACAATATAATGCGCTGGCAATAATTTTTGCGTAGTTTCAAAAATAGTATATGGAGCAGGGATATAGTTATGTCTTAATAATAGTGCGACAGCATGACGATTAATTTTTTTGGAAAATCCCTTCATTGGCATGATTGCTTTTAGATCAGAAGCAAAAAATAAACCTCCGTTCTCACCTTTAGCAAAATATAATGGTTTTTCACCAAACCGATCTCTTGCTAATGTCAAGGTTTCTTGTTGCTTATCCCATAGAGCAAATGCAAACATTCCTACTAATTTTTTTAATGTTGCATCCACTCCCCATGATTCAATGCAAGCTAACAATGTTTCTGTATCAGAGTGTCCTCGCCAACTGTCTTTGTCAAGCTCATTTCTTAACTGCAAGTGATTATAAATTTCACCGTTAAATACAATGACGAATCGATCGCTGTCACTAAACATGGGTTGATGTCCATGAACCGACAAATCCTGAATGGCAAGACGCACATGAGCAAAGCCTACTGTCTCATCCTGACTTAACCAGACGCCTTGACTATCAGGACCTCTTTGTTTAATTCGCTCACAAGCTTGCTGTAGCAAACTATTTTTGTTTTCTAATGCTCCAATGACACCAACAATACCGCACATAAGCGTTACCTCTTTTCATCTATTAATTCATGAAATAAATTGTCCCATTGGACACTAATTGTTTGCATAGAAAAACGTTCTAGCACTTCAGGCGCTTTGGCTGCAAGATCTGCTCTTTTTTCTGGATGTTGCATCAAATCCCGCAACTGTTCCGCTAGTGCATTAACATCTTCCGCTGGTCTGACGAGCACACCATCAACACGGTCTCGAATAATTTCTCTTGGTCCCGTATCACAATCAAATGAGACAACACACAAGCCACTCGCCATTGCTTCTTGAAGACTATTCGATAACCCCTCATTGCGTGAACTTAATACAAACAAATCTGCTTGCTCGTACCACTGTGCTAAATTCCCAACTCGCCCAGGCACGATAACTTTTTCTTTTAAATTTAAACTATCTATTTGTACTTCTAACTTATGACGCTCTGCACCTTCCCCTAAAATAACTAAACGCCAATCAGGGCAATCAGTGGCTATTTGAGAAAACGCATTAAGTAATAAATCAAACCCTTTTTCGTAATGCAATCTACCCACAGCGAGTAGCATTTTGCTTCCTGATGGCTTATCTATCGGTACCACTGGTTTAGAGATTTTAAGTGGCCACTGAACAGCATTCTGAATAATAGTAACATCAGACCCCGGCACATTTTGTTTCAACCAATCGGCACTCATTTGGGTTAATGCAATGACTTTATCTGCTTTTGGATAAGCGAATTTTCTTAACTTTAGCCAAAAGTTGGATAGTTTTTGAGAAGGAGGGTACGCATGTTCTGTTGCAATGACTTTACTGCGTAAACCCATATTTGCTAAAACCGAGTAAACGGATGAGCTTGTCATAAAGCCTATAACAATATCGGGACGATATTGACGAATTTTGCGTCTAATCGCCTGTATTTTTTTAAACTGTGCAAATAGACCTACCTCACCATGCTGATGAGTACTCAGTCGCATCACTCGATCATCTGCTACGTATAAATCTGTTTTGGGATCTGATTGTGTCAGTATAGAAACGTCATACCCTTTATACGCCCAATAATTAGCCAAATCAACAGCCACCCGTTCAGCACCTCCACCATGAATGGAAGGGATGACTAGCATAATAGATAAGATTCTTTTACTCTGTATCATACTTAATCGGTGAGCGCCATGCCATTAAAAAATAACATAAAAATGAGCAAAGATACATACTTGCAGTGGCGAGCATAATACCTTCTATACCGTAGATAGGTACTAATAAATAATTCATTAAAAACTTAACAGCAAAATTAGTCAATGCAATGATAGCCATCCAACGATAACGATTTTGACTTGCTAATAACTGCACTAAAATCAGCACACCAAAATAAAATGGCACTTGCAATAAACCAAAGCGAAGTACTTGCGCAACTGCCTCAGTATTTTCTGCTGTAAAAGCACCTCGCTCAAAAACAATTTTGACCATGTAAGGTGCAATAAACCACGCAATAAATAGGGCAATAACTCCTAAACCCACCATGGCTAATGCCCATTTTAACGCAATATTTCGTGCCTGTAGTGGGTTACCTCTATGCTGCACATCCGCTAATACGGGTAACGCAGCTCTCCCCACAGAGGCAGCACCGATACCAATCACTACAGAAATTAGTCTAGTAGCATACCCCATAGTGGCATTGGCATTATTCCCAATATGAGCCGCATACATTTGATCTAATGGCTGCACAAAACTCAACGCTATTTGTCCTACAAGCATTAACCCTGCGGCACTCATTAAACTAGACCATTGATTAGACGTAAAACGCCATGAAGGAATAACTACTCTTTCGTCATCTAGCTTATTTGCCATATATTGCAATAATACTGTTTGTAATAGATAGCCTGCTAGGGTTCCTAAGGCTATCGGCCAAACAGATACATCGCCAGGAGAAAGCATTACCCATGCAAAAATAAACAGTGCAGGTAAACTATCTAATAAATTATTGATATGACGCTCATGTGATCTTAAACGAGCTGTGCTCAAGCCAATGAATAAAATCAATAACCCAACTGGCGCAAATACCCAAATCATTTGCTCACTAAATGCTTTAGCGTGAACACTTAACTTACCAGCCATATGTTCCAATATGATAGGCCAAGCCAACCAAATGACGACAGTACTCACTACCCCTATGGTCAGCACCCATGCCTGTAACTCAGCAATGAAACGGTATCTCTCTTGTTTATCTAAATGCTTAAGTTTAACTAGCACAGGAATAAGCACAATAGAAAAGGCACCCACTATCGTTAAAGGTAACCAATTTGCCATGCTCTGAGTAAATTGATAGGCATCCACAACATCGCTAACGCCATAGCGATTCGCCAATGCCATTTCCTTGATAGCACCGGCTAATTTACCCACAATTAAGAAGAAAGCGACCCGCATCGCACCTGAAATAATGCGCATATGGTCGCTTTTGTGATCTTTTTTATTTTCCAAAATTTACTTTAAAAATTGAATATACCAAGGCATGGCTTTAGCTAAGCCTTGAACAATTGAATACGCTGGCTCATACCCCAGCTGTGTTCTTGCTTTATCAATATTCGCAAATGAATGGCGAACATCGCCTGCCCTAAAATCAGCATACTGAGGTGCCAATGAATAATGCACACCATTTTCTGCCAACGTTTCTTTAATATACTTAAACAAGGTATTTAACGTTGTTTGGGCATGATAAGCCACATTGTATACTTCAAAACCTGTCTCCGGCATATGTGTAGCTGCCAATATATTCGCTTGAATCACATTTTCAACAAAACAAAAATCTCGACTGGTCTCTCCATCACCATTGACTGTGATAGTTTGCTGATGGATCATCGCCGATGTCCATTTTGGAATCACTGCCGCATACGCACCATTCGGTGTTTGACGCTTACCAAAGACATTAAAGTAGCGCAACCCTATTGATTTGAACCCATAGGTACTCGCAAACACTTTCGCATACAACTCATCCACTAATTTAGTAATCGCATACGGTGATAAGGGATTACCAATTTTATGCTCTACTTTTGGCAGATCAGGGTGGTCCCCATAGGTTGAGCTAGACGCCGCAAAGACAAACGCCTTAACTTGTTCATCTCTTGCTGCCACCATCATATTGAGAAAACCACCAATATTGACATCATTACTCGTGATGGGATCATTAATTGAGCGAGGCACAGAGCCTAATGCCGCCTGATGCAACACATAGTCCACGCCTCTTAAAGCTTCTCTACAAGTATCTAGATGACGAATATCTCCTTCTATGAAGCGAAAACGCGCCCATTGTTCAGGGGTAACTTGCGCTTTTACCTCATCTAGATTATGTTGAAAACCTGTTGCAAAATTGTCTAGCCCAACAACAGTTTGATCCATCCCCAACAAGGCTTCTAATAAATTAGAACCGATAAACCCTGCACAACCAGTAACCAACCAGGTCTTTGGATGATGCTTTAACGATTCACATACTTGTTCAAATGCTTTACTCATTTCTATCCTAACTTATAAGCGAATATCAGCTTCTTGTGCGCTTAATACGTATTTCAAGTCATACAATACATGCTCTGGCTTACCTAATGCACGTATTTTCTGTACACCCATCTCTACAAATTGATGATGAGCTACGCCTAGAATAATACCGTCATAAGCACCCTGCTCTGGCACTTTCACTGGTGTAATACCATATTCATGCTGTGCTTCTTCTGCATCCACCCATGGATCATAAACATCCACGTGAATACTGTATTCACCCAATTCTTTGACAATATCAACAATGCGTGTATTACGAATATCTGGACAATTTTCTTTGAACGTTAAGCCCATCACTAACACACGAGCACCTTGTACTTGAATCTTACGCTTAGTCATCGCTTTGACCAATTGTGATACCACATATGACCCCATACTATCGTTTAAACGACGACCCGCTAGGATAATCTCTGGGTGATAGCCAATCGCTTGCGCTTTATGAGTTAAATAATATGGATCCACACCAATACAGTGACCACCCACAAGACCCGGACGGAATGGTAAAAAGTTCCATTTCGTACCTGCTGCCTCTAATACCGCTTGCGTATCAATGCCTAAACGATTAAAAATTAATGCCAATTCATTAATCAACGCAATATTCACATCTCGTTGCGTATTCTCAATCACTTTAGCTGCCTCTGCGACACGGATGCTAGAGGCTTTGTGTGTGCCTGCGGTAATAATAGAACGATATAACTCATCCACCACATCTGCTACTTCTGGGGTTGAACCTGACGTGACTTTCTTAATTGTTGAAACACGGTGCTGTTTATCCCCCGGATTAATACGCTCTGGACTATATCCCGCAAAGAAATCTTTGTTATACGTTAAGCCAGAAAATTTCTCAAGTACGGGAACACAAACTTCTTCTGTGGCACCAGGATAAACTGTTGATTCATAGATGACAATATCACCTTTTTTAAGTACTTTACCAATGGTCTCACTAGCTTTAACAAGCGGTGTTAAATCTGGTTGCTTATAGTCATCAATTGGCGTAGGCACAGTCACAATAAACGTATTTGATTTGCCTAGCTCTTGATTATCTGCACTAAAACGTAGATGACTCGCTTCTTTTAATTCTTCTGACGATACCTCTAACGTATGATCTACCCCTGATTGGAGTTCTGCGATACGTTTCTGATTAATATCAAATCCTAATGCGTCCCTCTTTTTACCAAACTCTACGGCTAAGGGCAAACCAACATAACCTAAGCCTACAATGGCTAGCTTAATGTCTTCTAATTTCATTTCCTATAAACTCCTAAAGAGCAAAAATTTATTTTATCAAATTCAACTCAACTAAAAAGATAAAAATCGTAAAGCAGTAACAAGCTGAAAAATTCTCCTACGACCTACTATATAAATAAAGTACTCTTATCTTTTCTGAAAAATCGATGGTAATAATAACCACCTAGGACAACGCCATTTTACTAATCGTGAATACAACCAAATATAAACACTGGAAAATAACAACATCCCCGCACATAACAGCAAGGCATTATCCCAAAACAAAGTAGCAGGCACTAAATTTACTAATGTTAATACCCATAGATATGGTGACGTCAGTGCATTACATAAATAAGGTGCCGATGCTCGCCCTTCACGATCAAACGCCGAACGTACCAATCGTCTAAAAATCAATTGATGCAAATGTAATGCATCAGGCTGATCAACTGGCACTCCTCGCTTAAATTTACGACGCCAGATAGAAAATAATGTTTCAAATACTGGATAAAACAATACCGCTAATGCATAAAACGGTGAAACAGATGGATTACGCATCACTAATAACACCGCTAACTCAGCGAGAATAAACCCAATAAAATAAGCGCCTCCATCCCCAAGGAATACTCGACCAAAAGGAAAGTTCCATACAAAAAAGCCCACTATCGCAGATGCCATTGACAACGCGATAGTAAAGACAGCCATATCTCCAACTTGATAGGCTACCAAAGCAAGAGAGATGGACATAAGCACAGATACCATAGAAGCCAAACCATTCATGCCATCCACTAAATTAAGTGCATGCGTACAGCCACCAACGGCGACGACTGTAAAGATGAGGGAAATAGGCCAAAAGCTAAAAATATAGTCAAGCCACTCCACATCTACTCGACTCACTCCACCAAAAAACCACCATGCCATTGCGGCAGAAATAAAAGCAGCGATTAAACGCTTACCAGCGCCAACGTCTTTAGTAATATCCTCTAAGATCCCTGCCCCAAACACTGGCAACGAAGCCACAAATAGAGCAGGCCAAAGCCAATGTAATGTCATATTATCTGGCTTACCCCAGACCAAAAGACCTGCCAACGTTCCAGCAAATACTGCCAATCCACCCACACGAGGAGTAGATACTTTATGCGAAGCTTGAGGTTTGTTTAAATCATAATCACCTGTAAAACGACCATGCCATCGTTCAGAAAAGACAATCAGACCGCCTACAGTAAAGGCTGTTAGTACTACGTAGAGATAATGAAGCGAAATAGACACTTTATTCCAATATATAAACAGTCAACTAAATAAATATACAGTAAATACAGTCAACAAGACTTTTGTTTTGCTATCTTAGCCCGAATTCACTATAAGTTTACTGGTAATCCAAAGATTAACCTAATAGTGTCCTATTACGGCAACAGAATTTGATATTTTTAACACTTTATTAGGGTTTTTACTTAATTTTTCTTGCAATGCACAAAAAAAACTGCCATAATGACTTCATTGATGGTTAGTAACCATCTTCAGTTGTCTCCTCCACCCTCCTCCTTTGGTGGATTTAGCCCAAAGTTGCAAAACTTTGGGCTTTTTTTTATCTATTCAGTTTTAGTGTCTTTAATATTAATTATTCTCTTTCGTACACAACAAAATCAAACGCTAAACCATTTTGTTCAGGCTGAGGAGCACGTGATACTTCTTTCCAATGAGCTTTTTCTAATACAGGAAAATAAGTATCTCCATCCATATCAGAATGAATTTCTGTCGCATATACTCTGTGGACGAGAGGGAGAGCCTCCTGATAAATCTGCCCACCACCAATCACAAAAATATTTTCGGCTTGGCTAGCTTTTGCTACAGCAATAGCCTCCTCTAGAGAAGTTACTGTCTGAGTGCCTTCTGCCTGAAAATTCTTATCCCGAGATATCACAATATTAAGGCGACCAGGCAAAGGTCTTCCAAGTGAATCCCTAGTTTTACGCCCCATAATAATAGGACACCCCATAGTCGTTTGTTTAAAATACGCCAAATCAGCAGGTAACTTCCAAGGCATGGTATTGTCCTTACCAATCACGTGCTGCTGATTATAGGCAACGATAATATTTAATCTACTCATTGAACAACCTATCCATTGTTTATTGATGGAATATTAACCTAAATAGCACACCACACCTAAACTATTACTAATTACTAGCAAATAAATACTGTAACCTACTGCTAAATAATGTTGCTGTGCTACCATATTTGTTAATATTTCCTAACTAGCCATTTGATACACTAGCTATATTTTAAAATTCTTATATCCTATATAATACCCCACTAAGTATTAATGCTAAAAAAATCTTGGCGATTAAGGGCGCACAAGAGTAACAAAATAACAGAGTGATTACATGAAACAATATCTTGAGCTATGTCAACGTATTATCGATGAAGGTGTATGGATCGAAAATGAACGCACAGGTAAACGTTGCTTAACGGTGATTAACGCTGATTTAACCTATGATGTAGGTGCAAATGAGTTTCCTCTTGTTACTACTAGAAAAAGTTACTGGAAAGCGGCTATCGCAGAACTACTTGGTTATTTGCGTGGTTATGATAATGCTGCACAATTTCGTGCGATTGGTTGTAATACTTGGAATGCCAATGCTAATGATAACCCGGCATGGCTCGCTAATCCATATCGCAAAGGCGAAGATGATATGGGACGAGTATATGGCGTACAAGGTCGACATTGGCGTAACTCACAAGGTGAAGAATTTGACCAACTTCAAAAAATTTATCAGGATTTAAAAAATGGTATTGATGATAGAGGTGAAATCTTAAGTTTTTATAATCCAGGTGAATTTCATATGGGATGCTTACGTCCATGCATGCATACGCATAATTTTTCACTATTAGGTGATACGCTGTATTTGACTTCTTATCAGCGCTCTTGTGATGTCCCTCTTGGACAAAACTTTAATCAAATTCAAGTCTTTACGTTGCTAGCTCTTATGGCTCAAATAACAGGACATAAGGCTGGTAAGGCATATCACAAAATCGTCAATGCGCATATCTACGAAGACCAATTGGCGTTAATGAGAGACGTTCAACTCAAGCGTGAACCGTACCCTGCGCCCAAATTACATATCAACCCGAATATCAAAACACTTAATGATATCGAAACATGGGTGGCACTAGATGATTTTGAGGTGGAAGGCTATCAATACCATGAGGCGATAGCTTATCCATTTTCTGTCTAGTGATTCAATAGCTTAGAAGTTTATTTGAATCTGCCATAAAACTAACAGATTTAAATAAACTTAAACTAACTATAGAACGCCTGAAACTTAAGACATCTCAAATACTGTAATTTCATGACTAAATGTCGCTGTTTTCTCTAGCATGGCAATTGCAGAACAATATTTATCATGTGACAATTGCACCGCACGCTCAACTGTTTCAGGTTTTAATTGCTTACCACCCACTTTGAAATGAAAGTGAATTTTGGTAAATACTTTTGGATCTGTGTCTGCTCGCTCTGCCGTAATATCCACCGTGCACTGCAATACTTCTTGGCGGCTTCTTTTTAAGATAAGAACCACATCATAAGCACTACAACCGCCAGCACCTGTCAGCATTAACTCCATAGGTCGAGGTGCTAAATTATTACCACCACCTTCTGGCGCTCCATCCATAGCAACGACATGACCACTACCCGTTTTGGTCACAAATAGCATACCCTCTGGACCATTCCATTGCACAGTACACTGCATAGTTATCCTCTCTTATATTATCTTGATAAACAGAATCTCACTAAAGAGGTTCTTTTCTTTAAAAGAACTCTCCTATTGTAAACATAGTAAGCTATGATAAGGTCTAGAATCTTATCAACAAATAAAAAAGACTAAGCCATTTTATCTGACTTAGTCTTTTACTGTATAAGCTTAGCTGTCACCGAAGCTCAATCAGAACACCTTGATAAAAGAACTAATCTCTTATACAAATTGCTCTGCCAAATGACATGCTACTTGACGCCCATCAACCTCTCGAAGTGATGGCTCTTCTTTACTACAGCGCTCTACGGCATGAGGGCAACGTTTATGGAAAGAACAACCTGGAGGTGGATTAATCGGTGAAGGTAACTCACCTTTAATCTTGATTTTCTTATAACGTTTTTCTGGTTGAATTGAAGGCGTTGCTGATAACAAAGCCTGTGTATAAGGATGTAACGGCTTAGTATAAAGTTTCTTTTTATCACTAATTTCTACCGCTTTGCCTAAATACATTACTAGCACATCATCTGCGACATGTTCAACTACAGCTAAGTTATGCGAGATAAATACATACGCAATCTTTAGCTGCTCTTGCAAATCCATAAATAAATTGAGGACTTGTGCTTGAATGGACACATCCAACGCAGAAGTAGGCTCATCAGCAATCACTATTTTAGGATTTAAAATCATCGCACGCGCAATAGCAATACGTTGTCGTTGTCCACCAGAAAACATATGAGGATAACGATAATAATGTTCTGGACGCAAGCCAACAATCTTCATTATTTCATCGACTTTTTGTTTGCGTTCCTGAGCATTTAAATTGGTATTGATAATTAATGGCTCAGATAATTGATCGCCAATCTTTCTACGTGGATTTAGTGATCCATAAGGATTTTGGAACACCATTTGTACCTTACGACGCAAAGATTTTATTTGTGCATGATTATCATAATCCACTGCTTCACCGTCAATAGAAACAGTACCTGCACTTGGGTGCTCAATTAAGGTTAACTGTCTAGCTAATGTAGATTTACCAGAGCCAGACTCTCCTACAATAGCTAATGTCTTGCCTTCTTCTAGATCAAAACTAATGCCATTTAGTGCTTTAACTGTGGCTTTGGGTTTAAGAAAACCACGTGAAACATCATAAAAACGTGCTAAATCGCGCACACTTAACACTATATTACCCATGTGGTTTCTCCATCGCGATTAACGGTTTCAAACAACGAACAGCACGTTCAGCAAAATACTCTAGAGGAACTTTATTTTGCTGGCATTTGTCATCCACATAAGGACAACGTGGCGATAACAAACAGCCTTTGGGGCGGTCATATTGTCCCGGTACGATACCAGGGAGAGTTTTTAAACGAGACTGCCCATGGCTAGATTCTGGAATAGAGGCAAGTAATGCCTCAGTGTATGGATGTGCAGGTCGCATAAAAATTTCTGGGATTTTACCTATTTCTACCCCTTGACCTGCATACATTACACAGACTCTATGTGCCACTTCAGTTACGACAGCCAAATCATGAGTAATCATGATTAATGCCATATTTTTTTCTTTTTGCAAGTTCACTAACAAATCCATAATCTGTGCTTGAATTGTCACGTCTAATGCTGTTGTTGGTTCATCTGCAATTAATAATTTTGGCTCACAGGCAATCGCCATAGCAATCGCAACACGCTGACTCATACCACCTGATAGTTGATGTGGATAAGCCTCCAAACGAGATTCAGGCTCAGGGATTTCTACAATTTTAAGCAACTCAATGGCTCGCTCACGTAATGCTCTCCCTTTTAGACCAATATGGACTTTTAACACTTCCTCGATTTGGAAACCTACGGTAAAACTAGGGTTTAACGCCGTCATCGGATCTTGGAAAATCATAGAGATATCTTTACCGATAATTTTACGACGCTCTTTCGGACTGATATTCAACATATCTTTGCCGTCAAAGACTAACTTATCCGCTGTGATCTTACCTTGCCCACCTAAAAGTCCCATCAATGCCATCATAGTAACTGACTTACCAGAGCCAGATTCACCCACGATACCTAGGATTTCTCCCTCGTCAACATTAATAGTTAAACCATCAACCGCATAAAAAGGCTTTTCATCTGTGCCAAAACGGACTGATAGATTTTTAATTTCTAATAAACTCATACCCGTTCTTTCCTTATGCTGCTTGTTTTAACTTAGGATCTAAAGCATCGCGTAGACCGTCACCCATTAGGTTAATCGCCAATACGGTTAATAAAATTGTTAACCCTGGAAAAGTAACTACCCACCATGCACTAGAAATATAATCACGAGCTGTCGCCAACATCGTTCCCCATTCTGGTGCTGGTGGCTGTACTCCTAAACCTAAGAAGCCTAAAGCAGCAATATCCAAAATCGCAGATGAGAAACCTAATGTCGCTTGTACAATAATAGGTGCCATACAGTTAGGCAAGACAGCGACAAACATTAAGCGTAATGTACTTGCCCCCGATACACGCGAAGCAACCACGTAGTCTTTATTTAACTCACTCATCACTGAGCCACGAACAAGACGAATATATGCAGGTAAACCAACTACCGCAATCGCAATCATAGCATTCATAATACCAGGCCCAAGAATAGCCATAATCGCAATAGCCAATAATACCGATGGTAATGCCAGCATAATATCGGCAAAACGCATAATCACCTTGCCTAAAACGTTAGGATAAAACCCAGCCAGTAACCCTAAAATAATACCAGGGATTAACGTTAAGATGACGGAGGAAATACCAATAAATAACGACAAACGCCCACCGTGCATAATACGCGATAATATGTCACGTCCCGCCTCATCAGTCCCCAGTATGAACTGTGACGTACCATTTTCTTGCCACATAGGTGGTTGCAACATATGGTCTCTAAACTGCTCTACTGGACTATAAGGGGAAATAAATGGCGCAAAGATTGCCACTAATACCATAAAAATGAGAAAAACTAACCCAGCCACAGCACCTTTATTACGGGCAAAGTGTGATACAAACTCTTTGAATGGTGATGGGTATTTAATTTCTACCTTATTCTCTGTTGTCATCATAATTCCTTAACGAGAATGGCGAATTCGTGGATTCACAATACCATAAACCACATCGACCAATAAGTTAACAATAATAATCATAGTTGCCACTATTAGCAGACCATTTTGAACAACAGGATAGTCCCGACGGAAAATAGAATCCACTAACCATTTACCAATCCCCGGCCAAGAGAAAATGGTTTCAGTCAATACAGCACCTCCGATTAAGGTTCCTATTTGTAAACCAATCACAGTTACCACAGCAATCAAGGCATTTCTTAACGTGTGAATAAAAATCACTCTTCTAGGTGACAACCCTTTTGCTTTTGCTGTTCTAACATAATCCTCACCCATTACCTCTAGCATTGATGAACGTGTCATACGAGAAATAACCGCTAATGGAATAGTACCTAGCACTATTGTCGGCAGAATTAAATGGTGTAACGCATCTAACCAAGCACCTTTATTAAATTCTGGATCTTCTAACTCTGCCATCCACGCATCAATTAACATAAAACCTGTATGGGGTTGCACATCAAAATTTAGGCTAATACGACCAGAGACAGGCGTCCATCCTAACATACTTGAAAACAACATGATAAGCATTAACCCCCACCAAAAAATTGGCATAGAATAACCAGTCAAAGACAAGCTCATCACACTATGGTCAATCCAAGAACCACGCTTAACCGCTGCAAGAACCCCTAATAAAATACCAAACACAACACCAAATAATAAGGCCATTAAGCCTAGTTCTAATGTTGCAGGGAATAGTGCCTTAAACTCAGACCAGACACTAGTACTGGTTACAAATGATTTACCTAAATTACCATGGGCTAAACTAGATAAATAGTTGAAATATTGTTCATATAAAGGCTTATCCAAGCCTAATTTTTGCATCATACTGGCATACACTTGAGGATCATTTGATCGCTCCCCGATCATAATTTGGACCGGATCACCAGGAATCGCGTGAATTAATAAAAACGTTAGTAATGTAATCCCAAAGAACGTGGGGATCAATACTAAAATGCGTTTTAGCAGAAATAGAAACATTATAATTATCCTGTCTGCTCAGTTTATTCATTTATAGTCATCGAACTATAAATATAACCACCAAGAAAAAAACCAAAGGAGTAGAGCAAGCCATTGCTCCACTCCCCCATCCATTCAGCATTAAACTTTATTTAACACTGACACCTGTAAACTCAAAGGCGCCAAAAGGACTAATTTTGAAACCCTCTACATTTTTAGTCGTAGGCACATTCACAATTGACGTCCCCATTGGCGAACCAGGCATTTGCTCATGGAAAATAACTTGTGCTTGTTCATACAATTTAGTTCGTTGAGCCACATCATTAATTTGACGAGCTTCAGTGATTACTTTTTCAAAAGGCTCATAACAGAAGCGGGAATAATTACTGCCTCCCACAGCTGAACAACTAAATAAGTTGCCTAACCAGTTATCTGGGTCACCATTATCACCTGTCCAACCCACCATAGCAATTTGATGTTCACCTGCTTTAGCTCGTTTTAAATACTCACCCCATTCATACGTGGTGATATTTACTTTTACACCAATCTTCGCCCAGTCGGCTTGTAGCATCTCTGCCATTAAACGGCCATTTGGGTTATAAGGGCGTTGTACCGGTAAAGACCATAAGGTTGCTTCAAAACCATTAGGATAGCCCGCTTTAGCTAATAACTCTTTGGCTTTGGCGATGTCCGTTTCACGAGATTTAATCTCTTTATTGAATGACCATTGTGTTGGCGCCATTGGATTAGGATTGAGCTCACCTTGTCCGCCATAAACCGCTTTTAAGATAGCTGGTTTATTCATTGCCATATCTAACGCTACGCGCACATCCGCCTTATTAAATGGCTCTTTTTCAGTATTATAGTAAACAAAGCCGACATTAAAGCCAGGCTGTGAGAGTACTTTTAACTTAGCGTCTTTTTTCATATTTTCAACATCGGCCGGCAATGGGTAAGACATGATATGACACTCACCTGCTTTTAATTTTTGATAACGAACAGACGCATCTTTGGTAATCGCAAAAATTAAGTTGTCCACCTGTGGCATATCATCTTTATTCCAATATTCTTTATTCGCTTTATAACGAATTGAGGCGTCTTTTTGATAGCGTTCAAAAATAAATGGTCCTGTCCCTACAGGTTGCTGATTAATCATTTCTGCTTTACCGTCAGCTAATAATTTATCCGCATACTCTTTGGAATAAATAATACCGATAGGCATCGCTAAGGTTTGCGTAAATGAGGCGTCATTTTTGTTTAATGTGATTTTGACTGTGTAATCATCCACCTTTTCCACAGATTTAATATTCTTGTCTAGACCCATATCCGTATAATATGGAAACTCCACTGGATACGCTTTATTAAAGGCGTTATCCTTATTGCCTAGGCGATCAAAGGTATATACCACATCATCCGCATTAAATTCACGTGTTGGTGTAAAGTATTTAGTCGTATGCCATTTCACCCCTTTGCGTAGGTGGAATGTATATACCAAACCATCATCCGACACATCAAAACTTTCTGCTAATGCTGGCGCTGCTTTGGTTTCACCACGTGGAAACTTTAAAAGGCTGCTATATACGTTTCTCGCGCTCGCATCAAAGTCTGTACCAGCTGTAAACTGAGAAGAATCAAAACCTGCTGGACTACCTTCCGAACAGTAAACTAATGTACCTGCTGCATAAGCAGAACTAGCAAATACAGTCAGTAGCGCTGCCCCTAAAACTTTTTGTGCTACTTTTTTCATAAATCGTTTCCTTTTAATAATTGTTAATATATCTTACAGTTATAAAACAATTATGCCTCATGAGCAACTAGTGATTTCCCTTGTTTTCTATGCACGATAAAAGTAATTTGCACAGAATAAAAGCATTTTATGCATAACATTAAAGAGAATTGCTCAAGAGGAGCTATGCTTACATAGTTAAAAAACCGCTAATGATGCTAAACACTAACTCTAAGCGATAACCAACAATTATTAATCACCATTGCTATACCACTAAGCGATATTTTTAAACATAAAAGAAAAGAGTGGGTGCAATAATTACTCCCACTCTCTATTAAAAGTTAAAAATTAAACAAATAACATTAATTACTTAACACTAACACCAGTAAATTTAAATGCGCCAAATGGACTGATTTTGAAACCATCTACATTTTTACCCATTGGCACATTCACAATAGAAGTACCTATAGGAGACGCTGGCATTTGCTCATGCCAAATGACTTGTGCTTGTTCATAGAGTTTTGTACGCTCATTAGCATCTCTAAGTTCACGTGCCTGAATAATGATTTTTTGATATGGTTCATAGCAAAAACGAGAGTTATTATTTCCACCCACGCCCTCACAACCAAAGAGACCATTTAACCAGTTATCGGGATCACCATTTTGCCCCGTCCAACCAGACATCATCACTTCGTGCTCACCATCTCTAGCGCGCTTCAAATATTCACCCCATTCATACGTGGTGATATTCACTTTCACTCCAACTTTAGCCCAATCCGCCTGTATCATCTCCGCCATTAAGCGACCATTTGGATTATACGGACGCTGTACAGGTAAAGCCCATAAAGTTGCCTCAAACCCATTAGGATAACCCGCCTTGGCTAATAATTCTTTGGCTTTTTCAACATCCATATCACGTACCTTGATATCTTTGTTATAAGCCCATTGCGATGGAGGCATAGGATTAGGTGCTAGCTCCCCCTGCCCTCCATAAACTGCTTTTAAAATCGCCTGACGATTAATCGCCATATCTAGTGCCACTCTTACTTCCGGCTTGCTAAATGGTTCTTTTTCAGTGTTATAGTGGACAAAGCCTACATTAAAACCTGGTTGGGAAAGTACTTTAATATTTGCATCATTTTTCATGCTTTCCACATCAGCTGGCAATGGATAAGACATAATATTGCATTCACCCGCTTTTAATTTTTGATAACGCACAGCGGCATCTTTCGTAATCGCGAAAATTAAGTTATCCACCTGCGGCATATCGTCTTTATCCCAATACGCTTTATTTGCCTTATACCGAATCAATACGTCTTTTTGATAACGGTCAAAAATAAATGGTCCCGTTCCTACTGGTTGCTGATTAATCATTTCCGCCTTACCGTCAGCCACTAATTTATCCGCATATTCTTTAGAATAAATTGAGCCAAAAGGCATCGCTAGACTCTGAGTAAATGACGCATCATTCTTGCTTAATGTCATTTTCACTGTATAGTCATCAACTTTTTCCACAGACTTAATATTTTTATCTAATCCCATTCCCTTAAAGAGTGGAAACTCTACTGGGTAAGCTTTATTTAATGGATTATCTTTATTGGCTAAACGATCAAAAGTAAACAATACATCATCCGCATTGAACTCTCGTGTTGGTGTAAAGTATTTGGTCGTATGCCATTTTACACCCTTGCGTAAATGGAACGTATAGACTAAACCATCATCAGACACATCAAAGCTCTCAGCTAATGCAGGCGCTACCTTAGTTTCACCTCGAGGAAATTGAAGTAATGGGTTATATACATTAATTGCACTCACATCAAAGTCGGTAGCTGATACATATTGAGCAGAATCAAAACCAGCAGGACTTCCCTCTGAACAATAAACTAGTGTGCCTGCTGCATAAACTGAGCTTGTACATATACTAAGTAATGCTACATTTAAAATAGTGTTAAACCGTTTTTTCATCAATATATTCCTTTACTTCAAATTAATAATCAAGTGCTACTTATAAAAACATATATACCTAATAAATAACTAGCAATCCCCCTTCATCTATTGATAGTGGGAATTTTGACAATGAATTAAGCCACTCCTCTAAATTTTTGATAAAAAAGAGTGAAACAAAAATATTTCATTCTTAAAATATTTAGAATTGATTGTCTAAATCATCGAATAATTATTTGATACTTACGCCTGTAAATTCAAAGGCACCAAATGGACTAATTTTGAACCCTTCTACATTACTGCTCATAGGCACACTAACGATAGAGGTTCCTATTGGTGAAGCAGGCATTTGCTCATGGAAAATAACTTGTGCTTGCTCATACAATTTAGTCCGTTGAGCGACATCATTGATTTGACGAGCTTCAGTTAATATTTTCTGAAATGGTTCATAGCAGAAACGTGAATAATTAACGCCACCAATTGCCTCACAGCCAAATACATTACCCAACCAATTGTCGGGATCTCCATTATCGCCAATCCATCCTGCCATCACGACTTGATGCTCTCCTGCTTTAGCACGTTTTAAATACTCACCCCATTCATACGTGGTGATATTTACTTTGACACCAATCTTCGCCCAGTCGGCTTGTAGCATCTCTGCCATTAAACGACCATTTGGGTTATAGGGACGTTGTACGGGTAAAGACCATAAAGTGAGATCGAACCCATCTGGATAACCTGCTTTGGCTAATAACTCTTTGGCTTTTTCAACATTAGTTTCACGAGATTTAATGTCTTTATTGAATGACCACTGGGTTGGTGGCATAGGATTTGGCGTTGATTCACCTTGACCGCCATAAACTGCTTTAATAATGGCATCTTTATTCATCGCCATATCTAAAGCCACACGTACATCTGCTGTTTTAAGTGGCTCTTTTTCGGTATTGTAATAAAGAAACCCAACATTAAAGCCTGCTTGTGAAAGCACTTTAAGTTTAGTATCTTTTTTCATACTCTCAACATCAGCAGGCAATGGGTAAGACATGATATGACACTCACCTGCTTTTAATTTTTGATAACGAACAGACGCATCTTTCGTAACCGCAAAAATCAGATTATCCACCAAAGGTTTGTCATCCACATTCCAATATTCTTTATTCGCCTTATAACGAATAGAGGCATCTTTTTGATAACGCTCAAAAATAAATGGACCAGTTCCTACTGGTTGCTGATTAATCATTTCCGCTTTACCGTCAGCTAATAATTTATCGGCATACTCTTTGGAGTAAATTGAGCTAAAAGGCATCGCTAGGGTTTGCGTAAATGATGCATCATTTTTGTTTAATGTGATTTTGACTGTGTAATCATCTACCTTTTCAACCGACTTAATATTCTTGTCTAGACCCATATCTGTGTAGTATGGAAATTCCACGGAATAGGCTTTATTAAAAGCATTTTCTTTGTTACCTAAACGATCAAAGGTAAACACTACATCATCCGCATTAAATTCACGTGTTGGTGTAAAGTATTTAGTCGTATGCCATTTCACCCCTTTGCGTAGGTAGAATGTATACACCAAACCATCATCAGACACATCAAAACTTTCTGCCAACGCAGGTGCTACCTTGGTCTCACCTCGTGGAAACATTAACAAGGCGTTATAAACAGGTCTAGCACTCGCATCAAAATCTGTCGCGGCAGTGTATTGTGCTGAATCGAATCCTGCTGGACTACCCTCTGAACAAAAGACCAAGGTTCCTGCTGCATTAGCCGTACAAGCAAATACACTCAATAAAGCACCACATAAAACCTTTTGTCTGATACCTTTCATACGTTACTTCCTTTTGATGACTAAATTATTCAATAGTTATAAAACATCTATTGATACTTAAAAACTAGTAATTTCCCTTGTTTAAAAATTATTTTGTTCAATTTTGGAGCCTATGACTCATACAAAAAACGAACTTATCACTATCAATAGGTACATCATACCTACTAAAAAATAATAGGCTAAAAAATTAAACAACTATGATTTTGGTCACCACTGAAGTACCTTAAATATAGTTTGAACGTCTATTCTGCCTAATCAATTTCACTGCTAATAACAACAAAAAACCCTAAAACAATGCTTACACATCATCTTAGGGTTATCATCAAACAGAAAAAAATGATTAGTCTGTCACTGGTAATTTACCAATTTTGACTTTCCACTCTTTAGGACCTGTTGTATGAACAGAGGTTCCTGTTGAATCCACAGCTACTGTGACAGGCATATCTTTCACCTCAAATTCATAAATGGCCTCCATACCAAGATCTTCAAAACCAACTACCTTAGCGGAACGAATAGCTTTAGACACCAAGTAAGCTGAACCACCTACCGCCATTAAATAGGCAGATTTATGTTTTTGAATAGACTCAATGGCGGCAGGGCCACGCTCTGCTTTACCAATCATCGCAATCAAACCTGTTTTTTCCAGCATCATATCTGTAAATTTATCCATACGTGTTGCTGTTGTTGGACCTGCTGGGCCCACTACTTCATCACGCACAGGATCCACTGGACCAACATAATAAATAACACGATTGGTAAAATCGACAGGAAGCTTTTCGCCTTTAGCTAGCATATCTTGAATACGCTTATGTGCCGCATCACGACCTGTTAGCATTTTTCCTGATAATAATAGGGTTTGACCTGGTTTCCAGCTCACTACTTCTTCCTTAGTCAAGGTATCTAAATTCACTTGTTTAGATTTATTGTAATCGGGTGCCCAGTGAACATTTGGCCATAAATCCAGAGACGGGACTGGTAAATCAGCTACACCACTACCGTCTAAGACAAAGTGCACATGGCGAGTTGCCGCACAGTTAGGAATCATCGCAATGGGTTTAGAAGCTGCATGAGTTGGGAATGTATTAATTTTTACATCTAGTACGGTTGTTAACCCCCCCAAACCTTGAGCGCCAATACCAAGCGCATTCACTTTTTCATAAAGCTCAATACGTAGTTCTTCGAGTTTATTTTGTGGTCCTCTCGCCAACAACTCATACATATCGATATCATCCATTAAAGCCTGTTTTGCCATCAACATTGCTTTTTCAGCTGTACCACCAATACCGATACCTAACATGCCTGGAGGACACCAACCCGCTCCCATTAAAGGCACTGTTTTTAATACCCAATCTACAATACTATCGCTTGGATTTAGCATGGCGAATTTTGTTTTGTTTTCAGAACCACCGCCTTTAGCAGCGACTTGCACATCAACTGTATTACCAGGAACAAGCTCTACCGACACAATACAAGGCGTATTATCACGTGTATTTTTGCGTTCAAAAATCGGATCCGATAGCACAGAAGCACGTAATTTATTATCAGGATTTAGATAACCACGACGCACCCCCTCATCACATGCTTCTTGCAAAGTACCTTTGATATCTAATTTAACATCCATCCCAATTTTCAAAAATACATTAACAATACCTGTATCTTGACAAATCGGACGATGTCCCTCTGCACACATACGCGAATTAGTTAAAATTTGTGCGATAGCGTCCTTAGCAGCAGGACTCTCTTCACGTTCATAAGCACGAGCCAGATGTTGAATATAGTCTTGTGGATGATAGTAGCTGATAAACTGAACAGCATCTGCAATTGATTGCACTAAATCAGCCTCTTTAATGACTGTAGTCATAAAAACTCCCAATAAATCCAGTTAGATAAAATTAGTTTAATCATACTGTAATTATTGGGAATCCTAAGCCTCTCAAGCCATTGCTGAGTTTATTGTAATTGAGAATTATTATTAAAAACTATTCGCCTTTCCATACTGGTGCACGTTTTTCAGCGAATGCTGTAGCCCCCTCTTTAGCATCCGCAGAGGAGAAGATATGTGCCATGCGAGGCTGTTGCAAGGCGAACATGGTTTCTGGTGTCCAGCCTTGTGACTCTATCACTACTTGCTTAATCACTTTGAGCGATAAAGGACCGTTGGCAGCAATACGTTGTGCCAATGCTAACGCGGCATCTAATGCCCGACCTGGTTCAACTAGCTCATTAACTAATCCTAACTGATGTGCACGCTCTGCCGTTAACATATCGCCTGTTAATAGCAACTCCATCGCTACATGGTATGGCACTCGTTGAGGTAAGCGTAACATCCCCCCAGAACCTGGTACTAGCCCTCTTTTTGCTTCAGGTAAACCAAACTTAGCCGTATTTGATGCCACAATCAAATCACAAGCAAGTACTAATTCAAAACCACCCGCTAACGCATAACCTTCTACCGCTGCAATCAATGGTTTTTTAGGTAACGCTTCGCATAAACCACCTAAACCTCGTCCAGGTACAACAGCACGCCGTTGAGTTCTTGCAAACTCTTTTAAATCCATGCCTGCACAAAAATGCTCTCCTTGTCCTCTTAAAATAGCCAAAGACAATTCAGGATCATTATCTAATTGATCTATCGCATCTGCCAAAGCAAATGAGGTGTCATATGTTAAAGCATTGCGTGAATCAGGTCGGTTAATTGTAATTACTAACACCTTCCCAATTTTTTCAGATAAAACTAAAGATTCAGCTGTCATCATACTTCCTTAAGCACTATATATTTTCTAAGTCTGTCTTGTATTGTATAGTCTTTTCCAAATCTTAAAAAATCGTATTAACCCTGTATTTCTTTTTTATTGGCAAAATTTTTTTAATTTACATAAAATAAAAACAATTATCATTACCAATTAGGAGCAAAAATGAACACTAGAATTGAACACGATACGATGGGAGACGTCGCAGTTCCCGCTGATGCTTATTGGGGGGCTCAGACACAACGTAGTCGGGAAAATTTTAAAATCGGTGGCGAAACGCTTCCTATCCCTCTTATTCACGCCATGGCATTAGTAAAAAAAGCAGCGGCTATTACCAATGCACGCCTAGGACGTATTAAACAAGAACAAGCCACATTAATTGTACAAGCAGCTGAAGATGTTCTTGCTAATAAGTTTAATCATCAATTTCCACTGGTTGTATGGCAAACAGGTTCAGGTACTCAGTCTAATATGAATATGAATGAGGTATTAGCTAATCGTGCCAATGAATTAGCAGGTACAGGCTTAGCTGCCTATCATCCTATTCATCCCAATGATCATGTAAACCATGCTCAATCAACAAATGATTCTTTTCCTACAGCTATCCATGTTGCTTGCGCTCTTGAAATCAATCGACAACTTATCCCTGCACTAACACAACTGAGAAATACCTTACATCAAAAAGCCGAGGAGTTTTCATCCATTGTAAAAATTGGTCGTACCCATTTGCAAGACGCAACACCACTAACTCTAGGTCAAGAGTTTTCTGGTTATGTCAGTCAATTGGATCATGGACTTCAACGCTTACAAGATGCCTTAACAGGTTTATACGAACTACCTCTAGGCGGTACAGCAGTAGGAACTGGTTTGAATAGTCACCCTGACTATGCTCACGATGTTGCTCAAGAACTCAGTCAATTAAGTCAATTGCCTTTTGTGACAGCACCAAACAAATTTGAAGCGTTAGCGGCTCGAGATGCTTGCGTCTATACTTCTGGTGCATTAAAAACAATTGCTGCGAGTCTCAATAAAATTGCTAATGACATTCGCTGGTTAGCCAGTGGTCCTCGCTGTGGCTTAGGAGAGTTGCGTATTCCTGAGAATGAACCTGGATCTTCAATCATGCCTGGCAAAGTTAATCCGACTCAATGTGAAGCAATGACAATGGTTTGCTGCCAAGTTATCGGTAATGACACCACCATTACTATGGCAGGTGCATCTGGTAATTTTGAACTTAATGTATATATGCCTGTTATTGGCTATAACTTACTTCAATCTATTCGTTTACTGGGAGATGCTTGCTTAAGTTTTGATCGTAATTGTGCGGTAGGTATTGAACCAGTCAAAGAGAAAATTGATTACTTTCTACACCACTCGTTGATGCTAGTTACCGCTCTTAACCGTAAAATTGGTTATGAGAATGCCGCTAAAGTAGCCAAAACTGCCTTTAAAAACAATAGCTCCCTAAAAGAAACAGCCATTGCTCTCAATCTCTTAAGTGGTGAAGAATTTGATGAACTTGTCAAACCAGAGGATATGATAGCACCGAAATAGTTGAATTGTTTCTAGTCATTGATTATTAAGCATTTCTCAGGCTAGACCTATGATAGAATTAGACGTTTATATCTGTCATTTTTTAGCCTGAGTTAATTTCATGCTTACATTCCAACAAATCATCTTAACTTTACAGAACTACTGGGGCGAGCACGGTTGTGCGCTTCTTCAACCTTATGATATGGAAGTTGGTGCGGGTACTTCGCATACAGCAACTTTTCTGAGAGCAATAGGTCCAGAGCCTTGGTTTGCTGCTTATGTTCAGCCATCGCGCCGTCCTAAAGATGGTCGCTACGGTGAAAACCCAAATCGACTACAACACTATTATCAATTTCAAGTCGTTCTTAAACCTGCTCCACCAGAAATTCTAGATTTGTATATTGGCTCACTTAAAGCGTTGGGCATTGACCCTGCTGAGCATGATATTCGTTTTGTCGAAGATGACTGGGAAAATCCAACACTAGGTGCGTGGGGACTTGGCTGGGAAGTCTGGCTAAATGGCATGGAAGTGACTCAGTTTACTTATTTCCAACAGGTCGGAGGATTAGACTGTCCGGCAACAACAGGTGAAATCACTTATGGTCTAGAACGTATTGCCATGTATCTACAAAATGTAGAAAGCGTGTATGACCTTGTATGGACAGTTCGCCCCAACGGTGACAAAATTTATTATCGTGATGTTTTCCATCAAAATGAAGTTGAGCAATCAACCTATAACTTTGAATATGCAGATATTGATGTTCTTTTTGCTCATTTCAATGACTATGAAGCACAGGCTAAGAAACTGATGGAACTTGAAAATCCATTAGCCTTACCTGCTTATGAACAAGTCTTAAAAGCAGCACATACCTTTAACTTGCTTGATGCACGCAATGCTATTAGCGTAACAGAACGAGCAACCTATATCGGACGTATTCGTAACTTATCACGTGCTGTTGCGCAGTGTTATTACGATTCACGTGAAAAATTAGGTTTCCCTATGTTAAAGGAGAATAAATAATCATGACGAAACCTTTATTAATCGAATTAATTACAGAGGAATTACCTCCTAAAGCCTTACGCAATCTTGGGCAAGCATTTGCTGAGTCCATAGTAAATGGTTTACTCAAAGCTCACCTTATTGCTGGAGATAACGCTTCTAGTCAATTCAAAAGCTTTGCTACACCTCGTCGCTTAGCCGTTTGTGTTGATAATGTGATTGAACAAGCTCCTGATCAGGATTTTGCTGAAAAATTAATGCCTGTTAAAGTGGGATTAGATGCTAATGGCGAAGCCACGCCTGCGTTAATTAAAAAATTAGCAAGTAAAGGTTGGCAATCTCTTTCGGTCAAAGACTTAAGCCAGGAATCTGATGGAAAACAAGACTATTTAATTGCCAAAGGTACAGCACCAGGTGCTCAATTACACACTCAATTACAAGATATTTTGACTAATGCCATTGACTCATTACCTATTCCTAAAGTGATGCGTTATCAACTAGCAGATGGCAAGACAACGGTTAAATTTGTTCGTCCTGCTCACGCCTTAGTCGCTTTATATGGCAACGATGTTATCCCTATTCATACACTTGGTTTAACAGCTGATAACACCACCCATGGACATCGTTTCATGGGCAAAACGAGCTTTAAACTTACTTCAGCTCAAAGCTATGATGAGCAATTAAAACAAGAAGGTTTTGTGATTGCCTCTTATGACGAGCGTCTTGAAACAATCAAAGCAGCACTAAACAGCAAGGCAGAGGAGTTAAACCTAACTATTGGCGATGACCCTGCCGTTAATGACCTGTTAGAAGAAGTAACTTCATTAGTTGAACACCCAACTATTTATGTTGGTAAATTTGAGGAAAAATTCTTATCTGTACCGCAAGAATGTTTAATTCTCACCATGAGACTTAACCAAAAATATTTCCCTCTATTTGATAAAACAACTGGTAAATTAAGCCATCAATTTTTAATTGTTAGCAATATGCAAGTGCAAGACCCTCATAATATTATTGAGGGTAACGAACGCGTGGTTAGACCTCGCTTGGCTGATGCCGAGTTCTTCTTTAATACCGATAGAAAACAATCTTTAGCCTCTCGTGTCCCACAATTAGGAACAATTGTTTATCATAATAAACTAGGCACACAATTAGCTCGTGTAGAACGCGTTCAATTACTCGCTAAATACATTGCCCAAAAACTGAATGCTAATGTAGAGCATGCGGATCGTGCTGCTTATCTAGCTAAAGCTGACTTGACCTCTAATATGGTTGGTGAGTTTCCTGAGTTACAAGGTGTGATTGGTTCTTACTATGCACAAGGTGACAATGAACCTGCTGATGTAGCTCAAGCCATTGCTGATCAATACTTAGTAAAATTTGACCATACTATTACTTCAAACAATTTAACAAGTGTAGTTCTTTTTATTGCTGAGCGTATTGAAACTTTGGTGGGTATTTGGGGTATTGGTCTTTTACCAACTGGCGAACGTGACCCTTATGCACTACGACGAGCAGCATTAGGTATTATTAGTGCTTTTGATGCTCTTAATAAAGCTAACTACTTCTCCCATACCGATAAATTAACATTGAGTGATTTATTAAATTATGCTCAAAGCTTATTTGCACAAAACGGTATTACTATTTCAAGTAACACAGCAAGAGAAGTACAACAATTTATTTACGAACGCCTACGCAATCAGTTACAAGGACAATATAATCGTTCTGTAGTTGATGCCGTACTAGCACTTAACCCTGAATTGGATGAAGTACTCGCCCGAGTAGATGCTGTTGGACATTTTACTAGCCTCCCAGAAGCAGAATCCTTAGCGGCAGCAAACAAACGTATCGGCAATCTCCTTAAAAAAGTAGACGGTGAAATTGGTGCAGTAAATACTAGTTTGCTCACTGACCCTGCCGAAATCGCTTTAAATGAGAGCATCAATAAGGTTGAGCCTATTGCTCTTCAACACTTTGAAAAAGCAGAATTCACTCAAGCACTACAAAGCGTAGCGGTCACCAAAGTAGCTGTGGATGCTTTCTTTAACGATATCATGGTGATGGCTGACGATATCGCTATTCGTCAAAACCGTTTAGCACTACTCAACCGGCTACATAAAACCATGAATCTTGTTGCTGATTTGTCTAAGTTAGCCCAATGAAGCTCATTGTACTTGATCGAGATGGCGTGATTAACCATGAAAGCGCTGAGTTCGTGAAAACGGCAGATGAATGGATTCCTCTGCCTGGTAGCATCGAGGCGATAGCAAACTTATATCATGCTAAATATAAAATTGTTGTCGCCACCAATCAATCAGGCTTGGGACGTGGATTATTTGATATTCACGCTTTACATGCTATGCACAAAAAACTCCAAAATCTCCTAAAGCCCTTAGGTGCTGCGATTGATGCTTTTTTTATTTGTCCTCATGCACCAGATGAAAACTGTACTTGCCGTAAACCATTACCAGGGATGTTTAATGAGATTAAACGTCGCTATAACATTGAACCGAATGGTATTATCGCCGTAGGTGATTCTTTACGTGACTTACAGGCATCAGCAGCCGCAGGATTTACTCCTCACCTAGTATTAACAGGTAATGGTGAAAAAACCCTAGCAAATGGTGGCTTACCCGAACACACCAAAATAAGCAAAGACTTATTCACGCTTGCCACTGAATTAATCGGGGAAAATTCATGATTTTTTTACGTTCACTCGTATTCGCCATTTATCTGACGATTCTAACGATTATCTTTGGTACATTATCAGGCTTACTTTTTCTTGTTCCGTTCCACTGGCGTTGGAAAATTATTACCCTATGGAACAAAAGCATTATTTGGGGAGCCAAAGTTATTTGTGGGATACGTTATCAACTGAAAGGCACAGAGAATATCCCAGATTATCCAGCCGTTTATTTAGCTAAACACCAATCGGCATGGGAAACGATTGCTCTCCCTATATTTTTAAAGCGCACCAGTACATATGTTCACAAAAAAGAACTAAACTATATTCCTTTTTTTGGTTGGGGATTAGCGAGTGTACAACAAATTGCCATTGATAGGTCTGCACGACGAGATGCTATGCAACAAGTTATGAGCATCGGATCGCAACGTTTCAAAGAGGGTCGTAATATTATTATGTTCCCTGAAGGAACTCGTATACCTGTTGGACAACAAGGACGTTATAAAACAGGAGGCTCTCGATTAGCCACTCATCTTAGCGCTGATGTGATTCCTATTGCCTTAAATGCGGGAATGTGTTGGCCTAGAAATGCATTTATTAAACGACCTGGTCTCATTACGATCTCCTTTGGTCCAGCAATTAATTCAAAAGGACTAACAGCTGACCAATTAAATAAACAAGTGGAACAGTGGATTGAGACTGAAATGCGAGTACTAAATCCAGAAGTCTACACCACCTCTAATCCTTGATTTAATTTTTTTCTATTGAATTATTAGATTTAATGCAACAATTACCCTTTCGCATCAATACCAAGCATGGTGACTTTGAGTATATTATCAAACGCCGCAGATGGCAAAAACTCAGTATAAGCGTAGGGCACAATGGCATTATTGTACGAGCAGCGTTAAGTGAGCCATTAAGTAATATTGAAACTATGTTACGTTCACTCAGTGAATGGATTGCCAACAAAAAAGCTTATTATGAAAGCATTCGCCCTGAAAAAATTAATCACTGGCAAATTAACAATACCATTCAATACCTAGGTAAAACTATTCTACTCAAACCTCATTTCAGTAATACCCCCCCTATTTTTTTAGGTGATATATTAGCCCCTCAAGACAACGATATTTTATTAATTGATATTCACACATCAGCTACCTCTATTAAGCTCGCTTGTCAACAATGGTTGCAAACACAAGCTTTATCTTGGTTTTCCAAACGTTTAATTGCCTTATCTACCCCTCTTCGATTAGAGTATTCACGCTTACGCTTAAGTTATGCCATGAGAAGTTGGGGGCAATGTAATAGCAAAAAGGTTATTGGGCTTAATTGGCGACTCATCCACCTCCCAACGAAACAGATTGATTATGTGATTGCTCATGAGCTAGCACATCTAAAACATATGAATCACAGCAAAGCGTTTTGGCAAGAAGTCGGCAGAATAATGCCTGATTATGAGATACATAAAAAAGCACTTAAACAACAATCATTATTCTTTTTAGAGTAATATCATTTACTATAACTTCATTATTGATAAACAAGTAAAGATTAAACAACAAGACGATTAAGGAATGACTATGCAATTTTTACATACTATGCTTCGTGTGGGTAATTTAGAACGCTCTATTGATTTTTATACTCGTGTACTAGGTATGAAAGTTCTACGCACCTCTTCAAATCCTGAATATAAATATGACCTTGCTTTTTTAGGCTATGCGGCCAATCCAGAGCAAGCAGAGCTTGAACTCACTTACAACTATGGTGTTGATAGTTATGATTTAGGAACGGCTTATGGTCATATCGCTATTGGCGTACCTGATGCCTACGCAGCTTGTGAAGCAGTCAAAAAAGCAGGCGGCACGGTAACTCGTGAAGCTGGTCCTGTTAAAGGAGGATCTACTGTGATTGCTTTTGTGCAAGATCCCGATGGTTATAAAATTGAATTTATTGAAAGAAAAGACATGAACGCTACTGGTAAAGGTTTACACGACTAAATTTACCCAGCAGTCAATCATATAATTATTTAAATATAAACAAAACGATAGCGATTAAGACGATTATGATTATTGTTGTTGCTCCTGATTCTTTTAAAGAAAGCCTTTCTGCTGTTGATGCCGCTACAGCTATCAAAAAAGGTATTTTAATGGCTCAACCTGATGCCGAAGTCTTTTGTATTCCCATGGCGGATGGGGGAGAAGGAACAGTAAAAGCCATTGCTGAATGCACAAATAGTGAGCTCAAATCAGTGAGCGTATGCAATGCTTTAGGAGAAAATATCATTGCCGAATGGGCTCTCATCGACGGCGATACGGCAGTGGTTGAGATGGCATCAGCAGCAGGTTTAGAGCAAATCAGCAAAGACAAACGTAATATCTATACATCGTCAACATATGGCGTAGGGTTATTAATTAAAGATGTTCTAAACTATCCTATTAAGAAACTCATTTTAGGGCTAGGTGGATCCGCCACTAACGATGCTGGTATTGGTATGTTAAATGCCCTTGGTGTTAAATTTTACGATGAACATAATCAGCTTATCCAGGCCTGTTGCCCGAACAATATACACAATATTAGTCGCATTGATATATCTGAACTAGATGAACGTTTAAAAACGGTAAATGTAGTTCTCGCCTCTGATGTACGTAATCCTTTATGTGGAAAAAACGGTGCTTCTCATATTTTTGGCCCACAAAAAGGCGCATCGCCAGAGCAAGTCCTTGAACTAGATGAACGTTTAAATAATTATGCTCAACTAGTGCATCATACATTGCACATTGATTGTCGAGAATATGCTGGAGCAGGTGCTGCTGGCGGACTCGGTTTTGCTGCACTAAGCTTCCTAAATGCCACCTTTAAACCAGGTATTGAGGTTATTGCAGAATACTCCAATCTTGAACACCATATCAAAGAGGCTGATTTAGTCATTACTGGAGAAGGTTGTATTGATGAACAAACTCTGCAAGGCAAGACTATTGCAGGGATTGCTAATCTTAGCAAACGTTATCATAAGCCCCTAATCGCTCTAGGGGGAGCCGTTCGAGGTAATTATCAAGACCTTTATACTCATGGTTTAAGTGCCGCATTTAGTATCAGTAGTGGTCCTATGACCCTTCAAGAATCCATGCATAACTGTTCAACATTACTCACTCAGAAAGCGAATGATTTAATGAGACTTTGGTCAATAGGTAGACAAGTTTAAGCATTAACTAACAGGGTTGAGGATAACTACAATTATTACTCTTACCTATTGATTTACACTAATTTTATTATTACAGTATTCAAACTATTTTTTATTTACCAAAGGAAGGTCTTTTATGGTTTTAATTCTTATTCTGGTGGCATTGATTGCCTTTATTGTGCTTGCCACAACAAAACTTAAACTACACCCTTTTCTAGCCTTACTAGCAGCTGCCTTTATTGCTGGCTTTGCTTATGGTGTGCCTAGTAAAGAAATTGTCAAGCTGATTACTACAGGCTTTGGTGGTTTATTGGGAAGCATTGGTATTGTTATTGCTATTGGTACCATTATTGGTGTCATTCTTGAACGCACTGGTGCGGCTATTACCTTGGCAGAAACAGTCATTAAGGTGATGGGAAAACGTTTCCCAACATTAACCATCTCAATTATTGGTTATCTTGTCTCTATCCCAGTATTTTGCGATTCTGGCTTTGTCATTTTAAACTCACTTAAGGAAGCATTAGCCAAACAAATGAAAGTGTCTCTAGTGGCAATGAGCGTTGCTTTAGCGACTGGTCTATATGCTTCTCATACATTTGTCCCCCCTACTCCTGGCCCAATTGCAGCAGCAGGTAATCTTGGTTTAGAAAATAATTTAGGTCTAGTTATCATCGTCGGTTTGATCGTAGCATTAATAACGGCTCTAGCAGGGTTATGGTGGGCTAATCGTTTTATGAACAAAGACATAGAACTACTCCCTGAAATTCAAGCAGAACAATTAGAAAAAACAGCTCAATTACGCCAAAGTTATGGTGAATTACCCAGTGCTAGCAAAGCATTCACACCAATTCTTTTACCTATCTTATTAATTTGTTTAGGCTCTATCGTTGCCTTCCCAAGCAAACCACTAGGAACAGGTATTCTTGCACAAATATTAGCATTCTTAGGTCAACCTGTAGTAGCCCTCATCGCAGGCTTAATTTCTTCATTCTTCTTATTAAAAAGTAGCTCAAAAGCTGATGAATTTAATAAAGTGGTGACTGAAGGGATTATTCATGCTGCACCGATTTTATTAATTACGGGCGCTGGTGGTGCTTTTGGTGCCATTTTAAAAGCAACCCCTTTAGGTGCTTATTTAGGCGAAACCTTATCCGCATTAGGCATTGGTATTTTTATGCCATTTATCGTAGCTGCAGCACTAAAAACAGCTCAAGGATCTACTACAGTAGCCCTAGTTACCACCTCTGCCTTAGTTGCACCTATGTTAGGTCAATTAGGACTTGATTCTGAAATGGGTCGTGTTCTCACAGTAATGGCTATTGGTGCTGGCGCAATGACTGTCTCACATGCTAACGATAGCTTCTTCTGGGTAGTTAGTCAGTTTAGTCGTATGAAAGTAGCCACAGCTTATCAAGCTCAAACGCTAGCAACCCTTGTTCAAGGTATTGCCGGTATTATTACGGTATGGCTATTAAGTCTAGTATTACTCTAGACTAGACCAATTATGAACTTACTCGTATTTGTTAGCCATGCTGTAAGCTTATAACCTTTGAGTTATACATGATAAAAAAGCAACGAAATTTCGTTGCTTTTTTATTAACTATCCTAGCTATTAATGTAACCTAGAGATTCTAGTGTTCCAATTTATGATCCACACAAAAATCAGCGATACGAATAAAGTCTAATACGCTTAACTCTTCTGCCCTTGCAGTCTCTGGGATACCTAAACCAGTCCAATCAATTTGCCATGCCTTTAGACTTCCTCTTAGCATTTTACGTCGTTGGGCAAATGCCTGACTAACTAATTGAGCAAATAATTTCTCGTCTTTGGCGATAGGCCTATCCTCACTAAGTGGAATCATTCTGACTACAGATGACATTACTTTCGGAGGTGGATCGAAACATTCAGGAGGCACGTCAAATAATGAGTACATTTTATAGCGTGTCTGTAACATCACAGACAGTCGTCCATAATCTGCACTACCTGGTTCTGCTACCATACGATCAATCACTTCTTTTTGTAGCATAAAATGTTGATCTCTAACCTTATCAGCAGCTCCCATTAAATGAAACAATAAAGGACTAGAAATATTGTAAGGTAAATTACCCACAATACGAACCCCTTGCTCGAACTGATTAAAATCCACCGTTAACGCATCTGCCTCAATCACGGTTAATTTCTTGGGACTATACGTATTACGTAATCGAAAAGCCAAATCCCTATCGATTTCAATAACAGTGAGATGATTTAATTTCTCAAGCAATGGTAATGTTAACGCTGAAAGCCCTGGACCAATTTCCACAACAGTATCATCCTCACTCAAATTAAGTGAACGGATAATATTGTCAGGAATACTTTGGTCAGTCAAAAAATGCTGACCAAATCGTTTACGTGCAATATGTGCCATATTAGCGAGTCGTTTTTTCACCCGTTAAGCGATTATCGATATATGCTTGTGATCTAAGTTGTTGCACCCAATCCCTCAGCACATTTTCTGCTTGTTCTTGATACAATGTTTCATGTGCCAAGTCTCGACGAATACTGGCTTGTTTATCCTCAGTGCGGCGATCTAATACTTCAATAATATGCCAACCAAACTGACTACGAACTGGTGCACTAATTTGTCCTGGCTGTAAATTTGCCACGGCTTGCTCAAACGCTGGGTCTGCTTGTCCTGGTGAAATCCAACCAATATCCCCTCCAAGTGATGCAGAAGAATCTTGAGAATATTTCAGAGCAACATCTGCAAAAGGCTCGCCAGCATTAAGTTTAGCGGCAATCTCATCAATACGAGCTTTGGCTTGAGCATCAGAAAACACAGGCGTAATACGTACTAAAATATGACGCACATTAGACTCTGTCACATTAACAGGACCTGCCTGTTTAGCGGCTTGTTCTCTTGGTGTTAATTGAGGTTGTGGTGGATCAGGTAAACGAACACTCACTACACGGCGTGTTTCATTAATTACACCACGTCGTTCTAATACTTTCAGGATATGAAAACCATTCGGTGCTTTAAACACTCCTGTCGTACTACCATCCCTCACTTTTTTAGATACACTCATAAACAAAGCCGGCCAATCCTCATTCATCCGAATACCTAGATTACCACCTTGCGATGCTTCTGGAGCGTCTGAGTATTGGCGAGCAACACTTGCAAAACTTTGACCACCACGAATCTTAGATAATGCTTCATTGGCTTTTTTACGTGCTGCCTCTACAACCTCAGCACTTGAACCGTCAGGGACTCGAATATAAATATGTTGGAAAGCTATCGCTTTTGCATCAAAACTTCTTTCAACAACTTGGCGTTTTTCGTAGCGCGGCTCATAGGCGACAGGTTTCTTATAATCAGCATATAGCCCTGTTGGATGCTGAATTAAAAATGCATCAACATCTCGTTCTGTCACATTCACACGTGCACGCACAACCTGAGAACGAAGCTCTTCCATTTTCATTTGTTGTTTTATGTTAGCCACGTACTCATCCCAATTGATACCATGCTGCTTAGCTGCTTGCTTCAATTGCTCAACAGTCAAATTATTATCTTTTGCGATTGATTGCAGGCCTTGCTCAAGCTGCTGATTGGATATCTTAATATTCATTTGATCGGCATGAGCATTCATAAGATGTTCATCTATCAATAATGATAGTACTTGCTCTGGTGTTGCTTGATTACCCGACACCCTCATCGCTGCCATACGATTATTTAACTCTCTTTGTGTAATCACATCTGTATCTACAATAGCAGCAATACCATCAACAAAATTCCCTTGTCCTTGCTTATTGCTATGAACCTGTTTAGTAGAATGGTTTTTTTTAGCCAAAACTTCTGGAGAGCTTAGAAAAAAACCTGGTATTGCCATTAAGGCAATTCTTAACCAAGTATTATTAAATTGCATTTTTATTCATACCTTTCAAATGGTGATTTAACCGTTTCAGGGGTTTTAACATTCTGATATCCTGGGATGCTGTTTCTTAAGACACTCAATGGATCTGAGCCAATACCACCTAGTCCATTTAATTCTACTTGTAAAAATACTGCAGAATTTGATTTTGTCTTAGAGACAGCATACCGCTGGAAAACAACCCTAGCTGTTGTACAGCATTTATCGTTATATTCTAACCCAATGATAGATTGCGTTGAACGTTTTTCGTAAAGAGAATAATCATGCCTCCCTACGAGATAATATTTATCCGTAATCGGCCACTGACCAGCAATACTAATATTTTCCTTACCATTAAGTTGATAACTATACTGTTGATCTGTTCCCTCAATCAAATAAGGCTCTCGTTGATAGCGATAAGTCAATGATAAAGAAGTAAAGTTTTTAGGAAACCAACGCAATGAAGCATATGTCTGGGCTAAACGATTATCATAGGTATCCAACTGAGCTCCTACCTCGGTATTCAATGTGTCTGTGAGTGCAACTGACATATTCGCTAAGAACTCAGAGCGACTCTTCTCCGCATATCGTTCTCTAACACGCTGTGTATCAATATAATCATACCCACCCAAGAATACTCGGGGTTTCGTAAAATAGAATTTCTGTGCGACTTGAATTGCCATGCGCTCCTTGCCTGTGTCTTCATCCAACCAGCGTGAGGTCAATCCCAATGTCACTTGATTGGCATCATTAATACGATCCCATCCCCCCACATATCTATTTTCACTAAAAGCAGTACCAAAATTAAAGTTACTCACACTAGTATCATAAATAGGAATATCTGACTGATATCTATAAGGAATGTACAGATAATAGATGCGTGGCTCTAGCGTTTGAGTACGAGACTTACCAAATAAGGCCGTTTTACGTTCAAATGTCATTCCTGCATCTAAAGACATAATAGGTAAGACTCGAGATTGATTTTTGTACTGCGTTCCTGCTTGGCTTCGAATAAAAGGAGTACCATTAGGATAGGTATATTGTGTATACCAATCTGTTGTGTAATGTGATGCATGTAAACCAATTTTAGGCTTAATATACCACCCTGGTCTAATAATGGGATAAGTCACCTGTGTATAAGAAGAGTATCTCACCCCATCCGCTTTGTAGTGACCTCCAAAATCATAATTCGGGTTCCAAGAGGCACGATAATACTTCTCATGTGTTGGATGAACAAAACGTGTAACAGTAGCTTGTGTGGTCACATCAAATCCACCCCAATCATAACGTTCACCTTTCAACGAAAGCTCTGGCACTCTTTCGTACTGATAATAATAAATAGGATTATCTGGATTGGTTAGATCGTGCAATGATTGATATTTCTGTACACTCAAATAGCCCGACCAATAGTTATAACCACCAAAAGACAAGGTAATATTCTTATCCAAAAATGTTTCTTGAGCGCGATTAATTGCAACAGCACTAAAATCACGATAATAATCACTATCCGATACGCCTGAATAATTTGCCGTTAAACCAAAATTTAATCCAGCAAATTCACCTAATTTTTGTCTATGTGTCCAATTAATTGACCATCTGTTTCGGTGTAATTTACTATCAGAAGGCATATACGTTCCAGATAATTGTCCACTTAGTGATGGTCTTAAATAACGGAACTCTCCTCCTAGCATAAAACCTCGTTTACTATAATACGATGGCGTGAAAGTTGCATCATAATTGGGAGCAATATTCCAGAAAAATGGTAAGTTCCAACCAAAACCTGACCTTGAGGTCATAGAAAATGTAGGAAATAACCATCCTGTTTTACGCTCTTTTTTAATTGTAAACTCTAGATGAGGTGACCAAAATACTGGCACCCCTTTAATATAAAGCGTACCGTCCTTAGCGATTCCCTCATTTTCATCATCGTAAATATTAACTTCTGGTGATTTGATATACCATAACTTATTATCGCAACTACAGCCAGAGTAGAGAGCATCATCCATTCTCAAGTGATTTTCATCTACAATTTCGGCAAATCTTGCTTCACCTACACCACCACTTAGAATACGATACACTGGAGAATTAATCTCACCTGTTTTTTTATCCACATTATATTTTAAGCCTTCTCCCACTACTCTTGAGCCATCCCGAATCAACCGAGCATTGCCTTCTGAAACAACTTCCCCTGTTAATCGATTATAAGTAATACGATCTCCTTTCAGAATAGCGTCAGGACGGCGCACTTGAGCATCACCAGTCAAAATAATGTCATTATTGTTATTAGTAACTTTAAACGTTGCACTATCCGTAAACGTTGTCTGATTATTCTTATCTTGTTTAATAAGTTGTAAGCGTGGACTTTCTTGCAAACGCAGACCATTATTATTTGCAATGCCAAATGTGGTCACTTGTTCAGCATATGAACTCACCACAGGCAAAAACAGTAGAAACGATAAGGTCAATTTTTTTCGCACAACACAAATTCCAAATAAAGAATTATTAAAAAACTCATAATTTTATTTTCTATCTAAGACAAAAAGCATTTTCACGTCTAAAATAGCAATTAATTTAATCATTTTATTCAATTTCTACGCCATTATAAAATAGTTTTATGACTACCCTTATTGACCCTCGTCTAGATTTACTAAAAAGCTGGCTTTCTACTCTATCTGAAAAGTATCATCTTCATATCGATAGCTTATGTCCTGCCTCAAGTGACGCTAGTTTTCGTCGTTATTTCCGTATAGATACCGACACTGGCACACTGATTATTATGGATGCACCGCCTGTACATGAGGATTGCAAACCATTTATTCAAATTGCAAACAAATTATCAGCTATCGGACTTAATTGCCCAAAAATTTTAGAACAAAATCTAACTGATGGAATTCTTATTCTTAATGATCTAGGTAACCAAACCTACTACCAACGCTTACAATCCCCTATTGAAGATAAAGAGTTACAAACGATTTATCGCGATGCTATCGCCGCCATGGTCACTATGCAAAAGGTTGACGCCAGTGACTTACCTGCTTACGATGCAGAACGCCTCATGACTGAACTCACTGTTTTTCCTGAGTGGTATATCAATCACTACCATCAGATGACACTATCCGATGATGAAAAAAATCAACTAGCGAGTATTTTTAATCTATTAGTAGAGCATAATACCAAACAAGCAAAAGTGTTTGTCCACCGTGATTATCACTCTCCAAATCTCATGCTATGTGATCCAAATTTACATGGTACAAATCCTGGTATTATTGACTTTCAAGATGCGTTGTTAGGTCCAATCTCATATGACGTTGTTTCTCTTGTGATGGATGCTCGTACAACTTGGGAGGAACCTCAACAATTAGATTGGGCAATTCGTTACTGGGAAATGGCAAAAGCTCAGGAATTACCTGTACCTGCTGATTTTGCTGACTTTCATGTTGACTATGAATTTATGGGGTTGCAGCGTAATTTGCGTATCCTAGGCGTATTTGCTCGTTTAGCTCTACGCGATAATAAAAAACACTATTTAAACCATATGCCTCGCATGAATACTTATGTTAGACAAGTAGCCAATCGTTATAATAGTTTCAAACCTCTAGTTCGCTTACTTGATAAGCTAGACAATGTGGAGACAAAAGTGGGGTATACGTTTTGATTCAAGCCATGATTCTCGCTGCTGGACGAGGCGAAAGAATGCGTCCCTTGACGGATACCTTACCCAAACCGTTGCTTGAGGTTGGCGGGAAGCCTCTGATTGTTTGGCATATTGAACGTCTTGCAAGTGCAGGAATTAGTGATATTGTGATTAACCACGCTTGGTTGGGCTATAAACTCCCGGAGATACTAGGCGATGGGTCTCAATTTAATGTCAATATTGAATATTCTGCTGAAGGTGAGACTGGCTTAGAGACAGCTGGTGGCATTGCTAATGCTCTCCCTTTACTAGGTTCACAACCTTTTTTAGTCATCAATGGTGATATTTGGTGTGATTGGAATCCATTAGAAGCAATGGAAAAAGTAACACATATCGAAAATCATCCAGAAAAAGCGTGGCTATTGATGGTGAATAACCCTACACACAACCCTGAGGGTGATTTTCACATAAATAGTTTTGGTAAAGTCTATGACGAAGGTGTTCCAAAGTTAACATTTTCAGGTATTGGCGTCTACCATCCCTCACTATTTATGCATATCGAAAAAGGAAAAATAGCCAAATTAGCCCCTCTTTTAAGAGAAGCCATGGCAAATAATAGTGTCTTTGGACAACATTACAAAGGAAAATGGACGGATGTTGGCACACCAGAACGATTGGCACAATTAGATAAGGAATTAAGGACTTTAAAATAGTCCTTTCTGAATAGTTTCTACTAGGGTAAAATAATAATTTAAAGGTTTTATATGTTTGGTTCTTCAAATAAACAAGTGGTTTTTAATCCTTCTGTCTACGGTAATACTCGCCGCAATCGCCGTATGCCACGATGGTTAATAACTTTTTTAGCGGGTGTCATCATCGGTGGCGGTGGTTTTTGGTTTTTACAAACCAATTACGGACCTCCTCGTCTTAGTATTGAGGAGTCCAATCGCCTAAACTCAACGATCAGTCAATTAAATCAAGAAAAAAGTTCATTACAGCAACAACTATCTGACTCACAACAAGCACTTAGCCAGGCTCGCGATACTATCAAACAACTAAGCCCAGTAACTACAACACAAACAGAAAATTCTGCCGTGGCTGTAAACAATGACCCCAGCTTAAATCCTATTACCCCTATTAAAGAAGGCACTTCAGGGGTAAATATGGAGGAAGTGCTTAAAAACCTCCCCCCTGACCCATCAAACAATCCTATTGGTATTCGTATTGGTAATTTCCAAGGAGAAATAGGACAGTTATCGTATGAGTTAATACTCACAAAATCAGATTTATCTTCTCCTAACGTTCCTGCTCGTGTAGAAGTTCTAGCTACGGGTCGCTATAAAAATGGCAATAAAGGTTTTGATCATATTCAACCAATCAATATCACTGCCAATGAATATGTCCGACTTCAAGGCAAAGTAGAACTTACCAAAAAAACCTTAACACCTAATGCTGTTGAAGTTAAAGTAATTAATACTCAAACTCGTAAAGTATTAGGTTCACGTACTTTCGAGGTGAGACCAGCAGAAGCTGGTACTACGACAACGGAGACAACAACAGCTCCAGCAAATTAATTTCAGATGATTTCCTATTATTAAATTTATAGGTTTTATTTGTTATGATGGAAGCACTATGAATAATAAACCACTGACTAAAATTATGGTCGTTGATGACGACCCAGACTTACGCCAATTACTAGCTCAGTATCTTAACCGTCATGGCTATGATACCTTGCTAGTTGATGACTGTAATGATCTTTTCCAGCGTATCACTAAGTTTACGCCTGACTTAATCGTGCTTGATCGTATGTTACCAAGTGGTGACGGTGTTGAAGCATGTCGCAATCTACGTGCTCACAATGAGGATATTCCTATCATTTTATTGACGGGACGTGATGAAACCGCTGATCGTATCATCGGTCTTGAATCAGGTGCTGATGACTACATTGGCAAGCCTTTCGATCCTCGTGAATTATTGGCACGTATTGAGACAGTATTACGTCGCAAAAAAGGTCCTTCTAGTCTTGTTAAAGAGGTTCCTATTCATTTTGGTCCGTTTACATTTGATCCCGCCAAACGTCAATTACTTAAGGGTGATACCGTAGTCAAATTGACGGGAGGGGAAATTAACCTACTAGAAGCATTTGTTAAAAACCCTAGTAAACCTCTTTCTCGTGAAAAACTATTAGCGTTAGCACGTGATGATGATGAGGGCGAACGCAATGATCGAGCTATTGATATTGCCATTTTGCGTTTACGCCGTGCATTAGAAGATGATCCTAAAGATCCTAGATGGATTCAAACAGTATGGGGAATTGGATACCGTTTTTCACCAAATGCCTAAGGTATGAATAATCTTAAGAATTTTCTTTTAAGTATCCGCGCTCAAATCTTGTTAATGATGTTTGGCACTATTATCTTAGTACAGAGTGCGGTTTTTTATGTAGGGAACTACCTAAAAGAAAAAGTCATGGAGGATGTTGTCTCTGGACAAATCACGACTACGATTAAAATTATTCGCAATGCGATTACCAATATCCCTCCAGACATGCGAGCAGCCTTTATTCACGATGCGTCCGAAGGTAAATGGCAGCTTAGAACTATAGAAACCCCAAAAAGTGGGGGACCTATTTTTTCCATCCGTCGAGATGATGATGAAGAGGATGACCTAGATGATTTACCATCAAATCGTCCCCCTCCTCCTCATGCGTTAGATCAAATTTTTCCTCATTTAAAAGAACATATCTATAGGCACTTAAATCCTGCGACTTTTTCGCGTTTTTCTGATAAAAAAGTCACCGAAACGCCTGTTAAATCAGCTCTTAGACAAGATATTCAAAAACTCATTAGTAGCATTAATAGAAAGCTAGATGACGGTACGCGTATCAGTCTTATTGAAGAAAAAAAGACTCCCTTACTCTTTCTATCACTATTACCTGAATACAATCCATTTAATGATACGGTGATACGTGAATGGTTAGTTATCCCAGTTGCAAATATAGAACCTGATAAAAATGGTATTTTCTTCTTGGCTTGGTTAACCATGACCACTCTATTATTAGTATTTGCTGGTTACTTTGCTTGGCGCATTACTAAACCTTTGCATTTATTGAGCCAATCTACTGACTATTTGGCTAAAGGAGACTTCCGTAAAGTGACTCCTTCAGGCCCATCTGAAACACGTATCTTGGGAGAACGTTTTAATGCCATGCTATCATCGCTGGAGCAAGCTAAAACAGTACAACAAACCTTGTTAGCAGGCTTACCTCATGACCTTAAAGGGCCGCTAGCACGCATGAAGTTACGCCTTGAAATGTGTGATGATCAAGTATTACAGAGCGGAATGAGCAACGATGTACAAGAAATGCAAAACATTGTTGAACAATTTATTTCCTATGTTCGTGGAGCCGATCCTACTCGTTATCGTTTTGAACCGATCAACCTTACTAATTGGATTGATGAACGTGCACATGCATGGAGTGCTAGTTCTGACGTTATGCTAACAAGTAACACTAAACACCCTGTGTTTATTTCAGGCGATACCTTGGCATTAGGCAGACTATTGGATAACCTTATCAGCAATGCCCTTAAGCACGGCAAACCACCAGTGGAAATTTCCTTAAGTAAGCATCATCAATTTGCTAAAATCTCAGTTGCAGATCACGGTAATGGAATACCTGCAGACCGAAGAGAAGAAGCTTTAAGAGCCTTTTCTCGTTTGGACTCTGCTCGGACGAAAACCGGTAGTGTAGGATTAGGTCTTGCCTTAGTAGATAATATTGTTCAAGCTCATCATGGCAAACTAACATTAGGAAGTCATAGTTCGGGAGGATTATTGGTTGAGATTGAGCTCCCTTTAATCGCTGCAAACAAGCATTAAGTCAATAAGCACCTCTCAACATATATTATAATAAGCGCATATATTATGTGTATTTACCCACAATTTTTCTCTTATATATCGAATGACAAGTCATAATACTGAAACACCCGTTTCTAATTTTTTACGTACTATTATTGAAAATGATTTAAGTGCTGAGCGCTTTCAAGGCAAACGTTGGGCGGGCGTTCCAGGCCCAGCTAAAATTCAAGAACAAGGGCCGAAGGATTCTGCTCGCATTCGTACACGTTTTCCACCCGAACCTAACGGTTATTTGCATATTGGTCATGCCAAAAGCATTATTATTAATTTTGGTTTAGCTAGAGATTATGGTGGTGTTTGTCATTTACGCTTTGATGACACCAATCCCGAAAAAGAAGACCAAGAATACGTTGACTCTATCAAAGATAGCGTCAAATGGTTAGGGTTTGATTGGAAAAATGAAGAAAAGAATTACAACAACCTTTATTTTGCCAGTGATTATTTCGACTATATGTATGAGTTTGCCATTGCTTTAATTAAAAGCGGTGATGCCTACATTGACGAACAAAGCCCAGAAGAGATGCGTCAAAATCGTGGTACATTGACTGAGCCTGGTACTGATTCTCCCTATCGTAATCGTCCTATTGAGGAATCTTTAAAGCTATTCCAAGAGATGCGAGAAGGCAAACATCCAAATGGTAGCATGGCATTACGCGCTAAGATTAATATGCAATCACCTAATATTAACTTACGTGATCCTGTTATTTATCGTATTCGTCATGCTGAACATCACCGCACTGGCAATAAATGGCCAATCTATCCAATGTACACTTACGCCCATCCGATTGAGGATGCATTAGAAGGGATTACTCACAGTATCTGTACACTTGAATTTGAAGACCAAAGACCATTCTATGATTGGTTACTAGAAAAATTAGTTGAATTAGGTTTATTAAAACAGCCCTTACCTAAACAATATGAGTTTTCCCGTCTAAAAGTTAAGCATATTGTGACAAGTAAACGTAAGCTACTACAATTAGTGACCGAAGGACTAGTCAACGGCTGGGACGACCCTCGTATGCCAACCTTAGTAGGTTTAAGACGACGAGGTTACACACCTACGGCCCTACGTCTATTTATTGAACGTCTAGGTGTTTCAAAATCTGACTCTAATATTGATTATAGTGAATTAGAGCAAGCTCTACGCGATGTTCTTGACCCTGTCGCCCCACGTGCGGTAGCTGTTCTAGATCCAATTAAATTAGTTATTACCAATCTTCCCGAAAATCATGAAGAGGCTTGCTTTGCGACTATTAATCCTCACAACCCTGAATTAGGTAAACGAGAGTTCCCATTAACTCGTGAGTTATGGATTGAACGAGATGACTTCCAGGAAGTCCCTCAAAAGAAATATTTCCGTCTATTCCCTGGCAATATGGTACGTTTGAAATATGCCTATGTAGTGAAATGTACTGGTTGCATCAAAAATGACCAAGGCGAAGTCACGGAAGTACATGTAGAATATATCCCAGACACGAAGAGTGGGACACCAGGATCTGATAGTGTCAAAGTAAAAGGCAATATCACATGGGTTAGTACAAAATACGCAACCTCAGCAACAGTTAATCTTTATGATAGACTCTTCACTGACCCATCTCCAGACAGTGGTAACAAAAATTTCCTAGACTACCTCAACCCCAATTCACTAAAACAAGTGAGTGCCTGGTTAGAGCCTGGATTAGATCTGACACCTGGCAATCAATGGCAGTTTGAGCGTTTAGGTTACTTTATTGTAGATCCTGACTCAACACCTGAAAAACCAATTCTTAATCGTAGCGTTACTTTACGTGATACATGGGTATAACATGTCTGATACATCACATATTTTAGAATTTAAAAGTACCAATATTTCTAGTCTTCGTTTGGTCTTAAAAACCACAGATTTTAGTGGTATTGTCAAAACTATTCATCAAAAAATGCAAGACTCTGGTAGCCTATTCGAAGGTGAATCTTTGGTCATTGATGCCTATGGTATTGTCCAACCACTCCCTTGGCGTAAGCTTGTGGATGTACTTGAGCAATACAAGCTTAATGTGCTTGGCATCTATGCCAATGAGCGTCTTCTGCCTACCGTATTAGCTGAAGGATTTGCACATATTGAATTAAGTAATCACCAAAAATCTGATAAGACCGTTGTTGTTGATAGCAAACCTGCTGCTCAACAAACACCCTCATCTCAAGATAAACCACAGGTTAGCCAGCCTGTATCGACAACACCGACAAATACTGACGCACAAGCAAGTTTGGTTGTTGATAGACAGTTACGTTCCGGTGAACGTATTTATGCGGCTAATAGCGATTTAATCGTTATCGGTAATGTAGGACATGGTGCCGAAGTTATTGCTGACGGCAACATTCATATTTATGGTAGCTTATTAGGTAGAGCAATTGCTGGCGCTAAAGGTGATACAAGTGCTAGAATTTTCACCATTTCACTTGATCCACAATTAGTGGCTATAGCTGGCATTTATCGTCTATTTGATGGAGATATTGCACCTGATACCCATAAAAAACCAACAATGATTAGTCTTCAAAACGATACTTTATCTTTTAATTTAATTAAATCTTAATAATTAGTTTTCATCTATCATCACTTTTTTACCCTATAAAAGTGATTTTTGCTTTAAGATTGAACAGTAATATTTTTATAAATAGGAAAACTTCATGTCACGCGTAATTGTTGTTACTTCTGGAAAAGGTGGTGTAGGTAAAACCACGACAAGTGCTAGCTTTGCATCAGGCTTAGCCATGAGAGGTCATAAAACGGTTGTTATCGACTTTGATGTTGGTTTACGTAACCTAGACTTGATTATGGGTTGCGAGCGTCGTGTTGTTTATGACTTTGTCAATGTCATTCAAAAAGAGGCTACACTCAACCAAGCTCTAATTAAAGATAAAAATTTAGAAAATCTTTATATCCTACCCGCTTCCCAAACTCGTGATAAAGAAGCACTCACCATTGAGGGCGTAGAGCGTGTTATTAATGAACTCAAAGAAATGGGCTTTGAGTATATTGTCTGTGACTCACCTGCAGGTATTGAAACTGGGGCGTTAATGGCTCTACATTTTGCTGATGATGCTCTTGTTGTCACAAATCCTGAAGTATCTTCTGTACGTGACTCAGATCGAATTCTTGGTATCTTACAAGCGAAAACAAAACGGGCTCAAGAAGGTGGTGAACCCGTAAAAACTTTCTTAGTAGTAACTCGCTATAATCCAAAACGCGTAGAAGACGGTGAAATGCTTTCAATTAACGATATCAACGATATTTTACATATCAATCTAATTGGGGTAACACCAGAATCACAAGATGTTTTACAAGCATCAAATACGGGGGTTCCTGCTATTCACATGAAAGAGACTGATGTTGCACAGGCTTATGCTGACTTGGTTGATCGTTACTTAGGCAAAGAAGTTCCTTTACGCTTTACTGAATATGTAAAACCTGGATTCTTCAAAAAACTATTTGGAGGTTAATTAAGCATGTCTTTCTTAAATTTCTTACTAGGTGAGAAGAAAAAGAGTAATGAGGTCGCCAAAGATCGTCTCAAATTAATCCTTGTGCGTGATCGTCAAGTTGACTCAGCTCCTGATTTTCTACCTCAGTTACAAAGAGAACTGATTGAAGTCATTTCTAAGTATATTAAAATCAACCCTGAAGATATTAAAGTCAATCTAGACAAACAGGACTCATTAGAAGTACTTGAAGTCAAAATTGAGATGTCTCCTGAAGAGATGCAAGCCGCACGAGTTAAACCATAACTCTTGGGTAATAGCTTCTCATAATCCCTGCTTCATAACCAAAGCAGGGATTTTTATTACTGACAACTTTTTTTGATTGTGATGTGTAGGTTTATACTCAAAAAATCAATAATTTATAATCTAACAAAAAATCTATCAAGCTAAAAATAGATTAAACAGAGTATGTCATACTGTTTAAAGCATAGTGTACTTAAACATTTCTAGCATCTCATCATGTTGCTTAGAGGATATGTCCACATCATTCAATAAACAATATCTCAAGAATTCTACCGCTAGCGTAGCAAACATATGTGCTTGGAAATCTAACTCTTGCTCTGTTTTTCCGGTTTTTGACCTTACGTGTTCGATATATTGAGTTTTAGCAATCTTCTGTAATTCTTGTACAAAATTCATCTCTGGCGTTTGTATTTTTAAAAATAATTTAATTAATGGTCTATACACCTTTACCATAGGGCTAACGCCATAGATAAACTCTCGAGCACTATAGTTAAATCGTTGTACAGAAACAGGAACCAAAAACTCTTTTTTAAAGTTATTCATCAATTCTGATGCTAAACCCTGCTTACTCTTATAATGTTTATAAAATGTTGTCCGATTAATATCTGCAGTATTTAAAATATCCTGTACGGTGATATGTTTATACTCCTTCTCAGCAAGTAATGTTAAAAATGCATTATGGATTAAACTTTTTGTCCGGATTATACGTTTATCTATTTTCTGCTCAGCCATAAATTCACCCAAAATAAACAACATTTTTATCACAAATATACTAGTAAACAACGTTTTATTGATTTTTAGTATTGTAAGCGATTAATGAATTTCATACACTATTAGATTAAGCTAAAAGTATGAAATGTAGGGATTTTTATGAAAAAGATAATACTCCTTCTGATAGCTGTTGCTATTGCAGGTATTGCTTATTGGCAAAACAAGAAGCTTCAAACTACCTCTTATGAAGGAATTGCACAAGTCAATGGTCGTTTAAATTTAAACCGTATTGATATTTCTAGTCTATATCCTGGTCGGATCGAAGAAATTTTGGTCAATGAAGGTGACAATGTTCAAAAAGATCAAGTCCTTGCAAAATTATCAGGATCTCAAATCAACACACAAGTGGCATTAGCCAATGCTCAGAAGCAACAAGCCCAAGAATCATTACAACGCGTTAAAGCCGAACAAGACGCTGCACAACAGCAATTGAACTTAGCGAAAATTGAACTGAATAACGCTCAAAAATTATTTAAAGATAATCTTATTTCACGTACAGAATTAACACGCCAACAAACTAATTACGCCGCTATGGTGGCAAAAGTCAATGCCACAAAAGCAGCTCAACAAGAAGTAGAGGCAACAATCTCGCAAGCCGATGCACAAATTGATCGCGTGAAAGATATGCAAAAAGACTATGCTATTAAGTCACCTATTAGCGGACGTATTGAATATAAAATTGCCGAATTAGGCAATGTAATTCCTGCTGGTGGTAAAGTAATGAGTATTTTAGATACGCACGATGTCTATCTCAATGTCTTTCTACCCTCTTACCAATCTAACCCTATTAAAATAGGCGATGAAGCACGCATTTTTATTGAAGGCATAGATGGATTATTCCCTGCTACCATAGACTTTATCGCCTCTCAGGCACAATTTACACCAAAATCTGTAGAAACTCAGGAAGAACGAGCCAAACTAATGTTCAAAGTTAAACTAAAGATTCCTGAAGATATCATTGCACAATATCCTGGTTTATTTAAAGGCGGTATGACTGCTATAGGATATGTTAAGTACGAAGCCAATGCTCAATGGCCAGAAAGCTTAGCGATTAAACTGCCTAATAAGTAATGATGACCATCACTGATTCTTCTCTTGCCGTTGCTATTGATAATGTTAGCCATCAATACGGTAAAGTTACTGCTCTCAATGCTGTTTCACTAACAATCCCTAAGGGAGCTAGCGTCGCTTTAATTGGACCTGATGGTGTGGGTAAATCTACCTTGCTCTCTCTTATTGCTGGAGTCAAAATCCTTCAGGCTGGATCAATCACAGTTCTGAATCAAGATGTTACTTTAAAGAAATCACGTGATTCATTAGCACATCAAGTTGCTTTTATGCCTCAAGGTTTGGGGAAAAACTTATATCCCACGCTGTCTATTTATGAGAATATTGATTTTCATGCCAAATTATATGGTTTAAATAAAGCCTATCGTAAACAGCATATTGAGCGTTTACTCAGAGCAACAGGCTTATGGCAATTCAATGCTAGACCTGCTGGCAAGCTCTCTGGCGGGATGAAACAAAAACTCAGCTTGTGCTGTGCGTTAGTGCATAACCCTGATTTATTAATCCTAGATGAGCCCACTACAGGGGTAGACCCTTTATCGCGTCGTCAGTTTTGGGAATTGGTTGATAGTTTGCGTCAAGATAATCCCGCAATGACCGTCATTGTAGCAACAGCCTATATTGATGAAGCAGAACATTTTGAACATTTAATCGCTATGGATGATGGTCATATCATTGCCAATCAGTCCACTCAATCGGTTATTCGTGATACACAAAGCAAATCCTTAGAAGAAGCCTATATCAAACTATTACCTGAAGAAAAACGAGGGGCACTGGATGGCTTAACTATTCCTCCTTTTGAGCCGTTAGCTAATGAACCTCCAGCAATGGAGGCAAAAGGGCTGAGCAAAATATTTGGTGATTTTAAAGCAGTTGATAACGTTAGTTTTACAATTCCTAAAGGGGAAATTTTTGGTTTTTTAGGCTCTAATGGTTGCGGCAAATCAACCACCATGAAAATGCTAACGGGTCTGTTAGATGCCACTGAAGGTACCGCTACCCTATTAGGGCAGCCAATAAATGCCAATGATATTTCGACACGTAAACGCGTTGGTTATATGTCGCAAGCCTTTTCTTTATATGAAGAACTAACGGTTTATCAAAACCTAGATTTACACGCCAAACTCTACGAAGTTCCTCAAAAAAAACAGGCGATTCAAGCGATTATGGCACAGTTTGATTTAACCGAACTTGCACATAAAACACCTTCATCTCTTCCTTTAGGGATTAAACAACGTCTACAGCTGGCCGCCGCCTGTTTACACAAACCTGAAGTCTTGATTTTAGATGAACCCACCTCAGGTGTTGATCCAGCCGCAAGGGATAATTTCTGGGAATATCTAATCAAACTTTCGCGTGAAGATAGAATTACTATTTTCGTGTCGACTCACTTTATGAATGAAGCACAGCGATGTGACCGTATTTCTTTTATGCATGCAGGACGTGTATTGGCTATTGGCACCCCTGAAGAACTCCGTCAAAATCAACAAGCGCATACCCTAGAAGAAGCCTTTATTCGCTATCTAGAACACGCCGAAGATAATCGCTCAGAAATCAGTACCGAAAGTGATAACAATGAAAATAACAATGCATTCACCACAGAAAACCCAGTAGAAAATACGCACGCCAACAATTCTTTCGGCGCATGGTTTGGTTTAGTATGGGCTTTTGCTATACGTGAAGGCAAAGAATTGTTACGAGATAATATTCGGTTATTTTTTGCCATCTGCGGTCCCATTATTATGTTATTGGCAATGTCATCCAGTATTTCATTCGATCTTAATCCTTCCAAATTTGCTGTTTTGGATTGGGATAATAGCAGTGAGAGCCGTGAACTCATTGAACACTTTCAAGGGTCTGCTTATTTTATTGATCAGGGACAAGTCTATTCTCCTGAGGAAGGGCAAAAACTCCTACAAAATGGTACGGTTAAACTAATTATTGAAATACCTGATAAGTTTGGTGAAAAAATCTTTAAACAAGAATCGCCTGAAGTCGCTTTCTATGTAGATGGTGCTTATCCTTTATTAGCTGAAAACCTCAGTGGTTCTATTAAAGGAGTCATTGGTGAATATACAATGGAATTTATAAGAAAACTAGGTATTCCGCTAACCATAAACCTACCTCTTGAAACGCGTTTTATTTATAACCAAAATTTTCGTAGTGTATTTGCCATTGCACCGGGGCTGATTATGCTCACCCTGACGCTTATTCCTGCAATGATGACGGCATTAGGTATTGTGCGAGAGAAAGAAATCGGCTCTATTATGAATTTGTATGGATCGCCTGCCAATAAACTGCAATTTCTACTTGGTAAACAATTACCGTATATTGGATTATCATTTATCAGTTTTTTATGTATGGTGGCGATTGTTATCCTTGTATTTGATGTTCCTCTAAAAGGAACTATGCTTGGCTTAAGTCTAGGAGCATTATTACTCATCTGCGCCTCAACAGGTTTTGGTTTGCTTATGTCTAGCTTCCTACAAACCCAAATCGCTGCTATCTTTGGCACAGCGATTGTCACGATTATTCCTACCCTTAACTTCGCAGGTCTTATTTACCCAACAGCAGCCCTAGACAAAGCGCTTTACATGGTTGGGCATTCTTTCCCCGCAACCTGGTTTCAAGGCATCACCTTAGGTGCTTTTACCAAAGGATTAGGTTTCACTGATTTTCTACAAAACTTTGCTATGCTAGCCTTGTTCTATTCTATTTACCTCAGCTTAGCAACGTTATCACTCAAGAAACAGGAGAAATAAATGTGGCGATGGATTAAAAACGTTTATTTTCTCACGATTAAGGAATTCAAAAGCTTATTTACAGATCCTGTATTACTAGGTTTAATTGTCTATATGTTTACGATAGGCATCATTATGGCTGTCAATGCAGCATCAACAGAATTAAAAAATGCTTCTATTGCTGTTGTAGATAATGACCAATCAACTCTTTCACATCAATTAAAAGACAGCTTATTAGAGCCTAACTTTAAACCTCCTGTTGATATCCAAACCAACGAAGTCGATAGAGGAATGGATGTGGGCAAATATACTTTTGTATTAGATATCCCTGAGAATTTCCAAGCAGATTTATTAGCTGGATTTAACCCTAAGATTCAATTATTAGTTGATGCCACAGCAATGACACAAGCCGCCATTGGATCATCTTATATTCAAGAGATTTTCAGCCGAGAAATCAATAATTACCTAAACACCAATAGTGCCTTAGCTAGTCCATTTACAACCTCAATGCAAGTCCTCTACAACCCAAACTTCTCCAGCAAATGGTTTATGGGAGTAATGCAAGTTGTAGGTAATTTATCATTAATCACCCTCTTGCTTTCAGGAGCTGCTGTTATTCGTGAGCGTGAGCGTGGAACTATTGAACACTTACTAGTAATGCCTGTTGTGTCCAGTGAAATTGCCATTTCAAAAATTTTGGCTAATAGTGTGATTATTATCACGGTTGCCATCATGTCATTATTTCTGGTTGTCCGTGGTTATTTACAAGTACCGATTGACGTCACCTCTGTTCCTCTCTTTGCATTAGGAGTATTTACCTTTTTATTCTCTACGGCTTCTTTAGGTATCCTATTAGCCATTATTGCACCTACCATGCCACAGTTTGGCTTGCTATGCCTACCCATTTATATTGTGATGTATATGTTATCGGGTGCCACCTCTCCTATTGAAAATATGCCTATATTTTTCCAAACTATTACCCAGTTTTCTCCACAAACTATTCTTAGTTCATTTGCACAAGAAGTTCTATTCAAGCATGCAACGTTTAGCCAAGCATGGGAATTTCTTGCCAAAATGTTTGGTATGGGTTCTCTTTTTTTATGCATTGCTTTAGTCCAGTTTAAATCAATGCTTTCTCGTCAAGGTTAATCATAATGAAACACTTTCGTTTAACGACTTCACTCCTACTACTAAGTATATTGACAGCGTGTAGTACCACAACAGTGAATATACCTCCCTCAAAAGTGACTTTACCAGACAGCTTTGAACATGGACAAAAAGCAAAAGGCGTTATTGATGTAAGCCAATGGTGGACTTTATGGAAAGACCCACAACTAAATTCCCTCGTTCAGCAAGGTATTGCAAATAACCTTGATATCGAATTAGCACGTACACACCTTGCCGAAGCACGTGCGACTGCTCAACTAGCCTCTGCAGATAAAGGACCCTCTATAGGACTTAGTGGCTCCGTAGGAGGCTTTGGCTCAAATGTCGATTTACCCTATATAGGAAAGCAAGATACAACAGGTTATAACGCTATGGGTGGTTTATCTGCCTCATGGGAACCTGATTTCTTTGGTAAAAAACAAAGTGATGCTGATGCAGCCAATTATGCGGCACTTAGCAAAGAAGAGGAAATTTATGCTACTCAAGTTGCCGTCGTCAGCCAAATAGCACAATCCTATTTCAACTACAATGCGTTGTGGCGACAACATGATTTATTAAAGAAAAATATCGATGTTCTTGAGCAGCTACTTCGATACATGAAAGGACGTTTCCAAGCAGGACAAGTCACTCGTTATGAAGTGGATGAAGTGGAAACTAAAATATCGGTGTTACATTCTCAGCAAGCTGCCCTACTAGCTCAAGCAGAAAACTATCAACGTCAAATCGCCGTATTATTGGGTAAACCACCCCAAGCCATCACCCTACACCCCAATACTAATGTATTAACCTATGCCCCTGCCGCACCATCTGGACAATTACCAAGCAGTGTTATGGAACGTCGTCCCGATGTTCGCGCGCATGCCTTAGGTATCAAAGCCAGAGCCGCACAAGTAGCAAGTGCTAAGGCTGACTTATTACCTCGCTTTGATATTAAATTTCTTGGACAAGGAGGACGCATTGGATTTGATAGTGATTTATCTGGGGTAAATATACTTGCCGGTGTTATCAGTGCCGGCGTACAACTACCCATCTTTACCAATGGTCGCATACAAGCCAATATTGATGCGGCTGATGCTCGTCTAAAAAGCAGTGTTATTGAATATGATAAAACATTGTTAAAAGCACTAGCAGAAGTTGAAAGTAGTTACCATTTGCACGATGCACTTTCAACACGTATTCAACTCTTGAAAAAATCAGCATCATTACAACAAAAACAGGCAAAAGACGCTTTCACTCTCTTTCAACATGGACACAAAACACTTGATAATGTCCTAACAGCCCAATTAGGTACATTAGACGTACAGAACCAATTAGATCAAGCGCAATTACAACGCCATGAAAATATGATTCGACTCTATCAAGCGTTAGGCGGAGGTTGGTAACGAGATAAGCTAATTTCTCTTATTAATTCCATAGGGTTATAGAAAAACTGTCATTAACCGAAATAAATAGAAATACCGAAGAGTAGACGACTACTGTCAATCTCTGATAATCTGAGTCCATAGTTAGCTTCTATGAGGAGAATATAATGAAAGCTCTAAACAAATTAACAATAATTTCACTATTAGCTCTTAGTATGACTGCTTGTGGTCATTTAAGCACTCGCGATAAAAGTACCATCGGTGGTGCTGGTATTGGTGCTGTTGCAGGCTCTCTACTTTCTGGCGGAAGTGCATTAGGTACTGTTGGGGGCGCTGCAGTGGGCGGTGTCATTGGTAACCAAGTTGGTAAATAATTTTCTACCTTTTCAAATTTTTCCCCTATAAAAAATAGCCTAGTTAGTTCATCTTAACTAGGCTATTTATTTTTTGTATTGGAAAAAGGTGTTCTCTTCTGACTCTAGACGTTATTCATCAAGAAAGTTCTCAAAACAGCACACTCTCCAAACATTGAGACGTTATTTCAATGCTTTATAACGAATACGTTTTGGTTGAGCACCCTCTTCACCTAAACGACGTTTTTTATCCACTTCATATTCTTGATAGTTACCGTCAAAGAATACCACTTGTGAGTCACCCTCAAACGCTAAAATATGCGTAGCAATACGATCAAGGAACCAACGATCATGGCTGATTACCATAATACTACCTGCAAACTCTAATAAGGCATCCTCTAAGGCACGGAGGGTTTCTACATCTAGGTCATTTGACGGTTCATCCAGTAACAGCACATTACCGCCTTTAATCAGCGTTTTAGCCATATGTAAACGACCGCGTTCACCACCCGATAACATACCGACTTGTTTATTTTGATCAGACCCTTTGAAGTTAAAGCGTCCTAGATAGGCTCGCGCAGGCATTTCAAATTTACCTACTGTTAATAAGTCTGCACCATTAGCAATATATTCAAATACTGTTTTTTCATTTTCCATGCCATCACGTGACTGATCCACAAATGAAATATTGGCTGTTTTACCAATAATCACCTCTCCTGAATCTGGCTGCTCTTTACCAGTAATCATTCGGAATAATGTCGATTTACCCGCACCATTAGGACCAATAATCCCTACAATAGCCCCTGGTGGCACTTTAAAACTTAAATCGTCGATTAATAAACGATCCCCAAATGCTTTGCTCACATTTTTAAACTCAATCACCTCATTACCTAAGCGATCGGCAACAGGAATAAAGATTTCTTGCGTTTCATTACGTTTTTGATAATCATAAGAAGAAAGTTCTTCAAAGCGTGCTAAACGTGCTTTAGATTTAGCCTGACGACCCTTAGGATTCTGACGCACCCATTCCAATTCTTTCTTAATTGTTTTTTGGCGAGCTGATTCTTGACTTTCCTCTTGTTCCAAGCGTTTCTCTTTTTGCTCTAACCAAGAGCTATAATTGCCTTTCCAAGGAATGCCATGACCACGATCTAACTCTAAAATCCACTCTGCTGCATTATCCAAGAAATAACGATCGTGGGTAACAGCAACCACAGTCCCTGGGAATTTTTGTAAAAACTGCTCTAGCCAATCCACACTCTCTGCGTCTAAGTGATTGGTTGGCTCGTCCAATAACAACATATCTGGCTTAGATAATAATAATGCACAAAGTGCCACACGACGTTTTTCACCACCTGATAGATTACCAATCACCGCCTCCCAAGGAGGTAAACGCAAGGCGTCTGCGGCAATTTCCATTTGGTGTTCAATATCATCTGAGCCACTAGACGCAGCAGCGGCAATAATCGATTCTAATTCTGCTTGCTCTGCAGCTAATTTATCAAAATCCGCATCAGGCTCTGCATATTCGTTATACACCTGCTCTAAGCGTTGACGAGCCGCAAAAACAGCACCTAATCCTTGCTCTACCGCTTGACGTACTGTATGCTCTGGATTAAGCTGTGGTTCTTGAGGTAAATAGCCGATATGTAAATTAGGCATAGGGATTGCTTCACCCTCAATTTCCTTATCCACACCTGCCATGATTTTTAGTAGTGTTGATTTTCCTGAGCCATTTAAACCGAGCACACCAATCTTAGCGCCGGGAAAAAATGATAAAGAAATATCACGAAGAATCTGACGCTTAGGTGGAACAATTTTTCCCACGCGGTTCATTGTAAAAACATATTGAGCCATAACTCACCATAAAAAAATTAATTAACTATCTTAATATTGTAAAAGATTGCTCTTTATTTTGTCTTTGTTCCCCCCTATTTGCTGTTGAACAAGTGATAAGACTATAATGGTCACGTGATAGACTTTACCTAAGGCTACTGTTATGCAACAAACCTTTACACCTGAAGAACTTGAATTACTTGCCAAAACTGTTGATGCGCTTAGTGCCTATATGGGGAAACCTGTGCTAGGCGAAATTGATCAGACCGAAGAGGGCTATGAGTGGATTGCCTTTGGTACACCACTAGAACAAGGAAAAGAGGTAGATAGTGATGCCGTTTTAATGCAAATGGGTGGTCCTGCTGCTCGTTTGGTTGGTGCTAGTGCACTCTTAGAAGATTTTAATCGTAGTGTATATCAGTGCGAATTCCTCTGGGGCATTCAGATTGGTGAACCACCGTTACGCTTTACGCGCATTGATTATCAAGGGGATGAAGTTGATTGGTCCGAAGATTTGTCCATGTTACTTCCCTTTGGTTTAGATGATACGGACATCATTGCCGAGATGGAAGCTCAAGATATGAATGATGACTATGGTGACTTTGACGATGATGATATCGATGAAGAGACTCCATCACCTGAAAAAGGGACTTATTTAGGCAGAAAAGTCTGGCATTAAGCCTGTGCTCTTATCAAGGGCTGAGTTTTGACAATCTTCTTTTAATCCGTTGATTGTCATCCTTCATAGTTTACCTGCTACTTAAACCACATCTGAACTATGCTATGCAAATTTGCTCAAAACGCCGTACCTTTGTGCATTATTGGCGTTTTAGCATATACTACATTGGCATCCTCTCCGTTCTAAAGGACGGGATATAAGGTATGAGTGGATAAAAAAACATTAGTTTAACTATAAATTAATGTGCCATGACATTATTATTTATACATTACCCTTGCTATCGGTGCAGTGATCGCCACCAAGAGTTTGGCTTTCCAGTCTGTTAATTGTCCCCACTCGGGTACTGCCTGACCTTGTTTAGCTAACACACGTTTAAAACGATTATAGCGAATCGCTGCTTTGATAAACTCTTTGGGCTGATATTTAAACCATGGTAGGCAATCATTGACCATATCTTTGGCAAGCCATAACAACCCCAAAGCATGCTTATCCCCTACACTATGCCCTTCTCTTGACAAAGAATCCTGACTATCAAAATAGGTACGATACACTTGATTAATAAATAAGGTTTTATACCCATCTCTGGCAATACGTCGCCACACCAAACTCTCTGGTACAAACCCAGCAATATCTTCAGGGAATGGATATTTTCTCAATACCGCTGTATTAAGACAGCCGAATTTCTCACCTCTGACTTTATATTTAAAATACATATCAATCGCTGGAATCGCCATCACATCACGAGGATACGGATCACCCACAATCTCCCCATTAGGCTTAGCACATAAGCCTGTAATCCCAATAAACTGCTCACGATTTTCAAGTTGCTGCCACGTACTCCACATATGCGCTAAGGCATCTGGCTCAATCGTATCATCACTATCTAAGGCAACTAATAACTCGCCATGAGCTTCTCGCACACCGTGATTAAAGGCTGTTTTTTTATGTTGATTAGGCTGCCATACATAGCGAATAGTAAGCTTTTGCTCATCTATCCATTGCTGAACAAGTTCTCGCGTATTATCTGTAGAACCATCGTCCACAATCAACCATTCAAATGATGTAAATGTTTGTTGTAATAAACTTTCATAGACTCGCGGTAATGTTGATGCACGATTATAGGTCGGTGTCATCACCGTTATCGGCAATTCAGATGTTTGTACTATCTCAGCCATCATCAATCCATAAAAAACTAAATTTCTTAATTTATAGCGTCTAGTGTATGGCTAGACTCATAAATAAAAGCCAAGAATCATGACGAATCTTGGCTTTAAATTTTTGCTAACAGCATAATAAATTATCTGTTATCGGCTAGGTTAAACTGATTATACGCGTTTAACTTTTTCTAGCATTTTAAAAGTACCCTTTGGAGCGCCTACAAACAAACGTTTGAATGCTTTACCTAAGCAACGGCGTTCTAGAGTATTACGACGATTGCGTTTGATTTCTGCCATCATGATCTCCGAAGAACAATTTTGAGTGAATTTACTAGTTTAGCCTAATTTTCACGTTATCGGGTTGTTTTTTAATTTTTCATGCTAAATCTGTTGTTTTTAGTATATTCATCTCAACCATTCGCTATCGTAGCACAGTTTATCAACTGTTCAATTAAGTAATTGACCAGTTAGTTCGCCATTTTTATTGCTAGTGCTATAGCCTCTCTTAACGAGCTTTCATCAGCAATGCCTTGCCCTGCAATATCAAAGGCTGTGCCATGATCCACACTTGTACGAATAAACGGTAAGCCTACCGTCACATTCACACCTGTATCCACGCCTAAATACTTTACTGGAATCAGTCCTTGGTCATGGTACTGCGCTACGACAATGTCAAACTCCCCCTGACGAGCCCGCATAAAAATCGTATCTCCGGGATAAGGACCTCTGACATTGATACCCTCTTGCTGTAGCTTTTGGATAACAGGCGTAATCACGTTGATTTCCTCGTGACCAAAGCGTCCCTCTTCACCTGCATGAGGATTAAGACCAGCCACGGCAATACGTCCATTCGATAGTCCTAATTGTTGACAAGCTTTTTGTGCTAAGCGAATCGTAATTTCTTCACGCTCTGCGGTCACTTGACGTGACACCTCAGCCAAGCCTATATGAATGGTTACTAAAATGACTCTTAGCTCATCATTGAGTAGCATCATGCCTACATGCTCTACCCCTGCTTGTTGGGCAAGAATTTCCGTATGACCGGGAAAATCGTACCCTGCCATTTTTAAAGAGACTTTATGCAACGGTGCTGTGACAATAGCGCTAATTTTACCTTGCATGGCATGCTCTATCGCTGTCGTTAAAAAAACATAGCTGCCATGCCCTGCTTCAGCACTCGTTTGTCCCAATATCAAACGCTCATCAAACCGTATCCCACTATCAATCACTGGGATACGAACCAAAGCATCAGCTTTCTTTTGCTTATCTGCAGTGACTGTGGCTTGTGTTTCTTGCCATAGTTGAAAAGCTTGTTCAGGTGTTTCACAGGCAATAATCTCTGGGGTTGGTAAGCCACAAAATGTAGCCGCACGCTGTAAACTAAACACATCTCCATACACAACACAAGGTCTATCTATCCCTTGATAAAACAATTTAACAATCAATTCAGGACCAATACCTGCAGCATCACCCATCGTAATACCAATAGGTGCTGATTGGAAGAAAAGAGGAAAAGAGGTTGTAGACATAAGATAAGCTGTAACTGGAATCACTAATACAATCAATATGCTATCTTACTCTTATTATGCCTATCATAGATTATAGGCAAAGTGTTTTGTATAAGTTTGTTTGAAATAATAGGTATTCTTAAATCCTAAATACTCAGCAACTTGGCTTGGTGTCCAATCTAATGCTAATAATTCTGAAGCTTTTAACATACGACATTTAAGTGCATATTTGGCAATGCTATCACCTGTTTTTATTTTAAATAACCGCTTTAAATCACACTCATTCAAACCTACACGCTGTGATAGTTTTCTTATCGTAATCGTTTGCCTATATTCCTGAGTCAAAATATGAATAGCATCATTAATAGCTCTTTCTTTATGACACACATTAGCATCTTGTTTATGTTGCAATAAAATAGCCAATAAGCTTAATACAGCCCCCTCTAACTGAATAAGACCTAATCGATTCTGAGCAATAGGCAAATGAAACAAGTAATTCGCATGATGTAAAAAATCCTTCTCCAATTCTGAAAGAATTTTTACACGGTTATTGGTTTGTCGAAAAAAATCTAAAATGGGACTTTCGTACTCTTTTCCAACTAAGTCATCAATCAAACTTTTATCAAAATCTATAGATAACATTATTAAATTTTCATTTGCTGGCAACTTAATACCTACATTACCTAAATTCCCTTGTCGAAGCATAACCATAGGAGACGTGACTCCATACGTCTTATTAAAATCAGAAAATGTAACCTCTTGAGAACCACTTAAAAAAACATTAATACCAAAATAATGAAGCGGCAAATTACGTTCAATATCAGTACTCTCATTTAGCCTTAATTCGCTACGAACAATATTAATATCCTTAAAATTAGAGTTATCAACGAAGCCTTTCCCATATTGTTCTTTCAAATGATAGACTTGATAGTTATTAAAATAGTGGGTCTCTACGAAGAACGTATCGTTTGCCATTGCTTTTTGATGTATATCAAAATAAGTAGATTTCATCATTTTACCTATCCTTTTAGCAAGTATATTGCTCTTAACATTCGTCCTCTACGCTGCATTCTCATGGAATGACAAAGGAATACACATAGGTATCCCATGGTATGGGTCTTGAATAACCTTATTTTTCAACTGAAATAGGTCATAAATTTTCTCTTCTGTCATTATTTCTTGAGGAGTACCTGTATACGCAATAGCATGATTTTTAATCGCTATCATATAATCGGCAAACCGTGCTGCTAAATTTACATCATGCAATACCATGACAATTGTTTTCTTTTCCTCTTTATTTAATTTACGTAATAACTCCAAAATATCTAGTTGATAAGGTAAATCTAAATAGGTAGTAGGTTCATCTAAAAATATATAAGGTGTATCTTGTGCTAATGTCATGGCAATCCATGCTCTTTGTCGTTGTCCTCCAGATAATGAATCTAGGGGTTGATCAACAAAAACATCACTTCCTGTCAAGTGCAATGCTTTTTGGACACACTCTTCATCAAGATGACTCCATTTTGAAAATAAATGATGGTATGGATAACGACCATATCTAACTAATTGTTTGACTGTCAGCCCTTCTAGTATGGCTTGATTTTGGGATAACAACGCTAAAACCTTAGCCATATCTTTTGGTGACGATTTATAAATATTTTTTTGCCCTAATAAGATTTCGCCGTGAGTAGGTAATAATTGACGCGCAAATGCTTTTAATAATGTTGATTTACCGCAACCATTTGATCCAATCAAAACTGTTATTTTCTCACTAGGTATGTCTAAAGTTAAATTTGAAAAAATTTCTTTTTGTTGGTATGCCAGGGTAATTTTCTTAGCTTTTAACATACTCTACCCCCTCTATCATGCATTGTATTCTTTGAGTAACTGTTCTTTTTGGGCAATTATCACATAAAATACCTTTTTCAATTCTAAATTCCTGACAGCAAGTTTGCCTATTAAATCCAAAACTCAATTGAGTCAATTTATTCAATGCTGGCAATGTTATTGTGCTAGCTTGAATAGGCAACTGACATGCGCTTAACCATTTATATGCTAACGTTTCTATCTCTTCTTGATGATATCTAGTTACTAAAGAATTATGATAATGTAATGCTGCATTTAAACAATCAGCACATAACTTATCTGCTAGCTTTCTTTTGAACACATACTGTTGATTAAACGCTTCATAGAGTACATGAATAAATTGTTGAATTTGTTTTCCAGCAAACGCAATTACCTCATCCTGATCAGCTGTAAACAGAGGCTGATTAGAAAAGCTATACCCTTTCACTTCATACTCTTTAATATGCAAACCAAAGTTTTCTAAGCTAGGAACAATGCTTGCAGATTGTGCAACCCCAACAACAACATAAATCGCTTGCCAAATTAATAAATTCCACGTTCGACAGGTCCAATGAATCGAACCTGATTCAGGATGTTGTTTAGATATTGCTTGATAGAGTTCATTAATTTTTTCAACTAGCTTATTCATTTCTTGTTTAGAAACTCGCGTAATATAAGCTTGTCCACAATCAACTTCACCATGTAAAAATGGTGCTAATTGATATATCTCCTCTACTATATGTTCAAGTACATGAAGGCTATCCGTGACTAAATCATGGGTATGTTTATTATCTAATAATGAATTTAATTGCATAATGATTTTTTCCACTCAACAATAAGCAAAACACAGAGATAAATACCCCCAATAAATGACGTAATAATACCGACTGGTAAGAATGCATCATAAGGCAATAGTCTTGAAATTAAGTCTGCTATTAGGACGAGGATAACACCAGTTAAAGCAGTAGGCATAATCAAAAAACGATTACTCTTAATCATACGTTTCACAATATGTGGTGATATAAGAGAAATAAATGCGATTGGCCCTGCCGCCACAACAGCTACAACAGCAAATAAAGTTCCCAATAATAGTATTTTTAACGAGACTAAAGGAACATTAACACCTAAAGTAGTAGCCATCATAGGACTTATATTTAGTAAATTAAGCGGTCGATAAAAAACAACTAGTGCTGACAGTAATAATGGCAAAGCCATCCAGATAGTTATCACATCAGACCAATCCCGTTGAGACAGACTACCACTCATCCATGCTGTTAGCTGTGTTGCCGCTTCTGGTCTAATTCCGATAATAACAAACTGTATTAAAGCCAGTGCCATTGCATTTAAAGCAAGTCCGGCTACAATGATTTGCACACTCGAAAACTGGCGACGCCCCTTAGCTAAGATAGCTAAAAAAACGATTATTAAAGCACCGAATAACGCCCCAATACTTTCAGAGACTAAACGAGGCCATATGATAGTAACCGCCGCAAGTCCTAAAGAAGCACCGGTATTAACACCTATCATATCGGGACTACCCAAAGGATTTCGAGTAAGAGTCTGAAAAATAGCACCCGCTAATGACAAAGCGATACCAACACCTATAGCAACCAATGTTCTTGGCAGCCATAATTGTTCAAATAACCATGTAGAAATGCCAGTAGCATTTCCTTGTATTAACTCGGACAATAAGGGTAATAAATTCTGACTTCGTCCAATAGTCATCGATAATAAAACCAAAGGAATCATTATCAGCACTAAAACAAGATTATAGTATCGCGCTCTTGATACAGGCAGTAGCATTAAATTCACCATTATTTTTGTTTTCCTAGACAAACTAAAACATACAGTAATGGTGCACCTAGCAAAGAAGCCATAATCCCTGTCGCAATTTCTGATGGGGCAATAACAATACGAGCCAAGATATCAGTACCCAATAATAAGCACGCACCAACAACCGCTGACACAGGTAATAATTGTTGATAATTCATCCCGCAGAGATAACGAGAAATATGGATCGCTCCAAGCCCAACAAAAGCAATTGGTCCTGCTAATACCACTGTTACTGCTGATAAGCTAGATGCTACTAATAGAGTAATAATTTGAATAAATAATATTCTTGCCCCTAATGACTGTGCTGATGTTTTTCCTAAACTCAACACATTAATGCTCTTACCCAACCCCATCGCCACTAACATACCCAATAACCATACTGGTAATATATGCACTATCTCTGAAAAAGTCACATTGGTAAATGTCCCACTTATCCAAAAGCGATATTTATCCATCATAGCTATATTAACTTGTGTCACAGTCTGTACATAAGCGAATAAGCTTACAGAGATAGCCGTACCAATTAAGATTAACCGAGAATAATTTTCATCATTACCATGTAACCCAATTAAACTGACAAATGCCGCTACCGTTGTTGACCCTAATAGTGCTACCCAGAAAAAATCAATCTGTAACCATGGAATAAATACTGTACTAACAACAGCAGCAGCCGCTCCCGCATTAATGCCCAATAAGCCACTATCGGCTAAATAGTTCTTCGTCAATCCTTGTAATAACGCTGCTGATACGCCAAGCGCAGCGCCACAGAGCATAACGGCTATACTACGCACCAATCTCATCTGAAAAATAGTTCTATAATAATCTTTATCAATAGAGGTGATGTGCTTAGAGAAAACCTGCCATAGATGCTCAATTGTCATCATTTTTGAACCAAATAAAATGCCACTCAAAAATAAAGCAATGATGATAAATAAACTAAATAAGACTATCTTAGTTTTGGTCAAATGTTTCACTACTATAATAATCTCCTCTTAATGCGATACGGCTAAATTCTGCTCTATGGTTAACAATAAAGGCAATAACCTCTTCAATAACCACGGTCTACTTATTGGAGAACCACATAGCATCGCCATTATGACACTTGGATCATGTATCCCTAAATATCCTCCTGTTTTCATGGCGTGAAGTGTTGAAAACAAAGGATGTCGTTGCATTATTTCTTGACTCTCTAAGCTAGGAAAACTAGCAATCACTATATCTGCTTGATTTAACAAGTCCACATTTTCAATGCCAATATTCACGGCAGCAGCTCCTGCATGAGTCGGCATGTTCGCCACTATTGGCAATAGAGTTAGTCCTAAACTTTCAAGAAAATCTATACGTTGATCTCCTCTTGAATAACACCAAAGATGAGGAGAATTTTGATCTGTATAAATAAAAACAAATGTTTTTTGAGCAAGCTGTGGATGATGTTCTTTAAACAGGGCACTTTGCTGTTTCTGATCCTCAATAAGTTGCAACCCTTGATCATATTGACCTAATGCCGCCGAAATAATTTCAATTTGTTGATTAATAGGTGTCAGCCAAGGTTTTTCTGGAAACGGGATAACATTGACAAAACTACTTAATTGTCGATACAAAGCTCTTGATATATCGGATTGTGGGGCTAAGATAAGATCAGGCTCTAGCTCAATAATTTTTTCTACATCTATTTCTGGAAATAAAGGGATAACAGGTGGCAAACTTAGCTGATTTTGTTCTGTATATTCCACCATCCAAGGTAGATAACCTTTTGAATCAGTTCCCCAATAAGTTGTAGAAATACCAACAGGCATTACACCTAAGCTCAAACAAATCTCATCAGCTCCTGACCCTATCGTAACAATCCGTTGAGGTAATGTATTAACAGATGTATACCCAAACGCATGTCGAATCTCTACAGGAAATTTCTTATTCTGCTGAGTATACCTAATCAGAGGAGATACAGCTGATGGTTGGGGTGAGCACCCAGTGAAAGAGGCCACCCCATATAGGCTTAAAATTGAGACAAATTGCCGTCTACTAATGCCCATAATTTACCACTTATAGGCGATATTCGCTAGGATATTGCGCCCTTCTCCATAATAGCAATAATTCAAACCTGCGCAAGATGAGACATATTTTTTATCGAATAAGTTATTGATGCTAATACTTGTTTGCAAACCTTTTAGTTGGCTATTTAAACTTCCTAAATCATATTTCACCCCAATATCCACTAGCGTTACAGGAGGCACCTTAAGCGTATTAGCATAATCTGCCCACACGCCGCTGACATGACGTACACCTCCATTTATAGATAAGCCATTATCAAAGTTGTAATTACTCCACAATGCTGCTGTTAGTTTTGGCGATTGGTAAGGTGTTTTTCCATCCAGACCGATGGTTGAGTGTTTAAATTTAGTCTGGTTATACGCAATAGCTGTTTGAACAAACCATTTTTCCGTTACATCAATCTTGGCTTCGAACTCAATACCTTTAGAATTAACTTGTCCACTAGGTATATAGTAGTTACCATTGACCACTCGATTAGCAACGTTTTTTTGACGTAAATCATAGAATGACAAGGTATACAAACTATTAGAACCCTCTGGTTGATATTTAATACCCGCTTCCCATTGTGCACTTTCAGTAGGTTGTAATAATTTGCCATTAATATCACTATATGTGTTCGGATTAAATCCAGTGCTATAGTTAATATAAGGAGAGATACCATTTTCAAAGGCATAAAGTAATGACGCATTCCATGTCGTTTTACCGCCATCATACTCTGATCCTCTTAAACCAGTTACTCTATTAGTAATGGACGTTGATACACGATCATGACGCAAACCAATACTTGCAAACCACTGACCGAACTGCATATTCTCTCTTACATAAAAGCCTAACTGGCGTAATCGTAGTGTTTGATAACTAGGATAATCTGTATATCCTACATTCATCCCATAACGTGGATTAAGCACATTCAACATAGGAATACTTGAATAATTATAAGCTGCATCAGACTCCGTCTTACGGTGTTGATAATCACTACCTATCACGACTTCATGCTGTAGTGAACCTGTTTTAAATTTGCCTGTAATTGAATTATCCAATGACCATGATTTCAAGTGTTCTGTGGTTTCTCCTCCAGCACGATATAAATCAAATGATGTATCCGCCCAACCTAACTGCCATGTTTGTTTACTATATGTATGAACATCGGCAAAACGAATCTTAGATGCAAAAATCCAATCTGGTGCAAACATATGAGTCAGCTGTGTACTGAAAATTTGTTGACGGCGATGGAATTGATCGCTAGGCTCTGCATCAGAAAAGCTACGGGAGAATTTAAACCCATTATATGAATTGATAGTCCCCTCAGCAGGCAATCCACCATGATAACCAGCTCTAGGATCATTTTGGAAATAGGCTTGTAATAATAGATTAGTTGATGGTGAAATATTCCAGCTGAGTGAAGGAGAAATGGCATATCGATTACTTCTATGATCATCATTTTGTGAATGCGATTTTTTCAATAATCCTGTCAAACGATACGATATATTCTTTGATTTATCAAAGGTATCTGTTAAATCAAAACTCATTCCATGTTGATCTCGATTGCCTCCAAATACATTAATTTCATGATAAGCCTCATGCAAAGGGCGTTTAGTTGTTGCTGCAACTAAACCGCCTGGAGTTGCGCGCCCATAAGAAGAAGAAACGGGTCCTTTAATCAAATCAATTCTTTCAATAAAATAAGGATCTATTTGCATAGAACTATATGTATTTGAATCACTCAACAAACGTTGCCCATCAATCAATACATTATCTGTCATATTTTCATTAAAGCCACGGATAGCAACATAATCATAGCGACGAGCGGCACCAACTAAACCACTAAATGCACCTGCAGAATAATTAAGTGCTTCTGATAGACTTTCTAGTCGCTGATCCTCTATCTGTTGACGTGTCACAACAGATACCGCCTGACCCGTATAAAGTAATGGCAATTTTGTTCTTGTCGCAATATTGGAACTATTCGTTGTATAGCCAAATGTTTGGCCTACTAAATCATCATTATTAAGCGTTGTTGCTGAGATAGTATCTAGTTTTACGACTTCCTCATCTGTTGTATCAGCATACACTAATAAAGGATTTGCTAACATAACCAACAAAATAAAAGGCTGTTTAAACGTTATTTTCATTCTAAAATATTCCTCTCATAAATATTTATTCGTATTTTAAATAAGAATAATTCTTATTTAAATATCATTTTTGGTAATTTTTTTCATAAAAACAGGAAATATATTGATTTTTAAAGACTTTATTAAAAAGTAAATGTTTTATCTAAACCACAGCCTTTTCAGCTAGTAATCGTTTTACAATTTACCTATTATTGATTTTTCTTCATAGCGTTATGTCTTCTCAAATTCGCATTTTCGGTGCCAAACAAAATAGTCTTAAAAATCTTAATGTTTCTTTTAATACGGGCGAAATCACCGTATTAACAGGTGTTTCTGGTTCAGGGAAAAGCTCTCTTGCTTTTGATACCTTATATGCAGAAGGACAGCGTAAATATGTAGAAACCTTTTCACCCTATGCTCGTCAATTCTTGGATCGTATGGATAAGCCTCAAGTCGATGCGATTGAGGGGATTCTACCGGCAATTGCCATTGATCAAACCAATCCAGTCCGTAACTCTCGTAGTTCAGTTGGCACGATGACAGAACTAAACGATCATTTGAAACTATTGTTCGCCCGTATCGCAAAGCTCTACTGCCGTCAATGTGGCAATGAAGTAAAAAAAGATTATGTTGGCTCAGTATACAAACAATTAGGTCTATTTAGCCAAGCTGCTAATGATCCACGCCTTGTACTCACATTTGCTGTTCGTGTACCGAGTAACTATACAGAGGAAGAAGTCAAAGGCTTTTTAGAACAGCAAGGGTACACTCGCATTCATGATGAGCAAATCAACACATCTAGTTCAAAAACAAAAAAATTCGCTAAATCACCTAAAGAGACAGAAAGCTATCGTGAATTATTTGTTATCCAAGATCGTTTCCGTTTTAGCAAGGCAGAAAAAGAACGCGTTTCTGAGGCAATTGAAGCGGCATTCAACTATGGACAAGGACATTTACGTGTCTATGCACTCAATGATGAAGGGGAAAATGCCTATCAATGGAATTTTAGCCAGCATTTACACTGTGCTAACTGTGACATCAGCTATTCACAAGTATTACCTAGCACATTCTCATTTAACTCTCCCTTAGGGGCTTGTGAAGCGTGCCGTGGCTTTGGACGTACTATGGGCATCGACTACGGTTTAGTCGTACCTGATGAAAATAAAACCCTTGCTGAAGGAGCAATTAAACCGTGGCAAACACCTACCTATGCCGAATGCCAAGAAGAATTAATAAAATACGCAAAAAAAGAAGGGGTTCGTACCGATATCCCATGGAAAGCATTATCTGACGGCGAACGTCAATGGGTGATTCAAGGCGATTCAGATTTCAAAGATAATAGCCAAAATTGGAAGACTAAATGGTATGGTGCCGCTCGCTTTTTTGATTATTTAGAAAGTAAATCCTACAAAATGCATATTCGGGTCATGCTATCTAAATACCGTAGCTACCGCCCTTGCGAAACCTGCCATGGTTCACGCTTAAAACCTGATGCTAATTTATGGCGTATAGGCACTTCTACGTCTGAGCGTTTCCCTCACTATCAACGCTTTATGCCTGTCGGTACAGCATGGTCTGAACAACAATTAAACCATTTACCGGGCTTATGTATTCATGATTTGATGCGTCTCCCTCTATCGGATGTCAAACAATTTTTTATTGAGGAAGATTTTAAAGAAGACTCGACCATTGAACTTGTTCTGACTGAAATCAACACGCGTTTAAATTATCTTAATGACGTGGGGTTGTCTTATTTAAGCCTTGATAGACAAAGTCGTACGCTATCTGGTGGAGAAATTCAACGTATTAATTTGACGACTGCCTTAGGAACTTCACTGACCAATACCTTATTTGTACTTGATGAACCATCAATCGGCTTGCACCCTCATGATATGGGAAAAATTGTGCAAGTCATGCAACGGTTGCGTCAAGCAGGTAACACATTAGTCGTCGTAGAGCATGACCCTCAAGTGATGGTAGCCGCTGATCGTATTCTTGATATAGGGCCTGGTCCTGGTGAGCGTGGTGGAGAGATTGTATTTGATGGAACCCCTGAACAATTACGCCATGCTAATACCTTAACTGGACAATACTTAGGAGGACGTTTACGTGTTGAGCCTCCATTACCGATGAAAGTCAGCCCAAATACACCAAGGCTACTTCTCAAAGGTGCACGTGAACATAATCTTAAAAATATTGATGTCGAATTTCCCTTAAATAGGCTCGTTTGTCTAACTGGCGTTTCAGGATCAGGTAAATCCACCTTAATTCAAGATGTACTCTATCCTGCATTACTCAAACACTTTAATAAGCCTACAGAAACACCCGGTGCCTACGAGGCATTGCTAGGCGCAGAGCAAGTTGCTGAAGTGATTATGGTCGATCAAACACCGATTGGTAAAACAGCACGATCCAATCCTGCTAGTTATGTGGGAGCTTTTGATGCTATCCGTAAGATTTTTGCACAAGCACCACTCGCTAGAGAGCGTGGTTACACCGCAGGAACATTTAGTTTTAATAGTGGTGATGGTCGCTGCCCCACTTGTGGAGGAACCGGTTTTGAACACGTAGAGATGCAATTCTTATCAGATGTTTATTTACGTTGTCCTGATTGTGACGGCAAACGTTTTAGACCTGAAATATTAGAAGTTCGTGTCGAGCATTTAGGGCAGTCTGCCTCTATTGATGAAGTATTAGCTATGACGGTTAGTGAAGCACTGCACTTTTTTAAAGGCTTAAAAGATATTAAAGTCAGTTTACAGCCATTGGTTGATGTTGGCTTAGAATATGTGAGCTTAGGTCAACCAGTCCCAACACTCTCTGGCGGTGAAGCACAACGGTTAAAACTCGCTGGACACCTTGTCGCCTCAGCTAAATTAGGTGCCAAAGCAAAATCACTTGCCTACAAAGGGAATCTTTTCTTATTTGATGAACCTACTACTGGACTACATTTTGACGATGTGGCTCGGTTGATGAAAGCGTTCCGTAAGCTATTAGAAGCAGGACACTCCTTAATTATTATTGAGCATAATCTTGATGTGATTAAATCATCTGATTGGATTATTGATCTAGGTCCAGAGGGAGGATTTAACGGTGGTGATATCGTGGCTCAAGGCTCGCCGGAAATGATTAAACAACATACACAATCATTAACAGGACAAGCCTTAAAAGAATATGATACTAGCATCATTATTTCCTCTGAAAACTCTTTGCTAGATACACAAGCCAGCTATCAAATTCAGCACAATCAACCCTCACAAATAGAAATCTTAAATGCACGGGAACATAACCTAAAAAATATTTCTGTCAATATTCCACATAATAAATTTAGTGTTATCACGGGCGTATCTGGGTCAGGTAAATCAACACTTGCTTTTGATATTTTATTTAATGAAGGACAACGCCGATACTTAGAATCCCTAAATGCCTATGCCCGTGCTGTAGTACAACCTGCTGGTAAACCTGATGTTGATGCCATTTATGGCATCCCTCCAACAGTGGCTATCGAACAAAGAACCAGTCGTGGTGGACGTAAATCAACTGTGGGAACGATGACGGAGATACATCATTTTCTTCGTTTATTGTATGTCAAACTAGGGACACAATATTGTCCTTGTTGCCATATCCCCGTAGTGCCTTTTAGTAAAGAACAAATTTTGGCACAAATACTTAATGAGTATAAAGGAGAGCGTATCGCCCTCTTAGCCCCTTTAGTGACTGCTCGTAAAGGTTACTACACGGATTTAGCTAAATGGGCAGAAAAAGCAGGGTATACACAATTAAGAGTAGATGGGGAATTTACTCCTGTAAATCCTTGGCCTCGTCTAGACCGTTATAAAGAGCATACGATTGAGTTACCTGTCTTAGATATCACTGTCACCAACAACAATGAAAAAACCTTAATGGAAGGCATTAGCCTTAGCCTACAACATGGTCAAGGGGTGATGAGTATTTTGCATAACTTACAAAAAAAATTACCACTTGAACAACAACAGGCAGAGCAACGTTATTTTTCAAGCAAACGTGTTTGTCCAAGTTGCCACACAAGTTATCCTGAACCAGATCCTCGTCTATTTTCTTATAATTCGAAACATGGCTGGTGCCCTAGCTGTTTTGGTACGGGTTTAGCGATTGATGGGTTTGATGCCGAACAAACAGGTGAAGAAAGCGTTTGGCAAGCCAATGAAGAGGATGGGCAATATTTAGCACTCTGTCATTCCTGTGAAGGCACGCGACTAAATCCCGTCGCACGAGCTGTGCAATGGCAAAATCACTCCATCACTGAGATTAGTGCCATGTCTGTTGAAGAAGCTCAACATTTTTTTGCAGGACTAAAATTAGATAAACGCGAAAAAGAAATTGCTCGAGATATTTTGGTAGAAATCAATAATCGTTTAAATTTCATGCAATCTGTTGGACTATCTTATCTAACCCTAGATCGTTCCTCTCCTACCTTATCTGGTGGTGAGGCACAACGGATACGATTGGCAGCCCAGTTAGGCTCTAATCTACAAGGTGTTTGTTATATTCTAGACGAACCAACAATAGGTTTACATCCTCGTGATAATAGAATTTTGCTCAATGCACTGAGCAAACTGGAAGGTAATGGCAATACATTAGTCGTTGTTGAACATGATGAAGATACCATTCGCAAAGCAGAGCACATTATTGATATTGGACCAGGCGCAGGCGTTCGTGGTGGTACTGTCGTAGCAGAAGGTAGCTATGAAGATATTATTAATAATCCGCAATCATTGACAGGTAAATTCTTAGCTCAACCTATTCAACACCCGATGAAATCTAGGAGGTTAATGGATAAAAACCAAGAGTGGATAAGTATTTCGGGAGCGAATTTACATAATTTAAAAAATGTTCAAGCAAAGCTTCCTCTCGGCAAACTCAACGTGATTACAGGGGTATCAGGTTCAGGAAAATCTAGCTTGGCACGAGACGTTCTTCTCAGTAACCTAAAAAATGTAGTTGGGCAGTCAGGAGAAAAACCTCTCTGGCACGGTTGTAAGACAATTGAGGGCTGGGAAACACTTGACCGTGTGTTAGAAGTAGATCAAACGCCGATTGGTAAAACACCACGTTCATGCCCAGCAACATATATTGGTTTCTGGGATGATATTCGCCAGCAATTTGCACAGACAAAAGAAGCTAAAATGCGAGGTTGGACTGCCTCACGTTTTTCCTTTAATACGAGCGCAGGACGTTGTCCTATTTGCGAGGGGCAAGGTATGCGGACGGTGGAAATGAGTTTCTTACCAGATATTAAAGTTCCTTGTGAAGCATGTAATGGTAATCGCTTTAACCCTGAAACATTAAGCGTACGGTTACGTGAACACTCTATTGGTGATGTGTTACGTATGGAAATTGACGATGCTATTCCGTATTTTGAAGCCCATCCAAAAGTATTACGAGCCTTACAACTAATGCAAGATGTAGGACTTGGTTATTTAACCTTAGGACAAGCTTCTCCTACTTTATCAGGAGGGGAAGCACAACGCATCAAACTAGTCTCTGAACTGGTCAAAGCTCGTTTAGATGAGGGAGTTATCAAAACAGGGCGTGTATCCAAACGAGCTCATACCTTATATGTATTAGATGAACCGACTGTTGGGTTATCTATGGCTGATGTTGAAAAACTTATCCACGTTTTACATCGTTTAGTAGACGCAGGAAATACCGTTGTTGTAATTGAGCATAACTTAGATATTATGGCTGAAGCTGACTGGATTTTAGATATGGGGCCAGAAGGTGGAACCAATGGTGGCGAACTCGTTGCTAGCGGAAGTCCAGAAGATTTAATAAAACTCAAGAAACGATCACATACAGGTGCTGTATTGGCTGAGTTTATGAAACGATAACTTACACCACGAAAGTATCTCCCTACCAATAGATGAGTTGTTCACTGGGTAGGGATTTTCAGTTGGTGAAGATTTATAACTACACTCAATAAATATAAACGCGAAACATTAACTGTTTGAAAAAATAAAATCAATTGAAGCGATATATTCTACGGTCTTAAAATCACAACTCTACCTATTTGTCTAGTATGACAGAATAGTTTTGTCCAATAGAACATCACAACCGCTCCCTTTAGCATGAAATCTTTCTCACTAAACCTAGTAGGATTTCATCATGACCTCTCGAAAAAAACCTTCTCTCCCCTTTACCCACCTTGACCTCACCCAAGACTGGGTCTTTAAATGGATGTTCGGTCAGCTCGACCATAAGCACCTCCTCATCGACCTTCTCAACACCATCCTCGCCGATAAAGAACCCCCGATTATTGATCTGCACCTCAACAACACCGAACAAATCGGCGAATCCCTCGATAACCGCAACGTCATCTTCGATATCTACTGCACCACCTCTGATAACACTCACCTCATTATCGAAGTGCAGAATATCGACCACCCCCACTATATTGATCGTACCTTAGCCTATGCCGTCACTGCCTTAAATAAACAAATCAAAGTCGGTGAGAATTGGCATCACCCTTTTGATCCCGTCTACGTCATCTCCTTTATTAATTTTATTCAGTTTCCTAAAGAACCCTTTTTTACCCATGCTTCCCTCATCGATACCGAGACCCATCACCCAATTAGTCATAAACTCAACTTAATTTTTCTGGAACTACCCAAAATCCAGAAAAATACGCTAGACTATCAGAACAGTCGCCTACACACTTGGCTATATTTCATTAAATTCCTTGGAGAGATGAAAACCATGCCACATCAATTTATTACTGACGATACCTTTAGAGAAATCTTTCGCAAAGCCAATGTCGCCAACATGACTGCTCAACAAGTGGAGGACTTTATTCGCCAGAATAAATACCATTGGAATCATATGATTTCCCTTGATGTTAAATATAATGAAGGCAAAGAAAAAGGGATTCAGGAAGGGATTAATATTGGGAAAGAAGAAGGCTTAGCACTAGGCAGAGAAGAAGGTTCGCATGAGGCTATGATCTCTACCGCTAAAAAACTAAAAGCCCGTGGTACAGATATTGCTCTTATCCACGATGTCACTGGCTTACCCCTAGAAATTATTGATAAGCTATAAACACTCACTCACCAGAGAACTAGTGTTTAGTAACGTTAAAAAGTCACTAAACACTAGCTAACAAAATCAATCACCGTTTCTCTTTTCTGAACAATCTCTCATTCCTTGGAGAAATGAAAACCATGCCACATCAATTTATTACCGACGAGACCTTTAGAGAAATCTTTCGCAAAGCCAATGTGGCGAATATGACCGCCCAACAGGTGGAGGACTTTATTCGCCAGAATAAATACCATTGGAATCATATGATTTCCCTTGATGTTAAATATAATGAAGGCAAAGAAAAAGGGCTTCAGGAAGGGATAGCTATTGGTCAAGAGAAAGGGATGTCTATTGGTAGAGAAGAAGGATTGGCTCTTGGGAGAGAAAAAGAAAAACTCTCTACCGCTAAAAAACTAAAAGCGCGTGGTACAGATATCGCCCTTATCCACGATGTCACTGGCTTACCTATCAAAACCATTGAGAAACTATAAATCTTAGAGACACTTAGCTTGAGCTGACTCACATAATTGAATCAACCATATGAGAGACAGCTCAGATTTGCTGAGTATCTCCCTTTTTTCACACAATCACCTTCAATGGTTATTTAAAATCTTTCAACAATTGTTCTAGAGCTAAATTGGCCACTGCCATTCCCATTGTCGCAGTCACCATAACGCTCGAACCATAACCAGCACACGATAATCCTTGAGGTGCCTGATTGGGATTCACCCATAAATCAGGTAGTTGTGCAACTTGGTCATACCATACACAATTAACACTCATTTTCGGTGGTTTTTTTAACGCTCTACCCTTTTGATCTGACCCCTTAGGGTATCCATATTCCTTGCGTAAAATATTTCTAATTCTACCCAACAAATTATCATTTTTTACATAAGCTAAATCAGTATGACGCAGTGAAAATACATCAGTCTTTCCACCTGCCCCACCACACATAATAAATGGAATATGTGTTTTCTGTGCATGGAGTAACATGCCAATTTTCGCTTGAACTTGATCAGTACAATCCAATAGGAGTTGAGGCTTATATTGTTTTAAGTATAAAGATATATTTTCTGAGTCTATAAAATCATCTATAAGATTTAACTGGCAATTTGGATTAATTTCTATAATTCGCTCTGCCATCGCTTCAATTTTTGCTTTTCCAATTGTTGAACTAAGCGCATGAACTTGTCGATTAATATTAGACTCTGCTATATGGTCCAGATCAACTAAAGTTAATTGTCCTATGCCAGAACGAGCCAAACTTTCTGCAACCCATGAACCCACTCCACCAATACCTGCAATCATTACGTGACATTGCATGAAATTTTTTGTTGCTTTTTCACCATATAATCGTGTCAAACTACTAAATCGGCGAACAATTGAGAATTCTTGATTATCCATTATTTTTAGAATTAACTATAATAAAAACTATTGTATCAGTTAAGTTATTTATTCAATTTCGTATTACCGTGGCTACCTTTAAAATTCCTGCTATTCAAAAAGCATTGGCTCACATGCAATCGTTTCGCCTTTGGTCAGAAGAAGAACGCGAAATCTCTATGTTACAAACACTGGGTGAGCTTGAAGAACAAAAAAATATTTGGATTTTTGGCTATGGGTCTTTAGTATGGCGTCCTGAATTTACCTACGAAGAATCTCGTCATGCAATACTAGAAGGCTATAGCCGTTCACTGTGCTTGTGGTCGTGTGTTAATCGTGGTACTCCAGAGCAACCCGGCTTAGTTTTCGGACTAAAACATGGCGGTATCTGTGAAGGAAGAGTTTATCGTATCCCTAATGAAAATATTCTAGGACAATTTCGGATGCTCTGGAAACGCGAAATGCCTTCCGCTTCCTATGTCCCTATGTGGCTTAACTGCCAAACAGAAGAAGGAATTGTCAAAGCACTTGTCTTTGTGATGGATACAGAAACAGATGCCTATATCGGTGATTTAAGTGAAGATGAAACCATTGATATTGTCCTCAATGCATCAGGAACATATGGTCCTTGCCACGAATATGTAATCCAAACCTCTGATGCACTGGCTCGTTCTGGTGTCAAAGATGATGAGCTCTGTTGCTTGAGTGAAAAAATCCGCCAACGCCTACGCTAATAGCAAGTAATTATTGAGCAAATTAAGATTTCTCTCGGTATCATAGTGCATCACGGATTATTTAAGCTTATACTTAATAGTTGTTTAAATTATTGGGTATAACACGATGTCTATTGCTGATTTACGCGAAAATTACGATAAAAATATCTTGTTAGAAAAAGATATCTCCAAAAATCCTTTCGAGCAATTTGGTATTTGGTTTGAGCAAGCCAGAGTTGAAGGTGGTCTGGAGCCAAATGCGATGAACGTCTCAACAGTAGACCACAATGGATACCCACATTCACGTATCTGTTTACTCAAAGATTTTGATGAAAAAGGTTTTGTATTTTTTACTAATTATGACTCTGACAAAGGTCATCAATTAGCACAAAACCCTAATATCAGTCTACTTTTCTTTTGGATGGTTCAACAGCGTCAAGTACGTATACAAGGGAGAGTTGAAAAACTATCTGAACAAGAATCAACAGAGTATTTTAACTCTCGCCCGCTAGGATCTCGCATTGGGGCTTGGGCATCTAAACAGAGTCAAGTCATCACTCGAGAAGATTTAGAACAACGCTATCAGGACTATGAAAAACAGTTTGGCAACGATGTACCAAAACCTCCGCATTGGGGAGGATATCGTGTTGTGCCTAGTAGTATTGAGTTTTGGCAAGGACGTCCATCTAGATTACATGACCGCTTGAAATTCACCTTGGAGCAAGATGGTTCTTGGAACTTAGATCGACTTTCGCCCTAAAGGAGCCGAGATTGTCTGTTAGAGATGCTAATTTTAATGCTCACGCTTTTCGACAAGCACTTGGTCGTTTTGCAACAGGTGTAGCAATTGTCACTACAACCGATACCGAGACCCACTCCCCTATCGGTTTGACAATCAGTTCTTTTAATTCTGTTTCAATGGATCCTCCGTTAGTATTATGGAGCTTACAAAATTCTTCTACTCTATTAAAAACTTTTTTAACGAGCAATAGATATAACATTCATATTCTAAGTGCTGACCATATGATGCTTGCCTTGCAATTTTCACGTGGTACTCAAGAAGAGCGTTTTGCAAGTTTAGACTTTACTTATAACGATTTCGGTATTCCCAGATTACCGGAGTCCTGTATGTCTGCCTATTTTGAATGCCATAATAAAAGTCAATATTTAGAAGGCGACCATCATATTATGATTGGCCAAGTAGAGCGTTGCACCCATAGCGACTCTATGCCATTAGTTTTTCATGCTGGTACTTTTGATTTAACCCCCTCTTCTCTGAAAAAGAAACAATAATGCAACGTAGTGATATTCAATGTATTGTTATTGGCGCTGGTGTTGTTGGTTTAGCCATTGCGCGAAAATTAGCCATGCAAGGTTATGAAGTCATGGTTATCGATAAAGAAGAAGCTATCGGAATGGGCGTTAGCTCACGTAATTCCGAAGTTATTCATGCAGGACTTTATTATCCTCCTGGCAGTTTAAAAGCCAAGTTGTGTGTTCAAGGTAAAGAAATGCTTTATCAATACTGCCATGAAAAAAATATTTCTCACCAACGATTAGGTAAATTATTAGTGGCTACTAATGAGTCACAAATAAAAAAATTAGAGAGCATTAACCATGTTGCACAAACCAATGGTGTTAATGATTTACAGTTTTTATCTAAAGAACAAGCACAAGCATTAGAGCCAGAGCTATCATGTGTAGCAGCTTTACTTTCCCCTTCAACAGGCATTGTAGATAGCCATGGCTTAATGCTTGCTCTACAGGGTGATGCCGAGAATCATGGAGCACAAAGTGTTTTCAACTCACCACTATTATCAGTAGACTATCGTGATGGTTTGTTTTACTGCCAATTTGGTGGAGATGAATCAATTGAGCTTAGTTGTGACATACTTATCAATGCTGCAGGTTTAAATGCACCTGATTTAGCTAGAAAGATTAATGGTTTAAATTCAAACTATGTGCCTCCTAGCTATTATTGCAAAGGTAGTTATTTCTCTTTAAGTGGAAAATCTCCTTTTAAGCGTTTAATTTATCCTATGCCAAGTGAATCTGGTCTTGGAGTCCATCTAACACTAGACTTGGGTGGACAAGCCAAATTTGGTCCAGATACCCAATGGATTGATGAAATTAATTATGAGATTGATGAAAGCCGTAGCGAAAGCTTCTATCAAGCTATTCGTCAATATTGGCCTAATCTCAAAGACAACAGTCTGCAACCGGCTTATACAGGCATTCGACCAAAAATTGTTGGCCCTGATGAAGTTGCTGCGGACTTTGTCATTCAAGGCCCCAAGCAACATCAACTCCCAAATTTAATTAATCTATTTGGAATTGAATCCCCTGGTTTAACATCTTCGCTCGCGATTGCAGAGTATATTTTTGAGGTATTAAAGGAATCTAATGAGTAACGATTATATCCTCACTATTTCTTGCCCTGATAGAACAGGCATTGTTCATGCTGTTTCTGGTTTTTTACTAAATTTGAATGGTAATATTATTGATTCACAGCAATTCGGTGACTCAGAAAGTCAACAGTTTTTTTTACGTGTTCACTTTGGTACAGATTCACAGTTGAAGACAATCCGTGAGGCCTTTGTCCCAATTGCAGAAAAGTTCCAAATGCAGTGGGAACTACATGACTCTACAGAAAAAATGCGGGTTCTAATTCTAGTTAGTAAGCAAGGGCATTGCCTCAATGACTTATTATTTAGAACTTATACAGGATCGCTTCCTATTGAAATTGTTGCTGTCGCTTCTAATCATCGTGATCATGAAGCATTAGCCCAAGGGTATAAGGTTCCTTTTCATTATTTACCTGTCAACAACGATAATAAGCAAGAGCAAGAACAGCAAATCTTGGATATTATTCAACAGCAACACATTGATTTAGTTGTATTAGCTCGCTATATGCAAATCCTATCCAATGACTTGTGTAAAGCATTGGAGGGAAAAGCCATCAATATCCATCACAGTTTTTTACCTAGTTTTAAAGGGGCAAAACCCTATCATCAAGCTCATGCTCGAGGCGTAAAAATTATTGGTGCAACCGCCCATTACGTCACGGCAGATCTTGATGAAGGCCCTATTATTGAACAAGATGTCGAAACCGTAGATCACCGTATGAGTGCAGATGAGTTGGCTCAAGTAGGTAGTGATATTGAGTCTTTAGTCTTATCTCGTGCTGTGCGTAGTCATGCCGAGCATAGAATCTTACTCAATGGCAATAAAACCGTTGTGTTTGACTAATCTATTTCTTAATTTTAAGTTGTTTGGATTTACCCAACATAAAGCGCTCGTTATACGCCATCTGTTGCTTCATATATTGGGTAAATACTTCAATCCTTCTAAGATTCTTTAAGTCTTCGTGGTAATGCATCCAAAAACTTCGAGTAATCGTAAAACTATCCTCTAAAACACTTTCTAATAAAGGCTGACTTTCTGCCATAAAACAAGGCAGCACAGCCAGAGCTTTCCCTTGTAAACAAGCTCTCATCTGTGCCACAACGCTATTGCTACGAAAAATTATATTATTCAGTGGAATAATATCGTCAATATAACGCAATTGGTCCGAAATAATTAATTCATCAATATAGGCAATAAAGCGGTGTTGTGCAAAATCACTTTGTTTCCGTAGAGGTGGCGCCTGTTCAAGATATTCTTTTGTTGCATATAACTTCAACGAATAGTCTGCAATCTTACTACCAATATAAGGTCCCCTCGCTGGACGCTCAATACTGATAACAATATCGGTCTCTCGCTTACTATGACTTACAAATCGTTGAAATGGCATCACATCCAAAGTAATACTGGGATAAAGTGCTTGAAACTGCATCGCAATAGGTGTCAGTACATAACTACCAAACCCTTCTGTAGCAGCAATTTTTAAATTACCACTCAACGAGCTACCCATATTACTAACTTTTTCCATGGCATTTAACAAATGACTTTCCATCTTCTCTGCGTATGCCAATAAGTCCATTCCCGCTTGTGTTAGGGTAAATCCTGAACGGCGAGATTTTTCAAATAACAAGGTATTTAGACTAATTTCAAGCTGTCTAATACGTCTTGCTACTGTCGTATGCTCAACCCCAAGTCTAGTCCCTGCCGTACTTACACGCTGTGTCCGTGCAACTTCTAAAAAAAATCTTAAATCATCCCAGTTCATTTTATTTGTGCATAAATAAACAATTAATGTGCATATATTATATTGATTTTGTTTTTTATACACATCAAAATAAATTAATAACAAAAAAATTGCAAAAACATTACAGGAGACAACAATGAAACATGCTCTAAAATCTATTGTAGTTGCGTGTTCACTCGGGTTTCTTTCGAGTGCCCATGCTAATGATATTCCACCAGTCAAAATTGGGATCCTGACGGATATGTCAGGAACTTATGCCTCTATGGGAGGACAAGGTTCTGTTGCTGCAGCAAAACTTGCCATTGAAGATTGTTTAGCCAATGAATGCAAAGGGATGAAAATTGATCTTATCTCAGCAGATAACCAAAACAAGGCCGATATTGGGGCAGCTAAAGCACGTGAATGGATTGACCGAGAAGGAGTCACAGCTCTTGCGGACTTAACTAACTCTGCTGTAGCGCTAGCTGTTCAAAATATTACCAAAGAAAAAAATCGTATTGCCCTATTCTCTGGGCCAGCAACAACCGTTCTAACGAATAAAGAATGTTCTCCCGTTGGTTTCCACTGGATGTTTGATACCTATTCACAATCTGTGGGTGGCGTAAAAGCGACGATGGAGTCTGGTGGTAAGTCTTGGTATTTCCTTACAGTTGATTATGCCTTTGGTCATAGTTTAGAAAAAGATACTTCAGCGATGATTAAGAAGCTTGGCGGTGAAGTCAAAGGTCAAGTTCGTCACCCTCTTAATACCACAGACTTTGCTTCTTTCCTCCTACAAGCCCAATCATCAGGTGCTAATGTAGTAGCACTAGCCAATGGCTCACAAGATACAGTAAATGCTGTAAAACAGGCAAAAGAGTTTGGCATTTCTGATGGTAATCAACGTTTAGTTGCTCTATTATTATTCTTATCTGATATTCGTGCTCTAGGTAACGAAACAGCTCAAGGCTTAACTTATGTTGATGGCTTTTATTGGGACTTCGACGATAAAACTCGTCATTTTGCCGATCGTTTCGCCAAAGCCTTCAATAACACCAAACCAACAATGACTCATGCGGGAGTCTATTCTAGTGTCTATCATTACTTAAAAGCAGTTGCCAACTCTAAAAGTATAGAGGGCGACAAAGTAGCACAAGCCATGAGAGATATCCCGATTGAAGATGACGTCATGCGCAATGCTTCTATTCAGCCAAATGGTCGAGTTATTCATGATATGTATCTTTATCAAGTCAAAAAACCTGAGGATAAAAAATCGGAATGGGATTTCTCAACACTCCTAGCGACTATCCCTGCAGCAGAAGCCTTCCAGCCTTTATCTGAATCGACTTGTTCATTAACTAAATAATTTTTTATCATAGGAAAAAGTATGACTATCCCTAATATCCCTCTTATTATCGATAACGAAAAGGTCCAATCAAAAACCTCTAAATGGGTTGATGTATTAAATCCGGCTAACCAAGAAGTAGTTTCTCGTGTTCCATTTTGTGAGATTTCCGAAGTAGATGCCGCTGTGGCTAGTGCCAAAAAAGCCTATAAAACATGGCGTAATATGGGTCAAGGGGCTCGTATGCGTATCATGCTAAAATTCCAACAATTAGTCCGTGAAAATACCGCTAAACTAGCTGAGTTAATTACACTAGAGCATGGAAAAACCCTGCCAGATGCTGAGGGTGAAGTCGGTCGTGGTCTAGAAGTCATTGAACATGCATGCTCTATCGTAAGTTTACAACTGGGCGAATATGCAGAAAATGCTGCCTCTGGCATTGACGTTTACACGCTCATCCAACCATTAGGTGTATGTGCTGGTATTACAGCCTTTAACTTCCCAGTAATGCTGCCATGTTTTATGTTCCCAATTGCTGTTGCAAGTGGGAATACTTTTGTATTAAAGCCATCAGAACAAGATCCAAGCTCTACGTTGTTCTTGGTAGAACTTGCTCATCAAGCAGGCTTACCACCCGGTGTATTAAACGTAGTACATGGTGGTCCCGATGTAGCCAATCGCTTATGCGAACATCCTGATATTCAAGCTGTTTCATTTATTGGTTCTACTCGAGTGGGGACTGAAATATATCGTCGTGCCTCAGAGCATGGCAAACGTTGCCAAGCAATGATGGGCGCCAAAAATCACTGCGTTATTATGCCTGATGCCGATAAGGAAGTAGCTCTCAACCAGTTAGTAGGTGCTGCTTTTGGTGCTGCTGGTCAGCGTTGTATGGCAACATCTGTAGCTGTATTTGTCGGTAAATCAAAAGAGTGGATTGATGAATTTGTAGAAAAATCAAAACTACTCAAAGTAAATGTTGGTACAGATCGTAAAGCTGACTTAGGGCCACTCGTTTCACCACAAGCCAAAGAGCGTGTTAAACGTTTAATCCAATCAGGTGTTGAAGAAGGTGCCTCTTTACTATTAGACGGTAGTGACATCACCGTAGAAGGCTATGAGAACGGTAACTTTATTGGTCCAACTATTTTCAACAATGTAAAAGCTGATATGCAAATTTATCGTGAAGAGATTTTTGGACCAGTGCTATGTATCGTTAGCGTTGATACTATTGAAGAAGCTGTTGAATTTATTAATGCCAACCCAAATGGTAACGGTGTGGCCATCTTTACGCAAGACGGAGGTACTGCTCGTTACTTCCAAAATAATGTTGATGTAGGTCAAATTGGTATTAATATCCCTATCCCAGTTCCTGTTGCTTGGTTTAGTTTTACGGGCTCACGTGGATCAAAACTTGGTGTATTAGGACCTAATGGAAAACAAGCAATTGCATTCTGGACACAGACCAAATCCATTACAGCACGTTGGTCTCATCATGAGAGAAGTGTAAACACCACTATTTCAATGAAATAATCACTATATCGTAGTGTACTAAGCAGACCGTAATATTCATTGAGTATTACGGTCTTGTTATGTAGATGGGTGTTTTAAGTCCACTATCACAACACCCTAAAAAAATATGCACAACAATTGCTATTTGTCTAGTATGACAGAATAGTTTTGTCCAATAGAACATCACAACCGCTCCCTTTAGCATGAAATCTTTCTCACTAAACCTAGTAGGATTTCATCATGACCTCTCGAAAAAAACCTTCCCTCCCCTTTACCCACCTTGACCTCACCCAAGACTGGGTCTTTAAATGGATGTTCGGTCAGCTCGACCATAAGCACCTCCTCATCGACCTTCTCAACACCATCCTCGCCGATAAAGAACCCCCGATTATTGATCTGCACCTCAACAACACCGAACAAATCGGCGAATCCCTCGATAACCGCAACGTCATCTTCGATATCTACTGCACCACCTCTGATAACACTCACCTCATTATCGAAGTGCAGAATATCGACCACCCCCACTATATTGATCGTACCTTAGCCTATGCCGTCACTGCCTTAAATAAACAAATCAAAGTCGGTGAGAATTGGCATCACCCTTTTGATCCCGTCTACGTCATCTCCTTTATTAATTTTATTCAGTTTCCTAAAGAACCCTTTTTTACCCATGCTTCCCTCATCGATACCGATACCCATCACCCAATTAGTCATAAACTCAACTTAATTTTTCTAGAACTACCCAAAATCCAGAAAAATACGCTAGACTATCAGAACAGTCGCCTACACACTTGGCTATATTTCATTAAATTCCTTGGAGAGATGAAAACCATGCCACATCAATTTATTACCGACGACACCTTTAGAGAAATCTTTCGCAAAGCCAATGTCGCCAACATGACTGCTCAACAGGTCGAAGACTTTATTCGCCAGAATAAATTCCACTGGAATCACCGGATTTCTCTTGATGTCAAATACAACGAAGGTCTCACCGCAGGGAAGGAAGAAGGCATCGCTATTGGGAAAGAAGAAGGAATAGTCATTGGTCAAGAGAAAGGTAGAGAAGAAGAAAAACTCTCTACCGCTAGGAAATTGAAAGCTCGTGGTTCAGATATTGCGCTTATTCACGATATTACTGGCTTACCGATAGAGATTATTGATAAGCTATAAGCATTCACTCACTAGCGAACTAGTGTTTCGTAACGTTAAAAAAGTCACTAAACACTAGCTAACAAAATCAATGTTTCTCTTTTCTGACAATCTCTCATTCCTTGGAGAAATGAACACCATGCCACATCAATTTATCACTGACGATACGTTTAGAGAAATCTTTCGCAAAGCCAATGTCGCTAACATGACCGCTCAACAGGTCGAAGATTTTATTCGCCAGAATAAATTCCACTGGAATCACCGGATTTCTCTTGATGTCAAATACAACGAAGGTCTCAATGCAGGGAAGGAAGATGGATTAGCTCTCGGGAGAGAAGAGGGCATTGTTATTGGGAAGGAAGAAGGATTGGCTCTTGGCAGAGAAGAAGAAAAACTCTCTACCGCTAAAAAACTAAAATCCCGTGGAACTGATGCTACTATTATCCATGAGATTACTGAACTACCTATGGAAGTAATCAAGCATCTATGACTAGCAAATATTTTTACAAAATCACTTGCTTAATCAATCACATGTATCTCCGATAGTCGCACTTGAGCCCATACTTATTACCCAATAAAAATGGGTTAGTATTCACTAACCCATTCCCAGTCATCATACATTACAAAGCACTAACACTCTACTCTGATTGATATGACTCAATTGGAGGGCATGTACAAACCAGATTGCGATCACCATAAGCGTTATCGACACGAGACACTGGTGGCCAATATTTAGTGGCTGGATTCATTCCTGCTGGATAAGCTGCATCTGTTCTGCTATAGCCATGAGTCCACTCTGTAGCTAACAATGTTTCTGCTGTATGTGGTGCATTTTTCAGCACATTATCCTGAGCATCCACTTCACCTTTTTCTACTTGTTCAATTTCTTTGCGAATAGTGATCATTGCTTCAACGAAACGATCAAGCTCTTGTAAGCTTTCTGATTCAGTAGGTTCGACCATTAATGTGCCAGCAACCGGGAAGCTCATTGTAGGAGCATGGAAACCAAAATCCATTAAGCGTTTTGCCACATCATCAACTGTAATACCAGAAGCATCTTTAATAGCACGTAAATCAAGAATACATTCATGAGCTACACGACCATTACGACCACTGTATAAAATTGGATAATATGGAGCTAAACGTGTCGCAATATAGTTAGCGTTTAATAATGCCATCTGTGTTGCTTTTTTAAGACCTTCAGCTCCCATTAACGCAATATAAACATAGGAAATAGGTAATACACCTGCTGAGCCGAACGGTGCTGAGGCAACAGGTCCTACAGAGTCTTTATCTAACTGACCTTGTTCGTCCACAATACCCGGTAAATAGGGTGCTAAATGTTCACGTACACCGATAGGACCAACACCAGGTCCACCGCCACCATGAGGAATACTAAATGTTTTATGCAAGTTGAAATGTGATACGTCAGATCCAAATACGCCTGGTTTAGCTAAGCCTACCATTGCATTCATATTGGCACCATCCAAGTATACTTGACCTCCAGCCTGGTGAATCAAGTCACAAATCTCAACGATTCTTTCTTCAAACACACCATGCGTTGACGGATAAGTAATCATCAAGGCCGCCAAACGATCACCTACTTGAGCAATCTTTGCCTTTAAGTCATCTACATCCACATTACCATGATCATCTGAAGCAACAATCACAACATCCATACCTGCTAATGCTGCAGATGCTGGGTTAGTCCCATGTGCTGATGAGGGGATTAAACATACATTACGTTGCTCTTGACCATTTGCTTTGTAATAGGCACGAATAGCTAACAATCCAGCATACTCTCCCTGTGCACCTGAGTTGGGTTGTAAACTTACCGCATCATAACCAGAAATCTCGCATAATGCTTCACTTAAGCGCTCAAACAATACTTCATAACCTGTTGCCTGATCATCAGGTGCAAAAGGATGGATATTAGCAAATTCTGGCCATGTAATTGGGATCATCTCTGCCGTTGCATTTAACTTCATTGTGCAAGAGCCCAATGGAATCATTGAGCGATCTAGTGCCAAATCTTTGTCTGATAAGCGACGAAGATAACGCAACATATCTGTTTCAGAACTTACGCTTGAGAAAATAGGATGAACTAAGATGTCACTCTTACGTGCAAACTCTGCTGGCACAACAATATCAACTAATTGTTCAGCTAAGTCATTAATATCAATTGTTTCAGCGTTAATCGCTTCTGCAACGATATCGACTAGCTCTTGAACATCGAATAAGGTTGTTGTTTCATCTAATGAAATAGACACACTGTTTTTACTAACATTACGTAAATTAATCCCTTCTTCTAGGGCAATACCTAATATTTTGTCAGCATATTCTGACTCAATTTGTAGCGTATCGAAGAATGATTGATTAACTACCTTAACGCCTAATTGTTCTAATGCTTTATTTAATACATAAGTACTAGAAAATACACGCTCTGCAATACGACGAATACCTTTGGCACCATGATAAACAGCATACATGCTCGCCATCACAGCAAGCAATACTTGAGCCGTACAAATATTAGATGTTGCTTTTTCACGGCGAATATGTTGTTCACGAGTTTGTAGTGCTAGACGTAGTGCTTTTTTGCCTTGTGCATCCACAGATACACCCACTAAACGACCTGGCATGGTACGTTTTAACGCATCTTTACACGCCATAAAGCCTGCATGAGGACCACCAAAACCAAATGGTACCCCAAACCGTTGTGTCGTACCAATCGCAATATCAGCTCCCCACTCACCCGGTGCTTTAAGTACAGCTAGAGCCAATAAATCCGTTGCTACCGCAACAATAGCTTGTTGAGCATGAGCCTGTTCAGCCAACTCAGTATAATCAACCACACCACCTAAACTATGAGGATATTGTAAAAGAACACCAAAGCACTCTGGCAGACCCTCTGCTTCATCACCTTGTACTACCTCAATACCTAACGGCTCAGCACGGGTACGCACTACTTCCCATGTTTGCGGATGAATATTTTTAGATACAAAGAATACATTACTTTTAGATTTAGATGCACGACGAGCTAATGTCATTGCCTCTGCAGCCGCCGTTCCCTCATCCAATAAAGAAGCATTAGCCACTTCTAATGCGGTTAAATCTGTCACCATTGTTTGGAAATTTAACAATGCCTCTAAGCGCCCTTGAGAAATCTCAGGTTGATATGGTGTATACGCGGTATACCACGCTGGATTTTCCAAAATATTACGTAAAATGACATTCGGTGTATAAGTGCCGTAATAACCTTGGCCGATAAAATTTCTATATACCTGATTTTGACTAGCTACTTCACGTAGTTCAGCTAGAATTTCAGCTTCTGAGGCCGGAGGATCTAAATCTAATTCCTCATTAAGCAGAATATTATTAGGCACAATCTCTTTGACTAATGCATCAAGAGAGTCCGCACCAACCACTTCTAGCATTTTTGCCTGTTCAGCCTCATTAGGACCAATATGGCGACCAATAAATTCTTCTGTTTGTTCAATATGTGTGTGCAACATGATTATTCCAAAATTTTATACTTAAATTAATTAGGCTTGAGCAGCATAATCAGCAGCACTTAATAAACCATCTACATCTGCAGGATTACTTGGTTTGATTTTAAAAATCCAGTTAGCATAAGGATCTTCATTAATCAGTGCAGGATTATCTTCTAATGCAGTATTGAATTCAGTAATTTCACCAGCAATTGGTGCATAAATATCAGACGCTGCTTTTACAGATTCAACAACAGCAGCCGTTTCACCTGCCGCTAATGTTGATCCAACTTGTGCATCACCTACAAATACTAAATCGCCTAATTGATCTTGGGCATTGAAAGTAATTCCAACTAAGAATACATCACCCTCTTTTAAAACCCATTCATGTGATGCTGTATATTTACGATCTTCAGGTAAACTCATTTTTAACTCCTAAGATTTAGCCACGTTGCACACGCGACATATTTCAAATTTAAATTAATAATAAAATTCTTTACGCAATTAATGCTTTGCCATTACGGACAAAAGGTAATGTGGTTAAAACCGCAGGAATCCATTTTCCACGAATTTCTACTTCGACTGAATCTCCTGCCTTAGCACCTTCTGGCATACGAACAAATCCCACTGAAAAACCTAGAGACGGTGACATAGTTCCACTTGTAATCTCGCCTTCACCACTCTCACCTCGCACTTTCATATGAGCTCTCATCACACCACGGTCAAGTAATTTAATACCTAAGAAAGCGTTACGTACAGGCAACTCTTCTAAAATTTTACGGCCAACGAATTGACGCGACTCATCCTTTAAACTGACTGTCCATGCTAATCCCGCTTGATATGGCTGTGTATCTTCATTCATATCTTGACCATATAGATTCATACCTGCTTCAAGGCGCAAGGTATCTCGAGCGCCTAGACCACAAGCTTGGACACCTGCCGCAATCAAATCTTCCCATAATTTAACCACGTCATGACTTGGCAACACGATCTCTACACCATCTTCACCCGTATAACCAGTACGTGCCACCATCGTATCGTCATTAATTAATGCCGCTACAAAAGGGCTTAAATTTTCTGCAGATGCTTTCCATTCGGGACGTACTTGCCAAAGAATCTCTCTTGCTTTTGGACCTTGTACTGCTACCATAGATAAATCAAAACGAGGGGTAATGACCACGTTGTAATCGGCGGATTGCATTTTCATCCAAACTAAATCTTTTTCTGCTGTACCCGCATTCACAACAACACGCCACTTATTTTCAGAGAAAAAGTACACAATTAAATCGTCAATAATGCCCGCCTGCTCGTTTAACATGCAAGAATAAAGTGCTTTGCCTGGCGTGCCAGTGATTTTGCTAACATCATTAGCAATTAGATGACGCAAGAACTCATAAGCACCATCACCAATGATGTCTACATTTAACATATGAGATACATCAAAAATGCCTGCATTTTTGCGCACAGCATGATGTTCTTCGATTTGAGATCCATAAGAAATAGGCATTTCCCAACCACCAAAATCGACCATTTTGGCATTTAAATTGAGATGAGCCTGATATAAAGCAGTATGTTTTAACGAAGCAGAGGACATAAAGCACCTTTAGCAAAAAGAATAGGAGTCACATAAACGTGTGTATTCACCCCTCTGTCCTGGTGCCTGAGAGTTTTAAATCACCTTCGGCGCTTGCTAACAAGTCTCTCCAGAGTACCTACTGCTATGTAAAAAAGCAAATAGTTTGCCGTGCATTTACCTGAGCGATTCTGGGTGAATTGCGCCTTCGGTGGCAGAAAAAACCGCTCTCTCCTGCAACTATTTAATAGGTAGCGTAAGTATAACTCAAAGGGGGAATTCTTTGTTTGTAGCTTAAAATGTTAAGGGAAAATACTCAGCTTTTTAAAGTTTCTAGCACAATAATAGCGTGTTTTTATCATTTCATCAAAGAATTTCAGTGGAGTGAAAAGGCACCACAATAATTACTTTTCTTACTCAAGAATCTGTTGATAACATCCTTCCCTGACTAAATACTATGTCTACGTGCAAAGGCTACTATTCCACTTGGTACGTCTTGCTAAGCAATAATTAAAAGTTTTATTTATTTTAAGTATTCTATTTTCGGGAGAATCATTGGAGGATGGGCTGTCATATCAACAATCTTAATGTATCCATCGCCTTTTATATAGTGCAAAACATATTCAGATGTGAGATGTCCTGAGTTTCCATTATTATATTTTGGAATACCTATATGGTAGTGCCAAAGATTATAATCTTGAGCGTATTTAACTTTGTATAACCAATTAGGATCATTCTTGGGTACATTATCAGACATTTTGTTTTTTCCAGGAAGTCCCAAAAAACCACTGCTAGCCACATGCCTCGCAAAATCCCCAATCTTTATAATATCTTCTTGAGGGAAGTTTTTCATTTCTTTTAAAAAGAGCGTACCAAAAAAAACAGAAATGGACATAATTAAAAACTCTTAACCCATTGCATGAATGAATCATTATCTTGTGTATCTGGCATTTTGACAAAATCTCCTTCAACACGCTTTTTCATTCTCTCTAAATCAAAGTTAAAATTATCATTGGAAAGTTTATTAATAAAAAACTCTTTGATGCACGCTGTATTAATAACACCACCGTTAGGAGTACTTAGATAAGGTAATTCTTCATGAGTCATATCACGCAATTTCCAAGCAGTAAATTGCCCATATTCTCGCCTAACACGGTTAAGAATATATAGATGCTCGTCACTATATTTATTCATTTCTATATGAGCAACAGGTAAGGGACTACTCCCATAAATTTTAAATTGATGGTATATAGATTCAACTACTGGACCATGAGTCCAACATGATATGTTTTCATCAAATAGCTTTTGACCAAACAAGGCTAATGAATATCCTTGTGAATAATATAATAATTTTTGTAGTTTGAGATTAGATATGGTAGCTTCTCCATCCTCTTCATCAACAGGTGAAAGAAAAAAGTCAGCTACATCTCTTACGCTTAGCATTTATAGATGCTCCTGTGATTGTTACGTAACCTCCAAATTAGAGTTAATTATAACATTCATTATCCAATTAATATTTAATAATCGTATTCAATAAGCTGTGTAGATTCTAAGTAAGAATTAAAAAGCTATACAAAATAAAGTTAAGAGATGAAAGCCCCATGCCCCTGCATGGGGAGAATGTCAAAGCTTACTTTTATTATTTTTTAGCTGTTGGCTTACGAATACCTGTAATAGCCACTGTTACGCGACGATCGGGTTGTAAACATGCTGTTAACGCTGGTGTTGCCTTCTCTCCAACGCAGTCTTTGGTCACCGGTTGGCTCTCCCCTGCACTCGCTACAGAAATCGGAGCACTAATACCTCCTTGTTGTAAATACGCTTTCACTGTCTTGGCTCGATTTAACCCTAAGTTATAGTTATACGCCTCCGTACCTAATCTATCGGTATGGCCCACTAAATCAATACGATCTACGGTCGCATAACCTTCTGTAATCTTCGCTACCAACTCATCTAAGGTCTTCTTACCTTCGGCTAATAAATCACTTGGATTGGATTTATCAAATTGGAATAAAGCATCCGCTGCTAATGTCACTTGCTCTTGTTTCACAGGTTTTGCTTCTGGTCCACACCAATCATTATCAACATCTTTTAAATTAACACACGCTGATAATGCACTCACTGTTACTAAGCTAATCGCTAGTCTAGATAATTTCATAGGCCAATTCCTTGAAAAAAGTTAAATTAGGTTGAATAAACAACAGTCCGCAGGGACTGTTGCTGGTCAGATTCTCCGCTTCGCTTCCCCACTTCACCACTAGTAAGTGGCTCTGAAATAATCTGCGCTCAACAGTCCGCAGGGACTGTTGCTGATCAGATTCTCCGCTTCGCTTCCCCACTTCACCACTAGTAAGTGGCTCTGAAATAATCTGCGCTCAACAGTCCGCAGGGACTGTTGCTGATCAGATTATTTCCAGCTATATTTCACGCCGATAGAACCCTTATAGCCGGCACGTTTTGCACCTCCAAAGCTGTGCTCGTAACGTACATCACCATAAACTTGTGTTTTAGTCGTTACGGGTAATTGAACACCGGCACCTACTTCCCACCAGGTTCGGTTATATTTTTCACGAATATTATCAGTACCAATTCTTACTGATTTAGGACTTATAAAATCATGATAAATATTTGCCGTTAAATAAGCTGTTTCGGTATATTTATCCTTATTAGCATCACTATAATGTGTTAAGCGAGCACCAATACGTCCTCTTAACGCATGATAATTACCACTATCTACAGTAGTTGATTTATCCATCTTAAAGCTATTCAAATGAAGCATCTGATACATAAGCTGTGCTTGTGGCTCAATCACCCAATTTGTATCATTAATCGCCCATGGACGACCTGCCTCCGCAGATAAGGCTACACCATAACCATTTTGACCCACAGAGTCTGCATAACGTGGCTTGTATTTATTATGGATATACGATAAGTTACCCACTAAATCTACATAAGAACCATTCTTCGCATATCGTGTATGACTTACCCCCAAGCTAACAGTATCAGACTTCCCTCTACCAGTTAACTTATCCGCAGCTACTCCGATACCTAAGCCTTGTTCATAACGTTCACGATCAAATCTATACTCATCATAAAACTTCGCATCCGTATGTGCATATGTTAAGAATGCACCTGTAGACGTTCTTGCCTTAGTATCAGGGTTATACGTTAAATTGAAATCATGTCCAAATTGGAAACCATAGGTATTTTGTTCAAGATTGAAGCGTTTACGTCCATCTAATTCAAGGTGTTTCCCAAACATACGCCCCCAGACTTGACCTTTTGCATTTTCAGCAATACAACCGCAAGAATCCCAAGCCATTGTGGCTCCATCCCCTCTACGCTCATGTAGAGTCCCTATCGCAGCAAAACCTTGCTCCATATTTACTTGAGGCATCTGAACCACACCTGAAACAGGATGTTTATAAATAGGCACTGGCTTTGGCTTCACTGGCGGCTCTACTGGTGGTTTTGGCGTCACCGGCGGTTCAACTGGTGGTTTAACCGGAGGGGTCACTACCCCTGGCTCCAAAGGCACCCACTGATAATTTGTCTCTGTATCTTCTAACGTAGTTGTCCAATAATAGTTACGTACCCCACTACTCTTATCTTGGTAAGTTAGAAGAACTTCCCCAGCACCTGCTGTATCTGCCATGCCGATGAAATTAGCCTGACCTGCTTGATTACCTTGGTCAACAATCACAACAGGTAGCGTATTGATTGTCGTTTTCGTTGTTGTTTTAATTCCAATTAAGGTTGCGTTAGGATAAGCGATGGACGCGTCCTCATTCGTCACCGTTTTTGATGCAGTTGTTGCTGTTGCCAAATCAACATTGCCATCAATAAAGTTTTCTGTACCATTTGCTGCAATAGGAATAACTTTTGTAATACCCGATGCTTTTCCTTTAATATGCAACACATCTGATACTGAGTCATTACCACCTTCAATCTCAATATCCCCAGGTGCATTCCAGAGCGTATTCATTTTTAATAGTGCTTTTGCCCCAGCAACATAGTCACCATTAATGGCTAGTGTTGCATGACGTAATGTACTATCCTTGTTCATATCAATAATGTTATTGTTATAAACATCACCAGTAATATTGACATTACCTTTTGTGGCAAGAATAGCCTCTGTGCCAATCGTTAAACCTGAATTAACCGTCGCCCCTCTAAATGTCACTCCCTTTTCTTTACCTGTAACTAAATCTCCTGATAAATCTAAGGCTGTACTACCATTAAGATTAATAATTTCCCAATTTTTAAGTTTGTCGCCATTGGTAGCTACCTTCACATTATTGAGATTAAGTGTATCCACCCAACCATCACTAGACAATGTATCATCTCCACCGTCCAATAATAACGTTTGATTACCAGAATATTTTGTCGAAGACACATTAGCTAAGTCAGACCCAATACCTAAATTCATACCACCGATACTTGAACTATCTGCCCACTCTACCGTATCATCACCGTCTTCACCCAACACATTGCCTGCCACCGTTGCTGTCTGGTTAATCGTAATCTCATCATCACCTTTCTGACCATTCACAACACCACCGACAGTTGCGCCGTCAGTAATCAGAATCTTATCACCAGTATCCTCAGCCGCGCTGTCATCCAAGCCATCATTACCACCATAAACGCCACCAGCAACTGACCCTTTAATAGTAATCGTATCACTATCACCAGCACCTTCTACATTACCTGCATCATTAACTCCAGCATGAGCCGTCACGCTTGCTCCTGTATCCACCGTAATGATATCTGGCGTAATACAACCTAAACCATCTTCTGCTGCACTAGAGCCACCACTAACGGTGTGAGAACCATCTACACAGCCGATATTACGCAAGAACCAACTCTTCTCTTCTTCTGGTGTTAATGCAATACCTGCTGGAATAGCATTGCCATTTAACACTGTACGTTTTGTTTGCCAGTCTACAAATTGTACAGGCGCTTGACTACCATAGAATAAGCCATAGCCCCATTTCTGTTTATCTGCACCACCCGTAGAGACTAGACGTGCGTTCTGGAAAATACCTCTTAAGTTAGGATTTTGCTTTAAGACAAAACTACCGGTATTAAACGTTTGATCTGTCGATCCTGTAGATGTCCCATCGACTTGAATCACACGGATACCTTTTTGAGTATGAGCACCTAAACCCGTTGTATTATTAACCTCAACTTCTGTTTGTCCTGTCGAGTCTCCCGTGATATGCAAGAAGTCCGTTTTAGATGAACCTCCTACATCAGTAGAATCATCATTTAACTGAGTATCTAATACTAAACTTGCTTTATTTATGCCATTGTAGTTACCATCAATAGTGAGTTTGTCAGTATCTTGAGCATTTTTAAGTGTGACGATACCATTATCACTGTTAACGAGTCCTTTTGAGCCATCTGCTAATAATGTTTTAACCGTGTAATTATTATTCCCTGTAGCATCATAAGCACCATTAAGTACCGCTTGATTATTGAGATTTAAATTTGTTAATGTTGCTGTGGTTGATTCAGGCGTCGAGTCCCCAGCTTGTTTCTTATTTAAATTCCATGTAAAACCATTGTCTAAGTTAGCCGTTAGTTGAGAAACATCTGGTGCATTACCTGTGCTATTTAATGCAATATTAGTCAAGCCCGTCATAGAGCCTTTATCCGTATTATTGACCATTAAAGTTGCATTTTTCTTAACGTCTATTAGCCACCCATAGTTAGATGCCTTTGCACTACTATTATCGCCACTTAACTCAAACAATGCTGTGGTGGTTTTAGATGCAGTACCTGCATTTACATTGATTAATGGTAAAACATTTTTTGTACCATTACTTTCATCTAATGTAGTAATTTGTGTATTTTTTAATAATACCTTCTGGTTCTGCGATGCAGCCGATGCTACAACATCCGTAGAAGAATAATCAATAGCAATACCTGCAGACTTAAAGACTCCACTACTCGTATCTGCATTGGCAATTAATTGTGAATTATCACCCAATAATCGTACAGTAACGGCTTTGCTTTCAGCTGTTGTATCTAGCACCATATTGCCTTTTGAAACAATATCTGACCCACCAGTCCCTGTTTGACGTAACTTACCAATTTTTAAAGCAGCAGAATCACTACCAGACTTACCGATAGTGATATCTGAATCATTCAATAATACTTTATTATCTACCCCTGAAACATAAATCCCATTAATATAAGTCCCCGAATTTGATGTGCTACTATCAAAGGCGTTAATCGTCACTTTTCCTGTTGACTCAAAAATAGCATTAGAACCTGTCAATCCTTCATTACGAATCACACGAATACCAGATAGTTGATAGCGTCCATGATAAAGAAATGCCCAACTACCAGTATATTGATCTGTTGTTGCTGCCGTATTGGTAATCTTCAAATCAGCATTTTCTACCGTTATTTTTGAGGTCGCTGTCGCTAAATTATCCTCTCCGACAATAGCTGTTCCCACTTGTACCGCATAAGACTCAATAGGTCCACGTATATCAGTTTTTTCTCTAGCAAACGTAACATCTGCATTAAGATTCCTGGCAGTAATTTCACCACCTCTCCATGCTGTTGCCCCAAAAACCCTAACCACTTTCCCTGACTCTGGTGTTAATTTTACCGATAAATCATTTGCTGTTAACGAGCCAGTACTTACCCCAAACCCTGTACTTCCATAATCAGCACGTCTCGGGGAAGATGTATTAGAGACAGCGACAAAATCACCCAAACTAGCATCAGTCGCACTTTTGACCACTGTCTTAACAGCACCTGCTCTAGTATTGCCCCGTGCAGAAATAATCGACATCCATCCAACTGGACTGGTATAATTTAAATTCTCATAAATCTCACATGTACCACCAGCCCAGCCAGTTAATGTAGTACATTGTGCCGCCCATGCACTAGAGCCACTTATCCCCAAAGCAAGAGCAAGTAATGATTGAACAAAAACACTATTTTTTGTTTTTCCTTTAGTCTGTGTTAATTCTGATACTGCAACATACGTACCTGTTTTGGCACAATATTTTGATTGATAAATCTTATTCATAAGAAAATCCTAAAAGCTAGCGCCAATGATTAATATTGAAAAAACTCACTACAAAGTAATACAACCCACTTATAATTATTTCTATTGGTTACATCCCTTCTTATAACATGTTGTACAAAAAAACAAAAATTTAATAATTGTCAACCCGTCCGCAATTTATAAAAAAAAAAAAAAAAAAAAATAACCAGTTGATTAATAATGATTTTTTTCAAGAAAAACCAAAATACATAAAAAAATAAGCGCATCTTTTCTGTGACAAAAAAGATACACTTTAAGCTTTTCTACGTTTTTAGCAGATTGTGCCGTAACACACCAACCTTTAGAAGAAGGTCATCGATGTATAGCGATAGTTTGCAAACTCTGTGCACAAACATAGCCACTTGACCATGCCCATTGGAAGTTATAGCCTCCCAACCATCCTGTGATATCCATCACTTCACCAATAAAGTACAGCCCTGATATTTTCTTGCTTTGCATTGTCTTCTGATCCAACTCATCCACACAGACACCTCCTCGCATTGCCTCTGCCTTTTTGTAGCCGGCTGTTCCTTTGGGCGTAATTTGCCATTGTTTAATCTGCATAGCTACTTGCCTTAGTAATTTATCGGATACTTCCGCCCATTTTTGCTGCTCTGAAATACCTAGCATGTGTAAGATATGTAGGACTAGGCGCTTAGGTAAATAGTCACTTAAGAGTGTTTGTAATTGTTGTTTGCTACCCGCCTTATTTGTCAAAAGAATATTTTCAATATCAATTTGAGGTAATAAATCAATGTATAAAGGGCTACTGCCATCCCAATAAGAGGAAATTTGTAGCACGCCCGGCCCAGATAATCCTTTATGCGTAAATAGGATATCCTCTACAAATCTTGTGGCTTTTTTATCTAAACCTGTAGATAGGCACGCCTCAAGCGATACGCCGGCTAAATGGCTATAAGCTTGCCAATACTCTCCATCAAATACTAAGGGAACAAGTGCAGGTCTAGGCTCTATAATCTTATGACCAAACTGTCGAGCAATTTTTAAGCCAAAATCCGTGGCGCCAATGGGAGGAGCTGCCATGCCTCCTGTAGCAATGACTAACGTTCGTGACTGAAAATCTCCCTTATTTGTCTGGATTAAGAAATGGTTTTCTTGTTTGTCTATAGCATTCACTGTGCAAGGCATCTGCCAACACACCTTGGCTCGTACACATTCGTTATAAAGGACATCAATAATCTGCTGACTACTATCATTGCAAAATAACTGCCCCTTATGTTTTTCATGCCACGCTACCTTATACTCGGCAAGCAATGCCAAAAAATCATCGGGGGTATAGTCGGTCAAGGCATAGCGTGCAAAGCGTGGATTTTGTGAAACATAATTCTCCCACGTTGCTCCACTATTGGTGAAGTTACAGCGTCCACCGCCACTGATACGTATTTTTTCACCAAGCTTCTGTGCATGGTCAATCAAGCAGACAGAGAGCCCGTGCAAACCTGCCTGAGCGGCACACATCATGCCTGCCGCTCCTGCGCCTATAATGATTACATCAAACGTTTTCACGTATTATTCATCTATTAAGCAATCAACGTATAAACGTATTGATCCATCGGCTAAGGTTTCACTACCTAAACCATGGATAAATGTTTCAAACCCAGGGAATTGTTCATTAAACTTACGTGCAAATTGTAAATATTGAACGATTGTTTTATTAAAACGCTCTCCGGGAATCAATAATGGGATGCCCGGAGGATATGGCGTGAGTAATACGCCTGTCACTCTGCCCTCTAAGTCATCAATGCTAACACGCTCGACTTTACGGTGTGCCATACGATTAAACGCATCCGATGGTTTTAGCGCAGGTACCATATCACTGAGGTAAACCTCTGTCGTGAGGCGTGCCACATCATGCTCATGATAAGCTTGATGTACCATCTGACATAGATCAGCAAGCCCCATACGCTCGTATTGTGGGAAAGCTTTACAAAAATCTGGCATCACACGCCATAGCGGATGATTACGATCATAATCATCTTTAAATTGTTGTAAAGAAGTCAGTAAGGTATTCCAACGCCCTTTTGTAATACCAATTGTGAACATGATAAAGAATGAATAAAGACCTGTTTTCTCAACCACAATACCATGCTCTGCTAGATATTTACTCACAAGTGACGCCGGAATACCACGTTCAGCAAAGTTACCTGACACATCCAAACCCGGGGTAATAATGGTTGCCTTAATTGGGTCTAACATATTAAAGCCCTCGGCAAGCTTACCAAAGCCATGCCACTCGGCATCTGACTCCAAGAACCAATCTTCTTGGGTACCAATGTCTTCACTTGCGAGACGGTTAGGCCCCCATACTTTGAACCACCAATCATCACGTCCATATTCGGAAGCTACCTTACGCATAGCACGTCGGAAGTCTAATGCCTCTTTGATGCTCTCTTCTACTAAGGCTGTTCCACCCGGAGGCTCCATCATGGCTGCCGCGACATCACATGAGGCAATAATCGCATATTGTGGTGATGTTGAGGTATGCATCAAGAAAGCTTCATTGAAAATATTGCGATCTAACTTACGATTTTCCGACTCTTGGACAATAATTTGTGACGCTTGCGAAATACCCGCCAATAGTTTATGCGTTGAGTGAGTCGCAAATACCACTGAATCTTTATGACGAGGGCGCCCTTCACCAATCGCATGCATATTTTGATAAAACTCATGGAATGCCGCATGAGGAATCCACGCCTCATCAAAATGCAAGGTATCTACCATGCTACCCAATTTTTCTTTAATCATTTCAACGTTATAAATGACGCCGTCATAAGTGCTTTGCGTCAAGGTCAAAATACGTGGATTTTTATTGACGGCTTCACGAGCAAATGGGTTAGCCTCAATTTTTTTACGAATATTTTCTGGTTCAAACTCTTCCAACGGAATAGGTCCAATAATCCCAAGATTATTGCGTGTTGGGCGTAAGAATACAGGAATAGCACCAATCATGGTAATGGCATGTAGGATAGACTTGTGACAGTTACGATCCACAAGCACGACATCTCCTGCCCCCACATTGGCGTGCCAAACAATCTTATTAGATGTCGAGGTACCATTTGTCACGAAATAACAGTGATCCGCATGAAAAATACGTGCCGCATTTCGTTCTGACTCTGCCACTGGACCTGTATGGTCTAATAATTGTCCAAGCTCTTCTACCGCATTACAGACGTCAGCTCGCAACATATTCTCACCAAAAAACTGGTGGAACATTTGGCCTACTGGGCTTTTTAAAAACGCTACCCCGCCTGAGTGACCAGGGCAATGCCATGAATAAGAACCATCTTGAGCATATTTCACTAATTCACGGAAAAATGGTGGCGCTAAGGTATCAAGATAGCTTTTCGCTTCACGAATAATATGTCTTGCCACAAACTCAGGCGTATCCTCAAACATATGGATAAAGCCATGCAACTCACGAAGAATATCATTTGGAATATGCTGCGAAGTACGTGTTTCACCATATAAATAAATAGGGATATCCGCATTACGGAAACGTAACTCACCGATAAATTGGCGTAAATTCTTAATGGCTTGGGCGACATCTTCTGGAGAATCCACGTCAAATTCTTCATCATCAATGGATAAAATAAATGCACTAGCACGACTTTGTTGCTGTGCGAATGAACTTAAGTCACCATAACTTGTGACAGCAAGAACCTCTACACCTTCTTCTTCAATCGCTTCGGCTAAGGCACGAATACCCAAACCAGAGGCACTTTCTGCGCGATAGTCCTCATCAATAATCACAATAGGGAAACGAAACTTCATTCTTCACTCCAATAATTAGTCGTATTCACGCCTTAATATACGCCATTATTAATACACGTTTATTAACAACTCTTTTTTAGTTTGATCGCTGCTCTGACTACTTCATAACCGTCTAACATATGAGCAACTAACCTGACGTATTATTAATACATATATTATGTACGTGGTAACGTTACGCCTTGTTGTCCTTGATATTTACCGCCACGATCTTTATAAGATGTTTCACATACTTCGTTGCCTCCAATAAAGAGGAACTGTGCACATCCTTCATTTGCATAAATTTTGGCAGGTAATGGGGTTGTATTCGAAAACTCTAAGGTGACATGCCCTTCCCATTCTGGCTCAAGCGGTGTCACATTCACAATAATCCCACATCGTGCATAGGTACTCTTACCCAAGCAAATCGTTAATACATCTCTTGGAATGCGGAAATATTCGACTGTTCTCGCCAGTGCAAAGGAGTTAGGAGGAATAATACACACGTCCCCTTCAAAATCGATAAACGATTTTTCATCAAATTGCTTAGGATCAACAATGGTCGAATTGATATTAGTAAAAATTTTGAATTCTCTTGCACAACGCACGTCATAACCATAGCTACTCGTACCATAGCTAACGATTTTCTGATCATTCACACTACGTACTTGTCCGGGTTCAAATGGGTCAATCATCCCTTTTACTGCTTGCTCACGAATCCAACGATCATTTTTTATGCTCATGCTCTTTTCTCATTAAAAATAATGCAGGTATTTTAACTGTATTTGCAATAGTTAGTGACAGATACCTAGTTTCAAATTTATTAATCTTTAAATACTCTCTTATACAAGAGTTCTAAGCCATTAATTGTCCCTGCTTTAACGTTAGCCGTTAAATGTTTTAGTAGTTTATAACTACCACGAACAACAGTACCACTTCCTGTTAAGGCCTGCTCTACACTCACTGTCCATGCATCACCAAATTTTTTGGTTGCATAAAATAGCTGGTTACTCTCATCATAACCATTATAGGCTGTACTATCTGCAACAGTACGTTTAGGTAAAATATTATTTGCTTCACCTACAGTACCACCACGCACACCAATTTCATCAATACCAATTTGGCGATAAAAAGGCTCCTCTCCACCTAATAATGAACTGCCCACAGAGAATAATAATGCTAAGTCAGCACCACTACTATCAGGTCCTCGTCCCATAATCAACCAAGACAATTTCTCTACTTCACTTACTTCAGGATAGGATACCAAGGTAATTTTTGGTTTTTTTGCCGTCCCAATCACTCGCAAACCTGCCTCAACATCTAAGCCACGACGAACAGCCTCAATATTCAAGGTTGGATTAGTAATATTTCCTCCAAATGAAATATCACCACGTGCAATTTGTAAACGTTGACCATAGGCTTCAATCGCACCACCACGTGTTCGGAACTGACCCTCAGCCGTTAATTTGCCATGATGCTGTACCAAGGTAAGTGATCCCACCAAACCAGAGTTCAATCCCAACCCTACTAGGTAAAAACGAGGACCTAAATCAACGGTCAAATTCATCTCCATATTTTCAGAAGAGTTGGACTGTTCTTGCTGTAATACTTTCTGTCCCGGCTTAAGCACAATCACATCACCATCTACAGCTGGCACACCGTCACTAATATCAACGCTTGCCCATCCTGCATCAGCAGTTAATTTACCCTCTAACTGTATTTTAGGTAAATTAGCCCCAATAGTGATATTGCCACTCATCATCGCAAAACGATCCGCTCGTTGAATAATAGGATAATGGTCAAACAAGAGAGCAATACTCCCTTTGGAGGAGGCAATATCCCATTGTCCCGTTGCACTTAAACTACCGTTCTGAGCAGGAGGATTTTCTTCAATCCATTGACGGGTACGCCACTCTTTAGGCGTAATACGAATCACCGAAGGAAAGTAAAATTGATCAATTTGTACCTTATTATTAGCAAAATTAATTTTTGCCGTACCGTTTAACAAACGAATGCCATTTTCAGCCTCAATGATTTTTAGGTCTCGTCCATTCAAATAACCGGATGAATGCCATTGACCATTAGCTAAGGACTTTAAACTCACATCAAAATCAACAGCACCACCTAGAGACAAAAGATCATCGGTAAAGACAGATGCCCAAGCAATTTCTTTCATAGAGCCTACGGCTTTTAGCTGAGTGCCTCCTTTCAGATTAGGTGTTAAGCCATTGAACTTAGTTTCCACCGTCACTTTAGCATTACCTTTATCATTGGTATCAAAAAGTAGTTGTGCATTCATCGTACTATTTGATCCACCTGTTGGATTAAACGTGGCTTTTAAACTTAAGTTATTCAGCCCTAATGGCAATGGTTGCTTTAAAGGAAGAACTAAATCTCCTGAACGACGAACAATATTGGCATGGCCTTGCAAACTTTTCTTAAAACCAATATCCCAGTCTGCATCAAAAATTAGCTGAGAAACTTTTACAGGATTTTTTTCTCTCACAATAATCCCGCCACGTTGGTTTTCACTCTGACTCTCACTTTGTCCAAGTAATTTATCCAACTGATCTAAAAATTTCTTATCAATAACAAAACCTTTGATTTCCCCTTTAGTCGTCCATTCGCCATTTTTACCTGTAGAGCCAAGTTGTTGTATATCCACATAATGGTTACCGGGCAACGTCAATTTCAAGGTAGATTGACCGACTTGCCATTCAGGTTGTCCATTTTCACCCGCAGGCACAACACTAAGCGTTAAGGTCTGTGGTTGCTCAAGCGCAAAACCTTGATAACTCGCTCCTAGGGTGGTAATCTTGCCAGACCAACCTTCTTTGCCTTGTTCGAGCGTTTTCCAACCACCGTCACCTATCAATTTCGCGGTCATATACTCTGGATTTTTAGGTGAAAGCGCCCCTTTTGCCACATAACTAGCATTCACATCTAAGGCATGCTGTTCAATTGAACCTTTGAGTAGTCCCTTAGCCATTGCGCCACCAGATAGCCCCGGATAGATTTGTTCAAAGATAGGTGCATTGATATCTAACGTTAATACATCCCCAGCCTTACCAAATGCCCCATCGGTGATGATATGGTTCTTACCAATGACAAGGTTAATATTCGCTTTCTCTGCCCAATATAATTTTGGGTTAAAACCTTTACTGTTATTATGTTCAGTCGTATCCGCCGTTGTCTCTTTTTGATGTACAACGAGGTCGACCTTCCCTTTGAGTAATTGCTTGTTCCAACGACTCGTATCATCAAACTGAGCATTAATTGTCGCATTCACCAACTGATTATCTGCTGATAGATTAATCTTGCCTTTGATATCACCATTTAAAATAGCGGGTGGTGTTGCACCAAAGCTCCATTTGCCTAAATCAAAATGCTTGGTGGTTAAATCTATATCTATTAAACCATTTTGCTCACTACTGTTTTGAATAGTGGCATGTCCTTTTAACAAGGTCCCGTCAGATAGCTGAATATCAAATATCCCATCATTAAGCACTAATGGTTTGTTTAAATCTAAAATAACTTTACTGTCAATAACTGTTTTTTCACCACTGCCATTAGCCACCACTGTGTAAACATCTGCGGTGTCTGTTGGTTTAAGATCTATAGTAAGGTCTTTGAGATTAGCAAAAGGATTTTTTTGTAAAGGTTTAGGCTCTTCACCACCTTGACGGACAAGATGAAGCTGCGCATTCATTTGGGGATTTTTATTAAAATCCCAATTCGCATCATAGGTACTATTCTCAATGGCTAAGTCTTTCACTTCACCTTTTGAGCTGATATTACCTTCTTTTTGCGATGAGGCAAGATGATGAATTGTCGTCACTTTACCATTAGGCTGTTTTAAATGAATAAGTGCCTCACCAGCTTGCCAAGTTAATGTCGGTTTGGTAATCACTTCTGCCTGCAAATTACCATCAGTTTCTAGTTCATAATTAGCGTGCTTGACTGTTAAACGAGTCAAATCTCCTTTCCAGTGTAAATCTTGGAGAATATGAGTTAGCTGACTATCTCCCGCTAAACTAAAACGAATAGGTGCATCACCTAACTCTTGGGTTTTACCGGGTGTATAAACGCCATTAGCCTCTAATTGATGATGACGCAGACTACCCTTAAGCCTTGCTTCTACTTGTGCCGCTTCTCCTACATTGGGGTATAGTTGCGATAACTCAGGCAAATTCGCTTTCACTGTGAATACATCATTCGCCTGTCCTAATCTACCATCGGTGATAATGCTATTTTTGCCTATCGTGAGATTAATATTCGCTTTTTCGAGCTGTAAATCCTCTAGCGCCCACCCCTGCATTTGCTCTGTTTGTTCAGCACCATCAGCCACCGCAGCAGGGGTAAACATTTGATTTAAATCTAAAGCAATATCTACCGTTCCTTGAGCTGGTTGACTATTCCAACGACTTCCCTCTGCTAATTGAGCTTGCAACAATACTGTTTGCCATTGTTCAAAGCCAGTCGCCTTAGTCTCAAAATGAGCTGTAGCTGCTACTTTTGAATTCGGCATAATTTTTTGTAAATCTGCGCCATCAACAGACACATCAGCGGTTAAATGTTGAACCTTATCATCCACCATTTCTGAATGCACATCGGTCTTAACATGCAAACCTTCTGCAATTTCAAATGTTGCTTTTAATTGTTCTAAAATCAATGGGGCAAATAAATTAACACGACCATCTGCACTTAAATCAACCTCATCTGCTGATCCTTTCAGTGCTAACGCTAAATTTTTCAATGTCCCATTGGCTTTAAGACCTAAATCCAAATGGCATTCAATATTATCTTTTTTAGCTTCAATAGCGGCCTTAATACTAGGACTTAAACATAAGGGAGACAATGTATTCCCTGTGTTATTATGAGTATTTAACACCAAATCCAAAGGAATATCTGAGTTGTTCATATCTAAAAGTTTTAGATAACCATCCAACAACGTGGTTGAGTAATCATGAGTAATTTCTAAGCTATTTAAATTAATAGCCGCATTTTTACCATTCCACTGTACGCCACTTAATTCTAAATTACCCAGCCCAATGGGAAGCTGACTACCATCCGCCTGAATCAAAGTAAATTTACCTAGCTTTAGCTTGTCAACATCAATATCTACTGGTAACTTTGGTAAGGAAAAGGGTGCATCACCACTGGTCTGCCGTTGCTCTGTGGGGAGTAATTTAACCTGTAAATCACCCACTTCAATTGCATTAATATATGCTCTTTTATCCCATAATTCAGACCATTTGGCATCTATATAAACATCTTTTGCATGAACCTCTATACTTGGTGAAGTAAAGGTAAAATCTCCTGTTTTTAATCCATTCCATACAGACCCCTCTATCGCATCTGCTTTGACCCCAACCAAAGGAAGTATCTGGTTGAATAAGATCTTTGCCCCTGTATTTGTTCCCAATAGCCAAACAATTAACAGTAGCAGCACTATCAAAAAAACAAGGAGGAAGGTACCTAAATATTTGAGTGATTTTCTGATCATAGTATGTTTAGAATGCGATGCCTAGAGAAAAATGTAGTCGAATTTTCTTGTCATAATGCCCATAGGCTAGGTCTAAATTTAATGGTCCAGCGGGTGTTTTAATTAGGGCACCAACACCTGTACCTACTTTCAGTTTCATATCTTTGAAACGACGAGCTGCATCACCGACATCAACAAAAACACCCATTCCAAATGTATCATCAAAATAATGCATATACTCTGTACTTGCCACAGCTAAAGCACGTGTACCAATGATTGAATCACCTGCTTTTTCACCAATGCCATAATATTTATAGCCACGAATGGTTCTTGCCCCACCAGTGCGATAGCCGAAATCATCTGGAAAAATGGTATTATCCCCTGCCCACACATGCCCCACTTCAGCTCTCACCGTAATAATGTCTCTTTTACCAACAGGGAACCATAATTGACCACGAGCAGAAGCCCGATAGAAGTTTTTTCTTTGCTTTAAGTTATGACCAATCCCTACCCCCATCGCAAATAAATTCCCAGAGCGTGGATTGTATTTATCATCTACATCTCGACGCAAAATATCGTATGTTGCAACAAGAGAGGGTAATTTAAATTCTGGATTAACTGGGTCATTCTTCCGCTTAACCATATCATAATTTGCCATCAATGCCCAATTATTCTCAAATTCGACATTACTCTGAGAATCCAACTTAAACTCTCGCTTACGTCGCCAACCAATTCCCACGCGAGTGACCTCTTCATTTTGTACATCAGAATGCCTTGCCATAATACCAAAGCTATCAACTGAACCATTTTGATTAGGAGGTAAATAAAAGTCCAAGAAAGCTCGTTGATTATCAAGGTCAACACCAGCACCAGTTTCCATCGTTACCGGCAAGCCCCAGACAATATTATGACGATATAAAACCTCACCTCGTATACCTACTGAATCATCCACCGACAGTGATCCTGTGATAGTCCGTGCAGGAGCCTCCGTCACTTTGACCTCTAGTGGGAGTTGTGCTGTTCTTTCGGCGTAAATCGCCTCATCTTCAGGATTTTTTACTTTTAAAAAAACCCCTCTAAAATAATTTGTTGCTTGAAGTCTAGATTGCCATTCTTCTAGTTGCTCTTGTGTATAGCGTAAACCAGGTTCATATTGGATATAACGATTAATCACGCTAACTGGGACTCGCCTCAGTCCCAAAACCTCAACATGTCCTAGGGTGACACTAGGACCACTATCCACTACAGTGACCGTATCGACTTTTGAAGCGACAGGGTCCACCACAGCTTGAGAACGAATCATGCGTGCAAAATAGAAGTCTTCTTCTTGAACCTTGTCAATCAAATCTGTCTTGGCTTTACTCCAGTCGGCATTAATAAAGTTTTTACCAACAGGGAGTTTCCAATTATCGCGTAATTGCTTTACACGGCTAGCATATTCTGGATCAGCAATCCGTCCTGTAAACGCATTATTAGCCGATTGAACCACAGAAATTTCTCCTGGCTCAATAGACACATCCCAAGTATCACCACCAATATCTTCCCCAACTTCTAAGGTAACGACAGGATTAAAATAACCTTTTGTTGCTAACGCAGAAACAACAGCCTCATGTCCCTTGCGACGAATACGCGCCGCCTCACCGGCATCTTGATCGTCGGCTTGGCGCACAATAACATTAACCCCTTTATTAACAGCAGTTAATACATCTGGAGGCAATCCACTGGGATCAATAACAACTTCTGGTTTTTTATTAGTGACGGGCTCTTCCGCTGCCTTAACACAAATTGTGCAAGACAGTGAAAGAATCCCCGCCCACATCATGACTTGGGCTGTTCTCATTCTCTGTGATAAAAGCGAATAATTCTTAATTTTACCGTTTTACCACAATTGATGGAAATTTATGTGCCATATCCTTTTTTAAATTTGAAACATTTACCGCTACTTTACGAGCTAATTGTTGATAAATACGACTTATTTCACTGTGTTGTTCACTTTCAACAATAGGTGTTCCTCGATCAGAATTTTCTCTTACTTTGATATCAAGCGGCAATCCTCCTAAGTAATCTAACTGCAACTCTTGTGCTAATCGTTTACCACCATCCTCACCAAAAATATGCTCTGCATGACCACAATGACTACAAATATGCACACTCATATTTTCTACAATCCCCAAGACGGGTACATTGACTTTTTCAAACATAGATGCTCCTTTACGAACATCTAATAAAGCAATATCTTGAGGCGTAGTCACAATCACACTACCGACAACAGGAACTTTTTGTGCCAAACTTAAAGCAATATCTCCTGTCCCTGGTGGCATATCAACGATAAGATAATCCAAATCAGGCCACGCTGTCATAGTTAATAACTGATTCATTACCTGCACAACCATAGGTCCACGCCAAATAGCCGCCTGATTTTCCTCAATTAAAAAACCAAACGAGTTCACCCATACACCATGAGCTTTCGGCGGCACCATTTGTTGTTTTTGATTAATGTCTGGCTTGCCTTTTACCCCTAACAATATAGGCTGAGAAGGTCCATAAATATCGGCATCCAACACCCCTACTCTTGCACCAAACTGTGCCAGTGCTACGGCAAGATTAACCGCTGTTGTACTTTTCCCTACACCACCCTTGCCACTCGCTACAGCAATAATATTTTTGACTGTTTCAATTGGTTTTAGACCATCTTGAACTTTATGTATTTGTACCCCAGTTATAAGCTCCAAGCGTACATTTGTTGCACCCAATGGTTCTAATAATTGTTGAAACTGAGCATATAACCCAGCGACATCTTGGTCATTTAAATGGTATCCAGGCAAAAATCGAAGATGCACGACACTGCCGTCTAAACGAATATCATCCTGTTTAAATTTATGACCAATAGGAACCCCTATCAAAGGGTCCTTGAGCTGTTTTAATTGTTCTAAAATGCTGGCGGAATTTAATTGTGCTGACATGTTACTTTCCCCAAAAGGTGTAAAATAAGACACAATCATACCGTGTTTGTACGTTACTGTCGCTAAACACCCCAATGTTATAGGAGTTTTAATCTATGGATGCGCTTAACCAACTACTGAGAGGATTTTTATTTTTTATATTTACCTTAGTTGGTCTCTTTATCACGTTTTCTTTTTTAGTGATTGGGGTGATAACGTTTGCCATTATGTATCTTATATATACTATTAGAGGCAAAAAATTCTCTGCCTCTGACTATTGGCAACAACAACGAACTAGAGCTAAAGCCACGCAAACACAATTTAATGAGCGTTTTCGTCAGCCTAACTATAGTCGCCGTAAAGCACAAGAAATTAGTGATGTTGAATTAAGAAATGTTCAGAAAGAAGACTAACAGTTGACATCCTCCCCTGCATGAATGCAAGGGGTTTCTACTGTGGTTAGCGATGTTCTGCTAACTCACTTCGGTGGGTTCGTGCTGCTGACAACCTTACTACATTGTTCACTTCACACGTACTACGGACAAGCCCTACCATAAAATAGTGGTTTTTCTCACCTAAAATAACAGCATTACTTTCAGCTAGCTAGCAAGCTTTACATGAAAGATAGACTGTTTTCGTTTAAAATCATACCTTTGCATATTTACAAGACGTTAAGACTATGACTCGTACTATTTTTGTCACTACCGCTTTACCCTATGCCAATGGTTCATTCCATATTGGTCATATCATGGAATATATTCAAGCCGATATCTGGGTACGTGCAATGCGAATGTCTGGTCATACCGTGCATTTTGTAGGGGCTGATGATGCTCACGGCGCACCGATTATGCTTAAGGCGGAAAAAGAAGGGATTACACCTGAAGAGTTGGTTGCTCGTATTGCGGCAGAACGCCCGACCTATTTAAATGGGTTTAATATCAAATTTGATCATTGGCATAGCACTCATAGCCCTGAAAATACAGAATTATCAGGACTTATTTACAAAGCATTAAAAGCCAATAATCTCATTAGCCAACGTACTATTGAGCAATTCTATGATCCTGTCAAAGGGATGTTCCTACCTGACCGTTATATCAAAGGGGAATGTCCAAAATGTCATGCTAAGGATCAATATGGCGATTCTTGTGAGGTCTGTAGTGCTGTATATTCACCAACAGAACTTATCAATCCGTACTCAACATTAAGCAATGCTACACCTGTTTTAAAAACATCAGAACATTTTTTCTTTAATTTATCGGATCGTCGTTGTGTAGAATTTTTGCACGAGTGGACTCAAGGCTCTAGCAAATTTGGTTATAAACATTTGCAAAATGAGGTATTGGGTAAAACACGTGAGTGGCTTGGTGAGAGCATTGGTAACAATAACTTAAATGACTGGGATATTTCTCGTGATGCTCCCTATTTTGGGATTGAAATCCCTGATCAACCAGGCAAATATTTCTATGTGTGGTTAGATGCTCCTGTCGGTTACCTAGCCTCACTAAAAGCGTACTGCGCTAAACAAGGGCTTGATTTTGATGCGTTATTAGACCCTGAAGGTAATACTGAACAAATCCATTTTATTGGTAAAGATATTACGTATTTCCATGCGTTATTTTGGCCTGCCATGTTGAAATTCTCTGGACGAAAAGTGCCAGATCAATTAAATGCCCATGGTTTTATCACAGTGAGTGGTGAAAAAATGTCTAAAAGCCGTGGCACTGGTATTTCTCCATTGAAATACCTTGATTTAGGGATGAATCCTGAATGGATGCGTTACTACATTGCTGCCAAACTAAATGCCAAAGTGGAAGACGTTGACTTTAACCCTGATGACTTTATCGCTCGCGTTAATTCAGACCTTATCGGTAAATATATCAATATTGCTAGCCGAGCCGCCAACTTCATTAGTAAGCATTTTGATGGGCAGCTAGCTTACCTTGGTAATGAGGCTGATATCACACAAGAAATCGAACAGCTCATTGAATCAGCTCGTACAGACTTTGAACATCGTGAATATGGTCGTGCTATTCGTCATCTCATGAGCTATGCTGATAAAGCAAACCAAGCGTTTGACCAAGCTCAACCATGGATTCTTGCCAAAGGAATTAGTACTGCTTCTGATGAAACAAAAGCACAATTACAAGACATTTGCTCTCGAGCCATCGCCAGCTTCAAAGCATTATCTATCTGTTTAAGTCCTGTGTTACCTGCTTTAGCAGAGCGTATTTCTCATGAGCTATTTGCGATAAACCGCTCTTTTGTTTGGAAAGATGCTAGCGAACTTCCTCGTACGATTAGTCCATTTAAGCACTTAATGCAACGCGTGGACGAGAGCCAAGTAGATGCCTTACTTGAACCACCTGCTCCTGTCGTAGAAACACCTACACCTGGTGGCGAAGCAATCGCTGACACAATCACTATTGATGATTTTGCTAAAATTGACCTACGTATTGCCAAAATCGTTAATTGTGAACATGTAGAAGGTTCTGATAAATTATTACGCCTGACACTAGACGTGGGTGAAGGTCGTCATCGCAATGTCTTCTCAGGTATCAAATCAATGTACAAACCGGAAGATTTAATTGGTAAATTAACCGTGATGGTTGCCAACTTGGCCCCTCGTAAAATGAAATTTGGTATTTCTGATGGCATGGTGTTGGCCGGTAGCCACGCTGATGAGAAGTCTAACCCCGGTATTTATGTATTAGAGCCTTTCCCCGGTGCTCAACCTGGTATGCGAGTTCGCTAAGCCTTTACTATTTACACAAGGGAGCTATAGCCTATATGATTAGGCTATCGTTCCCTTTCTCTTTTTATCGTTTATATGAATAATCACCACACGCCAAAAGAACAAGAAATGACTAATATGGATCACGATACTTCTGAAAATACTGCACCCACAGAGGACGGAAAACATCCCTTATTTGGGCGTATTCGTAGCTTTGTTCATCGCCGTGCCCATATTACACCCGGTCAGCAACAAGCACTCGACACACTTATGCAAAAGTGGGGAATTACATACAGCCCTACGTTACTTGATTTTGAGCAAGTATTTAAACGTAGTGCGCCAACTATTCTAGAGATTGGTTTTGGGATGGGAGAAACTACAGAAAAAATTTGTCTGACACGAAAGGATGAAAACTTTCTAGGGGTAGAAGTATTTAATGCTGGCGTAGGCTCAATGCTCAATCGCATTGAAAATTCAGGATTAACAAATATGCGCATTATTCAACATGATGCAGTGGATGTTGTTAATCATATGATTCCCCTTGAGAGTCTTGCTGGCATTCATATTTATTTCCCTGATCCATGGCAAAAAAAGCGACATCATAAACGCCGCCTAATCCAATCCCCTTTTGTAAAACTTTTAGCTGAAAGACTTAAGACTGGTGGTTATATTCATTGTGCCACTGACTGGGAAAACTATGCCGAACAAATGCTTGAAGTACTAAGCGCTGAACCCCTACTACAAAATACGGCTGATGGCTATGCACCCAAGCCTGATTATCGTCCTCAAACTAAATTTGAAACTCGGGGATTTCGCTTAGGACATAGTTCATGGGACTTAGTGTTTACAAAAAAATAAACACTGACATCTACTATCCACGTTATCATTACGTGATAATAAAATTTTTTATATTCTGACATATAGGATTAGTAATGCTATACCCTACTATTGAACCTTATAAAACTGGCTATTTAGATACTAATGACGGTCACTCAATTTATTGGGAACTCTGTGGTAATCCTAATGGTAAGCCTGTCATTTTTTTACATGGTGGTCCAGGAGCAGGATGCACTGAAAATCATCGCCGTCTTTTCAATCCTGAAAAATACCATATCATGTTATTTGATCAACGAGGTTGTGGTCGATCTCTGCCATATGCCTCTCTTGAAAACAATACGACATGGCATTTAGTAGAAGATATTAACCGCCTACGTAACGAGATATTAGCGGCTGAAAAAGCCATGATTTTTGGTGGATCATGGGGCTCTACATTAGCACTTGCCTATGCTGAAACCTATCCAGAGCATGTCAGCGAGCTCATTATTCGCGGTATTTTCACCGCAAGAAAAGAAGAAATCCGTTGGTTCTACCAAGAAGGTGCCTCTTATTTATTCCCTGACTATTGGGAGGACTATGTCAAACCTATCCCGGAAAATGAGCGTCATGACTTATTAAGCGCCTTCCATCGTCGTTTAACAGGTCAAGATGAAACTGAAAAATTAGCTGCTGCGTCTGCATGGGGACAATGGGAGGGACGTACGATTACGCTACTTCCTGATCAGGATACAGCCAACCATTTTTCTGCTGATAGCTTTGTTGTCGCTTTTGCTCGAATTGAAAATCACTATTTTATGCAAAATGGTTTTTTTGAAGATAATCAACTTATTAATAATGTGGATAAAATTCGTCATATCCCTTGCATTATTATTCAAGGGCGCTATGATGCATGTACCCCTGTGCACACGGCATGGGAACTACATCGTGCTTGGCCAGAAGCTGATTTTCAATTAATCCATGATGCTGGACATGCGTTTAGCGAACCTGGCATTATGAGAGCATTAATTGACGCCACGGATAAATGGGCCGATAAACGTTAATAATTGTGTATTATTCACAATTCTTTACATCAGTGGTCTTTGTTTTGTCTTATTCTTCAGTCATAATAAACACAGATACTTGTTTTTAACATTATTTCTAAAGGAGAAAAATAATGGGTATTCTAAATTTCTTACGCGAAGCTGGTGAAAAACTATTTGGTGGCTCTGATGCCAATGCAGCTTCTGCTGATGACTTAAAAAAAGAACTTGCAAAACATCAATTAGATGCTGAGGGCTTAGACATCTCTGTAGATGGCGACAAAGTAACTGTTAAAGGTCAAGCAGCTAATAGCGAAGTAGCTGAAAAAATCGCTATTGCTTTAGGTAACACTCAAGGCGTTGCTCAAGTAGACAATCAACTTTCTGTGGCTCAACCAGCATCTGAGTCTCGTTTCTACACAGTAGTTAAAGGCGATACATTATCTAAAATCGCTAAAGAAATGTACGGTGATGCTAACAAATATCCTCAAATTTTTGAAGCTAACAAACCAATGTTAACTCACCCAGATAAAATCTATCCAGGTCAAGTTTTACGTATTCCTGCGTTATAATTTAACCGATAGATGATTTTTCTACCTTAATAGGACTCAAGACTGAGTCTCTATTGAGAAAAGGCGAATGTTGAAACAACATTCGCCTCTTTTATTTAGCACGAGAGATTATTTAGCGTTTTTTACCAAAACCGCCAAATCCACCCATACCAGCCAAGCCACCCATGCCTTTAAGTGCGCCCATACCTCGCATCAGTTTACCCATACCACCTTTTTTAAACTGTTTCATCATACCTTGCATCTGATCAAACTGTTTTAGTAAACGATTCACTTCTTGCACTTGTACGCCTGCGCCTGCAGCAATACGTTGCTTACGTTTACCATTGATAATCTCTGGCTTACTACGTTCTTTTGGCGTCATGGAACGGATAATACCTTCTGTACGACGTAAGTGCTTTTCTGCCTCTCCTTGATTTAGTTGACTTGCGGCTTGGGCAAATTGTCCGGGTAGTTTTTCTAATAAACTACTCATACTACCCATTTTTTTCACTTGCTGAAGTTGCTCTAAGAAATCATTTAAATCAAACCGATCGCCACTCTTGAGCTTTTTCGCCATTTTTTCGGCTTCAGCAACATCAATATTACTTTGTACTTGCTCCACAAGAGAAACAATATCACCCATGCCTAATACGCGCTGAGCCATACGTTCTGGATGGAAAGCTTCCAGACCATCTAATTTCTCAGATACACCGATAAACTTCAACGGTTTGCCTGTCACATGACGCACGGATAGTGCAGCACCTCCTCGTGCATCACCATCCAATTTAGTCAATACCACCCCTGTCAAAGGCAAAGCATCAGAGAATGCTTTTGCCACATTCACGGCATCTTGACCTTGCATCGCATCAACAACAAATAACGTCTCTATTGGTTTTAAGATTTGATGCAATTCAGCGATTTCTTTCATCATGGCTTCGTCTATACCTAATCGACCCGCCGTATCCACTAGCAATACATCATAGAAATGTCGTTTAGCATAATCAACCGCTGCCAAGGCAATATCTTGAGGACGTTGAGTAGCATCCGATGGGAAGAAATCAACCCCCACTTGCGAGGCTACTGTCTTTAATTGCTCAATTGCCGCTGGTCGATAGACGTCAGCGCTCACCACTAAAACCTTCTTCTCGCTAATCTTGCGACCATTTTTTTTTAGTAGCCCTTGACTTAATAACCTTGCTAATTTACCTGTTGTCGTGGTTTTACCGGCACCCTGCAAACCTGCCATCAAAATAATTGCTGGAGGCTGTGTTGCCAAGGATAACTCACTCGCATTTTCACCTAGATCACCACCCATAAGTGCTGTGAGTTCTTTATGAACCACGCCTACAAGGGCTTGACCCGGATTGAGGCTTGTTGATACCTCTAAACCCATTGCTTTTTCTTTGACACGCTCTATAAAATCGCGTACCACAGGTAAGGCCACATCTGCTTCAATCAGCGCCATACGAACTTCACGCAACATATCTTTGGTGTTAGCTTCGGTTAGTCGTGCCTCACCACGCATGGTTTGCATGATTTTGGAAAGTCGGTTAGTTAAATTATCAAACATATTCGTTTCAAAGTATTCGTTCAGATTTCCCAAATAAGCAAAGTGATATACTTGTAAAAAAACTTATTCTTATTTAGGACGTTTTTCAATAATGATGTCATCTGCTATTGTATTGCACTATCTGGCTGCTTTGGCTTATCTCGGCTTAGGAATCTCAATTTGGTGGGCTTTATATCAAAAAAAACCACTTACCAAGCGTCCTTTAATGGTTTCTATCATTCTATTTGGCTTAATTATTGTTCAAGGTTTTGCGATTCATCTTGGTATGCTTGCTGACGGTATGATACGAATAAACTGGACTCTTGGACTCTCTTTCACACTTTGGTTGGGTCTAATGATTTATTGGGTCGAAAGTAACTTTATTCGATTAACGGGTTTTTTATTATTACTACTACCTATTGGTTTTATCATTTGCCTATTAGCAGCCATCTTCCCTATTTCAGAACATAGTACTAGTATTACCGTTTACAACAACACATTTATGGTACATCTAGTTATTTCATTATTTGCTTATAGCCTCATTGCACTGAGTGCATTACAAGCATTGATTATGACGGGTTTAGATAACTATTTACATCGTCCACAAAATTTTTCTGATACGAATAGCCTAGTTTCTAGAATCCTAGATGCTCAACCACCGCTAATGGTACAAGAGCGTTTATTATTTCGATTAATTTGGATTGGTTTTACCCTACTCTCCCTCTCAATCTTAAGTGGTATGTATGTATCCATTGACTTAACAGGACAGCTATTACCACATGATCACAAAACTTTTTTCACCCTGATTTCTTGGTTAATTTTTGGGATATTGTTATTTGGTCGAATGATGTGGGGTTGGCGTGGACGCATTGCCTTGCGTTGGACCATGCTAGGCTTTGGCTTACTAATGCTAGCTTATACGGGTACTCGTTTTATTTTTGAAGAATTGATTACAAAATAAGCATCAATTTATTTTAAACCTAAAGGAATTTACATCGATGAAGTTTCTGTTGTTTTTTGCGTTTATTTTTGGTGTACTGGCCTATTTTAGAGCAGCCAAGCGAAAAGAGGCTTATCTTAAAGCACAACAACATCAGCAACTCAAAAAAACGATTACCATGGTCAAATGTGAGTACTGTGGCACACACATCCCTGAACATGAAGCATTGATAAGACATGGTCATATCTGGTGTGATGAAGAACATGAGCGGTTGGGTAGTCATTCAACCACAGCTTAATTATCTTGTAAAGTCAAAGAGACAGGAGTAACTGAATGACAACAAATTCCCCTAGTTTACACTTAGATCGTCATGGTTGGTTAGTACCATCCGCAGGGGTTAGACTTGTTCCCTCTCCTAACTTTAACCAACGTCCTGCTAATGAAGAGGCAAGACTGCTCATTATTCATAATATCAGCCTACCACCGAATAATTTTGGTGGCCCCTATATTGAACAACTATTTACGAATCAATTACAGGTTCCAGACCATCCTTTTTTTCAACAAATTGCTCACTTAAGAGTATCTGCTCATTTTCTCATTCGTCGTACGGGTGAAATTATTCAGTTTGTCAGTACGCAGAACAAAGCATGGCATGCAGGCATTTCAAGCTTTGAAGGAAAAGCAGGCTGCAATGATTTTTCTCTTGGTATTGAACTTGAGGGAAGTGATTATGTACCCTTTACTGATGAACAATATTGTAGCCTAACTGCACTCTCTGCGTTATTACGGTACCACTATCCATTACGTGCAGTGCGTGGACATGAACATATTGCTCCTGTCCGCAAAACAGACCCTGGTCCTTATTTTGACTGGAACCGTTACCGCAGTGAAGGTAAGTGGAGTTGGCGTGAACTCCCTACTCTAGGTTAGAAACACTCTCCCTATGAATCCATACGGATTTGATGCAAGAAGCGTTTGGTTCGTTCGTGTTGAGGAGTAGAAAAAAGTTGCTGCGGTGAGCCTTGCTCAACAATTTCTCCATTATCCATGACAACAACCACATCAGCCACATCAAGCGCAAACTTAATTTCATGCGTTACCACAACCATTGTTCTGCCTTCATTTGCCAATGATTTCATGGTATTTAATACATCTTGCACCAACTCTGGATCTAGTGCAGATGTCGGCTCATCAAACAACATTAGTTCAGGCTGTATCGCAAGTGCCCTAGCAATTCCTACTCGTTGTTGTTGCCCCCCAGATAACTGAAAAGGATATGGTAGCCACCCCCTAAATTAATACAGCTCAAATATAGAAATTTCCTTTAAAATTTAATTGATAATTAGGAGTTTTACAATGAGCAAACGTAAGCGTGAAGAGCAGATCATTGCTTTATTAAAGCGAGCAGAGGCCGGCGAGCCTATCGCTGAACTATGTCGCCAAGAAGGTATTGCTGTTTCCACCTTTTACAAGTGGCGTTCCAAGTATGATGGCCTTGAGGCCTCGGAGCTGAAGCGCCTTAGGCAGATTGAGCAAGAGCACGAGCGGCTTAAGAAGATGTACGCTGAATTGAGTTTGATGGCCCGAATGCAGGAGGAGATTATAAAAAAGCTCTAGTGCCTGTAGAAACACGTAAGGCTTGGGCTCGTGACCTACAGGCAAGGCATCAAGTGAGTATCGTTAAAAGCTGCCAAGCAGTCGGTATTAGCCGCACGGCTTATTACTACCGTAAACGCCAAGTTGACGATAGTTTCGTTGAAGAGGTCTTGCTTAGGCTCACCGAACGTCATCCTCGCTGGGGCTTTGTGAAGTGTTTTGACCGCTTACGCGCCTTAGATCATACATGGAATCATAAACGCGTACAACGCGTCTATCATCAGCTTCGATTACAGCTACGAAGCAAACGCAAACAGCGTTTACCGGCAAGGCATCCGATGCCATTGACGCAACCGGTCATGGCACGAAGCAGTTGGTCAATTGATTTTATGTCGGATGGTCTGACGGGTCGCCGTCGGTTCCGTACACTTAACGTGATAGATGACTTTAACCGTGAGGTGCTAGGCATCGACATAGGGGTGAGTCTGCCCGCTATTCGGGTGACTCGCTTTTTAGATCAGCTTGGGGAAGCCCATGGATATCCGCAGTGTATTCGTACGGACAACGGGCCTGAGTTTACTTCCACAGAGTTCACGCAGTGGGCGCAGCAGCGAGGCATTCTGATTGACTTTATTGAGCCGGGATGCCCTTATCAGAACGCCTATATTGAGCGGTTCAATCGAACCTACCGTGAGGAAGTGTTGGATATGCATTTATTCACGACGCTCGATCAGGTGCGTTGGCATACAGAGGCGTGGATAAACATTTACAATACTGAAAGACCTCATGAGTCATTAGATCGTTTAAGTCCTGTCGAGTACAGGCAGAGAGCATATTCTACTTTAAAGCTGTGTTAAGAATGGGGTAGGTTCACTGTGTCTATACCGTAGCCAATGAAAATGGAGAAAATGAATGAAGATTTTTTTGTTTATCTAAAAAGAACTCCCTAACTTATTAGTTAAGTTAGGGTAGTTTTGTATAAATTGTTCGGTTAGTGCATGTGCTAAATCTATACTAACCGCCATTAGGAGTATCCTCAGGAGGCTCTGACCAGGCTTTTGAACGGATATGATTAGGTAAGGGGCGTTGCCCCTTTTTTTGTAGATGATTCTCAGGTAAAAAATAAGGTGGTTGAGGTACGTTTGTTTCTGCTTGAGTTTGCTTAGACGTGATTAGTGTGTCTTTTTCATTAATGTGCTGGGGTAGCAAAAGATTACTTGGCATTTTAAAAATCTCTGGTATCTAGATAATAAAGTTTTGTTGTAGTATCGTTATCGGCAATTTTATACAACAACACTAAACCTTTTTTATATGACAATCACGATATAGCTTAAGCTTATCATTTTAATTAATAGTCATGATATTTGGAATTTTTGAATAGTATAGGATAAATTAATCCAAACATATCAAATTGTAGAAAATAGTGTTAGCGTTCCCATACAAACTACTTAGTTTGTATGGGATTTTTTTGGTAAAAGTGGTCACTTTTGCCGGCAACTGCCTATCCTGCATTATAGTTTTTTAATGTTTATTTAAACATCATTTAATATACTTAATATAAATTTATCTTAAATTTAATCTAATTTAAATATAATTTAATATTTAATTAATGTTTAAATAATATTAAATAATTACTAAACCATATTAATCTATAGTTAAATTGAACCTACCCCATTCTTAACACAGCTTTAAAGTAGAATATGCTCTCTGCCTGTACTCGACAGGACTTAAACGATCTAATGACTCATGAGGTCTTTCAGTATTGTAAATGTTTATCCACGCCTCTGTATGCCAACGCACCTGATCGAGCGTCGTGAATAAATGCATATCCAACACTTCCTCACGGTAGGTTCGATTGAACCGCTCAATATAGGCGTTCTGATAAGGGCATCCCGGCTCAATAAAGTCAATCAGAATGCCTCGCTGCTGCGCCCACTGCGTGAACTCTGTGGAAGTAAACTCAGGCCCGTTGTCCGTACGAATACACTGCGGATATCCATGGGCTTCCCCAAGCTGATCTAAAAAGCGAGTCACCCGAATAGCGGGCAGACTCACCCCTATGTCGATGCCTAGCACCTCACGGTTAAAGTCATCTATCACGTTAAGTGTACGGAACCGACGGCGACCCGTCAGACCATCCGACATAAAATCAATTGACCAACTGCTTCGTGCCATGACCGGTTGCGTCAATGGCATCGGATGCCTTGCCGGTAAACGCTGTTTGCGTTTGCTTCGTAGCTGTAATCGAAGCTGATGATAGACGCGTTGTACGCGTTTATGATTCCATGTATGATCTAAGGCGCGTAAGCGGTCAAAACACTTCACAAAGCCCCAGCGAGGATGACGTTCGGTGAGCCTAAGCAAGACCTCTTCAACGAAACTATCGTCAACTTGGCGTTTACGGTAGTAATAAGCCGTGCGGCTAATACCGACTGCTTGGCAGCTTTTAACGATACTCACTTGATGCCTTGCCTGTAGGTCACGAGCCCAAGCCTTACGTGTTTCTACAGGCACTAGAGCTTTTTTATAATCTCCTCCTGCATTCGGGCCATCAAACTCAATTCAGCGTACATCTTCTTAAGCCGCTCGTGCTCTTGCTCAATCTGCCTAAGGCGCTTCAGCTCCGAGGCCTCAAGGCCATCATACTTGGAACGCCACTTGTAAAAGGTGGAAACAGCAATACCTTCTTGGCGACATAGTTCAGCGATAGGCTCGCCGGCCTCTGCTCGCTTTAATAAAGCAATGATCTGCTCTTCACGCTTACGTTTGCTCATTGTAAAACTCCTAATTATCAATTAAATTTTAAAGGAAATTTCTATATTTGAGCTGTATTAATTTAGGGGGTGGTTACCCCACCTAATGCCATGTTGGGGCGTTCGTTATTATAAGTCCAGAGCCAAGCAGTCGCTCCGTGTTGAACTTCTTCTAGACTGTCGAAGAGATTCTGGGTTAACCAGTCATAACGTACCGTCCGATTATAGCGCTCGACATACGCGTTTTGTGGGAGGATTACCCTAGCTGCTTCTGAACCTTCTTCTTGACCATACCGAGGAAGCTCGGCACATCATCAAAATATATGTCTGGGTCGAAAGTTTTGTAAAAAGCTTCTTCTAAACAGTCAGCATACTTGAATTCAAAATCAGCTATTTCCTGTATTAATTGATGCAAGCATTCTGCTGAGTTATCTTTAACATAAAAATCAAGCACGAATTCTATGTCATCTGTCCCAAAAAAAAGATCATAGTCTTGATTGAAATATGCTCCAACCAATTGATCGAGGTGAGGATAATCTTCGTGCATATTCTTTATGCCCTTATGCTAAGTTTTAATTTTAGTTCTTCGAAATTGGAAAAGAAGTAAGTACATAATACCATTTTCTTTTGAATTTTCTTTTTACAAGCACTACTCTTATATTTGTTGTATCCACAAAACTTTCTGAGCCTTTTTTAACATAAACCCCTACTTTATAATTTGCTGAGTAATTAAACCTAAGAATACTAGATGATTGTCCACCCCACTGTTTAATTAAGTTCTTATTTGCTTTTAGAGCTTGAGAAATAGCTTTTTCTGCTATATCTAAGTTTGTATATGAGCTTACAGCATTCCTGACTCGTGGATCAGTCTTTGCTCGGTGCAACATCTCAGCATTAGACCTAGCTACATGCTTTGTAAGCGTATGCCCTCCCATAAGCTCATGCTCACTCAACTTAATTCTACCGAAACGAATAGCCCCTACCCTGAAAGCACCAGCAATTCCTAGCCCTACAGAAACTCCAATAGGCACAGCGACATCAATTGTTTTAGCTAAGTTGTGCGCTGTCTCGTCATCAGCACCAAGCTCTTTGGCAAGTATTGCTGCGGCTTTGTATGTAGAAGAATTTGTTTCAACTCCCGTCCAAAGTTGGTTTGCGCCAGTTGTAATAGTATCTATACTATGAGCTGCTAGAGCAACACAAGCTTTACGAGCACGCACTCGGCAAAGCCCTACAGATCCTATAAGCTCTAGCGCACCAAAAAGAAGAGAGCCAGCTCCCCACAACCTATTTGATATTGTTTCCCCCTCACTGACAGATTGGTCTGATAAAACAGCAGTCAACTGTACTGGAGTTAGCACAAATTGCAAACCTTCTTCACTTTGCATAAGATTTTCCAGAAAATATGAGTTTTGGATATCCAAGAGAATCGGTAACGAATCGGTAACATAAGTACCTAGCTCTAATAGATTACCCAAAAAGCGTGTCAACCTTATTACAAAAACAATAAGTCAAAGCAGGCACCCTCTCAAACGTTTAAAAAGTATTTACTACTTTCATGTCTCAGCTTAAACAATGATCTACAAAAGCTCTGCCACCACATTTTCTTAAAAGCTAAAAACAGTTGATAATAGCCACTTGTGGCGTTTCCGGCCCAGCCGGAACTTGTTAAAACGGGGTCGTTTTAACGGCGTTAGCCTATCCCGCATCTAGTCATTAATTCTCTTCTTCCTCATTAATTTACATATAATTTTTTAATTTATTTTAATTGCTATTTATTTATTTTTATTTTTGTTTTAATTGTATTTAAATCAGGTTTAAGTAAATAGAATGACGATTTAATTAACTTTATCTTTTTATATATATTTTTATATTTATTATAAATGTCTTATAATTATGTATAAAATTTTTTTAAGTGTTTGGAGGTGTGATTATGCATGATGTGGACAAATATATAAGTGAAGTTATGAGCAAAAAAGCTCACTCTAAAAGAAGTAAACTTGCTCAGTATCAACAGCAGATTTTAAAAATGAGGACTGCGGGGCTAACTTATGCTGAGATACAAGAATACTTATCCAGGTGCGGAGTTAACGTCACAATACCTGCAATCCGGTACCGATGTAATCAATTGTTGAAAGTAAAAACCTCAACCGAAAAATTGCCCGCTGAACCGACTGCTCCAAGCAGCACAGTTACAATAAAGAAAACAACAGCGTTAACCGAAAAAAAATCTAAAGATGGGTGGCAAAAACCCGAATGGGCGACAGTTAATGTAGATATTAATAAATATATTTAATACACTCGGTTTTAAATCGGATCACTCTCAAATCTCTGTAAACATACCTACATCCTCAGTAGATGTTAGCCATCAAATTGCCGAGCGAGATAAACGAACGACTAAACGACTTAGCAAAAAAGACAGGTCGTACAAAATCTTTCTATGCTCGAGAAGCGATCCTGAAGTATTTGGAGGATTTAGAGGATATTTATTTAGCCGAAAAAGAGCTAGAACAAGTCAGAGCCGGCAAATCAAAAACTTACTCAGCTGAAGAAGTAAGTAAAGATATTGAATCTTCTTAAATTTAAATTAATATTTTTATTAACCCCTCTAAGACGGGCTAGACGACTTTAAACCACTCTTGTTCTACCCTATTCCTCAATAAACTCAAAAAAACCGCTCAAATCGCCTAAAAAGGGCTTTGTTTTAGATTCAAAACTAAAAGCTCTACGACTAAAATTAAAAACTTCATAAATTCTCAAAAAAAAAAAAAAGAAAAATCACTTTAGAAATTGAGTTTTTGCTAATTCATGGCTTTATTTATCAGATAGGAAAAGGCGACTTTTTCCGTCAATATTAAAAATTTAAAAATCTTGAGCTTTTAAAAAAAACGTTCTTTCTAAAAAAAAAGTAAAAAATCTAAAAAATAATTTTTGAAAACAATCTTTAAAAAAGCGAAGCTTCCTTTCCCTTTCTGATAATAAAACTGAACCTACCCCATTCTTAACACAGCTTTAAAGTAGAATATGCTCTCTGCCTGTACTCGACAGGACTTAAACGATCTAATGACTCATGAGGTCTTTCAGTATTGTAAATGTTTATCCACGCCTCTGTATGCCAACGCACCTGATCGAGCGTCGTGAATAAATGCATATCCAACACTTCCTCACGGTAGGTTCGATTGAACCGCTCAATATAGGCGTTCTGATAAGGGCATCCCGGCTCAATAAAGTCAATCAGAATGCCTCGCTGCTGCGCCCACTGCGTGAACTCTGTGGAAGTAAACTCAGGCCCGTTGTCCGTACGAATACACTGCGGATATCCATGGGCTTCCCCAAGCTGATCTAAAAAGCGAGTCACCCGAATAGCGGGCAGACTCACCCCTATGTCGATGCCTAGCACCTCACGGTTAAAGTCATCTATCACGTTAAGTGTACGGAACCGACGGCGACCCGTCAGACCATCCGACATAAAATCAATTGACCAACTGCTTCGTGCCATGACCGGTTGCGTCAATGGCATCGGATGCCTTGCCGGTAAACGCTGTTTGCGTTTGCTTCGTAGCTGTAATCGAAGCTGATGATAGACGCGTTGTACGCGTTTATGATTCCATGTATGATCTAAGGCGCGTAAGCGGTCAAAACACTTCACAAAGCCCCAGCGAGGATGACGTTCGGTGAGCCTAAGCAAGACCTCTTCAACGAAACTATCGTCAACTTGGCGTTTACGGTAGTAATAAGCCGTGCGGCTAATACCGACTGCTTGGCAGCTTTTAACGATACTCACTTGATGCCTTGCCTGTAGGTCACGAGCCCAAGCCTTACGTGTTTCTACAGGCACTAGAGCTTTTTTATAATCTCCTCCTGCATTCGGGCCATCAAACTCAATTCAGCGTACATCTTCTTAAGCCGCTCGTGCTCTTGCTCAATCTGCCTAAGGCGCTTCAGCTCCGAGGCCTCAAGGCCATCATACTTGGAACGCCACTTGTAAAAGGTGGAAACAGCAATACCTTCTTGGCGACATAGTTCAGCGATAGGCTCGCCGGCCTCTGCTCGCTTTAATAAAGCAATGATCTGCTCTTCACGCTTACGTTTGCTCATTGTAAAACTCCTAATTATCAATTAAATTTTAAAGGAAATTTCTACATTTGAGCTGTATTAATTTAGGGGGTGGCTACCAAATCATGTTAATATGATGTTTATCAGATATAAAACTTTTTGATTTCTGTTTGAGGGCGTTTAATGGTTGATATTGAAGAGTACATGAGAAAAAATCCGTTCAGCACAAAGGATAAAAAATCTAAGCTGTTCCAGTTTGAAAAAGAAATAAAGGGGCTAAGGGAGGCTGGGGCAACTTACGCCTATATCCAAAAATTTTTAGCTGAACATGAAATAAACAGTAGTATCGTAAACATTCGACAATTTTTAATTAGGACAGATAATTTAGAACATAAACAATCCACTCAAGACAAAATAAATAATAAACCAATAAAAACTAATACTGAAAAAACGGAGACGGATAATTCACCAAAAGAACACCCTAAAAGTGATTATAAAGCCCCTAGTTGGTCTCACCCTAATGTAAAATTGGAAAATTTGATTTAAAAAACTTATAGTATTGGTTTTTTTAAGTGACAGGCTTCATCATAATATTTTCTAATATATAAGGAATACCATTCCATCATTTCAATTCGAGCAGGCATATATTCGGTACGGTGATAGGCTCTTCTGACTGAATTCCTTTCTATATGTCCTAGTTGACGTTCAATAATGTCGGGGGAGAAATTGCTTTTTTCATTCAAAATGTCTGTTGCTAGAGAACGGAAGCCATGCGGCGTAGCTATTCCATGATAGCCCATTCTACCCATTAAATAAGACAAGGCATTTTCAGACATATATTTAGTACTGTCATAGCAATTATAAAAAATATACCCTGTTTCCTGTTTGTCTAGTGTTCTAAGCTCTCGGAATAGTGATAATACCCAATCTGAAAGAGGAACAATCAAAGACATTGCTCCTCCTTTAAATTTTTCAGCAGGGATAGTCCATGTCTTTTGGTCAAAATCTATTTCTTTCCATTCAACTTGACGTAAAGAGCCAACTCGAACAAAAGTAAGAATAGTGATGAGCATAGCTATTTTTGTTTGTGCTCTAGCATTGACCGTGATTAATCGTTTAAAAAACTCTGTTAGCTCATCTTCTCGCAAAGCTAACTGATGTTTAGTAGGAGGAATAACGACAATCCCAGTTAACGATAAGATAGGGTTGATAGATAAAGCACCAATTTGAACGGCATAATTCATAATGGCATTAATTCGTTGTAATGTTCGCCTAGTTGTATCACCTAGCCCTTTATTAGATAAATCATTTAACAGATTCATTACTGTAGGTGGCGTAATTTTTTCAATAGGTATATGACCTAAAGCAGGAATAATAAGGCGTTTAATTTGATGTTGAAGATCATGAGCATATTTTTCACTTAGTCGTTTAGAGCGCATCTCAAACCATAACCAACAGTATTTTTCGAAAGTATTTTGCTCTTGTGCTTGTTGTGCTTGTTTTTTTTCTTTTTTCTCTAGGGCTGGATCTTTACCTTCTGTTTTCATGAGTATTGCTTTTTAGTGAAGGATTCTAGCTTCTTTGAGTGAAATATCTGGATATATACCAATAGATAGCGTTTTTGGGGTTTTGTTTATTCGGTAATGATATTGCCAACTCGCACCACCATTACTTCGAATGTTCAAACATAACCCTTTACCATCAAATAATTTTTTTGGGGTTTTTGTTTGAATTGCATTATTAATTTCTTGTTTAATTAAATAAGTATTTAGTTTCATTGTTTAATTTTTATTTATGAAAATAATTCATGTTAAAATAGATTTTTGGCTAAAATTAATCTACCCCCGAGCCATACATAGAGAAAAAACCACAAGTTGCCATTATTCCATTGATTTATAATGATTTTTTTAGAAAAAATCAAAATAAAAAAACCACAAGTTGCCCTAAAAACTCCACAAGTTGGTGGATTCAAAACACAAGTTGGGGGGATAAAAACACAAGTTAGAAATTTTTTATGAAAATAATTCATGTTCAAATGGTTTTTTTCATTTTTACAAAATAAAAATAAAAACAAACTAAATCTGTGTAGGTAAAAATCTAACTTGTGTAGGTAAACCAATGATAATTTACCTACATAATTTAATCAATAGACTTAAATTTAATTAAAGTAAAATAAAGGAAAAGAAAGGAATTTTTATTTTAACTAGTTGTTTTTATTGATATTTTTAAACTATTTTGAATAAAAATAAATTGTTTTGAATTTGTTGATGGTGCCTGAGGCCGGAATCGAACCGGCACGCCTTGCGGCGGGGGATTTTGAGTCCCCTGCGTCTACCAATTTCACCACTCAGGCTTGAGAGGAAAGAAAGTAATTATAATCCTATTTTTTCTAGCTGTCCAAATTTTTTAACATTTTAATAAAAAGCATAAACTATTTTTGACTACTTGCCCCTCTTTATACACTTTATATCTAGCAAAGAAAAGCGTAAAATAATCCCACGATTAAAGATTACAGAATTTACGCTATACACTCATATCATTCATGATTGTCAAAAAACTCCCCTATAAGATTGGCTCTCTATCGCAATTGCTATTACAACTCGCCATCTTGTTTGCCTTTTGGTATGTTGGTTACTTCATCTCTAGTTATTTTAACTTGTCCCTTTCTGCGGGTGTAACAGGCTTATTTCTCATGCTTTTCGCATTATTACTAGGGGTGATGAAATTATCTTGGGTAAGAACTGGAGCACATTGGGCATTAGGGCATTTGGTCCTGCTATTTGTCCCCTGTGTTATTGGTTTAATGAACTATAAAACGTTATTACTCACGGATGGTTGGAAACTTATTATCGCTGTGGTTATTGGTACAGCTACTGTTATGATTGTCACGGGGTACAGTGTGAAATTTGGATTTCTGTGTGAAGAAAAATTAAAAGCCTATCTGAAAAAACAAGGCAGACCATAATGAATACTATCGCTCTTATATGTTTACTGCTAACAATAGTAATTTATTTACTCTGCAAGAAACTCTATGCACGTTATCCTATTCTTGTGTTTACCCCCATTATTCTGATTTCTACCATTATATTTATAGGGTTGGCGATTTTTGATATTTCCTATCACGAGTACATCACCTACAATCAATGGTTAATTTGGCTGTTAGGTCCTATCACTGTTGCTTTTGCGATTCCTATTTATGAATATCGCTATTTAATTTTAAAACATACCATCTCTATTGGTATTGGCGTGGTGCTTGGGATGTTAGTGGGGGTATTGATTGCCTATGGATTTTCACGCTTATTCGGTTTTAATGATGAAATCACCCATAGTCTAATGGCACGTTCTATTTCCACCCCTTTTGCGATTGAATTAGCTAAAAGCACCAAAGGTTCAGCTGAACTGGCCACCGCTTTTACAATGATGACAGGTATCACGGGCGTAGTGATTGGTGATTTTGTCCTCGGATGGATTAAATTGGACTCTCATTTTGCACAAGGGGCGGCATTTGGTAATGCGGCGCATGGATTTGGTTCTGCCAAAGCCATGCAAAGACATCAAGAAGAAGGGGTTATCGCTAGTTTAACGATGGTAGTAGCTGGCTTATTCATGGTCTTAGTAGGACCTTGGCTTATTACGTCCTTAACCACCTAAAGAATAAAGAGGAGAATCGTTTACTGTTTCGGAACAGACTGACGCTTATTTTCTGGGACATAAATCATTCTGCCATCATTTAAGCGATAAGTAATGCCTGCTCGCAATCCCTCTCCCTCACCCATTTCACCATTAGACTCGTAACGTTTAAGCTCTTTGCCCTCTTTTACCATAATTTTCATCGTCTCTTTTCCAGGATTCTCAACTACCACCACATCTTCGTTTGAAAATGGATTTAAGGGATTCTGTGCGATAGTGACCATTAATACACCAATAATCACTAGAAAAAGGTCTATCAGATTGACCACTGATAGCATAGGATCATTATCTTCTTCATCAAGGAATCGCATTATTTATCCCCATGCTGTTGTTCAAATTGGCGTAGATCTTCTAGTAACCAACGACGACGTATATTCAGTATAAAAAAACAAATACTCGCCGCAATTAACGCTAAAATAACCGCGGAGAAAGCTGTCACCATATTTTGTCCCACAGCACTTGCATCGTTTGAACCTAACGCTAATAATGCTGGTCCCATAGGAATCATCGTTGCTATTAAGCCTAACATAGGTGCAGTCCTAGCAATAATTTTCAAGCCTTCAAGCTTTTTCATAATCCACAGCTCTATATCATCACTGCTCTTGATTCCATATTTAGTTGCATAATAGTTTAAAGGTGAAATATAGTTGCTTGACTGACGTTGTAACCACTCAAACAAAAATCCTCCTAACATCCATAACGCATAAATAAGAGCAATAGCAATTAGGAGTAATACAGGGACTAAAAACACCCTTGAAACCTCATATAAATTTGCTTCGATTTGACTAATAAATTCCATGTTTATCACTTTACTAACTGTTGATATCGTTTCTGTTTAAACCATTGTGTTGCCATACCAGCAGCAATCATCAATAACATACCCCATAAGACCCACTTTGACTGCTGCTGTTTTGGGGTCACCACTTCCTGTAATACTTGTCCATGTACTTGTTCAGATGATGTTTGCGGCACAACCTCACTAGAGGAGTTTGGTGAAGTTTGCGTTACCTCAGGTATTGCTCCTTCATTGAATCCCACTCCTTTGGCTATTTGTTCAATAAACGCTTTTGTTTTTGGTGCCCCTATTGTCACGCCATGATTATTTTCTAAGTCGTGCCAACGCTCTACTAACGCCTGTTGCGTTTCTTTACTTGCTTGCCAATAACCTTTACGAATCGCCTCTATCATTTTTTCAATCATTTGTGCTTGTGCCGTTGGATTGTGTTGCTCAAACCATTTATTCATATCTAATTGATATTTATCTTGAATATACACATCCATCATTGCCTGCCACTGGTCATCACGTACACTACGCTCATCCATCACTTGCCAGCCAAATAAATTATTATTGACATTTACTATCGCCACGGTACCCGCATATCCCTCCGCTTGCATGGACTTAATCCACTGTGGGTTTAGATAACGTACGCGCATTTCATCACTGAGAAACTGCTCAAGCCCCTTTGTTTTTGGTTGCTGCTGACGCAAATCAGAAATCATTAACTGAGGCGCCTTACCATCAAGATGTTTTATCGCTGATGATAATCCTCCTAAAAACTCAAATGGATGATCTGTCGATAACACACCATGAACATTTGATGATCTAGCCATTACGGCCATATCAGTTCCTTTTAACTGCTCTGCAAATAAATTTTCACTCCCTGCTGATTGACCCCAATGGTCTTTACCAAAACTATATTGAAGGCTCTTTAAAAATTGTTGTGCTAATGCACTATCATCATCCCACTCTGTAGAGTGCATCGCCAAATGTGGAACACCTGTCCCATATTCTCCAGGGGAATTACCAAAAAGACGTCTGCCAGCCATGAGTAATGCCTCTTTTTCAGGCAACCCTTTTTTGATCAATTCAGACGCAATACTTTTTGTATTGTCTGCGACTAAATTATTCTGCTCATCTAAGAGTGATAATTTTTGTATCGCCTCATCCAATAAACGTATATACGAATCAAACTGATCCCGATAGACTCCTGTCACTTGCACAACAACATCAATCCGTGGGCGATTTAATTCTTGCGTTGGAATAATCTCCAATGCTATCAATTTGCCAGCTGGATTCCAAACAGGACGTAAGCCTAATGCATAGAGTATTTGAGACTCTGTAATACCCATATGTCTTATGGCTTCTGATGACCATAAACTGAAGGCTAATTTCTTGGGGTACGCCTGCTGATGAGCATCTCGATAAGAGTTGACTAGTTGAGCAAATGCTTGTTCTGCTGACTCATAAGCTGCTTTTGTCGGAATCTTGGTTGCTTCAAACGCATAGAGATTTTTACCGCTTTCAATATCTGGTTGACGAATAGGATCCCCTCCGTTACCTGCAGGTACAAATTCTCCAGATAAAGCCGACAACAATGACTCTAATTCATGGGTATTTTGCAATCGTTGATAATTTTCTTGTGCTGTAGCGGTAAAAGGGGCTAACTCTGGTGCAACGCTTTCTCCATTAATCATTTTTTCTACCGCTAAATAAGCAGGATGTTGAGTTAGCTTATCAACATTATCGAATAATCGTTCTTCATAATTTAAGTTTAAAGCATTATAAAAACTTTCCCCTAATTGCTGCATCACCATTGTAATTAAATGGGATTTATCTGCTTCTTTTCCAAACGTATGTAACCCAAGCGGTGTAGCAACATTCGCCATCTCATGTAAATGATCATGTAACTGTGCCAGATAGTCTGCGAATTTTGCTTGCATATCTTTTTCTTGCCATTGCATATCATTAGATAGCTTACTGTTTATACTTAAAGTAATAATATTCTGCTTTAATTGCTCTTTGGTCATCCCATCATCTGCTTGCTCATATTGATGGATAAGCTCATGTATATCACGCAATTCCTCATATAACCCAGCAGGAGAAAATGGAGGTGTCTGATGACTAATAGTAATCGCTCGACCGCGACGTTTAGCCTGTATTGCCTCGCCTACATTATCTTGGATATATGGATAAAAAATAGGTAAACCTCCTGCTGTTAACCATGAATAATCTTCGGCAGCAAGTCCTCTATCTTTCCCGGGTAGCCACTCTTGCGTACCATGTGTCCCTAAGTTAATTAAGGTATGTTCATTTTCTTGCAGATAAAGAAAAGCTGCCATATACCAATGGTCAGGAATACTGTGTGTATCATGATAATGTTGTTTATTGTTATGCAAATGTCTTGCCAGTTGTGGTAACACCGTAATATTCCCTATTTGCCAGCGAGGGATCAGAAAATAACGCTTACCCTCCACTTCTCTAATAGCTGGATGGTCTGCTAGACGTCCATTATGAAGTAATTCATTTTTACGATAAGAGGGTAACTGATTAAGCCATTGTTCATATTTATCAACTGGATATAAGGCTACCAATCCTTGTTGTCTTAACTCATCAAGCAATGTTGGTTTATAAATAGCACTTAACAAGCGCTGTGCTGTTTTAATCACATTTTCTTCGCTCAAATTGCCTTCAACGTAATAAGCATGATTTTTTAAGGCTTGTGTAATCGACACAATGCTAGTAGGTACATTTAAATTGGATGCGCCAATATTTTTATCCCCTTCAGGATGATTCCAAAACATAATGGCAATTTTTTTATCCGCATTCTTCAGATGTTTAAGTACTAGCAAGTTTTTCAACTTCGTAATTAAAGCATGCGCCTGTGTCGGAATAAGACGCTCTTTACCTTGTGATGTTGCTGATAGTACGATAGGATCACTCAATCCCCAACTCTCAGGGATAGATAAAAATAACGCTGTGGTATTCGCATTAACTCCACTCGCTGCATTTGCCCATTGAGCCAAGGAACCCTCCCTAAACTTCAACGTTTGTATGACAGGAATATTCATTACTTGAAAATCTTTTTTCAGTTGTTCGCCATTTTGTAGATGCGTCATATTGACCAATACATCTACATTATTCTTGCCAACAATCTCTACCAAGCTTCGCTTTCCGTTCGACCAAAATACAATAGGCATCATATGATGGGCTTCACTACGTGCCACTAACTCATCAATATTCTGTGTCAACATATCCCCAATTACTGAAGAATGCGTTAAAAATCCCACCTTACCAGTCACTGTTAAATGCTGTTGTTTTTGGTAGGATTCATACCACCTGAGGTATTCTTGGATAGAGTAAAAGAGTTGTGGCGCATCAGGATGATAAAAAGCACTATCAGGAACACGCTCTGGCATTACCAACAAATCATTATCAATTTCTTGATTCAGCAACGTTAATTTAAGTAGTTGAAAAAAACGTTGGTAGTTTCTCTCTCCACCTGATTGATATAAAGCCGTTAATACTTTTACGATAGATGTATCCAAACTACTCTCTGGTCGCCCACCACCTATCATTAGATAAGGGTTATTTTGTTCTGTCCGAATTTTTTCCCAAACAGATTTAAACTGTGCACGATCATTAGGTCGAGGAGTATCAAAAATAAGCACGTCATTATTATCTATTGGGACGTTTAATGAAGAATTTTTTTGACCTAGCTGTTGAGACACTAATTTTATCCCTTGTTGCTGGGCTATCTTACTCAAATGCATATATTTTTCTTCCGATACAAACGTAGTATGCAACATATGTACCGTCGGCAATGTCTGCCCTTGAGTCAGGGTATGCCAACATAAGAAAAACACACTAAAAATACCTAATAGCAAGCGTGGTATCTGCATTGTTATTAACACTCCTCTCCAACTCACCATCTAGAATCTTGCTGTAAAGCCAGCAAAATAACGGCGCCCCTCGTCTGCACGACTAAACAAGCTAATATCATCTAGTGCTAAGCGTTTATTAGCGATGTTTTCTATACCTGCTCTAACACTGAGATTTTTATTGATGTCATAATTCACATACCAATGCACTAAGTTATAGGCTGGTTGATTCTTAGTCGTTCTATATTGTGAGCCTATGTGCTCAAATCGAACACTCGTACTTAACCCATCAAGAGGTTTCCATGTCACCATCGCATTCGCACGATGGCGAGAACGGTCACTCAACGGTTCTGATAAGGTCTTATTTTTAGCACTCAAGTAAGTATAGTTTGCTTCCGCTTCCCACGTTTCTGAGAATTTATACCCTAGCGTGAATTCTGCACCTTGCAATACCGCTTTATTCACATTTTCGTAGGCAAGACATACCCTTCCTGCCACATCACATTGTTTTTGGCGAGTTGTTTCGATAAGATTATTAACATCATTTCTAAACAGCGTTACCCCTGCAGAGAATTGGTTATCATCATAGGCTGCTCCTAGTTCATACGAGACGGTTGTTTCGGGTTTTAACTCTGGATTGCCACGAATAATACCTCGCCCTCCCATCGCTGCTCTGGACTCATATTCTGCCGATAACTGTTTTAGTGTAGGTGCTTTAAAACCTTTACCAACCCCAGCTTTAATCGTCCATACCTCATTTGGCCTATAGGTAAGGTAGGCTCTAGGACTAAATTCCCAGCCAAAATCTTCATGTCTGTCTGCTCGTACACCTATTACTGCATCCCATTTATCATTGATGAACAACTCATCTTGTAAAAATACCGCATAGTGATTTTGAGCCTTATGCTTTTTCTTATTGATAGTTGGATCATCCAGTGATTCACGTCTGTATTCAGCCCCTGCCGTTACATAATGATGATTGCCTAATCTAAAACTAGCTTTACCATCAATCACACTATCTCTAAACTTATTAGGACCTCCAGCATCTTTATCATCAGTTCGATGAGCGAGACGTTTTAACTCCGTCTGATATACACGCAACATCGTATCCCCCCAACTCCAAGTACCTTGATGAGAAAGAGAATAGCGACGACGCTGCACATCATGCGTTAAATGATAATCAGGCGATTTGACTAATATGGGTTTACTCGGTTTTCCCGGCTTAGATCCTGAACTAGGCAACTTAGACACTGACCCCTCTCGATAGCTTTCTTGTTCTTCATTATTCATATCTATTGATGCATCAATTCTTTGTTGTGCGTCAGGAGTCCATGTGAGACCTATATGTCCTGTTTTAGCTTGTTGTTTATCCAAGGCATAAAATGGTTTTTCCACCTCTTTTAATGGTTCACGATAGCGGTACTCTCCCCAAAGGTTTAAACCTAAAGTATCCTTAACCAATGGTCCGCCAAGATAAAAACCCGTTTTAAATTGATCACCACCTAAACCATGATCATTCCATACGCCATAACTACTTAGTGATCCTTCCCATTTATCTGTTGCCGTCCTTGTAATCATATTGACTACACCACCTAATGCTTCTGAACCGTATAAAGAAGACATTGGGCCACGCACTATTTCGACACGCTCTAACGCTTCTGTTGGCACCCAACCTAACTCAAAATCCGAGTGCGCAATTGCTGAAGCAGAATTATTAATTCGTTCGCCATTAATCAGAATTAAGGTATGATCTGAATTCATCCCTCGAATACTAATGCCTTGCCTACCATTGCCTAAACTCTCTAGTGACACCCCCACACTGGCATCAACTGCCTTTGCTAAATCATTCACAGGTTGTTGTTGTAATTTTTTCTGCGTAATCACAGAAATACTGGCTGGCGCATCTACTAATGCACGTTCTGACGAAGTAGCTGTTACAACGATATTTTCTAATGTAGGAACATCTTGTTCTTGTAATTCTTGGTTCGATAATTGAGTTACTGCTAAAGCCGTTTGTGTGAGTAAGGCACTAATAATTGCAGAATATAAAAGACTTTTTTCCATTTTTCCCCGTTCAAAATATGTTATGTTATAACATAACATTTATTTCGTAAAGCAAAAAAGGGAAATAAATAGACGTTTTTGCTTAATTTATTTAACAATTCAATTAAGACAATGTTACTTAAATCCCTCTTTTTCAATGTCGTTTTTATCGACTATTTCTATTAATCAAAAGTGAAAATAGCGCCTACACTAGCACCAAGCCCTCCTCTACTATCTGCACTAAAAGCCCCTTTCCAGACAATTTTCCCTGTACTGCTCATTCTAGAAATTCCCAATGCATAGCCCGTTTCCCCACGATAAACAGCAGTACCAATCATCATTCCTGTTTGCTCTGGCTTCCATGCTTGCGGAAGGCTTGCGACTGCCATGGCTGAGGCAATACCTGCTTGTGATTGTTTCTTCACAGAGCGTAAGCTAGAGCTTAAATCTGCTGTTTTGCGATCTAATCCATCCAATCGTTTGGTATGCTCTATTTGATTTGCATTCACATGACCTAAAGCACTGGCGACATCATGATGTGTCATCGTTTTACCTGTCTTGGCATCTGTCACTTGAATGTTTGGAGCCGTTACGACACCATTTGGTAAGGCTTTTGAGCCTCCTCCAAGAATAGTAGCAACGCTCTTAGCCGTATTATCTGTTTTGGTATCCAATCCATCTAAACGAGCGGTATGTACGACTTGATTCGCATTCACATGCTCAAATGCACTACCCATATTGTTATGGGTAATTGTTTTACCTGTTTTTGCATCAGTGATATTGATGTTAGGAACCGTTAAGCGTCCCTCTTTAGTAACTGTAACCCCAGCACCAAAATTTTTAGCTACATCTGAGGCTAAATCAAATACTTGTCCGCCTGTGACGGCGTCTTTAGAACCAGACGTAATAGCCCCTTTACCAACATTACCGATAACATTACCACCCATATCAATTTTGGCAGAGGATAATACCGTAATACCTTTACCTACCGTTACCACACCATCAAACACAGGGTTATCAGACAGGTTTAAACTAATCACACCACCGTTAGCGACTGTGCTGATATTTTTATCGCCTTTGATAGTCACTTTATCCCCTAATTGACGATTAAAGTTTCCTGTATCACCAGCAAAGTTTAAGCCTTTAGCGATAGTAGTTTCGTTAGCAAAAATACGATTGTCTTGCTCTGCATCTTTTACATCAATACGAGCAATCGCTTGGTCGTGACCATCTAAACGATTATCATGTTCGACATCTTTTGCTTTTAGACCTGAAATATCGGTCGCATTTTGGGTAATTTTACTATCTTGAGAAGCATTTTGGGCATCTACATAGGTTTTGTCCGCTTTCTTCGCAATCTCAGTATCTTGCTTCACATTTTGTGCGTCTACATAGGTCTTATCAGCTTTCTTACTTAGCTCTGTATCCACATAAGTCTTGTCCGCTTTTTTTGCAATTTCTACATCTTGATCGTTATTTTTTGTTTCTATAGTCGTTAGACGATTATCTTGGGTCGTATTTTTGGTTTCAATTTCAGTAATACGCGTTTCATTAATAGTTGATGAGTCAGCATCTCCTAATAAAAAAAACGTTGTGTAATCGTATCCTGTCATATAACTGCCAGACCGATTTGTTCTAGTTTCAACTGGAGTTCTACAACCATCATTATCATATGAGGTAGCAGAACAACTTAAAAAAATAGATTTATATGTAGGATCTGGTGGTTCATATTCCGCCGCCAGCAAAGGCACGCTAGATACCAGTAAAAATCCTGCGAGTATTTGTTTATATAATGTATTCTTATCGAACTGCATAAAAGTCTCCGATTTTCCTAAAATTGATGAATAAATACTCTCCTGCTATCAAAAAAAAGCTAACGTATTTATTCGATAGCTTTTAACGGCGTTTGAGTATTTTCATTCTAGAAAAACGTCTTATTTCGCTCTATACTTATTCTTTCAAATGTCCGTGAGTATTAATACGTATTACGTGTTTTCTCATATCAATATTCAAGAGGTTTACTAATGACGAATCAACAAGTCGCTGTTTTAGGTGCCGGTATTATGGGGCATGGCATTGCTCAGCTATATGCCATGGCAAATTATCAAGTAGCTCTTTATGATATTTCTCATGATGCCTTAAACAAAGGTATTCATCATATTCAAGAAAGTCTTAAGCACTTTTCTACTATTGGGTTGATAGCTCCAGAAAAAATTTCATCTATTCTGGCTAATATACACCCAACAACATCAATTGAAGAAGCGGTAACTGAGGCGGTTATTATTACCGAAGCTGCCCCTGAAATTCTTTCTCTAAAATATGATTTATTTAAACAAATTGAACAATTTGCAAGTATCGATGCAATCATTGCCTCGAATACATCGTCATTTGCTGTAGAGAAGCTCGCAGAAGGCATTCAACACAAAGAACGCTTTGTGATTACTCATTTTTTTAATCCTGCTCAGATTGTACCGTTGGTTGAAATTCTGGGTAATCATCAAACCCCAAAAGAGGTTCTAGATCGGGTAAAACAGATGATGCAGGCTATCGACAAAGAACCTGTGGTATTGCTAAAAGACAAGCCCGGGTTTATTGCAAATCGTCTCCAAGCGGCTCTTGCTAGAGAAGCCCTTAGTTTGCTTGAAGAAGGAGTTGCCGATGCTCATAGCATTGACACAGCAATTACCGCTGGTCCTGGTTTTAGATGGGCATTTATCGGCCCCTTAGAAACAGCCGACTTTGGGGGCTTAGATACATGGGCAAGAGTGATTGAAAATCTTGCCCCTACATTAAACAAAAGTGAGCATGCCCCTCAATCAATCACTGAGCTAGTTCACAAAGGAGCTCTTGGTGTGAAAACTGGTGCTGGTATTTACTCATATACTCCTGATAGCATTGCTAACAAAACTACGCAACGAGATATAAACTTCTTAAAATTGATGAAATTAAAGCAGAGTATCGAATAATTTAAATCAATATTTTTATCCACTTTTTCCTTTACATACCAAAACTTAACCTTCCCTTAACTACTTAACAAGTATTAACATATAGTTTTAAATAGACATGGTATTATTACCTATATACAGAATGTTTTACTGACGCTGTAAATTTTTTAATTTTTACAAAAGGAAGAAATAATGAGCTTTGATTTAGGACAATTATTCCAGGGCCCAGTACGTGATTTAGTACTTGGTCAAGTAACTAAACAATTTGGCTTATCTAATGATGGCGCTGGTAACCTAGTAAACAAAGGTTTATCAATGGTATTAGGTAGCATGGCTCAAAAAGCAGGCTCAAAAGAGGGTGCTACTGGCTTATTTGATTTGATTAAAAACACAGCCTTCTCTGGCAATGTTAATCCTTTAGACATTATCACTGGCAAATCACAAGCTACAGCAACTGAAGCTGGTAGTTTATTAGAATTAGGCAAAAACTTAATTCCTAGCATTTTCGGCTCTCGTACTGATGCTGTTAGCGCTTACTTAGCAAATAGTGCTAATACAACAAGCGATAAAGCAAAAGGTGTTTTAGGTTTATTAATTCCAACTATTTTTGCTTTCTTTAAAAACAAAATCGCTAGTGGTTTAGGTTTAGGTGGATTTGCTAGTCTATTAGGCGAACAATCTAAATTTGCTGCTAATCACTTAGATACTGAAGCACTAGGTGCATTAGGCTTTGCAAATACATCATTAAACGATGTATTCGGTGGTGTTAATCGTTTAGCTTCTTCATTAGGCACAACAACTGCTGCTGTTGGTGCAACTGCAGCTGGCGTTAGTGCTGCAACTGCGGCAGCGGCTAAATCAGCTACAACAACTGCAACTACATCAGCTGCTAACGCTGCTAAGCCTGTAGTTCAATCTGGTAAATCTGGTGGTGGTCTATGGAAATGGTTAGTTGCTGCTGCTGTTCTATTAGCTGCATTACTAGGTATTAAGAGTTGCTCTAGCGACAAAGAAGTGTCTGCTCCTGTTGAAAACAAACCTGCTGAAACTGCTCCAGCTCCTAAAGCTGAAGAAAAACCTGCAGAAGCTGCTCCGGCCCCTAAAGCTGAAGAAAAACCTGCGGAAGCTGCTCCGGCCCCTAAAGCTGAAGAAAAACCTGCGGAAACTGCTCCGGCCCCTAAAGCTGAAGAAAAACCTGCGGAAACTGCTCCAGCAGCTGCAGCTACTCCAGCTCCTGAAGTTAAAGTTACTGAAGGTCTAGGTGACTTAGGCTGGATGAAATCTGACAAAGATTTAACTGTATCTGGTACAGTTCAAAATGAAGGTATCAAATCTAGTATTCTAGATGCGTTCAAAGGTTTAGCCGCTGGTTTACCAATTGTTGATAATTTAAAAGTTGATCCATCTGTAGGTAAATTCTCATTTGATAACTTTGGTGGTTTAGCTGATATCTTCAAAAACTTCCCAGGTATCAATGGTTCGTTCGCAGATAAAGTATTTAACTTAACTGGTGAAGTGGCTAGTGATGAAGACAAAACTAGCTTAATTGACAAAGTTAAAGCGTTATTAGGTGGTTTATTCTCTATTAATGCTGATGGCGTAAAAGTAAATGCCCCTGCTACAGCTGCTGCTCCTGCTGCTACACCAGCTGAAGAACCAGAAGCCGAAGTAATCGCCGATATGTCAGCTCCTATGTTAGACTTAAACATCGTATTTGATACAGCTAAATCTGACATTAAAGCTCGCTACAACCGTCGTTTAGATGCATTTGCTAAATACTTAATCGACAACAAACGTGGCGGTGAAATCTCTGGCCATACTGATAATGTTGGTGATGCTGCTGCTAATCAAAAACTATCAGAAGAACGTGCTAATGCCGTTCGCAACTACCTAGTTGGAAAAGGCGTACCAGCTGATTCACTTACAGCAGTTGGCTACGGTCAAGACAAACCTGCTTATGACAACAACACAGAAGAAGGTCGCAGCAAAAACCGTCGTATTGAGTTTAACGCTAAATAATCACAAAAAGCTTAAACACATATAACGTTCAAAACGTTGAGGGTGACAGAAATGTCACCCTTTTTGTTTTTGGGGATAAAGTAGCGTTTTCGGCATGCAGGTTTTCATTATAGCGAATAAGTGACTATTCCTAATCTCCTCCATTGGAAACCTGCACGTCAAAATTAAAAAAGATCTACACCACTAAAGGGGTGACAGCATGTGACCACTTTTGTGTCTTGCGTACTTAGCCACTTCTATTGGTGGTAAAAAAACACCACTATTTTATCTCGTGTCATTATTTTTTCATCTATATCTGTTAATTATCTCGAAAATAAGGGAAAACCCTTATATGTAAATTTATTTACATATAATAATCTTTATGTAAATAAATTTCCGTCTCTGACCATGGCTATTGAAACCACTTTCACTAAAGCACTCACTCAAAAAATACATTTGTTGACAGTACCACAACAAAAGATGGCGACTTATGTATTAGAGAACCCTTTCAAAGTAGCTCTCTACTCTATTGATGAGTTTGCACAGGCTGTTCAAAGCTCAACCGCCAGTGCCAATCGTTTCGCTAAAGCCCTAGGATATGCGGGTTATGCTGCTTTTAGACAAGACCTTATAAAAGGTTTCGAGAGTGTATTAGAGTCCGTTCATCGATTAAAAGAAGAGCGCAAAACTGTCACTTCTATTCAGCAAGTATTTTCTAATGTTTTTAACGAAGTGCAAAATAATCTGGAAACTACGCGTCATCAATTAACCAATGATAGCTGTGAAAAGGCTGTACAAATGATTCTTGCCGCTAGCCGTATCTATATTCTAGGCTTTGGCTCAAGTGGCTATTTAAGTGGAATCATGGAAAGACGCTTATTTCCATATAACGATATGGCGGTTTCATTAAGCACCCATGGCGGGATTTCTGAGGCAGCTCGTCGTCTGACTTTTGTCAAAGAAGGTGATTTGATATTAGCGATTTCTTTTCCTCGCTATCTTCTTGATACGATAGAGTTAGCCAAAAAAGCGAAATCGCGAGGAGCAAAAATTCTTGCACTAACCGATAAGTTAACCGCTCCTATCGTACCAATTGCTGACTGCGTTCTTTATGGGCAAAGTCAAACACAATATGGACAAAACTCAGAAGCATCCACCCTTGCTCTTATTGAAGGGCTGTTAGCCGCGGTTGATTATGCTTCCGATAGATCCGTCGAGTTAGCCACCGAGATGGCAGAAACGCTAGCCCCTTGGTTAGTTAACCCTAACAATTAGATATAACATGAGTTTTACTATGTCTACAACTACACCTTTACATCAATCCCAACCTGTTATCGATGTCCGTCATTTAAGCGTTGATTTTATTAGCTCTGAAAGAACTGTACACGCTGTCAAAGACTTATCTTTTGCTGTGAACAAAGGTGAGACCCTAGCTATCGTTGGCGAATCTGGATCAGGCAAATCAGTTACCTCATTATCTCTAATGCGTTTAGTAGAAAATGGGGGTGGGACTATCACTCAAGGTGAAATGCTATTTACTGGACGTGATCAAAAAACAGTAGACCTAGCTAAACTTGATAAAGCTGAATTACGCCGTATTCGCGGTGCAGATATGGCAATGATTTTTCAAGAGCCTATGACTTCGCTTAACCCTGTATTCACTGTTGGTGAACAAATTGCCGAGTCTATCCGTTTGCATCAAGGCTTAAATGCCACACAAGCGATGTCAGAAGCATTACGTATGCTAGATCAAGTACGTATTCCAGAGGCTAAAAATGTTCTTACTCGTTATCCTCACCAGCTTTCTGGAGGTATGCGCCAGCGAGTAATGATTGCGATGGGACTTGCCTGTAAACCCTCTTTACTGATCGCTGATGAGCCTACTACTGCCTTAGATGTAACTATTCAAGCACAAATCCTACAACTCATCCGTGAACTACAAAAAGAAATGAATATGGGGGTTATCTTTATTACCCATGATATGGGTGTCGTTGCTGAAGTAGCCGATCGTGTTCTTGTGATGTATAAGGGTGATAAAGTCGAAGAAAATATTTCTCAAGAAGTATTTTCTAATCCACAACATGCTTACACCAAGGCCTTATTATCAGCTGTTCCTCGTCTTGGTAGCATGGTTGGCAAGAAGCTTCCTGAGCGATTTGAATTACTGTCTATGAAAGAGCCTGACTCTATTAACAACGACATTATTCATCCTGCTCTGCAGCCCGATTATGACCACTCTCCTATTCTTCAGGTTAAAGATTTGATGACTCGTTTTAATATCACTGGTGGTTTTTTCGGAAGAGTCCAAAAACGTGTCCATGCTGTAGAGAAAATTAATTTTGATTTATATCCAAAAGAAACGCTATCACTTGTGGGTGAATCTGGTTGTGGAAAATCAACGACTGGACGGTCTTTACTACAGTTAATTAAAGCAGAAAGCGGCAATATTATTTTTAATGATCAAAATATTAGCCAATTTAATAATGCCCAAATGCAAAAAGTACGCAGAGATATTCAATTTATCTTCCAAGACCCTTATGCCTCTTTAGATCCTCGCCAGACAGTCGGCTATTCAATTATGGAGCCACTATTAGTGCATAACATCGCTAGTGGCAAAGAAGCAGCAGATAGAGTCGCTTGGTTATTAGAAAAAGTAGGCTTATCATCTGATATGGCTCAGCGCTATCCACATGAGTTTTCTGGCGGACAGAGACAACGTGTTTGTATCGCTCGTGCCTTAGCCTTAAATCCTAAGGTTGTTATTGCGGATGAGTCTGTGTCTGCACTAGACGTTTCTATCCAAGCACAAATTATTAATCTGCTCATGGATTTACAACAAGAATTTGGTATCTCTTATCTGTTTATTTCTCATGATATGGCGGTCGTTGAACGCATCAGTCACCGTATTGCGGTAATGTATTTAGGGCAAATCGTGGAAATGGGCTCTCGACAAGCCATTTTTGAGAATCCACAGCACCCCTATACTAAAAAGCTTATTGAAGCTGTGCCGATTGCTGATCCAAGCCGTCGCCACTTAGATAAAAAATTACTCACGGGAGAAATCCCTAGCCCTATTCGTGCTTTAGGTGATGAACCTATCGTCCGTCCTCTCGAACAAGTTGGTGTAGATCATTTTGTTGCGCGCCACCCTGTTGGAATCTATCGTTAACCCTCAGTATTGTTTATCCGCTTAGGAGCATCATATGACAATTACTTCTTTTAAAAAATCACTTCTTGCCTCAGCATTGATGGCGGGTATGGCTTTTGCATCTAATGCCTATGCCGCAAAAGATGCTGTTGTAGCCATTCCATACAGCATTGACTCATTAGATCCATATAACACCAACTCAACATTAAGCCAAGCTATTGGTAAAGGTTGGTATGAAGGTCTTTTCGAGTTCAATAAAGATTTAGAAATTAAACCTCTTCTTGCAACAGGCTATGAAGTAAGCCCTGACGGTCTTGTTTATACATTTAAACTTCGCGAAGGTGTTAAATTTCAAGACGGTACTGATTTCAATGCAGAGGCTGTTAAATTTAACTTTGATCGTGTTTTAGATAAAAATAATGCGCTTGCTCGCTTTAATCAATTTAAAGCTATTAAAACCATTGAAGTCGTTGATCCTTTAACATTAAAAATCACCTTAAATGAGCCATTTTCAGCTTTCATCAATAATCTTGCCCACCCATCTGCAATGATTATTTCACCAGAAGCATTGAAAAAATACGGCAAAGACATCAACCTACATCCAGTAGGAACTGGTCGCTATCAATTCGCCGAATGGAATCCAGGTCAAACAGTGACAATGAAAAAATTTGATGGCTACTGGAACAAAGACGAACCAGCAAAACTTGACTCATTAACTTTCCGTGTCGTTAGTGATAACAATACTCGTGCGGCTGTCATGCAAACTGGTGAAGCACAATTTACTTACCCTGTGCCTTTTGAACAAGTCGATGTTCTTAAAAAAGATGACAAAATTGAGCTTGTTGTAGAGCCATCAATTATCTTGCGCTATATTTCTATGAATACTTTGGTGAAACCATTTGATAATCCTAAAGTACGTCAAGCCATCAACTATGCAATTAACAAAGAGGCCTTAAATAAAGTAGCATTTAATGGTTATGCTGATGCAGCTGCTGGTGTTGTTCCTGAGAAGGTTGAGTATTCATACAAAATCGAGCCATGGAAATATGATGTAGCCAAAGCCAAAGAACTATTAAAAGAAGCAGGCTATCCAAATGGCTTCGAATCAACATTATGGTCTGCTTATAATGACGGCACTTCTGTTAAAGCCATTCAGTTTATCCAACAACAATTACGCCAAGTCGGTATTAAAGTCTCTGTCGAAGCATTAGAAGCAGGGCAACGTGTTCAACGCGTTCAATCGGTTAAAGATCCTAAAGATGCTCAAGTCCGTATGTACTATGCCGGTTGGTCTGCATCAACTGGTGAAGCCAACTGGGCATTAAGTCCATTATTAGCTGGTGATGCTTGGCCTCCTACTTTTAATAACACGGCTTACTATAAAAACGATAAAGTTGACCAAGATTTAGCGGCGGCATTAAAAACTACCGATAAAGCAGAAAAAGCTAAGTTATATGCTGATGCACAGCAACAAATTTGGGCTGATGCACCTTGGGCATTCTTAAACGTAAGTAAAACCGTTGCTGCTCGCAATAAAAAACTAGAAGGCTTCTATGTTATGCCTGACGGTTCTTACTATTTTAAAAATGTTGAATTAAAAGATTAATTCTTTATTAAAAATAGTACAAGGGTAATCTAGCCTTTAGTCACCATAGGGCTAGATTACTTTATCAACCATATCTATAAATGATCGTGAATAATTTATTTATGCCGTTTGCTGTTTTCTGGATAATTTAATGCTGTCATACATAATCAAACGAATTTTAGGAATGATTCCTACACTTTTTATTATCTGTGTAGTGGTCTTTTTATTTGTCCATATCTTACCCGGTGATCCTGCTGTGCTTGCTGCTGGCCCTGAAGCTGATGCTGAGACTGTAGAGCTGGTTCGTAAGAGTTTAGGATTGCATCTACCTTTGCATGAGCAATTTATTCATTACATGGGGAATCTATTTCATGGTGATTTGGGCACATCTCTACGGTCAAAGCGTCCTGTATTAACTGAGATTGCTACTCGCTTTAACCCAACCATGATGTTAACAATTACTAGCATGATTTGGTCAGTTATTTTTGGTTTAACGATTGGTGTAGTTTCTGCTGTATGGCGTAATCGTTGGCCAGATCGCTTGTTTATGACACTAGCCGTCTCAGGTATTTCTTTTCCTGCCTTTGCTTTAGGTATGGTATTAATTCAATATTTTTCGGTGAGTTTAGGCTGGCTACCCTCTGTTGGGGCCAGTTCATGGAAACATTATATTCTTCCTTCAATTACGTTAGGGGCTGGTGTTGCTGCTGTCATGGCTCGTTTTACACGCGCATCTTTTGTTGAAGTGATTAATGAAGATTTTGTAAGAACTGCTCGTGCAAAAGGGCTCTCTGAACCTGTGGTAATTATTAAGCATAGTTTGCGTAATGCACTAATTCCCGTTGTGACTATGATGGGACTACAGTTTGGTTTTCTATTAGGCGGCTCTATTGTAGTAGAGACCGTCTTTGGGTGGCCTGGTATGGGGAGTTTATTGGTAGATGCAGTGTCTGCTCGTGACTATCCTGTTATCCAAGGATTAGTTTTACTTTTTTCTGTCGAATTTATTCTGATTAATTTAATCGTCGATGTTCTCTACGGTGTAATTAATCCAACCATCCGTTATAAATAAATGAGCTGTATCATGACACAAAAAAATTCTTCTACAAAAGATCATATCCGTACACCAACCTCAGAGTTTATTCGGAAATTTAAAAAACAAAAATTGGCTATGCTAGCTGGACTATTTGTTTTGCTATTAGTCATTATTGCTATTGCTGCTCCATGGATTGTTCCTTTTGATCCTGAAAACTATTTCGATTATGATAAGCTCAACTCCCCTCCAACTTGGGAACACTGGATGGGTGTCGATTCTCTTGGCCGTGATATTCTAAGTCGAATTATTATGGGCACTCGAATTTCGCTTGCTGCTGGCTTTATTTCAGTCGCTTTAGGTGCAATTATCGGCACTATTCTCGGACTCCTTGCTGGTTATTATGAAGGTTGGATAGATCGTGTTGTTATGCGTATTTCTGATGTATTACTTGCCTTTCCGGGTATTTTATTGGCTATTGGTGTTATTGCCGTACTTGGTGCTAGCATTATTAATGTCATTATTGCTGTAGCTGTATTTAGTATCCCAGCATTTGCACGTTTAGTACGTGGCAATACTCTTGCCCTCAAAAATATGACCTATGTTGAAGCGGCTCGTAGTATCGGTGCATCAGATTTTTCAATTATATTGAAACATATTTTGCCTGGCACAATTTCACCTATTGTTGTCTATGGGACAATGCGAATTGGTACTTCTATTATTACAGCGGCTTCTTTATCTTTCATTGGTTTAGGTGCTCAGCCACCTACCCCCGAATGGGGAGCAATGTTAAATGAGGCTCGTGCGGATATGGTATTAGCACCTCATGTAGCACTCTTTCCTTCTTTAGCCATTTTCTTGACTGTTTTAGCCTTTAATTTATTAGGTGACGGTCTACGTGACGCCTTAGATCCCAAATTAAAACAATAAATTCTTATGATGAACGTTTTTAATTCAACCATTAACGAATCCACACCACCAACCATTGGTATTCTGCCAAGTGGACCGAATAACCAAATTACTGATATTGCGGGTGTGAGCGTTGGACAGGTAACTTTACAAGAAGGTTCTATCCAAACTGGGGTTACCGTCATTACACCTCATGCAGGTGATATTTTTACTGAAAAGGTAGCCGCGGGAGTTTCTATCATCAATGGTTTTGGTAAAAGCATTGGACTTATTCAACTAGAAGAATTAGGTGTTATCGAAACACCTATTGCACTCACCAATACTTTTGCAGTCCCCATTATTGCACAAGCTCAAATTAAACAAGCTATCCAACAGCACCCTCAAATTGGGCGTGAATGGGCAACCGTTAATCCTTTGGTATTAGAATGCAATGACGGTTATTTAAACGACTTGCATGCTTTTGCTATTGAAGAAAAGCATTACCACCAAGCTCACGCACTACAATCCAACCATGTTCAACAAGGCTCAGTTGGTGCAGGCAGAGGTATGCGCAGTTTTGGTTTAAAGGGGGGTATTGGGACAGCATCCCGTTATAGTCATCCTGATGATAAAGAAAGTCGCTATCTAGTGGGTGCCCTTGTCTTATCTAATTTCGGTAGTTTGCCTTATCTTCAAATAGGTGACTCGCCACTTGGTAAAATTATTACTCAATTAGAAAAACAACAAGAAGTTTCTGTAGACAAAGGATCTATTATTATTGTTTTAGCTACAGATGCCCCTCTAGATGCTAGACAACTTAAACGTCTTAGTTTACGTGCAGGCGCAGGCTTGGCTCGCACAGGCTCAAATTATGGTCATGGAAGTGGCGATATTGCTATTGCCTTTTCTACTACTCAGCGTATCAGCCAACATAAAGATACAATATTAAGTAATCCTAATACCGTACATGAAACCGTATTAAATGATTTATTTAATGCAGCGGCAGAAGCCACTGAACAAGCCATTATTAATGCACTTTGGTATGCGACAGATGTGACTGGTCGCGATAATCAAACAATCCAAAGTTTATTAACTAAACTTAAATCACTTAATTTAATGTAAAGAGAACATCATGAAAATCCTAATTTCAACCGATATTGAAGGCGTAGCAGGTGTAGTTGATCCCCAACAAGTTCGTGCGGGTAATCCTGAATATGAAAGAGCTCGTCTATGGATGACAAAAGAAGCAAATGCGGCTATTTTGGGCGCTTTTGAGGCTGGTGCTGAAAAGGTCTTTGTCAATGACTCACATGCTGGATTTAGAAATATTATTGTTTCCGAATTAGATCCACGTGCTATTTTGATTACAGGCAAACCTAGACTATATAGCATGATGTCAGGGATAGAGTTTAATGTTGACGGCGTAGCGCTTGTCGGTCATCACTCTCAAGCTCAAGGTCGGGGGGTACTCGCGCATACAATTAATAGCTTTGCTTTTGCCAAAATAAGTATCAACGGACAATCCTTAGGTGAGCCCGGTCTATATGGTTTATTAGCAGCAGAAAAAGGAATTCCATTAATTTTTGGTAGTGGTGACCAATACCTAGCTGAAGAAAATAAAGCTCATTTTCCTGAGGCTATTTGGGTAGAAACTAAATGGGCGATGGGTCATACATGTGCGGCGAGTAAAACCATTGAAGCTTCTTGTGAAGATATTCGCAAAGGCATGAAAGAAGCGGTTAGTCGTTTACAGCAAAATAAGTCTTCTTTATTTTCACTCAAAAAACCTTATGTATGTACACTACAAACTACGACCCCAGGTCTAGCTGATTTATTCTGCATGCTACCTAATACCAATCGAGTAGATGGCGTCACTATTACGTTTGAGCAGCCCTCTATTGAATACATCGTTAGAACTCTCAATGTATTTTCATCTATGTCAGCCTCTTTACGCTAAGATTTCCCTAGGTAGAACTTGATTATGACAAAAGCTGTTATTGCTATCCATGGTGGTGCAGGCGCCATTTCTAAAGCCGTCATTACACCCGAAGAAGAAAAACGCTATAAAGACGCACTAACTGAAATTACCGTAGCAGGTGCAGATATACTGAACAAAGGTGGTACAGCACTAGATGCTGTCACGTTAGCCGTGCAAATGTTAGAAGACAATCCTCTTTTTAATGCGGGAAAAGGTGCTGTTTTTACTAGCCAAGCAACCCATGAATTAGATGCCTCCATTATGGATGGTTCAACCTTAAAATGTGGCTCAATTGCTGGTGTTAAACATATCAAAAATCCAATTAAGGCTGCACGTGCCGTGATGGAGAAAAGTAAGCACGTATTCTTTATTGGAGAAGGAGCTGAAGCCTTTGCTAAACTTAATCAGATTGAAATGGTAGATGCCGATTATTTTAGTACTGACTTCAGGCGCGAACAGTTAAATCGTGTTCTCGCTCAACAAAGTGATTCTGTCTTATTAGATCACGATGCTCAAGCATTAGCTCAGCGACCATTAGATGAAAGCAAAAAGATGGGAACTGTGGGGGCTGTAGCTATCGATATGCATGGAAATTTAGCGGCGGCAACATCAACTGGTGGCATGACTAACAAAACAGTTGGGCGCGTCGGTGATTCACCTATTATTGGTGCTGGTTGCTATGCTAATAATAAAACATGTGCTATTTCTAGTACGGGTCATGGTGAAATGTTTATCCGTGCCGTCGTTGCTTATGATGTCTCGGCACTCATGGAATATGCAGGGCTTTCATTGCAACAAGCTTGTGATAAAGTCGTTTTTGAAAAGCTTCCTGCACTTAATGGCTCCGGTGGCATTATTGCTGTGGATAAAGAGGGTAATGTATATCTCCCCTTTAATTCAGAAGGAATGTATCGTGGTTATGCTTATGCAGGTGAAGTACCTGTTGTGAATATCTATAAGGACTAATTATCCCCCCTTGTTCTCTTTGGTTTCTACTACTTTTTGTTGTTAGATCCCAAAGTAACGAAATAAAGAGCTGGATTTTTTACCTAATTGTCTAACTATCAAAAAACTCAGGCTAGCTTTAAAAATAAAGCTAGCCTTTTATTTATGTTCTATTCAGTCTTAACCAACATAACGAGATGGTTAAACAAAATTAACTTTGAACACCCGAACCTGGCATATGCAATCTCTCGCCAGTTCTAATTTCTCTACCACCAAGATTGTTTAAGGCACGAATATTATCCACAGTTGTGCCATAACGTTTCGCTAAAGAGTATAAGGTATCTCCCGCCATCACAGTATGAATAGTCGGGCCATTTGAAGTTCTTTGCGTATACATCGGTGCACTAACCGTTCTAGCACCTACCGAAGAATTATCTGTACTATATGTTGCTGTTTGAGGTCTTGCTAATGCAGCAACATTAGTCCCAGAAGTAGAGCGAGGGGCTGGTGTAGCAGTTGGAACAGTCTGTACAGCCACAGTTGTTGGTGCTGGGTTAGCCGCAACTAAACCACCAATTAAGTCTTCAGACGCTCTCACGGTTTCTAAACCTGCATTACCAGAATTGTCAGCTACCAAACCAGTTGTTCCAGATTCAGTATTAGCAGAAGATGCCATCACTTGCTTTAATATATCATCATTAGCAGTAGCTGGGCTAGGTGTATTCTGCGCCACTGCAGGTGCTGATGTTGTCGTTGCTGATGCCAACCGTACTTGAGGACTTGTGCCTGCTAAACGTACCGCTGGTGTCGTTTGAGCAGGAATATTTGATACTGTCCCTGTCGATACTGAGCGAGGTTGTGTACTTGCTAACAACGTGCTATTAGATGCTATTGGATTGGTAATATCTCTCGTATCAATACCAGCCGCAGAAGAATCTGTCGATAGCCCGGGACTTCTAGGCACAATTAATGTTCTAGAAGAAACAGCAACATTTTGATAACGTCCGTAGCCATTCATAGCTTTTAGAGACTCTACTGAAATACCATATCGTTGCGCAATTGATGCTAGAGATTCTCCTGGTGTTGGCGTATATCCTCGCCAAGCAGATAACTCCCCTTTATAAGAGCTTAAGTTCTTTTTGAATTGCTCCGCATTCTTTTGTGGCAATAAAATCTTGCTACCATGCTGTGCCAATAGTACTTTTTGCTTATTTGCTGGATTTAATAAACGGAATTCTTCATCTGAAATACCCGCCAAACGAGTAACCGTTGATACATCCATATCCTTATCTTTTGATACTTCAACAAAATAGGGTTGATCTGGAATATTTGGTAATTTCACACCATATTTGCTCGGATTAGCCACAATACGTTTAATCGCCAATAGCTTGGGAACATAATTACGTGTTTCGGCAGGTAACCTAAGAGACAAAAAATCAGTGCCTAAACCAGCAGCAGCGTTACGCTCTCGTAAGCGGCGAATAGCGCCCTCACCTCGGTTATAAGAAGCTAAAGCCAAGTGCCAGTCATTCCCTTGGAACTGATACAAATATGACAGATAATCCAAGGCGGCACGTGTAGAATGGATCGTATCTCGACGCTGATCTTTCCACCAATCTTGCTCTAAATTGTAATGTGTGCCTGTGCTAGGGATAAATTGCCATAACCCTGCTGCTTTTGAGCGTGATAAAGCATCGGCATTGTAAGCACTTTCTACAAACGGCAACAAAGCGAGCTCAGAAGGCAAGTGACGCTTCTCTAACTCTTTCGCAATGTAATAAATATAACGACTAGAGCGACTAGCCATCACCTCTAATGATTTAGGGCGAGAAGCATAGTAATTTGTCCAATAATCGACTTTGGGATCCTGATCCAAATCAGGCATTCCAAAACCTTTTCTCACTCTTTCCCAGACATTTTTCTGCTGCTTACTCAGTTCAGCAGATGAATATGAACCATATTTTCCAGACGAAGCACATCCTGTCAATACAACAGATATTGCAACCACAGCATAGCCTAAAACTTTTTTCATTTATCGCCTAAAAAGTGTTTTTCCATTCGCGTAATACGGTAAATACGTCAGATGGTGTTGTTAACCTATGTCCAACATGTCGCTCTGCAGCATGCCAAACACCTTTCTGATCAACCCTTAAAAAAGGGTTCATCTTTAATTCTTGCTCGAATAACGTTGGTATAGTGGGTATACCTTGCTCACGTAACTGCATGGCCTGTTGCTGCCAGCTCCGTAGAGTTGGATTATCTGGCTCAACGGTCAACGCCCATTTAATATTCGATAATGTATACTCATGAGCACAATAAACTAGAACATTTTCGCCTATTTTCTTAAATTTATCAAGACTTTGGAGCATGTTTTTAGAATCGCCCTCAAATAAACGTCCTGAGCCACAAGAAAACAAAGTATCCCCACAGAACAACGCATATTCTCCTGCCTTAACTTGTCCCACGTAGGCAATATGATCCATCGTATGACCTGGAACCTCTAAAACATTGAGAGACCAGTTAAGTTCTGGCATATTTACCACATCATTCTCTCCGACATACGTATCGATCCCCTCAATTTGCCCCATAGGTCCAAACACTTTGGCACCAAATTCATGAGCTAAATCAAGAACACCCCCAGTATGGTCGGCATGATGATGTGTAACTAAAATATATCTCAATTCTAACTTGTTTTGATGTAAATAATCACTGACTGGACTTTTTTCTCCAGGATCTACGACGCACGCATAACGCCCATTGTGAATTATCCATATATAATTATCAGTGAAAGCAGCAATTGCATTTATGTGTAATGTACTCATGGTGATTATCTAGTGGATAAACTACTTATAAAACAATTAGATACATGGTTTGGCTCAGAATTAGGTCAAAATATTTTACTATCAGAACGTCAAAAAATTGATGATATTATTAGCAATTTCTTTGGCTATGTTGCCATTCAAATTGGTATGCCTGATATCAATTATTTAGAAAAAAATCGAATGAGACAAAAGATTATTTTACCAAGTTTTGAGAGTAACAATAACTCTTTGTCATCAATTAAAACATCGGGAAATGAAACACTTTCTTTAGAGTTTGCTAGCAACTCTGTTGACCTTGTGCTTCTCCCCCATACCTTAGAGGTCAGCAAACACCCAAAAAAAATTATTGAAGAAATTTATCAAGTTCTAGTCCCTAACGGCCAGTTAATTATCATTGGCTTCAATCCAAATCATATATGGAACCTTAGAAAGCTCTATCGCTCAGCTTTCTCCAATCCCATTCCTTATAAACGACAGCTTTCTCATCGGCGTGTGCGTGATTGGTGCAGATACTATTCATTTAATATTCTTCCAACAGCACAACCGACTCGTCACTCTTCTAACAGAAAGAAAATTAATTATTGGCAGTTTGTTAAAATGAACCCTTGGATGGCAAAAGACGGTGCCTTTTATATTATCGTGGCACAGAAAAAAACATTAGGGATGCACCTTGTTGGTCCAGCGCTTTCTCAACCTAAAAAAACAAGACATGGTGCTATTGTAACAACCAAAGAGATAAATACTTAATGAACGATTATATTGATATTTGGACAGATGGTGCGTGCAAAGGCAATCCGGGAAAAGGCGGATGGGGCGCTGTTTTACAATATAAACAGCATCGTAAAGAGCTTTATGGCGGTGAAGAAAACACCACAAATAATCGTATGGAAATGCAAGCTGTTATTGAAGCTTTGCAGTCCTTAAAAAAACCACATAGTAAAGTACGGCTGCACATTGATTCGCAATATGTTAAAAACGGCATCACTCAATGGATGCCTAACTGGATTGCTCGTGGATGGAAAACAGCTGACAAAAAACCTGTCAAGAATCAAGACCTATGGCTACAGTTAAACGCACTATGCCAATTGCATGAGATTGATTGGATTTGGGTAAAAGGTCATGCTGGAAACCCAGGCAACGAAAAAGCAGATGAGTTAGCCAATCTAGGTGTTGCACAGCTTACATCATCTACTTGAACGACTTCTTGTTTTACGTTTATTTTTTCTCTAAACAACCTGCTTTCTTAGCATGCTCTCTTGCCGCTTCTGCTGATTTATCACGTTGATACTGAGCAAGAAAATTATCCCCTGGATTCCGTTGCTGTACTGCAGGTGCTTGAATCACTCGACCCATTATTTGTGAGCATTCTGCTGTTTTATTGTCATCTACGGGACCACTAGAACAAGCACTTAAAAATAATCCCATACTTGCTATTAACACTAGCGTTTTTTTCATTCGTCACTCCAACTTAACTATCTCGGTCTAGAGATTTCATTGTAGCCTTTTTATGGAGATATCGCTATGAACTAGACCTAGATTGAACAAGGAAGCTTCTCTTAACTACTTACCATCTAATGTTAAAATACCCCTTAATCTGATTAAGAATGAGCTAAAACGATTTTATTCAAAGGACATAAATATGAGCAACGTTACTATCTACCACAATCCACGTTGTAGTACCTCACGCAACACGCTAGCATTGATAGAAGAAAAAGGGATTACGCCGACTATTGTTGAATACTTAAAGCACCCTTTAACAAAAGTACAAATTCAAGATATTTTAAAACGCTCAGGTTTAACGGCTAAGGAATTAATTCGTCAAAAAGAGGCTCTTTTTACCGAGCTCAATCTCGACAAAGAGGGTGCAACTGAAGAACAATTAATTGATGCGATGGTTGCTCATCCTGTACTAGTAAACCGCCCCATTGTCATAACTCCGAAAGGTGTGCGTCTATGTCGCCCCATTGAAGTCGTCAATGAAATTCTATAAAAGACATTATCGCTATGCCTTTTTAAGGATTTAGACACTAGGGTCTTTAAAATACCACTGCCCACTAATTTTTAAAAATACAGAGTATTCATGATGGACTTTATCTACCCCATTCTCTGTATAGTAGGCATTGAATTCTACTTTCGCTTGATGTGAACCGGGTATATTTTTTACTTGTAATACATCAAGCCCTTTCCACGCTACCTGATGACTCCATTGTTCAATCGCTACACGATCTAATAATGCTTGTTGTGCCGGCACGGTTGTCTTGACAATATAATCAACTAACCCTAGAACATAGGCACTATAGCGAGATCTCATCAATAGTTCTGGTTTTTTGGGGTACGCTATCTGTAAATGATAAGGTTGGCAACATTCTTCATATAATTTACCTGATTGACAATAGCATTTCTTCATTCTTCTCACCCATATACGCTGTAATGATATTATTGCTGAACTGCTACAAAACCACTACAATTTTAGGGTTTACCCTAATAATCAACAATGAACAAGAGAGACAATATGACACAAGACTGGAATCCTAGAGCGGCTGAAGTACAAAACAATCAATTACTAGCCTATGATAAGATGCGCCATACCTGTCCCGTCGCTTACGATGAACAGCTTGGTTATAGTATCTTTAAGCATGCTGATGTAATGGGAATATTAAACAATCCAGATATCTACTCCAACCATGTTTCGACTCGTCATATTGCCGTTCCAAATGGAATGGATGGTCCTCTACACATGGCATTTAGACGTATTAATGATAAATACTTTACACCAGCCAGAATGGCGCACTTTGAGCCTATGTGTAGAAAAGTGATTCGTGACCTTATTCAAACTCTGCCCCGCGATGAACCTATTGAAATCATGGGATCATTTGCGAAATACTATGCCATTCGAATCCAAAATGCTTTCATGGGATGGCCGTCTTCTCTTGAAACCCCTCTGCTCGAATGGATAGAAAAAAATCGACGAGCAACACTTAAGCAAGATAGAGAAGAAATCACCAAAATTGCCATCGAATTTGATCACTATATTCACCAACTACTCAATGAACGCCGTCAAGCGGGCATATCACCAACACAAGATATTACGACAGAATTAATGCATGATCTTGTTGACTTACCTGAACAACATATTCATCGCGTCATGACAGAAGAGGAGTTGATTTCTCTACTTCGCAACTGGACGGTAGGTGAACTATCTACTATTTCTGCATCAGCAGGTATATTACTTAAATTTATTGCTGAACATCAGGACGAGCAACATCGACTACGTCAGCACTTCGACGAAATACCAGCAGCTATTGAGGAAATTATGCGTCTAGAAGATCCTCTTGTGAGTAATCGTCGACGCACAAAATGTCCCGTTCATTTGGGAGGAAAAGATATTCCGGAAAATGCTAGGCTTACCATTAATTGGGTCAGCGCAAATCGGGATGAAAGCGCGTTTGAAAATGCTCTCACTTATAATCCTCACCGTGATCAAACTAACAATCTTGTTTATGGTGCAGGCATACATAATTGCCCTGGAGCACCACTTGCAAGACTAGAGCTACGGCTTTTATTAGAAGAGTTTTTGACTCATACACAACACATTCAACTACTAGCACCACATGAAATAGAGAATGCTATCTATCCTGTTGCAGGATATGCTAAAGTACAGCTTATTATTCGTTCCTAATAAGGAAATTTCATGCAAGCTCAAGCTATTCTAGACTTCTGGTTTAAAGAAACAGGTGCAGACCAATGGTTCACCCTTAACGAGTCTTTTGATAATGATATTCGCGCCCGTTTCCATGAAACTTGGGTTGCCGCTACTCAAGATAAATTGCTTGATTGGCGTAAAGATATTTTTGGTCGTTTAGCAGAAATCATTGTTTTGGATCAATTCTCTCGCAATATGTTTAGAGATAGTGCAGAGGCTTATGCACATGATGCAAAAGCATTAGCCCTATCTCATGAAGCATTATATGCACCAGATTTTTTCTCGCTTTCACGCCAAGAGGCTGACTTTTTATTAATGCCTTTTATGCATTCAGAGGATTTACTCACACAGCACCAATCGCTAATTTTATTCAAAAATTATGGTACGGAAGAAGCCTTCAAATTCGCTGAAATGCATAAAGATATTATTGAGAAATTTGGACGTTTTCCTCATCGCAATCGTATTTTAGGAAGAGAATCCACAGAGGAAGAATTGCAATTTTTGCAAACACCTAATAATCAATTCTAACGACAAACTCCTCGCTTACGGATTAAAAAACATAGCGATTGATAATCTGCGCCCCAAGAGTTAGACTACATTTCTAACCTACTAAGGTGCAGATTATTTTGACGGCTATCTTATTCAGTAAACTTATAAAACTTTACTGTACACGAGTCCAAACTTGCGTGCGTCCAAGTAGAGAAATACCCAAAAAGCCTCTTAATTTAAACTTCTGCCCATTCTCAATTAATTCAGCTTTTAAGTTATATGTTTTGCCATTACTAGGATCAAGAATCGCCCCATCCTCCCATTTATTATTTTCTTGAGCCTTTTTAAGCCCCCACATAATGGACATTCCCTCAATCGGCTTATCTTTTTTATCACCCTCACATTTCACACATAAAGCGCCCGGTTTTTGCTGAAGTTTAAGAATACGGCCTCGCAAATTACCATTAGGATCTTGACTAATTTGTACTAATGCTTTTTTCTGTCCTTCCTCATCCACAGTTTGCCATGTACCTATTGGTGAGTCTCCTACTTGCGCAAAACTGATTGACGACATGAGTGTTAAAAAAATAACGCCTAGTAATTTGTTCATATTGTCTCCTAAGAATGAATACTATTAATGTGAAATTGTGTTAGAAAAAACATTAATAATAATCACACCCACCACAATCATCCCTAAACCGACTATGGCTGGTAAATCTAATGTCTGCTTATAAAAAAAATAACCTATTAAAGCCAATACCACTATCCCAACACCAGACCAAATAGCATAAGCAATCCCTAATGGAATTTGTTTAATAGCTAGTGATAACATATAAAAAGTAATGATATAACCAACTACACTAGTCATGCTAGGAAGTAATTTACTAAAGCCATTTGAGGCCTGTAGCGCAGAAGTGGCAATGATTTCAGCTAGAATAGCAATAATAAGAAATATCCAATGCATTTAACACTCTTTTAACAACATAATATGATGAGAACCCGTTTCTTTTCTGCAAGCCATTTATCCGCCGCCATCGCCGCCATGCTAGTCTCCTATGGCTCTGCAGCCGTCATTATCTATCAAGCCGCGTTAACCTTTGGAAGCACACCAGAACAAATTAACTCATGGTTTACATCTTTAGGGATAGGGTGTGGTATTTTAACATTTTACTTATCACTACGATATAAAGCCCCTATTATGATGGCTTGGTGCACCCCTGGTGCTGCCTTAATGATAGGTATGCAACATATTCCTCTCAGCGATGCTATTGGTGCCTTCTTATTTGCAGGCATTATTATGCTTATAGTATCTTTCACCGGCTTATTTAATCGCCTCGTAAACCTTATTCCTAAAACCTTAGCCTGTGCAATGTTAGCTGGCATTCTAATTAATTTTGGCTCTAAAACATTCGTCGCGATGCAAAGTCAAACCCTACTTGTTGGATTGATGCTTTTAACCTATTTACTCAGTAAGATTCGCTTTAAACGTTATAGTCTATTATTTATGCTAATTGTAGGTTTTATCACGGCTTATTTCGAAGGTTTATTTCATATCGAAGAGATCAAATGGAGTAACCCTCAGCTAGTATGGTTATCTCCCTCGTTTGATATTCAAGCCATGATTAGTGTTGGCATTCCCCTATTTATTACCTCATTGGTCACTCAAAATATGCCTGCTATTACCATTTTACGAATGCATGGCTACACCGATGTACCAGAACAAAAAGTCATTACTAGCTCTGCTATTGCCACTTTATTGCTAGCCCCCTTTGGTGCATTCAAAATTAATTTAGCTGCTATTAGCTCAGCTATCACTATGGGGGCAGATGTTGACCCTGATCCAAAGCAACGGTATAAAGCCAATCTATGTCTAGCCTTTCTCTATCTACTTGCTGGCATGATGGGGGGTGTCATAGTATCACTATTTAATGCCTTACCGAATGAATTATTAATGGCATTAGCAGGAATTGCTATATTTGGTACATTACTCAGTAATCTCATAGAGTCTTGGAAAGATGAACCGACTCGTGAAGCGTCGCTTATTACCTTATTAACAAGTGCCTCTGGTATGACATTATTAGGTATTGGCAGTGCTTTCTGGGGACTTATTTTTGGTCTCTTTACTTATCATCTCTGTTATTACATCGAGCGCCAAAAAGTGGCCTAGTCTTAGAGATAAAAAAGGATGGTATATAACCATCCTTTTTGCTTATGAACAATGTTCTATTTTGTTAATCGTTATTCTTAGCCTAAGAACACTTTAAAGCGTGCATCATCATCCATATATGTTTTGGCTTGTGCTGGCGCTTCAATGCTACCAAAAGGCATTTGGCTTCTAAGTTTCCAAGAGGCAGGAATTCCCCACGTACTAGCGACCGCTTGGTCAATCAAAGGATTATAGTGTTGAACTGTTGCACCAATCTCTTTTTCAGCTAAGGCTAACCATACGGCATATTGAGCCATACCACTAGCTTGCTCAGACCAAACAGGGAAATTATCTGCATATGTAGGGAACTTCTCTTGTAAGCCCTTGACTACGTCCTGATCTTCAAAGAACAACACAGTACCAAAACCCGCTTTAAATGACCCATTCACTTTCTGCTCTGTAGCAGCAAAAGCATCGGCAGGTACAATCTTACGAAGTTCATCTAAAGCAATATTCCATAATTTTTCATGGTCATCACCAAATAAGACAACTACTCGTGAAGATTGTGAGTTAAATGAGGAAGGTGATTCACGCACAACATTTTTAACTAATTCCACAATTTCTTGCTTATTTACGGCGACATTTTTACCAATCACGTAGATTGAACGGCGTTTTTTTTGTAGCTCATTAAAATTTTGACTCATTTTTAAATCCTTTATTCTGACAAAAGTCTATCTATTCATTAATCAACATTATATCTATTCTCTTTGAACAATCAACAAGGAAATATTCAACAAACCATTAACCAATAAGAAACATTCCCTATTAAGAATTCTATTTCATATAGAATTAATCAGTGAAAAATTGTATGTTTTTAGGGATTAAAAATAGTTTTTGTCCCAACACATAATGCCCCTCTTCATCTGGAGACACGATGACTTCATGAAAGTGCGGAGTCAGTAAATCCAATACCGTTAATCGAATTAACGCACCTACATGATGGATATGCTTAATCTCCACTTCTAGCATGGAACCGCCTGAGTTTTCTTTGTTTACCCTCCATTCATGTGGCCGCACATACCCTATTACACTCGTATTCTGAGTTATAGATAGTGGATACTCAAACTTCCCATAACGCCATATCCCTTGTTCAACAATACCAGTAAACTTACTCACTTCACCAATAAACTCTGTCACAAAAGGCGTTTTGGGTTGATGGTAAAGCTCAGCGGCATCGCCTAACTGCTCAATCTGCCCATGATTCATCACCACTATTTGATCCGATATTTCTAAGGCTTCTTCTTGATCATGCGTCACCAATAAACTGGTAATATTTAGTTCATGATGAATATCCCTTAGCCATAGTCTAAGCTCTTTCCTCACCTTAGCATCAAGTGCACCAAAAGGCTCATCTAACAATAAAATACTAGGCTTTACAGCTAAGGAACGTGCCAAGGCAACACGTTGGCGTTGTCCTCCAGATAACTGATGAGGAAAAGCTTTAGCCAAATGGGGCAACTGGATAAGGCGTAATAAATCCATCACACGTTGATGAATTTCGTCTTTGGAAGGTCGAATAGCTTTGGGTAATACGGTTAATCCAAACGCCACATTATCAAAGACTGACATATGCCTAAACAAGGCATAGCTTTGGAACATAAAACCGATTTTTCTATCTTGTACTTTTTTATCGGTGACATCTTTACCGTTAAGAACTACTTGTCCTGAATCAGCAAACTCTAAGCCAGCAATGATGCGTAGAAGAGTGGTTTTACCGCATCCTGACGGTCCTAATAAAGACACTAACGAGCCTGTCTGCACCGTAAGGCTAATATTCTTTAAGGCATGAAAATTGCCAAAGTATTTTTCTATATGATTAACGTGTATGCTCATTCGATTTCTTCTACTCGATGTAAACTTAACCTATTTTTTCGCTCTTGGAGATAGTTCAATAGATGCTGCAAAATTAATGTCAATAAAGCTAAAAAGGCTAATAAACTAGCAGCAGCAAATGCCCCCACAAAGTTATATTCGTTATAAAGTATTTCTACTTGCAATGGGACGGTATTAGTTAAGCCACGAATATGACCAGAAACAATGCTAACCGCACCAAACTCACCCATTGCTCTTGCATTAGTCAAAATTAATCCATATAACAATGCCCATTTAATGTTTGGTAAGGTAATTCGCCAAAATAGTTGCCACGCCGAAGCACCTAGAATGAGTGCGGCTTGTTCTTCCTGATCACCTTGACTTTGCATCAATGGAATAATTTCTCTTGCTACAAATGGAAAGGTCACAAACAAGGTTGCCAACACAATTCCAGGCACCGCAAAAATTACCTGCATACCATGTGCTTCTAACCAACCTCCCATCACACTATTTGCACCAAATAACAATACAAACATCAAACCAGCCACAACTGGTGAAACAGCAAATGGCAAATCTAATAAGGTGGTAAATAATTGCTTGCCTCTAAAGTCATAGCGTGTAATTAACCATGCCATAGCGATACCAATTACCGCATTAAGAGGGACAACTATAGCGGCGGTCAATAAGGTTAATTTAATGGCAGCTAAAGCATCTGGCTCAGTCAACGCAGTAATATATAAAGCCCAACCTGAACGAAAAGCCTCAGCAAAAATGGAAATAAGTGGCACAATCAACATAAGTGTTAAAAATACCAACACTACACTAATCAAGATATATCTGATCCAGATGGGTTCTTGATTACTGATACTGCTCTTATGACTACTCATACTTTTGCTCCTAATCGTCGGCTAAAAAACCATTGCGCCACATTAAAAACAAATAAAATAACAAATGAAATGAGTAACATAAATAAGGCTACGGCGGAAGCCCCTTGAGTATCAAACATTTCTAACTTAGCCGTAATAATAACTGGAAGAATTTCTGAGACGTTTGGTATATTACCAGCAATAAAAATTACCGAACCATACTCTCCCGTCGCACGAGCAAATGCCATACCTGCCCCCATAATTAAGGCAGGTAATAACTCAGGCAAAATGATTCGATAAAAAATTGTCCATGAATTAGCACCTAATGTAGCACCCGCCTCTTCCAACTCCACAGACAAATCCTCTAACACAGGTTGGACAGTACGGACAATAAAAGGCAAGCTCACTACCACTAAAGCAATCCATATGCCTATTGGCGTAAACGCTATTTTAAAATTAAACCATTGTCCTATCCAACCGTTTGGTGAATACAAGGTAGCTAATGCAATACCAGTCACTGCTGTGGGCAATGCAAACGGTAAGTCTACAATCGCATTGATTAAACTCTTGAAAGGAAAATGGTAGCGTACAATTACCCATGCAATCATTGTGCCAAAAATGCAATTGGTCAGAACAGCAAACAGCGACATTTTTAAGGTTAAACTAATGGCTGAAATAACTTGTTCTTGTAAGATGGTCTGCCAAAACTTATCCCACCCAATGCCAACGGTACTATAAACCAACATGGCAAATGGGAGAAATACCAATAGAGATAAGCTTAAAAGGCTAATGCCAAAGCTCAAACCGAACCCTGGCAAAATTGTTTTAGATCTTAAAAACACTGTTTTATCTTTTTATACTTAAGGTTTTTGAATTTGGTCAAATACACCACCATCTGCAAAATAAGTTTTCATGATCTCTGGCCAAGTGCCAAACACATCATTTGCTCTAAACGTGTCTATATGAGGGAAACGATCTTTATACTTCGCAAGGATAGTAGGATTACTTGGACGTAAATATAATGTGGCAGCTAACTCTTGTGCTGGCTCACTCCAAAGATACGCTAAATAGTCTTTGGCAACTTCAGCTGATCCTTTTTTAGCGACAACAGTATCAACAATCGCCACCGGATTTTCAGCTTTAATCGAGTATTTTGGATAAACCAATTCAAACTCATCTTTACCAAATTCACGTGCGGCCATATTTGCTTCGTTTTCAAACGTAATTAAAGCATCACCAATTTGACGTTTCACAAACGTTGTTGTTGCTGCACGCCCACCATTATCTAGGACAGGGACATTCTTAAATAAGCCTTTGACTAAAGCTTTGGCTTTTTCATGGTCATTATTATTGGCTTTGAGTGCTGCACCATACGCAGCCAAAAAGGTATAACGCCCATTTCCTGTTGTTTTAGGATTAGCAATAACAACTTGGATACCCTCTTTTGTTAAGTCTTCCCAATCTTTAATATGCTTTGGATTACCTTTACGTACCAAAAATACTGTTGTGCTTGTAAATGGCACGGCATGATCAGGAAACTCTTTATCCCAACCTGCTTGAATAAGACCTTTACTCTCCAAGAGTTCTACGTCAGAACTCTGATTCATCGTAACCACATCCGCCTGTAAACCATTAGCAACACTAAGTGCTTGTTTGCTAGAGCCACCATGCGATTGTTGGATTTTTAGTGTTGCACCTTGATGTGTTTGTTCATAATGTTTTAAGAATAAAGGATTGTATTCTTTATAAAAATCACGCATCACATCATAGGAGACATTTAAAAACTCTTTATTGTCTTGTGCAGTAGCAAATGATGTTGATACAGCGATACTTAGAATCGCTACAGATAATTTTGTGATAAGTTTCATTTGTGATGATTCCCAAAATGTTCGTGATACGTTACTATACAAAGAATTTTGGTTTTTCCGAACGAATGTTTTTTTCTATCTATATTCCATTTTTTTATAAGTAAAAGGTTTTTATCTAGATTTTTAGTAATAAAGTTTACATTATCTTGTGTCATATCTATTAGCCTTTGCTATCCATACCCCTCAGCCTGCGTGGGTAGAGCAAGATGCCCAATTTGCTGTAGAAGGTAGTGTTTTTATGGCAGGGGCTATTCAATGGTTACGTGATAATCTAGGCTTTATCCAACATAGCCACGAAGTGGAAGCACTAGCACCTACCGTAACAGATAGCCACTAAGTAAACCGTAAAAATTCATCTAAAATTTAATAGAATAGTCACAATATTCCATTAATATTAATTTTCCACCTATATAATTAATTGGAACTTAGCATGTTAAATTGTACGCTTGATTTAAGCCAACGTAATAAGTTTTCAACGTTGAAGTGTCCGGGAATTGGGGAGTTTGAGGTTTTTTCTGGTGATAAGCAATTTAGGAATAGAATAGAATAGAATGCGCCCATATTCCAAGAGCAACTATTCCACCCGGAACTTATTGGATTGTGGATAGACCTAAGGGTGGCATTAAATCAAAAACCTTAACTTTTGTGCAGGACATATATTCAGGAAATAATCATGAAATATGGTTTGCTCTTTATCGAATTGATGAGCAAATAGATGATTACACCATCTACAATAGGGTTAAACGTGGCAATTTCCGTTTACATCCATCAGCATCGGGTGGTACTTCTTGGGGATGCATTACATTTAGGCACTTAACTCAATTTATGCTTTTTAGGAATGCGTTACTCGCCATTGAAAAGAAAATTACTATCCCCAATGCCAATATTCCAGCTTATGGGACAGTTACTGTTTTTAGTCGTACTAGCTTGAGAAAATGCGATGAAGAAAGTCACTAGATATTTATTAAAATTTTTGATATTTTTTGTGGGCTTCCATATCATCTATTTCTCTATTGTTTACAATTGTCCACTCATCTACTTGACAAACGAACAAGGGGCTGAGCTAAATGAGTTTTTAGTCTCTATGGGCAATCCAGATACAGCGGAAGCCTATTATTTTGTTTTTAATACAATCTTTATTTCCGTTCATGCGATTGTCTCTTTAATCATTTTGTTTGCGTTGTATTATTTGTTTAAGCTCATTCGCTTTCTTATCCGTCGATACTGGAAATAGACCGAATGACTTAAATTTATAGACTGATAGCAATGGAGGACGCTGCACTCATACCTATATATGTCAACAATACCCCCATTTTTCGTCTTGAAACGTAGAATGGGGGTTAACCATTATATTGATTGAGTTTTTGGTTTTGATGTAACCCACTTAACACTAACCTTAGGGCTTTCATGATCATATCATCAAAACCACTTTATTGAACCTACACTAACAAATCAATTGGCAAGCGCTATTTTTTCAAAATGGGCTCTAGCAATGTTTTATTTTCTTGAAGATCTTGCTGAATACGAGCCGCTAATTCATCTGGCGTTGAAGTTTCAATACTTAATCCCAAACCTTTAATTTTTGCTTGAATCTCTGGATCAGCCATCACTTCTTTGATAGTCGCATTCCATTTATCGCGAATATCTGTAGGCAAATCCTTAGGACCCACTAATGCTAACCACGTTGAGTAGTTATAGCCTTTCACGCCTGTTTCTTCAATGGTAGGTACATCAGGTAATGCGTCTGAACGCTTATTTGTCGTTGTGGCTAATGCACGCAATGTCCCTGCTTTTACTTGCTCCAAAATGCTTGGAATCGCCATCGTTGCCATATCCAAATGTCCTGCAATTAAGTCAGTCACTATCAGATTGCCCCCTTTATAAGGGGCATGAGTCATTTTAATACCTGTCTTATTTTCCAATAATACAGTGGCAAGATGTAAAGAGTTACCTACACCAGCAGACCCATAAGTGATTTTATCAGGATTCGCTTTAGCGTCTTTAATCAAATCCTGTAATGTTTTATAAGGTGAGTTAGCAGGCACCGTCACAATTAAGGGCGTAATCACAAGATTGGTGATTGGCGTAAAATCCTTAACAGCATCAAATGGAATATTGTCGTGTAGATAAGGATTAATCGCATGAGTAGACGAAATCATACCAACCGTGTAGCCATCTGGCTTGGCACGAGCGACCTCTTTGGTTCCCGTCATATTTGATGCACCCGCTAAATTATGCACAACCACAGACTGACCAAACTTTTTAGTTAATGCAGGTTCTAACACACGTGCTACGTTATCAAATGCCGATCCTGGCGAGCTTGGCACAATCCACTTAATCGCTTGACTAGGGAATGGTTCATTAGCTGAGCTGACGCCACTAATCATACTCATCATACAGGTGACAGAGCCCAGTAAATACTTTTTAAACATCCTATATATCCTTTTACTGATAAAACAATGTTATCAACATAGCATATTACCTATCTTTCGACTATTGGTAGAGCTACCAATCATAGCCACACTAACGTCTTGTGTTGTTTTCGAATGACAAGCCTACTGAATATGAGCAAATTTATGTGTCTGTAGACTTAGTTGCCAATGAGGGATGAAATTATTAGCCAAATTTTTCGTATCTTTTTGTCTACCCTTCGCTCTTTCATTTAATAAGCCTATAGCCGTGATAGTATCCAAGATGTTCATCTGCCCATCTACCTCTAAAGGAGATAGATAATAGTGTTGTGCGCTTATCTTATTGGCAATCTCTTCACACCACTCAATAAAGGTGTGTACCCTTTGCTCTTTTTCAAGTGGTAATACTCCCTTTTCTGGTGAACCCAACTTATCAGGATCCATCACAATACGCACTTCATCTGCGTGAGAAATACATTCCTTAGCGTACTTTTCTGAATAACAGTATTTAGGGCTCACAGCCACGTATTCTATCTGTAACGGTATTGCATGTAAGGCATTACTCTCAATACACAAATGATAACCTTTTAACTTTAAAGCATCTAACAACTGCTCAATATAGGGATGAATAGTAGGCTCACCACCCGTGATAATAATATTTTTTGCTGTATAGCCATCTATCATGGCAAAAATATCATTTAGAGATTTTAATTCAAACTTCAAATAATCAGTATCACACCACGAACAAGCAAGACTACATTTGCCTAGTCGAATAAAAATTGCGGGCATACCCGTATTAAATCCCTCACCCTGTAAACTTTCAAAGATTTCTACAATACGGTACTGAGGGTGTTGTTCATCAATGGAAAAAGGCTCTGCAAGTTGTTGAGCAGGTTGCAATATATGTTCAGCCGACATTTGGTTCATACTCACTATAGGAAGTAGGTGTTTCCCATAAACGGACTCTGGTAACTGGTAATTGATGTGCCTTGAGTACATGGAAAATATGCTTACTCATGACTTCGGCGGTAGTTCTTTGCTCTAAAGGATATGTCTTCATACTCCATCCTTCAAGCATTTGAGCAATAGAACGCTCTCGTTCATTTAAGCGATTGTATAAAAATGCGTGATCCATTTTATCAATGATTTCTCGCTGTACTATCTTTTTTAAATCCCCAAAATCTAATACCATACCTTCTTTTGGACCACTTTCAATCAACTCACCACTGACTTCCACTTCTAATTTATATGTGTGACCATGTAAGTTTTTGCACTTCCCATCATGACCGTCTAAGAGATGTGAGCTATCAAAGGTAAAAATTTTTACGACTTTCATTTACTATTTACTCTCTAAATATTCTGCCAAACCCTTATTGCGCAATAAGCAACTAGGACACTCCCCACATCCACCTTCAACGCCCATATAACAGGTATGCGTATGCTCTCGCACATACTGCAAACCACCTAATTGGTCGGCTAATGCCCATGTCTGTGCTTTAGTTAAATACATTAAAGGTGTATGAATTTGAAATGGATAATCCATCGCCAAATTAAGGCTAACATTCATGGATTTGATAAACACATCTCGACAATCAGGATAGCCACTAAAATCAGTTTCACACACCCCGACGATAATATGTTTTATCTCTTGAGATTTTGCATAAATAGCCGCATACAGTAGAAATAGTGCATTTCTACCATCAACAAACGTATTTGGCATGCCTTGATCAGTTTGCTCAATATCCGCTTGCTCATCCATCAATGCATTATGCGTAATTTGTTTCATTAGAGACAAATCCAATACGGTTTGCCTCACACCTAAATCTTGGGCAATCCATTTGGCTTTTTCTAACTCAATAGCATGTCTTTGCCCATAAGCAAAAGTAATTACTTGTACGTTTTGTTGCCCATACGTGGCAATCGCCTGTAATAAACAGGTCGTAGAGTCCTGACCACCTGAAAAGATGACCAAGGCTTTTTCTTGAATAGTCATTTGTTTTCCTTAGTTTTGTTTTAGTACTTAACGGTACTGCGTGGGAGGATTTCGAACCACGGCACTTTGTATTATAGCATTTGATGGCAAAATCAAAAGAATGCATTCAACTTATTTAATTAAGTATTATGTTCTTCATTGATTGACTTAATTTTTTGATTTTGTGCTTGATCGCGTAATCGTTCATTCTCAATATGTTTATTAAACATTGGTTTTACCCAATATTTCCACAAAGCCCAATGGGCAACTATTAGTACAACAACTGCTATTGCACCAATGAGATAATAAATTTCCATTCGTATCTCCTTTTAAAACATATTCTATGTATATATCCTAAAAAAAGGGAGTACTTCTGCTCCCTTTTTATATTCTCCAACTTTTTTATTTTGACGTGCAGCTTTTCTGCTTTAGTCACTCAGCTATCCAGAGTAGATTTGAAAATCTGCACGCCGAAAGTACAATATTATCAACTGGCAAAAGGGAGCACTGTACCCCCCTTTTGCTCTACTTTATATGTGGCTTAGAATGAACCAAACATTGTCCCTAAAATAATCACTGTAGCAACTGCTAGCACTGGACCTACAATCGTTACTGCAGCGATATTTAAATAAGACTGACGATGATTTAAACCACAAATAGATAATAACGTAATGATTGCTCCACAATGCGGTAAGGTATCAAAACCTCCTGCTGCAATGACGGCAACTCTATGTAAAAGTTCTGGGCTAATATTATTTTCTGTAGCTAAGCGTAAATAGTCTGCCCCTAATGTTTGTAATGCAATACTTAAGCCACCTGATGAAGAACCCGTAATACCTGCCAAGGCTGACATTGCCACGGCTTCAGAAATTAATGGATTACCTGGTGCAACACCTAACACGAAATTTTTAATAATTGCAAAACCTGCTAAGCTTGCAATCACAGCACCATAACCCACTTCAGACGCCGTATTAAATGCCGGTAACATTGATCCCATAGAACCTTTGTTGATGGTATTTTTTAAATCTTCCCAACGATTCCAAGCGATAACAATTAACCATAAGCATGAAATAATTAATGCAATAATAATAGCCCACATCCCTGTATTTTTAGATGGTACTAAATTTGCAAATTTTCCTGTAACCGCTGAAAAATCCATACCAGGAAAAATAATATAGGTAAACAATGCATTTAAAGCAATAACCAAGACAAGTGACGAAAAGGCTAAGGCTACAGACATAGCATTGTGCTCACTAATATTTTCATGCTCAACACCGTCGTTATGATCACCATAGCCTTCCCCTGCTTGTTTGGCTTTTCTAGCACGGCTTTCTAACCACATCCAACCAAATACAAACATCACTAACGAGCCAATAATACCTAAACCAGGTGCTGCAAAAACGTTAGTATGATAAAAAGGGATAGGAATAGCATTTTGAATGGCTGGCGTTCCGGGCAAAGAGGTCATCGTAAAGGTAAATGCTCCTAGCGCAATTGCCCCTGGAATAATACGTTTAGGAATACCTGCTTTGTAGAACATCACTTTTGCAATAGGATAAATGGCAAACGCGACAACAAATAAAGAAACACCACCGTATGTTAGTGCTGCACAAGCAAGTACGACAGTAAGAATGGCATGTTTAGGACCTAGAATTCTAGTGAACCAATGTGCAATACTAGAGGCAGCGCCAGAATCAGCAATTAACTGACCAAAAAGAGCGCCCAATAAAAACACTGGGAAAAATTTTAATAAATAATTACCTAATCCACCCATAAAGGTTTCAGTATAGATCGGCGCCATAAAAGCAAAGTCACCTGATAATAGCACTGCCAATGCTGCCATTACAGGTGCCAAAATTAATACTGAAACTCCTCTATAGGCAAGATACATCAATAAAACTAACGAAATGATAATAGCTACTGTACTAAGTAACATTTTCCTACTCCTAAATTACACCCTTTTTCCTTTTTGATTGTTACCAAGCTCCTAGCAGGACAGATGTAACAAAAAATAATACGTCTAGAGCTAAGCTTGCCATTATAGGGGGCTTTGATGAGATTTATATGTTTTGAACACAAGAGTTAGTAGTAACCCTAGTATTAGCCTTCTCCAAACTGTTTTACTCGCTGCTGAATTTCTAGTCGTGTAGCTCCTGACCATAATAAGGCATTTAATAATAATCTTGTTTTACGAGGACATAAACCACCAGCCATCATGATGCCCATAGCTTGTAAATCTATTTCCCCACCTTTATAGCCATAAACTGCCTTAGTAGTACTACCAGCCCCTGTTCTAGACGCCATAATCACTGGCATTTTCGCCACTATTGGCGTCAATACGTCACGAACTTTTTCAGACACATGACCGCCACCATAACCGGCTATGACCAAGCCCTGATAGCCTAAATCAGGGATAGCTTGATAAAGTGCGACAGACTCATCCAAAGTGGTCTCAATCAATAATGTTTGTGCTGTAAATTGATCAGGTATATCAAATACAAATCGATTAGGACTAGGTAATCGATACACTATTAATTGATTCTCTTGCAGATAAGCTACTGGACCTATAATAGGTGACGCAAAAGCCCCCACTGAAGTGGTATGAAGTTTCTTTACATAACGTGCTTGGTGAACTTCATCACCCATCACCACCAACGCACCATAATTTTGCATAGCCGGACTAGCCGCCGTTTGAATAGCTGCAAGCAAATTTGCAGGACCATCTGCGCCTGCTTCTGACGGTGAACGCATCGCCCCTGTCAGCACTAATGGTTGGGGGTATGGCCAGTATAAATGCATCAAAAAGGCAGACTCTTCTAAAGTATCTGTCCCCTGAACAAGTACCACTCCATCTGCCCCATCTTCTACCTGTTGTTTTGCCCAACGTAGTGCATTAAAAAGCGTTTCAAAGCGAATCGAACCACTAGCCAAATTAGCTAATGTTTTAAGTGTTAGCTTAATATTTAAATCAGCCAAACCCGGAATGGACTGAGCGAGATCTTCTGCCCCTAAAGTTGAACTAACCCCTGCCGCCCCCTGGTTTGATGTCATGGTGATGGTACCACCTAATGTTCCAATCGCTACTACAGACGTTCTCTTAAACATATACTTTTTCCTTACTAGACTCTAGAGCTTAACCCTTTACGCATATCATAACCAGTCGGTGATTGATAAATTCGGAGCCCAAACTCACTCACCACGGCAAAAATATGGTCAAAAATATCAGCTTGAATAGCCTCATAATTTACCCAAGCAACATCATTGCTAAAGCAATAAATTTCGATAGGAATTCCTTTATCTGTTGGTGCTAATTGGCGAACCATCACCGTCATTCCTTGATGAATCTTAGGATGATTTTTTAAATATCTTTCCAGATAAGCTCGAAATGTACCCAAATTAGTTAAACGACGACCATTCAAGGCCAGGCTCATATCAGCTTCTTGATTCACTCTTTCTAACTCATGCGATTTAGCAATAATATACTCTGACAACAAAGGGCTGCGTGTTAATCGCTGAACCATCTCTTCAGAAATAAAATGTACAGTGCTGGTATCAATCATTACTGATCGCTTGATACGACGACCACCTGATTCACTCATTGATCGCCAATTTTTAAACGAATCCGAAATAAGAGCGTAAGTCGGAATAGTTGTAATCGTATTATCCCAGTTTTTTACCTTAACTGTCGTCAACCCAATATCAATCACTGCACCATCCGCATTGTATTTTCCCATTTCAAGCCAGTCCCCAATACTCAACATATTATTTGCGGATAATTGAATACCTGCTACCAAACCCAAAATAGGATCCTTAAACACCAACATCAGGACTGCTGTCATAGCACCCAATCCAGATAAAAGGATTAATGGTGATTGACCAATCATCAGAGACACAATTCCGATACCAATGCCGATTGATAATAATAATTTAAGCGTCTGTACTAATCCTCGCACAGGAAAATTACCAGCAAAATTACGCTCAAAAGTCCAATGCGTTAAGGTGTTTAATAAAGCAAATGCAATCAATAAAAGATTTAACAAAAACCATACTTGAGCAGCGACAACAATGATTTTCTGTAGTGTTGAAGGGCTCAACCACCATACTGCTAGCTGCTGTAGCGCAATAGCTAGAATCAGATAATTAATATATGTAAATAATCTAGTTTCACTAAGGCCACGCATGAATAAAAGTGATGACTTAGCACATATTGTATACATAATGCGACGTAAAACTAAATACGCAAAATAAAAGATAACTACACAACTAATAAGAATCCCTAGCAAAGCTAGTCCCTCGGCTAGGTATTCTGGATAAAAATCAACTTGTTTCGAAAGTAACCACTCTTGTATCTGTTTCTGCATTAACCCTCCACTGGCGTTCTCATTGTCACAAACTCTTCAGCAGCTGTTGGATGAATGCCAATTGTATTATCAAAAATAGCCTTTGTAGCTCCTGCTTTTAATGCCACAGCAAAACCTTGAATGATTTCACCAGCATCATCACCTACCATATGAATACCAACTACTTTATCACTAGCCTTATCCACAATCATTTTCATCAGAGTACGCTCCGTTTTACCTGTTAAAGTATGTTTAAGTGCTTTAAACTCTGATTTAAAAATTAAAACTTCACCGTACTGCTCACGAGCTTGCTCTTCCGTTAAACCAACTGTTGCCGCATTAGGTGTGGTAAAAATCGCGGTAGGAATATTGTCATAACTCATCTGACGCTTTTTATCGCCAAACAAATAATCCACTACTGTCATTGCTTCTCCTAAAGCAACAGGAGTCAACTCTAAATGGCCGACTACATCACCTAAGGCATAAATCGATTCAACTGAGGTAGTGTAATTTTTATCCACCTCAATTTGACCTTTTTTATTCGTTTTTACGCCAACAGCATCCAAATTTAACCCTTTCGTATTTGGTACACGCCCTGTTGCATAAAGCACCTGATCAACCTCTTCTGTCTGACCATCTTTTAGTGTCACTAAGAGACCATTCGCTGTTTTTTCAATTTTTGCTACATCACTATTTACACGAATATCCACACCATGTTTAATCATTTCCTGACTTAAGAAATCACGCAAGTCCTCATCAAAACCACGTAAGATTTTTTCGGAACGATAGAGCTGAATAACCTTTGCGCCTAAACCATTAAAAATAGAGGCAAATTCACTTGCAATATAACCACCGCCAACGACAAGCAGGCGTTTAGGGAATACTGGCAAATCAAAAATCTCATTGGATGTTATGACTAACTCTTTACCAGAAACATCTGGCACTGATGGCCAGCCACCAGTAGCGATAAGAATGTTTTTAGCTGTATATGTTTTATCACCTACTTTAACGGTATTTTTATCAACTAAAGAACCTCTTCCCTCAATTAGCACAACACCAGAATTTTTCAGTAAATTGGCATATACACCATTTAAGCGTTTAATTTCAATCGCTCGATTTTTTTTCAATAATTCCCAATCAAGGCTTGACTCCACATGAGACCAACCATAACCTTCTGAAGAACTAAAATGAGCAGGAAAGCTAGAGGCATAACTATATAATTTTTTAGGAATACACCCTAAATTTACGCAAGTTCCTCCTAATGGCGCATCTTCGACTACTGCCACTTTGACACCTTTGGCAGCAGCCATACGTGCAGCACGAACACCACCACTACCAGCACCAATCACAAATAAATCAAAATCCATGGCTAACCTCACAAAAAATATTACTTATTGGATAACAATAGCATATAGTACTTAGCACTGTTGGCGTATAAATATCAATACAGCCCTAGCAACTATTTCTCAAACACATATGTAATCTATTGCCTTTTCTTAATATGTCCATTTTATGCTATTTTTACGGCTTATAAAAAAGCCAAATCAGATTTGTTCTGATTTGGCTTTGATTAGTGGCAAATCTCTTTTTTGATCTTAGCTTGCTAGCTTTTAAATCAATAATTTACACGCCACCAATAAGTTATTTCGCAAGATCTAGAGCTGCGCTTTCACCTGATTCGTAAATCACATTAGAGCGACCAACGATAAGTGGGTCAATCTTACCGATACTATTAATGTTTTTGTTTTTGTAATTAAACTTATGTAATACATAGCGTAGTGCATTTAAGCGCGCACGCTTCTTACAATTTGACTTCACTACAGTCCATGGTGCATCACTAGTATCTGTGTGGAAGAACATCGCTTCTTTTGCTTTTGTATAGTCTTCCCATTTATCAAGAGAGGCCATATCAATAGGAGAAAGTTTCCATTGTTTCAATGGATGATTTTTACGTTCACGGAAACGACGTCTTTGTTCATCACGACTTACTGAGAACCAGAATTTAATTAATACGATACCACTACGTACAAGATTACGCTCAAACTCAGGTGCTTGACGCATAAATTCTTGGTATTGAGCATCAGTACAGAAACCCATCACACGCTCTACACCAGCACGGTTGTACCAAGAACGGTCAAATAAAACGATTTCACCTTTTGTAGGTAAGTGTTGTACATAGCGTTGGAAATACCATTGACCAGCCTCCATCTCTGTAGGTTTTTGTAAAGCTACTACACGAGCAAAACGTGGATTTAAGTGCTCCATAAAACGCTTAATCGTACCACCCTTACCTGCCGCATCACGTCCTTCGAATAGGATAACAATACGAGAACCTGTCTCTTGAACCCATTGCTGTAATTTTAATAATTCAACTTGTAGATTGTATTTTTGAAATTCATAATTGCGGCGAGACATTAAATAACGGTAAGGATAAACACCTTCTTCTTGCCAGTTTTCGACTAACTCTGCATCAGGATTAGATACTTTTTCACGGCTTAATTTATCTTTTTCTTCTTTTAATAATTTAAATAATTCTTTACGATCGTCTTCAGAAATACCCTCTAACAAACTGCGTACTGCTGAAAGCTTATCTTCACCCTTTTCAAGTGCATCTGCTATTGCTGCACCTTCAGCGTCAATACGAGAACGGACTCTATCTTTTACAACATTAGAACGAGTTTGTCTTCTTGTAGTTCCCGACATAGTATCTCCCTCAGATACTTTACGAGTCGTTTTTTTTGCTGTTACCATCTTATTTCCTTCTACCATTCTGAAAAAATAAAAAACACTACGCTAGCTCAAAACCCCGTCTAGCGCTAAAACATAAAATCCTTTATACAGTACATATTTTACTCCTCTTTAGAGGGTAAAATTAGGTTTTCTTTTGATATGACCATAAAATAAAGAAGGTTTTTACCATTCTTAAACATTAAGAGATTTTGCATGATTAAAAATACACTAACTATTGCTGGCGTTGATCCTTCTGGTGGAGCAGGCATTCTTGCTGATATCAAAACAATGAGTGCATTAGGGACTTATGCCACTGCCATTATTGCTGCCCTAACCGCCCAAAACACACAAACAGTAAGCGCTGTTGAACCTGTATCCCCAGCCTTTATTGCTCAACAAATTGATACTTTATTTGATGATGTTCGTATTGATGGGGTCAAAATTGGCATGCTTGGTCAAGCATCCGTCATTCGTGTGGTTGCCGATAAACTTGAAAAATACAAACCACCTTTTATTGTTCTTGACCCTGTCATGGTAGCCAAAAGTCAGGCAAGACTATTAGAAAAAGAAGCCGTCTCTGCACTAATCAATGAACTGATTATTCAGTCCCATATGATTACACCAAACCTACCCGAAGCCGCTGATATTCTTCAGCTAGGCTCATCACCAGAAACTATCAAAGAAATGTATCGTGTCGCAGAGAAATTACATGCATTATTACCCACCAAAGATGAGCGCTGGGTGCTTCTTAAAGGAGGGCATTTACCTGGTAATGACACCATTGATTTACTATTTAATGGTGACAAGATGCTAGAAATTGAACATCAAAAAATTCACACCAAAAATACGCATGGAACGGGTTGTTCATTGTCTTCCGCTATCTGTGCATTACAGGCAAGATTCAATAATGTGCCAGAAGCAACTCGTCAGGCAATTGAATATGTTCACCAGTCTATTTTGCATGCAGATAGCCTATCCGTAGGAAGCGGTCATGGACCAATCCATCATTTCCATGCATTGTGGTCACGCTAAGGTTTGAAATTTGCTAAAATAGCTAATTAATTTATCAGCTTATTTTGTGAGTGTTTTATGAGCATTTCGCCATCTCAATTAGAAAAAGCTCGTTTTAATATGATCGAGCAACAAATCCGTCCCGCAGGCATTCTTGATGAAAAAGTTCTTAATGCATTGATGGGATTATCTCGCGATGCTTTTGTGACTGATAAGTACAAAAGTGTGGCCTATACCGATACGGAAATCCCTATCGATGTTGAAGGCACACAAGCTCATGAAACGATGCTAGTCCCTCGTTTAGAAGCTCGCTTTGCTGAAGCCTTACAATTAAAACCGACTGATACCGTCCTAGAAATCGGCACAGGTAGTGGCTTTCAGGCCGCACTACTCAGTCGCTTATGTACTCAGGTCACTTCCATAGAAATTGACCCCGCTATTGCTGCATTCGCCAAATCAAATCTTGAGCGTAATCATATTGCAAACGTTAACGTAAAAGTAGGTGATGGGAGAAATGGCTGGGGATCCGTAGAATATAATGCTATCGTCTTTACAGGATCACTACCTACTCTTCCAGACGCCTTAAAATATAAGCTTACTGAAGGTGGTCGCCTATTAATCGTTGTTGGAACAGGCACCGTTATGTCATTAATCCGAATTACGCGACAAAGTGCCTCTCACTTTGTCGAAGAGTTCTTAGAAGAAACTGTGATTAAACCTCTTAACGGTGCTGTCGCTTCACGTTTTAAATTCTAAATCATCATATTTAGTTTTAAAAACGGATTAGTAGCATCAATAAATAACCCTAACAATGGATATTCATATATCGCCTGTTAGGGTTTTATAATGCTCAAAAGACTTCGCTTATTTTTGTTCACCTGTTTTAATCTTGTTCACTAATGCCGTTGTAGATCGTTCATGTTGAAAATCAATAGCAACCGCCTTACCTCCCCAAGATTTCACCAAGGCTGTTTCCGCTAATTTTTCCATATCATAATCTCCACCTTTAACAATAATATCTGGACGGAGCTTCTCAATCAGCTGATAAGGCGCATCTTCATCAAAAAAAGTGACTGCTTGCGTACTCTGCAAGGCCGCCAATAAGGCTTGCCTATCCTGCATGGTATTAAAAGGACGATCTGCTGCCTTACCTAAGCGTTTGACAGAGGCATCTGTATTCACTGCTACAACTAGGCTTGCACCTAAATTGGCAGCTTGTTCAAGGTAGGTAACGTGTCCACGATGTAAAATATCAAAAACACCATTGGTAAACACTAAGGGGCGTGGTAAATCGCCTGATTGTATTTTTGCCACTACTTCATCTGGGCTTAATATTTTGTCTTCAAAACGCATCTTTTTATACTTCAAAAATAAGATATAACGCCAAACCAAACGCTGATAAAGAAATCACAGCCATCAAGCAACTAATTAACTTACGTGAAGCCTGTTCTTTTTTTATTTCTTGTAAAACCTTTAATATTTCAGCGGATTGATCCTCTCTAGATAAATTTTGTTCTACCAAGCGTGGAATAGCGGGTAAAATCATTGACCATTGTGAAGCTTCTTTTTTCACTTGTCTAACTAAACCTTTAGGACCAACTCTTTCCCACATCCATTTTTCTAAAAATGGCTTTGCTGTCTGCCATAAATCAAGATTAGGATCTAACTCACGTCCCATTCCTTCTATATTTAACAAGGTTTTTTGTAATAATACTAACTGGGGTTGAATTTCAACATTAAACCTTCTTGACGTTTGAAATAAGCGCATTAATACTTGACCAAGGCTAATTTCTGATAGAGGACGATCGAAATGAGGTTCACATACAGTACGAACCGCCGCCTCAAGTTGCTCCTCTCGTGTATCAGCTGGTACCCAACCAGACTCAATATGTAATTGAGCCACACGCCGATAATCTCGTTGGAAAAAGGCTAAAAAGTTCTGTGCCAAATAGTTTTTATCAAACTCAGATAAAGAGCCAACAATACCAAAATCCACAGCAATATATTGCCCAAAAGTATTTTCATTAAGTGATACTAGGATATTACCCGGATGCATATCAGCATGAAAAAAGCCATCTTCAAACACTTGTGTGAAAAAGATCTCCACCCCCATCCGTGCTAGTTTCTCTATATCCACGCCCTTTTCTCTCAATAACTCTACACGATTGATAGGGATACCTTCCATCCACTCCATGGTAAAAACATCTTGAGTCGAATACTCCCAAAATACCTCTGGTACTAACAATAACCCCTTTCTCTCTGGGCGATTAAAGTTACGTCGTAATTGACTACAATTAGCCGCTTCGACTTGTAAATCCAGTTCGTCATGTAAATATTGATCGAATTCAGCAACCACCTCTTTAGGCTTTAATCGTTTACCATCGGGAATATAACGCTGAACAATAGCGGCAAACGCCCTCATTAAGGCTAAGTCCTTTTCAATCACCTTGAGCATACCGGGTCTAAGTACTTTAACCGCTACTTTTTGACCATTAAATAAATAAGCGACATGTACTTGTGCCACTGATGCAGAAGCATGGGGCTCTAGTGCAAATTGAGCAAAAATCTCATTAATTGGTTTACCCAATGACTTCTCTATCATCGCAACCGCTTGTTCAGAAGAGAATGGAGGCACCTTATCCTGTAATAATGCTAATTCATCTGCAATATCATGTGGTACAACATCACGTCTTGTTGATAGTACCTGTCCAAACTTCACAAAAATAGGACCCAATTCTTCCAACGCTTCTCGCAAGCGTTGGCCTCGGGGCTGTTTATACGTTCGTCCTAAACGGGTAACCTTAATTAAAAAAGTGGCAATGGGATGACGAATATTCTCAAGAATAAGCTCGTCTAAGCCATAACGCCAACAAATAAAGGTAATGCGTATTAACCGTAAAAATCTCATTTACACCTTCTGTAATCTGTGGATGCGTTGCTCAAGCTTTGTAAGGGATTGTTGTAAGGCAACGATATCTTGCTGTAATACTTGTACAACAGGTTTTTGTACAATCACATGATAATCTTGGCTAAGAAAGTCTTTCGTTTTTTCTAAACCTTTTTCGCTAACAAACTCACTTGTTTGTTTGATTTTTTTAAATCCATTAAGCAAAATACTTGCCATAAAAGGACCAACTGTTTGAATTAATTCTGCTTCTATATCCCAACGTAAATTTAAGGCTAGTTCTGAGACTAATTTCGCTAAACCGGCATCCCCCTCAATATGCAACAAAGAAGCCAAACGATCCATATCCGCTTTTTCTTGTAAAGCCTTAGGCAGCTCTTTCAAAGCATCATCTGTAATGGTTAAAGTAACATTAGCCGAATCTGCTGTCTGCCACCATTGCACAGTGCCATCATCGGCTATCTTTAACAACAAACTCCAGCTTGAAATATTCAATTTCACTATCTTGCCAGCGTGATTTTTTATTTTCTGTTTTGCCCAATCTTCTCGTTTAAGTAAGGCATTGAAGGCATTCACGAAGACTTGCTGTGGTTTCATAAAAATGGGGGGGAACATGATATCTATCAAAAAATGTAATAGGCTTTAGTTTAACAAAAATCCCCGACTAACAAAGAGTAATCGGGGATGTGGGTGCGTATTTAAATACAATCGTTAGTTATTAAAACTATTAGCTAAATTGTTGGATACCTGCTAATAACCAACCACTATTTGCAGTTTTATATAAATTCCAAACCTCTTCAAAACGTGTTGTTGCTTCACCCACATTTTCTCGCACCATACCAGAGAAACGAACACTAGCTAAATGACCATCTCCTTGAGTATCATGAATTTTTTCAATCCCCAAGAGTTCAGCATTTAATAACACTATTTCTGTTTTTCCTCCTGCATTTGCTTGGATACTAGGTGTTAATTCACGCAATAAATCATCTGTTAAATATTGCTGTAATTGTGCAATATTTCCTTGATCAGATAATGCCTGAATCGCCACATATTGCTTTTTAGCTTCTTGTAAAAATGACACCTTATCAAAATCAGCAGGGATAAACCAATTATTATCTTGACCTTGTTTGTCAGTAGCTGGGGCAGGAGCAACTGGCGATCCAAATGTGGCAGAGGATGAATTAACGCCTGAATTTGGATTGACTGGATGACTACGTTCAAACGAGTTTTTGTAAGTATTGTTTGCACTAGTATTGGCACTGGCACCAGCAGTCTGGGGCGCACCACGTAAACGACGCAATACAAACATTACCCCAAATACAACCAAGCCAATCAATACTAGGCTAGACATAAATTCAAGGAAAGCACCACTTAGCCCTAGGCTAGACAATAACGCGGCGATACCAAGACCTGCCGCAATACCCGCAATAGGCCCTAAGAATCGAGAAAAACCTGTTTTAGGTCGAGCCGCCGCGGTCGCTGCACCACTAGTAGCGCTAGGACTCATTTGATTTGGACGCGCTGCAGGAGCAACTGGAGCACTTGTTGATGGTGTTCTCATAATATTACTCGACTGACGACCAAAACTAGAACCACCACCCATACGACGTGCTTCGGCATCATCAGCCACGCCTAGCATGGCAACAGACGCAATCACAACTAATGCGGCTGATAAAAAACGGGGAAGTTTACCTTTCATAAGCATCCTTAAAATACGTTAATTTCAATTAAGTGTAGCATAAATTGCTTTCAACTCAACACAAATTGATGCATTTTAAAATATGGGTATTTCAATTAATATCAAGACCACTCCATACCCCTTTCTTATACCTTCTTACAAAAGAGCAACCTCCTAGCGTAATTTAATCCCTTCGTGTAAAGCCGTAATACCCGCTGTTAAATTATGATAATTTACTCGCTCAAAACCTACATCACGCATCATTTGAGCAAGTGTCTCTTGATCTGGATGCATACGTATAGATTCAGCTAAATAGCGGTAGCTATCCTCATCATTAGCAACTTTTTTACCTAACCATGGCAAGATATTAAACGAATACCAGTCATAAGCCGGCTCAAGTGGTTTATAAATACGCGAAAACTCTAATACGAGCAATTTACCACCTGGTTTTAACACTCTTAACATCTCGGCCAATGCTTTGTCTTTATGGGTCATGTTACGCAAACCAAAAGCCACAGTGACAATATCGAAATAATTATCAGGAAAAGGCAATGCTTCTGCATCACAGACAACGCTAGGCACACTAAAGCCTTTATCAATCAGGCGATCCCGACCAACACTCAGCATCGACTCATTAATATCTGTATGCCAAACTTCACCCGTTTTACCCACCTTCTTGGCAAAAGCCATTGTCAAATCGCCTGTCCCTGCAGCAATATCCAATACCTTCATGCCTGGACGTACATTTGACTTCCCTATCGTGAACAATTTCCAAATTCGATGTAAACCAACCGACATAAAATCATTCATTACATCGTAGCGAGAAGCAACCGAGTGGAATACTCCGGCCACTTTATTTGCTTTTTCGACTTCTTTTACCGTCTGAAAACCAAAATGGGTTGTTTCTTGGTCTGTCGTTTTATTTTCATTACTCATAATTTATTCACATGTTAAACTGTCACAAACATGACACAAAATGGATTTAAGATGACGTAATTGCTGTTTTAGCCAGCAAGAAGTGGTATATCTTAAGTTGTACCATTCCATTAATCTATTTTTTCTATTTTACCTTATTATGGCAAGTACTATTCTCGTTGTTGAAGATGAACCAGCAATTCAGGAACTAATCGCTGTTAACTTAACCTTCTCTGGGCACAAAGTATTGCGTGCACTTGATGCAGAACAAGCCAAAATATTAATTAATGCAGAATTACCAGACTTAATTTTATTGGATTGGATGCTACCAAGCACTTCAGGATTAACATTGGCGAAAACTTTACGCCAAGATGAGAGAACACGCGACATTCCCATTATTATGCTCACAGCAAAAAATACAGAAGAAGACAAAGTAGAAGGACTAGAAAACGGTGCGGATGATTACATTACAAAACCATTTTCACCAAAAGAACTTCTAGCTCGTATTAAAGCTGTACTGCGTCGCCGTTCTCCTCAATTAACAGATGATGAAATTTCCGTTGCTGGCTTACATTTGGACCCAGTTGCCCATCGTGTCACAGGCAATGGAACTTCTCTTTCTTTAGGACCTACTGAATTTCGTATGTTGCATTTCTTTATGACACATGCTGAACGTGTTTTCACACGAGGTCAATTACTTGATCATGTTTGGGGTGATCATGTGTTCTTAGAGGAAAGAACAGTAGATGTACACATCCGTCGCCTACGTAAAGCGTTGGAGCCTAGTGGGCACCATCACTTAATTGAAACGGTTAGAGGAAGCGGTTATCGTTTCACAACAAAACTTCCCGCTTGATGTATGCATTGGTTTAGGTCCATTTCAATTTTGCTCTTTGGCTTTTTATTTGCCTTATTGATTCAGCACCTACTAGAAGGGTTCTCGGGTCTTATTACCATGGCAATCTTTCTTGCCATATATATATATATTGATTATCGTTATTTTGATAAAACACTGAAATGGGCTGATGACATTAATCAACCACCCCCTGTATATGTAGGAAAATATGATGAAATTGTAACTCCTACCTATAAAGCTTTACGTCACAAAACACTAACCATTCAACAAATTACACAACTAAATCAAAATATTTTGTGGGCAGCAAATGCATTTCCAGCTGCGGTTTTAATTTTAGATAAAAACTTCATCATTCAATGGTGCAATAGAAATGCAAAAACACTCCTTGGCATAGACTCTAAAAAAGATATCGGCTATAAAATTTTTAACCTTATCCGTTGGCCTGAGTTTTATCAATATGCTTATAAAGGTGATTGGCAAAAACCCTATACAACTTATGATGAACGAGATGGACGTCTCTATCATTTAAAATTTGAATTTACCCGTTATAGTACAGATAATATATTATTACTCTGCTTTGATAATACACAACTAGAATCATTACGAACCACTCAACAAGACTTTGTTGCTAATGTTTCTCATGAGCTACGAACACCATTAACAGTATTAACAGGGTTTCTTGAAACACTACGTGATTTACCTCCGGAGGCTATCAGCCCCGAACAACGTGTTCATTATGAAGACCTAATGCACGAACAAGCTGAACGTATGTTGGCTATCGTGACCGATTTACTCACATTATCAACTCTCGAGTCAACTAAACTTGCTAACCAACAATCTGTACCGATTGCAAGCCTTATTGAACAAGCGAAGCGCCAAACTGAAGTCTTATCAAAAGGTCAACATCAGTTAAGTTGGTCAATTAACCCAACACTCTCTGTGAGCGGAAATGCACACGAACTCAGCTCAGCCATTACTAATTTGTTAACAAATGCTGTAAGATATACACCAGCTAATGGTCAAATTGAGGTTTTTTGGGGACTGGCTGAAGATGGGCAAGCTATCTTTAGTGTCAAAGACTCTGGGCTTGGTATCGCACCTAGTGATATTTCTAGAATCACAGAACGTTTTTATCGTGTAGACAAGAGTCGTTCTCGTGCCTCTGGGGGAACAGGGCTTGGCCTGGCAATTACCAAACATATTGCAATTCGCCATAATGCCAAACTGATGATTAAAAGTAAACTAAATAAAGGTAGTACTTTTAGCTTAATATTCCCTAAAGAAAATATTACCTCACTATGATTCCTACTGACTTGTCTTATACCTTTGATAATGAAGGTGATAACGCCCTTATTATCCGTTTAAGTCGTAATCAGCCATTTGAAATGCCTGATATCCTTCTTAACAAGGCTGCCATTCTCTTAGCCCAAAAATTTAATTTACTGAGAGAACAACAAAAACTACCCGGTATTTTAGAAGCCATCCCTACTTTTAGCACCGTGGGTATTTATTATGATCTAGACCGCATTAATTCACAATTTTTGCCACGCCTAAAAGACAAAACCTCTGAATTATGGGCAAATGTTTTAACTGAATTATCTAAAAATGATAGTGATACCGGCAAACTAGTAGAAATTCCCATTTGTTACGACTTAGAATATGGGATTGATTTAATAGAACTATCCGCACAACTCAACCTTAGTATCGAAGAAATCATTCAATTGCATTCACAGTCACCCGTACGAGTTTTTATGCTGGGTTTTTCTCCTGGGCTACCGTATTTAGGGCTATTTGATAAAAAGCTAAATATTCCTCGTCGTCCTACACCAAGAACAAAATTACCAGCAGGGTCAATTGCAATCGCTAATCGACAATGTGTTATTTATCCTTATGAAACGCCTGGAGGATGGCATATTGTCGGCGCCACACCACTAACACTTTTTAATCCTAATCGACAACCCAAAACACTGTATCAAGCAGGTGACTTGGTTCAATTTAAATCTATCTCAAAAGAAGAATTTCTACATCTTAAACATATATGAGCATTCTCGTACAAAAACCCGGGTTATTAAGTACATTCCAAGACGGTGGCCGATGGGGATATCAGTCTTTAGGTGTCAATGTCTCTGGCATAATGGATCCAAGCGCCTTCCGATTAGCTAATATATTGGTGGGCAATGATGCACAACAAACTTGCTTAGAAATGACGGTTTTAGGCGCAAGTTTATTATTTGAACACCATGCTTGCATTGCCTTGACCGGTGCTTTCTTGAACCCTCATATTGATGACTCTCCTATTCAAAACAACCACGCCTATTTCATTAAAGCAGGACAAACTCTTCACTTCAAAACGGGTGCTACAACCACAGGAGCAAGAACGTACTTAGCCATTTTTGGCGGTTTTAACTTACCCAACGTCATGCATAGTCATAGCACAGACTTAAAATCTAAACTAGGTGGGCTAAACGGGCAAGCACTAAAAAAACAAGATCGGATTACCCTTAATGGTACTTTTGCTGATACTCATATTCCTCTTTTAAAAGAACGGATTAATTCTCAGCGTATTTATTTAAGTTCAGGGCTTGGTTTGCAAAAAAGAGCATCGATCCGTGTTCTCACTGGAGTTCATTTTGATCTATTCTCACCAGAAAGCCAGCAACAATTTCTTCATCAATCATTTAAAATCAGCCCTCAGTCAGATCGCATGGGCTATCGTTTACAAGGTCAGACACTGAATTTGACTAAACCTTTACAAATTTTCTCAGAGCCAAGTAATTTTGGTACGATTCAAGTCCCTCCTGACGGTAACCCCATTATTCTAATGGCTGATAGGCAAAGCACTGGAGGCTATCCAAAAATTGCCAATGTCATTACGGCTGACCTAGGCTATTTAGCACAGTCTCTACCCGGAGAGCAGATTCACTTTACCCTTACAACATTGGAAGAGGCTCAGCAAAGTTGGTTTGAACGCTTAAAACGATTTGAACAACTAAAACAACAACTTCATGATACAGTAAAGACTTTACATCAGTATTTTAGTCATTTTTAAGGATTATTTTATGGGCATTGATTTGAACTGTGATATGGGGGAAAGCTTTGGTGCGTGGAAAATGGGCAATGATGCCGAAATCATGCCGTACATTCACTCAGCCAATATTGCCTGTGGTTTTCATGCTGGTGATGCACATACGATGCGCAAGACTGTTGCATTAGCTATTCAACACAATGTTAAGATTGGTGCCCACCCTGGTTTTAATGACTTAGCCGGATTTGGTCGTAGAAATATTCCTATCACTCCCGATCAAGCTTATGACTTAGTCGTCGTACAAGTTGGTGCCTTGGCAGCTGTCGCTAAATCACAAGGAACTCACTTACATCACGTGAAGGCTCATGGTGCACTATACAATATGTCTGCTAATGATGAGGGACTTTCTAAAGCAATTGCTCAAGCGGTGTATGATGTAGATAACTCATTAGTTTTCTTTGCACTCGCCAATAGTAAACTCTCTGCTATTGCTCAACAACTTGGACTTTCTGTCAAGCAAGAGGTCTTTGCTGATAGAAGTTACCAAGATAATGGCTTATTAACCCCAAGAACACAAGCTGGTGCAATGATTACCGATGAGGAACAATCCATAGAGCAAGTATTGAATATGGTTAAGCATGGTTTTGTGATAAGTCAATCTGGCAAAAAAATACCTATTCAAGCAGATACCTTATGTATTCACGGTGATCAACCAAATGCATTACCTTTCGCCAAACGTATACATCAAACATTAAGTGAGCAAGGATTACTTTAATACGTTTTTGAATAAAACTTGAGCCTTCCAACTAGCTGATCTCGCAGCGATATCTAAGGGTAAATCGCTATTGTTGAAAATCGAATAGAAGATTACTTTTCTTTTATTCGATTCTTTTATTTGGAGGGGACAAAATGCTTTTTAAAAACACTCTTAAAGTTGCTTTAACAGCGAGTATTTTTTGTGCAAGTGCTGCTATAGCTCAAGTCAATGTGATGTTACCAGCAAACCCTGGTGGTGGTTGGGATGGTACTGGTCGTCAAGCATTTGCAGCACTCAATAAAGCAGGTATTTATACGGGTAGCGTTAACTTTAGTAATAAAGGTGGAGCTGGAGGCACGATAGGGTTAGCTGAATTTGCTCGCACGGGCAAAGGTAAAGAAGATAATCTTGCTGTATTTGGCGCTATTACTGTTGGTGCTATCACCTTAAATAAATCACCTATTGATTTAAGCAAATTTAAACCTGTTGCTCGTTTAACAGCAGAATACTTAGTGTTAGCCGTTAGCAAAGATTCACCTTTTAATACCTTAAAAGATTTTGTAGAAGCTCTTAAAACAAATCCTGGTGGAACACCCGTCGGTGGCGGTTCAGCTGGTGGTGTTGACCATATAGCATTAGCTTTATTAGCCCAATCAAGTGGAACAGAGGTAGGAAAACTAAACTATATCCCACAAGCGAGTGGTACTGAAACAGTAACTGGTATTGTTAATGGCACACTAAAAGCAGGGTTCTCTGGTATTTCTGAATTCCAACAATTTGCACAATCTGGTCGTATCAAAATTTTAGGCATTACTTCTGATAAACGCATGAAAGGTTTAGATGTTCCTACTTTTAAAGAAGCTGGCTATGATGTTGAAATTGCAAACTGGCGTGGTATCTTAGGCTCTATTGGTATGCCAGAAGAAAACTACAAGAAATGGGTCGAAAATTTCCAAAAACTTAATGATAGCGATGCATGGAAACAGGTGCTTAAAACGCAAGGTTGGGAACAATATTTTCTAGCTGGACAACCATTTGGAGAATTTATCCAATCAGAAAGCACTCGTATTAATAAAGTATTAAAGGATGCTGGTCTTGCAAAATAAATCCGCTGAGAATAGTCAAGCAAAACCTTGGTGGCTAGCTGTTGCTGTCCTAATCATCGGTGCAGTATGTATTTACAACGCAACTGATTTGTCGGCAACAGCTCAGTATGCGGCTGTTGGTCCAGGCTTATTTTTACTCCTCACAGGATTAGGACTGCTGTTATGCGGCTTAATCCTGTTGATTCAAATTGCAAAAGGTGAAAAATTTGAACCTCAGGACGAAGAAGATGCAAGTGGTAATGCACCAATGGATAAAAAAGCCTTCTTTCTCAGCACTGCCGCTACTATTGTGCCTGTGCTAATCATTGAAACGATAGGTTTACCTATTACAGCAATGATAGCCTTTACCATGGTGGCTTATGCTTTTGGATCCAAAAAGACGCTTATTGATATGATACTAGGCTTCTTGGTCGGTACAGTATCATGGTTTATTTTCTCCTACTTAGGCTTACAACTAGGTAGTTTTCTTCCTCTACTCAATAGTTAAATGAATACCTTCTCTTTACTTATGGATGGTTTTAATGTTGCCATTCAACCCATGAATTTATTATGGGCATTTGTAGGTTCTATTCTCGGGACAGCTATTGGTATCTTACCAGGTATTGGTCCTGCCTTAACCATTGCTCTACTACTACCCGTCACCGTTTCTGTTGGCCCTGTATCTGCATTTATTATGTTTGCTGGCGTTCTATATGGTGCCATGTATGGTGGTTCGACAACATCTATTCTTATCAATACCCCTGGTGAAGCTGGATCTATGATGACAGCATTGGAGGGGAATAAAATGGCTCGCAGTGGCAAGGCAGCGGCAGCACTTGCTACCGCAGCTATTGGTTCATTTGTCGCTGGAACAATAGCTACCATGCTCCTAACCTTTGCCGCTCCAGCTATTGCTGAAATTGCATTTTATTTCAAACCAGCAGATTACTTTGCTTTAACTGTCCTAGCTTTTACTTCTGTCTCTGTGGTAATGGGAGCTTCTCGCACTCGGGGATTCATTACATTATTAATTGGACTAGCGCTCGGTACTATTGGTATCGATAATATGACAGGTCAAGCACGTATGACTTTTGGCAGCATGGATTTACTTGAAGGTGTTGAGCTTACCGTCGTACTTGTCTCTCTCTTTGCCATTGGAGAGATTATTTATGTAGCTAGTCGTTTCAACCATACACCTAATAAACCGATTGAACTACGAGGTGGTGCTTATATGACTAAGCAAGAATGGAAACGATCTTTCATGCCATGGATTAGAGGAACTTTTTTAGGCTTCCCTATGGGAGCCCTACCAGGTGGAGGATCAGAAATTCCTACCATGCTGTCTTATACCCTTGAGAAAAAACTATCTAAACATAAAGAAGAATTCGGTACAGTAGGTGCTATAGAAGGAGTTGCGGGTCCAGAAGCCGCAAATAATGCTGCCGCAGCAGGCATCTTAATCCCTCTATTAACATTAGGATTACCTACTTCAGCTACCGCTGCTATTTTATTAGCTGCCTTCCAAAATTATGGCTTACAACCTGGGCCTTTTTTATTTACTTCTAATCCGGAACTGATCTGGGGATTAATTGCCTCTTTATATATAGGCAATATCATGCTTCTTGTATTAAATCTCCCTCTCATCGGAATCTGGGTCAAATTGCTAAAAATTCCAAAACCACAACTGTATGCAGGCATTCTTATTTTTGCGATTATTGGTATCTGGGGTGTATCTGGTTCAGCGTTTGGATTAGGACTCATGGTGGCATTAGGATTAATGGGCTATGTAATGCGTGTATATGACTTCCCTATTCCCCCCCTACTGATTGGTTTAATATTGGGACCAATGGCAGAAACACAATTAAGAACAGCACTTGCCTCATCTCAAGGCAATCCCACAATCTTGATTGAGACTCCTTTATCAATTATCTTTTTAGTTTTAGCCATATTATTCTTATTTGTACCCGTCTTATTAAGACGCCTGAAAAAGAGTGCTTGATTATGCTCAAAAAACATATGCTACATAATATCAATTTTATAGAATTTATCTTTTAAGACTTTTCTATTTCTGAGCTTTTAGTGTTTATAATAAGAAGCTTGATGAAAATTCTTTCATCAAGCTTTTTTATGCACAATTTATGCCATAGGTTTTGACCATGCGAGAACATTATCTAAAAAAAATTCTTACCTCTAAAGTTTACGAAATTGCCAAAGAAACTCCTTTAGATCATGCCAAACTGCTGTCAGCCAGAATTAATAATAATATCTACCTGAAACGAGAAGACACTCAACAAGTATTTAGCTTTAAAATTCGTGGTGCCTATAATAAAATGGCAAACCTATCGCGCAAAGAATTGGATAGAGGGGTAATTGCCGCTTCTGCAGGCAACCATGCTCAAGGAGTGGCTATTTCTGCCAAGAAATTAGGTTGCCGCGCCATTATCGTGATGCCTATCTCTACGCCTCAAGTTAAAGTCGATGCTGTAAAACGTCTAGGTGGTGAAGTCGTATTGGCAGGCACTAGCTATTCAGACGCTTATGCTCATGCCATAGAATTAGAGAAAAAAGAAAAACTAACCTTTGTACACCCTTTTGACGATCCTGATGTGATTGCTGGTCAAGGAACTATTGCCTTGGAAATCCTACGTCAGTCACCTCAAAAACCCGATGCTATTTTTTGTGCAATCGGTGGCGGTGGCTTAATTGCTGGCGTAGCTGCTTATATCAAAGCATTAGACCCTTCCATTAAAGTCATTGGAGTACAAACAGAAGACTCTTGCGCAATGATTAAAAGTATTAAAGCTAACCGTCGTGTACACTTATCAGACGTTGGTCTATTTTCAGATGGTACTGCGGTAAAACAAGTGGGTGTTGAGACATTTAAGCTATGTAAAGAATTTGTGGATGACTATATTACAGTGAATACAGACGAGATTTGCGCTGCCATTAAAGATGTATTCCAAGACACTCGTAATATTCTAGAGCCAGCTGGCGCCCTTTCACTAGCTGGCGCAAAAAAATATGCTAACAAACATCAATGGAAATCAAAGAACATTATCGCCGTGATGTCTGGTGCTAATATGAACTTTGATCGTTTACGTTTTGTGGCAGAACGTTCTGAGGTAGGTGAGCATAAAGAGGCTATATTCTCCGTAACCATGCCTGAAGTAAAAGGTAGTTTCAAACTGCTATGTTCATCAATAGGCAATCGCAGTGTGACTGAATTTAACTATCGCATTTCTGACAAAGAACTTGCTCACGTTTTTGTAGGTGTACAAACATCATCTACAGAGGATACGGCAAAAATACAGCAACTATTAGAAAAGAAAAAATTCATCGTATTAAATCTCACTAATAATGATTTAGCAAAAACACATCTGCGCTATATGGTTGGAGGGCGATCTGACTTAGCAGATAATGAAGTCCTGTACCGCTTTGAATTTCCGGAAAGACCCGGTGCATTAATGCGTTTTTTAGAATCAATGAACCCAGAATGGAATATTAGCCTTTTCCATTATCGTAATATGGGTGGTGACTTTGGACATGTATTAGTCGGCATACAAGTACCTACCTCAGATAAAAAAGCCTTTAAAGCATTTTTGGATCAACTAGGATACCCTTTTGTCAACGAAACAGATAACCCTGCTTATAAACTATTCCTTTAGAATCAGCATTATTAAGACACTAAGCAATCTAATGTTTACGACTAGACATTTAAATACTATTTAAGTCCCAATGAAAAAGGCTGTCGCTACTATGTACAGCCTTTTTCTCTGATTAAAATCAAACTAGCAAATGCAAAACACTAGACTAGAATTGATATAAGCTAAATACGGGCATACCAGATTCTTTTACTAATTTCGAACCACCTAATTCTGGTAAATCAATAATTGAGGCTGCCTCTACCACATTAGCACCCAAGCGCTGTAATAAGCGACTGGCAGCCAACAAAGTCCCTCCAGTAGCAATCAAATCATCAATCAGCAAGACACGCTGACCTGGTTTAATAGCATCTGTATGGATTTCGACAGAAGAACTGCCATACTCAAGCTGATAATCCTCACCAACTGTTTCAAAAGGCAATTTACCTTTTTTACGAATAGGTACAAAACCTAAATTGAGCTCATAAGCTAGAACACTACCTATAATAAAGCCTCGAGCATCCACACCAGCAACTAAATCCAAGCGTTGACGCATATAACGAGAAATAAAAATGTCAATCAACATTCTAAATGAACGTGGATCCTGCAATACAGGAGTAATATCTCTAAACGTGACTCCTGGTTTTGGCCAATCGCTAATAGATCGAATGGATTGTCGTACTGTTTCAACGGGATTATATTGCATATATAGAACCTAAAAGATTTTAATCAAACCTCTTCATTATAGCCCTAATAGAAACAGAAAAATATGAGTAATAGAAAGAATAAGTTTTTTCTCTTGATGACTAAAGCAAGAATTTTTGCACTGCGTTCAATTAAAATAGGCATATGAAAATTGCACATGCTCATATTCTTTCTGCACAACGTACGATTGCCACTGAAACAGAGGCAATGTCAGCGCTTGCTCAGCGTTTGGATAACTCTTTTATCCAAGCCGTTGATACCATTCTGGCTTGTCAAGGTCGTATAGTTGTCACTGGTTTGGGGAAATCAGGTCATATTGGACGTAAAATTGCAGCGACATTAGCATCAACAGGCACCCCCGCTTTTTTTGTGCACTCAGCAGAAGCTGTTCACGGTGATCTAGGTATGATTACAGGCAATGATATTGTGCTCGCTATCTCATATTCAGGACAATCTATTGAGTTATCAACCATCCTGCCTGTACTTAAACGTTTAGGTACCAAAATTATTGCTATTTGTGGCAATCCCCACTCTGATCTTGCTAAGCTAAGTGATGTTTTTTTAGATGTACATGTATCCAAAGAAGCTTGTCCGTTAGGTCTTGCGCCTACAGCTAGTACGACAGTAACATTGGCAGTGGGAGATGCTCTTGCTATAGCCTGCCTTGAGGCTCGCAACTTTGGTGCAGCTGACTTTGCCCGATCCCACCCTGGTGGTGCGCTTGGTCGTCGATTGTTAACCCATGTCTACGATGTAATGCGCAAAGGCGATGATTTACCTATTGTACGTAGTGAAGACAGTCTCACGGACGCCTTAAAAGTTATGTCTAGCAAACGTATGGGGATGGCAATTATAGTTAATGATCAGTTTGTGCCTATTGGTATTTTTACAGACGGGGACTTACGTCGTTTAATCCAAAAAGAAGGTGATATTCGTCATTTCACCATGGGTGATGTAATGTCGATACATCCCAAATGTATTCAAGACCAAGACCTAGCTGTTGAAGCGGCATCTATGATGGAAACATCCCGTTTAACACATATGCTCGTTGTAGATACCAATCAGAAACTAGTTGGCGCACTACATATGCATGATTTAATGGCCGCAAAAGTTATTTAATTTCAAAGGTAAAGAATGAATAAAATATTACACCCTGCCGAATCACTTATTCTGTCAAAAGTCCCTGAGTCTGTTCGTCAACGTGCTGAAAAGATTAGACTCATTGCTTTTGATGTTGATGGCGTATTGACTGATGGCTCTTTACTTTATAGCGAGAATGGCGAACAATTAAAACGCTTTAATGCACTAGACGGACATGGTTTAAAAATGCTACTCCAAGGTGGTATCATGGTTGCGTTGATTACAGGTCGTAGTGGTCCTATTGTCACTCGTAGAGCGGCTGATTTAGGCATCAACTTACTTTATCAAGACGCAAGAGACAAAGGCAAACTTATCACCGATATAGCCAATGAGCACCACTTAAATCTTGAGCAAATTGCCTATATTGGTGATGATATTATTGATCTACAAGCCATGCAAAAAGTGGGCTTAGCCGTTAGCGTACCTCATGCACCTGCCTATCTACAGCAAGCGGCTCATTATGTCACCACTGTTCAAGGTGGTTATGGCGCAGCTAGAGAATTAGCCGATATTGTCTTAGCCTCCCAAGGCTTATTAGGGCCTTTTTTACAAGGTAATTTACTCGTTCGAGGAATCGCTATTCAATAACTATTATGAAAGAACGTGCTCCTGCTCTAATCGCTTTCTTTTTACTCGCCGTGTTAGTAATCACTGCATGGTGGGCAGCAGACTACGCCCAACGTGCGATACCTATAGATCCCGAAATAAAAATCACTCATGAACCGGATGCATGGACTGGGAAGTTCGTTATGGTCAGCTCTGATCGCACTGGTCATGCTATCAATCGTTTATCGGGCGACAGTATGGTGCATTTTCCTGATGATGACTCGTATGATGCAGTTAACCCTATCCTTATTGGCGTACATCCAGAACGACCTCGAGTAGTTTCCACTAGTGATACGGCGACCATGAAAGAACATGGTAACCTAGTCATTCTCCGTGGTAACGCCCATATCCATCGTTTTCCTACAGCAGAAAACTCTGCCTTAGATGTCCGTAGTGAAGAATTAACCGTTCTACCAGAAGAAGATATTATCAAAACGGATAAACTTGCTGATGTCAAACAAGGCAATTCTAAAATGAAAGGCCAAGGAATGATTTACAATAACAAAACCCAGCAACTCAACGTTTTTGCAAATACTGACGTGACTATTTCTCCTCAAGATATGGATAAGGCCACAAAAAATAAAGAAGGTTCTCAACAATGAAGAAAAGCATACTATTTTTACTCTTAGGTTCCCTAGTCGCTCCTTCTTTGCTTTTTGCTCAAGCGAAAAAAACAACAGGGACTACCCAGCCTGCTGATGCACCAGAAACCCTAGTGCTATCAGACTCGTTAACCTATAATGACGCCACCAAAACAAGCGAATTCAAAGGTAATGTTATTTTAACTCGAGGTCTTTTACGTCTAACTTCGGATGAGTTACATTTGCAAGAAGATAAAAAGGGCTTTCAACATGGTCAGGCCATTATGAAAAAGAATCCTAAAGTGACTGTCTACGAAGAGAGACCAGACAATTACGAAACAATTTATGCTGAAGGAAACACAGCCACCTATAATGGTGAAACTGAAGTCATAAAATTAATCGGTCAAGCGATTGTTATTCGTCATGTCTGTGGTCAAGCCATTGATAACTTACGTGGAGATACTATTACGTACAACAGCAAAGAAGCTACATATTTTGCTGAAGGAGGACCATCATCCCCAGAAAAAGGGAGAGTTCGCTCTGTCGTTCAATCTCGAGCAAAAGTAGACGCCTTAGTCGCTGAATGTCGTAAAAAGTATAATGGCAAACCTATGCCTTCTACTATAAACAAGAAATAAATATGAGTGAACAAGTAATCCAGTCAGGCCAATTAAACGCTATCGGTTTACAAAAAACCTATGGTAAACGCACCGTTGTTAAAGATGTCACCCTACAAGTCTCTAGTGGTGAGGTAGTCGGTCTTCTAGGTCCTAATGGTGCTGGTAAAACGACTAGTTTCTATATGATTGTTGGTCTTATTCCTGCTGATTTTGGTCGTATTGAAATTGATGGTGTCAATATTACTGCCCTACCTATCCATCGCCGTGCTCGCATTGGCTTATCCTATCTACCACAAGACGCATCGATTTTTAGACGATTAACTGTTGAACAAAATATTCGTGCGGTCTTAGAACTTCAAGAAAACCCTCATAATGGCAAAAGACTCACAAAAGCACAAATCAATGCTGAATTAGATAATTTGCTAAATGAACTACAAATTCAACATATTAGAACGAGTCAAGCACTTTCCCTATCAGGCGGGGAGCGACGTCGCGTAGAAATTGCTCGTGCACTAGCTACTCATCCACGCTTTATTTTATTAGACGAACCCTTTGCTGGAGTTGACCCTATTGCTGTTATTGAAATTCAGCGAATTATTCGTTTTCTTAAGGAAAGAAATATTGGGGTACTTATTACAGACCATAATGTACGAGAAACACTTGGTATTTGCGATAAGGCTTATATTATTTCTGATGGGACAGTTCTCACTAGTGGCTCTCCCGAAGATATCATCCAAAATACTGAAGTGCGTAAAGTCTATCTTGGTGAACACTTCCGCATGTAAAGCTATCCTTGAGAATAGAGAAATAAGCGAAAAATCTCATTTCTTCTCTATTCTTACAGATTTCACAAGATAAATCCATAGTGGTACATGCCAGTTTGACATATTTATTTTTCAGGCTACACTTAAAGCAATGCAATGATTAAAAGCATTAAACGCATTGTTTTTTAAGTGGCAATTTTTGTCATTAATAGTAAAAGGAGTAATCATATGAATTTAACTATTTCTGGTCATCATCTTGAAATTACTACACCCATCAAGGAATATATAGAAACAAAACTAACCAGAGTCTCCCGACATATTGACAATATCATTGATACACAAGTAATTATTTCAAAAGACGTAAACCAACAAATAGCTGAAATTACTTTGCGAGTACCAGGCAAAGACTTACACGCAGAGTCTAGCCATGAAAATCTTTATGCCGCTATTGATTTACTTATTGATAAAATTGACCGCTTAGTCCTTAAGCACAAAGAAAAGCAACAAAGTTTTACCAAAGAAGCTAATAAACATTTAAGTGCTTAAAATCATAAACTCGCCTGATTATACTTTTTTTGAGTATAATCAGGTTTTGCATTATTGTGCGTAGCACAAATTTTTATTAGTAGAATAGTGTAAACATACGACATAGATGCTAACATTTATATGAATATTTAAGATTTCATCATATAATCAAAAACATGACTCAATTATCTAAAATTTTATCGCTCGAGAACATTCTTTTGGATGTTAATGCCACAAGCAAAAAACGAGCCTTTGAACAAGTTGCCCTTTTGTTTGAAAACAATGTGGGCATTTCTCGTGCCACTGTTTTTGATGGACTATTTTCACGCGAACGTCTTGGTTCTACCGCCTTAGGACATGGTGTGGCCATTCCACATGGTCGTATTCCTAAGTTAGACAATGCACATGCTGCCTTTGTTAGACTTTCTACACCAATTCCTTTCGATGCTCCAGACGGGCAAAATGTACAAGTACTCGTCTGTCTTTTAGTCCCTGAGAGTGCAACACAACAGCACTTGGATTTGCTTGCCGCTATTGCACAAAAACTGTCAGATGATGAAATTCGTCAGAAATTACTAACAGAAACTGACCCTCAACTTATTTATAATTTGCTGACCCAATAATAATGTTAAAGTAAAGCCAATGAAAAAACATTGGCTTTTTTCTTATAAAGCAGTTTAAATTATAGAGACTCTCAAATAATTCAACCGGTATTAATATGCTATCTATTCAACAACTTATTGATGATAATGCTGATACGCTTAGATTGACATGGAAAGCTGGGCAAGTTTCAGCTAATCGTGCATTACCAGAAACTATTGATGCTGTTGCCGAGCTAGTTGGGCACTTAAATCTCATTCACCCTTCTCGCATACAAATTTTTGGCATAGAAGAAATTAACTTTTTTAATCGCCTATCACCTGCACAGCAAGAACGTTCTCTTGTCGGATTAGCTGAAGGCGGGGTTCCTGCCATCATTATTGCCGAAAGTCTAGATGCGCCACAAAACGTCATGAATTTTTGTCAACGCAGCAAGATTCCTTTATTATCATCTGACGCTAATTCCGCACATATCATTGATGTTTTACGAGTTTACTTAGCAAGACGATACGCACCCAAAACAACCGTTCATGGTGTCTTCATGGATGTATTAGGTTTAGGTGTTTTAATTACGGGCGAATCAGGGCTAGGTAAAAGTGAATTAGCACTAGAATTAATTTCTCGTGGCCATGGTTTAGTCGCAGATGATGCCGTTGAATTTGCTCGTACAGCCCCTACTCTTATTGAAGGACAATGCCCAGAACTATTACGTAATTTATTAGAGGTTCGTGGTCTAGGTCTATTAGATATTCGGACTATTTTCGGTGAAACATCTGTTCGTCGAAAAATGAGTTTAAAACTGATTGTTCATCTAGTTCGTGCAAATAACGAAAAATTTGAGCGACTACCAATACAAGACCAAACTCAAGATATGTTAGGTTTACCTATTCGACGAGTTATGTTACAGGTTGCAGCAGGTCGTAACTTGGCAGTATTGGTGGAAGCTGCCGTTCGTAATACAATTCTTAAATTAAGAGGTATTGACACCTTACGTGAGTTTATGGAACGTCAATCCCAAGCCATTTTGGAGAATAGTCGTTTATAACACTTTCCCCATTGCTAATAACCTTTTTAGTGAGAGTAAGGATGCAATCCGTTGTTTTAATTACAGGTATTTCTGGCTCAGGAAAAACAGTTGCTCTACGCCAACTCGAAGACCTAGCTTATAACTGCGTAGATAATTTACCTGTCTCCCTACTGCATGAATATATTGCGGAAGCATTAAATAATGATTTATCTTTAATTGCAGTTGCTATTGATGCACGATCCCATGGTGATATTACTAACCTACCAGAAATTATTGCAGGGTTGCGTGCACGCAACATCCCTATTAAAGTGATTTTCTTAGAAGCTGCTACGGAAGAATTACTTCACCGCTATTCTGAATCACGCCGAGCCCATCCTCTTACTCAAAAACTGAAACAGTTAACTCAATCTACTCCTTCTCTAGAGGAGTGCATTGAATATGAAAAAGAGCTACTTGCTCCTTTACGTCAAACAGAGCATGTGATTGATACATCCAATTTAGTTCCAAGCCAATTACGAGCCTGGGTACGAGAAATTAGTGAGGTTCCGCCGGGAGAAATTTTACTAACTTTTGAATCTTTTGCTTTCAAAAAGGGGTTACCTAGTAGCGCAGATTTAGTTTTTGATGTAAGATGTCTACCAAATCCTTATTATGACCCCCAGTTAAGACCTTTAACGGGACGAGACAAACCAGTTGCTGATTGGCTATCAGAATATGATAGTGTTCAGGAACTTATTAATGATATCGCCTCTTATATCAAAAAGTGGCTACCTTTATACATGCAGGACACGCGTAGTTACTTAACAGTAGCTATTGGTTGTACAGGCGGTAAGCATCGTTCAGTATATGTTGCTGAACAACTCGCCAAATATTTCAGTTATCATCAACCTTTACGCGTCAGACACCGTGCACAAGCACAGTTTTATAGCGATTTAGTATGATTAGAAATTTTTTAACTATCCTTGGCTGTCTATTATTGACTCCAGTTTTTGCCCAACAGGATGCCTCCCAGCATTCGCAGGACTCCTCTCAACACTACCGTATTACTGTAAACGGTATTTTCCCCGATGCACCTTCTGAACATACGTTAGGTGAAAACATTCAAAAAAAGTTTTTACAAGAAAACAACCTTGATAATGATGTACTTGAAGAATCTTCTGAATCAAAAATAGCAGATGTAACCGTCTCATTAGATAATTCTGTACTCAAAAAAGATACCGAGCCTAAATTACGTGTTGACTCTACTCACACGAAAAAAGCCAAAGCTTATACAGTGAACGGTAAAAAGTATGTTCCTTTTGCTAGCTTAAAGGAATTTTCTCAAGTTGGTATAGCCTCGTGGTATGGTCCTGGTTTTCATGGACGCAAGACAGCCAATGGAGAGCGTTTTAATCAACATGGTTTAACAGCAGCTCATAAAGAATTACCAATCAATAGTGTCGTAAAAGTCACTCGTGTTTCTACTGGCAAGAGTATTTTGGTTCGCATTAATGATCGAGGACCTTTCCATAGTAATAGAGTAATTGATTTATCTTATGGTGCCGCCAAAGTGCTAGGTATCGACAAACGAGGTTCAGATAAAGTTAAAATTGAACTAATGGATGGTCAAAAAAATATCCATTAACGTATATTTATTCCCTACCATTTTCATTCTCATTCATGCTCTTTATATCCTGTTGTTAACATAGGATATGTTAAGAGCATATAATTTTTCATTATAAGTTTCCTTGCTTTGTCGTGGTAATATGCATTTAGTTGCCTATTACTATCTTACTAACTTACACAATAGCTTTTTAACACTAAGCGAGGAACATATATGACTTATAGAGATGAGACAATTGCACTTCATACTGGCTACGAACCCGAAAGCACCACAAAAGCAGTAGCTGTACCTATTTATCAAACAACCTCCTATGCGTTTGATAATACTCAACATGGTGCCGATTTATTTGACCTTAAAGTGGCGGGCAATATTTATTCTCGCATCACCAACCCAACCAATGCCGTTATTGAGGCTCGTTTAGCCGCCTTAGAAGGTGGTATAGGTGCACTAGCCGTTTCCTCTGGCATGGCTGCCATTACTTATGCAGTCCAAACTATTGCAAAAGCTGGTGACAATATTATTTCCGCCTCAACTCTTTACGGTGGCACCTACAACCTGTTCGCTCATACCCTACCAAACCAAGGAATCGAGGTACGTTTTTTTGATCATAAAAATCCAGAAGCCATTCGAGACTTAGTAAATGAACGAACCAAACTAGTATTTGTTGAATCGATTGGTAATCCTCTTGGCAATATTGTTGATATTGAAACCATCGCCAATATTGCGCACGACATAGGCATTCCTGTCATTGTAGACAATACGGTTGCTTCACCAGCTTTGCTAAAGCCATTTCAATTTGGTGCTGATATTGTCGTTCATTCATTGACAAAATATATCGGCGGTCATGGTAACAGCTTGGGAGGCATAATAGTTGATAGTGGTAAATTCCCTTGGGGAGATTATCCAAATCGTTTTCCCCAACTAAATAATCCTGACCCAAGTTACCACGGAGTCAATTATGTCAAGGATATTGGTGCAGCAGCCTATATTACTCGTGCTCGTGTCGTTCCTTTGCGTAATATGGGCGCCGCCTTAAGCCCAATCAATACCTTCCTTATCCTACAAGGTCTAGAAACGCTGAGCTTACGTATGGAACGCCATACTGAAAATGCACTGAAAGTAGCTGAGTTTCTCCGTCAGCACGAAAAAGTCTCATGGGTAAATTATGCCGGTTTAGCAGATCATCCTGAGCATGCACTTGCACAAAAATACGTTAACGGTAAACCATCAGCAATTTTATCGTTTGGTGTAAAAAGTGGGCGTGAAGGTGGTGCTCGGTTCATTGATGCCCTTAAGTTATTTATCCGTCTTGTTAATATCGGGGACACTCGTAGCTTAGCATGCCATCCAGCCACCACGACACATCGTCAATTAAGTGCGAAAGAATTGGCAAGTGCAGGAGTTAGTGAGGATATGATTCGTCTCTCTATTGGCATTGAGCATATTGATGACCTACTAGCAGACTTAGAACAAGCCTTAGCTGCCTCCTAAATGTCTACACGCTAAGTGCCTCTCCTAACGGAGGCACTTTATTGATTACGACTTAATCTCTAACGCTCGGCGATAAATGATATCTTTTGGTAATTTGGTTAACTGCATGGCAATTTTGACTGAGTCTTTAACAGATAAAGAGTCCAATAATACTAACAATAATTCATCTAGTTGTTGTTCTTGTTCTGTTTGGTCTGCTTGCTTCTCTTCTGGGGAGACGAGCAATACAAACTCACCTTTTTGATGATTCACGTCTTCATTTAGCCATACGAGTAACTCTTTGCTAGGTAAGGTGATAATTTGCTCAAATCGCTTAGTCAACTCCCGTGCAATCGCAATATTTCTATTCTCCCCAACTACGTCTACTAAGTCCTTAAGACTTTCCTTTATGCGATGTGGGGATTCGAAAAAAATACAAACCTCTTTACTATGCCGCCATTGCTCAAAAAATTGACAACGTGCTTGTTTTTTGGGAGGAATAAATCCCACAAATGTAAAGCCTGGGCGTTCATCACTCGTCAATCCACTTGCCATTAGGGCCGTCACCACTGCAGATGCCCCCGGCACAGGAACAACGTTAAAACCTGCTTGCCTTACCAACAACACCAACTTTCCACCTGGATCGCTAATCGCTGGAGCCCCTGCATCTGAGATAAGTGCTACACGTTTACCACTTGCTAATAACGTAATAATTTCCTCTGCCGCACTCTTTTCGTTATGCTGATGTGCCGCGATCAACGGTTTATTTACACCAAAAAAATTCAGCAATTGCTTAGATGTCCGTGTATCCTCACAAGCAATTACATCACATAATTGCAAGCCATACATGGCTCTAAATGTCATATCAGCCAAATTACCTATTGGTGTTGCTATCACATAAAGAGTATTTTCGGGCCAATACTGACGGCTTAACTCTTCACTCATTTGCTCCCAGATATGATAATTAGTTCCCAGTGCTGTAGACATATCACCTCAAAAAATCAAAAATAATAATGCTCTCTATTATGACCTATTCTCTACAAAAAATGGATATTCGCTTTCAATTAGCAACACCCTCAAAGAAATCAAAATATACTCAAAAAGCTCGTCCAACGACAAAAGATAACACCTTATCCCCTACTCAACAAAAAGGACTTGCCTATGAGGATGATGCCATTGAGTTTTTAACCAATAAAGGGCTTATCCTTCTTTATAAAAATCTTTCCTGCCCATTGGGTGAACTTGATCTGGTGATGCGTGATCAACAAACCCTAGTATTTGTAGAAGTACGATTTCGCCAGACAACTGCTTTTGGAGGAGCTATTTACAGTTTAAGCAAATCAAAATTGAATCGTTTTAAGCGCACAGCTGAGTATTTTTTACCCTTTATTTCTAAGCAACATTTTGCCCATCAACCGGTATATTGTCGTTTCGATGCAATCTGTTTTAATGGAGAAACTAATGAGAAGATTTGGTTAAAAAATATTATCAATAGCTAAAACTTAGCAAATTACACTATTAACTAAACAATTTGAAAGATTTGATGCAATATTTTGATTAATTTTTAATAACTTATTTTGTCTGAAGGTTATACTATCACTTTACACATTTTAAAGATTGTTTTCTTATGGATTTTAGTCATCGTATTTCGCAGCATTTTGAAGAGAACAACAACGCATTAACACTTAGTGCAGAGCAATTAAATGCGCCTTTAGTAACGGCTACACAATGCCTCATTCAAGCACTTGATAAAGGTAATAAAGTGCTCGCTTGTGGTAACGGTGGATCTGCCGCTGATGCACAACATTTTATTGCTGAATTAGTGGGTCGTTTTGAGCGTGAGCGTAAACCATTACCTGGAATTGCACTTAATACAGATACCTCTATCTTGACTGCTGTTGGTAATGACTATGGTTACAATACTGTGTTTTCACGCCAAGTAGAGGCTCTAGGTGTCTCTGGTGATGTACTCGTTGCGATTACGACCAGTGGTAATTCTACAAATGTAATTGAAGCTATTAAAGTTGCTCATGAAAAAGGAATTCGTGTCATCGCTTTGAGCGGAAAAAAAGGTGGTGCACTTAACCAATTGCTCAACCCATCAGATATTCATCTATGTGTTCCTCATGATAGAACCATGAGGATTCAGGAAATCCATATTCTCTTGTTGCATATCCTTTGTGATGGAATTGATTTGCATTTGTTAGGAGACTAAGTTATGTCGATGTTCTTAAAGCCAACTATCATTTCTGCGCTGTTAGCGACTAGTTTATTATCCGGTTGCGTAACTTCCCTTGTTCTTGGTGGTGCTGCTGCTACTGGTGTTGTAGTATCCGATAGACGTTCTGGTGGTCAGCAGCTCACGGATACAACTATTTCTGCTACAGTTGAAAACCGCGCCGGCGGTCAACTTACCGCTGATAGTAGTCGTGTGAATGCCACAACCTTTAATCAACGCGTTCTGATTACAGGTGAAGTAGCTACTGTAGCTGACAAAGATAAAGTGACCCAAATCGCACGAGGGGTGAAGGATGTCAAAGATGTCGTGAATGAATTGATGATTAGCAAGCCTGCTGATTTTAGTACACGCACAAGAGACTCATGGATTACTTCAAAAGTTCGTAGTGAGCTTGTTATTACCAAAGGTATTCCTTCTCGTACTATTTCCATCACGACATCACAAGGTGTTGTTTATCTGATGGGGCAAGTGACTAATACCGAAGGAAATCTTGCAGCCAATGCAGCAGCCGGTATTGACGGTGTCGTAAGAGTCGTCAAGGTATTTGACTATATTACGGATACTGCTCCTAAAGCGGTTAACCATAGCAACACATCAGCAACAACTTCTACACCAAGTAATACGAGTAGTTCAGGAGTTGTCACTACTCCATTGCAATAATTTTTTGAGGATAACAACATGAATAAAATACTTTTAATCATTACAGGCATTGTCATTGCTGTCGCGGCTGCATTTTTTAGTCTAAAACAAGACAGTCAAGCTTCTGTGACTTACACTACTCTTGAAAACCAAACCATTTCTTCTGACTCATTAAAAGGGAAAGTGGTTTTAGTTAAGTTTTGGGCAACCACTTGCGTCACCTGCGTAAAACAAATGCCCGATACTATTGAATACTACAATACTTACAAAGATAAAGGGTATGACACCATTGCTGTAGCTATGAGCTATGACAACCCTAGTGCCATTAACAAATTTAAAGACTCTTACCACTTACCCTTCACTATTGCCTATGACAAATCTGGTGAGCTCGCAAAAGCCTTTGGTGGTATTCGCTTCACACCTGTCGCTTTTTTATTAGATAGACAAGGCAATATTGTTAAGCGCTATATTGGTGAATACGATAAGAAAGAATTTATTCAAACACTAGAACAAACTTTAGCAAAAAGCTAAGGGAGGAAAAATGTCAGAGACCACCGTTACCCCTGCTATCAAAGCTAGCATTATTGCTGAATCACTGCCTTATATTAAGCGATTTCATGGCAAGACCGTTGTCGTCAAATATGGTGGCAATGCGATGACTGAGGAGCGCTTACAAAAAAGTTTTGCACATGACATTGTACTGTTGAAACTGATTGGTCTAAATCCCATTGTTGTTCACGGTGGTGGCCCACAAATTGACACTGCACTTAAGCGTCTTGGTAAAGAAGGTACATTTATCCAAGGAATGCGTGTTACTGATGCCGATACAATGGAAGTGGTAGAGTGGGTACTTGGTGGCCAAGTACAGCAAGACATCGTAATGATGATTAATCAAGCAGGTGGTAAAGCGATTGGCCTAACAGGTAAAGACGGTGGACTCATACAGGCACAAAAAAAATTGATGCCTAATAAAGAAAATCCTGAGCAACCACTTGATATTGGCTATGTTGGCGAAATAACAAGTATTGACCCTGCGGTAATCAAAGCCATTATTGAAGATCAATTTATTCCTGTGATTTCACCTATCGGTTTTAATTATGAAGAAAATGCCGTTTATAACATCAATGCGGACTTAGTCGCAGGTAAAATTGCAGAAGTCCTAATGGCAGAAAAATTATTACTGATGACAAATATTCCCGGTGTATTAGATAAAGAAGGTAACTTATTGCGTCGGCTATCTACTAGCACTATTGATGCTCTTTTTGCTGATGGGACTATTACTGGTGGGATGATGCCTAAAATCGCTTCTGCGCTAGAGGCTGCTCACACAGGCGTAAACTCTGTCCATATTGTTGATGGTCGAGTACCTCATTGCCTATTATTAGAAATCCTCACCAATGAAGGTGTAGGGACAATGATTACGGCATAACTGTGTCTACGCTGATTAAACGTATCTCTTCAAAAAACCATGCTCCCATATCAGACAGGGTATGGCTTTTTGATTTGGATAATACAATACATGATGCATCTCACGCTATTTTTGATCAAATCAACAATAGCATGACAAGAGCTGTCATGAATGCACTTAAGCTTTCTTTTGAACAAGCGACTCAGCTACGCCAACGATATTGGGAAAAATATGGTGCAACCATGATTGGCATGCATAAACACCATGGAGTAAATGCATTAAAGTTCCTACATGCTAGTCATCACTTTGATGTTGCCAAATACGTAAAACATCAACCTCGCTTACGTTACTTATTAAATAATACACCTGGCAAAAAATACGTTGTCACTAATGCTCCTTACGACTATGCACTTACCGTACTAGAAACGCTTGGAGTAAAAGAATGCTTTGAAGGCATTTGTGCCATTGACCACATGTGTATACATGGACACTATCGTCCAAAACCTTCGATGAAACTTATGCGGGGTTTATTAAAAGAGCTCAATTGTCCTGCCAAAAATATTGTTCTAGTTGAAGATACATTAAAAAACCTTAAGGTGGCTAAACAATTAGGGATGCAATGTGCCCATATTTTCAATATAGGCACCCCCTTTAGCGCAATTTATGATGGCAGACCGAGTTATGTAGATATCAAAAAGCATTCCATCCAAGCCTTATTATTAAGTGATTTTGCTCGTTATCCCTCATCTTGCTAAGTCTTATTTCTTAGATAACAACTCTTCAATGGCTGAGGCAGAGCCATAACCATTCATACGCTCACCATTTGCCATTAGTACCATTGGTGTGCCACGAATCTGCAACTTACGCGCCAAGGCTAGAATCTCGTTAGTTGGCTCTTCACAGTTCTCTGCGTCTGTTGGCGTTTTATGCTCTTTCATCCAAGCTGACCATGCCGCATTTCGATCTTTAGCACACCAAATATTTGTCGTTTTTTTCACCGAATCCTTACCGAGAATAGGAATTAGAAATGTATAAACAGTCACATTATCAAGCTTATCTATTTCTGAATAAAGACGCTTACAATAACCACAATTGGGGTCTTCAAATGTCGCCAGAACTCGTTCACCATTACCATGCACTCTCTTCAATGCCTTATCCAAGGGTAAACTATTGAAGTCAATAGCTGTCAATTTTTTCATACGAGCTTCAGTGACATCCTCAAGCGTTTTCGTATCAATCAAACTACCCGCAATGACAAAAGAACCTTTTTCATCGGTATATAAGATCGTATCTTGGGTAACAACCTCATAAAGACCACCATAGTTAGTTTTTTCAATGCTTTCTACTTTTAAATCAAAAGCCTTTTCTAAATTAGCCTTAATCTCATTGGTATCTGCAAATGCATTCACAGCATACAAAGCACTTACTAAGGTCATTAATTTTAAAATTTTCATCTCTTTTCCTTCTTTATAGATGTCCGTTATATTGAATACTTACAGCCCCGAAGCTTTCCGTACCAAAAATTCTTTGATAAAAGGCAAATTATCTATCGCATCTAACCCTACATTACGAATAAATTGCAGAGGGAGCTCCTGACGTGTAAACAATTGCTGTAAACCATCTGTTATCCAACGCATATGCGCTAATGGCTCACTACGTTCACGTTGATAGCGTTGCAACACTCTACTATCGCCAAACTCTCTATAAGGTTCTTTTTCTTTTAAAATACGACTCAGTGACTCAACATCACCTAAACCTAGATTTAAGCCTTGACCAGCCAACGGATGGACTCGATGTGCCGCATCCCCGATTAAGGCAACGCCATGACTAACCAAACCACTTTTTTCTAAACTTAAATCAAATCCATACATGGGACTACGCAATGTCAATTGCCCTAATGTATCTTGACTAAGATGACCTACTCGTTTTCTAAGCACATCAGCAAGATTGTCAACTGTCAAATTCAATAGTTCATTTGCTGTTGTACTATCCGTTGACCATACCATGGAAATCTGATGCCCATCTTTCGTATCAGGTAAAGGTAAAAAAGCCAATACCCCTTCATTAGTAAACCATTGATAAGCGGTATTCTGATGAGGTTTTTCAACGGTAAATTGTGCTACCAACCCTTTGGCATGATAAGACTTAACTTTATGCCATATACCAGCTTGTTGGCGGATCACTGAATTCATACCTTCAGCAGAAATCACTAAATTAGCACTCAACACCTGCCCTTTTTCTGTTGTCACATCAATAGCAAGTTTATTATCCGGACTCCTTTTATACTGCAATTGTTTGGCTTTATCATCAATCCATTCTAGTCCATGAAAATTCACTGCCTGCTGTAAAGCATACTCAAGTTCTCCTGACTCAACTATCCACGCTAATTGATCCGATGTACTTGTATTAGCTGATAACGTCATTAACCCTGAAGCATCTCCTTGAATCTGCATATGCTCCACAGCGACTAGCCTTTCTGTCGGCAACACCCTCCAGACACCTAGCTTTTGCAAGAACTGCTGACTAGCTAAAGAAATAGCGTAGATACGTGGATGATACTGTTCGCCCAAATTGGCTTTCGCTTTTATATTTGGTGCAAGCATTTTGACAGGAAGTCCTTGCTTTAATAATGACAAGGCCATGCTTAATCCAACTATCCCAGCTCCACTCACCAGAATTTGACTATTGTTACTCATCGTGCGCTAGGCTCCCCTGCTTCTCTAGGCCATAAAACCCACATGTAACCTGCCTGCTTCATACGCCCTGCTGACTCTCCTGCCGCATCACCACTGCCCCAGTAAAAGTCTGCACGAGCAGCACCTTTGATTGCCGCACCCGTATCTTGTGCATAAACTAAACGACGTAAAGGGACATTACTACCTGGTTGTGTTGTCGCTAAAAAAACTGGTGTTCCCAAAGGCACATAACTCGGATCAACTGCAATAGATCTTTCCCCTATTAATGGTATACCGTATGCCCCTTTAGGACCAACAATATCATCATTGAGTTTTTCTTCTTTAAAAAATACCATCGCTTTATTCGCATTAAGCATTTCATTGACACGATCAGGGTGACTTTGTGCCCATGCTTTAATGTTTGGCATAGAGGCTTGCTCTAATGTTAGTTGCCCTTGGTCTACTAACCACCGTCCAATAGACGTATAGGGCTGTCCATTATGATCGGCATACGCTAGCCTTAGCATAGAACCGTTTTCTAATTGTACCTTTCCTGACCCTTGTACTTGCAAAAAGAAAGCTTCTACAGGATCAGCCAACCATACAATCACTGGAGGCTGCTTACTTGACGACATAATCTCGGCTCGTGTTTCATAAGGAACTACTTTATTCCCTACTAACTTCCCTCTCACTCGTTTACCAGCTAATTCTGGATAAAGCTTACCCAAATCAATCGTTAATAAATCTGACGGCGGAGCATACATAGGCCATTGATACACCCCTTCTTGACGCCTAGAACCTTTAACAATAGGTTCATAATAGCCAGTAACCAAGCCTTGTGTCCCCTTTTCACCAGAAACAGCCCAAGGTTGAAGATTTTGTTCGATAAAGTTTTTGGCTGTCGCTGGATCTACATTATTGCCCATTTGAGCCACTTGCGCACAAATAGGATACCATGCTTGGGGGGTCGCTCTGGCAGGAATAGTTAATGACCCTGAGATTGGACGCATCAAACCACGGCAGTTATTGACCAAGCCTAACCATATATTTTCACCATTATCCTCATTCCAACCAGGCAAATTGCTCCAGTTAGACAGTTGATAACTTGCTTTTAACTCTCTAGGCTTGGTATTTTTAAATACCGAAGCATCAGGCACTACTAATGGCGCATGGATATCAAACGCTTCTTCAGAAGCTTGTGTTGAATAAGGAGCATCCGTGGAAGAACAACCTGCTAGCAAAAGTCCTAACAGAGAAAGTTTAATTATTTTTTTCATACAACTACCTCTTTGGCATCAGGTATATCCAATGCACAATTTGTTTTTAAGCATAACCCTTATGGATTAAAGTTATATAATACTTCATTATTCCTATTATGTTCTCAATCTCCGTTTTCATTACAAATCATGACAAACTCCATGACTGCTCGTATTGCTCCAAGTATCTTATCGGCTGATTTTGCTAAATTAGGGCAAGAAGTTGCCGATGTTATTCATGCTGGCGCCGACTGGATTCACTTCGATGTGATGGATAATCACTACGTCCCTAACCTAACCATAGGACCTATGGTATGTCAAGCGATTAGACCTTATACTACAGCACCTATTGATGTGCACTTAATGGTTGAGCCTGTCGATAGCCTGATTCCAATGTTTGCCAAGGCTGGAGCAAATTATATTACGTTCCATCCTGAAGCCTCTAAACATATTGATCGTAGCCTATCACTTATTCGTGATAATGGCTGTAAAGCAGGTTTAGTACTAAATCCTGGTACACCACTACAGTGTTTAGATTTTGTCATGGATAAATTAGATATGATTTTATTGATGTCGGTCAATCCGGGGTTTGGTGGTCAATCTTTTATTCCTAGCACGTTAGAAAAAATCAAACAAGTACGAGCACGCATTGATGCCTATCGTAATAATGGTGGACAAGAAATTCTTTTGGAAGTAGATGGTGGTATTAAAGTTGATAATATCGCTAAAGTATATGCTGCTGGTGCGGATACTTTCGTTGCCGGCTCTGCCATTTTTGGTCAGAAAAATTATGCTGAAGTTATTCAACAAATGCGCTCAGAAATCGCTAAGGTGGAAAAATAATGACCTACAAAGCTGTTTTCTTCGATTTAGATGGCACACTCGTAGACAGCGTACCTGATTTAGCACGAGCTACCAATGCTATGCTAGCTGAATTGGACTTGCCTCAGCGATCTATGGAAGCACTTACTAGTTATGTTGGCAAAGGTTCCGATATGCTCATTAAGCGTGCGCTAGCAGGTGATATTCAACCCAATGAACCTGACCCTATACTGTTTGAGCAAGCTAAACATTTATTCAAAAAATACTACCATCTCTATAATGGGCAGCAGTCAATAGTCTACTCAGGTGTTTTTGAAGGGCTCACCAGACTTAAAGAGATGGGGTTATCACTTGCTGTTGTGACCAATAAACCACAAGAGTTTACCCTAATACTTTTGGAACAAACAAAGCTACAACCATTTTTTAAGGTAATAACAAGTGGCGATACCTGTTCGCGCAAAAAACCCTATCCAGACCAACTACTCTATACCTGCAAACAATTAGCACTGTCTCCTCACGAAGTAGTCTTTGTGGGCGACTCGATTAATGATGCACAAGCCGCTGATGCCGCCAATATGGATTTTTTAGTACTTCCTTATGGGTATAATGAAGGTAACTCTGTACAAACACTAAAAGTTAATGCTATAGTACAGGATATTAATCAGGTCGCTGATTGGATTAATCAGCGAGTATCGACTTAATTTAACAAGATTTTTTTCATGCAATACTCGGTAAACATTATCACTACAGTTTCTGGCTCTTATTGGCGTTGGTGGTACTCCTTTGCCGGGATGATTGCACGCTAAAAAAACGTAAGATCCAGATTAAAGTACACAGCACGTTTTAACAGCAAATTTTTCAAAAACCCGGCCAAATTTGAGTCGGGTTTTTTCATACCTATCGATTATTTGGCCAACTGAACAAGAGATTGAGTAAATGATGACTGAAATAGAATTTAAAGCACTTGCCGCACAAGGATATAACCGTATCCCTCTTATTAAAGAAACCTATGCAGACCTTGATACTACATTAGGTATTTACCTAAAACTCGCTCACTCTGGTAAAGAATCAGGCAAAATGAGCTGCTTATTGGAGTCCGTTGTTGGTGGAGAACGTTTTGGCCGCTACTCTTTTATTGGTTTACCTGCTAAAACCGTTATTAAATGTGAAGGTGAACATACCGAAGTCATCACTAACAATAAAGTTGTCGAAACATACGAAGGCGATCCTCTTACATTCATCCAAGCCTTCCAGAAACGTTTTAAAGTCGCCTTACGTCCTGGCATTCCTCGCTTTGCAGGTGGATTAGCAGGTTATTTTGGCTATGATACCGTCCGCCATATTGAGAAAAAATTAGGCCCTGCGGTTAAACCTTTTCCACAAGGTCAAGAGGGATTACCAGATATTCTACTTATGCAAGTAGATGAAATGGTCATTGTCGATAACGTTATTGGACGGACTTATCTTGTTATTTACGCTGACCCTACTGAAGATGAAGCTTACACAAAAGCGCAAAAACGTCTATTAAAACTTCGTGCCTTATTACGTAAACCTGTTGATATTCCCTATAGCCTCCCTAGTCTAGTAACTGAAGAAATCCGTACCTTCAAAAAAGCTGATTTTATAGAGGCTGTCAAAAAGGCCAAAGAACACATTGCCGCTGGCGATTTAATGCAAGTTCAAGTTGGACAAGTCATTGCCAAACCATTCCGTGATTCCCCCCTGTCACTCTACCGTTCTCTACGATCTCTCAACCCTTCCCCTTATATGTACTACTGGAATTTTGGCGACTTTCATGTCGTTGGTGCATCGCCAGAAATCCTAGTCCGTCAAGAGCTATTTGCGGATGATCATGGGGCAGAAGAATCCCGTATTACTATTCGCCCATTGGCAGGTACTCGTAAACGAGGTGATAATCCTATAGAGGATGCAGCTCTTGCTCAAGAATTAAAAAATGACCCCAAAGAAATTGCCGAACACCTCATGCTAATTGATTTAGCTCGTAATGACATCGGTCGTGTCGCACAGATTGGCTCTGTAAAAGTTACCGATCAAATGACTATCGAGCGCTACTCTCATGTCATGCACTTAGTATCAAATGTACAAGGCACATTAAATAAAAATATGGATGCGATTGACGTCTTAAGAGCAACATTCCCTGCTGGTACGCTGACTGGTGCCCCAAAAGTCAAAGCAATGGAAATTATCGACCAATTAGAGCCTGTTCGACGCGGGATTTATGGTGGTGCAGCAGGCTATTTAAGCTATAACGGCTCTATGGATGTGGCAATTGCTATTCGTACTGGTGTCATTAAAAATGGTATGTTGTTTGTACAAGCCGCTGCCGGTGTGGTTGCAGACTCAGATCCAGAAAAAGAATGGTTAGAAACAGAACATAAAGCACGTGCCGTACTACGTGCCGCTGAACAAGTGCAATACGGTCTTGACCAACCTATTTAAAGGACTACTACCATGTTATTAATGCTAGATAATTACGATTCTTTTACTTATAACATCGTGCAATATTTTGGTGAACTTGGTCAAGAAGTGAAAGTACTTCGTAACGATCAAACATCGATTGAAGAAATTGAAGCCTTAAATCCGGATTATATTTGTATTTCACCCGGTCCTTGTGATCCAGCACAAGCTGGAATCTCTCTCGATGTGATTAAGCACTTTGCAGGCAAAAAACCTATTTTAGGCATTTGCTTAGGACATCAAGCAATTGGTGAAGCCTTTGGTGGAAAAATTGTGCGTGCGAAAACAATTATGCACGGTAAAGCCAGTAAAATCACCCATACTAATACAGATATTTTTAAAGATATCCCTTCTCCTTACACTGTCATTCGCTATCATTCACTTGCCATTGATAGAAACTCAATTCCTGCTTGTTTAAAAATTACGGCTGAAACAGACGACGGTGAAATCATGGGAATTGCCCATACTACTCTTCCTATCTATGGCGTACAATTTCACCCAGAATCTATTCTTAGTGAATATGGCCATAAACTTCTACAAAATTTTTTGAATTTAAAGGATTAATATGACGATTTCATACCAAGAAGCTCTTACACGTTGTATTGAACATCGTGAAATTTTCCAAGAAGAAATGGTTGATTTAATGCGTGGTCTCATGCGTGGTGAAATGCCAGAACCTATCGCAGCCGCCTTACTCATGGGATTACGAGTCAAAAAAGAGACCGTTGATGAAATTACTGCGGCTGCCTCTGTAATGCGAGAATTCGCAACTCCTGTCAAATTAGATAATGCCGACGAAGCTTTAGATATGTGCGGTACAGGTGGTGACGGTAGTCATACGTTCAATATCTCTACATGTGCTATGTTCGTTGCTGCGGCAGCTGGTGTTCCTGTAGCCAAACACGGTAATCGTAGTGCATCCTCTTCAAGCGGCAGCGCTGATGTCTTAGAGGCATTAGGTGCAAATATCGATATAAAAGACCCTGCCCAGATTAAAGAATGTCTTGAAGCAACAAATATCGGTTTTATGTTTGCACCTTACCATCACAGCAGTATGAAAAATATCGCTGGTATCCGCAAAATGTTAGGTGTACGAACAATCTTCAATATTCTAGGTCCATTAACAAATCCCGCTGGTGCAAAAAACCAATTAATGGGGGTTTTTCACCCTGATTTAGTTGGGATTCAAGTCCGTGTATTGCAGCAATTAGGCTCTAAGCACGTATTAATTATTCACGGTATGGACGGTTTAGACGAGGCATCCTTAGGCGCCAAAACACGCATTGGAGAGTTAAAAGATGGTAAAGTAAAAGAGTACGATATTCATCCAGAAGATTTTGGTTTATCTATGTTCTCCACTAATCATTTTAAAGTACGAGATAAGGAAGAATCCCGTGATGTAATTCGTGGGGTGTTAAATAATAACCCTGGCCCTGCACGTGATATTGTCACTTTTAATGCTGGTATTGCTATTTATACAGGCAACAAAGCAGATAGCATTGCACAAGGGATAAAAATCGCTGATGAACTCATTAGCAATGGAGCCGCACTCAACAAACTACATCAATTTTGTGACTACACAAGGAAATTTTCAACATGAGTGATATTCTAGAAAAAATTCTGACCACAAAAAAAGAAGAGATTGCCGTCTTGAAACAGATGCGTAGCGAAATTGATTTACTTGCTGAAGCAAATGCTCGTAACGATGTTAGAGGATTTGCTAATGCATTAATCAGTACTATTCATCGTAAAGAAAATGCAGTTATTGCTGAAATCAAAAAAGCCTCACCATCAAAAGGGGTCATTCGCGAAGATTTCAATCCTATTGAGATTGCTACCACCTACGCCAACAACGGTGCTACTTGCCTATCTGTGTTAACGGATCGTACCTATTTTCAAGGTTCACCAGATTATTTACGTCAAGCAAGAGCCTCTTGTTCTCTACCAGTCTTGCGTAAAGACTTTATTATTGATCCTTACCAAATCATTAACTCTCGTGCCTTGGGTGCAGATTGTATTTTATTAATTGTGAGCGCCTTATCAGATGCCCAACTAAACGAATTGGAAGCAGCTACGCTAGAATTGGGCATGGATGCCTTAATTGAGGTACATGACCATACCGAGTTAGAGCGTGCATTGAATTTAAAAAGCCCTCTCATTGGCATTAACAATCGTAATCTACGTAACTTTGAAGTTAGCCTAGACAATACGATAAAGTTATTAAATGATATCCCTACCGATAGAGTCGTCATCACTGAAAGTGGTATCCATACCCATGATGATATAACACTAATGAACGAACATAATGTGTATGGTTTTTTAGTAGGCGAATCACTAATGCGTCAAGAGGATCCTGGCAAAGGTCTAGCCTTACTTCTAGGTAAATCATAGACACACATAGTTAACTTTTTCTGATTCTAAACAGGTTAGAAGTTTAGACTGTCGATAAAGTTAATAAAAAGAAGGGTGGTTAATAATTTGAGTCTAAACAAATTAGGCTCAAATTATTTAAACAATTAACAGTACAAATATTAATTTATATTTAAAGTTTTAACTATTACGCACCACCCCATTTTACTGCCTCTGTTTTTTTATTCCATTATGACAATCTCTTGTATTCTATGCCAAGAAACTGGTGGCACAATCATTTACCAAAACGAGTTTATTCGCATTATCAATGCGAATGAACAACATTACCCAGGCTTTACACGAGTAATTCTTAATCAGCATATTGCTGAAGTGACTGATTTAAATGATGAAAATAGAGAAAAGCTGATGAATTATGTTTACTTAGTTGAAACAGTGCAACGAGAGGTATTAAAACCCCATAAAATCAATCTTGCTCAATTTGGCACCATGGTACCTCACTTACACTGGCATATCATCCCTCGCTTTGAATGGGATTTACATTTTCCTAATTCGTTTTGGGGAACCGTTACTAAGGATGGAAACAATCCAACTTACCAACAATTTTTGCAACAGCAAGTTCAACTTCTTGACACTTATCACAACACCCTAAAAAAATACGCACAACAATTGCTATTTGTCTAGTATGACAGAATAGTTTTGTCCAATAGGACATTACGTCCGCTCCCTTTAGCATGAAATCTTTCTCACTAAACCTAGTAGGATTTCATCATGACCTCTCGAAAAAAACCGNACATACTCTAGTCCGGGAGTTAAAAATGCCGTTCCAAGGTTGAGCCCTGGGATTTCACATCTTTCTTTCCGAACCGCCTGCGCACGCTTTACGCCCAGTAATTCCGATTAACGCTTGCACCCTACGTATTACCGCGGCTGCTGGCACGTAGTTAGCCGGTGCTTATTCTTCAGGTACCGTCAGCGTCCAAGGGTATTAACCTCGAACTTTTCTTCCCTGACAAAAGTGCTTTACAACCCGAAGGCCTTCATCGCACACGCGGGATGGCTGGATCAGGGTTGCCCCCATTGTCCAAAATTCCCCACTGCTGCCTCCCGTAGGAGTCTGGGCCGTGTCTCAGTCCCAGTGTGGCTGGTCGTCCTCTCAAACCAGCTACGGATCGTCGCCTTGGTGAGCCGTTACCTCACCAACTAGCTAATCCGATATCGGCCGCTCCAATAGTGAGAGGTCTTGCGATCCCCCCCTTTCCCCCCGTAGGGCGTATGCGGTATTAGCTACGCTTTCGCGTAGTTATCCCCCGCTACTGGGCACGTTCCGATACATTACTCACCCGTTCGCCACTCGCCATCCAGAGAGCAAGCTCTCTGATGCTGCCGTTCGACTTGCATGTGTAAGGCATCCCGCTAGCGTTCAATCTGAGCCAGGATCAAACTCTTCAGTTCAATTCCTGTTTAATTGTAGTATCCGTAGATACTATCGCTGCTTATACTCAAAGAAATAACGTTTGTAAAAAAACCTTATTTCTGTATGTAGTGTAAGCACTTAAAATAATGTATTAGCTCATCCCGTGATAGGATGGCTCTCTCATTCCAAGCGCCCACACTTATCGGCTGTTAGTTGTTAAAGAACATCGCAAACTTACCACTGTAAATTTGCCTGACTGTCTCGACAATCTTGTTTTACTTAATCGTCGTTGCCGTCAGCAGCAAAGAATGTAATTATGAACTACTTCACTACATCCTGTCAAGCACTTTTTAAAAATAATTTCTAATTTATTTT
>NZ_LT628275.1:0-210677 GCF_900099475.1 Pelistega sp. MC2 | reverse complement strand
GGTATTAACCTCGAACTTTTCTTCCCTGACAAAAGTGCTTTACAACCCGAAGGCCTTCATCGCACACGCGGGATGGCTGGATCAGGGTTGCCCCCATTGTCCAAAATTCCCCACTGCTGCCTCCCGTAGGAGTCTGGGCCGTGTCTCAGTCCCAGTGTGGCTGGTCGTCCTCTCAAACCAGCTACGGATCGTCGCCTTGGTGAGCCGTTACCTCACCAACTAGCTAATCCGATATCGGCCGCTCCAATAGTGAGAGGTCTTACGATCCCCCCCTTTCCCCCCGTAGGGCGTATGCGGTATTAGCTACGCTTTCGCGTAGTTATCCCCCGCTACTGGGCACGTTCCGATACATTACTCACCCGTTCGCCACTCGCCATCCAGAGAGCAAGCTCTCTGATGCTGCCGTTCGACTTGCATGTGTAAGGCATCCCGCTAGCGTTCAATCTGAGCCAGGATCAAACTCTTCAGTTCAATTCCTGTTTAATTGTAGTATCCGTAGATACTATCGCTGCTTATACTCAAAGAAATAACGTTTGTAAAAAAACCTTATTTCTGTATGTAGTGTAAGCACTTAAAATAATGTATTAGCTCATCCCGTGATAGGATGGCTCTCTCATTCCAAGCGCCCACACTTATCGGCTGTTAGTTGTTAAAGAACATCGCAAACTTACCACTGTAAATTTGCCTGACTGTCTCGGCGACTTCGTGTTACCTCATCGTCGTTGCCGTCAGCAGCAAAGAATGTAATTATGAACTACTTCACTACATCCTGTCAAGCACTTTTTAAAAATAGTTTTAATTTATTTTTAAACTGTTGTTAAATCCACTCACTATCGTCAACTTAACTCGCTTAACCTCCCCCGCCTCTTCAACCAACCATCAAGCAACTTATCGACTTGACTAATCGCTGCCTCAGCAGGAAAGATTGACATTATGCCCCCCTTTCCACCCTTTGGCAATACCCAGCCACCTAAAAAACTCAAAAACCTCCTTTTTTAACTACTTTGTCGTAAAAATGTAACATGCCCGCCCTCCTCAAAATAACCAAAACGACAACACCCCCACTAAACTGTCGTAAAAATGAAACATCACCACAGCACCTCCGTTGTATTGACACCAATACCCCTCATCAGCACAACACCTCTCCCAAATACGCTCCTGACCTTTCTTGCTTAAGCACTGTCTTTATCATCTCCCCCCTCTCCCATCTATCCAACCTGTTGCTTTTGGGTCATCTTCTATTCTTTGCTTCTTTGAACCACCCACCCTATACAGCCTATCCATAAAAATCTTTGCTGTATTTAATTCACAACATGAATAAGTTATCCAATTATTAGCACAAGTAAGATTAGCTCTTTATATCAGATCACCCTAAACTCCTATACAATCATTTACTTTCTATCCTGTCTTTTTTATTCACAAAATTACTAATCAATCATGAGTGCTTTCATACCGGGTTTCCTACTTTGCTTATCCTTAATTGTCGCCATTGGCTCGCAAAATGCTTTTGTACTTAAACAAGGGTTAAAGAATGAGCATATTTTCTGGATCTGCTTAGTGTGTTCGCTCTTTGATGCCATTATCATCGGCTTTGGCGTGTTTGGTTTTGGTTATATTATTAAAAGCATACCTTGGGCATTAGTAGGAATTAAATATATAGGCGCTGCTTTTCTAGTTGTTTATGGACTCACTCATTTAAAAAGTGCATTAAAAGGAGGGCAAGCACTTGATGCTCAAGCCGATTCAGATAAAAAACCGCTATTAAAAACACTATTAATTCTCTGCGCTCTCACATGGTTAAATCCACATGTATATTTAGATGCTGTTTTCTTAATTGGTTCAATAGCAACCAAATATCATGGACGTGAGTTATCTTTTTATTTAGGAAATATTACAGCTTCTTTCTTATTCTTTTTCTCGTTAGGCTATGGCGCTCGTTTATTACAACCTATTTTTAGAAAGCCACGCTCTTGGCAAATTTTGGATTTTATAATTTTTATTATTATGATTTATATCGCCATTTCTTTATTAATAGAATAATGTTCTTATGAACTAAACCAGTACTGACATAACTTACTTTATTTATAAAATAAGCACATTATAAAAATATTCTTCTTGAACTAGGTGATCTAGGTTATCAATAAAATGGCACTCCCAATGTGTAGGATTTTCGTTGTGACTCATCATTTCTCATCAATTAATTTTCTTGAGTACTACACTTGAAAACCTACACATCAAAACATAATAATTTATTTATCTTTACGTAACTAAATCATCCTAACATTCTAAAAAATTTTTCTCAGACAACACAATCCCGCCTGCCTATTTGTTATTTAAGCTTATGCGCAAATTTTTTCATAAACTTATTTACCTTTTCAGCGACTACTAAAGAGCAATAAGGTTGATCAGGATTATTTTCAAAATAATGATGATGATAATCCTCCGCTTCCCAGAAAGGCACATTATCATAGAGTGCTGTGACAATCGGTTTATCATAATGAGGCTGAGCCTCTTGAATAGCACGTTGAGCTATTTCTTTTTGTGCAGCATTGACGGCAAAAATAGCTGAAGCATATTGTGTACCTTCGTCAGCACCTTGTTTATTTAACGAGGTGGGATCATGCAAACTGAAAAATACCTCTAACAATTCTTTGTACGAAATTATTTCAGGATTAAAATGAATTTGAACAACTTCCACATGCCCTGTTGTTCCTGTCTTAACCTGTTTATAACTTGGATTGTCTAATTCACCCCCAGCATAACCAGGCAATACTTTTTCAACACCTTTTAATTTTTCAAAAGCCGCTTCTACACACCAGAAGCAACCTGCACCAAATACGGCAATTTCAATAGACATAATTCACTCCTAAGTCCTTTATGTTTGTCTCATTGATGATAAGAATAATAACTGTCAATCACATAGTTCACTAGCTATTATCGAAGTAATTGACTACCTAATTTTTAGTTTACTTGCTCATCACCTTTTACATGTAAAATCCAGTCAGCCATGATTATCGCCTCTTCTGTAGACACTTTAGGTTGAGCAGGCATACGTAAAGGCCCCCATTGCCCTGTTCCTCCTTCAACGATTCTTTTAGCTAACTCTTCTACGGTAACAGTCTTATCTTGTTGATATTTATCCGCCACCATTTTAAAAGAAGGTCCTACTCGCCTTTCATTTACCTGATGACAATGCATACAGATTTTATTTTTCAATAATGTTGGTGCATCTAAAGATGGTTGTGCATACACAGCCGACATTGTCAACAATGGAAACAATAATATGGATAATCTCTTCATAGGCTTACTTATTAAAAACTTGTTAAAATCAAGCTAATTCAATACTCGATAGTTTATCACTACTTCTCAAAAGACAGGATAACGCTATCTTATTTAATACGGAATGATTTATGTTAACTTACCCACAAATTGACCCTGTTGCACTTGAGCTTGGACCGATTAAAATTCACTGGTATGGGCTCATGTATCTTTTAGCATTCTTTTTTGCTTGGGTTCTCGGTCGTTATCGTGTCCGCAAAGGGGCTTTAGACATCACTGTTGAACGGTTCGAAGATTTACTTTTTTATTGTATTCTTGGCGTTATTTTAGGTGGACGTCTTGGTTACGTCATCTTTTATAAATTTAGCTACTACTTACAGCATCCACTAGAAATTTTTGCTGTGTGGGATGGTGGGATGTCATTTCACGGTGGGCTTATCGGTGTTTTATTAGCTATGCTATATTTTGGACATAAAGAAAATAAAACATTCTTTCAAATTTCAGATTTTGGCGCACCACTAGTACCTTTAGGCCTAGCCACAGGTCGTTTGGGTAATTTTATCAATGGTGAGCTCTGGGGAAGAACCACAGATGTTCCTTGGGGGATGGTATTTCCTCATAGTGACGGTGCTGTTCGCCACCCTTCTCAACTCTATCAAATGGCATTAGAAGGTATTACTCTATTTGTTATCTTATGGCTGTTTTCACGTAAAAAACGTCCAACAGGTCAAGTTAGTGCAGTCTTCTTAATAGGCTATGGCTCATTCCGATTTATCGCAGAATACACCCGTGAACCTGATAGCCATTTAGGGTTCCTTGCTCTTGGTCTGAGCATGGGGCAATGGCTATCTCTTCCAATGATTATTGCAGGGATTATTCTCTACATTATTAGCGCAAAGAAATCTGACCGTCAGCCGTCACATTAACTTCAACTTTACCCCCCTCTAGGTTCACAGCATCGTCTGCGGACTTAGAGGAATAAGTCGTTGCCGCTGCTGCAGCGTACATCCTAGGTTGACGACCTGCATTATTATTTAATTGAATACTATTAATGTGATATGTTTGTGAACCAAAAGCCTTTGCAACAGCACTGGCTTTTTTATTAAATGCTTCAGCAACATTTGCTATCAATTTTTCTTCGACCTTATTTCTACTTTCTTCAGAGAGAATAAATTGAATATTATCAAGCGTCATCATGTCTTTATTCATTGCAATAAACGCTTGTGCTTTAGCAAAGTCCTTACTAGTGACAATCACTTCACCACGCATTACCCAAGAGATTTCTTTCTCTTTATCACCAACACTCCAAAATCCATAATCACCATTTCTAATAGTTAAATCGGGATCTGCTTTACCTTTTTCCAAGACAGCATTAATCGCTTTATTCAATTGAGTAGTTAATTCTTGTTGGTTTGTTCCTTGTAATTGCTTAGATAAGGTCAAACGTACCACATCAGGTTTCACCTCTTCTTGCACACTTGCTGATAAATTAATTACTGTCTGGTCATTTGCTGGTTTGTTAGTTGTCATTTCTGTTTGTGCCAAAACACCTGACTGCCAGGCTACCATAGCAATAGTACTTAAGGCTAAAACTTTAATAATCGTTTTCATATACATTGATCCTTAAAAAACAAAATGGAACAAAGGTCATGATACCGACTAATCATGTATATGTAACTACAAAAACATTAATTTTTGCAAAATTTTATGTCTAGAAATTAAGAAAAGGAAAATATAGAAAAGGGGGTTGCCCCGCCTGTAGCGTCAAGGTCGGCACCTCGAACCCTCAAGTTCAAAGTCGGCAGACTGGAATAAAGCTTCGGGTTCATCATAAAGACAATCACTCCCACTTTACTGATTTACTGCCTTGTGCCATACGCATAGGTAAGAGATGAATGACCAAGGTCACGACTACCGCAGGGCAAAACTATTATCGACTAAATATATTAACTATTAAATCGATTTCAATTCGTCAATGCTTTGATCCAAAAGAGCATTAATATCATTAATTTTGCTTTGGAATTCACCAAACTGAACACCCTTAAATGGACCATCACCTGATTCCATACTCATTAAATCAGATGCTAATTTTATACTTGCCATTATAGCAATTCTTTCTGGACTTAACGAGGGGGAAGCTGCTTTAATTTGTTGCATTAATTGATCAGCATGTTTTACTGAAGCAATTAATTTTTCTCTTTCAGAGCTATCTACACTTAGCGTTAAGCTACGATCCAAGATACTTACTTCTACACGTTCCATCTTATCGTTTCCTTAAATCGCATTATTAGGTAAATTCTCAAGAATATGTGCCACTCTATTGCGCACAGATTGAGATTTTTCACGCCACAAAGATAACTCTTGTTGAGCCTTATTTAATTGTGCCTCTAGCGTATTAACTCTGCTTGTTAACTCTTCTACTTGTTGACGTAAGTTATCATTTTCTACCTTAACCCCTTCAGTTTGCGTAGATAAGCTAGTCGTTAATTCAGCCACTTTCGCTTCTTGAGACGTTAATTGCTGACGCAATGTAGAGCCTTCTTGTGTTGATGCATCTAACCGGCTGAGCAACTCATTACGCTCTGCCAATAGGCGACGACTCATCTCTACAATCTGCCCAATGCGAATAGCTACTTGATCTAGTTCTTGTAACATAAGCTTCGTTCTTAAAATAAAGTTGATAACAACAAATATGGTAAAGGTTAATTTTAACTGTAAATTCTATTAACTACCCACTTAAAAGTATGTTTTTTAGATTTAATTGTCATTTTACAAGCTAAAAAGAACAAATTCTCATCACTATTTTAGCGATAAATGACTATTTCCCAATACAAAACCGGCTAAAAATCACTCCTAGCAAGTCATCTGCCGTAAACTCACCGGTAATTTCATTTAAAGCTTCTTGGGCTAGTCGCAAATGCTCCGCTAATAGTTCAATATTATCATAACCATTAATTGAGGCATTTTCTAATTCAGTCTTAGCCATTTTCAACGCATTTAAATGTCTCGTTCTCGCCAAAAATAAGCCTTCACTTTCTCCTTGCCAACCGATAATAGCTAACAATTCTTCCCTGAGCAATGAGAGCCCTTCCCCACTTTTTGCTGACAGCTTAATCAATGTTGACGCCTGTGTGACACTCGCACGCTCTGCTTCACCTTCATAGAAAACTCCTGCCGACTCTCCTCGCAAATCAATCTTATTCTGCACCTCGATTCGTTTTAATGAGGGTGGCACCATGGACAAAATAGATGCTGTCTTTGCATTAATCCCTTCAATTGGATCAATCAAAATTAAGGCTACATCTGCGTTTTGTAAGGCTTTATAACTCCGCTCAATACCCATCTGCTCAACAATATCGCTAGTTTCACGAAGTCCTGCTGTATCAATAATATGAATAGGCACACCATCTAACACTATCTGCTCACGTACCGTGTCACGTGTTGTTCCTGCTATATCCGTCACAATAGCAATATCATCACCAGCTAAAGCATTCAATAAAGAAGATTTGCCGACATTAGGAGCACCCACTAGAACGACATTCATCCCTTCACGCAAAATAGCACCCTGCGTTGCTTGTGCTAACACATTGTCTAATTCATCCTGTAATCGCGCCAACTTTCCCCTAGCATCAGCGGCTTCTAGAAAATCAATTTCTTCCTCAGGAAAGTCCAAAGTTGCCTCTACAAGCATACGTAAATTAATCAAGTTATCCACTAATGCATGGATATGCGTTGAGAAACTTCCCTTTAAACTTCGCAACGCCATACGAGCAGCTGATTGACTAGAGGCATCAATTAAATCAGCAACACTTTCTGCTTGCGCTAAGTCCAATTTATTATTTAAAAAAGCACGTTTAGTAAATTCACCGGGTTCAGCCAATCTAGCCCCTAGTTGCAGACAACGCTCTAACAACATATTCATCACGACAGGTCCGCCATGACCTTGTAGCTCAATTACATCTTCACCAGTAAAACTAGCGGGAGCAGCAAAATAAAGCATTAGACCATTATCTATGGCTTGATTATTGGCATCTACAAAATCAGTGTAGAGTGCTTTTCGAGGTTCAGGTGTTTTACCTCCACTAATGCTTTGAGCAATAGGGAGTAAATTTTTACCTGATAACCGTATTACCCCAACCCCTCCTCTTCCTGGAGCTGTAGCAATAGCAGCAATAGTCGCTATATATTCCATCATTTACTTTATAAAATATCTTTAACTTCAACCATTACTTCTTGTTCTACAGAAATAATTTCTGAATTTGTTTTTACACTTTTTTTGGACTTGTGTTTGAATTGGCGTTTACGTAAAAACCTCGTTTCTGAGGTTTTGTTTTCATCAGTAAATACAGACAATTCTTTAAGTGCTTCAAGATAAACTCCCCGCTTAAACTCAATCACCTGTTCAAGCTGCACCCAATACTTACTCCAACGCCAAGCATCAAACTCTGGATGATTGGTTGCTCGTAAGCTAATGTCTTTATCTTTACCTACAAGTTTTAATAAAAACCAAATCTGTTTTTGTCCTTTATAGTGTCCTCGCGACTCTCGTCGCACAAAATGTTCTGGTACGTTATAGCGTATCCAGTTTCGCGTTCGCCCTAATATTTGGACATGTTCAGGTTTAAGACCGAGCTCTTCATACAATTCGCGATACATCGCTTGTGTAGGATTTTCGCCATACTTTATACCTCCTTGAGGAAATTGCCATGACTTTTCTCGTATTCTTTTACCCCAAAACACCTCATTCTTTTGATTTAAAAGGATAATACCAACATTAGGACGGTAACCTTCGCGATCAAGCATGCACCGCCCCTTAAATTCAAATATAATTAAGTTTGATTATACGTTTCTATTTTAAAAGTAACCATGTTAGCGTCACATTTTCACTTAAATACTTCAAAAGAAGCCCCTGCTGATGCCGAAGTCATCAGCCATCAATTAATGATGCGTGCGGGTATGATTCGTAAACATGCAGGAGGCATCTACACATACATGCCTCTTGCTTTGAAAGTTTTACGCAAAATTGAAAACATTATCCGCACTGAGATGAACAATGCAGGTGCATTAGAAATTTTAATGCCTGTGGTACAGCCAGCCGAATTATGGATGCAAACAGGTCGTTGGGATGCCTATGGTGCTGAGTTATTGCGTATCAAAGATAGACACGGCAGAGATTTTGTTTTACAACCAACCTCAGAAGAAGTAGTTACTGAGATTGTTGCTAATGAAATTCATAGCTGGCGTCAACTACCTTTAAATTTATACCATATTCAGACTAAATTCCGTGATGAGCGTCGTCCACGTTTTGGTCTTATGCGTGGCAGAGAATTCACGATGAAAGATGCTTATTCGTTCGATCGTGATGAAGCTGGCGCACTCAAAAGCTATGACATTATGTTTAATGCTTATAAAAAAATCTTCACTAACCTAGGGCTAAAGTTCCGTGCTGTTAATGCAGACACTGGCTCTATTGGTGGATCACGCAGCCATGAATTCCAAGTCATTGCAGATACTGGTGAAGATTTAATTGTTTACAACCCAGATTCTGAATATGCTGCTAATATTGAACTAGCAGAAGCTCCTTGTTTAATTGCAGAAAGAGCCCTCCCTAGCAAAGCTCTTGAACTTGTGCCTACACCAGAGGCGAATAAGTGTGAATTGGTGGCTGAGTTACTCAATATTCCTCTACAACAGACTGTTAAATCAGTTGTGTACAGTGTACAAGACGAAGAAGGCAAAAAATCTATTTACCTTTTATTGGTGCGTGGTGACCATGAAGTTAACGAAGTAAAAATTGGTAAATTAGCCGCTTTCAAACATGGCTTCGAACTAGCCTCCGAAGAGGAAATCATTGAGCATTTTGGTTCTAAACCGGGTTATTTAGGCCCTGTTAATACTGTTAAACCTATTCACATTATTGCCGACAAAACAGTAGGCAATATGAGTGACTTTGTTTGTGGTGGAAACCAAGAAAATACTCACTGGGTGGGTGTTAACTGGGGACGCGACTTGCCAGAGCCTATGATTGAAGATATACGTAATGTTGTCGCTGGTGATCCTGCCGTTGATGAGCCAGGTACATTAGCTATTGAACATGGTATCGAAGTAGGCCACGTTTTCTTCTTAGGGGATAAATATTCTGAAAAACTAAAAGCGACTTACCTCAATGAACAAGGTAAGCCAGAAGTCATCCAAATGGGTTGTTATGGCATCGGTGTTAGCCGAATTATGGCTGCTGCTATTGAGCAAAATAATGACGACAAAGGAATTATTTGGCCTTTACCTATCGCTCCATTTGAAGTTGTTATTTGCCCTATTGGTTGGGGTAAAAGTGAGGAAGTTCGCCAACAAGCTACTAGTATTTACAACTACCTCAAAGATCAAGGCATTGATGTTATTCTAGATGATAGAGATGCTCGTCCCGGTGTCATGTTTTCAGAATGGGAGCTCATTGGTGTACCTATTCGTGTAACTGTCGGAGAGAAGGGTCTTAAAGAAGGTATTATTGAAGTACAAGCCAGACGTGATAAAGAATCCCAAAAATTGTCACCATCTGAAGTAAATTCTTATCTCTTTAATCTATATCAACAACTTAAAAGTACGGTATAATTTGCTGTTTAAGTAATATTACTTTTACATAAGCTCGTTATGTCTACAAATAACACTTCTGACTTCGCCTTCCCGGTCCGTGTTTACTACGAAGATACTGACGCAGGAGGCGTTGTCTTTTACGCCAATTATCTAAAATTTTTCGAACGTGCTAGAACCGAGTGGTTAAGACGTTTAGGTTTTAACCAATCATTACTGGCTCAAACTGAAGGCATTATTTTTGTCGTTGTAGGCACACAAGTTAACTATAAAAGCCCAGCTCGTTTAGATGATTTATTAACCATCCAAACAAAAATAAAGAAAATTGGTAATGCATCTATTGATTTTGAACAATATTGTGAACGTGACGGAAAAATATTAGTCAACAGCAATATTCAGATTTGTTGCATTAACCTTGATACCTTTAAAGCGAGTCCTATACCAGACTCTATTCGTTCTATTTTAATTTCAGCTCAGGATATTTAAGTACCATGAATCCCCCCGTCTCACCAGAAGCAGCAGAAATGTCTGTTTTTACCTTAATTGCTGACGCCAGTTTACCTGTTCAAATTATCATGCTTATTTTAGTGACAATTTCTGTCATTTCATGGGCATTCATTATCAGCAAATACCTAACCATTTCTCGTACAGATAAACAAACCAAAGAATTTGAACAACAATTCTGGCGTGGTGGTGATTTAGGCTCTTTGCATCAAAACATCTCTCGCAATCCTGATGAAGCTGGTGCACTAGGTCGTATTTTCGATGCAGGCATGACAGAGTTTTTAAAAGCACGTCAAAAAGAAGCGTCTGCCGAAACTCAAGTTGAAGGTGCTGAGCGTGCTATGCGTGCAACCTATCAACGTGAAGTTGATTTATTAGACTCAAAACTTAACTTTCTTGCCTCTGCTGGTTCAGTTAGTCCATACATTGGCTTATTAGGTACAGTTTGGGGGATTATGCACTCATTCCTAGGTCTAAGCACAAACGTAACAGCCACTCTGGCAGCTGTGGCACCTGGTATTGCCGAAGCCTTGATTGCAACGGCAATTGGTCTATTTGCGGCAATTCCCGCTGTGCTTGCCTATAACTATTTCTCCAACTCTATCGACAAAGTCTCAAGTCGCTTTGATAGTTTTATGGATGAATTTTTAAATATTTTACAACGTCAGACTAAATAGTTACCATGGCTGCTAATAGAAAAGGGCGTGGTCGATCACGCCGTCTAAAAAATGAAATGAACGTCGTTCCATATATTGACGTAATGTTAGTATTACTCGTCATTTTTATGGTGACTGCTCCTATGATTACACCTGGATTAGTGAATCTACCTTCTGTAGGACGAGCAGCAGAAGTACCAACAACACCAGTTGAAGTCCAACTAGAAGAAAACGGCGATGTATCAGTTCGTTTACGCCAATCTGGTGCAGAGTTTGAGAAAGTACCAAAAGAAGAAGTACTTTCTCGTATTCAATCTATGGCTCAAGCTGATACGCCAGTAGTGATTTCTGCTGATGGTAAAGTTGCCTATGAAGAAGTGATGAAAATTATGGATACGCTACGCTCAAATGGCTTAACGCGTTTGGGGTTAATGGTTAACCAAACAAAACAAGCGAACACAAAAAAATAGCTAAAACATAACCAGTCATTTTTATACTGTGCTTTGCCAAAAACAGATACATGAGTAAATATAAAATCCCCACCGAGTTTTATTCGCAAAGAGATGATAAGAAAGGTCTTGTCTTCTCTGTCATACTGCATCTGTCACTACTTGCAGCAATTATCATTAGTGCGCTAAATAAAACCGATTCCGCAGCAGGTCCTTTGCAACTTGAACTATGGACTGAAGGAACGGAACAAATTGTAGCTCCTCCTGCTGAGACTAGGACGCCTGACCCTGCCGAAGAAGATACTCGTACAGAAGAGGATCAACCACAGCCTGAGCCAGAACCAGAGCCGACACCCGCTCCAGACCCTGAGCCAGTCCATGCCGCAGAGCCTCCCAAACAAGCACCTCCCCCTCCTCCTCCCAAAGCAGCGGCTGCTGCTAGTAATATGAGCGAAGAGGATCCTGAGATTGCTCTAGAGAAAAAACGAGCCAAAGAAAAAGCCGAAAAAGAAGCCAAACGCTTAGCTGAACAAGAAGCTAAAGAGAAAGCTGAAAAAGAAGCTAAACTAAAAGCACAAAAAGAAGCCAAACTAAAAGCACAAAAAGAAGCTAAAGAAAAAGCTGACAAAGAAGCAAAAGAAAAAGCATTGAAAGAAGCTAAACAAAAAGCTGACAAAGAAGCTAAAGAAAAGGCTGAACAAGAGGCTAAAGAAAAAGCCGAGAAAGAAGCTAAGGAAAAGGCAGCTAAAGAGGCTAAAGAAAAAGCGGCCAAAGAAGCTAAGGAAAAGGCTGAACAAGAAGCTAAAGCCAAAGCTGCTGCAAAAGCTAAAGCAGATGCTAAATTAGCCGCTGAGGCAAAAGCCAAAGCTAACTCAAAAGGTGATGCATTACGAGCAGCTATGCGTGGTGATATTAATAGCCGTGCTGGTATTAAAGGTGGACAAAATGATCGCAACCAAATTGGTGGCGGTGGAGGTAACGATGGTTATGCAAGACTAGTCAAAGCTTGCGTAGAACCCCGTTTACGCTTCAGTGGAAATCAACGCTTAGGCGTACGCTACCGTGTTGAATTCGATAGTAGTCGCACAGTAACCAATGCCCGTATCACCAGAACTTCTGGCAATAAAGCATTTGATACCGCCGCGCTGAATGCACTTAAACAATGTAATCCATTCCCGAAACCACCTACTGGTAATAGTTATGTCGAAGGAAATTACGAATTTAGACCACAATAACAGCCTTGTTTTGTAAAGATTTGAAAAAGAAATCTCTGCATTATGTGTTCATAGTGTACATAATTGATACACTATGAACATAGACAAATTTTTAGGAGAATGACGTCATGTCACTACTACGTAAATTACGTTCTCAACATCGTAGCACAAACTTATTTAGTGCTATTTTACTCGGCTTTAGTTTAAGCCTAACACCAGCTACTCAGGCACAGGTTAATGTTAATCTTTCAGGTTCTGGTGTCGCTAGTAATAAATTCCCGATTGTAGTTGCTGACTTTGCAGGCACAAACGGAAAAGAAATTGCTGATATTATTGCCGCCGATTTAACTCGCTCAGGTCAATTTGAAGTTACCCGTATTGGCGTAATGAGTACTGACTCAAGTGGCACAGCCAACTGGGCAGCTTTAGCTGAAGCTGGTGGTGGTAAAAATGTTATCTATGGATCTGCATCTTCCAATAGCATTAACTACAATCTTGGCGATACGGCGCAACAAACCAATTTACAATCGTTAAGTATTTCTGCCTCTAATATGCGTCAGTTAGCACATAAAGCAGCAGATGCCGCTTATGAGCAATCAACAGGTGTTCGTGGTATTTTTACAACAAAAATCGCTTATGTCACAGGCAGTACATTATATGTTGCTGATGCGGATGGCGAGAATGCTCAGGCAGTCACTTCTGGTGCAAATATCATTTCTCCAGCATGGTCTCCAGACGGTAAACGTCTTGCTTATGTGAGCTTTGAATCAGGCAAACCTGTTGTTTATGTACAAAATTTAGCCTCTGGTGGTCGTAATGCTGTGGCTAATTTCAAAGGGAACAATAGTGCTCCAGCATGGTCACCAAATGGCTCTCAGCTTGCTGTTGCGCTAAGTATGGATGGTCTTTCAAATATTTATTTAATTGGTAGCAATGGCGGTTCTCCACGCAAAGTTACCGATTCTCCGGAAATTGATACTGAGCCATATTTCTTCCCTAATGGTAGTGGTTTAATTTTTACATCTGACCGTGGTGGTAGCCCACAAATTTATCGTACCGGTCTAGGTGGCGGTCAAGCAAGTCGTATTACTTTCAATGGTTCACAAAATCTTTCTGGTAAGATATCGCCGGATGGTAGTAAAATGGTATATACTAGCATGAGAGGTGGTGGTTATTCGATAGCCATCAATGGTCTAGGTTCAGGCTCTGATCAATTACTCACTTCTGGACCAAACGACCTATCTCCTAGTTTTGCTCCTAATGGTATGCAAGTACTTTATGCCGCCGGTGGTAGTTTAGGACTTGTAAATGCAGATGGTTCATTCTCCACTACATTACCAAGTAAAGGCAACGTCACTGCAGCAGCTTGGGGTCCCTTTACTGAGCAGAAATAATTTTTGTTTGTTTTGTTTATAATTTAAAAAGGAAATGCTATGTCTTTAGCAAAAATTCTATCTGTAGCGGCAATCGCAGCAACTTTAGCTGCGTGTTCATCAACATCTACTGACACTAATGCTAACGGTACTGGTGCTGGTACTGGTGCTAACGGTTCAGCAGTTATGGATCCGTTCAACCCAAATAGTCCATTAGCTCAACAACGTTCAGTATACTTCGCGTTTGACAGCTATGTTGTTGAATCTCAATTCCAACCTTTAGTTCAAATGCACGCTCAATACTTAGCAGCTAACAGTGCACAACGTATCCGTATCGAAGGTAACACTGACGCACGCGGTAGCTCAGAGTACAACTTAGCATTAGGTCAACGTCGTTCAGTAGCAGTTGCTAATCAATTAACTCAACAAGGCGTTAACGCTGCTCAAATCGAAGCAGTTAGCTTTGGTAAAGAGCGTCCAGTAGCTACTGGTACAACTGAAGAAGCTTATGCTCAAAACCGTCGTGCTGACATTAACTACATTCGTTAATTTCTAGCGGTTTTATACCGACATTAAATGTCTACACGCCGCAATGGTTTAATATTATTGCGGCGTTTTATTTTACGAGACAATCCATGATGCTAAATAACACAACTCTTGCTCTTGTTCTTTCTACAGTTTTTTTCAGTGTGACACAACCTGCTTGGGCTCAAGAAGACGAACAAGCACGTCGTGCTATCTTAGAATTACGTTCTCAACTTAAACAAAGTGATATGGTTCGTAATGACTTGGCACAACAAGTTCAAAAATTACAAAACGAACTTCGTCAAATCAGAGGACAAATTGAATCTTTAGGTAATGCTGGTCAATCACAAGCATTAGCTTCACGTGCAAATGACGATATTGGTCCATCAGCACAGGTCGGTGATCCAACTGAACAACGCGCTTACGATGCGGCATTAGACTTATTTAGACAAGGCAACTACGCAGGTGCTTCACAGGCACTAGCCAACTTCTCTTCAGCTTACCCTTCTAGCCCTCTCACTCCTAGTGCTATGTTCTACGAAGGTAGTAGCCGTTATGCCAATCGTGATTTCAAAAATTCTATCAAAGTTCTAAATGAAATGGTTCATGCCTATCCCAAAGACAGTAAAGCTGGCGACGCTTTATTAGTGATTGCAGGAAGCCAATTAGAACTTAATAATATTGATGGCTCCAAAGCCACTCTGCAACGCACGATTAAAGAATACCCTGGTACACCAGCCGCTGATACAGCCAAAGAGCGCTTATCAATGTACTAATGTTTTACTTACAGAATTTACGTCGCCTTTATCTCTAAAGGCGACTTTTTTTTATGAACACTGAAAGTTTAAACTTAAAAGAAATCATCATAAATAATACTCGTCTTGCCTATACAGATAATGGACAAGGATCTGATGTTATCGTCTTAATTCATGGTTCACTTTGTGATTACCGTTATTGGAAATGGCAAATCCCAGAACTCGCTAAACACTTTCGAGTAATTGCACCTAGTCTTAGACACTACGCTCCTATTCCATTGACAAGCGTTGATGACTTTTCCTACCAGCAACACTCGCAAGATATTGCAGCATTATTACAACAGCTAGAAATTTCTAAAGCACATATCTTAGGACATTCCCGTGGTGCCGCTGTTGCTCTAGATCTTGCTTTAACCACTCCGCAAAGTATCAGTTCTTTAATTCTGGCAGATCCCGGTATTCGTGATCATCAGCAATTACAAGAAGGAATTGCATTTAAAAAAGAAGCCTTACAACTTATTCACGCAGGAAAATTAGATGAGGGACTCGCACTTTTCATTGACTCTGTCAGTGGCGAAGGTACTTATAAAAAAATGGTACGATGGTTCAAGGAAATGGTAAGAGAAAATGCCCATACACTTTTTCTACAACGCTATGAGAAACCTTTTCTCATATCATCAACGCTAGAATCTCTCAAGCTGCCCATCACATTAATGGGTGGTTCTGATAGCCCTGCCCCCTTCCCAGAGATCAATCGCACCTTACAAACCTTATGGCCACAAGCCAAGAGTTTTGTTCTAAGCCCTGCCTCTCATGGGATGAACCTTGCTTTACCACACGAATTTAACCATATTATTATTGAGCATATCAATGCTTACAACCAATCATTAACTATCTAAAAATAGTCATAAGAGACGATGCAGTATTAACAAAACCAAAGGGGGGTATTACTACCCCCCTTTTTTTGCTATTTAATTTAATAAATACACATTAATTGCCAAATGATTTAGCGGTTAAGGGTTTTACTAAACATTGCGTTGATAGTTCATGACCATTACTTAAAGAAAAAGTAATGTGGACATTATCGCCTACCTTTACCGCTTTTGGCGACATTAGCATAAGATGATAACTGCCCGGTGTAAACACAACTTCTTTACCCGCAGGAACTTCTATTTCATTAAGATGACGCATACCCGTCATACCATTATGCTGATAACTTTCATGCAACATAATATGTTCAAAAGCATCAGACTTAGCTCCCACTAAATAAGCTGGTTTATTCACATCATTATTCTTAGCTTTCATATACAATGCAGAACTACCTTGCTCGCTAAAACGAATCCAACACTGACTAAACTCTACAGCTTCTGCGCTCTCTTTTGAAACAGTAGCTGATGCGTGATGATGTTGATGATCATGACTCATTTTCTCATGTTGGTGATTATGAGCCATAACTGCTGTTGCAGCAAACAAAGATAAACTAATTGTAGAAAGCGTTTGAAAAGTGAACATTTAAAAGTCTCCATAACAAGATTTGTTCACACTATTTCTAAGGCCTCTTACAAAGAAAAAGGTGAATTGTCATTATAGTACATAAGCCAATACAACTCTATCCGTTCTGAGTCACATAATAGTTTTCTCTCTCATCTCAACACTTATTTTCTTCCTTCTACGCTTCTTTCTGTGACTTATATATTCTTTTACTTGCCACTATAAACAACACTATATACAAGCTAACTCCCTGCTTTTTCATTTCCTTATTACTTGATACTCTAAACAACCCAATATATATAGCCCCTTCATTCGAGTAGCATATCAATCATTACTTATTCACTCTACAAAAATAACTACGGTCAAACTATAATAGAGAAAACCACTTCTTTAATTTGAATATATGCGTATCTTATTAGTCGAAGATGAACCTGATTTGGCTCACTGGCTCATAAAAAGCTTGCATAAAAATGCAGGTTTTAATATTGAGTGGGCGAATGATGGACTAATTGCTCTCAAACGGCTATCTGTCGAAGAATTTGATGCTGTTATTTTGGATTTGGGCTTACCTAGTATGGATGGTCGTACCTTGTTAAGCAGACTACGTGCCGATGATAACCGCACCCCCATTCTGGTACTCACTGCTAATGACTCTTTGTCCTCTCGTGTCCAAGTATTAGATATGGGAGCAGATGATTTTTTACCCAAACCGTTTATGACTGAGGAATTAGTCGCTCGACTATTTGCTCTCATTCGTCGTAGCCGTGGTCGTGATAAACCACAAATGTCTTGTGCTAGTTTACACTATGACCACAGTACTAAATCATTCTTGCTCCAGCAAAAACACCTGTCCCTAACGCCAAGAGAAAATGAAGTGTTGCGTATTCTCATCCAAAAAAGTGGAGAGCCTGTTAATAAACAGTTTATCCTCGATAGAATGCTTGATCCCGATACAGAACTTACACCAGATGTCGTAGAAGTCATCGTACATAGACTACGCAAAAAATTACAAGGAAGTGATGTCCAAATAACCACCTTACGAGGGATTGGCTATTGCCTCGAACCAATATCGGACTCGCTAGATGCATAAACAACAAAGTTTAAAGAGCACCTTATTATGGTTCATTCTACCTATCGTCATTTTAGTGATGATTACTTCATGGCTAATCTCTATCCATAAATTAAAAACACAAGTCCAACAAGCCTTTGACCGTACACTAGCAGGTGCTATTCGTTCCATTGAAGTCAATGTCAAAACAGAGAATGGTGGGCTTTCTATGGAGCAACCCTTTTATTTATTTGAGTTACTGGAATTAACGACACAAAGTCCTGTCTATTTCCGTGTGGCGACCGAAGATGGTTTAACTGAAATTGGTTATGCTTCCATTCCCTTACCAGAAGATATGGAGCTTAGTAATAAGCCTGTTTTTTATGATAGTCAATATTTCGGCGAGAATATTAGGATTGCCGCTATTGCTATACATCCCAAAACACCTTTGAGTTACTCTCCTAATACACGACTGATTATCCAAGTAGCAGAAAGATCACAGGCAAGAACTAATTTTCTCAATGAGATGCTGTGGCAATCTGTGGGAAAAGATCTTTTCATTATTGTGCTATTAATAATTATTATCTACGTCGGTATTTTGATTGCTTTACGCCCATTACAACAGCTTAATCAAAGAATTGCTCAACGCAATGATAATGATTTACGCCCAATTGTCGAAGAGGAGCTTCCATCTGAAATTACTCCATTAGTAAAAGCGATTAATATTCACATTGATCGTTACGCAAAAAGTATTCATTTACAGCGACAATTCTTAGATGATGCCGCTCATCAGCTAAGGACTCCTTTAGCCATACTCAATACACAAATTAGTTATGCGCGTAGCCTCACTCACAATAATCAAGAAATGGACGAAGTCTTATCCGCTACTCAGCTACGGCTAAGTAATACCATTGATTTAACTAATCAATTACTAACATTAGCTAAAGTACAAAATGCTACTGATGCCGCCTCCCTTAATCAACAACAAGAAATATTGAATATTTGTGAATTAACAAGTAAAACAGTTAATGATTTACTACCTTTTGCAAGATGGAAAAAGATTGATTACGGAATGGACATACCCAATAAACCTCTTTATATACAAGGAGTAGCTTGGCTCGTCCAAGAAGCTCTTAGTAACTTAATTGGTAATGCCATCAAGTATTGTCCTAGAGGAGCTCAAATCACTACATCAATTATTGAACAACCCGATACGCTTATTTTGCAAGTGGAAGATAATGGTCCCGGTATGAGTCCTGAAGATATTGCATCAGCGGGTAAACGTTTTCGACGAGGTAGTGCTGGCCGTGAGCAACAAGGATCTGGACTAGGTTTAGCCATTGTGCAAACTATTGCTGACATTAACCAAGCACAGTTAGAATTTCTTCCCTCTTCTTTCATGTCAGGCTTAAAAGTACGTCTTATTTTTCCTAAAAAATGCTAGGGATTTCCCTAGATTACAAAAAAATTAAGCATTTTGAAAGCTAATCGAAAGGTTTCATTCGTTAAGGTATGACACTGATTAAAAAATAATCCTTCAACATGGAGATGACGATGAAATTTACTAAAAAATCAACAGCTTTACTCGCTGCTAGTGTATTAAGCTTTTCTTTCTTAGGATCTGTTTCTGCACAAGAACAGCCACAAAAACCTGAATGTGTTGCTCCCGCTCAGCCTGGTGGCGGCTTTGATTTAACTTGTCGTGTTGCTGTAAATGGTTTTCAACAAACTAAATTGCTAAAAGAACCAATGCGCACTGTCTATATGCCAGGTGGTATTGGTGCTGTAGCATACAACAATATCGTTGCTCAACGCAGCAATGATCCTAATGCTATCGTTGCTTTCTCTAGTGGTTCTTTACTTAACCTTGCTCAAGGTAAGTTTGGTAAATACACAGCTGAAGATGTTCGTTGGTTAGCCGCTATTGGTAGTGACTACGGTGTTGCTGTTGTTCGTGATGACTCACCATATAAAGACCTAAAATCATTAATGGATGCCTTTAAAGAAGATCCTACAAAAATCATTTTAGGTGCTGGTGGTTCTGTTGGTAGCCAAGACTGGATGAAAGCCGCTTTAACAGCAAAAGCAGCTGGTGTTGATTACAAAAAAATGCGCTTTGTTGCCTTTGAAGGCGGTGGTGAAGCTATTACAGCACTACGTGGCGGTCATATCCAAGCCTATATGGGTGATGCAGCTGAAGCTCGTACAATGATTGACGGTGGTACACCAATCCGTGTATTAGCAGTATTCAATACAGAACGTTTACCTGGTGTCTTAGCTAATGTTCCTACAGCTAAAGAACAAGGATACGATATTAACTGGCCTATCATTCGTGGTTTCTACGCTCCTCCAAAAATTAGCGATGCAGAATATAACGTATGGGTTAAATCATTTGATGATTTAATGAAAACGCCTGAATTTGCAAAATTACAAGAGCAACAAGGCTTATTCCCTTTCAATAAAACAGGTGCTGAATTAGATGCCTATGTTAAAGAAAGTGTTAAAAACTACAAAGAGTTAGCCGACTCATTTGGCTTAATCAAAAAATAATTAATTCTTATTTTTCACAAAAAACTCACAAAGAGATAACCTCTTTGTGAGTTATCCATTTAAACATTTCTCAAATTAGGTGCTTTATGGTTTTAAATGACCGTGTCCTAGGATTTGCTGCCCTATTGGTTGCGGCATTTCTCACGTACTTTGGGTATGATTTAGAGCCTCCTTTCTCTTATGAGCCAGTTGGTCCTAAAGCATTCCCTCTTCTCATTGCGCTAATTATCGGTATTTGTGGCATTCTCCTTATTTTGAAAAAAGGTAAAGATATTGAGCCCAATCCAGCGGGTGCTAACTTCCGTATTTTCACTATGCTGATTTATGTTGTTGGTTATGCCTTTTTATTCCAATGGTTAGGATTTGTACTCTCAACCGCTATTATGTCCGTCTTTGTTTCTCGCCTATTTGGTGGTTCATGGGGCAAAGCAATTATAGGTGCTGTCTGTATGGCTGTTTTATTCTTTTTCTTATTTGATAAAGGATTAGATGTGGTACTTCCAACAGGTATTCTAGGAGATCTTCTATGAGTAGCTTCTTTGATCATTTAGGATTAGGGTTTGGGGTTGCTTTTTCTGCGATTAACTTATTAGTAGCTGCTATTGGTTCGTTTATCGGTACTATTGTTGGGGTATTACCTGGTTTGGGTCCAATTAATGCCGTAGCGATGCTAGTACCCATTGCTTTTGCGATGAAACTTCCTCCAGAAACAGCATTGATTTTATTAGCAGCAGTATATGTTGGTGCTGAATATGGTGGACGTATTACGTCTATTTTATTAAATGTTCCTGGAGAGGCTGCCGCTGTGATGACAACACTTGACGGCTACCCTATGGCACGTCAAGGTTTAGCAAGTGTAGCCTTATCACTATCAGCTTGGGCTTCTTTTGTAGGCTCTATGATTGCCACTTTCGGCATTCTGGCATTAGCACCTATTCTCGCTAAGTGGGCGATTGCTTTTGGTCCGGCAGAATATTTTGTGCTGATGGTTTTCGCATTTGCTGCATTAACCAGTTTACTAGGTGAACAACCTGTTAAAGGTATTCTTGCCGCTATGTTAGGTCTTGCTATTTCTACTGTTGGTGTAGACTCAAACTCTGGTGTTTATCGTTATTCATTTGACCTACCAAATCTTGCTGACGGTATTGATTTCGTTGTTGTCGTCATTGGGCTTTTTGCTATTGCTGAAATGCTTCAAATGCTAGAAAACCTTTTATCAGGCAATTCAATTGAAGTTCCTAAAGGCACTCGCAAAATGTTTAATTTTGCTGAACTTTGCAAAACTGGTTGGACAACCATTCGTGCGAGTGTAGTAGGTTTCTTTATTGGTATTCTACCCGGTGCTGGTGCGAGTGTAGCATCTGCTGTAGCGTACGCAAATGAGAAAAAAATGATTGAGGGTAAAGACCCTGAAGCCAAGTTCGGTAAAGGTGATGTCCGTGGTTTAGCTGCACCTGAGGCTGCCAATAATGCAGCTGCAACAGGTTCATTTATTCCTATGTTAACACTTGGTGTACCCGGATCTGGTACAACAGCTGTAATGATGGGTGCATTGACTTTATACAATATCACGCCTGGTCCTGTGTTATTTGATACACAACCTCAAATCGTCTGGGGACTTATTGCTTCACTCTTTATTGCTAACGTGATGCTATTCCTTATGAACGTGCCAATGGTACAGATATTTGCGGCGATGCTACGTGTTCCACCATGGTTACTTGTCCCTGGCATTTTAGCCATTAGTTTCATTGGTGTTTACGCTATTAACGGAACAACCTTTGATTTAGTGTTAATGGTGGTAATTGGTATCATAGGTTACTTCTTACGCAAATTTGAAGTACCAATGGCCCCTCTAGTACTTGGTGTCGTCTTAGGTGATATGATGGAACAAAATTTACGTCGTGCCTTATCTATGACTAATGGTGACATCGGCATTCTGTTTGAAAGTAAATTATCCATTGGATTGTGGATTGCCGCAGCGTTAGTAGGTATAGTTCCTCCTTTAATGCGCAAAATGCGTAGAAAAGTAGCAACAGCACCCGCTAATTAGTTGTTTATTTAATAAAAAAGGCTCTACTCTATGCTAAGAAATCTGACACTAAAAGGAATTACTCCTTATCTGCTTGGATTTTTTATCGCACTAGGTGGAGCCTTACTCGCTAAATTCCTTAACGCCCCGTTACCTTGGCTTATAGGTCCTTTACTCATAACAGCCGTCACTTCAATGATGGGGGTTCCTTCCCAATCCCACAATATTTTTCGTAAGCTAGGCCAATGGGTTATTGGTACTTCATTAGGTTTATATTTCACCCCTCATACAGTTACTACTATTATTAATTTCTGGCCTTATTTAGTCTTAGGCTGTTTATTTGCTCTACTACTTAGCATGTTTAATGCTTTTTGCTTAAAATATTGGGGACACGTGGATTTCAAAACAGCATGGTTTGCTGGTGCTGTTGGTGGTGCAAGTGAAATGTCTAATCTTGCCGAACATTATCACGCAAGAGTAGATAGTGTCGCTTCATCTCATAGTGTTCGTGTTTTACTCGTTGTAGTAACCTTACCATTTATATACAAAATGCTAGGTGTACACGGAGATATAGCCAGTCCTGCTAGCCTAAGTTACCACTTCAATATCTGGGGACTATTACAGTTAATCGCTATTACCTCTGTAGGAATTTTCCTTTTTTCAAAATTCCACATACCTAATGCTTGGGTACTCGGTTCACTCGGTGCATCACTACTATTAACAAGTAATGAAATTCACCTAACGCATCTTTCCCCGATGATTCAAAGCACTGGACAATTATTTATTGGTTGGTCTCTTGGTAGTAAATATGGTCCAGATTTCTTTAAAAAAGCGCCTCGATATTTAACGGTTAGTGCATTAACCACAGTTGCTGCTCTAGTTGTGAGTGCGATTTTCGCCTATATTTTATCCTTGCTAGCCAATATTCAATTTAGTACTATGATGCTAGGTGTTAGTCCTGGTGGTATTGCAGAAATGACGATTACCGCCAAAGTATTGATGCTAGGAGTACCTATTGTGGCAGCTTTCCATGTTACCCGTATGGTTTTTATTCTGATTGTTGCCCAACCAATGTATAAATTGCTAGCAAAATGGTTTGAATAGATTAACAGAACATTTATATCCTAAACAAACATATCCTGTCTATTTATATAACCCCAAAAACTTTACTCATAAAATCCCCCTTCTAGCCTAAAAGTTTCTTTTAGATATCTTATTTTTTCTGCTATATTTATATAAAATTTTCGTATAAAAAATCTTGCCGTTATAAAGTAGAATACTTTATTGTCTAATACTTACGATTACTGATAGGGGCTTTTCATGAAAAAAATCCATTTTACACTAGCGAGTATTGCTCTCGTCTTAGCGAGCACACATGCTCAAGCATCAACATTAGACACTGTTAAACAACGTGGGCATGTAGTTTGTGGTACAACAACAGGATTTGCTGGTTTTTCTGCTCCTGATGACAAAGGTGAATGGAAAGGATTAGACATTGATTTATGTAAATCAATAGCGGCAGCTGTTTTTGGGGATGCCACAAAGTTTAAAAACGTACCTTTGAACTCTCAACAGCGTTTTACGGCACTACAGTCAGGTGAAATTGATGTATTAACTCGCAATACAACAGTTACTCAACAACGAGATACAGCTTTGGGCATCCAATCTCCTGGTGTTAATTTCTATGACGGTCAGGGCTTCCTAGTCTCTAAAAAATTAGGTGTTAAAAGTGCCAAAGAATTAGATGGTGCAACAGTATGTATGCAAACAGGTACTTCTAATGAAAATACTATGGCAGACTGGGCTCGTGCAAACAATATTAAATACACCCCTGTTGTCTTTGATCAATTCAATGAAGTCGTCAATGCTTTTGCTTCTGGTCGCTGTGATGTATACACCACAGATGCATCAGGTCTAGCATCTATCCGTATTTCTCGCCTCTCTAATCCAGACGATTACGAAGTATTACCAGAGTTAATTTCTAAAGAACCTTTAGGTCCTTTTGTGCGTCAAGGGGATGATCAATGGTACAACATTGTAAAATGGACACTTCAAGCACAGCTAAATGCCGAAGAGCTTGGTTTGACTAGTGCAAATGTAGATGAACAATTAAAAAGTACTAACCCAAATATTCAACGCTTACTTGGCGTAACTGAAGGCTCCGGTAAAAACTTAGGCTTAGATGAAAAATGGGCCTATAACCTAATTAAGCAAGTCGGTAACTATGGCGAAAGTTTTGAACGTAATGTGGGTCAAAATAGTCCTTTAAAAATCCCTCGTGGTCTAAATAATTTATGGATTAACGGTGGTTTACACTACGGATTACCAGTACGTTAATCTTCATAGATTGGTATCTTATTAAAAAGTAAGGCTCTATCTTGAGATAAAGATAGAGCCTTTTATATTCACTCTTCTTATTTAAGAAGAGAAAAGTATTAAAAATGTAACAAATTAATCATACCCCCTTGAAATGTCAAAAATCACCCCTATAATTAGCACTCAAGGGGTTAGAGTGCTAAACCTAATCCAGAAAAATTTTTTATACTTATTTTTTGACAACCAGGAGCTTTCCATGTCATTACGTCCATTACAAGATCGCGTTATTATCAAACGTGTTGACAACAAAAAAACTACAGAATCTGGCATTATCCTTGCAGGTAGCGCAGAAGAGAAACAAGACTTAGGTGAAGTTATTGCTGTTGGCCCAGGCAAAAAAGCCGATAACGGTCAAATTATCCCTGTTGACTTAAAAGTTGGCGACAAAGTGTTATTTGGTAAATACGCTGGTCAAGCTGTTAAAGTTGATGGCGAAGAATTATTAGTTGTTCGTGAAGAAGAAATCTTAGCTGTATTTGCTTAATTTCTGCTTTTAACTTAAAAATTAATTTATCGCTTTGAACAATCAAAGCAATCTTAAAGGAATCAAACATGGCTGCAAAGCAAGTATTTTTTGGTGATGATGCTCGTACACGTATCGTACGTGGTGTAAACATTTTAGCTAATGCTGTAAAAACAACATTAGGTCCTAAAGGTCGTAACGTTGTACTAGAACGTTCTTTCGGCGCTCCTACAGTAACAAAAGACGGTGTTTCTGTTGCTAAAGAGATTGAATTAAAAGACAAATTTGAAAACATTGGTGCGCAATTAGTAAAAGAAGTTGCGGCTAAAACATCTGACAACGCTGGTGACGGTACTACAACAGCGACTGTATTAGCTCAAGCTATCGTAGAAGAAGGTTTAAAATACGTTGCTGCAGGTATCAATCCAATGGACCTAAAACGTGGTATTGATAAAGCGGTTGCAGTAGCTGTTGAAGAGTTACACAAATTATCTCGTCCAAGCTCAACTTCTAAAGAAATTGCACAAGTTGCGTCTATCTCTGCAAATAGCGATACATCAATCGGTGAAATCATCGCTAATGCAATGGATAAAGTTGGTAAAGAAGGTGTAATCACTGTTGAAGACGGCAAATCATTAGAAAATGAATTAGACGTTGTTGAAGGTATGCAATTTGACCGTGGTTACCTATCTCCATACTTCATCAACAATCAAGAAAAACAAATCGCTGCTCTTGATGACCCATTCGTACTAATTTTTGACAAAAAAATTAGTAACATCCGTGACCTATTACCTCTATTAGAGCAAGTTGCTAAAACTAGCCGTCCTCTATTAATCATTGCAGAAGACGTTGAAGGTGAAGCATTAGCAACATTAGTAGTAAACAATATTCGTGGTATCTTAAAAACTACTGCTGTTAAAGCACCTGGTTTTGGTGATCGTCGTAAAGCAATGCTTGAAGATATCGCTATCCTTACTAACGGTACAGTGATTTCTGAAGAAACAGGTCTTTCTTTAGAAACAGCAACTCTTGAACAATTAGGTCAAGCTAAACGTATCGAAGTGGGTAAAGAAAACACAATCATTATTGATGGTTACGGCACTGTAGAAAATATTGAGGCTCGTGTTAAACACATCCGTCGTCAAATCGAAGAAGCGACTTCTGACTACGACCGTGAAAAACTACAAGAGCGTGTAGCTAAATTAGCTGGTGGTGTTGCTGTTATTCGTGTTGGTGCAGCAACTGAAGTTGAAATGAAAGAGAAAAAAGCTCGTGTAGAAGATGCTTTACACGCTACTCGTGCTGCTGTTGAAGAAGGTATTGTTCCTGGTGGTGGCGTTGCTTTACTACGTACAAAAGACGCTATTGCTGCTGTTAAAGGTTCAAATGCTGATCAAGACGCAGGTATCAAATTAATCCTTCGTGCTATCGAAGCTCCTCTACGTACTATCGTAGCCAACGCTGGTGAAGAGCCAAGTGTTGTGGTAAATGAAGTAGTTAAAGGTAAAGGTAACTTTGGTTACAATGCAGCGACTGGTGAATACGGTGACTTAGTTGAACAAGGCGTATTAGACCCAACTAAAGTAACTCGTACAGCACTACAAAATGCTGCTTCTGTAGCAAGCTTACTATTAACAACTGAAGCCGCTGTTACTGAAATTGTAGAAGACAAACCAGCTCCTGCAATGCCAGATATGGGTGGCATGGGTGGTATGGGCGGCATGGGCTTCTAATTCAAAGCCTTAGCTAGTTTTACCCGCTGAACCCCCTTCAGCATGAAGACACAGATTGTTTTGCAATCTGTGTCTTTTTTTATGAATAAATTTTCTTTTTTTAGTTTTGCGCTAATTTCAGCCATATTAACAGTCGAATGTCTTAAAATAAGCCAACTGAAAAATATTAATAATTTTTTATACATGACCACAGAAAATCCCTTTAAAAGTAAACCGGGTATAAAGCGAATTTGGAATGCAACCCGTTATTCATTTCAAGGTTTCAAAGCAGCTTTTCAGCTTGAAGCGGCTTTTAGACAAGAGTTATTCCTCTGCCTTGTGTTAACACCAGTTGCGTTTTTTTTAGGACAAACACCTCTTGAGGTTTTGTTTCTTTTGGCAACGTTATTTATCGTCTTAGCCATTGAATTATTAAACTCAGCTATTGAGTCATTGGCAGATCGCATTAGCAATGAGTACGATGAGTATATTGGTCGAGCAAAAGATATGGCTAGTGCTGCTATCTTTTTATGCTTATCTCTAGTCGCCATTACTTGGGCTTATTTTGTTATTAAACGAGTATTCTTATAAATCATGAAATTTACTGACAAACTTAATCATGCTTGGCAAACAAACAACTCTTTGTTGATGATAGGATTAGATCCTGATGTCAATCGCTTTCCTGAAGAGGTTAAAAATAATAAGCATGCAATTTATGATTTCTGCGTAAATATTATTGATGCAACAGCGCCATATGCTTGCGGCTTTAAACCTCAAATTGCTTATTTTGCCTCTGAAAGTGCTGAAGACCAATTAGCTGGTATTTGCCAATATATCAATAAAAACTATCCTCACCTCCCTATCGTTTTAGATTCCAAACGAGGTGATATTGGTACAACTGCAGAACATTATGCCAAAGAGGCTTTTTTACGATACAAAGCAGATGCAGTAACAGTAAATCCTTATATGGGTTTAGATTCTATTGAGCCTTACTTAGCTTGGGACGACAAAGGGGTTATTATCCTGTGCCGTACCTCAAATTTAGGCGGGTCTGACCTACAGTTTGCTAAGCTAGAAGACGGTACTCCTCTTTATCTCTATGTTGCCCGTTTAGTCGCCGAGAAATGGAACCCAACTGGACAATGTGGCTTAGTCGTTGGCGCCACCTTCCCTGAGGAAATCGCTAAAGTGCGTCAAGTAATTGGCGATGATATGCCACTTTTAATCCCCGGAATTGGCGCCCAAGGCGGTGATATTTTAAATACAGTATTGGCAGGTTGCAATTCTAAAACAACAGGCGTATTGATTAACTCATCACGAGCTATTCTCTATGCAAGTGCAGGAACCGATTGGAGAGAAGCGGCGACAAAAGTAGCCTCTTCAACAAGAGATGCTATTAACGAAGCCCGTCATAGTCTATCGCTAGTACCTGCTCTAGCGCAAACTTAACCGATTGTTGCCTAATCGCACTACGATTCCCCTTAAAAAACTGGGTTGTAGTGCGAATTAGTTGTTGATAATTCGACAATATACCAATTCCAAAACAAACCATTCCTACGGGTTTAGCCGGGCTACCACCATCTGGTCCAGCAATACCAGTCACACTTATCGCTATATCTAAGCGTCCTGTTTGGTACCCAGAAGATGATTGAATATTAGTTAATACCCCTCTCACCATCTCTGCGGCTGTATTTTCACTGACTGCACCAAAGGTCTCAAGAGTTATACTTTTTACATCTAATAAATTTTGCTTAGCTTGATTAGTATAAGTGACAAATCCACGATCAAACCACTGACTTGATCCTGCTGTTTCAATGACAGTAGATGCCAATAATCCACCCGTACAAGACTCAGCAACCGATAAGATAGCGTTGTGGCGCTTTAAACAGTCACCTACTTGCAAAGACAAGTGACTTAATACATTGTGTTCCATAGCGATATCCTTTGTTATACGTTAAACAAATTCTGACGAAACAATCCTACTCTCCTACTTAACAAAGGAAGAGACTAAAACTATCTTATACAAAACGTTTATACGCCGATAATTCGAACAGCAATCGCAATAATGAATAGACTATAAATGGCAGCGACAATATCATCCCACATCACGCCAAATCCATTTTGATATTTAGCATCGACATAGCTAATTGGCCAAGGTTTAACAATATCAAAGAACCGAAATACTACAAAAGCAAATAGTTGCCATGCAAAAGACAATTGTGGCGCCATCACAAATAAAACCAACCAAAAAGCAATAATTTCATCCCAAACAATACCACCGTGGTCATGTTCTTGCATATCTAATTGAAGACGTTGGCAAACATAAATACCTACCGCAAAGCCAATACAAATAATCAATGCCAAAATAAAATCATTGCTAATCACATAACTAATAATGGTCCAAAGCAACCACCCACATAATGTCCCCCATGTACCCGGGGCTTTTTTAATAAGTCCTGCACCAAACCCAAAACCAATACAACGAATTATTGATTGCTTCATCCAAGAAAAACTAGGCGTAAACACCGTTTCACTAGTCTCTATATGTTGATTGTCTTGCTGCATATATTTTCTCATTAATCATTAAATAATCAATTACGCAAAGTGGTCAAACCCTTTGTACTGCATATTTATTTCACTATTATTTTCATCTAATACTATCAGTTTATTTTTATCATTAGAAGTCGTTGGAAGAATTGTACCAATCGCTGTGATTGGAATAGCCAATTGTTTAGCTATTTGCTGAATATTATCAGTCTTACTGGCTGGTGCCGTAAAACATAACTCATAGACATCTCCGCCTGATAAGACCGCCTCTCGGATAACTGCCAATGGTAAGGACTTAATCAGAGGGCTGACGGGCAACTGTTTTTCGTAAATGCAAGCTGATACCTGACTTTGTTGGAGAATATGCCCCAAATCCTGCATTAAGCCATCTGAAATATCAATCATGGCATGGGCAATGCCATTTAACGCTTGACCTAGCAACACTCGTGGCATTGGCTGCTCTAATGCCCCTCTTGTACTGCTCAATAATTGTTGTTCATCATGAGCTAAAGGCGCCTCTACTGTCTTAGACAAGAGTTGTAACGCTATATGTGCCGCACCTAACTCGCCACTTACCCAAATCACATCCCCTTCTTTTGCCTGACTACGCATTAAATAGGGTGGGCTCACCTCACCAAAAACAGTCACGCTAATGATAATACCCTTATCACTGCGCGTTGTATCACCACCAATTAAGGGACAAGCAAATTGCTCAGATAGGTGATAAAAACCATCCGCAAAGGCAGATAACCATGCCTCATCTAGGCGAGGTAAACCTAAGCCTAATAAACAGGCTATTGGTTTTGCTCCCATAGCTGCCAAGTCTGATAAATTAACAGCTAACGACTTATGCCCTAAGCGATAAGGATCTACATCAGCAAAAAAGTGACGACCTTCTAATAATAAGTCTTTACTTGTTGCTATTGTTTTGCCTGTTGTACAAGTAAAAAGTGCACAATCATCAGCTACTCCTAGCAACACTTGTTGGTGTCTAGAGTGAGCCTGTTGTGCACTGACTCGTGAAAAGTATTTTTTGATTAAATCAAATTCACCACTCATTCCTGAAGTGGTCCTCATGACTTAGCATTCACTTCAATGGGCCGTAATTCGGCCGCTAATTTATCCAAAACACCATTAACAAATTTAAACCCGTCGGTACCACCAAACTCTTTGGTCAATTCTACCGCCTCATTAATGACAACTTTATAAGGGACATCCACTGACTCAGATAATTCAAATGTTGCCAATAACAATACCCCATGTTCAATCGGTGACAGCTCATTAACTGGACGATCAATAAAGCGAGAGAACTTTTCTCTTAATTGATCCGCTTGATCAAACACACCATAAAGTATCGTTTTGTACCATCCCTCATCCGCTGATGCAAATTCCTCATCAGAGCGGATATGTGCATCAATGGCACCTTTCTCTTGATGCACACAACCACTTACTATCCACGCATAAATACCTTGTAAAGCGTACTCACGCGCTCTACGACGAGCACTTCTACTTTTTATTGCCATTTTTTTCCTAATTATTTATTCTTCGTCTTCATCTTCGTAATCATCATCGTCATCATATTCCTCGTCATCATCATCTTCATCATCAGACTCTGGAATTAATGCTTCAACTAGATTCGCCATTTCTACTGCACATACCGCACAATCACGACCTTTGGTTTCGGCACGCTCTTGGGCTTGCTCATCAGTCTCACATGTTAATATGCCATTTGCGATAGGAATATTCATATCTAAACCAACGCGTGTAATCGCCGCAGCACTCTCGTTGCTCACAACTTCAAAATGATAAGTTTCACCACGAATCACCGCACCTAATGCAATCAATGCATCAAACTCATAGCTTAATGCCATTTGTTGTAAGGCTAAGCCCATCTCCAAAGCACCAGGAACTGTGACCACCATAATTTGGCTTTCATCAACCCCTAGCTCACCTAATTCATCTAAACAAGCGTTAAGCTCTGCATAACCGATTTCTTCGTTAAAACGTCCGCATACGATACCGATATGTAATCCCTCACCGTTGCGATTAGGTTCTAAAGTATATGGTTTCATGGTCGATTCCTTTATCAAGTGAATATTGTGGCTATTATACTCGCTTTATCACATCAAATTTATGACAAATCACTCTAACTCATCAGTTTCAAATCCAGTCACAGTTAAGGAGTAACCAGACATACTTGGCATTTTACGAGGAACTGATAATAAACGCATTTGACCTACATTTAAATCTCGTAGAATTTGTGCACCCACACCATACGTTCTTAAATCATATCGTTCAGCTACTTTTTTAGTACTTGGTTGAGCTTCATTCCAGGCTTCTAAGCGTGACAATAAGCGATATTCAGATCCTTGGGCATTTAATAAAACAACCACACCACGCTCTGCTTGCTTAATGCGTTTTAATGCCTTATCCATTGTCCAACTATGTGCAATGCTGTCACAATCCAAGAAGTCCAATGCAGTAACTGGCTCATGCACACGTACAAGTGTTTCTTTATCTGCACTAATATCGCCATGTACTAACGCAATATGTGGTGCTCCTGATGCATTATCACTATACGCTACTGCTTTAAACTCACCCCAAGGCGTATTAAGCGATTTCTCAGAGATACGTTGAATCATAGATTCATGTTCACTGCGATATTGGATGAGGTCTTCAATAGTACCTATCTTTAGTTGATGTTGCTTAGCAAATTCAATCAAATCTGGTAAACGAGCCATCGTGCCGTCAGGTTTTAAGATTTCACAAATCACCGCTGCTGGCGTTAAACCTGCCATTTTAGTTAAATCACAACCCGCCTCAGTATGACCTGCACGGATTAATACCCCACCATGCACGGCACGCACAGGGAAAATATGCCCGGGATGAACAATATCTGTTGGTTTAGCATTAGCCGCTACCGCTACCTTAATTGTATGAGCACGATCAGCAGCAGAAATACCCGTTGTCACACCCTCTGCAGCTTCAATTGACAAGGTAAAATTAGTGCCAAACCCAGAGCCATTTTTGTTTGTCATCATGGCCAAATCTAATTGCTGGCAACGCTCATGAGTCAAGGTCAAACATACCAACCCTCTCGCATGCGTCACCATAAAATTAATCGCTTCTGGTGTAATAAAATCAGCGGCCATTAATAAATCGCCCTCATTTTCGCGATTTTCTTCATCCACTAAAATGACCATGCGACCTTGGCGTAGTTCTTCTACAATCTCATTGACACTAGCAATTTGATAATCACTAGACATTTCTTCTGCTGAACTCATGTTAATTCCCAATATTGGATATTTTTTCACTAATAAGCCGTCATTTTACCCCTTTTCGAGCGAATAATCCTTTGATTTTTCACCTTAATGTTTTGTTATCGGGGAATTAACTATGATGATTGTCTTAAACATGCTATTTAAACTTCACAAAAAAGGTTTATAATCAAACTCGTTTAAGCATAAAAGTTTTATGCTTGATTTTTTATACATTCTTTTATTCATACAATTAAACAACTTAATAGTGGCTTAGTTCCTATTACCAAGGAGACATGTGATGATATTTGATGTAGAAACCCGAATTACCGAAAAATCAAACCAATCTTTAGCGCTTTGGTTGCGTCTGCAAGCCTGTCACAATCTAGTTCTAAATTACGTTCGCGATAAAATGCGCCAACAATTTAATGTCACTTTACCGAGATATGATTTAATGGCACAGTTGGCTGGACAAAAAAATGGCTTAAAAATGGGAGAACTTTCTTCTCGCCTAATGGTAAGCAATGGCAATATTACGACAATCACAACACAACTGGAAAAAGAAGAGCTGATTGAACGCATTCTTAGTACAGAAGATCGTCGTAGCACATTTGTTCGCTTAACTCCCAAAGGAACAAAAGCATTTAACAAAATGCAAAAAGCCTATGATGCATATATCCAAGAAGCCTTCAGCCAGTTTTCGGAAACCAATACTAAAAAACTACAAAAATCACTCAGTGATTTGAAAAAGACCCTTTCCATTAGTCTTAATTAATACTTTTTTATAACCAGTTTTATATGATAAAAACATCAGAACCAAATGCTCAGCAACACTATGATATTTGTATTATCGGTGGTGGCATCAATGGAGTCGGTATTGCCAGAGATGCTGCTGGTCGTGGGTTAAAAGTCCTTGTTTGTGAAAAAAATGATTTAGCCAGTGCTACATCATCCGCCAGTAGCAAACTTATCCATGGTGGTCTACGCTATTTAGAACACTATGAGTTTAGATTGGTTCGTGAAGCACTTTCCGAACGTGAAACACTATTAAATATTGCCCCTCATCTGGTTCAACCACTACGTTTTGTGCTTCCTCATGAACCTCATTTACGTCCTGCATGGATGATCCGTTGTGGACTTTTTTTATATGATCATTTAGCTAAACGTTCTGATCGATTACCGGGTTCTTCTCTCATTCCATTAAGTAAGAACAACGATTATGGAGCAGCCTTAAAATCCAAATATACCAAAGGATTTATTTATTCAGACTGCCAAGTAGATGATTCTCGCCTAGTTATTCTGAATGCAAAAAGCGCTGAACAACATGGCGCAACTATACTGACAAGACACCAAGTAACGGCTGTTGATCATACTAATCAACACTGGTATATCACTATCACACCAGAAAACAAGCCTAATTTTACGGTTAGTGCAAATATTCTAATCAATGCCGCTGGTCCTTGGGTAGAACAGTTAGACCAATTAATTCGCCCACAGCAGGAGGGTAATAAATTACGCCTTGTTCAAGGTAGTCATATTGTTGTACCAAGATTTTACCCGGGTAATCATGCCTATATTTTGCAAAACAAAGATAATCGAATAGTATTTGCAACACCTCACCGAGACCATTTCACCATGATTGGTACAACAGATATTGACTATAAAGGTGATGTTAATAAGGTAGCCATTAGTGACGAAGAAACAGATTATCTCCTCACATTGATTAACGAGTATTTTGATAAACCGTTAACCCGTACTGATATTGTCTCCTCTTGGTCTGGTGTCCGACCTTTATATAATGACAGCACAGGATCAGCTTCAGCGGTCACTCGTGATTATGTATTTGATTTAAGTGGTGGCAATGGTAGTCAACAACCTCCTCTACTCTCCATTTATGGCGGTAAAATTACCACTTATCGCCGTTTAGCCGAGCACGCACTAGAAAAACTTGCTCCCTTTACCCATAAATCACAAGCTTGGACAGCAACAGAAAAGCTTCCAGGGGGAAATATTGACAGCCCAGAAACATTTGCACAGCAACTTCGACAAGAGTACCCATGGCTATCCGAAGCACTAAGTCTACGCTATAGCAAAGCTTATGGTACATTAAGTCGTGATTTTTTATGCCAAAGCAACGAGGATATGGGACGTCATTTTGGTCATGATTTATATGAAAATGAAGTCAATTACCTCATTAACCATGAGTGGGCAACTACGGTTGAAGATATACTATGGCGACGCACTCGTTTGGGTTTATTATTAACCACAGAGCAAACCCAAGAGTTAAGCAATTATTTGACACAACATCATACACTTAACTAAACACTATAAAGCATTAGCTTAGTTATAGCCTAGCTAACACATTAGCCTATTGGACACTATGTTAGCTAGGTTTTCTTTTTATCCTACGCTTGGCAAGATAAGGGACTCACACCAAAACCCCTTACAAAAGGACATATATTTTACACAAATAATATGACAAGTTTGTTACCAATATAAGTAAAACTCTTATTGACACCCCCTTGTTATAGTTTAAATGGTAAGATTAAGCCATTGTCAATTTCTGAAAATATCCCATGTCTGAACAAGAACTTAAATTACATATCCCTCCGCAAAGCCGCTTAAAAATTAAAAAAGCCCTTGAAAAAGCAGAAAGTATTACATTGCGTGCTATGTATTTTGATACCAGTGATCGTCAATTAGCCAAAGCTAAGGTCGCTATTCGTTTACGTCAAGAAGGCACTGATTGGGTTCAAACATTAAAAATGGCTGGTGCAAATAGTTTAAGCCGCGTTGAGCTAAACCATCATCGCCCAGGTCCTGTACTAGATTTAAGCCTTTACGCAGGCACTGTGGCAGAAGCCGTGCTAGCCAACCTAACACAACCATTAGAGTTGCGTTATGAAACAGATGTTACTCGTCTGTTTAAAAAACAACGCACCAAAAAAGGCACAGTAGAAATTGCATTTGATACAGGTGTTGTTCGTGCTGGACGCCTAGAATTGCCCATTAACGAAGTAGAGTTTGAGCTTAAATCTGGCAGTATCGAAGCAATGTTCGATTTGGGATTACGTTGGTTAAATGATTATCAACTTATACTAGATACACGTAGTAAATCTCATCGTGGCGATGCACTCGCTAATATGATGCACAAAATCAATACCACTGATAATGAGCACCAATTAATCGTTGAACAACAAGAAACACAACGTTTTTGGGCAGAGCGCAAAGCGGTCAATTATACATTACCCAAGCATTTAAACGCTACTCAAGCACTTTGTCGTCTAACCGAAGAATGCCTAGAGCAAATGGCACTTAATGCGGCTTATCTAGCTGAAGTAGATACTAGAGATGTGATGACAGTTGCCAAGCCTGAACATGTACACCAGCTACGCATTGGGATGCGACGCCTAGCCTCCAATTGGAAACTATTAGACGGCTATGCCCACTTACCAGACGAGTCTCTTAGACAAGAATTAAAGGTATTTCTAGGTAACTTTGGGGCAACACGTGATACAGATGTCATGTTAGAAACCATTATGCCACCTCTAGAAAAAGCTGGTATGCCACATCTTGAGCTTGATCATTATCAAGGAAGAACAGCTTCCGAACTAGCTCGTGATGTAGATTTCCAAACCTTTTTAGTTAAGTTATTAGCTTGGGTAGCCACTGCACCTAACACTGACCCTATACCAGAAAAAGCATCTAACGAAAAAGAGGACGAAATAGTCTCAGAGACAACATCAACTGCTGCCTTAGCCGAAGTAAGCCCATCGGCAGAATCTGTGATGCTTGAAAATCAGCAAGCTTCATCTACTACAACTGATATTGTAAGCGATAAAGAACAAAACAATACCGTTTCTACGACGAATAATGATGACATTAGTGTTCTACCTGTGCCAACACAAACAACACTAGATAGACCTTTTTTAGATATTATCCCTCTCGTTCCTAGTCAATTAAATCAGTATTCTTTACGTAAAATTTTAGAAAAACGTTTAAATAAATGGAATAACAGTATTGTTCATCATTGGAAAAAGAATGATCGCTCTGACATTGAGTCATATCATGATCTACGTAAAAAAATCAAACGTATGCGTTATGGGCTAAATGTTTATGAAGGTCTAGAGGGACATGCTAGTCTAAACAATTATGTCAAAAAATTAGCGAATGCTCAGGAAGTATTTGGACAATTAAATGACTGCTCTACGGCATTAAGTTACTTTTCTAGTATTACGCACAAGTATCCAGAAGCTTGGTTTGCCGTGGGTTGGTTATCTGCTCAAATTAGCCGTTTGAAAAAAGACTCAGATAAGGCACTTAAAGAACTTCCTCGTAAGATTCAGTTTAGTTAATAGTTAAAAGAATTTATACTTCAACAAAAAAAGGGAGCTATATTATTTTAATATGGCTCCCCTTTTTGTACTTCTTGCGATATATCAAGTGATGTCACTATGATAAATATCACTATTATAAATTTGAATTAACTAGTAAATTACACTATTCACCCAACAACGCACTCGCAAACTCGCTCGCCACAAATGGTTGTAAGTCATGTAATTTTTCACCGACACCAATCCAATAAACAGGTATAGGTCTTACACCTTGGCTACCTGCCGCTACAGCAGCTAATGTTCCACCTTTGGCTGTTCCATCTAGTTTGGTAACTACTAGTCCCGTCAAGCCTAATACAGCATCAAAAGCACGAATTTGTGCCAAAGCATTTTGTCCTGTATTACCATCAACCACTAAGAGTACCTCATGGGGAGCGCTACTATCTGCTTTACTAATTACACGTTTAATTTTCTTGAGCTCTTCCATGAGATGAGTTTGGGTAGGTAAGCGTCCTGCTGTATCCACCATCACAACATTCATTTTGCGTGCCTTACCTGCATTGACCGCATCAAATGCCACGGCAGCTGGATCACCTCCGTCTTGAGAAATCACGTGAACATTGTTTCGTGACCCCCATTCCATTAACTGCTCTCTTGCGGCAGCACGGAATGTATCACCAGCCGCCAATAACACACTCGCCCCACTCTCTTGAAAATGATGCGCTAATTTACCAATCGATGTTGTTTTACCTGCACCATTAACCCCTGCAATCATCACTACATTAGTAATATCGTGGTCAAGCATAAAACGCTTCTCTAGTGGTTTTAAATGTTCCGTCAATAACTGATGCAAGGCTTTTTTCACATCTGCTGCATTATCCAAGCGTTCTTTTTTGACCTTGCTACGTAATTTGCTCAGTAATGATTGTGTCGCTTCAAGTCCAGCATCCGACATAATTAACGCCGTTTCCAATTCCTCGAAAAGATTTTCATCAACTTTAACGCCCACAAAAATCGCACTGATGCTAGACCCTGTTCTTGATAACCCTTTTTTAAGACGGCTTAACCAAGATGCTTTTTCTGCCACAGGCGTAGCACTGTGAATGACCTCTTCAATGACTTCCTCACCACCGCTAACAGACTCATCACCATGATCAAGTATGCTTATTGCTTGTTGCTCTACTTCAGTCGCTTGAGGAGATTCTATCTCTGATACGACTTCTTGAGTCTGAATAACATCTGCTACAGGTTCTACTACTTCTGTGGTTTGAGTCACCTCTACTGGTATTTGTGCTACATCAGATTGTATGGCTACGTCAGATTGCGGCTCACTATGTTTAGCGATGCCCGTATTCTCATTGTCATCTTGATCTTCATCCGTCTCAGTATGATTAGTTGACTCATATCGCAACGGACTATCTTCAGGAATCTCTGCTAGAGCAGCCGCTTCCAATTCCTCATCACTAATCGTACCCGCCATCTCATTGAGTGTGACATGTATATGTACTTTCCCGTCCTGTTCTTCTTGTAATTGACTATCCACCGTAGGTAAATTAGTCACAGTATTGATAGTAGGCTCAGGAATTAGCGTTGGTGAAGGTATCTCAATAGGATCAGGCGTTACCTCCAATATCGTAGAGGGAGATGTTTCTACCGTTTGGCTAATAGGCGTTTCTTGTGTAATTACCGTTGCCGTTGCTACCTCTTCCTGTTCAACAGGTACTGACTCTACCGCCTCCAGCTCAGCATTTTGCTGGTGCTCAAGTTTTTCTTTATCCTTATCACCTGAACGCCAACGCTTAAAAAAACCAAACATAGTGTTTACTCTCTCTCAAAAACTTTACTAATAACCAGTATTTTAACCTTACTTCATAAGGAATCAGATATGCTGATTATTATAATACGTTAGATTATTGTTAAATCAAGAATCTCCTGAGCTGGAGGAGTAATTATGAGATTACTATACTTACACTAACAGAAGCCTGCTGATAGGTTGACATCCTCCCCGCACCAAAGGACGGGGATTCCTACTAGCTCCCATTGCAAGCAATGAGCTACTTTCGGTGGGTTCTTGTTGCTGACCTCCAATGAAGTTCACTTCACAAGCTCTGCGGACATGTCCTGCCCTGATAGTTGATGCGTGAACGATTGCTCGTCCACGCTCTAATACATTTAATGCCCCAACCACATCGACATTTTCTGTGTAGCCACATTCTACGCATTCAAAACTGGCTTGCGTTTGGCGATTTTCTTTGGCTATATGACCACAACAAGGACAAGTTCGGCTTGTGTTTTGCGGTGGAACAGCTACTAAAAAACCACCCTGCCATTGCGTTTTGTAGTCTAACTGACGGCGGAACTCAAACCAAGATTGATCGAGTATCGCTCGGTTTAAACCTGATTTTTGTTTGACATTTTTGCCAGGTTGTTCAGCATCGCCTTTGGCTGATGTTGACATAGTCGACACCTGTAAATCTTCAACATAGATCATAGCGTGGTTTTTGCTGATTTTGCTTGAAGTTTGGTGCAAAAAGTCTTTACGGCAGTTTGCGATTTTATGGTGTAAGTTGGCAATTTTCGCCTTTAATTTCTGCCAATTTCGGCTAAATTTAACCTTGTTTTTAAGTTGGCGTTGAAGTTTTGCTAACTTACCTTTATAGGTTTTAAACGCATTTAATGGTTCAAAAAACTCTCCGCTTGAAAGCGTGGCGAAACGAATAATACCCATATCTATGCCGATTTCACCGCCTTTATGTGTCGGTATTTTATATTCAAATTCGGTTTGAATACTCACAAAAAAGCGACCACACTTTTGGCTAACGGTGACGTTTTTGATTTCACCCACGACATCACGACTATTACGATAGCGAACCCAGCCAATTTTGGGCAGATACAAGCGGTTATTTTGTTGCTCAAGTTTGCAACCTTGCGGAAAGCGAAAGCTCTCTTTTAAGCCTTTTTTCTTGAATTTTGGGAAATCGGCACACTGTTGAAAAAAGTTTTTAAACGCACTTTCCAAGTCTTTTAACGACTGTTGAAGCACTTGGGAATGGCATTCTTTGAGCCACTGTAGCTCTTTTTTCCATTGGGGAAGCAGATTAGCGATTTTAGTGTAACTAAACTGAAGTTGTTATCTTGCTCGTACTGCTCATTTTGCCAAGCCAACGCCCGATTAAATACAAAACGAGAACAACCACAGAACTGTTTAATGCTGCGGATTTGCTCGCCATTTGGCATTATCTCGAACTTAAAGGCTTTGCGTAACTGCATTGACAAGGTTTAGAATGTGATTTTTTTCCTACATTCTACACTTAGTCTATGAAAAAAGAAACTGAAATTAGACACGGAGGACATTGTGTTTTTAATATGCACGTTCACTTAGTCTTTGTAACAAAATACCGCCGTAATGTTTTCACAAAAGCGATCTTAGACAATCTTAGATTGATTTTTGAAAGTGTCTGCAATGATTTTGAAGCGAAACTCGTCGAGTTTGATGGTGAAGACGATCACGTTCATTTACTTGTTGAATACCCACCTAAAGTGGTGGTATCTACGCTGACGAACAGCTTAAAAGGTGTGTCAAGCCGAATGATTAGAAAGAAAAACTACCTGAGCATCCGCAAAAAACTCTGGGGTAATCAGCTTTGGTCACCATCTTATTTTGCAGGCAGTTGCGGTGGTGCACCGATTTCGATTATTCGTCAATATATCGAGCAACAACAAACACCTGATTAGTTAGGTTTGAAACGGCTAACGGCGTTTGTGCCTTATATCTCCGCCCTGAAGGACGGGGTTTTACGGCACGGACTGATAAAAATGACTATATATGGGCTTTGGTAAGTATTTTTATTCGGGTATACTAATACGAGTACAGCTTAAAGTGGAGGCTATATATGAAACCATCCCTTCTACTTGCTGAGAAAATGCAAGATCTTAAAAGGATATTTTCTCGTTACCCTTTTGCAATTAACCCTAGAATTTTTGGCTCAGTTGCCCGAGGTGATGACCATGAAGGAAGTGATTTAGATATTTTAGTTGATATCAAACCTTTCACTAGTCTATTTGCTATAGCTCGCTTGCAAAATGATTTAGAAGAGTTGTTTCCACAACTCAAAATTGATTTAATTGACTCCCATAGCTTTAAAGGAAAGCTTAGTGAAAAAATCAATAATGAGACGATATTGCTATGAGTTTAGATAATGATAAAAGCTTAATCTATTTACAGTATATGCAACAAGCTATAAATGATATTTTAGAACATACTCATAATTTAACCTATGAAGCATTTGTTAAAGATAAAGCTAAACGACAAGCAACCCAGCTAAATTTTATTATTCTTGGTGAAAATGCAGGTAGACTTCTAAATCAAAAGGATAAATTTAAAGATATTGAAGAGATTTTTAAACTATCAAAAACCATGAGAAATTTTATTACTCATCAATATGAAGATGTCAGCTTAACATTAATTTATGCTACTGCTAAAACAGATATTCCCGATTTACAAATTGTCATTAATAAGCTAGTTAAGTCGCTACATCAAACTCCGCCAGATCCAGAAATGGAAATATAAGTATAAAATTGCCATACCTATGCACTGATGATAATACTTCTAGCCTACTAACTCCCCCGTGGTATCCATCACATCGCCAATAAAGTAAAGCTCTAAAGTTTTCTGTCTGCAAGGATTTAGTCGAATATTAACTACTTAACTAACTAAGTAACAATTACTCTGAAAGACTACTCGTCACAACATCAAAAAAGAGCTTATTCTCAGATTGAGGGATTATAATACCTTATCTATAAAAAATTTTTTAAGTATGAAGCAACACCACCCCTCTAGCAAACCTTCCCCCAACAATCCCACTACCAAAGTGCGTATTATTGGAGGAGAGTTAAAACGCACGCTTATTCCTGTAGCTAATGTCCCCGGTTTACGCCCAACACCTGATCGTGTCCGTGAAACCTTATACAACTGGATACATCACCTCTGGCAAGGACAATATCACGATAAATCGGTATTAGATTTATTCGCAGGGTCTGGGGCATTAGGCTTTGAAGCGGCATCTCGAGGTGTTGGTCATGTTCAAATGGTAGAGTCTAATCCTGAGGCATTGCGACACTTGCGTACTATTCGCGATAAATATAATTTAACCACTGTGCGTATTCATAGTCATGATGCCATGCTTGTTCTTAATCGTATGGATGCATCGCGTTTTGACTTAGTCTTATTAGACCCTCCCTTTAACACGACTTTACTTGAGCAAGTCAAACCTTTTTTACCACAGATTCTTAAACCTAATGGATTAGTCTATATTGAATCAGAAAAGGCACAAACCCTTGAAGCTCCTTTTACTTGTATTCGTTCTTCTAAAGCGGGTATGGTTTATTTTCATCTATTTCAATATGAAACATCTGAATAAGGTTTATAATAAAGTATTAACAAAGCTTAAGAGAGAAACCCTATGTTAACTGCTGTTTACCCTGGAACCTTTGACCCAATTACACGTGGTCATGAAGACCTTGTTCGCCGAGCATCTGGTATCTTTGATCAAGTCGTTGTAGGTGTAGCGGCAAGTCGAGGAAAAAACCCTTTCTTCTCTCTTGATGAACGCTTAAAAATTGCTAATGAAGTGTTAGGACACTATCCTAACGTTGTCATTAAAACGTTTGACGGTTTATTAAAAGACTTTGTGCGCCAAGAAAATGCACGTGTGATTATTCGTGGGCTACGTGCCGTATCAGACTTTGAATATGAATTTCAAATGGCTGGAATGAACCGTTACCAATTACCCGATGTTGAAACTCTCTTTATGACACCCTCAGACCAATACCAATTTATTTCTGGCACGTTTGTGCGAGAGATTGCACTTTTGGGTGGGGACGTCAGTAAATTTGTATTCCCTTCTGTTGAACGTTGGCTCAATGAAAAAGTTGCTGCCCGTAAACAACAAGAAGCTTCTAAGTAATCTTAAGGTAGTACCATGGCATTAACTATTAGTGAAGAATGTATCAACTGTGATGTTTGTGAACCGCAATGCCCCAATGATGCCATTTACATGGGACCAGAAATTTATATCATTGAACCAGAAAAATGCACTGAGTGTGTAGGGCATCATGACGAGCCACAGTGTATGGCAGTTTGTCCTGTAGACTGTATTTCACCCCACCCTGAGTGGAATGAAACACCAGAGCAATTAATGGAAAAGTTTAAGCTATTACAGCAACAGAAAAAATAACTTCCCCTTGTCCTGAGAAAAATTCTCTAACATTGACTATGTGATTACAGTAATAGAAAGAGAACTATCCACCTATACCAATCACAGCTTTATCAAAGACCTCGCCGCCTTTAGGTGAAAGCCCTGACGGCGTAAAGTCACCAAGTTCATGCTCTAATTGGATAAAGACTTTATTTCCCTTGCCAAGTGGCTCTTCGGCATAAATACCGACATAACTTTGGTCTTTGAAAGACTGTACGCCAATGCTATGCTGATTAGTAGAAAAGGGAATGCCATTCACTTGCCCTTGTCTACTCTGATGTTGGTAGCTAAGCCCTTGATCAAACTGACCATATAACTTAATAGCATGAGCAGACGGCATAGCGGTGACTAAGCTTGTCACCAATAACAATGTTAAGAGCTTTTGACTGTGTTGCTTCATTAAGTCTCTCCTATAGTTGTCTTTACCACCTTCCCTACGCCTATCTATACCTTGTCACATCCTCACTTATTCTTCTTAGACTTTTTGTGCTGCTTTGATGATTTATCTTTTTTGCTTTTCTCTTTGATAAACTCTTCCGATTCATTACGTGTATCATCAGTAGCCATAGCTGATTTTTTATCACTTTTTTTAGATTTTTTACCTACAGGCTGTGTCTCTGCCTCTTCAACCTCATTATCAGAGATAGGATAATCTTCATCTATAGATGATGCCTCTGTTGTTTGAGCATAATTACCCTCATATACTTCATGCTCATGATCGTGCTTATCAATAACTAGATATGCCATCCCATCTTCTGTTGCAATACCTACTTTTTTCCCTATAGGAAGGGTCACACGCATCTCGCCATGCCCATAAGGTAATCCTGTGATAATTGGTATATTAATCTGGCTACGCAACCATTTAATGACATCTGGCATATCAAATCCATGGTCCGTTTTAGTGATTTTGTAATCTGTAAAATCACCTAATACAATCGCTTTCTGCTTTTCTAGAATGCCTGCATGCAGTAATTGAGTCAATAATCTCTCAATCCGATAAGGATGCTCACTCACATCTTCTAAAAATAAAATCCCTTTTTTAATAGCCGGCAAATAGGGGGTCCCCACCAAAGAGGCAACCATAGCCAGATTACCTCCCCATAAAATGCCCTCTGCATCCACAGGGTCTGAATCAGGTGAAATAAAGCTTAATACCTCTAGCTCACCACGCATTACCTCGACAAAAATATCAGCGATTAAGTCATTGACCTCATTACCACCAAAATCACCCACAGCATTCGGTCCTGTAAAGCTTGGCAAGCCTGTCTTCGCTAAGAGTGCCAAATTAAAGGCAGTAAAGTCACTATAACCAACATAAGTCTTAGGATTTGCCTCAAGAAATTTCCAATCAATCTTGTGCAAAATACGAGTGAGACCATAACCACCACGCGTTGCCATCACGATCTCACATTTACTTTTAGCCGCACGATTAAATGCTTTCACACGCTCCTCATCTGGAGCGGCAAAACGTGAAAACTGCCCATCTGCTGCTTTGTCTATTTTGACGTTGAAACCTAAAGAGTTTAGTTTACGCTTGGCAATATAAAGACGCTCTGGTTCAGCTAAATAACCAGAGGGAGAAATCAAATAAAGACCTAGTTTATGGTCATACTGTTTACTAATCGGCACATCATCCGCCTCATCAAAAAGAATCTGAGCATCATTTAAACGTTGCTCTAATTGTTTTTCATCAGACTTTGTTGGTGTTGACATGATTTTTCCCTTGTCGACGTTCTTTAAAAAATTGGCGTAGCAAAGCGGTGCTTTCCTCTTGCAAAATTCCCATACTCACGCGTGTTTGATGATTTAACTGATGATTAGCATGTATATCAATCACACCACCGCAAGCACCTGTTTTGACATCTCTAGCTGCAAAAACAATTTCACTAAGACGAGAATGCAATATGGCACCTAGACACATCATGCAAGGCTCTAGGCTAACATACAGCTTACAGCCCGTTAAGCGATAATTACCCATTGCCTTGGCAGCCATACGTAATGCCATGATTTCGGCATGTGCTGTAGGATCAGCATCCATAATAGTACGATTATACCCTTTTCCAATGATTTCACCATTAGCAGAAACCACAACGGCACCCACAGGAATCTCTCCTTGCTGATAAGCAAGATAAGCTTGCTCTAACGCCTGACGCATATAGTAATGGTTACTGCTGCCGTTATCATTACTACCATCATTATTAGCATAAGCAATGTTAACAGTGTCGTTAGCACTAACCATCGTACAAGAAGTGTTTATTCCAGAAGATTGACAACTATAATCCATATCATGACTAACATTCGTACCCTAGCTACGCTAGAAAATACTGTTATTTTACTACAAACAAAGCAAAACCCCCTAGCCTAAGCTAGGGGGCTGTGTAGCCTTTCGGCAATTGTTAAGCATGCACTATGTCATGCGAAACAATTAGAAGCGGTGTTGTAAACCAACAACTGCTTGAGTGAAGCGAACTTTTTGGTCATTGTTTTCTTGTTTCCATTTAGATTGACCATAAGAACCTAACACATAAACGTGAGTACGTTTAGATAGGTCTTGTTGGTAACCTAAGCTCCATACGTGTGTATTGATACGCACACCGTCGAAGTCGTTATGTTTGATACGACCACCTTGGTAACCAGCGATGATTTTGCTAGTTTCGCTAGCTTTGAAAGTTAAACCACCGAACCAAGATTGAGCACGAAGACCTCGCTTATCCCAAGCTTTCAATCCGTAAGCAGAATCAGCTAAACCAAATTTACCATTGATTACGCCGTCACGTTGTTGACCATAACCCAAAGCTACTTTAACTGGGTTAAAGTCATAAGCAGCAGCTACTGTCCATGCTTTAGCTGTACGATCTTGCTCACCTAAATCACCTTCAGCTTTTTGTCTGTCGTAGTCAAAAGAAGCACCAACTTCTAAACCACCGTTGTTATAACCAACACCAGCTGTTGCAATTTTAGAAGATTTTTTACCAGTTTGATTGCCATTTGCACTTTCTTTTTCGTCGTTATAGCCAAAACCTACACCGAATTTGAAACCGTCATAGTTTGGAGATAAGTATTTGAATGTTGGGCTTTGGCGAGCAGAGATTGAATCACCAAAAGTAGAACCAGCACCAGCATTACCCCAACCTGTACCAAATGGATCAATACCAGATACTAAATCGTCAGCTACGTTGTATTGACGACCTACTGTGAATGTACCCCAGCTTTCACCAGTTAAACCGATGATAGCTTTACGACCGAATAAACGACCTTGTTTAACTTTTGTTGTACCAACTTCGTTTCCTGCTTTATCTTTTACTGTTAGTGTTGATGTTTCAGCTTGTTCAGAGTGACCAGTTGCTGGATCGAAGCCAGATTCTAATTGGAAGATAGCAGCAGTACCGTTACCTAAGTCTTCAGTACCTTTTAAACCCCAACGGCTACCATTTTTAATGTTGGTTACTGCACCAATTTCACGTAATTTTGTAGAACTACCTTCAGTAGTTGTTTTTTTCTCGCTGTAACCTAAACCAGCGTCAACTAAACCGTATAATGTAACTGATGACTCAGCTTGAGCTACACCAGCAAAACCAGCAACTAAAGCAGCAGCTAATAATGTCTTTTTCATTTGAAATCTCCGTAAGATTTTTGATTAATCTGAAAAGTGATTAAGAAGTAAATCAACCTTTCTCGAAAATTTTCCACAAAGGGAAGTTATGGTTATTGCATCAAATTTTTGAGCAACTGACTAGCACCAACGTTAAGAAAGTTTGCATTCTGTGGTTTTTTTGCCTAATTTTGTCGCTTTAAAACCACTTTTTGATGTTTTTATACTACAAAACCTCATAATTTGATGCTTGTTTCCAACAGTAGCTTTCGCCTGTTTGTTTGCTCAAATTCTTAAGAAATCACTTTAAGTTTGATTTCTTATAAATTCATTATACGCAAGAAATAGTCATCAATTATGTTATTGAAGCATTTAGTTGATAGTGTGTCGTTTATGTACGACAGTATGACGTAAGTGGCTGAGTTAAATTGTGGATCCTTAGTGCCCTTAGTATTCCTTAGTACCCTTAGTATGTTAGTGCTTTAGTCCACTAGAGTCATATAGCGTTTATTCAAGCTTAGTTTATTCAAGCTTAATTAGTAGGTTAAATTAAAGCATTTTAGCCACTAATCATATGTAGGTGCCACAGAATCCAATTTACTTATGCTCACTTATCTTAGATATAAACTAACTCTTTGTGTTGCTGTGATTGTAGCGACATCATTTTTAGCATTTTATATTTTTATCGTTTTATACTTTTAGTGTTTGATGTCCTATCAAAGCTATCCTTATCTATGCATATGCATCATAAATCTTTATAGATAATATATAACGATTCATGATTCACTATCCGCTCGCTTTTAACTGCCCTCGCTGTTAACTTTTAACAGTAACAATAGCAATGACTATTTAAATTATTCCACTATAAAGAATATAACGATGAATGGAATATAGATCTTAACTTTTGTTATTTGTCTAGTATGACAGAATAGTTTTGTCCAATAGAACATCACAACCGCTCCCTTTAGCATGAAATCTTTCTCACTAAACCTAGTAGGATTTCATCATGACCTCTCGAAAAAAACCGTCCCCTTCCTCTACTAACTCTACGCCACCATCTCCAGCTGCTACCGTCACATCTGACCCTACAGCACCTCCCTCCTCAGCGTTCGCCTCTTCTACCGCCAATCCAACTGCGAGCACCGCTGACGCCTCTTCCCTCCCCTTTACCCACCTTGACCTCACTNAAAAAAACCGTCCCCTTCCTCTACTAACTCTACGCCACCATCTCCAGCTGCTACCGTCACATCTGACCCTACAGCACCTCCCTCCTCAGCGTTCGCCTCTTCTACCGCCAATCCAACTGCGAGCACCGCTGACGCCTCTTCCCTCCCCTTTACCCACCTTGACCTCACTCAAGACTGGGTCTTTAAATGGATGTTCGGTCAGCTCGACCATAAGCACCTCCTCATCGACCTTCTCAACACCATCCTCGCCGATAAAGAGCCCCCCATCATCGATATTCAACTCAACAACACCGAACAAATCGGTGAATCCCTCGATAACCGCAACGTCATCTTCGATATTTACTGCACCACCTCTGATAACACTCACCTCATTATCGAAGTACAAAATATCGACCACCCCCACTATATTGACCGTACCTTAGCCTATGCCGTCACTGCCTTAAATAAACAAATCAAAGTCGGTGAGAATTGGCATCGCCCTTTTGACCCCGTCTACGTCATCTCCTTTATTAATTTTATTCAGTTTCCCAAAGAACCCTTTTTTACCCATGCTTCCCTCATCGATACCGATACCCATCACCCGNAAGACTGGGTCTTTAAATGGATGTTCGGTCAGCTCGACCATAAGCACCTCCTCATCGACCTTCTCAACACCATCCTCGCCGATAAAGAACCCCCGATTATTGATCTGCACCTCAACAACACCGAACAAATCGGCGAATCCCTCGATAACCGCAACGTCATCTTCGATATCTACTGCACCACCTCTGATAACACTCACCTCATTATCGAAGTGCAGAATATCGACCACCCCCACTATATTGATCGTACCTTAGCCTATGCCGTCACTGCCTTAAATAAACAAATCAAAGTCGGTGAGAATTGGCATCACCCTTTTGATCCCGTCTACGTCATCTCCTTTATTAATTTTATTCAGTTTCCTAAAGAACCCTTTTTTACCCATGCTTCCCTCATCGATACCGAGACCCATCACCCGATTAGTCATAAACTCAACTTAATTTTTCTAGAACTACCCAAAATCCAGAAAAATACGCTAGACTATCAGAACAGTCGCCTACACACTTGGCTATATTTCATTAAATTCCTTGGAGAGATGAAAACCATGCCACATCAATTTATTACTGACGATACCTTTAGAGAAATCTTTCGCAAAGCCAATGTGGCGAATATGACCGCTCAGCAAGTGGAGGACTTTATTCGCCAGAATAAATACCATTGGAATCATATGATTTCCCTTGATGTCAAATATAATGAGGGAAAAGAAAAAGGGCTCCAGGAAGGGATTAGCATTGGGAAAGAAGAAGAAAAACTCTCCACTGCTAAAAAACTAAAAGCGCGTGGCACAGATATTGCTCTTATCCATGATGTCACTGGCTTACCCCTAGAAATTATTGAAAAACTATAACTACGCAATCACTCAATCAGTCGTGTTTTTAAACAAAAAGGAAAATACATAAAAGAGAACAGTCTTTCCTGACTATTCTCTCTGCCCTTGGAGAAATGAAAACCATGCCACATCAATTTATCACTGACGAGACCTTCCGTGAAATCTTTCGCAAAGCCAATGTCGCTAACATGACTGCTCAGCAAGTGGAGGACTTTATTCGACAGAATAAATACCATTGGAATCATATGATTTCCCTTGATGTCAAATATAAAGAAGTTCACGAAAAAGGTATGGCTCTCGGCAGAGAAGAAGAAAAAATCTCTACCGCTAAAAAGCTGAAAGCTCATGGTACAGATATTACCCTTATCCACGATGTTACGTAAGCGTCCGGTGAATACATGTATTCATTCCTGCTAAATTGCGCGACACTATGGTTTTGTGTATGTTAGGAGAAATCAATGCCGTCTTTAATGCGTATCGAGACCGCCCAACGAGTGGGAATTCAAGAGCAAGCGTCTAGCCTACTGGCACTAGATAGAATCATCCTGGTGAGTGAGGCGACAGATTTACGAGCAGGGATGGATACCTTGCGCACTAAGGCAATTCAGCGCTTTGGTCAGGTAGCACCTCACGAAGCCTATGTGTTTATGAATCGCACGCACACGCTTCTTAAATTACTCATGCACGATGCGATGGGGTCGTGGCTATGTGTTCGTCGACTACATGAAGGACGCTTTCACGGTGCAGGCTCACGGATGAATCCGGCACTGTCAGCAGAACAACTGCAGGCCTTAGCCTTGGGGCTGCCTTGGCATCGTTTAGGTGAAGCCGGTATCTATCGTTATTGTTAGTTTGATCGTGAGCTAAGTGGGGCGATCTTGTCAATTAGGTATTCTCGGGATCGCTTATTTTATCGGCATAAGGCATACTACGTCTTATGCCGAATTCTTTTGCTTTTCTTTCCTCTGATTTATCCCAGTTAACTGCTGAGCAGTTGCGCGAACTCGTGCTGCAACAACAAGCCTTAATTGCTCAACAAGACGCATTGATTGTAAAAAAAGCAGCACAGGTGGAAGAAAAGGATCTGGCCTATCGTCGTGTTCTGAGCGCTTACGAACAAGTGAAGATGGAGTTGGCGATCTTAAGACGCATCAACTTTGCTAAACGTAGCGAACAGCTCCCTGACCTACAAGCGAAACTTTTTGAAGATGACGCCCATGAGGATCTGGCTGAGCTAGAAACGATGTTAGACAACATCGGTCAGCAATTAACGTCCATGAGTGGTCAAGAGCACACACCTCGCACACCGTCTCGTATGCGTTTGCCGGCGGAATTGCCCTCGGTGGATATTCATTATACGTTGGAAAGCACGAGCTGTGGTTGTGGTGCTGAGATGCGTCATCTTGGGGATGATGTGAGTCAGAAACTGGATTATGTACCCGGTACTTTTAGCGTGGAGAATCACATTCGTCCGAAATACGTGTGTGATTGTTGCAAGACCCTCAATCAAGCGCCGGTACCTCCTCACATCATTGATAAGGGGTTGGCAACGACCGGACTGCTGGCGACAGTACTCATCATGAAGTATGCTGACCATCTGCCGTTGCACCGTCAAGAAGCCATCTTTGAGCGCAGCGGTGTACGCATTGCCCGTTCTACGCTGGCGGATTGGGTAGGCACCTGTGGCGCACAGTTACAACCGCTCGTTGATGCTTTACGCCAAGAGGTGCTCTCGCATTCGGTATTGCATGCCGATGAGACCCCCATCACTTACATGCACCATAAAAAGGGCAAAACGCAACGTGGTTATTTCTGGGTCTATGCCCCGGGTGCTTATGAGCAGATGAAAGCGGTGATTTATGACTTTAAGCCAGGTCGCTCAGGCGCTCATGCCCGCGAATTCTTAGGCGATTGGCGCGGTAGTCTGATGTGTGATGATTACGCCGGTTATAAAGCCCTCTTTGCCGATGAGCAAGTGATTGAGGGGGGATGTTGGGCGCATGCGCGTCGCAAATTCCACGATATTTACCAAGCCAACGGCAGCTCAGTGGCTGAACAGGCCTTACAACAAATCCAACGACTTTATCACTACGAGGCCGAGGCCAGGAACTTAAGTCCACCGGAGCGATTAGCTCATCGACAACGCCACATGGAGCCGGCACTTAAGCAATTAGAAAGGTGGTTGCGCAGTCAGTTTGAGCTGGTGCCGCCGAACTCGGCGATCGCCAAAGCCATTCGTTACAGCCTGAACAATTGGCTTGCCTTGACGCGCCTCTTGGAAGACGCTCAACTGCCGATGGATAATAATGCGGTAGAGAATTTGATTCGTCCACTCGCGATTGGTCGCAAGAATTGGCTCTTTGTAGGTTCAGAGAAAGCGGGTCGACGTGCGGCTGCGGTGATGTCGTTAATTCAATCGGCTAAGCTCAATGGCCATGACCCTTATGCTTACCTTAAGGATGTGTTGGAACGATTGCCGACACAGAAAGCGAAGGACATTACTGAGCTTCTGCCTCATCGTTGGCAAGCGCCAAACGACACCAAGAATTAACACAATGCCCCGACAAAATCGGGGCATTGAACGTTTAAAAACGGAAGTCAATCGGAGTTCACCGGACGCTTACGATGTTACTGACTTACCCATAGAAACTATAAGCACTCTACCTAAAAATTTATTTTGCCTAAAAAGAGCATAGTGGATTGATATATTTCAACCCAATTTGTTCCTGTCTTCGTCATTGGGTCACCAAAAACACCCTAGATTTTGACCTAACCCATTGATTTATATGGAAAGTGTGTGGGTAACCCGAAAAAGTGACGAAAACAGGAACAAATATTTGCAAACATACTAACTCAATTGAATGAACAAATAGCGTTTATGACTACTTACACTAAAAACTTCCCATTAGGTTTAGTTGTAATCTTTCAATTCTATCCCTAGGTTTTTTCTGTATGGGGATGGCATAAGAAACAGCGACTATTCCTACTGGTAGCTTCCATTGCAAGGATAGACCTGCTGAAAGGCGTACATGACGAGCATGATAATTATCTAAGGTCAATGGATGTTTTACATTGCTAGTATCCCATACGTTCGCTACATCAACAAACAAAGATGTATGAAGCTTTGTTTGATATTTCTGAGGTATAAAGAAACTAGGAACTTTTAGCTCTATACTACCAGTAGCTAATGCATTGCCTCCAATAATATGTGTACTTTTTTGATTATAGAGAAGTGAAGATGTTAAAACTTTTGGCATAGCCTTTTGACTATATACCGCTTGTGGTCCTATCGCACCATAGGCAAATCCTCGGATAGTTCCTTGCCCTCCAGCTGTATAACGTTGATAAAAAGGAATATCGTAACCACTCATTCCCTTTGCATAAGCTAGATAGGTTTTAATACCCAAAACCCATTCATGCCTACTATCAATGGGATAAAACAATTGCATTTCTAGGCTACTTTTATAATAATGGTTTTCTGAACCTGGTAATGACACACTACCATCCACCTTAAAAGAGAATCCTTTAGTGGGAAGAGTTTTTTGATTTAAGTTGTTCCATGACCACCCAAGCAAAAAATCCAAATCATTACCTTTAAATACCCACTGATGTCGGTTTACACTTACCAAATATTTTGCCCGATGATACTCATTCGCTATATTTTCAACCTTATTTCTAGCGTATCGTATACCTCCATACATTTGAGTGTGTGTATCTAATGGAAAATTAAGTTTCAATTCAAGACCGTAAGATTTACGGCGATAAGGTGATACTGTACGTCCATGTTTATTATCAAAAACATCATAAAAAAAGACGGTATCTAAGTTTGCACCTTGAAAAAAGAAATTGGGTTTAACAATACCAATTTCAGCATTTTTTTCATAACGGTCATGTCTACCTGATACCCGCAAAGTGACATTAGTATCCCATAGATTGCGTTTAATAAGACTTAACTTAGTACTCACACCTTTATTACCATATCCTAGACCAAATGAAATAACGCCATCAGCAGAACTCTGCCCTTGATTATCACTACCTGTATCGGAAAAAATATACTCATCATATGGTAAAGTATTGTTGGTCGTTAATGTCTCATTTAATTCGTGAATATCAAGATTAATATCAACCTTGTCATCATTTAAATAACTAATGTTTGTTTTAACTTCTGCATGATTGCGTCGAAAATCATGGTAGTGAGCAACAATATGCTGTCGAACAATTTCTAATTTACTCTCATCAAATGAGCTACCTACAACTAGATTATTTAAGCGTAAATTATGTTCTATTGCTTCTTGCGGAATGGAAGAATTTCCCGAAATACTGATTTTTGATATGATAGAGGCGTGCACAAAGGATGAACCAATCGCAAAATCCAAAGTAATAAGCAGATAAAGTAACCTTCTAACCACCCTCATTATTTATCGCTCTCTTAGTGCTTGTTTAAGACGTGTAACTGGTTTTGTCAGATATTCAAAAACTGTTTTTTCTCCTGTTTTAATATCAACACTAGCCACCATCCCTGGAATAATGGGCATAGGTTTCCCATGCTTATCAGTAAGTACGCTTTCCTTGGTTTTAATTATCACACGATAATACACCGCATTATTGTTCAGTTTCAACTCACTACGATTCATCTTTTCATCCACCAAAGTATCCGGACTGATTAAGGCTACCTCACCACTCAACCCTCCATAGATAGCATAATCGTAGGCACTTATCTTAACTATCGCTTCTTGACCTGGATATATAAAGGCAACATCATTAGGTCGTATATAAGCCTCTACCAATAAGGTTTCATCAACAGGAACAATTTCAAGAATATCTTGCCCTGCTGACACAACACCACCTATTGTATTGATGCGAATATTCTTAACAATACCTTTAAGTGGTGCTCGAATTTTTGACCGTTCAACAGGATCAGCTCGCATAACCATATTCTCACGGGCTTGAGCTAATTCAGACTCAATTTTGACAAGCTCATTACTCGCCTCTGTTGTATATTTATGTTGCCGCTCAGAAATTTGATTTTGTAAATCTGCAGATTGTCGTTGCATTCGCAATAACTCAACCTGAGAGACAACACCTCGCTCAACCATCGGTTTAGTTATACTAATTTCCTTATCTAACAACGATTTACTTGCACGAAACCCCTTTACGGCTTCTGTCATTGCATTTAATCGTGTTTTATAGGCTGCCGTTTCGCGATCAATAAGCTCCTGCTCAATGCCATCAGGAAAACTAATAGGCTGTTGATAAGCTTCAGCTCGCAATCGAGCAATCATAGCCTCAAGATTATGAACTTTTGCCATACTTTCACGTAAAATGGCAGAGCTACGCGTATCATCCAGTTCAAGTAATACTTGTCCTTTTTCGACAAGATCTCCCTCCTTTACATGCATAACGAGTATTGTTCCCGGATCCAAACTTTGTACTATCTGTTCTCGGCTGCTTGGAATAATACGTCCCTCACCTCTAGAAACCTCCTCAAGTGGACTAAAATATGCCCACACGATAAAAGCCACTAAAAATACAGAAAAGAGCATTATTGTCAGAAAGTAGCCCGTATGTTGTTCTGTTTGTAACGCTGCATTTAAGTCATTTAATAGTCTCAAATCACGCTTGTTAACTTTTTCACTCATAGGCTGGTCATGCTGAAAATTACTCATCATTCCCCTCCTTAATAATAGGTCTAGTATTAGTACTGCTCTGTGGTTTGTTATCAGTAATTTGTCTTAACACCTCATCACGTGGACCATCTAAAATAACGCGTCCGCGATCAATCACAATTAAACGACTCACCAAATTTAACACTCGTTTGCGATGCGTCACGACAATCAGCGTTTTATCTTTAGTCCATTGAGCCAAGCCATTCAGCGCTTGCATTTCTGTCATTTCATCCAAACTGGCAGTTGGCTCATCTAAAAGAACAATACTAGGATGACGTAAGGTAAGTCTAGCAAGCGCAATGATTTGTTTTTGTCCTCCAGATAGACCTGCACCATCTTCTCCTAAAACCATATCTAGTCCTCGTGGATGTCGTTGAATCAATGGTAGTAGGTTAAAACGATTTAAGGCCATAAGTAACTCTTGGTCTGTAGAATAGCCATCAGTTCGTGCCAATGACAAATTCTCCCGCAATGTACCTAAGAATAGGCGAGGGGACTGATTTAAAAAAGCAATTTCATTTCTAACAAAATTAGGATCTAACTGTTTTAAATCCACACCATCTAATGTGACTAATCCCTCTTGCGGTTGATATAACCCAGAGGCTAATTTCAATAATGTGCTCTTGCCACTGCCAATACGCCCCAATATTCCAACCTTTTCTCCAGGTCTGATAAAAAGATTTAAACCTTGTAATACCATCGGATTAGACTCAGAGCGATCCGTTTCATATCTAAAAGTTACATTATTAAACTGTATAGCACCATTAACATGCTCTAATGACAGATAATTCCGATTTGATTCTCGCTCTATTGGTCGCTCAACAATACTATTGATAGCGATAAGTGCATTTCTCGCTTGTTGAAAACGAATTGCCAATCCTGCAATTTGCCCTAAAGGCGCTAATGCACGCCCTGATAATATCACTGAAGCAATGATCGCCCCCATACTAATGCGATCAGCAACATCTTCAGCATTCATTAAATAAGCACCTAATAATACCAAACCTACTGTATTTAGTTGTTGCATAGCTATAGTAAAATTAGTCATTAAACTACTAATAGTTTTGACCTTCATGCCATAATATGCTGTTGTCGAGGTAAAACTATCCCAATGACTTTGTGCCCAACTAGATGCATTATTTGCTTTCAATGTTTCTATCCCTTCAATTGCCTCCACAGCTAATCCTTGACGTTGAGATCCTTCTTTCATAGAGGCTAAGGTATATTTGGCTAAGAAGGGTTGAATCGCAAATCCCATTATCGTTACTATCGGAATAATAACCAATGGTACCAACGCAAGCTTCCCTCCTACAATAGCAATCACTACAATAAATAAAAGAATAAATGGCAAATCCACAAGCCCCAAAACACCTGCACTAGTCATAAACTCTCTGACAGACTCAAAATCCCTTAAATTATTTGCATATGACCCTGATGAGACTGGCTTTTCAGTCATCCTAAGAGACATCACTCGACGAAACAGAGCAGAACTAATAATTAAGTCAGCTTTTTTTCCTGCTACATCCAATAAAAACGCCCTTATTTGCTTAGCAACAAACTCAAAGCTAATGGCTAAAAAAACGCCTATAGTTAGCACCCAAAGCGTTTGATACGCTTGATTTGGAATAACTCTATCATACACATTCATAATATAGAGAGAGCTCATCAATGCCAGTATATTAATCAAAACAGAGCTTAGCAACACCTGAAAATAATAGCTTTTAAAACGCCACAATACTTTCCAAAACCATGCTTTAGGTAGCGTATATTCAGGTAATTCTGATCGATTATCTATGGTTATTTTAGGTTTGATAAACCAACAATAACCTATATATAGTTGCTCTAACTGAGCATGTGATAATCGTTGAACTGGCGCCCCCCCTTGATGAACTATGTAGGTTCGTTTATCTCCCAATCCTTCAATTTTTTCGATAACAGCAGCTTCTTCATTTTGCAGCAGTACCACAACAGGTGTTGATAAAGAAGGGATTTCAAGCAGCAAGCGTCTAGAAAGTGTGTTTTCAAAACCATAACTTTGCAAAACCGCTTGTAACGAAGAATAATTAATATCTAATTGGCTATTACGATTTACATTTGCAGACAAAGCCGCTTCGGAAATAGGCGTTCCCAGTATATGGGTGGCGATAGATAAATGCTTAAGAATACTGTTCATAGTTATGTTTTATAGGTTTTCTGCAAACCCTGCCCAGCTCGCAATCTTAGCTTGTGCTAACAGGTATGCAATAGTGGCTGTCCTAAACTCATGTCTTGCATCAACATAGGCATGCTCAATGCGAGACAAATCAGCATAAGCATCTAGCACTTCAAGGAGAGAGCGTCTAGACACCTTAAATTGCTCTGCATAATTTTTGGCAACATCCGTTTGCACACTTGCATGACGCTTAGAAGTAGCTGCTCTTTTCTGACTATTAACCATTTCTATTTTTGCTGTTTCATAACGCTCATTGATATCTCGTTCAAGTTGATCTTTACGAGCGGTAACCGAATAAAATTTAGCATTAGCATGTTGCGTATTGTAATGTGCGGGACGATTAAACAGATCCCATGAAAATGTAACAGCAATCTCACGATTATGACGTGTCGCTGTGCCTTCAAGATTTAATTGTGGTTTGGTCGCAGCATCAGCAACCTCAATATCGGCTTTCGCACTATTCACTTCTGCTTGTTGCGCTAAAAGACTGGGGTGCATATCTCTATTTGACTTATCATATTTTCTGAAAAAGTCCTCGGCTGTTTGTTTAGAAAAAGGGTCTTTAAGATCTTTTTCTTGAAGTTTGCGCGGGGTATATAAATTCAGCCTGCTTAAGGTTGTTTGCAAATGACGCTCCAAATCCAAAATCGTCGACTCTGCATTTAAATAGCGTGATTCAACTTGAGCAAACTCTGATTGACGGCCTCTATCATATTTTGCGACAACTCTTAAGTGATCTAAAAAAAGTTGATGTCTGCGCAAATTAGCTTGAGCGATAAATAAAGACTCTTTGAAATAAATCGCTTTTAGATAAAGATTAGCAATCGTACTACCTAATTCTTCTCGCGTTTCAAAAAACTTGTAATAGGCAAATCGTTCTTTTTCTTTATCTCTAGTAATGGACGACTCAATTCCTCCCCACGCATATAAATTTAATTTACTTTGTACCCCAATATCTGTTTTACGTCGATAGTCTGATTCATATTGATGATATTGAGTGAGTACACGTGATGAAACCAAGGAAACAGTCGGATAATGCATACTTTCCGAGGATTTACGATTTTGACTTGCCGCATCTTGCTCTGCTTTTGCCTCAAGTAGCCTAGGGTCTTGGCGTAAGGCAAACTGTAATACATCTGGCAAGGTCATCGCATTGACATCATTACTAACTATACTAGTAACAATCATAACAAACCCTAACAGTAACATTTTGTATTTTTTCATTAAAACCAACTTAAAAATCAAATCAATCGCCTAATCGCACTTCATATTCATTTTTATTATATAATAAAAGAAATGAATCTATCACTATTTTCCCCCTTAACAGTTATAAAGCTGAAGTTCATTCTATTTTGTTTAGCTTAATTGTAACATTTCTTGTCTTTTTTGATTTTGGGGCTGACGTAGATAAGATTTAAATCCCACACCATTTTCTCAATGTTTTAAGCTTTTGAGATGGTGTGCCGTAGTTAAAGCGAAACTCACATTCTTTGATAAAAAGATGAAAATGTTTCTTGTTAATGCCGTTGTACTTTCTAAGCACTCGTTTGCTTGATTCCAAAAGTTTTCGATACCGTTGATGTGATTAGAGTCTTTTGCAAATTCTTTGGAATGGTTAATTCTAAAATGCTTAAAATCACTCACATCAAGAGCATTATAGCTTTTGTAGCAGTCTGTATAAACAATACTATCAGGCTTGATTTTGCTTGTAATACTAGGCATCAGCGTATCGGTTTTGGTGTCTTTAACACAGGCGGTATAAACTTTGCCATTTCGCTTTAAAAGACCGAATACAGCAGTTTTGCCAGCAGCACCACGACCACGCTTGCCCTTACGGATACCGCCAAAATAACTTTCATCAAGTTCTATCTCGCCATCAAAGAGTTCTTTGGCTTCTTGGGCAAGATGATATTCTATCACAAGTCTGATTTTATGGTAAAACAATATGGCTGTATTGTACTGAACACCAAGCAAATCTGCCGATGTTCTAGCAGTAACTTCTGCAACAAAAAACTCAAGCAGTTTTAACTGTAATTTTTTACTTAATTTACAACGAGTTAGCTTCATATTTGCAGTATATCATATGTGCTAATCTACGTCAGCCCCTAAATAAATTTACTCACTATTTAATTTCCTAAAACAAAAAGCATACTTCTTTTGAAGTATGCTTTTTCTTGTTGACAAACTCTTATAGTTGATTTTGACGTGCAGGTTTTTATATGAAATCACAAAAAAATCAAGCTATTAGGATTCATTATAAAATACCTGCACGCCGAAAGTGCAACTTTATAGACAGCCTGAAGCATACTTCTTTTGAAGTATGCTTTTTCTTAAGTTAAAATTTTTAATGCTCTCTCTTGTCTACAGTGAGAACATACCTACGAGAACGATTAAGCACTTTTGGAGGAACTTCGCTACTGACGACGAATATCATTCATTTCATAGATGCCATGGGAAAGCACTAAAAGACATTATTCTATGAAATTTGGGATAAAATATTTCTCTGTTTAGCAACTCTTCCTTTCATGCTAATATTAGTTTAGCACCAAAATTCTTTCTGTTAACCATTAGCGCACTATCCTCTAAAGGTTGTCCATGCACAGATTCGCACCTCACCTCTTTACTTCACTTAAAACTCATCTCTCTTTCATTACATTATTAATGGGTGTAGGTTTTGCTTCATCTGGAATAATTACATGGATAGCGGCTAATTGGTCAGTGTTAAGCAATAGTCAAAAACTTTATGGCACTCAGGGTTTATTTTTCCTGTGCGTCATTATGAGTTTTTTTCTCTATAAAAAACAATGGTTCTCTGGCAGTCAGGGTGTTGCTTTTTTAAGTGTTGTCATCATTGGTGGCTTATTCGCACTTATCGGACAAATTTATCAAACAGGCGCCAATGCTTGGGAATTATTTGCTATCTGGTCACTACTACAAATACCTCTTATAGTTACTGTACCTAACCCTTTCAACCTGTCTTTATTAATCATTACGAGTACCTTATCTTTACTCTTTTATCAACAGTACATCTCATCGTTGATAGGTATTTCTCTACTAATCATTGGACTATTTTTTCTGACTGTTAGTGAAGTTTTACGGCATTTTACTGCAGACACCCAATGGCGATTAACGCAACGAATTAGTTCTTTTATTGTGCTATGTGGAAGCATTTATATATTAGAATCTGTCGCTATGCATAGTTTGATTATCGGACTGTCATGTGTACTATTATTTTTTTATACAAAGATTCTTAAAGATGTCGTTATTTCCACGATAGCGATATTAACCATTTTTGCCACTTTACTTACCTCAATCCTCAATCATTTTAATATTGATTTTGATGGTGAGTCACTACTCTTACTCAGCTGCCTACTCATCATAATGTGCATTGCTGGTATTTTTTATCTCCTCCATTATTTCCATAATCAGCAACAAGATCAAGATATACATTGGGCAATACAATCGTTATTTGTTATCTTAATGTCAATTGCTTTTATACCATTTGTCGGAGGGATATTATATTTTATCTCTTCTAGCGATACTGTGCGATTTGTCATTCCTGCTATCGGCTTATACCTTTGTGGTTTTTTCTTATACCAACATCAATCATCATTAATTAAAACACTATTTTCACAAGTACTCATTACTCTTTCCCTTGGACTCTTTCTATCAGAATATCTCTTATCCCAAACTCAATTTAGTCCCTTAAGCCTAACGCCAGATTTGTACGCTGAAGGATTCTCAATACTCATTAGCCCAGAGAATATTCGCTTATTTTTTTATATTCTGTTATCTGTGTTCACCTTTATTCGTATTGATGTTCTATGGATTCGGCTTTTATGCATAAATATGATGCTGTTCCTATTTTATGACGGCATCGCTAATCCAATGATGTTTCTTTATCAATCTAACCTTTTCACTAGCAGCCTTTTCTTAGTTTTATTTAATCCTCTTCTACTGACTCTGGTCAGTGGCGTTTATACCGTAAAAAAACCAAGTGTTCAAAGTTATGCTGTATTTCTAGGTCTGATTTTTTATAGCTTTATTACCTCACCTATCCAAGACATTATTCATAATATTAACGTGACAAGTTATGGCTTTAGCGACAATGACCATAATTTTTTTCATCATATCACTGGTGATTTATTTATATTCTCCGATAATCAACCGTTGGCTTATTATTTAAATAGACTTCCGCTGTACTTAATGTCCTTGGCTCCTGCGTTTACGATGCTCTACATAACTAAAGGATTAAGTATAGGTACCCGTTTACTCTCCATCACATTGGCACTGCTTTTTGGCGTTCTCTGGATTCTAAGCCCTCGTATGAACTTATGTGCTTGTATCATTTTATTGGCCTTCCCATTAACAAGAAGTGGGCTATTATGGCTAGCTATTACGGCTATGTTAGTTCTACTTTCCTGCTTTTACTACAACCTTGATACAGCACTTATTTACAAGTCTTATTTGTTACTCGGGTTAGGTATCCCCTTCTTACTCATCCTTACAGTTACTCGCCATCATTCATCACCTAAACCATTAAGCCTCCCCTCTTTCTCTCTACCTGCTTGGTCAAAAATTGGCTATATCGCAACGCTATGTTTAACATTAGGAATAGCTAATTATGCTATTAATCGCCATGAAAATATTCTCAACAATGGTCAGTCCTTAATTTTTAAACTTTCTCCTACTGATCCTCGTTCATTAATGCAAGGCGACTATATGGAACTGAATTATGAAGAGCTCACTGTTTCTTCTACCGAAGAACTGACTTACGCCCCCTCTTTCTGGCATCAATACGAGACATCTTATTTCCTGTTCACGCTTGATGACAAAGGAATAGCTCATACTTGTTCAATCTCATCCAGTTACCCAAAACACTTCGCTCATTGCCATCCAAACTTAGTGATGAAAGTAAAACGCGATTATAATGGTAGACACCACTTCCCAAGTCACCAATACTTTTTTGCAGAAGGTAAAGCTGAACATTTTGCGCAAGCAGAATATGGCGAATTCAAAGTAGATAAAAACGGAAATGCTGTATTAAAACAATTATTAGATGAAAATCTGACACCATTATAATTTTTTACTCACGTTATTCTTCAAGCCTACCTCTTATGCACAAAGATGAATACCCTCCATTTACGGTTAAATTCACCCCAAAACAACATAAATTATTGATTTTTAAATATTTTTCTTTACTTCACAATCTATATAGGTTAAGCTTGTCGTCTTTATTATGATTTTCATCGCTCCTACCTTCTTGGCCTTACCGTCCTAAATACATGCGGTAATTGGTTGTTCTGGTCGGCACGGTGACCGACTTATAGGAACAATATAGCCATGTCATTTGACACATTGGGCTTAGCCCCCGTATTACTTTCTGCTTTAAAAAAAGCAGGCTTTTCTCAACCAACAAAAGTTCAATCTTCTGCCATTCCTATGGCACTTGAAGGTCATGACTTAATTGTCACCGCCCAAACAGGTAGTGGTAAAACGGCCGCGTTTATGTTGCCTGCTTTACACAAAATGGCGATGCAAAAAACAAAGGATAAGCATCCTAGCGTACAAATGCTTGTTTTAACGCCTACTCGTGAATTAGCATTGCAAGTGGCTGAAGCAGCAAAAACATATAGTGACGGTCTTAAAGATTTACGTATTGCCACTGTGGTAGGTGGAATGCCTTATGGTGCACAAATTAAAGCATTATCCCGACGTGTAGATATTCTGGTTGCTACCCCTGGACGTCTCATTGACCATTTGCAAGCCAAACGAGTCAACCTTAATAAAATTCATAGCTTAGTCTTGGATGAGGCAGATCGTATGCTCGATATGGGCTTTATTGACGATATCGAAAATATTGTGGCACAAACACCAAGCAACCGTCAAACACTAATGTTTTCGGCCACATTTGAAGGCTCAGTCGCAAAACTAGCCGAAGAAATGCTTAACGAACCTCAACGCATTTCCATTGCCGATCAAAAAAATAAACATGAGAACATTAAGCAAACGCTCTTCTATGCAGATGATCAAGGACATAAATTCCGTTTATTAGACTTTTTATTACGTGATGCTGATTTAGAACAAGCGATTATCTTTACATCTACTAAACGTGGGGCAGATGATTTAGCTGAACGTTTAGAGGATGAGGGTTTTGCCGCTGCCGCATTGCATGGCGATATGAATCAACGTCAACGTACTCGCACACTTAACCTTTTGCAAAGAGGTCGTATCCAAATCCTAGTGGCAACCGATGTGGCTGCTCGAGGCATTGATATTCAAGGAATTACGCATGCTATCAACTACGACTTACCTATGCAGCCAGAGGACTATGTCCATCGTATTGGTCGTACTGGTCGTGCAGGACGCAATGGCTTAGCATTTACACTTGCCACACACAGCGAACGATTTAAGGTTCGCCGTATTGAGCAATTTATTGGTCAGACGATTGAAACTGATGTTATTCCTGGTTTAGAGCCAACACCAAAACCTATCAAAACAAAAGATAGCAAAGCTCGTGGAGGCTCTAGTCGTTCTGCAAATGCTCGCTCAGGTAAGGATCGTCAAACGAATCGTGAAAAAGAGAAGGCTCGTGATGGATTTGCGCGTCGCAAAGGCTTAACAAGCGATAAGCACCGTTCAAGCGATAAGGACAGTAATGCTCATCCTGTTTATCATGAGGAGACTCAAGAGTCTCGTTACGAACGTAAAGCGACTAGAAAGTCAATCTCATCTCGTGGCAAAGAGAATACTTTTGAAGCGTCTATTGACAATGCGAATCCGTTTAGTAAACCAAATAAATCTCGCAAGAGTCAGGAGCGTCCTATTAGTCGTTTAGACTTTGTAGAGGATTTTTTTGAGGGTGACTTTGAAGTGATTAGCGAAAAAGAAGCCAGACAAATTAAAAAAAACCTATCAAAAGACCAACCTAAATTTGCTGACTTTGAACGAGGCGCTAGAAGTAACAAAGCCAAATATAATCGTGATAATAAATCAGAAGGACGTGCGAAGAAAACACCAACATCAAGAACACGCTCTACTTCCGAAACAAGTTCAATAGCTAAAAAAGGTCGTCCCTCTACTCGTACGGAAAAAGGTTCATCAAGTACTCGTACAATAAGCCGAGCAAGTAAGGCAAAAACCACATCGGCAACTAAACGTAAGACATCTTCTCGTCATAAATGGGCGTAAATATGAGTGCTAATTTTCCTAGACCTGCACCAGATGCTATAGCACATAGTCAGCAATTCCTTCAATATATTACTGACTCATTGCACAATAAAAAAGAGTTATCTTTTGAAAACTGGATGGATACGGTATTATATAGCCCCGGCTGGGGCTATTACACGGGAGGATTGGCTAAACTCAGTGGCACCAATACACCGACAGAAAAATTAATCGGGGACTTCACTACCGCACCAGAGCTAAGCCACTGGTATGGTAGAACACTAGCCAAGCAAGTCGAACAAGTGCTTGCTGCCAGTGATAGCCAATGCATTTTAGAGTTTGGTGCAGGTAGTGGCAAACTAGCATTTGATATGCTTGAAACATTAAATAATTCAACTATTAACTATTTTATACTTGAATTATCTGCTGATTTAAAACAACGACAACAACAAACCTTGGCAAAATTTTCTAATCAAGTTAAATGGCTAGATCAATTACCGCCATCATTTTCAGGTTGCATCATAGCCAATGAAGTGATGGATGCTATGCCCGTAAAATTACTAGAGTGGAATGCTCAAGGCGATTTACAAGAAGTCTTTATTTCTCTGGATGATGTATCGAACATCCACTATGTTTTACATCCTGCATCAAACGAATTACAGCAACTATTTTCACAGCGTATGCCAACCCTCTCAGGCTATCGCACAGAGATTAACTTGCGAGCTGAAAGCTGGATAAAAGAATTAGGTAGGTGCTTGAATAAAGGTGGTATTTTATTAATCGACTATGGATTTCCTCGTCAGGAATACTACCACCCACAACGCCATCAAGGAACCTTGATGTGCCATTTACAACACCATGCTCATAGCAACCCATTAATTTATCCGGGACTACAAGATATTACCGCTCATATAGATTTCACCGCTATGGCAGACGCTGCATTAGAAGGCAACCTTGAAGTGTTGGGTTACACTAGTCAAGCGCGTTTTTTAATGAATTGTGGCATATTGCAGCAATTATCTCAGCTCAACCCCGATGATGTACATCACTATGCCAAAGAAATCGGTCCTGTACAAAAGTTATTATCCGAAGCAGAAATGGGCGAATTATTTAAAGTGATGTTACTAGGCAAACAGCTAGATATTGATCCTATAGGCTTTAGTTACGCTGATAGACGTTATACCCTTTAATTATGTTCTTCAAAATGGTATTAATCAAATTCAAGGCATCTGTAAAACCTGCTCTCTAGCCTCTCTCACCATTTTTTTAATTAAAGTAACATTGCCTGCTTGCTGTTTTGCAATCTCGCCTGCTGGTACTGATTTAAGACGTTGAACTATCTCTTCCCAGAACCACATACTCTCTTGTTCACGCTCATGTCCTAATGGAACCCCTACCACCAACAAACTGACTTGAATTAACGCTAACAATCGATCACTCTTACGAATACCATCCATTATTTCTACAAAATCAACTACTGCTTCAGCAAGTACCGGTGACAAAGGGAATTCCCATACAAGAGAGATTTCTGAGATATGGTTTAACTGTTGTAATGCCACTTGCAAATAACGTGCATAATCCCCTTGCTCTCTAGCCACCCGCAAATGTTTAGCCATAGCTTCACTATCTGCTGCTGCTAATCCCAATAAAGCATACCGTTGCGATAAGTCAAACCCCAATAGAGCAGCATGGTCTAATTGCTGGCTAAGTGTTTCAGTCCAACAAAGAAAAGGAAGCACCCTCTCTAAGGCACCAATCTCTTGCAGTAAGTCAAAACATCGGCTGGGTTTAGTTTGCATCAAAGCACGTGATATTTCTTTCCAAACGCGCTCTGCTACCAAAGCATCAACTTCCCCACTAGTCACCATATCACGACATAACTGCATCGTTTCTGGTGCAACAGTGAAATCAGTAAAACGTGTTAAAAACCGCCCTAATCTTAATAAACGTACAGGATCCTCACTAAAGGCATCCCCTACATGACGAAAAATCTTTAACCTTAAATCATCTAGCCCATGATACGGATCATAAATCACCCCCTGTGTATCACTAGCCATCGCATTAATAGTGAAGTCTCGTCTTTTTAAATCTTCAGCTAGCGTAACATCTGTACCCGTATAAAAAGTAAACCCTTGATAACCTTTAGCCGTTTTGCGCTCTGTTCTCGCTAAGGCAAATTCCTGTTTAGTCTTAGGATGTAAAAATACAGGAAAATCTCCACCTACGGCAATAAATCCCCTAGCCGTCATCTGTTCTGGCGTAGCACCTACAACAACCCAATCTTTATCACCAGGGGGCAATTGTAGTAAAGCATCCCTAACAGCTCCACCAACACAATAGATAGACAATCCCTGAGTGAACGAATCAGGCGTAAAGGCTAGCGTCGATTCTATCATGGCGTAACCATACCCAAGCGTTTTTTCAATGAACTACTAGTTTTACCGTTTAGCAACATATCGTACCAAACAGCATTGGATAGGACATGTTTAACATAGAGTCTGGTTTCCGTAAAAGGAATAGTTTCTGCAAAAATAGCGCCATCCATTCTTTGCGTAAGATTATCTCTCCAACGAACAGCACGGTTAGGACCCGCGTTATAACCTGCTGTTGCCAAAATTTCATTCCCTCCTAGTTTTTCCAGCATAATACGTAAATAATTCGTTCCTAAAATCGCATTCGTTTCAAATTCATTGACTTTACTAGGTGAAAAATCATACATACCAATTTGTTTAGCCACTAAGCTTGCTGTACCTGGCATAACTTGCATTAAACCTGATGCACCAACACCAGAACGAGCGACTTGTACAAAACGTGATTCTTGACGAATCAAGCCATATACCCATGAGGGATCAATTCCTACTTGCCTTGCTTGTTGTCCCACACGACCATTAAATGGAGCAATATAACGTTGCGCAAAATTAATTTCTTTTTTTGTTAGTAAGGATGTATTGATCACTCGATCAAATATCTGCTCTTGCTCTGCCCAAGCTGCTGCTGCTAATAAATCCCTATCTTTTAAACCATCAATCGCATAAGACCATTCTGGTACTGCCTCTGCTCGCCAGCCAAGCCTAAATAATGCCACGGCTCTTTGTAAGCCTGTATTTTGTTTAATATGTGCTAGCTCTTTATCTGTAACCGGTGCGGCCTGTGGAGGAATAACAATTTTGCCTGTCAATTCTTCTTGTGCTAGCTGACCATAGAAATCATGTTGTTCCTGTAGTAATCGATATAATTCTGTCGCCTGTGATGATTTTCCCTGCTGTTGGAGTGCTTTAGCCTTCCAATATATCCATGCTGTCTCTTTCTTTTGTTCTGGATTCATCAAATCAATACTTTTCTCAACCCATTTCCAGTCAATCGGACTCTGCCGTAAAGCTGCACGTGTACGCCATGCAGAATTATAATCACTTAATCGACTATCTTTCGCTAAGCGATACCAGGCATCAGCTCTTACTTCCTGATTAAGCACAGCAACAAGCGCAAATTGAGAGTATGCCCATTGTAAATCTTTAGCACTTAATAATTCAGGCCCTCTATTCTCCAATATAGTAATACCCATATTCCGATCTTGACGGGCTAAGCGACTAAAAGCAATCGCTCGTAACTCAGCTTGTTGAGGAGATCCCGCTGTGCCAGATTGCGTAGCCAGCCATTGCATTGGGTTTACTATAATCGCTTGATATTGCATAAAGTCTGTTCCATCAAACAAAAACCCTGCATACTTTTTCGCCATAAACTTGTTGTCATATTCGACCGCATCACGAAACAAGTCAGTTAAACGAGACTTACTCAATTGCCCTGAGCGATACAATGCCCCAACCATTTCTGCACAACGCTCATTTCCCTTGATAACCCTAATAACTTTGGTACTATCTACATGTTGTCCACTAGCGGCTAACGCCTGATTATAGGCGCAAATAGCCTGACTATTATTAATATGCACAGGACCCAATGTCGATGCGGTCCTATAATCCCCTTGCTTAACCGCTGCTATGATCCATTCTGCTTTTAAACGATCGGCAACATAAGTTCGTGGATTATCCTTAATGAATTTCTTCAACTCTGTTGTTGGTAAAAAGCCTTGTGAACTTGTCAATTGTTGGCGCAAGTACCAATACATCGGATAGTTGCCTAACTCATGATCATTTTGAGCCGAATAAGCATATCCAGGCAAGGCATCCCATTGCCGCATTCGCATGGCATCATAAGCTGAAACAACGCTTTGTCTTGCCGCCATATCTACCGTTTTTAGAGGAGCATACTCAACTCGAGGTTTGGAGGTTACCGCACTTTGCTCAATCTCTGCTTCTTCAGGACTGGAATGAATAATTTTATTACTCTGCGCAGTAGAAGAACACGCCGTGAGTGTAAGAGCGAATAAACTTATACTTAAAAAAGTTAATCTCATTTTTTTCATGGGCAACCTAAAGTAGTGTACAGTCTTAATAACGTGACCTTTTATTGAATACAAAATCTTTATGACATTTACTGATTATAGCCGTTTACGTCAGATACTTAAGGAAAAACGAAAAGCCTTAACGATTCCTAAACGACAACAGGATAGTGATACTCTTTGCGCTAAAGCTTTGTCTATCATCCAACAGCATATCCCTCCCCATAAATGGATCGCGGCTTTTTGGCCAATTGGGGATGAAATGGATATTCGTCCTTTGTTAACCTCATTAGATAAGTTAGGGTATCGCATTGGCTTACCTAGTATTAAGGAAAAAGACAGCCCGTTAACTTTTTTTGCTTGGTCCTCAAATACTGAATTTAAAACCGGTTTTTTTAATATCCCTGAACCGAATCAATCAACATTATTTACAGATGCTCCTGGCCTTGTTTTAACGCCTGTATTAGGATTTACCAAAACAAAAGATCGTCTCGGCTACGGCAAAGGCTATTACGATCGTACGATAGCGTTATGGCGTCAACAAGGTTACTCACCCTTCTGCATTGGTATCTCTTGGGATGAGGGGCTGATTGACAATAAGGACTACCAAGCTGCACCACATGACCAGACGCTAGATATAATCTTAACTCCATCATTTATATTTACATAAACAACAAAGAGCTCACCTCTTATGAGTTGAGCCCTTATTTTGCTGGCAAACCTTTAATAATCATTTATAGGTATGGCGCGCAGATTTTTCCAATTTCTCGTCAAAAAGTCACCTCTTAGAACTCTAAATTTTCCCAAATTGCTAAGGTAGTTGCAGATTGATTAAGTGTATAAAAATGCAAGCCTGGTGCACCATTATCAATCAATGTTTGACATAACTGCGAAATTACATCAATGCCAAAAGCACGAATTGATGCCTTATCATCCCCAAATTCAGCCAATCTTAAACGAATCCAACGAGGGATTTCTGCACCACACATTTGTGAAAAACGACTAAGCTGGGAAAAATTATAAATTGGCATAATCCCTGGCACAATAGGAATATGAATCCCCTTAGCTTGTACCCTATCTGCGAACTCAAAATAGGCGTCTGGATTAAAAAAGTACTGAGTTATCGCACTATTTGCACCAGCATTTACTTTAGTTATAAAGTTTTCCAAATCGGCTGTTGGCGACTCTGCTTGAGGATGCATTTCTGGATATGCTGCCACCTCAATAAAGAAATGGTCACCATAATGCTCTCTAATCAATGCAACTAAATCACTCGCATGACGTAATCCATTCTCTAACAACCCCATACCAGAGGGTAAATCGCCACGTAATGCAACAATACGATTGACACCCATCTGTTTAAATTGCTCAAGAATAGCCAAAATTTGCTCAGGACGATTACCAATGCAAGAAAGATGAGGAACAGCTTCCACGCCTTGTGCTTGCAACATTTTAACCGTCTCTATAGATCCCTCTTGAGTAGAGCCACCCGCACCAAAAGTCACACTAATAAACCCCGGTTTCATAACGAGTATTTCTTGTGTGGTCTTTTGTAACCGTTGTGCTGACTCCTCATCTCTCGGAGGAAAAAACTCTAAACTAAAAAAATGCTCTCTACTCATAATTAATAACGATAATGATCAGGTTTAAAAGGTCCCTCAACAGAAACACCAATATAATCAGCTTGTTGCTGTGTTAAGGTCGTTAACTGCACACCTAATTTTTTCAAATGTAGACGAGCGACTTTTTCATCTAGGTGTTTAGGTAATACATAAACTTTGCCTGCTTGATAATTTTCACCACGTGTAAATAATTCAATTTGGGCAATAGTCTGGTTAGTAAATGATGCTGACATTACAAACGATGGATGGCCAGTAGCACAACCTAAATTTACTAAACGACCTTTTGCTAACAGAATAATACGTTTACCGTCAGGGAAAATCACATGATCTACTTGTGGTTTAATTTCTTCCCATTGTAAGTCTTCAAGAGCAGCCACATCAATTTCATTATCAAAGTGACCAATATTACATACAATAGCCTCGTTCTTCATTTTTTCCATATGAGAACGTTGAATAACATGATAATTCCCAGTCGCCGTGACAAAGATATCTGCTAGACCCGCCGCTTCATCCATTGTCACAACCTTGTATCCTTCCATTGACGCTTGTAATGCACAAATTGGGTCTACTTCACATACCCACACTTGGGCGCGTAAAGCAGCTAACGCTTGCGCACAACCTTTACCTACATCACCAAAACCTACCACAACAGCTACTTTACCGGCAACCATAACGTCTGTAGCGCGTTTAATGCCATCAACTAATGATTCACGACATCCATATAAATTATCAAATTTAGATTTAGTCACAGAGTCGTTTACATTGATAGCTGGAATACGTAACTCACCTTTTTGTGACATTTGATAGAGACGATGAACACCTGTTGTTGTTTCCTCAGTCACGCCTTTAATGCAAGCTAAACGCGTAGAATACCATGTAGGATCTTGAGCAAGTTTTTCTTTAATAGCGGCGAATAATACTTTTTCTTCTTCACTACTTGGATTTGCTAACACACTGCTATCTTTTTCTGCCTTAGCACCTAGATGTAGTAATGTTGTGGCATCACCACCGTCATCTAAAATCATATTAGCTTGCTCACCAGGCCATTCAAAGATTTTATGCGTATATTGCCAATACTCTTCTAATGTTTCACCTTTAACAGCAAACACGGGTATTCCTCTAGCGGCAATAGCAGCGGCTGCGTGGTCTTGTGTAGAAAAAATATTGCACGATGCCCAACGTACTTCTGCACCTAATGCAACTAAGGTTTCAATCAAGACACCTGTTTGAATCGTCATATGCAAACTACCTGCAATACGAGCACCTTTAAGTGGTTGTGATGCAGCAAACTCTTCTCTTGTCGCCATTAAACCCGGCATTTCTGTTTCGGCAATAGCCAATTCTTTGCGGCCCCAATCAGCTAGACCAATATCAGCGATTTTATAATCAACTTGACTCATCTTTAATCCTTTAAATTTAACGAGTGACTCTTTATTGGCTTAGTCACCCAAAAAACCAAATCTTATCGGCAATAAAAAAGCACTCATCTTCTTGCTCTATTTCTGCAAATAAGATGAGCGCCGTTAATATCTGAAAGTGGTTTGAGCCTAGCAGAGTAATCCCTGTTGCAGCGCCCCTCAAACTCATTTTACTAAAAAATTATTTTACTGCTGCCTTTAATATAGCCGCTTTGTCAGTCGCTTCCCAAGAAAACTCTGGCTCTGAGCGTCCAAAATGACCATAAGCAGCCGATTTGCTATAAATTGGGCGCAATAAATCTAACATTTGCACAATACCTCTTGGGCGTAAATCAAAGTGCTCACGCACCAATAGGGCTAATTGCTCATCTGGAATTACGCCAGTACCTTCAGTGTAAACAGTGATATTAATTGGTTCTGCCACACCAATCGCATAACTTACCTGAATCTGGCATTGACGAGCCAAACCTGCTGCCACGATATTTTTTGCTACATAGCGTGCAGCATAAGCAGCTGAACGATCAACTTTTGAAGGATCTTTACCTGAGAATGCACCACCACCATGAGGGCAAGCACCACCATAAGTATCCACAATAATTTTACGTCCAGTTAAACCACAATCTCCTTGTGGCCCACCAATCACAAAAACCCCTGTTGGATTAATAAAGAACTTCGTTTTCGGTGTAACTAAACCATCTGCAAAACTTGGTTTAATAATTTCTTCAATCACCGCTTCTTTAATTTGTGCTTGCGAAATATCAGGATGGTGTTGAGTAGATAATACGACAGTATCTACTTCTGCTGGCTTGCCATCTACATAACGGAATGTCACTTGTGATTTTGCATCTGGACGCAACCAAGGCAATGTACCATTTTTACGTAATTCACTTTGGCGTTGTACTAAACGGTGAGCATACCAAATAGGGGCAGGCATTAAATCAGGTGTTTCATCACAAGCATAACCAAACATAAGTCCTTGGTCACCTGCACCTTGATTAAGAATTTCTTCTGCTGTTCTATCAACCCCTTGGGCAATATCAGGAGATTGCTTATCATATGCCACTAAAACAGCACAACCTTTATAATCAATACCATAGTCTGTATTGTCATACCCAATACGCTTGATTGTTTGGCGCGCAATATCAATATAATCAACATTTGCTGTCGTCGTAATTTCCCCTGCTAATACAACTAAACCTGTATTACATAAGGTCTCAGCAGCGACTCTGGCGTTGGGATCTTGTTCTAAGATTGCATCCAAAATTGCATCAGACACTTGATCTGCTACTTTGTCTGGATGCCCTTCAGATACTGATTCTGAGGTAAATAAATATTCGTGTGTAGACATAAACTATGCGTCCTAAAAGAAATAATAGAGAACGCGTTGCAACTTAATAAAAGTGCGACGCTTTAGCGGAATATTTACTCTGCCCCGCAAGTTGTCTTTAACTCGGCAGATAACTTTACATTTTAATCTAATTTTCAATAAGATATTAAAAAAAACCAATATCTGTATAAGATTAATGTTTCTCTTCTGTCATTTACAGAATCATCACTTATTAAGCTAGATTTGTAAAAGACTACTATACGCTCTATAATTTGATGCGTAAACATTACTCTTATTGATATTACACATTCATTAACATAACGACTCGTCAATGTTAAGACTATTAAAATACGCTCATGGAAAACACTTTTAAATACCGCTTGCTGGAGTTTATTTTCAAAGGAATAGGCTCACTCTCACATAGCAATCGCTTACGTTTGGGTGCGGTGTTATCTTGGTTTTTACCCTTTATTGTCAAAAGACGTGTACATATTATTCGCACTAATTTCAAGCTTGCTTTTCCAGAGGCTTCAAAACAACAAATTGAGCAATGGACCAAACAAAATATTCGTTTGACGACACAGTCATTTATTGATCGTGGGGTTCTTTGGTATGCACCCCTTGATAAAATACATGAGATGACCACCTTAGAAGGTGTTGACTATCTAAAACAGGTTCAAGCTAACCATGAGCCACTCATGATTTTAGCCCCCCATTTTATTGGTTTAGACACAGCAGCCACCATCTTAACAACGCATATTCCTGATGGTTGTACCATGTACAAATCACAACATGATCCTGTCTTTGATGCCTTGATTCGCAAGGGTAGAGCTCGCTTTAATACAGTGCATTTATTAAGTCGTCAGGACGGAATTCGTGGCATTATTCGCCATATGCGCAATGGCGTTGCTTTATATTATTTGCCTGATATGGATTTTGGGAGAGATGAGTCTATTTTTGTCCCTTTTTTTGGCATCCAAAGTGCCACCTTATCGAGCACAGCACAAATTGCTAAAACATTTAAGGCTAAAGTTTGTCCTGTCGTCACTCGCTTAGATATTAAAACAGGCATCTATCATATTAAGGTACTACCACCATTAGATAACTTTCCAGGAGAAGACACAATTGAGGAGGCTACCGCACGCCTAAACCGCTTATTAGAAGAATGGATTAGACAAGATCCTGTTCAATACTACTGGATTCACCGTCGATTTAAAACAAGACCTGAGGGCGAAAAAGAATTGTATTAAAAATATTGCGTTAATTTAGTTTAATCTTAACTATTTTTAACTTAAACAATCTTCACGCCCTATAAATTTCCACCCCATAAAAAACGTCATTACACAACAAATACATGAACTAAATCAGGGTGATTAATTTGTGTCACCAGAATATCTTTTACACGTTGTTGCCATAGCGTTTTAAAAAGACGCAATTCATCAGCATTAGCCTGTCCTGTAACCGCTTTGGACATAACCTGCGTCATTTCTGGCGCAAACGGTACAATACTTGGATTAAAAATAACATTCACCATTTTGCCTGTATCTCGTCGACGTAATGCCATTGTGCCTTGAATTTCACCATCAAAAGATAATAAGTGCCGACGAGAAAAATATCCAGCGGCACCAATACCTCCAAACCCCATTTCTGTTGCTGCACCTGTTAATAATGTCGCTACGGACGCAATAACACCCGTTGTTCCTGTTTCTCTTGATTCCTGCATAATGACTTCAATTCCTCCACGATCAGGTAACTCGTCCTCTTCGTCGTATAAAGCTTCAAGACCTCGAAGCACCATTAAATAGGCACCTGCAACCGTTGGGCAAGAATGACCGGCTAAACGAACCGCATCTACATAACGATACTCAATAATGCCGTCCTTAGCTGCCCCTAAAAAATCAGCTAAGGCATCTTTAACTCTTATCGTAGGAACTTCATCGAAAAACTGAGGATAACCACTTTCTGTAAACGTAATCATGTTTGCTCCTTATCCTATATACCATAACCTTATATACCATAACGATTTCTATAAGCTACCACTGACTCTTTATACATATCAAAAGAATGATCTTGATTTAAAAATTGCATAATATCGTTCAATGAAGCAATACTCACTACAGGCATACCATACTTTTGCTCAACCTCTTCTACAGCAGAATGAGCAGATAGTGCATCATCTGCACCCGCTCTCTCCATTCGGTCTAAAGCAATCAATACCGCTGCTGGCGTCGCACCCGCATTTTTAATAATTTCTACTGATTCTCTGACTGATGTTCCTGCTGTAATAACATCATCAATAATCACTACCTTACCTTGTAAGGGTGCGCCCACTAAGACCCCCCCCTCACCATGATCTTTAGCTTCTTTACGATTAAATGCAAACGGAACATCTTTATTTAATTGTGGGTGATTTCCTAACGCAACCGCTGTTGTGGCGGCTAATGAAATGCCTTTATAAGCTGGTCCAAACAACATATCAAACTCCACCCCAGACTCAACTAAAGCATTAGCATAAAATTGAGATAACGCACCTATTGAACGACCAGTATTAAACAATCCTGCATTGAAAAAATAAGGACTTAAGCGACCAGACTTAACTTTAAATTCTCCAAACTTTAATACTCCCTGCTCCAATGCGAAACGAACAAAATCAAGGCTGTTATTCTGTGACATACTAATTTCCAATTTTAACGATTAAACATAGGCATATTTTAATACTTTTACACCTTTTCGCCGTCTATCAATAGGGAGCGGATTTGATTTAATTATTTCTTATTTGGAAAAGATTCATCTATTTTTTATATCTTCATTTCTATAAAAACCCTCTATACAATAACAACATCAACAATTGAGGATTTATCATGAAACAAGCTGTTTACTTTATTTCACATGGTGGTGGCCCTTGGCCATGGATTGAACAATGGGCAGAGGATTATGCTGGTCTACGACAATCATTAGAGCACATCGCCACTGAACTACCTGAAAAACCCAAAGCCATTTTAATGATTTCTGCACACTGGATTACGCAAGGTCATTTGGCTATTATGCATCAGCAGCAACCTAAAATGCTTTATGATTATTATGGTTTCCCTGAGCATACTTACCATATTCAGTATCCTGCCCCAAGCGATCCTTTGCTAGCAGAATACATTCAAGACAAACTGGAGCAAGCTAATTTCAGTGTAATAAAAGATACTGAAAGGGGTTTTGATCATGGCGCATTTGTGCCACTTGCTTTGGCGTTTCCTGATGCGGATATACCCGTGATTCAGCTCTCAATTGAACGCCATTTTGACCCTGCCTATCATATTCGTTTGGGAGAAGCATTAGCCTCATTACGAGAAGAAGGTATATTGATTATTGCTAGTGGTCTAAGCTTTCATAATATGCGCTTATTTAATGCTCATGGCACACAACCCTCTAAAGAGTTTGACCAATGGCTACGTAATGCACTCTCGCAAGAGTCAAATGATCGAAAAGAAGCGCTAATTCATTGGGAAACTGCACCTTCTGCTCACATCGCCCATGCCATGGAGGATCACCTCATTCCTTTAATGGTAGCTATTGGTGCTGCCGGTAATGATATGGTTGAGATTAACTATCACGAAGACAATGTAATGGGGGGTGTTACTGTCAGTAGCTTTAAATTTGGCTAATCCAGCGCTTTAAAGCATTCTGGCTGATTAATATTCAACTTTGCTCTTTTTTCTATATAATCTTTTTATTTAACCTTCTTTATTCCATGATGCCCAATTATCGAAAAGGATTATTATTTGCTCATTTTGCTGCTCTCCTATTTGGCATGACAGGCATCTTAGGTGCACTCATTAAGACAGATGCGGCGCTGATTACTTTTGGTCGAGCAGCCTTTGCCTTTGTCAGCTTATTTATCGTAGCAAGGTTGTTAGGACAACAATTAAAAAGCGTTATGACTAAACCACTGTTTGCAAAACTAGCTTTCTCTGGTGCGTTATTAGCCATACACTGGGTGACATTTTTTTATGCGATAAAAATAGGTGGCGTGGCAATGGCGACCCTAGGTTTTGCCAGTTTCCCCGCTTTTATTACACTCATTGAACGATTTATCCTTAAAGATAATGTCAACCTTACCTCATGGATATTAGTCATTGTCGTCATGGTAGGTTTATTGTTGGTTTCTCCAGAACTTGATTTAAAAAATAGCAATACTTCTGGGCTACTATGGGGAATTATATCTGGTTTTAGTTTTGGCGCACTTGCTGTAGTCAATAGAACCATAGGCCAGCAATTACATCCCATTACTATTGCATTTTGGCAAAATTTATTTGTCTCTTTATTCACCCTACCGCTACTCACTTTAAGCACATTCAGCATCACTGGAATGGATATATTCTGGTTATCTATTTTAGGTATTCTATGTACCGCTTTATCCCACTTCCTTTTTGTTAGTAGTGTGCAATATATCAATGCTCGTACTACCGGGCTTATTATCTCGCTAGAGCCTGTTTACGCTATTATTGTTGCTTGGTTTTTATTTAATGAAGAACCAACGATTAAAATGTTGATAGGTGGTATGCTTATCATTGGTGCGGCTATTTATCCTCAAAATAAAACCTCACATTAAAAAGGAAAGTATTGTGTTAAGAGTTACCTCCATTAACGTTAATGGTATTCGTTCAGCAACAAAAAAAGGCTTATTTGAATGGCTACATCAACATCAAGCGGATATTATCTGTCTACAAGAAATCAAAATCAGTGATGCAGATTTAACACCAGACTTACGTTCTCCCCTACACTATCAAGGCTATTTTAATCATGCTGAGAAGAAAGGCTATAGCGGAGTCGGTATTTATACCTCCATACCTGCTGACTACGTGTTGGGGATGGACTGTGATGAATTTGACCGTGAAGGTCGCTTAATTAGTGCTAATTTTGGTTCTCTCACTGTCGTCAGTGCTTATTTACCATCTGGATCTAGCGGGCCAGAGCGTCAAGAGGCAAAGTTCCGTTTTCTAGCCAAATTTGGCTCTTGGATTGATGCCATGATGAAACACCACCGCGAAACTGGACATGAATACATTATTTGCGGTGACTGGAATATCGCCCATAAAGAAATTGATTTAAAAAACTGGAAAGGTAATCTAAAAAACTCTGGTTTTACCCCCGAAGAGCGCGCATGGATGACGGAGGTTTTTGAAACTCGGGGCTTTGTAGATGTTTTTCGTCTACTCAACCAAGAGGCCGAGCAATATACATGGTGGAGTAATCGTGGCCAAGCATGGGCAAAGAATGTCGGTTGGCGTATTGATTACCAAATTGCTACGCCGGGTATAGCCCAAAAAGCCAAAGCGGCATATATCTATAAAGATGAGCGATTCTCAGACCATGCACCATTAACTATTGATTATGATGTCAGTCTCTAAAAAATACTAAAGGGGCTTACGTTATAAAACGTGCCCCCGATATTTATACTAATAAAGTATAAAGTTATTTTTTCATCGTGCCAGTTTTCAAGTATCTATCATGCCAGCTTAATGCTTCCGAAAGAATATGCGGTGTATGCTGAGCACCAGATTGCTGTGCACGATGGAAATAATCCCATAATGCCTCTTTATAATCCGGATGAACACAGTTTTCAATGATTTTTTCTGCACGTTGTCGAGGCGACAAACCTCGCAAATCAGCAAGACCTTGCTCAGTCACAATAATTTGTACATCATGCTCTGTATGATCGACATGTGACACCATAGGCACAATTGCTGAAATATCACCATTTTTAGCGATTGACGGGCGCACAAAGAATGAAATAAAACTATTTCGAGCAAAATCACCAGACCCACCAATACCATTCATAATGCCACTCCCCATGATATGGGTAGAATTCACATTACCATAAATATCACATTCAATCATGCCATTAATAGCGATTGTCCCTAAGCGACGAATCACTTCTGGGTGATTACTAATTTCTTGTGTACGTAAAATAATACGCTCACGATAGAAATCAATATTTTCGTTGAGTTCATCCACACCGTCAGGACTCAATGAAAGAGAGGTAGCTGATACCATTTTCAATTTACCAGACTTAATTAAGCCTAACATACCGTCTTGAATTACTTCTGTATAAGCCGTCAAATTATCAAATTCACCATGTTGCAAACCTGAAATAACAGCATTCGATACATCACCTACACCAGATTGCAAAGGTAATAAGTTAGGGGGCAAAATACCTTTGCGAACCTCTTCTTTTAAGAAATTTAAAATATGACTCGCAATTTTTTTGGCGACCTCATCAGGCTCACTAAAATGATTAACTCTATCGCGATCGTAAGTTTCTACTATACCAATGATTTTTTCTTGTGGGCATTGATAATAAGGGGAACCTATACGATCATCAGGTTCATTAATCAATACAGGTTTACGATGTGGGGGTAAAGCAGTACCATAATAAATATCATGCATACCCTCTAGTTTTTCACTTAAAGCATAATTAACTTCAATAATAACCTTGTCTGCTTGATCAATCCACGTTTTATTATTACCAACAGAAGCGGCAGGAATTAACGAACCATCCTCACGAATACCAGCTACCTCAATCACAGCAATATTTAATTTACCTAAAAAACCAAACCACGCATACTGAGCAACATGAGATAAATGGATATCCATATAATGCATTTGCCCAGTGTTAATTTTATTACGACAAGTTGGATCTGATTGATAAGGTAATCGCATATTAATGCCATCTGCCTCAGCCAATGCACCATCTAATTCAGGTGCCGTAGAAGCTCCCGTCCATACATTAATCTTGAATGCCTTACCATTATCATGAGCTTCACGGATACGCTTGGCTAGGGCAGACGGAATCTGCTTAGGATAACCAGATCCAGTAAAGCCACTCATGCCGACAGTAGCCCCTGATGGAATAAGCTCTGCAGCTTGCTCGGCACTCATCACTTTAGCGTGCAAGGCTTGACATTTAATACGAGAAAGGGATTCAAAATGTTGTGTCATGGTAATCTCTTGTTATATGAAATAAGAACCTATAATGAAAGACTCTGCGGTAGTCATCTCCTACCCGAATTATACCAAGCAAACATGACAAATTAAGTAATAACCGCATAGAATAGTTATGTTTTGACACAATTAAATAACTATTTTTAAGTACTTACATCTTCGATTAAAATCGCTTAATTTTTTTATCAACAATCGACAAAATAAGACTATTTCATGGCATACGTTATTCAATCGCCATGATACGTGCTTTATGCCATCTCAACAAAAATAAACCTGGCAAAGCAATCAACACAGTACATAAAAAGAAAGCTGGCCACCCTAAGGATTCAACAAGAGGAGGTGTTAATGGCCCCGCCAAAAAGACTCTACCCACTGAGGATAATGCTGTTAATAAAGCAAACTGGGTTGCCGTGTATTTGCTATTACAAAGCCCCATCACCAAGGCAACAAACGCTGTTGTACCCATACCTCCACTAATATTCTCAAGCCCTACAGCTAATGCCATTATGGGAAGATTATGTGGAGTAATCGCCACTAGCCAATACGCCAAATTAGACACAGCTTGCAGCACACCAAATAACATCAATGAACGATATAATCCGAGCTTATTCATCAAGGCACCACCTACCAGTGCACCAATGATAGTAGCAATAACAGCTAAAATTTTGTTTACCCACCCAACTGTTTCTGCGGCAAAACCAGCTCCTCGAATTAAAAATGTCGTTGATAGTGCCCCTGCAAAAGCATCACCTAATTTGTATAACACAATCAACATTAAAATCGCCAATGCTTCTGGTCGAGAAAAAAACTCTTTAAAAGGCACGATAAATGCTTCTTGCAAGGTTCTAGGCGCTTGCACTTCACGAGTTTCGGGAGCTATAGCACTGCAGATGGCAAACACAAACATCAAACAACCCATCGCCATATACATACCGCCCCAGCCCAACCAACGTTCTGCCAGAACAATCCCTAAGCCCCCAGATATGATCATACCTATACGATACCCTAAGGTTCGCACTGCTACACCATGAGCTCGTTCATCCTTATCTAAAACCTCGGTACTATAAGCATCAAAAGCAATATCTTGTGTTGCGGATAAAAAGGCCAATGTAGTGGCTAATAAGGCTAACCAAATCAAGTCTTGCGCTGGATTCAATAACCCCATCAACAACATGACAGTTCCCAAAGCGACCTGAGAAACCACCATCCAACTACGACGACGCCCTAAAAATGGTGGGGCATAGCGGTCAATTAAGGGAGCCCATAAGAATTTAAAGGTATATGCCGTACCAACAAGCGTTAAAAAGCCAATTTGTTTAAGCGAAACACCTGCAACTGTTGCCCAAGCCTGAAATGTCCCCCCTGTTAATGCCAATGGCAAGCCACTTGCAATACCCAATACAAGCAGAGGATAGACCCTAGGACTTAAATACTTTTTAATAGATTCACTAATCACGTTTATTGACTCACTTGATTTGACTCAAAATAATAAACGGCTAATGTACTACGCCACCCCGGGAATACTGAAATTTCCTCACCCTCTTTAAAAGTAGCTCTTTCTTTGATTCTTAAACCAACTTTTGTAGCCAAATCTTCAAAATCACTGAGTGTACATAGATGAATATTTGGCGTGTTATACCATTCATAAGGCATTTGTCCCGTAACTGGCATACGACCGTGCAAAATTGACCACCAATGCGTCCAATGTCCAAAATTAGGGAAAGACACTACTCCTTTACTCGCTACTCTACCCATTTCTTTCAGAATATGTTCAGTATTCAACATGGCTTGTAACGTTTGCGATAGTACAACGACATCAAATTGTTTATCATTAAACAGGGCCAGTCCCTCTTCCAAGTTCTGTTGAATAACTTCAACCCCACGACTGACACACGCAACAACACGCTCATTGTCAATTTCAACACCTATCCCATCCACTTGTTTTTCTTCTTGTAAGTATGACAATAATGTACCATTACCACAACCCAAGTCGAGTACTCGACTCCCAGAAGGGATCCAGTTAGCGATACGTTGTAAATCAGGACGCAACATAATTGTTGATTGCTGAGAACTCATTCTATACTCCTAACTCAGTTGCAATACGATTAAAATACGCCGCCACTACTTCATGATAGGTTTTATCGTTTAATAAAAACGCATCATGCCCATGAGGAGCATCAATTTCAGCATAGGTAACATGATGTTTATTATTTAATAATGCCTTAACGAGCTCTCTAGAACGCTCAGGAGGAAAACGCCAGTCAGTAGAAAATGAAATCGTTAAAAATTTTGCTTTTACATTTTCTAATGCTTTGCTTAAATCACCATTACCATATTGCTTGGCAGGATCAAAGTAATCAAGAGCTTTCGTAATCAGCAAATACGTATTAGCATCAAAATAGGTAGAAAATTTCTCACCCTGATATCGCAGATATGATTCAACCTCAAACTCTACATCATAACCATATTGATAACGATCTCCCTCTGCTGTATAACGACGATCTCGTCCAAATTTTTCCGCCATATCATCGTCAGATAAATAGGTGATATGACCAATCATGCGCGCTACAGACAGACCTCTTTTAGGGACGGTTTGATAATCATAGTAATGCCCCTCATGAAAATCGGGGTCTGTGATAATTGCTCTCCGTGCAACTTCGTTAAACGCAATATTTTGTGCAGACAACCCAGGCGTGCTCGCAATGACAATACAATGTTCCAATCGTTCTGGCCATTGTATAGCCCAGCTTAATGCCTGCATCCCACCTAATGAACCACCCATGACAGCAGCAAATTTCTTAATACCAAAATGATCGGCTACTCTGACTTGTGCATTTACCCAATCTTCTACAGTAACCACAGGAAAACTAGCCCCCCATGGCTTTTGTGTTTCTGGGTTAATACTGGCAGGGCCTGTTGAACCAAAGCATGAGCCTAAATTATTCACCCCAATCACGAAAAACTTATTGGTATCTAATGGCTTACCCGGCCCAACCATATTGTCCCACCAACCAATATCTTTGAAGTCCTTAGCATTTATACCAGCCACATGATGTGAGGCATTCAATGCATGACAAATTAATACAGCATTTGAGGCGGTTTCATTGAGCGTGCCATAAGTTTCTACCGCTAACGTATATTGCTGGATAATCTGACCACTGGATAACTCCAATGGATCGTTAAAGTCAATATAAGTTGGGCTAACAACGCCCACTGATTGAAGTTCAGAAGAAGAATTTAATGAGACCATAGAGAGGGACCTCTTTAGCTGGATTTGTAGGCGCCCGCAAGCAGATCAAAGCAAATCGGCGCTCGTGTTAATCAAAATGTCGTTTTATTTTAGCACTTTTCAATTAGGATAATGATCATTCACTCAGCAAGCGAACAACTCTTTCGAATAGCCAATATTTGTAGAATTTATGCTAGCTCTTTTAATAATCCTAAAATCTACACCCCTTAAAAACCACTCCACCCCTTCCTGTATAAGGTTATCTGCATTTTTAAGCGAAATTCTATTAAAATGTATATATCTTAAAAGCATATAGGTGCATCGTGCAAAACTTATCCTCTCTTCAACAACAGCCAGAATTATTAAAAGAAATCCAGCGTGGCATTGAACGCGAAGCTATACGTATCACTAAAGATGGACAAGTCGCACTTGATAAGCACCCTACAGTGCTTGGCTCTGCACTTACACATCCTAATATTACAACAGACTATTCAGAGGCATTAATTGAACTAATTACTAGCCCCCACAAAACTGTTGAAGAACTCCTTATGGAACTTCACCATGTTCATCAATTTGTTGTCCAAAGCGTACCCGATCAAAATCTATGGACACAATCCATGCCTTGCCACCTCCCAGAGGAAAAGGATATTCCTATTGCTGAATACGGTACCTCAAATTCTGGCACACTACGTCATGTATATCGTGAAGGCTTAGCACTACGATATGGTAAGAAAATGCAATGTATCGCAGGACTACATTATAATTTTTCACTCCCACCAGAACTATGGCAGTTACTCCCTATAGAAGGGAATACCCAGCAAGAAAAACAAAATGTCGGTTATATGGCATTAATTCGCAATTTTAAGCGCTATGCTTGGTTACTAATGTATTTGTTTGGGGCATCACCCACCATTAATGGATCCTTCCTTAATGAGGAACAAAAGAAACGTCTTACTCCCCTTGTTGAAGGAGAAGATCATACATACTATTTACCTTATGCTACTAGTCTAAGAATGAGCGATTTAGGGTATAGAAATGACGCTCAATCTAACCTTAAATCATGTTTTAATACCTTAGAAGGCTTTGCACAACTTATCTATGATGCAGTTACTACACCTTGGCCAGCCTACGAAGCACTCGGTACACAAAAAGACGGTAAATGGATTCAATTAAATGGGAATATCCTACAAATTGAAAATGAATTTTATGCCACTATTCGTCCTAAACGCACACATGGCAGAGGTGAGCGTCCTATCACGGCATTATTAAAAGATGGGATTCAATACATTGAAGTTCGCTGCATCGATATTGATCCCTTCCATCCTCTTGGTATAAGTGAGGATACCTGCCGATTCCTGGACGCATTTTTACTTTATTGTGCTTGCACCCAAAGTGCTGCTTTTCCAGGAACTGGACAATGTAAAGAAAGTGAGAGCAATTTTAATAAAGTAGTAAACTATGGTCGCCAGCCTGGTCTAACACTCCTAAATCAGGATAAAGACATCTCGCTAAAAGAGTGGGGCTTAGCACTTATTGAACAAATCAAAATTGCCGCGACATTATTAGATAAAGCTTATAATACACAAGCTTATAGTCGTTCTCTTGATGCTCAAAAAACTAAACTATTAGATTCAACACTGTGCCCTTCTAATCAAGTATTAGCACTATTACAAAAAGAAAATAATCACTTTAATGAGAGTATTACTAAGCTTAGCCAATTTAATACTGATACATTAAGAGTCGTCCCCCTCAATAAAGAACTTTACGACAAATTTCTACAGCAAGGTAAAGAAAGTATTGCCCAACAAGAACAAATCGAGAAGTCTGATCATATTGACTTTGCAACCTACTTACAGCAATTTATGGATGCATTAAAAATTTAAACTTAAACTATCCCGCTAGCATAGAATTTAGGTTAATAATTTTTAATCCTATGCCCCTATTATGTGGGGTACTTAAGATGATTATTTTTGACGTGCAGATTTCCTCAACCAATACATCACTGATTAAGTATCAAAATCTGCACGCCGAAAACTTTACTATCAACAAATTAAAAGGGGATGATATTTATATCACCCCCTTCTCATTTTGTAGATTGCCAGATTAGTTTTTCAAAGAAACAATCCATTCAGCAAGAATTTGTGCTTCTTCATCGCTTACAGGGTTAGGAGGCATTGGCACTGCTCCCCATTTACCAGAACTACCGCCCTTAATACTAGCAGCAACTGTTGCTGGATCAGAGTATTTTGCAGATACATCATTGAATGCGGGACCAACAACCTGAGCTTCTACACTATGGCACGCAGAACAAGCTTTCGAATTAAATAAAGCTTTTGCTTTTTCAATGTCTACTGTACCTTTAGTAGCAGCAGGTGCTGGTGCAGCTGCTGCTGGAGCAGTCTCATCAGGTTTAGCTTCTGTCGTTGCTGCTGGTGATGCTTCTGCTGGTTTAGCTTCTGTCGCTGCTGCTGGTGCTGCTTCAGCTGGTTTAGCTTCTGTCGCTGCTGCTGGTGCTGCTTCAGCTGGTTTAGCTTCTGTCACTGTTGCTAGTGCTGCTTCAGCTGGTTTATCAGCTTTTTTATCATCGACTTTATTAGCATCGGCACCTTTGTCAGCAGGCTCAGCAAGCTTACCACCTGATGCATTAGCCATAAATACAACCGCACGTTGAACTTCTAAATCACTTAGCTTAGGATTACCACCACGAGACGGCATTCCATTAAAACCTTCAAGTGCATGCTTAAATAGAGTAGCCTCACCTTGTGCAATACGAGGTGCCCACGCAGCACTATCACCCTTCTTAGGCGCCCCTGCTAGCCCAGCATCATGACAGGACATACAGACGCTTTTGTAAACCTCTTCACCTGTTAAAGGACCTTTCTTACCACTATCTAATGTAATAGCTGGTGCCCCCGTATTATATTTAGCTACAGGTGCAATACGATCCTCAATAGCATCAGATGTTAATAAGGCAGGGTCAGTATCTGAAGAGCTGAATGTCTTTATTAAAATAATGATAAGGATGATAGGCAATAACAATACCAACGCCAGTTTTAATAATGTTTGGCTTGATTTATTAGCGTTCGTGCTCATAAAAAATCCTAAAAAAATAAGAAATAAATACTAATAATATGTGATTATAACTTTACTCTACACTTGAGATAATAGGATTTATCATTATTCTTCAAAATATCTTTTTTTTTGCGGAAATATTTACTTTTTTGCCACGTTTATGCTTAAATTTTAAATTATTTCACTTACAATAGAGGCTTTCTCACCGTAGTTCAATGGATAGAATAAGAGTTTCCGAAGCTCTTGATACAGGTTCGATTCCTGTCGGTGAGGCCATCAACAAATTCAAAAAAATTTATTTTTATTCAAAACAGTTTAAAAATATTAATAAAAACAACTGGTTAAAATAAAATTTCCTTCCTTTTTCTTTATTTTACTTCGATTAAATTTAAGCCTATTGATTAAATTATGTAGGTAAATTATCATTAGTTTACCTACACAAGTTAGATTTTTACCCACACAGATTTAGTTTGTTTTTATTTTGTAAAAATGAATCATTCCTACCTTAATCACGAATTATTTTCATTAAAATTTTCTAGCTTGTGTTTTTTACCCACCAACTTGCGTTTTTCCCCCAAATTTGTGGAGTTTTTAGCGCAATTTGTGGTTTTTTCCTCTGTATGGCTCATGGATAGATTAATTTTAGCTAGAAATCCATTTAAAATAGAAATGTTAGAGAAGTTAGCTACTCTCTCCACAGAAGAACAACTAAATATCATTCAACAAGTAAATAATCTATATGCTTTATATAGCATTGTTAACGCATCTAAAACAACTAATTAGTAAAATACTCCCTATTCAGAAAAACATTGAAGAGGTTAACCAAATATGAGTAAGTATTTAATCACATTCGACATGGATACAGATTGTTTAAGAGAACAATATCACGCCATGAGCTATCAAAACGCTTATGCCGATATAAAAGCAATCCTGTTAAAGCATGGATTTAACCATTTACAAGGTAGTGTTTATTTAGGTAATGATGGCATTAGTGAAGCTCATGGGACATTAGCTATTCAAGAATTAACAGCTAGATATGACTGGTTTTTTAGTTGCGTTTCTAACATCAAGTTTTACAGACTTGAAAGCGATTTAAACGCCGATTTCATCGCTCGTGGAGTTTATGAAGCCAAACAGTTATTTAATCAACGTTTAGCAAAACTAGAAGCCGAATTAAAAGACGCTGGGTTACCTACAGCCAAAATCAAAGAAATCCTTAGTAAAGAAGTATTTTTATTGGAAGATAACCAACCTATTAAAAGCAAAAAAACTAAATAACCTCTAAAACAACATTTAAAACGCCCTTTAGAGGCGTTTTTTTATATGCGGTTTAGCGGTATTCACAACATCATTCAAATTTAATACTGAACTTTTTATTAAAGGAAGTTAAAGCAAAAATATCTCTAGATCTCCAAAAACTCCACAAGTCGCCCTATTTTTTATTTAACTTATTGATATATATAATATAAAAACCACTAGTTGGAATAAAATAACTACGTCAAGATATAGTAGGCAAATATGTAGGTAAAAACAAATTCAACTAATTTATTTAGTGAATCTCAACGACTATAATGCAGTTGAGATAGCAAAAGCAGAGGAACTAATTAATGCATAATCAAACATTAATAACTGTCCAAGATGTGCAATTAAGTGCTGAGTGGTACAAAAATAATCTCGGATTAGCCAAAGGACACGGTGGGTCTCATTACGAACAACTGATTCACAATGGGAAACTCATTCTGCAACTTCATAACATGGATCCTGATGAGAATCATGGTATCTTATTAACTCCAGAGGGGACACTAGGAAACGGTGTTTTAATCTGGATAAGTATTGATAATTTTGATGAAGCCATCAAGAGATTACGTGATAATCATACCAAGTTGGATAAAGAACCATTTTTCAATGAACGAGCTAGGCAATGGGAAGTATGGTTACGAGATCCTGACGGATATAGAATTGTATTATCTGGTCCATCAGAATACCCAATTACTGAATTGAGTGAATCATAATAGGAATATGACTAATTGAAGAGGATGGGCATTAAAGCCCATCCTCTCGCAAGCATTATTTGTGAACAAAAGGTCCTAAAGCCAACAGTCTTTGCCATTAAACTGTAGAAGTTCAGACTTCATCTGACAGTTCCCCGTTTGACAAGCGGTGTCTGTCAGATTAGATTTAGCTCAGCTTTTTGCTGTTCCAAATCTGTTTACCATCAATCAATGTTTCTATGGGTGTTCGCCCACAGCACATCTTTCCTTGATGAGTTCGTTCATTATTATAGAAATCAAGCCATTCGTCTAGGTCTTTTTGCAAACTATCTAAATCAGCATAGAGTTTTTTGCGGAACGTTACTTGATAAAACTCCTGCAAAATGGTCTTATGGAAGCGCTCGCAAATACCATTGGTTTGAGGTGATCGAGCCTTAGTCTTTGTATGCTCAATTTCATTAATAACTAGATAAAGCTCATAATCATGATGCTCTACCTTACCGCAGAACTCTGTTCCTCTATCTGTCAGAATGCGTAATACAGGTAAATCATGCTCTGCATAAAAAGGTAATACACGATCATTAAGTAAGTCTGCAGAAGTAATAGGGGTTTTAGAGGTGTATAGCTTACAATGCGCTACTTTACTGTAAGTATCGACATATGTTTGCTGATAAATACGTCCTACCCCTTTTAAATGCCCCACATAAAAGGTATCTTGTGAACCCAAATAGCCAGGATGCGCGGTTTCAATCTCACCCATGGCTTGCTCTTCATCTTTCTTGCANATTAGTCATAAACTCAACTTAATTTTTCTGGAACTACCCAAAATCCAGAAAAATACGCTAGACTATCAGAACAGTCGCCTACACACTTGGCTATATTTCATTAAATTCCTTGGAGAGATGAAAACCATGCCACATCAATTTATTACTGACGATACCTTTAGAGAAATCTTTCGCAAAGCCAATGTCGCGAATATGACCGCCCAACAGGTGGAGGACTTTATTCGTCAGAATAAATACCATTGGAATCATATGATTTCCCTTGATGTTAAATATAATGAAGGGAAAGAAAAGGGGCTTCAGGAAGGGATTAATATTGGGAAAGAAGAAGGCTTAGCACTAGGCAGAGAAGAAGGGATAGCCATTGGTCAAGAGAAAGGGATGTCTATTGGCAGAGAAGAAGAGAAGCTCTCTACCGCTAAAAAACTAAAAGCGCGTGGCACAGATACTGCCCTTATCCATGATGTCACTGGTTTACCCATAGAAATAATTGAGAAACTATAAGTACACAATCACCCAATAAGTTGTATTTTTCATTAATAACAAGTCGTATTTTCCATTAAGTAAACAACGTCACTTAAAAAGTAAAAAGTAAAATATTATCAAAGAGAAAGAGGATATTCAGAAAAGAATATCCTCTTTATTTATTTCTATTTTTCTAGTTAGATACTATTAATCAGTTACTTTTACAGTACCTTTCATCATAGCGATATGACCAGGGAATGAGCAAAAGAATGTATAAGCGTCATCTTTAGATAAATTAGCAGGATCTAATGTTAGCTTATCAGACTCACCGCCACCAATTAATTTAGTGTGTGCAATAACTCTAGCATCATCTGCTTTGATATAGTTAGCATCAGGACCCGCCGCTGCGCCATCAGTTGCGATACCTGTTACATCAGCCTCTTTAGAAACGACAATATTATGACCCATTGCCGCTTTTGGCATTGAACCTACATGCTTCAACTCAATATCAAATGTTTTGCATGCTTTGCTTACCACGATTTCTTTAGTGTTGTATTGCATTTGGTCGTTTGACTCAACAACAGCACTACATTCAGCAGCCATTACTGGTGTAGCAGCTACGGCAAATACAGCCGCTAAAGCAAATTTTTTCATTGACATAGTATAACTCCTCTAAAAACATACTAAAAATTCAATTTTCAGGAATTAGCATATAACTAAACTCTTTATGATGCAAGGCGTGCCAAACGCTATTTAGTTTCATTAACCATCACATAAACTACTGTAAATATCATCTATTTTTCAGAATATACCCTCTAGTTCATCCTATTTTGCATTTAATTTCAAAAAGCCATACAGTTGTCTATCACTTATTACCCTACTAAAAAGCTCAGATAAGCTGTTTCATTAAGTTTCATGACCCAATTGAAATAGGTGGTTACCATATTTTTTATCAACCACTATCAATATCACTACCTACCTTTCTTTAAAAAGAGTCAATAATATGACTACTCTTGAGAAGTGGCAATTAGTGATTAGCAATTGACGATTAACTTTTAACAACAATAAATAATACCAAAGAAAAATCCCTGATTCCTTAAAAGAAATCAGGGACTTACGGACAAATGAAATACATTTTGGTGCTCACGACGAGATTTGAACTCGTACAGCTCTCGCCACTACCCCCTCAAGATAGCGTGTCTACCAATTCCACCACGTGAGCAATAAAGTCGTTATTATACATAACTTATCTGAGAAATTCAGAACTTTTTGACAGTTTAATGTCAATTTTCTAGTCTATTGCTGAGGTGCTTTTGAACCACCTACATTAGAATCTTTCTCTGTAGAGATAGGTGAAGTCACCTCTTTCTCCATCGCTTTGCTCGTCTCTTTCACCGCCGCTGTTGCTTGATTTGTCGCTTCTTGTGATTTAGTCATCACTGCTTCACTCGCCTGTTTAGCATTTTCAGTAGCCGTTGCTGCATGAGAATTTGCTACATCCTGTACCTTATCTTTAGCAGCCTCTACTTTATCTGCTGCTTGCTCGACTTTATCAGAAGCAGTAGCAGCCGTAGTAGCAGTAGCATCTTTTTGAGCTGCACCATCAGCTACCGTTGAAACTGATTTGTCAGCCGCTTCAGCCGTCGTTGTAGTTGCGCTTGCTGCTGAGTTTGCTGCAGCAGCATCTACTGTTTTAGCGCTTGTTGCTGCAGTAGTATCAGCAGTTGATGTACTCGTGCTAGATGTGGCAGGTGCTGTTGCAGATGATGTTGTTGCTGTTGTCTCTGATCTAGTCATTGATACATCAGGTGTTGCTGTGCCAGAAGATGCTGAAACAGCAGTATCACTAGAAGAGGACGAAGCACTATTTGTCGCCGTATTAGTCTCATTGGCAGGAGCAGATGTTGCTGTGCCTGTTGTACTAGATGTGTTAGCTGTCGCAGCGTCAGCGTTACTAGCTGGTGCTGTTGGCACTGCCGATGTAGTATTATCAGGTACTGCTGTAGGCGTTGGCGCAAAACCTTCCATCAAACTACCGCCTGATGTAGGTGCTTTTTTCTCCAATCCACCTGACCCAACATAAGCCAAACCTAATGTACTCGCAAAGAAAATAACTGCAGCCCATTTTGTCATACGTGAAAAGAAATTTGCAGAGCCAGCCGATCCAAAGATACTACCAGCTGAGCCACTTCCAAATGATGAGCCCATATCTGCACCTTTTCCCTGCTGTAATAGCACTAGTGCAATAATCGCTAAAGCACTAATAACCTGTACGGCAATTAGGATTGGGAATAAATAAGTTAACATAACTACTCCGAAAAAATTAAGCTATTGCAATAGCCAAAAACTCATCTGCATCTAAGGCAGCGCCACCAACTAATGCACCGTCAATATCTTGCATAGCAAACAAACTTGCCGCATTAGCTGATTTAACACTACCACCATATAAAATTTGTACCTGCGGCGCTTGCTGTTGTCGTAATAACTCACGGATAAAGGCGTGCACTTCTTGGGCTTGTTCTGGCGTAGCCGTCAGCCCAGTCCCAATTGCCCAAACAGGTTCATAAGCAACTACTATATTTTTGAGTTGCTCTCCCAACGCAAGCACAGGCTTTAATTGCTGTTCAATAATGGCTAATGTATTACCCTCTTGTCTCTGCTCTAAAGACTCACCAATACAAACTATTGGCGTCATGCCTTGACTAAGTGCCAAACGGGCTTTCTCTGCCACCTGTTGACTAGTCTCACCATGATAACTACGTCGTTCTGAATGCCCCACAATCGCCCATTGACACGCAAAATCCATAAGCATACCCACGGATACTTCACCTGTGTAAGCACCTTCAGTGTATAAGCTTATATCCTGAGCTCCCCAAGAAATACTGGATCCGCTCAATGCCTGTTGTACTTGCGCTAGATAAGGAAACGACGGGCAGACAGCTAGTTGCACCGTTGCATACTTTTCTGGTGTCGCCTTAGTTTTCTCTAGTAAGCCAGCCAATAATGTCTGGTTTAACGCCAGACTTCCATTCATTTTCCAGTTACCTACTACAAGACGAGACGTACTTTTACGTATCTCATCACTCATATGTTTCTAGCCTTTTGAATTAGCAATTTAAAGTAAACCAACTATTATAAATTGAACCTATTTATTTTGTCAGTAATTTTATAGAGATACCTTAAAAATCAGTTGTTTAATGACTAAAATTACACCATTAATATTATTTAGATGCTTGAACATCTATGCTTGGTTGGAGAAACTATAACAGGCGAAACTGGCATTGCAAGTGTTTTAGCCATTAATACAGCGCCTTCGCCATACGTATTAAGTTGCTCAGCCAAGCCCAACTGTTGAGCATTGATAGGTTTAAAACCTTCTTTTTGCCACACCACCTCTGCACCCTGAACAGCCACAAGATAGGCAGACTTAAGCGTAGGTAACTGTTGTGCTTTTTGAAAAATTGCCCTTAAAAAAGCCTGTCTAACACCACGACCTCGAGCAAATGTGCTTAACGCCATATCATGCAAATATAATAGACTAGGCTTTTTAGGACATTCAAAGTTCTCTGTATGTAAACAAGGAAATTGTTCTAAACTCGCTAGCACACACATAAAATAGCCCAGCACTTGTCCTTGCAGATTGGTCGCGACAAGGCAAAAATCCGGAGATTGCTGTATTTTATTAATGAATGCTTCAGATGTTTCATGGTATTCCTCTGGATAACACTCATGTTGGATCCTATTAATGGCAGCAATATCACCCACTAATGCATGACGAATGATAAAAGAAGCTTTTTGCATTTTTAACGCTTGACTTTATGTATATTGAGTAAAGTATTGGACAGTAAGGTCAAATTGTTTCCAAGTGACCTTACAAACGATTCTACCTAGCTAGTAGCACCCTTTATTCAAGGGTTAAGACAATTTTACCGATTTGTTCGCCTGCATCCATCATCGCATGAGCCTTTTGCACATCCTCAAATGGGAATGTCGCGTATACCACAGGTTTTAGCTTACCTTGTGCAAACAAAGGCCAGACTTTCTCAGCAAGATTTTTCGCAATATCGGTTTTAAATTCTGCTGAACGAGGTCGTAATGTTGATCCCGTAATAGTTAAACGACGACGCATTAATAAATTACTATTAATCGTCGCTTTACTACCACCTAATTGAGCAATAATCACAGTACGACCATCTTCTGCTAAGGCTTGTAAGTTACGATTGATATACTCACCACTTACCATATCAAGAATTACATCGACCCCTTTACCTTGGGTTAATTGCTTAATTTCCTCAACAAAATCTTGTGTTTTATAGTTAATACCTTTATCAGCACCTAAGGTCTCTACCGCCTTGACTCTCTCATCAGAGCCCACTGTCGCAAATACCTTATGCCCCAGTGCTTTTGCCAACAAAATAGCTGTCGTGCCGATTCCTGAAGCACCGCCATGCACTAATAAGGTCTCATCACCTTTTAATTGTCCACGATCAAATACATTACTCCAGACGGTAAAATAGGTCTCTGGTAAAGTAGCTGCTTCCACAAGATTCAATCCTTTTGGAATGGGTAAACAATTCCCCGCTGGCGCTGCACAATATTCCGCATAGCCACCACCGGGCGTTAATGCGCAGACTAAGTCACCAATCTTAAAAGAAGTACCTGATAAATCTCCCTCTACAATCTCCCCTGCTACTTCTAAACCGGGTAAGTCAGATGCATCTGGTGGTGGTGGATAGGATCCTTGTCGCTGAAAAACATCGGGACGATTGATACCTGCAGCATGTACCTTAATTAAGACTTCCCCCTTTTTTAATGCGGGCTTTTCACGTTCAACAATCTGTAATACTTCGGGTCCACCTGGTGTGGTGATTTCAATGGCCTTCATCATTATTCCTTCTCTAATAAACTGTTTAACATCGCTATTTGCTTATCATAAGCTTCTTTTTCACGTGCATAAATGCTATATACACAAGCATCACCACAATCACTACCACAGCACTCCCAACTTTCTGGATAAGTCGGAGGCGTCAACTCTTCTATAAGCACCGATAATGTTGATTGGCTCTCACTACTGTCTGAGCGATTATCATTGTGACTCACAGAATGGCTATTGCTTTGTACATTCTCATCGAGTGGTTGTTTATTATTATATTGACTCTCTACTTGTTTACTATCATTTGGCAAACTATTGTCTAGTTTACTATCGAGCTCATTACTCATAGTACCAACTCTCTAACTCTTCATGCATCTTATGTAGATCTTGTCTATATTTTCTACAATCCCTATCTTTAGATACGTTACTGCCTAGGGCATTAGGCTTTGACCTCAATCACAACACCATCTAATTCAATCCGTTCATCCGCCCGTATTTTAGCTGTTTTACGCGTTTCAACTTGTCCATTACGATACACATACCCTTCAGCGATCAAGTTTTTAGCTTGTCCACCACTATCGACAACACCAGCCAATTTTAATAAATCACATAAAGCGATAAACTCTTGGTCTTGTAGAGAAAATTCTATCTGAGCACTCATCAATTATTCCTTATTAATAAGTCATTATTGTAGCGTATAGTATCTCTCAAGAACAAAAAGACAAGAATAACCTCTGATGGAAATTCTTGTCCGATGATTAATAATTAACTTTTTGTTTTTTGACGCACTGGTTTTTCAACTTAACAATCAAGTATAGAACCGTATCACTCTATTGAAAACATAAGCATTGAAAGCCTGAGCGCCGAAACTCCCTTTTTTGTTTTTGACGCTCAGTTTTTATCAAAGCCTGAGCGCCGAAACTCCCTTTTTTGTTTTTGACGCTCGGTTTTTATCAAAGCCTGAGCGCCGAAACTCCAGATCACACGTGTTTTTTCACAAAATTGTGTCTAAATTTATAACGTATTTCTCCCACAATGCCTCGTCTAAAAGTCATCACGCAAAGGATAAAGATTAAGCCCATCACTAAGCTAACTGACTCTCCAAGTGAGTTAAACCATTGAATTCCAGTAGTATCGGCAAATAATCTTCCCATATCACCGATTTTGTTCTCTAGTGAGACCACTATCAATGCACCTAAAACAGGGCCAATAAACGTTCCCATTCCTCCAATTAATGTCATCAAAACCACTAACCCTGATGTCTGCCATACGGCATCACTTAAGGTTGCTGAGACAAATACGATTGTTTTAGTGGCGCCTGCTAAGCCAGCCAAAGCAGCAGATAGGACAAAGGCAATCAATTTATATTGATCTACATCATAGCCTAGAGAGATACAACGTGATTCATTTTCTTTAATCGCCTTTAAAACACTACCAAACGGTGAATTAACACAGCGCCAGCAGATAAAGAAACCAAAGATAAAAATAGCTAATACCACATAGTACAAATTCAAATCTTTGCTCAGATCAATTAAACCGAATAAGGTACCACGAGGGACGCCTTGAAGTCCGTCCTCCCCACCTGTGAAAGGCGCTTGCAAAAAGAAGAAATAAATCATTTGCGATAAGGCTAAGGTAATCATAGTGAAATAAATACCTTTGCGTCGAATAGCTAAGCCACCAATAATGGCACCTAAAATAGCTGCCATAATCATGCCAAATAAAATACTTAGCTCTGTGCTCAGCCCCAAAACTTTAGCCGCATGCCCCGTAGCATAAGCAGCACCCCCTAGAAATGCAGCATGACCAAATGATAATAAGCCCACATACCCTTGTAATAAGTTAAATGCACACGCAAACAAGGCGTAGCATAAAATTTTCATGACAAAAATGGGATAAACACCAAACATTGGAAGAGCGCCAATAATGATGGCCAATAATATATATGCGATGAGTTGACGATTCATTATTTTTCTTTCCCAAAAAAGTCCAGCAGGACGAACTAATAAAACAAGTGCCATAATCATAAAGACCACAGTGCTTGATGCCTCAGGCCAGAATACTTTCGTAAGTCCCTCAATCACGCCTAAAGCAAGACCAGTCACAATAGACCCCATAATTGAACCCATTCCCCCAATAACCACGACGGCAAAAACCACAATAATAAGGTTAGACCCCATCAATGGAGAAACTTGCAACACCGGAGCAGCTAGAACGCCTGCAAATCCAGCTAATGCTACGCCAAACCCATACGTCAAGGTAATCATCAATGGGACATTAATACCAAATGCTTCTACTAGTTTGGCATTCTCAGTGCCCGCTCTAAGCTGTGATCCCAAGCGCGTTTTTTCGATCATAAACCATGTGAATAGACATACTACTAATGAAGCCACCACTACCCACGCACGATATTTGGGTAAAATCATAAAACCAAGATTTAAAGCTCCTTGGAGTGCTGTTGGTGTTGTATACGCCTGCCCTGATACACCATAAAAACTACGAAATAATCCCTCAAGAACTAATGTAATCCCAAACGTTAAAAGTAAACCATAGACATGATCTAATTTATAAAGATGGCGTAATAAAAGACGCTCTAACACCATACCAAAGATGGCAACCACAATAGGAGCAAGAACTAGCATTATCCAATAATTGATCCCTAAATAATTGCTTCCCATCCAAGCAATATAGGCACCAAGCATAAATAAAGCACCATGAGCAAAATTAATGACGTTTAATAGTCCAAAAATAATCGCTAAACCTAAAGATAAAATAGCATAAAAAGAGCCATTTACTAGACCTAACAAAATTTGCCCAAGGAGAGCTGGTAATGGGATGTCAAACACAGTCATCATAATTATTTAACACATTGAGGAGAACGAGCTAAGCTCGCCCCCCGATTAAACGAGTAATTAAAGTTTAAAGCTTGCAAGTAGATTCACTCTCTGGACCATAAGCCTCTTCACCTGACGCTTTACGAATAACTTTGTAATAGTCCCAAGGACCTTTTGATTCAGCAGGGGTTTTCGCCTGATATAAATACATATCATGCGCAAGCAAACCATCTTTACGAACCGTCGTATTTTGAACGAAGAAGTCATTGAGAGGATTAGACTTAAACCATTTCATTACCGCTTCCCCCATTGTCTGTACCCGTTTCCTTTACGGCTTTCAGATAATTGGTAACAGCACTATAATCGCCTGCATGAATAAATGATGGTTTACGTTTAACTTTTTCCTCAAAACGTTTTGACCATTCCCGCGAAGCATCATCTTGATCCCAATACCACGCACCTGTTAGATATAAACCTTGAGTAACTTCTAAGCCAAGAGAATGAACATCATTAATAAATACTAATAAACCAGCCGGTTTCATGCCCGGTGTTACCCCGAATTCACGAGCAGCTTTAATAGAGTTAATAAAATCACCACCTGCATTAGCCAAGCCTAGGATTTGCGCTCCCGACGATTGTGCTTGAAGCATATAAGATGAGAAGTCGCTTGTACTCAATGGTACTTTCACAGCGCCTTTTACCGTACCACCTGATTTTTTGACTACAGCAACGGTGTCTTTTTCTAGACTATGACCAAACGCATAATCAGCTGTAATAAAGAACCAATCTTTACCACCCTCTTTTACTACCGCCCCGCCAGTTACATTCGCCAGTGCCTTGGTACTATATCCATAGTGAATTGTGAAAGGAGTGCACGCTTCATTAGTTAATTGCGTTGAGCCTGCTCCTAATTGAATATAAGGAACTTTTTTCTCTGCTGCTAAACGAGCAACGGCAAGAGCTGCTGCCGAATTGGTTCCACCCACAATAATATCTACATGTTCTTGGTCAATCCACTCGCGAGCTTTAGCTGACGCTAAGTCTGCTTTGTTTTGATGGTCAAACGTTAATACTTCAATTTTCTTGCCATTTACTTCACCACCAGCATCAGCAATAGCCATTTTAATAGCTTCAGTGCCAGACGGACCATCAATATCAGAATAAACGCCTGACATATCGGTAATATGACCGATACGAATAACATCATTAGAAATAGTTTGTACCATAGCACTAGTCATGCTCATCGCAGCTAGGCTTGCTGTTAAACAGCTGAATTTGAACTTCATACTATATGTCACCTCAGTTTCTAGACTAGTTTGTTTTTAAACACCAAGTAAGGTGTGTAATGTTTGTTCTTTGCTACTAAGTTGAGAGGCAGTAAAACACTCCACCACTTCGCCATGATCCATCACATAGAATTGATCTGCCAATGGAGCAGCAAATTTAAAATTTTGCTCTACCATCACAATCGTGAATCCTTTATTTTTGAGCGCCACAATCATACGTGCTAAGGCCTGTACAATGACAGGTGCTAAACCTTCGGAAATTTCATCCAACAGCAAAATATTGGCTCCCGTACGTAGGATTCTTGCCACGGCTAGCATCTGTTGTTCTCCACCAGATAAACGCGTACCTGGAGACAAGCGACGTTCCAAAAGGTTAGGAAACATTTGATAAATTTCCTCCACAGACATCCCAATATCACGTTGCTTAGTTTTAAGATGTGGCGGTAATAGTAAGTTTTCTTCTGTCGTCAAACTAGCAAAAATACCTCTTTCTTCTGGACAATACCCTACACCTAAATGAGCGACCTTATAGGTAGGTAATCCTATAGATTCTGTACCATGAATTTTGATCGATCCCTTACGCTGTCCTGTCAATCCCATAATGGCACGTAATGTGGTAGTACGTCCAGCACCATTACGCCCTAATAGTGTGACTACCTGTCCTTTTGGCACTTGAATATTGACACCATGTAAAATATGTGACTCACCATACCATGCATGTAAATCCTTAATTTCTAACGCTAACGTACTCATCTCAATGAGCCCCCTCTAGAACACCTTCACTTGTCCCCATATATGCCTCCATCACAGCGGGATTTGTAGATACTTCAGCATAAGTGCCCTCGGCTAATACAGCCCCACGAGCTAATACCGTAATACAATCAGCAATCGATGAAATGACATTCATATTGTGCTCTACCATAAGAATGGTACGACCAGTGCTTACTTTTTTAATTAATTGGGTGGTCCGCTCCACGTCCTCCAAGCCCATTCCTTGTGTTGGCTCATCAAGCAACATTAACTCTGGCTCCATCGCAAGCGTTGTCGCAATCTCCAATGCCCTTTTACGTCCATAAGGTAAATCGGCTGTGATATGATTCTCAAACTCTAATAAATCAACCTCTGCCAATAATTCTCTACAACGATTGTTTAATCTATTTAATGAACTATCACTTCGTAAAAAGTTATACGTATTAGTGTGTGTGCGTTGAAAACCAATACGCACATTTTCTAAGACGGTTAATTCGGGAAAAACAGCAGATATTTGAAATGAACGAATAATTCCTTTACGAGCAATCTGTGCTGGCTTAGTTTGGGTAATATTTTCGCCATTAAAATAAATCTCACCAGACGTTGGCTTTAAAAACTTAGTTAATAGGTTAAAACACGTTGTCTTACCTGCCCCATTAGGACCAATTAAAGCATGAATATTGCCTCGTTGTACATGCAAGTCAACATTATTAACAGCAATAAACCCTAGAAAGTTTTTAGTGAGCTGCTTGGTTTCTAGAATTAAGTCTTTCTCCATACAAGTTCCTACATAGATGGTCAATTAAACGCATTCTTCAGTATTATTTCTTTATGTTTTTTTCTCATCATATTTGAATTTTCTGTTGGAAAATACTAGCAGTTACCATTAGATGAATTTGACCTCCTAGGAATTTTTATTTACAATACGCTTACTCATTGGGGAGTAGTCTCTTCTTTAAGAAGGTTTACGTCAACATACTTGGCAACACTTGCTATGGCGTAAACGATTAGTGATAGCTAATTTGACAAGACCTTTGATTGTATTTCTCTTCCTGCCGGATACGAGAAGTATGGTCATTCGTCTTTTATTGATTAGTATCCGGCTTAAGGAATCATAATGAACGCACTTCTCATCTCTACTGGTGTTGTTGCTCTCGCCGAAATGGGCGATAAGACTCAATTACTCGCTTTTTTACTAGCCGCTCGTTTCAAAAAACCTCTTCCTATTATCCTTGGTATTATCTGCGCCACTCTGCTCAATCACGCATTAGCTGGTGCACTAGGTGCTTGGGTAACCACGCAAGTTAGCCCTGAAATATTACGTTGGGTATTAGGCATTTCGTTTATCGCTATGGCAATTTGGATCATGATTCCCGATAAACTTGATGATGAACAAGCAGATTACTCACAAAAATTTGGGGTCTTTGGGGTAACCTGTATTGCCTTTTTCCTCGCAGAAATGGGCGATAAAACACAAATTGCAACCGTTGCAATGGCCGCTCGTTTTGATCAACCAATTTTAGTGATTATAGGAACAACATTAGGCATGTTAATTGCCAATGTCCCCGCTGTATTCTTGGGTGAAAAATTCGCCCAAAAAATTCCAATGAAAGTTGTACACACCATTGCCGCTGCCATTTTCTTTCTTTTAGGTATTTTTACTCTATTTAAAGGCGACCAGCTTTTTAGCTAATCGCTGGTGTAGTTATGATGGTGGACGTTTTCCACGATAGATCGATAAACAAGTCGAAAAATTAGTGTCATGAAAAAAGCATCACAGAGAAAATTTCTGTGATGCTCTGAATAACAGTAAAGCAATACTTATCGTGTAAAGCTCTTCCTAAAATGATAAGTCAATACACTTTTAGAGTCACTTTAAATACTGTACATCAACATTAAATAGTTAAATAGAGTTGTCTTAATACAGAGAAAAATAGTTTTAAATTTAACATAAATTTATTCACCTTTACCAAGAGCATTACCATTCACTATACACTTGCCAATAACCGATTTAGCTTCTGTACAAACTCAGCTGGGTTTTCTAATTGAGCACCTTCAACAAGCATCGCTTGATCTAATAAAACGTTTGCCCAATCTGCAAAATCCGCCTCATTTACCTGCTTCATTTTTTCAATTAACGCATGATTAGGGTTAATTTCGAGTGTAGGTTTGATATCAGGGATTTCTTGACCAGCTGACTTTAACATACGCAATAGATGTGGACTTAACTCATGTTGCCCTACTACTACGCATGCTGGAGAATCAACCAAGCGGTTGGTTATCTCTACTGTTTTAACTCTATCTTTTAAGACTGTTTGCAAACGTTCTACCAAAGGTTTCACATTTTCTGCCACTTCTTCTTGATGTTTCTTTTCTTCCTCATCTTCAAAAGCTGCTAAATCTAATCCACCTTTAGAAATAGACACCAATGATTTACCTTCAAATGTTTTGAAGAAGTTCAACGCCCATTCATCAACACGATCAGATAATAGTAAGACTTCAATTCCTTTTTTACGGAAAATCTCTAAATGGGGGCTACTTTTTGCATTGGCAAAACTTTCAGCGACAATATAGTAAATCTTATCTTGTCCTTCTTTCATACGTGACACATAATCTGCTAATGACACGGTTTGTGTCGCTTGCTCATCATGTGTGGAAGCAAAGCGCAATAGCTTAGCAATTCGCTCCTGATTACTTTGATCCTCTCCTAAACCCTCTTTGAGCACTTGTCCAAACTCCGCCCAAAAGCTTGCATAATCTGCTGGACGATTTTCTGCCAAATCTTCTAGCATACTCAAAACACGTTTAGCAGATCCTTCTCGAATCGTTTTCACATCACGACTTTCTTGTAGAATTTCACGTGATACATTTAATGGCAAATCAGCAGAATCAATAATACCTCGAACAAAACGCAGATAATTCGGTAATAATTGCTCCGCATCATCCATGATAAATACACGTTTTACGTAAAGTTTTACACCATGTTTGGCATCACGATCGTATAAATCAAACGGTGCATTTTTGGGAATATAAAGTAACTGAGTATATTCACTACGCCCTTCTACACGATTATGCGTCCACGTTAACGGATCATTAAAATCATGGCTGATGTGTTTATAAAACTCTTTGTACTGCTCTTCACTAATATCTGACTTATTGCGTGTCCATAGTGCATTTGCCTGATTAACTAACTCCCACTCATTACTTTTTTTCATTGTCTGAGCTTCTTGGTCATATTCTTCTTTTGGCATCTGTACAGGCAAAGAAATATGGTCTGAATAACGACGTAGAATTTCTTTTAATTTCCAACCATTTAAAAACTCTTCACCGTCTTCATTCAAAAACAAGGTAATGCTTGTACCTCTACTCTCTTTGGTAACGGTATCAATCGTATATTCACCTTGTCCCTCAGATACCCATTTCACCGCTTCATTCGCCGCTAATCCCGCTTTTCGAGTAAGTACTTGTACTTGTTTTGCCACAATAAAAGCAGAATAAAAACCCACCCCAAATTGTCCAATCAATTGGGCATCTTTCTGTTGATCTCCTGTTAATGAAGCAAAGAATTCTTTCGTCCCAGAACGTGCAATCGTTCCCAAATGAGCAATAACATCATCGCGACTCATACCAATCCCATTATCCTCAATGGTAATGGTTTTATTTGCTTCATCATAAGAGACTCGAATACGAAGCTCAGTATCTTCGGCTAATAACTCTGGATGTTGTAGTGATTCAAAACGCAATTTATCACATGCGTCCGAAGCATTTGAAATTAATTCACGTAAGAAAATTTCTTTATTTGAATAAAGAGAATGAATCATCAATTGAAGTAATTGTTTAACTTCTGTTTGAAAACCCATGGTTTGTGCAGTAGACATCAATAATCTCCTGAAAATAAGCTAATAAATCTGCCTTTAATTGAGGGCAATTTTTTTATTTTCAAGAAAGACAAAAAGAGCATAAGCAAATAAAAATTCCGCCAACAAAATTAGAACCATAAACTATGTAACTATCACAACAAATACTGTGGAATTATCATTAATTGTATTTATTTAAAGATGACATTCTTAGATATGATTTAACATCGTTTTTTATGTCATTATTGACTGTTATGAAAGAAAATTTAAGGCTTGCTTAAATACAAAATACTTTTCCATTTTTCAGCGCATATTTAATTAATTTTTTTTATTAAAACACCCTTAAAACACTAGCTATAGCTAAAGACCAACTAAATTATTATTTTCCATCTATTTTCATCATTTCTTCATCTAAAAGGACTATGATAAAAGCATCAGAATTAGCTATTTTAAGTGTTCCTTTCAACTGACTAGGAGGATAGTATTATGGCAATGATGAGAGCCGCAGCATTTATTGAACCAGGTAGAATTGAGCTTGTAGAAAAGCCTATTCCCGATGTTGGTCCAAACGATGCCTTAATTCGTATTACAACTACTACTATTTGTGGTACTGATGTGCATATTCTCAAAGGAGAATACCCTGTCGCCAAAGGGCTGACTGTAGGTCATGAGCCTGTAGGTGTTATTGAAAAACTTGGTAGCAATGTAAAAGGTTATCATGAGGGTCAGCGTGTCATTGCTGGTGCGATTTGTCCTAGTTTCACTTCTTACCCTTGCCAAGATGGTGTACCATCTCAAGACGGTGCTTATTTAACTGCTGATGGGACTTGTTCTTGCCATGGCTATAAGGCAACAGCAGGTTGGCGCTTTGGTAATATTATTGACGGGACTCAAGCTGACTATGTCCTCGTACCTGATGCACAAGCTAACCTAGAACCTATTCCTGACGGACTTACTGACGAACAAGTATTGATGTGTCCTGATATTATGTCTACAGGCTTCAAAGGAGCAGAAAATGCTAATATTCGCTTAGGTGATTTTGTGGTTGTTTTTGCACAAGGCCCTATCGGTTTATGTGCGACAGCAGGTGCCCGACTCTTAGGTGCTTCAACAGTGATTGCTGTAGATGGGATTAATGAGCGTTTGACTATCTCTCAAAAAATGGGTGCCGATGTGACTCTAAACTTCCGTGAGGTTGATGTCGTTGAAGAGGTCATGAAAATCACTAAAGGTCGTGGCGCTGATTCTGCTATTGAGTGTTTAGGTACTCAAAAAACATTTGAGACGGCTTTGCGCGTATTAAAACCAGGCGGTACATTATCAAGTCTAGGTGTTTACTCAGAAGACTTAGTTATCCCTGTGAGTGCATTTGCAGCTGGTTTAGGTGATCACAAAATTAATACAGCGCTTTGCCCTGGTGGTAAAGAACGTATGCGTCGCCTAATGAAAGTTATTCAAAGTGACCGCATAGATCTCAAAGCGCTCGTTACCCATGAATACAAGCTAGATGATATCGTTGCTGCTTATGATTTATTCGCTAATCAACGAGACGGTGTACTAAAAGTGGCGATTAAACCTTAATCGTTTATTTAGTCAAAAAACAAAGCTCTATTAGGGAGCTGACCCCATAAGTTAGATAACAAACTTATGGGGTATATTTTGAGACTAGCAATTTAGGTTGTAAACTATAACCTACTCAAACGCCGCTGCTGCCCTTTGTAATCGATCATTTAAGGCTTCCCAATTATCATCATCTTGTGGAAGTGATTGCACCATAATACGCTGAAACCCTTTAGTATCTAATTGACGTAACAAGGCATAAATATCATGTGCATAATCTTGTGCATTGGTCGATACATTAAAATAATTTAAATTTGAACTACTAGGAAGCGTATCTATATCTGCAAAAGTCAACACAGCCCATTTTTCTGTTGCAGGCACCAGACTCGGTAACCTATCTAGATCTGCTTCTTTGATAAGTTGTAAGGGAGTATTAGGCGCATAATGTGCTTTCAAAGAACCTGAAACACGTGGCGCTGATTTATCTGGACTAGCCGGCTGGTAGCCCAAAACTTCTGCCAATTGTGATCGGGTAATATGCCCCGGTCTTAGTAAAACAGCCCCTACCCCATCTTTAACACGAGAAAGATCTACAATCGTCGATTCAATTCCAATTTCCGAATCATCCCCTTCTAATACAGACAATATTCCTGAGGCTATTTCTTCAGGGAACTCAGAACGAACATGCACCGCACTCGTAGGTGAGACATGCCCAAACTTATTGGCAGAAGGTGCTGCTACTCCCCCTTGACCATTGGTTTTTAGCATAGCAAACGCTTTTAATAATTGCTGTGCCACGGGATGAGAGGGGCATCGTATACCAATACTATGTTGTCCTCCACTCACAGCAGAAGGAATATGATCAGCCTTGGGGAGGATAAGTGTTAAAGGACCTGGCCAAAATACCTCCATTAAGGCAAACGCTTCCTCCGGAACAGAAGATGCCCAATAGTGAATATTTGCATCAGGTGCAATATGCACAATCAGAGGATGATTAGCAGGACGTCCTTTAGCTTGATAAATCTTCGTAACAGCATCAGGATTTTCAGCATCTGCTCCTAAACCATAGACTGTTTCTGTAGGAAACGCGACTAATTCCCCATTTAACAGTTTTTTAGCCGCTTCAATAAGGGTTGAATCAAATAAATAAGTATCAGACATGCGCATTCAAATGTAAAATTTCACTTACTTGACGAGCATAGTGTAACACCTGTTGAGGATCTTTATTGACGATATTCACATGCCCCATCTTACGCCCTTTTCTAGCCTCTGCCTTTCCATATAAATGCATATGGACACCTGGTAAGGCTAATACTTTATCCCAATCAGGTTCTTTGGCCTCTTGACTATCAATAAACCAACTATCTCCAAGAATATTCAGCATAATTGTCGGCGCTAATAAATCCGTTGCTCCTAATGGCATACCAGCTAATACACGAACTTGCTGTTCAAATTGGCTAGTAAGGCAAGCATTCATTGTGTAATGACCGCTATTATGGGGACGTGGTGCAATTTCATTGGCTACCACACTATCATCTTCAAGAACAAAAAACTCAACACACATAACACCAAAATAGTTTAAACCTGAAGCAATTTTCACTGCTGCTTCTTTGGCTTTTTGTTCGATGAGAGGAGAAATGGATTCAATCCCTACCACTGAACTAGATAAGATTCCATTAATATGAGTATTCACGCCAACTGGAAAGGTAACTACATCTCCAGAGAAACCTCGTGCCATAACAACAGATATTTCTTTTTTCAATGGCAACATAGCTTCTAGTACGCAAGGCACTTCACCAAATGATTTAAATGCCTCTATAGCCTCATCTATCGTCTTAACTCTTGCTTGTCCTTTGCCGTCATAGCCTAGTCTTGCGGCTTTTAAAATTCCCGGGAATAATGTCGCTGGAACTTGAGCTAAATCTGTTGCCGTTCTAACTTCAGCATAGGGGGCAACATCAATACCTTGAGAGGAAATAAAAGCCTTTTCAGCAATACGATCTTGTACAACAGCCACAGCAGCAGCGGATGGACTTACCCGCGCTTGCATAGAAAGATACTTAAGACTCGTAGCTGGTACATTCTCAAACTCTGTCGTAACAGCATTTGTATAATCCAGTAGCTTAGCCAAGCCGTCTTCATCATCATAACTCGCTACAACTTCATATTCAGCCACACTACCAGCTGGACTAGCTACATGAGGCTCAAGCACGACAACCTTATACCCCATACTCTGTGCAGCATGACAAAACATACGGCCCAATTGTCCACCACCTAACATACCCAGCGTTTGTCCGGGTTGTAACACGGTGTTATAAGGCAACGGTTGTTTTTCACTCATGGCTACTTACCTCTGGTAATGTCATCGCTCTTGCTACTTGTGTTTGTTTCTGACGAAACTCAATTAATTTAGCTCGCAGATGTTCATCCGTCATCGCCAATGTTGCGATAGCATGCAACGCAGCATTCGCTGCACCAGCCTCGCCAATAGCAAATGTAGCCACAGGCACTCCCTTAGGCATTTGTACAATAGATAGCAACGAATCCTCACCTCGCAAATACCGTGATGGCACAGGTACGCCAAATACAGGTACCTCTGTTAATGCGGCCATCATACCCGGCAAATGTGCTGCTCCTCCTGCACCGGCAATAATAGCTCGAATACCATTTGCATAGGCTTTTGCACCATACTCCACCATATCATGAGGCATTCTATGTGCTGAAATCACTTGTGCTTCATACTCAACACCAAAATCTTTTAAAATGCGTACAGCATTTTGCATGATATCCCAATCACTAGAGGAGCCCATAATGACGCCAACTTTAGCTACAGTCATGTCTAATCCTAACTCGATTTAAATATAAACAAATTTTTATATTAGCCACGTAAACGATCTAACGCTTCACGATATTTAGCCGCTGTTTTTTCCAATACATCTTTAGGCAAACGTGGCGCAGGAGGTGTTTTATCCCATACCTGTGTCTCTAACCAATCACGTACAAATTGTTTATCAAAAGATGCTGGACTTGTACCCTCTTGATAAGTATCAGCCGGCCAAAAGCGAGAGGAATCAGGCGTCAACACTTCATCCATTAAATGGAGTTTGCCATTTTCATCAAGACCAAACTCAAATTTTGTGTCAGCAATAATAATGCCTTTTGTTGCTGCGTAGTCAGAGGCTTCTTTGTATAAGCGCAAAGTAACGTCACGAATCTGCTCAGCTAGCTCTTTACCTACTACATTCACTACATGCTCAAAGCTCACATTTTCATCATGCTCACCTAAGTCTGCCTTTGCCGCAGGTGTAAAAATAGGCTCTGGTAATTTACTGGCTTGTTTTAAGCCTTCAGGTAATTTAACCCCACAAACAGAGCCCGTTGCTTGATAATCTTTCCAGCCAGAGCCAATAATATAGCCACGAGCTACCGCCTCAACCAGCACTGGTTTCAATCTTTTCACTACCATCGCACGCCCCTTGACTTGTTCGAGCTCATCAGGTGCAACAACATCTTCAGGGCGAATACCAGTTTCATGGTTTGGGATAATATGAGCAAGTTTTTTGAGCCAGAATTCTGTTAGCTCAGTAAGTACCTGACCTTTACCTGGAATCGGGTCATCTAAAATTACATCAAAAGCAGAAATACGATCGCTCGCAATAATTAATAATTTGTCATCACCCACAGCATACATGTCACGCACTTTTCCACGTGCTAATAAAGGTAACGATTTCAAACTAGATTGATGTAATGTACTCACGATAAGCCCTTTAAATTACAAAAAATGATGGCTTATTTTACTACAAATAGCTCTATTTTCCCTTACAATATCCGTTGATTTTATTATTCACCCACAGACTCATGATTTCAACTATTATTGATTTTATTCTTCACATTGATCAACACTTGACCGCCTTATCTGCCAGTTACGGACTTTGGATTTATGCCATTTTATTTCTGATTATTTTTTGTGAAACAGGTCTTGTAGTTACTCCTTTTCTTCCGGGGGATTCTTTACTATTTGCTGCGGGTGGTATTGCCGCTGTTGGGGGAATGAATATTCATGTCATGGTGGGTGTCCTCATTGCGGCAGCGATACTAGGTGATGTGGTTAATTTCACCATTGGAAAGTTTTTTGGGCAAAGACTATTTTCTAATCCAGATTCAAAAATTTTCCGTCAAAGCTATTTAGACAAAACACATGCATTCTACGAAAAATATGGAGGTAAAACCATTATCATTGCTCGTTTTGTACCTATCATCCGTACCTTTGCTCCCTTTGTTGCGGGTATGGCAAATATGCATTATGGGAATTTTTTACGCTATAACGTTATTGGTGGTGCATTATGGGTTGTCCTTTTCTCTTATGCAGGATATTTCTTTGCTAATATTCCAGTTGTCAAAAATAACCTCGGCTTAGTATTAGTAGCCATTATTATTATTTCTGTCTTACCTGCTGTGATAGAGGTTATTAGAGCAAAACGTAGTAAATAGTTAAACCACTTTGGGCATTATTATGTTTATACCCTGTCAGTTTTTTAGTATTTAAGAATTGTTGGCTAAACAACGGTTAAATCTTACCCCTATCATGACCCACACTAACTGGCTATACGGCAATAATCACCACTCTCCCAACAACAAATAACTCCATAAACACTATATGCCTATGGAGTTATTTTTGTCACAACACACTAACAATCAGCGATTACTTCACTTGTTGTGCTAGTTCACCTTTTGCATAGCGAGCAGCCATATCCACTAATGAAATTGGTTTAATTTTACTAGCTTGACCAGCTGCACCAAATGCCTCATAACGGGCGATACATACTTTTTTCGCCGCCTCACGTGCTGGTTTATTGAACTCACGTGGGTCAAATTTTGAAGGGTTTTCAAACAAGAAACGGCGCACTGCTGCCGTCATCGCTAAACGAATATCTGTATCAATATTCACTTTGCGAACACCATATTTAATCGCTTCTTGAATTTCTTCTACAGGCACACCGTAAGTTTCTTTCATATCACCACCGAATTGACGAATTTCTTCGAGCAACTCTTGAGGTACACTTGAAGAACCATGCATCACGATATGTGTGTTAGGTAAGCGAGCATGAATCTCTTTGATACGTTGGATAGAAAGAATATCACCTGTCGGCTTACGTGTGAATTTGTAAGCACCATGACTTGTACCAATAGCAATTGCCAACGCATCAACCTGCGTTTGACGAACAAAGTCAGCTGCTTGCTCAGGGTCTGTCAATAATTGTTCACGTGTCAATGTACCATCTGCACCGTGACCGTCTTCTTTATCACCCTGCATTGTTTCTAATGAGCCCAATACACCTAACTCACCCTCAACAGAGATACCCAAGGCATGAGCCATTTGAACAACTTCTTTCGTTACATCAACATTGTACTCATAACTAGCGACTGATTTACCGTCAGACATTAAGGATCCATCCATCATCACACTAGAGAAACCTAAATCAATAGCTCCTTTACAAATAGCTGGCGATTGTCCATGATCTTGATGCATGACAACCGGAATTTCAGGATAAGACTCTACAGCCGCTTGAATTAAATATTTCAAGAAATGTTCACCCGCATATTTACGTGCACCAGCAGAAGCTTGCATGATAACAGGGCTATTGGTTTCTTTGGCGGCTTCCATAATCGCTTGAACTTGTTCAAGATTATTCACATTAAAGGCTGGTAAGCCATAACCATTTTCCGCCGCATGGTCTAATAATTGACGCATTGACACGAGTGCCATACAAAAACTCCTAGATAATTTGAAAATCTATAATTTCTCTATTTTAAAGCGTATTAAGACTAAAGACTATTTAACCTTCAAAACTTAATAAAAAATTACACTAACCGACGATTGGCTAAACAAGGTAATAACTCTCTCACCTCTTCTATTCTCTTGATAGAAAGGTCTTGAACTTGTATACCCACTTGTTCGCCACAGCTAGCTAATACAAATCCCATAGGGTCAATAACCATACTTTGACCCACGCCTTTAGGTGCCGTTTGTCCACTCGCTAACACATATGAGGTATTTTCTACTGCTCGTGTGCGTAGCAATAAATCCCAATGCATTTCTTTATATGCGCCAGGTATCCAATTCGCACTAATACTTAACACATTAACTCCTCTACTCACTAAAGCACGAGCTAATTCAGGAAAGCGCAAATCATAGCAATTAATCAAACCAAAGCAAAATTCTTTAATCTTAAAAATACCAAACATTGAACCATCTTCATAAAGCGTTCCAGGTTGTACTTTGTCAGATTCTTTAAATTTGAACGCATCATATACGTGAATCTTATTGTATTGGCTAATCACTTCCCCTTTATTATTCAATACTAATAATTGGTTCTGTACACGTTGCTCTGCAGTATCTTTATTAAGGCTCAGTACACCAACAACAATATGCATATTATGCTGTATGCTTAATTGCTTGATAAACTCAATAAAGTCTGGTGTATGCCGTTGTGACATCTCTCTTAATACATTAAGCTCTGATGCAAAAGAGCACATTGATGCTTCCGGAAGTACCAATAACTCAACTTTTGCCATGGCAGCTTTATTGACAAGTTGGCTAATAAATTGCTTATTTTCTTCTATATCATTACTGGCAGGAAATTGCCCCACCGCTACTTTTAATGTATCCATTGCTTACCCATTCATGAACTTTGTTTATGACTATTACAAATCATTTGTTTTTATCATAACCGAGAAACCGATAATTATTTAGATTAACGTATTCCTCGCACAGAAAAATGCACTTCGTCTAGTTTCCTACCATCAATTGAGAATAATTCAAGCGTAAATTTACCTGTTGTAATGGGGAGATAATACGGGTTTTCTCGGCTAATTTCTTTCCCATTCAAATACCAAATAATACGATCTGCTCGTTGCTGATTAACATTATTTGCGGCTAGTTTTAAAGCTTGCTGAGACACTGGAATATCAGGATCGATGGCAATAATTGTGCCATCTGTAGGCTGACTAATCATGGCATTAACTGTAACATCGGTCGTTATATCAGACTCTTCTGTATGCGGTGATTGTTGTGATAGTCTTACCACATCCATTTCTGTACCATGAATAAAAAACTCTTGTCGATCTGCCTCAACAGTAGGCTCATAATGCACTTGTTTCGCCACTATCCCTTGAGGCATTGGGTCAAAAAATACATTATTATTTTTATGCAAATAATCCATCACATCATGCCAAATAGGTGCAGCCCCAGAAACACCACTAATATTACGCATACTTTCGCCTGCACTATTACCCACCCAAACCCCAACGGTATATTTCGGTGACCAACCTATTGTCCAATTATCTCGCATATCTTTACTGGTTCCCGTTTTTACCGCCGTATGATAAGGCGTACTCAAAGCACTATCCAAACCAAAAGTGATAGTTCTTGCTGTCCGATCAGATAAAATGTGTTGGATGATCCATGCACTTTGCTCACTAAATACACGTATTTCTTTTCCCGTATCTTTGGTGCGATTTTCTGATTGATGAGGGTTTGAATACTCAGAATTTATCCATTGTACTGGCGAATAAATCCCTTTATTGGCTAATGCACGATAAGCATTGGTTAAACTTAATAAGGTAATATCCGCACTTCCTAGAGCAAGACTATAGCCATAATAGTCACCACTTTCATACAAAGGCAGCCCCAAAGCAACCAATTCATCTCGAAAATCTTCAGCACCTATCATAGTTAAAGTTTGTACGGCAGGAATATTCAATGACGATGCCAATGCTGTACGAACAGATACCCATCCTTTAAAGCCTTTATCATAATTTTGAGGAATATATAAACCTGTATCAACAGCGACACTCATTTCACTATCATTCAGTAATGATGCTGCTGTCAATAATCTATTATCAAACGCCTGAGCATAAAGAAAAGGTTTTAAGGTTGATCCTGCTTGACGCAATGCTTGCACATGGTCTACCTGAGACGCATTCGATAAGTTGGCTGATGACCCTAGATAGGCAAGAATTTCACCAGAGTTATTATCCAGAACGACCACAGCAGCATCACTCACTTTTTCTTGGAACAGCTCAACTAATCTAGCATGCACTCGTTGCTTCACATATTGCTGCAATTTCTTATCTATGGTTGAACGGATAACTGGTGGTATAGTAAGTTTATTTTTTTGATACTCACTTAATAACGCTCTAGCATAATGAGGGGTTTCTTCTGGATTATCTAAATAATAACTTTGCGGAGAGTTTACAGCATTCGCAATAAAGTCTGGCATATAGTCACATGTCTTCGACTCTATTAATAAACAAGCACGTTTTGCCAATAGAGAAACAGATACATTTGGTGCCCGTAGCATCGCTGCTAATACACTCGCTTCCCGTTTATTCAACGCATAGGTATATTTTTGGAAAAAAGTCTTAGCACCACTTGGCATACCTACCACCTCACCTCTTAATGGCACAAGATTAAGATAGGCCTCCAAAATTTGTGCCTTTGTCCAATGCATTTCTAGACTTTGAGCATAGTATAGTTGTTTTATTTTTTGCCATAATCTACGTTGTCCGCTACCTTGCAATGAAGGGTCTAATAAACCTACTAATTGCATCGTGATAGTAGATGCCCCTCGTTTATCTACCTGCAGCAAGTAGCCCCTGAAAGCATTTGCTAAGGCAATCCAATCAACACCATGATGCTGATAAAAACGTTTATCTTCTGAACGCAAAACGGCTTGTTTCAAATGTTCTGAAAAGTCTTTTTCCTCAACCCACTCACTTTTTCTCGTATCAAAGTCAGTTCGAATAGAAGATAATGATTGTTGTTGTCTATCAAAAATTTGGATATAAGAGCTTTGATTATTTTGTCTAACAGATTGATACGTTGGGGTATCAATAGTGGCAATAATTATTCTCAATACTAATAAAAAAAGCATCGCAAGGATTAATAAAAACACTAGGCTCTTGACTAGATATTTTCTCATGTTCAATCCTTGGATGCTTTCTCACTCACTCGTCATTAGTGAGTTTTCACATAAAAGTCAGTATTAATTGTTTCTCCAAATACAGACGGTGCATACATACCATCAACTCGTGTTGGTGGCATAGTAAATCGACCGACACTATTTAATCTCACCGTGTAACTAAGGTTAACTTCTCCCTGATCCACGAACTGATAATAGGCACGATAAATATCCGCCTTACGTTCCACAAAATCAGGATTTAGATAGTTATCTTCGGTATTCTGACTATTCGATAAAATAGCAGAGTCACGACCTAAACCACTACCTAAAATAGTTGATCCACTTGGAACAGGATCGCTTAGCACTACCCATGTCATCGGTGCATCGGCTGTAATTTTAATTTTTACACGATACACATCGCCAACTGACCATTGTCCAGTAAGTCGTCGTGTGACAGGCTCAATCACCTTTTCTACCCGATAACCAGCATATGTTGGCTCAACAGGATTCACTGCTGCTAGTGTTGAGACTGTTGCCCATACCGTTCCTTTACCCGCTAAATTTAGGTGTAAATTGGCTGGTTTTTTATCGAGCCAAGGCGTAACTATTGTTTGATTCAATGCTACGCCATTCCACTGTTGTGGCTCACCATACCCAGCACCACTCATGCGAATATTAACTTCACCACTCGCTGGGACACGCTCAAATACTCGGCTAAAGTTCTTAATCGCCAACGCCCCTAACACATTATTAGTCGTCATACCCCATTGACCTTTATCCTGTGCTTTAACTAAAGCATTAGTAAGATACGGCACCTCTTCTTTCCACATTGGATCATTAGCTACAGCGGAAATTAGTCTGGCTAAGACAGTTTTGTTATCCTCCATCAGCCACCATAAACCATTCAGTTTAGTCGCCTCTTTGAATACCATACTATCGCCTTGTTTAACCATTTTATTCAAAATAGCTTCACGCAATATTTTCAGTCCCTGTTTCTGGTCAACACCGTCTAAATGCTGATAAATCGTATACAGATTAACAAGACCTAAGGCTGTATAGGAATCATTTAATGAATAATTATCAAGCATATTAGGGGTAACGGCATTATATCTTGCCGCCGCCGCCAATAAAGTCAATTGATAATCGACTGAATCTGGTAATGGTTTCCAGTCACGGTTACGGTTTACTCTACCTTGTAAATAATTGACCAAGGCTTCTAACATTTTTTGTCTAGCATTTTCAGGGATTTCAAATGGCTGCCCAACTTTTGCTGACTCTGCAGAAATAGATAATAGGTAAGCATTGAGTAAAGGGCTTCCTTGTAGATAAGCTGATGGGTAATAACGTACAAAGCCTAAATCATCCATATAGCTAGAAATTTGTGCCATCAAGTCATTCCAAGCAGAATGGTCATCTAACCCTAACGCTACTGATGCTTGTTGTTCAAAGCAAATATAGGGATACTCTTTAAAATAGCGTTTTACACCATCAAGACTGGCACTTAGATTTTTCTGCAATTGTACTTGGATACCGCCACGAACTTTATCATTAATGGTTAAAGCCCTAGTCGGTGCTTGAATAGGCACATTAGTTCCCTTTGAATCGGCGGCAATACTAATAAGCTGAGCATTTCTGATGGTAACAGGCACATAAGGAATTAATGCTTGGTTAATCACTACACGATCTTGAGCGGGTTTTTGAACCGATGCATTAGCTTCTTTAGCATTAAATGTCCATACCAAGTTCTGACGTCCCTCAGTATCACTTAATCGAATAGGATCTACCGACCATGTCATTGTCTGTGCTCTACCAGCAGGGATACTCACCTCTCTAGGCTCTAGCGATAATGCTTGATCATGCCCTTTCTTAACACTACCATCTACAGTTACCGTCATCGTTCTATCGGTAGTATTTCTTAGGGTAATTTGTGCTTCAAATGCATCGGCATCGCGAATGACAAGCGGTAATCCAGAAATAATCTGCAAGTCTTGACGACTAGACAAATCAATTTTTTGCGTACCAAATAAGTCATTACCTGATTCAGCAACAGCAACTACCTCAAATTGAGAAATACTATCGTTTAATGGGAATTCGACTTTTGCCGTTCCTTTATCATCTAGGACAAGATTGGCTTTCCAAAATACCAATGCATCGAATAACTCGCGTGTTGGTGCCAAACCACCGCCACCACCAGCAGGAATAGCCTTACGTCCATAGTGACGTCGTCCGACAATCTCACCTTGAGCTGTCGCTGTTTCGATATCCCAAGAACGTTCTGGGTTCATCACTGCCAATAAATCAGTCGTATTATTTTTTGCTAATTCCAATAATGCCTTATCAACAACAAACAAGGTTACATTGGCATTACTGGCAGGTTGGTTGTTTGGCAAGGTAGCAGAAATATCAACGGTTGCCTTTTCTTTCACTTGATAAACTGCCTTATCAAGTTTCAACGCTAGGTCGATTTTTTGCTGAGAATTATCGACATTAACCTTTACCACACCCATTCTGAATGATGGTTTGGCTAAGTCAATAAGTGTACTTGCCCCATTAGATTGCTCATCATTGGCTAACCAAACTTTACCTGCATCATTTTTGTCACCACGAATTCTTCCACGCACAGATAACACATTGACATAAACATTTGGCAACCAATTTTGCTCAACTTTAAGCTTAAAGGTTGAACTATTTTTCTCGAAATTAACCACTTTATATTCAAGAATATTTTCACGCTCAATACTCACCAATGCCGTTGCTTGACTGAATGGAATACGTACATCAAAAACAGCCTCATCACCGATTTTGTACTCTTTTTTATCAGTAATAACGTCTACTCTATCAGTATCATTTCCGGTATACCAAGAGGCACCTTCAAATACCCATAGCGGAGAATTAACGATGAACTCATTATTATTAGCATCTTTGGCCACCGCTGTTAAATCTAACTCCCCCTCCTCTTTGAGTTGTACCTTACATTTTAATACCCCTTCACTATTACTAGTACCTGAGCACAAATCCCCAAGGTTCTCTACGACAGGATTAGAGTCATATGTATAAAAACCACCCACTAAACGCTTACGTACAACATTATATTTTGTCTTAGTGGCATTAACAGTCACTGGCATATTTGCTGTAGGTTTTCCTTCCGCATTAACTGTCAACACTTCAAACTCGAAGTCTTGGTTTGGCTCAAAATAAGCCGCACTACGTATCCCAGGAATTACAGCACCTGACACCGCACTCACTTTTTGCGAAATTGTTTGTACTTGTCCATTTGGATCCATAAAACTAACTTCAATCAATAAGTCAGTCTGACCTTTAATAGGAGGAATGTTATCAATTACAAATTGACTATTTCCATTCTTATCTAAGGTTAATTTTTTCTTGTCTAAAAAGACCTTGCGACTAACTTCTTCATCCTCTACAGAGTTTGAAAAATTCACATTCTCAAGATTATTAACAGTAAACTCACTTGGAATGGCTACCGCAGACACTTCAATAGGTAACTCAGAGGCAGCACCTCCAGCAAGAAAACTTACCTGAACATTAGCCGTTAATGACTTAGGATTAATTAATTTAGCTCCCTGCTGTTGCTCACTATTTACTTGGATACTACCTTTCAAGAAAGGTAATTTAAACTCCTCAACCTGAAATGAAACGGTCGGCGTATGCGTATTTACCCAACTTTCATCTTCACCTTGTTGGTAGCTAATCTCATATACACCATTTTTGGCTGTTTTAGGCACCACCCACGTAGTCTCGGCATATTGGCTACCATTTTTAGTAGTTTGCCACTTTAATGGTAATTTAATTTGTTCATCTAGAGCGGATAGGTTAAATACTACCGTGTCTGGTAAGACTGTTTGAGCCGTCGGGAAAGCCACACCATTCGGTGTTTGTTGGCGTACAAAATGTTTAATCGTTACTGTTTCGCCTGCTCGCAATAATGTACGGCTAAGTAAAGGATGAATAATTAATTTTGTATCATCGCTATCATAAGATGAATAACTTGACCCTACATTAAATTGCCAATTTTGAATGCCTTTATTCCAATCACTCATGGCAAATGAATAATCAGCAACGCCATAAGACATCGGATGAGTCGCAGGGATACTGGCACTCGCCATATAATTGTAATCATATAGGCACTCTTTATTTTGAGGTATTTTTCCTGAGAACTTAAAAATACCATCTTGATTTGTTTTTCCTGATGCAATCACTTTATTATTGCAACTGGTAATCATCACATCTGCATCTGGAACAACTTTAGAATCCTCTAGCCGAGTAACCCAGACCATAGCATCGTTTGTACCTGTTTTGAAATGCACAGCCATATTAGTGACTAACGCTGCCGTACGTACAAACATAGGCTTAGACTCTTGAGTTAGGATAGAACCTAACTGTGGTGATTGTGCTTCAAAAACATAAAATCCTGGCTGATAAACAGGCAAACCAATCACTTCTGAATCATTCTTTGTATCACTTAAGGCAGGTAATTGAAACTGTGTTGTCCCTTGTTGATGTTCTAATATAGACAAATTACGTATATCTACTTCTGCTTCATTTTCTCTATACTCAGTAGGTAACCCTTCCATGATACGGTCGAAATTTCTAGGACTGATAGTGCGTTGCCCATCAACAGAATCCATCACACTTAACCATTTACGGATATCAGCATGATTCTGGGCTTTAATCTGAGAAACTTTTGCAGGGGTTAATTTACCATTGATACCTAATTCTTTTTCTACATTACGCACCGTCAATGGAATCAACGCAGGTTGCTCCATTAAATTTGCTCCAACTTGTTTAGCATTAGCATAGGTTTCAATAATGCCGAACTTACCTGTTGAAAATTTTAGCAATGGAGGATAGTCACCAAACCCTGATTCTAGCGGGAATTTTTTTGCATTCCGTGCTAAACGTCCACTATCGTCTTGCATATTGTCGGGTAAAGTAACCCAAATCTTAGCATTTGGTGTAAATGGACCTTTATATACCAAACTATCCACTAAGGTTTCTACTTCATTACCATTTTTGAGACTAGGCTTAATTTCTTTGTCATTAACGGTGACTTTGATTTTATCAGCCATCTCTTTTTTAACGTAACTACTGAACAAGAGTCTAAAATCACCTAACGGAGAACAAGGCGTTTTTAATTTAACACGCTCACAAGAAAACAATACTGTAAATGGAGGTCTCACCTTATAAGACAGTACAGAATCTCTTAAGGTTTTATCGCCAGTATTGCTTTCTACGCCTTTTTTAATAACTAAATTAACTTTTGCTCCAGTTGGCAATTTTCGACCGCATTGAACGATAGCGGTTTTGGCTGGGTTATCCGCCGCCATCCAAGGAAAACGATTAAGGATTTGTTCTCTATCTTTTCCTAAGACAAGTTGAACAGGAATATCTTCACCGATATTTGTAGATTGGCAAAAAGTCTGCTGTTCGAGGGATTTAAGATTAACCTCATCCTCAAATGTCAACAAAAACGCTTGTTCTTCATCAATCTCATCACCGTCACTAGGATAAACAGATTGTAAATTAGCTATTTCAGCATGTGCAAATGTACTCGCTACAAATAGGCTCAGCAATGTTGTTATCAACACTTTATGTTTAAATAAAGCCATTCTTTCACCCTATATCAGTATCTTAAATAAGAATCTATGTATCGTTACGTTTTTCTAAAATTTCTACTGCTGGTAATACTTTTCCCTCTAAAAATTCTAAGAAAGCACCTCCACCTGTAGATATATAACCCACCTTATCCGCAATATCAAATTTAGCGATAGCAGCTAAGGTATCTCCGCCTCCAGCAATAGAGAAGCCAGAAGACTCAGCAATCGCTCGAGAAATGGTTTCTGTTCCTTTGGCAAACTGATCAAATTCAAAAACGCCTACTGGTCCATTCCACACAATAGTACCTGCCTTTTTAATGATTTCTGCTAAGATATTCGCTGTTTCAGTACCAATGTCAAAAATCATTTCATCCTCAGCCACCTCTGTCGCTTTTTTGGCAATTGCAGGGGTAGTCGCAGCAAATTCTTTTCCAACCACAACATCTGTCGGGATAGGCACCGTAGCACCACGTTTTTCCATTAAATCAATAACAGCTTTGGCTTGCTCAATTTGGTCTGGCTCCGCCAAGGATTTACCGATAGAAAGGCCTTTTGCCAACATAAATGTATTGGCAATACCACCACCCACAACAAGTTGGTCTACTTTTTCTGCCAATGACTGGAGAATTGATAACTTAGTAGATACTTTTGAGCCACCAACAATCGCCACTAATGGACGTTTTGGATCTTTTAATGCACGCCCCAAAGCCGTTAATTCAGCTTCTAATAAAGGACCAGCACAAGCAATCGGCGCAAACTTAGCTATACCATAAGTCGTTGCTTCTGCACGATGGGCTGTACCAAACGCATCATTAACATAAATATCACACAAAGAAGCCATTTTTTTAGCGAGTTCTTCGTTATTTTTCTTCTCACCAACATTTACACGGCAGTTCTCTAATAAAACAACTTCCCCTGCTTGTACCTCAACACCATCTACCCAGTTTTGTACAAGCGGTACTTCTCTACCAAGTAATTCTGACAAACGCTTTGCTACAGGCTTTAATGAATCCTCCTCATTTAATACGCCTTCTGTAGGACGCCCTAAGTGCGATGTAACCATCACCGCAGCACCAGCATCTAAAGCCATCTTAATGGCAGGGATTGATGCTTTAATTCTTGTATCTTCGGTGATCTGTCCTTGTTCATTGAATGGTACATTTAAATCTGAACGAATAAATACTTTTTTATTTTTTAATTCACCCGACTTTGTAAGTGAGGATAATGTTTTAACATTTAGCATTCTGACACTCCATTTTATTTTTTGAATTATCGTTGAAATTAGAAAAAAGGCTCCCATTCATTGTATGAGAGCCAATATGTATAGGTTAAACGACGAAATTACTTAGCATTCATCATAGCGACTGTCGTATCTAACATACGGCAAGAAAAGCCCCACTCATTATCATACCAAGCAGATACTTTTACTAAACGACCATTAACCTTGGTTAACGTAGCGTCGTAAGTACTAGACACTGCCGTATGGTTAAAGTCTGAAGACACTAATGGATCTGTATTAAAGGCTAAGATACCTTTTAATGCACCCTCAGATGCGTCTTTTAATACTTTATTAATTTCATCAATATTAGTATCACGTTTTGCAACAAACGTTAAATCCACCATAGAAACATTAATTGTTGGCACACGTACCGCATAACCATCCAACTTACCATTTAATTCTGGCAATACGAGACCAACGGCAGCGGCTGCACCCGTTTTAGTTGGAATAAGGTTGGTTGTCGCAGAACGAGCACGACGTAAATCTTTATGACGTACATCAATCAACACTTGGTCATTAGTGTAAGCATGGATAGTTGTCATTAGACCATTTTCGATGCCAATCGCATCTTGTAACGGTTTAACTAATGGGGCTAAGCAGTTTGTTGTGCAAGAAGCGTTAGACACTACTGTATGCTCTGCTTTTAATACATCATGATTAACACCATAAACAACAGTCGCATCCACATCCTTACCACCCGGCGCTGAAATCAACACTTTTTTAGCACCAGCCTGTAAATGTAAGCCAGCTTTTTCTTTTGAAGTAAAGGCTCCTGTACATTCAAGTACAACATCTACATTTAAATCTGCCCATGGTAATTCTAATGGATCACGAGTACTAAACAAACGAATACGGTCACCGTTCACCACCATATAGTCACCGTCCAATGAAACGTCTGCATTAAAGCGACCATGTGTCGTATCATATTTTGTCAAATGTACATTAGTTTCTGCAGAACCTGATGCATTGATAGCCACGATTTCGATATCGTGTTTTTTACCATATTCATAGTGTGCACGTAACACCATACGTCCGATACGACCATAACCATTAATCGCTACACGAATAGCCATTTTTTTCTCCTAATTTATAAAATCTCTTTGACTTTTTGGGCAATATTTTCGGCAGTTAATCCAAAATACTTGAATAACGCACTAGCTGGTGCAGACTCTCCATATGAGTCTATTCCAACCACCGCCCCTTGACGTCCAACATATTTATACCATGCACCAGAACAACCTGCTTCCACAGCTACGGCTGGTAAATTTAGTGGTATAACTTGTTCTTGATAATCTTTTGTTTGACAATCAAATACATTTGTACTAGGCATTGATACTACTCGAGTATTAATACCTTCTTGTGACAATAATTCTTGTGCTTTAAGAGCAAGCTCTACTTCTGAGCCAGTAGCAATAATCACAGCTTTGGCATCAACGGTATCTTTAAGAATATACCCACCTTTAGCCACGTCAGCAGCTGTTTTCTCATCTCGAGTAACAAAAGGCAAGTTTTGACGTGACAACAATAATGCACTTGGACCACCATTCTTGACTTGCATACCCAAACTAGCAGGACGACTAACGGCTGATTGCCATGCCACTGCCGTTTCATACGTATCACAAGGACGCCATACATCTAAGTTAGGAATGAGACGTAAACTCCATGCATGCTCAATAGATTGATGCGTTGGACCGTCTTCACCAAGCCCAATCGAATCATGCGTAAATACATGCACAACTCGTTGTTTCATTAAGGCTGCCATACGAATAGCATTACGAGAATAGTCAGAGAACGTTAAAAACGTACCACCATAGGGTAAGAATCCACCATGTAATGCGATACCATTCATAATGGCAGCCATACCAAACTCTCTTACACCATAATTAATATGACGACCTAACTGAATGCCACTATCACCTGCTCGTACAGGAGCAACACCCTTCCAATCGGTAAAATTTGAGCCTGTTAAATCAGCTGACCCACCTAAGAATTCAGGTAAAATTTGCGCTAAGGCAGTAATAGCAAATTGTGAAGCCTTGCGACTTGCTACTGTTTCAGCTTTATTAACGGTTTCTTCCAAATAGTTGTTATATTGTGCAGCAAAATCAGCGGGTAATTCACCTTGCATACGCCGAGAGAAGTCAGCCGCCAATTCTGGGTAAGCTTGCTGATACGCTACCCATTGTGTATTCCAAGCATTTTCTTGCTCAGCACCTTGTTTTTTGTGGCACCACGCTTGCATAATATCAGCTGGAATCTCAAACGGTGCATTTGTCCAACCTAAAGATTCACGTGTTGCGGCAACTTCTGTCGCACCTAATGGAGAACCATGAACTTTCTCTGACCCTTGCATAGTAGGTGCGCCTTTGCCAATCACTGTCTTACAACAAATTAATGTTGGACCAGCACCTGATTTTAGGGCATTGTCTTTGGCGGCTTGAATTGCCGCATCGACCGCATCAATACTATGACCATCTACATCACGAATAACATTCCAACCATAGGCCTCAAAGCGTTTTGGCGTATCGTCCCCAAACCACGAGGAAACTTTACCATCAATGGAAATACCATTGTCATCGTATAACACAATTAACTTGCTTAACTTTAATGTTCCTGCTAATGAAAAGGCCTCATGTGAAATACCTTCCATCAAACAACCATCCCCCGCAAATGCGTAGGTAAAATGATCAACGATAGCGTGACCTTCACGATTAAACTCAGCAGCTAACAATGCCTCTGCTAATGCAAAACCAACTGCATTCGCAATACCTTGACCTAATGGACCCGTTGTTGTTTCTACACCAGCCGTAATCCCAACTTCAGGATGGCCTGGCGTTTTTGAGTGTAATTGGCGAAAATTCTTTAACTCACTTATTGGTAAATCATAACCAGTTAAATGTAGCAAAGAATAAATAAGCATAGATCCATGACCATTAGATAAAACAAAACGGTCTCGATTAAACCATTGGGGATTAGTAGGATTATGCTTTAGATGACGATGCCATAAAGCCACGGCAATTTCTGCCATACCCATTGGGGCGCCTGGATGACCAGAGTTAGCTTGTTGAACAGCATCCATTGATAATGCACGGATAGCATTAGCCAAAACCGTTGGCTGAATAGTCGATTGTGTGTTCATTTGAGTCCTGTTAGGTCTGACAAACTTTTTCAACGTATAATTTTAACACTTGTAAACAATTTTATTTGACTGATAATGACCTTACCACGTTTTTTCTGCCCTATTCCAATTGAAAATAACTCTATTATTGCATTACCAGCTACGGTGGCTCATCATGCAGGTAGAGCATTACGGCTACGAGAAGGTGACCGTATTGTGCTATTTAATGGTAAAGGTGGAGAATATGAAGGGATTTTGCGATTTAACAAAGGTGAAGCTTTAGCAGAAATTGATTGCTTTCGAGATACGAATAGAGATTTATCCACAAAAATTACGCTTGTTCAAGCACTCGCTTCTGGTGATAAGATGGATTGGATTATTGAAAAAGCGGTTGAAATGGGAGTCTCACAATTTATTCCCATCCAAGCGGAACGCTCTGTGTTGCAACTATCGGGAGCACGTCTAGAAAAAAGACAATTGCATTGGCAAAGTATTATCCAATCAGCAAGTGAACAATGTGGACGCAATACACTGATGACACTAACACCAGTAGTTGCTTTAAAAGACTGTTTTGTATTTTTACAAGACACACTAAAGCTTGTGGCTGACCCTGAGGCAGCACAATCATTAACCACTGTGCTCTCTGAACAAAAACCACATAGCTTAAGTTTTTTTATTGGTCCAGAAGGAGGATGGTCAAGTAAGGAAATTAACACTATTGTTCAACAAGACGCTTTAGCCATTCGCTTTGGTGAGCGTATATTACGCACGGAGACAGCTGGAATTGCCCTAGTCAGTGCTAGTGCTAGTTTACTCAATCTAATTTAAATACCCACTCTCTTTATTCATAACACAAGTGGGCGTACATAACTACTAATTACTCTGCGGCCTCAGCATATTTTTGAGGCTCAACACCCGGTTCTGGCGCACTTAATTTACCTGCATGCTCAACAACGAATGCAAAAATTTTCTTATGTTCTTGGGCATTTTTTACCACTTCATTTAATATTAAAAATATTTCTGCAACATCGGCTTTTAAACTAGGGTCGGCTGAATGCAACTCTTGAACCCATAACACGCAACCTGCTTTTTGTTCAGCAACAGTTTCCACTAAACAATCATAAAATGCGTCCAAATCTTTACCAAAAAATACAGGGTAATCAACTCCTTTAGCAAACGCCCTTAACAACGCTGATAAGTTTCTAGCTTTAGAGCAATCTATGGTAAACATTGCCAAACCCATTTCATCTAGTTGATTAAGCAACTCGTCTTGTTTGTTAAGCCATGCTTTGGGCAGCTCACCACCTTGCTCAATTTCCTGCTTAGGGGTCAATTTTTTTGCCATTAGTCCTCCTGTTTCGGGTGCAGTTTATTTTCTTTTAAAGAAATGTAATTGTTTAACTACCTCAACGTCAATAATTTTTTACAAAAAATTCTCAGCTAGTAATAATTTTTTTAATAGCCGAGAACTTCAGCGTTGCTACCTTAGTGATTAGTTACCATCTTTACGCGTGTTAGCATCAACCACAGCTAATGCAGCCATATTAACAATACGTCTCACCGTAGAGCTCGCCGTTAAAATATGTACTGGTGCACTTGTTCCTAATAAGAATGGACCAATGGCAACATTACTGCCTGCGCTCACTTTTAATAAATTATACGCAATATTACTTGCATCCACATTAGGGCAAATTAATAAGTTTGCTGCACCTTTTAATGGACTATCTGGCATAACGCGTTGACGTAATTTCTCATCTAATGCCGTATCTACATGCATTTCGCCATCAATTTCTAACGTAGGATCCAACTCTCTAGCAATCTCTAGTGCATCACGCATTGTTTGCCCAGAACTTGGTTTATCTGTACCATAGTTTGAACTTGAAACAAGTGCTACCTTAGGATCCAATTGCAAGTAACGCATTTCTCGTGCAGACATAACCGCTATCTCTGCCAATTCTTGTGCATTTGGTTGAGCATTAATGTGTGTATCGGCAATAGCAATCATAGACTCTTGCGTCAAGATAATATTCATCGCAGCATAAGTTGATACACCCGGTGCTTTACCTAATACTTGATCAATTAATTCTAAATGATTACTATAACGACCGATAGTGCCACAAATCATACCGTCAGCTTCACCAAAGCGAACCATCAATGCACCTACCAAAGTAGATCGACGACGTACTTCTAGGCGTGCAAATTCTTTGGAAACTCCACGACGACGCATGATTTCCCAATATTCTGTCCAATAACGGTTATAGCGCTCATCATGTTCGCTATCCACAACTTCCACGTCTTTATCCAAATCAAAACGTAAGCCATAGCGTTGAACACGAGTTTTAATAACAGCAGGACGACCAACAAGAATCGGCGTACATACTTTTTCATCAACCAAGACTTGAATTGCTCGTAGAACGCGCTCATCCTCTCCTTCAGTAAAGACAATACGATCTTTACCACCTTCTTTTTTGAACCGTCTCGCCATAGAAAAGATAGGTTTCATAAATGAGCCAGAGTAATACACAAACTGTTGCAACTGTTCAGCATAAGTTTGTAAATCCTCAATAGGACGAGTCGCGACCCCTTCATCCATTGCTGCTTTAGCCACAGCTGGTGCAATACGCACAATTAAGCGAGGATCAAATGGTTTAGGTATAAAATACTCTGGACCATATGATAAGCCTACTGTTCCATAAGCCGCAGCAACTACTTCATTTTGCTCTTCTTTCGCTAATTTACAAATAGCATAAACAGCCGCTTTTTCCATATTCCGCGTAATAGTGGTTGCACCCACGTCTAATGCACCACGGAATATATAAGGGAAACAAAGCACATTATTCACTTGGTTAGGGTAATCTGAACGTCCTGTTGCCATCACCACATCACCTCGTGCCGCTTTAGCATCCTCTGGTAAAATTTCGGGGTTAGGATTTGCTAAAGCGAGGATTAATGGGTTAGATGCCATCATTTTAACCATTTCTGGCTTGAGCACATTACCTGCCGATAAGCCTAAAAACACATCCGCATCAACAATAATTTCTGCTAGTGTGCGCTTTTCTGTCTCTTGTGCAAAACGCTCTTTGTCAGGATCCATCAAGGTTGTACGTCCTTTATAGACAACCCCTTCAATATCCGATACCCAAATATTCTCAATAGGTAGCCCCATATCAACCATTAGGTCTAGACACGCCAATGCAGCAGCACCTGCACCAGATACCACCACTTTAACCTCGCTAATATTCTTGCCAACAACACCCAGACCATTGATAAATGCCGACGTAACACAAATCGCTGTACCATGTTGATCGTCATGGAACACTGGGATATTCATTTTTTTGCGGAGTTCACGTTCCACATAGAAACATTCCGGCGCCTTAATATCTTCTAAATTAATGCCACCAAATGTAGGCTCTAACCCTGCGATTATTTGTACTAATTTTTCAGGGTCAGTTTCATTAATTTCAATATCAAAGACATCAATACCAGCAAATTTTTTGAATAATACAGCTTTACCTTCCATTACAGGCTTAGATGCCAAAGCACCAATATTTCCTAAGCCAAGAACCGCCGTACCATTACTAATTACGCCAACTAAATTACCTCGGCTGGTATATTGAACTACATTAGCTGGATCTTTGACGATTTCTTCACAAGCAGCAGCCACCCCTGGTGAATAAGCAAGTGCTAAATCGCGTTGATTAGATAATTGTTTTGTCGGTACTACGGTAATCTTACCGGGTCGCCCCGCCTTATGATACTCCAAGGCTGCTTGGCGTAAAGTGTCTTTCATCATTAATTCCTGTGAGGTCAATATTTTTTATAAGCTTAAATCATACTAAAAAATTCAACCTTTGTGTATAGAGACGATTAGGTCTGATAGGGTTTTATCAACTCCGTGCCGTAAAACTCAGTCTTTTGGGGCGAGGGACGTCAAAAACTACCGAATAAACTACCCGATGACCTCATCATCATACAAAAAGATACCCGTAGGATCAAAAAGCCCTTTTATTCTGTCATTGATGCGAGCAATACTCTCCGAATCAGCACACTCCTCTTCAGGTAGCTGCGCTTTAAGTAATAGTACATCTTGTGGAATTTTACGAATTACCCATTGTTGTACCCAAATTATACGCCCCTGATGTCCCTGAAAAAAACGTGCAATATTGATATCCACCAGGTTCTTTTTCAACGAATCTAGACGATAACTATACGGCCAATAATCACTTGCTAACTGTGTTTCTACGCTATCCTCCCTTAGTAATTCAAATAAATTGGGGATACAACGACTTAATATAGGCACTGAGAGGGCTGAACGATCATCCACACCAAATCCACCTACAACAGCTTGAGAACCATCAGCAAAAATGGCATTGATTCTTTCTACCCCTGATAAAAAACTAAAATAAGGTCGGCAATCATGGTAAAGAGGACTAGCAAACCATTGTGCAATCGTCATCTCCGCAGGAACCCGGCTAAATTGATAATAACCAAGCGCAAGTAACTGCCCTGCTGTCACCGAAGGTTGTGCTAGGCATGCTTGTTCTCCTAATTCCTCAATTATATTTAACGATGGACTAAATTGCACCATGAGCAAATCACGGGTATGGACCGTTTGAGGGGAGGCAAATCCATCAAGTACCATAGCAACCTCATATTCTCGACATAACGCATAAATATGCTGTATGTCTGCCAATCGATAGATACATATTTGAGCAGCGTGATAAGCCTCATTAAGACCATCTAACCGTTTAAAGTCACCCCGTACAGTTCGTTGTAAGCGATGACAAAAAAGATCCCAAGGGGTTTCTGGCAATACCCCTGAACGACCAAACTGTAAAAATGAACGCCTATCCATACCTAGCATTTTTCAACTAAAAAGATAGCTAATTTTAACGAGTTTCTCTAATAAAACCCACAACAAAAGCACAACAAACTAAAATGTAGCATTACTTCTTACCACCAACGATAGTGTTATTATTGTTATGTTAAATGTTGCTTCTAGAGTACATCAGGCAGTTACCTTTCAAGCCGTAGAAATAACCAAACAAGCACAAGCCTTGCGTGAACAAGGCAAAGATATTATTAGCTTAGGTATTGGTGAACCTGATTTTACCGCTCCACCAATTGTTGTAAATACTTTGCACAAAGCCGCTTCTGCGGGGTTAAGTGGCTATAGCCCATCATTAGGAATTACACCTTTACGGATGTGTATTGCTGATTATTACAACAAAGAGTTTGGTACATCTATTACTCATGAACAAGTCATTGTGACCACTGGTGCTTCTGGTGCATTATCACTAGCGTGTATGGGTCTCCTCAATCCTGGTGATGAGGTATTAATGCCTGACCCTTATTATCCGGCCAACTTTAATTTTATTCTATGCACAGGTGCAACCACAAAGCTCATTCCTTGCTATCCAGAGGAACGCTTTCAATTAAGTGCAGACTCAATTGCGGCAAATTGGAGTGATACAACCAAAGGCGTATTAATCGCTTCTCCAAGTAATCCTACCGGAACAAGCATTACCGAAGATGAATTAAAAAAAATACTCGCTTTGGTTAAATCAAAAAATGGTTTTGTTATTCTTGACGAAATTTATCTAGGCCTAAGCTATGACGGTAAACCTAAATCTGGGCTTGCTTTGGATGATGACATTATCATTATTAATAGTTTTTCTAAATTCTTTAATATGACTGGTTGGCGTCTTGGTTGGATTATTGCGCCCAAGTATTTTGTACCTCACCTAGAAAAACTAACCTCAAGTTTAAATATTTGTGCCCCTACCATCGCACAGCACGCCGCCATTAGTTGCTTCAGTGACGAAGCCATGGCAATTTATAATGAGCGTAAGCTAGCATTCAAAGAGCGCAGGGACTACCTATTACAAGCACTATCAACGTTAAATCTACCAGTTCCAGTCAAACCTGACGGTGCTTTCTATATTTATATTGATATCAGTGCTTATTGCGACGATAGCATGATCTTTTGCCAACGCTTACTTAATGAAGCTGGTGTGGCGGTGACTCCAGGATTAGACTTTGGTCCAACATGGGCAAAGAAAATGATTCGAATTTCTTACGCTACATCGCTTGACCGCTTACAAGAAGCCATCGCTCGTTTACAAAAATTCTTACCCACTTTATAAGGTATCGGTGTGAAATACAAAGATTTACGTGATTTTATTGCCCAATTAGAACAAAAGAACGATTTAAAAAAAATTAATCTACCTGTTTCTACACGCTTAGAAATGACTGAAATAGGTGATCGTACCTTAAGAAAAGCAGGACCCGCCCTTTTATTTATCAATGCACAGCATAATGGAAAAACAGCTAACATGCCTGTGCTCACTAATTTATTTGGTACACCAAACCGTGTCGCTTGGGGGATGGGGGCTGAGGATATCTCGGCATTAAAAGATATTGGTGAATTATTAGCCACACTGAAAGAGCCCGAGCCACCACGCAATTTAAAAGATGCATTTGGTAAGGTCTCCATGCTGAAATCGGCGTTGTGGGATATGCAGCCCAAAATGTGTCGTACAGCACCTTGTCAAGAAATCGTTTTAGAAAAAGATCAGGTTGATTTAAATCAGTTACCCATTCAAGAATGCTGGCCTGGTGATATTGCTCCATTAATTACATGGGGATTAGTCATTACCAAGGGACCTAATGCCAAACGACAAAATTTAGGCATTTATCGCCAACAGTTAATCGGTAAAAATAAACTTATTATGCGCTGGCTATCCCATCGTGGTGGTGCATTAGACTTTAGAGACCATTGTTTAGCGAATCCTGGTAAACCATTCCCTATTTCAGTTGCCTTAGGGGCTGACCCTGCTACTATTTTGGGGGCTGTTACACCAGTACCAGATAGCCTATCAGAATACCAATTTGCTGGTCTGTTGAGAGGTTCCAGAACTGAGCTTGTTAAATCAATCGGCAATGATTTATCTGTACCCGCTTCGGCAGAGATTGTTTTAGAGGGACATATTCTACCCTCTACTCATCCAGATGCTAAACCATTTACTGTTCCACCCGGGGTTTCTCCTCCTAAAAATACTGACTATGAAGTTGCCTTAGAGGGACCTTATGGTGATCACACAGGCTACTACAATGAACAAGACTGGTTCCCAGTTTTTACTGTTGAGCGTATTACTATGCGCAAAAATCCTATTTATCATAGTACCTATACAGGCAAGCCACCAGATGAACCTGCTGTCCTAGGCGTTGCTCTCAATGAAGTTTTTGTTCCATTATTACGCAAACAGCTTCCAGAAATTATAGACTTCTACCTACCTCCTGAAGGATGTAGCTATCGTCTAGCAGTAGTATCTATCAAAAAACAATATGCTGGTCACGCCAAACGCGTTATGTTTGGTGTTTGGAGTATTTTGCGTCAATTTATGTACACAAAATTTATCGTTGTCGTGGACGATGATATTGATACACGCAATTGGAAAGAAGTAATCTGGGCAATGACCACGCGCATGGATCCTGTTCGTGATACGGTATTAGTAGAAAATACGCCCATTGATTATTTGGACTTTGCTTCACCTATTTCAGGTCTTGGTGGCAAAATGGGCTTAGATGCTACCAATAAATGGCCTGGCGAAACCTCTAGAGAGTGGGGAATACCGATTACTATGGACGAGACAACCAAATCTCGTGTAGATAGTATTTGGCAAGAGTTAGGGCTGTAAGTATCAAAATTAATATTGTGCACTACGCCCATAATGAATGTTTAATTTATGGGAGTAACTCATTTAGATAATTAAATGTTTATAACTGAGTTATATTTCTGATTTAGACTCTGGCAGTTCTTGGGACTGCATTAAATACTTTTGTGCGACCTCTTTTAGATAAGGTATTTGGTTTAAAAGATTCGGTATATGCTCCTGAGTAGCCATCCACACTAAATCTTCCTTAATATTAAAATAACCATGCACTAACTGATGTCGCATACCTGCTATTTGTTTCCATTCAATTTTTGAAGCTTGCTCAAGAAATTTGGGATAATCATTTTTTAAAACTGTACTTATCTCACCTAAATAAATAAGATTTAATGTTACAGCCTGAAGAGTTTTTATATCTGCCAAAAACTCTTCTTTTGTCATATCGTTAACATATTCTAAAATTAAAGACGCATATTTTTCAATATCCAAAATGCAATGGTCTATTCTAAGCTCCGACCGTTTCATACTTGAAATGCCTCTTTGAAAATTTCAGGTTTAAATTTTTCAGGAATTGATTGTTCCTCAACTAAATCAAATTTGTGACCAAAATACTCCTCTAAATCAGAATATAATCCACCTAACTCAAATACTGATGCATTTGGCTTTGCAGATACCAGAAAATCAATATCGCTATCTTCTCTATCTTCGCCACGGGCAACTGAACCAAAGACCCTTAAATTAGATAGTCTCGGATGATTTTTAAGAAACATTTCCCTAATCGCATCTCGATTAGCATAAAAAACTTCTGAGGGTCTCATATTATCTCCTTACTTATACAGATATTTTATATGAACTATAAGCCAGTTATAAAAGGTCTCTGTATATCAACCATGATATACAGTGTAGCCAAACACACTTTGATGAAAAATCCCTAAAGAATATTTTTCAAAATAGCTAACATTTAACGCAAAGCATATCTGGTAGAAATACATCCCTGAATACCTAATTAAAAAGACTGCAATCTGTTAAATACAGACGACAGCCCTAAGCACATTAATACATCACGTTTTCAAAGCAAATTACTTCTTAAATCGATTATAAATAAACCAAGAAGCCGCACCTAATCCTAATGTCCGAATAATGGCATTATCTACTTTTGTTAATCTTAATAACGTCTTAGCAATACCTAAGCTTAAACCGGGGTATTTTTGTAAATAGTGAAAAACGCTATTAGCTTTTGGCATCATATCAGCAAACACATTTGCACTTGTATTAAGAACATTTGACTTGATTGCTTCAGGTGTTAGTCCCTGCTTTAGATGATGCCAATCTGCTTTAACTTGTAAGCGATCAATATGCGCTTTAGTGAGTAAAGCCTGCAATGCTAAGTCTTCATCATGATTAGACATGGCTCTCTCCCTCTTTTTCTGTTAATCGCTCTGCTACTACGACAGCATCTGTAGGGTGATTGGATTTAAACGTCGCAATATCATCTTTGAGAGTTGCTACGGTGTACTTAAATGGAGGCTTTGTACTAAAACTATTTTTTCGCATACAAATGATACAAATAGCTGATATCAATAAATAAGCAAAAAACATTCCCCAAACAGCGGTATGTCTATAAGGTGTATCCCAAAAATACACTGCCACAGCTACGCTTAATGCTAGTACGGCAAACACGGCAAATAAGAATGCCACGACGCCAAGAATTATCGTTGAAACAACTCTAGTTTTTTCTTGTGATAATTCCACGGCGAATAGTTTGGCACGCGTTTCGCTAAACGATGCCAAACTACTCACTAAATAAGCAAAATCTCGTTGTAAGCTCATAAGCTTCTCATTGACTTATTTACGACCAATGATAATACCTAGTAATAATGCCGCAATACTCACTGCTCCTACAGCACGCCATGGATTATCATAGACATACGTATTTGTGGCATTAACAGCCTCTTTAGTACGCTCGACAACTTCTTCTTTCTTCTCTTCAAAACCCTCTTGTACAGAGTTCAAAAGCTGCTTAGCACGCGAACGAAGTTCATCAGCTTTTTCATTGCCAGCTTTTGATGCTTGATTTAACAATTCCTCAGCATCCTCTACTGTCTTACGCAAATGAGCTAATAACTCTTCTTCTGTCGATGTTTTACGGGTTGCCATATCAATCTCCTTTATAAAATTTAAAATGAAGCACAATTAACTCAATTATTTTTTAAAGCTAAAAGCAAATTAAATTATCGTTGCTGTACTTCTATAATAGGGCCGAATGTAAAAAAAACAAGTATTATTCGAATTTTGTTACATATTAGCACTATTAGTCACAGCAGGATTTGAACCAAATCAATCTTCTTTTTGACGAGTACCAAATAAGCGATCACCGGCATCGCCTAAACCAGGAATAATATAGCCATTTTCATTAAGACGCTCATCAATGGCGGCTGTATAAATATCGACATCAGGATGTGCTGCTGTCACTTTTGCAATACCTTCTGGTGCTGATACCAATGTCAACGCTCTAATCTCTTTACAGCCAGCAGCCTTTAACATATCAATAGTCGCAATTAAAGACCCCCCAGTTGCTAGCATCGGATCAATAATTAACGCCAAACGCTGATCTAGTTCTCCCACTAGTTTTTTGAGATAAGTTCCCGCCTCTAGTGTCTCCTCGTTGCGAGCTATCCCTACAGCACTCACCTTTGCACCAGGAATTAAGTTCAGTACACCATCAAGCATACCAATGCCTGCCCTTAAAATAGGGACTACAGTCACTTTTTTACCTGCAATTTTTTGTACGTTGACTTCACCACACCAGCCTTCAACTGTTGTTTCCTCTAGCTCAAAATCCTTGGTGGCTTCATAAGTCAATAAAGTAGTCACTTCTTGTGCTAATTCTCTAAAGCTTTTTGTGCTTAGTTCCGCTTTACGCATAAGACCCATTTTGTGCTTAACCAAAGGGTGTTGGATTTCTTGAATAGCCATTAAAACTCCAAAAATAAACCACATCAATAACTTCCTAAATTCTAGCATGTAAACAGCATTTGAATATAGTAATAGCGAAGAATAATTGACAAGATAATCAATAGAAATCAACCCTATTCATCGTCTTTCTTTACATATTTAGAATGATGTCTATAACAATTTATTTATTCTTGGAAAGAAAGTATTAAAAGTGAGCATCTAGAATTTTATATAATGATTGCTTTGTTTTTGCTTCGTTTGTACCAAACACTTTGATGATAGATCCAAATTTGCACTTGGCTGACTTTGATTATGAGTTGCCTACAGAATTAATTGCCCAAAAGCCGACAGCTCAGAGAACGCAAAGTCGTCTGCTACGTATTGATGCTCAGCGTCATTGGCACGACCATCATTTCATAGACTTACCCTCTTTTTTAAAACCCAATGATTTGCTTGTCTTTAACAACACAAAAGTCATTAAAGCTCGCTTATTTGGCACAAAAGAAAGTGGTGGAAAAATTGAAGGATTAGTCGAACGCATCCTAACGCCTACTCAGGCACTGATGCATATAAAATCCAGTAAATCACCAAAACCTGGTAGTAAGATTATTTTTGCTAATGCCATAGAGGCCACCGTACTAGGTCGTCAAGACGATTTATTTGGGGTAGAGTTTGCGGTAGATATACTCACAACGCTAGACCAATATGGCTCATTACCTCTGCCACCTTATATTCAACATGCGGCAGATGAGCAAGATTCAGAACGTTATCAAACTGTTTATGCCAGTCCTGTAGGTGCTGTAGCTGCCCCCACGGCTGGCTTACACTTTGATGAGCAAATGCTAGAAACACTAAAGCAGCAAGGCATTAATACCTCTTTTGTGACATTACATGTGGGTGCTGGTACATTTCAACCTGTACGCGTAGATAAGATTAGTGATCATATCATGCATGCAGAATGGTACGAAGTTTCTGAAGAAACCGTCGCCGCTATTAAACACTGCCGTGATCTTGGGGGGCGAGTCTTTGCTATTGGCACAACTAGCGTCAGGGCACTAGAATCTGCCGCTATCCAAGCCGGAACTATTGAAGGCAAACGTATTCCCAAACCTCATCGTGGCGACACACGTCTATTTATGACGCCTGGTTTTGATATCAAAGTGGTGGATGGCTTATTAACTAATTTCCATCTTCCTCAATCCACCTTATTAATGCTCGTATCAGCCTTTATCGGTATTGACAATATGCGTGCAGCCTATGCATATGCCATTGAACAAAAATACCGTTTCTTCAGTTATGGCGATGCGATGCTTATTGAACCTACTTTTTAAATAATAATTATGTCTGGACTTAGTTTTAATTTAATCAATACAGAGGGTAAAGCACGCCGTGCTAGCATGACGCTCAATCATGGTACGGTACAAACGCCTATGTTTATGCCTGTAGGGACGTATGGTAGCGTTAAAGCCATGCTTCCTCACGAATTAAAAGAAATTGGCTCTCAAGTCATTCTAGGTAATACGTTTCATTTATGGTTACGCCCAGGTACAGATGTTATCGATAAACACAATGGATTGCATGGGTTTATGCAATGGGATAAGCCGATACTGACTGACTCAGGTGGTTTCCAAGTATTTAGTTTGAGTGACTTGCGTAGCAAAATCTCAGAAGAAGGCGTAAGATTTTCCTCTCCTATTGACGGCGCCAAATTATTCCTCACACCAGAAGAATCTATGCGTATTCAACGTTCGCTCAATTCTGATATTGTGATGGTGTTTGACGAATGTACACCTTATAAAATTGGTGATCGTCCTGCCACTCATGAAGAAGCGGCCAAATCAATGCGTATGTCATTACGTTGGGCAAAACGCTCTAAAGATGCCTTTAATGCACTAGGCAACCCTAATGCCCTCTTTGGCATTGTTCAAGGGGGAATGTTTGAAGATTTGCGTGACGAATCACTTGCAGGTTTAACAGATATAGGCTTTCATGGCTATGCCATCGGAGGTTTATCGGTTGGTGAGCCCAAAGAAGATATGGAACGTATCTTAAACCATCTCGCCCATAAACTACCTGAAAATGCTCCCCGTTACCTAATGGGGGTAGGAACACCTGAAGACTTAGTCTATGGTGTATCCCAAGGTATTGATATGTTTGACTGTGTTATGCCCTCTCGTAACGCACGTAATGGTTGGTTGTTCACACGGTTTGGCGATATTAAAATTCGTAATGCTCGTTATAAGGACGATACTCGCCCACTCGATCCTACTTGCCATTGCCATACTTGCCAACACTTCTCTCGTGCCTATTTGCACCATATGCAAAAAGCCAATGAGATTACCGGTGCTCGCTTAAACACCCTACATAATTTGGCTTTCTATCTACAAATTATGCAAGAAATGCGCGATGCCATAGAGCATGGTAACTTTGAAGCATGGAAAGAACAATTTCATAAAGATAGGGCAAAAGGCATAGAGTAGTCGATAAACGGCTACAATATAGTGGAATTTCAAAAATTTAATTGTAAAAACGGAGCAATACATGTTATTAAATGACTTAATCCAATTATCTCTAGGTCAAGCTGCAGATGCTGGTGCTGGTGGTACTTTAGCAGGCTTATTGCCTATCATTCTGATGTTTGTGGTGCTTTATTTCTTAATGATTCGCCCACAAATGAAACGTCAAAAAGAGCACCGTGCCTTAGTAGAAGGATTAAAAAAAGGTGATGAGGTAATTACAGCAGGTGGTTTACTTGGTAAAGTTTCTCGTGTAACTGATAACTATATCGCTATTGAAGTAGCTCAACAAAACGGACAATCAGTAGAAATTTTATGTCAACGTGTAGCTGTCACTACCGTATTACCTACAGGCACTATCAAAGATTTATAATTTTTTGCTATCCAAGGGGCTGATTTCTTAGCCTCTTTTAATGGTTACGGTGGGCATTATCGTTGTGTTCACCGTATTTTCTATCCAACTGGATTTTATTTTTTATTGCGGCTAGGTATGAATCGCTATCCTCTCTGGAAATACTTAATCGTTCTTGTTGCCTTAATTTTTGGCATTCTCTACACGATTCCTAATATTTTTGGGCAAGCTCCAGCTGTCCAAATTTCAAGTGCAAATGTGGCTCGTAAAATTGATGAGTCTATGCTGTCTCGTGTAGAACAAGTTCTCAAACAAAACAATATTCCTTTTACTAGCTCTCAGCTACAAGTCAATGGGTCAGTCGGCACTATTCGCGTACGTGTAGAATCACCTAGTATTCAATTACAAGCAAAATCTGCCATTGAAAAAGCACTTAATACAAACCCTGCAGAGCCTGACTATGTCGTTGCCTTGAATCTGCTACCTGCCTCACCTGACTGGCTAAGTAAGATTGGGGCTCATCCCATGTTCCTAGGTCTTGACCTACGTGGCGGTGTGCATTTCCTTTTACAAGTTGATATGCAAGGTGCTTTAGAGACACGTTATGACTCTCTTAGTAATGAGTTACGCACCCTCTTTCGTGACCAAAAAATTGCTGTAGATAGCATTAACCGTGCTGGTCAAACAATTACCTCTACGTTTGCGACAGAAGATGCTTTAACCAAAGCACAAGATTTAATTCGAACAAGATTGCCTGAATTACGCTCAACAGTGACATCCGCTGATGGTAAATTCATTTTAAATTCAACCATCAATCCAACTGAAATTACTCGTGTACAAAATACAGCATTACACCAAAACATCGTTACGCTACACAATCGTATTAATGAGCTAGGTGTTGCTGAACCGGTTATTCAACAACAAGGGGCTGATCGTATCGTTGTACAACTGCCAGGCGTACAAGACGTGGCAAAAGCCAAAGATATTCTTGGGCGTACGGCAACATTACAATTACGTTTAGTGGATGATTCACCGTCAGCAATTACGGCGCTATCTTCTGGAACTGTTCCTTTTGGTTTAGAAAAATTTAAAGATAGTGATGGTCGTGAGATTTTATTACGTCGACAAGTATTACTCACTGGTGAGAATCTTGAAAATGCGCAATCTGGACGTAATCAACAAAGTCAGCAACCTACTGTTAATCTAACGTTGGACAGCAAAGGATCGCGTATTTTCCGTGATGTAACTCGCGATAATATTAACAAACGCATGGCAATTGTCTTATTTGAAAATGGTAAGGGTCAGGTAGTTACCGCTCCTGTTATCCGTTCTGAAATTCCTAATGGTCAAGTGGAGATTTCAGGTTCGATGACGCCTACACAAGCAGCAGATATTGCCTTACTACTACGTGCTGGATCTTTAGCTGCTCCAATGTCAATTATTGAAGAGCGTACTATTGGCCCTAGCCTAGGTGAAGAGAATATTCAAAAAGGCTTTAAATCAACCTTATATGGCTTTATGATGGTCGCTGTCTTTATGATTATTTATTATCATATTTTCGGTATTTTCTCGACTATAGGTTTGATGTTTAACGTCTTACTATTACTTGCTTTACTATCATTATTACAAGCGACATTAACCTTGCCTGGTATTGCCGCAATTGCCTTAACATTAGGTATGGCAATTGACGCTAACGTACTGATTAATGAGCGTATCCGTGAGGAGTTACGAGAAGGTCTTTCTCCTCAACAAGCCATTAATATTGGTTTTGATAAAGCATGGGGTACTATTCTTGACTCTAACATCACCTCGCTGATTGTAGGTCTTGCACTATTAGCATTTAGTGGTCCTGGTCCTATCCGTGGTTTCGCTGTGGTTCACTGTCTTGGTATCTTAACGTCAATGTTCTCTGCTGTTGTGGGTGTGAGAGCGCTAGTTAACCTTTGGTACGGTCGTAAGAAAAAACTTAAATCAATTTCTATTGGTACCGTGTGGAAACCAAGCACCTCTGCCAACACAGAAACAACTGATTAATACCGTAGTGATGTTAGGTTTTTAGGAAATAAAATGGAATTATTTAAAATTCATAAAACCATACCGTTTATGAAACATGCACTTGTACTCAATATTATTAGTGCAATTACCTTTCTATTAGCGGTATTTTTCATTGCAACTCGTGGCTTTAACCTATCCATTGAGTTCACAGGTGGTACCTTAATTGAAGCTAAATATGCTCAAACAGCTGATTTAGAAAAAATCCGTGGCGCAATCAGTAAATTGAATTACTCAGACTTCCAAGTACAAAACTTTGGTACCTCTGAAGACGTGTTAATTCGCCTACCCTTGCAAGAAGGCAAAAGCTCTGCTGAACAAAGCCAGCAAATTCTTTCAGCGCTTCAGCAACAAGATAGCTCTGTTAAATTAACTCGTGTAGAATTTGTCGGTCCTCAAGTCGGCCATGAGCTATACAGTAATGGACTTAATGCTTTTATCTTTGTGATTGTTGGTATCTGTGTATACCTAGCTTTCCGTTTTGAGTGGAAATTTGCTATTGCTGGTGTACTTGCCAATATGCATGACGTAGTGATTATTCTCGGTTTTTTTGCCTTTTTCCAATGGGAGTTCTCACTAGCTGTACTTGCCGGCGTATTGGCGGTATTAGGTTATTCAGTCAACGAATCGGTAGTGATTATGGATCGTATCCGTGAAAACTTCCGCAAACAACGCAAATCCTCTGTTATTGAAGTGATTAATAGCTCTATTACTCAAACTATCTCCCGTACAGTGATTACTCACGGCTCAACACAAATGATGGTTTTAGCAATGCTATTTTTTGGTGGTCCAACCTTACACTATTTTGCACTAGCACTAACCATTGGTATTTGGTTCGGCATTTATTCTTCAGTATTTGTTGCTGCTGCCATCGCTATGTGGTTAGGTATTAAACGAGAGGATATGGTCAAAGCACCGAAAAAAGAAGATCCTGCGGCAGAACTTCTTGAGGGTTAATTAATCACTCTGCTAGATTAAGATGCCGTTTACTAAAAAATGGCATCAAATAAAAACGGTGGATATATTTTCATATCCACCGTTTTTTTATTCTATCTTTATCCCTAATCAGCTATTCCTCAATATCATCCAGACGGTGAGTTAATCAAACTCACCACCGAACAATTAAAAGATAGATATTATTTAAGTGAGATAGGTAATACATAGAGCATATTACTATCTACTTTTTGATTAGGTAATGTCTTAATTTTGATTCCGGCTTTCTTATCCCCTACAGGAGCAATCGCAAAGTCATCATCATTAATCACGGCTAAATGGGTACGAGATTTGTCAGTAAAGAACATTCCTTCAAATTTATCATGCCCATATCCACCTTTAACATCTTTTGTTAGGCTTAACAGTTCTTTCTTTTGTGCTGGTTTAATACCAGCTTTTTCCAATGCGTCCCATTCTGTTTGCTCTAGGGTTTTACCGTCAACAAGTAAACCAGTTTCAGAAGCTACATCACCAGATACATCCGTTGCCTCAGAAATATCTACTAAATAAACTTTTTTACTGCCATCAAACTCACTATCTCGCTCATCAACTAAAAAATGTTTATCATCAATCGCCAAAATTTCTGAGTTAGCATAATCAGCTTTATCTTGTTGATATAAATATTGTTGACTTGCGCCGGTTTCTAAATTTAGCGTCACAATACGAGTTAAGGTTTTGTTTTTAACCTCATCTTTTGAAGGATTAAATAACGTTGATTGCATGATACCCACTAACGTTTTACCGTCAGGCAATATAGTAAGACCTTCCATCCCTCTATTCGCACGACGTTTAGCCAATACCGCAGGTAACGCCAATTTCCCCGTATTAGATTTCATGCCCAAAGGTGAAATACGCTCTAATTGTTTACCTTCAGCGTCAAAATGGGCAATATGTGGACCATATTCATCTGACACCCAGAATGAACCATCATCCATGACCACTAAACCTTCCGAATCAATACCATTATCATCCGTACCTACTTTATTACCTTTCATATCGACGGCAATTTCACCAGTTGATCCATAGCCTTTAGAATTAGGTAATCCCGTAATTGGCTTTCCTTCTGCTGTATGAAATTTAATTTCTTTGATTAATACAATAGAGCCGTCATTTTTGACTTCGAAATAGCCAATGGTTGGTTGGTAATCTGGGGTAGGAAAAATTTTCTCATTTTTATTTGGGCTATCTGCATTAGGGCCTCGATCTGTCATCGCATAAAAACGATTTTCATTTTTAGGATCAGCGGCAGCAGCAGAACCATAACCACCGTGATGAATAGGAACATTATCAATCATAGTCAGTACAGAAAAAGGTAATGCTGTACCTTCCGCTGGAATATGGCTGAAACCAGCCATTGCAGATGAACAGGCAAGCGTTAACAACGATGGTAATAAATAACGTGCGAACATAATAATCCTTTGAATAGACAAGAAATACTTAATAAAAAGTGATTAATTCTATGATGTGGATATGACTATTCAATGACAATTAATTTTTTATACTTAACGTTCTCAAATATAGTTAAAGCCCTAAACATTTTTTTGTTTTAAAACAAAAAGATAGCTATTTTTACTTAATAAACCGAGTACAATAACGCTTTTAAACTTTACCCCCGGGAAAAACCCGTTACGGTACATCTATTATGCAAGAATTATCTATTAAGCGCGAAGGCGCGACCACTCAACAAACCACACCAATCGAAAGCGAACAAGTCATTCTTCCAGAAGGCGCCAAAAAACTTTACATTAAAACATTTGGCTGCCAAATGAATGAGTACGACTCTGAAAAAATGGCCGATATTCTCAATGCCGAAAAGGGTTTAGAGCTAACAGAAAACCCTGAGGAAGCTGATGTTATTCTATTAAACACTTGCTCCATTCGTGAAAAAGCCCAAGAAAAAGTATTCTCTGACTTAGGTCGTATGAATCTACTTAAAAAGAAAAATCCTAATCTCGTCATTGGTGTAGGTGGTTGCGTGGCTAGTCAGGAAGGCGCCACGATTATTCAACGAGCACCTTATGTGGACGTGGTATTCGGCCCACAAACATTGCATCGTTTACCACAATTAATCGATCAAAAAGAAGCGACTGGTCGAGCTCAGGTTGATGTCAGTTTTCCTGAAATCGAAAAATTTGATGCATTACCACCAGCCCGTGTTGATGGACCAACAGCCTTTGTATCTATTATGGAAGGTTGTAGTAAATATTGTTCATACTGTGTTGTACCGTATACTCGCGGTGAAGAAATCTCTCGTCCATTTGAAGATGTTTTAGTTGAGGTAGCCGATTTAGCTGACCAAGGCGTTAAAGAAGTCAATTTATTAGGGCAAAACGTAAATGCTTATCGTGGCGTGATGAAAGAAACAGGGGAAATTGCAGACTTCGCCATGCTGTTAGAATATATTCATGAAATTCCTGGTATTGAGCGAATTCGTTATACCACATCTCACCCTAAAGAGATGACAAAACGCTTAATTGATGCCCATGCTACGTTACCTAAATTAGTTCCATTCTTGCATTTACCTGTTCAAGCAGGCTCTGATCGTGTACTAGCTGCCATGAAACGTGGTTATACTACGCTTGAATTTAAATCTATTGTGCGTAAATTATATGCAGCTCGTCCTGGCTTAACCTTATCTTCGGATTTCATTGTAGGTTTCCCTGGCGAAACAGATGAGGACTTTGAGGCAACCATGAAATTGATTGAAGATGTCAATTTTGATACCTCTTTCTCGTTCATTTACTCTCGTCGTCCTGGCACACCAGCAGCAGATTTACACGACGATACGCCTTATGATGTCAAACTAAAACGTCTGCAACGTTTACAAGCACAAATTAATAAGCAGGCTAAGGCTATTAGTGAAAAAATGCTTGGTACCACCCAACGTATTCTGGTAGAAGGTAAATCTCGTCGAGATAGCAATGAACTCATGGGACGCACCGAAAACAACCGTATTGTGAATTTCCAAGGTGGCGATCGTCTTATCGGTCAAATGATTGATGTAAAAATCACGGCAGTCTACACAAACTCTTTACGTGGCGAAGTCGTTCACAAAGACTAAACAGGATGACTAATAAACAACAATCTATCTCTGTTATGCTTGATGGAGACAACACCCATCTCGCTAATTTTCTAGGACCTTTGGACGAAAATTTACGCCAAATTGCCGTTGCTTGGGATGTGCATATCGGTCGCAATGGTAATCGTGTCCTAGTGGAGGGTAAAAATGCTCAAGCTGCTGCTAACACAATTGAAGTCTTCTTCATGCGTGCACGTCATACGGCACTATCTGTGGACGATATTCAATTAGGGCTAGTTGAACTAAAAGCAAAGTTTGAGAAGAAAAAAACAACTGAGAATACTGAGTCAGATGTAGAATTACCCTCTCTCACCGATGAAAACGAGGTTTTTCATCTACGCACTCGTAAAAGCGATTTACGTCCTCGCACTCCTCGCCAAAAAAACTATTTACAAAATATTTTACGCAACGATATTACCTTTGGCGTGGGACCTGCCGGTACGGGTAAAACATGGCTAGCCGTAGCTTGTGCTATTGATGCCTTGGAGCGTGATAATGTACAACGCATTATTCTGACACGACCTGCTGTTGAAGCAGGTGAACGATTAGGCTTTTTACCTGGTGATTTAGCACAAAAAGTTGACCCTTATCTACGACCTCTCTACGATGCATTGTATGATTTAATGGGTTTTGAAAAAGTCCAAAAACTCTTCGAAAAACAAACGATTGAAATCGCCCCTCTTGCCTATATGCGTGGTCGTACACTTAATCATGCATTCGTGATTTTAGATGAGGCTCAAAATACGACACCAGAACAAATGAAAATGTTTTTAACTCGTATTGGATTTGGTAGTAAGGCTGTCATCACGGGTGATCCAAGTCAAATCGACCTCCCCAAAGGACAAAAGAGTGGCTTAGCACATGCGTTAAGTATTTTACAAAATATCCAAGGCATCCAGATTAGTCGTTTTACCAGTAAAGATGTTGTCCGACATCCTTTAGTCGCTCGTATTATTGATGCCTACGAAAACCACGAAAAAGATTCTTCTACTAGATAATCATTATGTTGCAATTTACCGTTCAATATACTGTTGCTATACCCGAATTAAGCCGCCAACAATTGCGTGCATGGGCATTACGCGCTGCTAAGGCAGCACATCAAGACGTTGCTTTTGACGTGGCTGAACTCACCCTTCGCTTTGTAGATACTGAAGAAGCAATCGCCCTCAATAAAGCTTATCGAGAAAAAGACTATGCCCCTAATGTGCTAACGTTTGAATATGGCATTGATGAGTTAGATACCGTTAGAGGAGACATTATTATCTGTGTCCCTATACTAAAACAAGAGGCTCAACAGCAGCATAAAACGCTTAAACAGCATGCAGCACACTTAGTTATCCATGGAGTTCTACACGCACTAGGCTATGATCATATCGAAGAAGCTGATGCACAAGAAATGGAAGCACTAGAGGCGAAGATTCTAGCCGATATAGGATTTCCTAACCCTTATGAGACATAAAATAAGCCAAATTATCCATATGATTTTTAATGATATCTACATACAATTAATGTAAAGTTAAAAATTTTTAACCAATTTTTCATATTTTTAGGTTATTCTATTTATTCCTTAACTTGACGTCCAAAGATGTCCACTGAACCTTATCCGTCCGCGGCCCCTGATTCGGACTTAAAAACATCGGCCAAACATTCGTTAGCTCGTCGTCTTTCTCAAAAAGTAAAAGGCTTATTTAGTCTACAGCATGAGCCTGAGGATCGCGAAGATATTAATGAATTACTCAATAGCGCCCATGAAAAAGGCATCATCGATCAAGATGCTTATGACATGATTTTAGGCTCTATTTCTTTTAGCGAAAAAATCGCTAGCGATATTATGGTACCTCGCTCAAAAATGGACTGTATTGATATTAATCAGCCTATCAGTGAGATTGTGCCATTTATCATTGAAACAGCGCATTCTCGTTTCCCTGTTTATGAAGTAGAAAAAGATAATATTATCGGCTTATTGTTAGCTAAGGACTTATTGCGCTATGTCATAAACCCAGAACAAAGTCTACGCTCACTTGTGCGCCCTGCTTATTTTGTCCCAGAGACAAAAGCATTAAACAATCTCATGCAAGAATTCAAAACCACCCGCAATCACATTGCAATTGTTATTGATGAGTATGGTAGCCTGACTGGTTTAGTCACCATGGAAGACTTACTCGAACAGATTGTTGGCGATATCGAAGATGAATACGATGAAGACGCCGAACAAACGATTTTCCCCGAGTCAGCAAACAGTTGGCGAGTTATGGGTGTTAGTTCCATTAAACATTTAAACGAAACCATTGATGCCAACATTCCAGAAGACGAATATGACACAATTGGTGGTTGGTTAGCTGCTGAGTTAGACCATATCCCAAAACGTGGTGACACCTACGAATTCCACCATTTTAAATTTAAAGTTCTTCGTGCCGATGAAAAACGTGCTCAATGGATCCATATTCGACGAGCACAACCATCTCCTCAACCACAAGAATCCTAATAGTATGCCTTGGATCATTTTACTTATTGCAGGTATTATTCATGCTCAAAGCTTCTCTGCTAGCGTAATACCTGCTTATTTATTGAGCTATATTGAAATTTTTACACTAGCCATTTTATTTTATTATTGGCTAAGTAGTACTTCTATTAAACAAGTGTTGATGAGAACATTTGTTTTCACCATTGGTCATTTCTGTGCTGGTATTTACTGGTTATTTATTAGCATGAACACCTATGGTAATCTTGCACCTCCCTTAGCTGCTGCTGCGGTATTTTTACTTTCTGCCTACTTGAGCATTTACCCCATGTTAGCCGCAGCAATCTTTCGTTTTTTTACCCCCATAAATCGCCCAAGCATTTTCACTGTTTTTTTAATAGCAGCGACTTGGGCACTCGGTGAATGGTTACGAGCAACTATCTTTACAGGTTTCCCATGGCTAACTATTGCCTATGCTCATGTAGATGGATTTTTGGCAACTTGGGCACCTATTTTAGGCGCATATGGCGTAGCGTTTATGGCAGCTTTATGTGCAGCTCTATTAGCGCTTGCTCTCTATCAAAGAAAAAACTCTAGCACACAATCTGAAGCCCCCCTAAAAAAAGCCTCTATTCCTGTGATTGTTGCACTATTAGCGATTACTATAATAAGTAGTATAGGCTTGCATCAGCTAAATTGGAGTCACCCTACTGGCACACCAATTTCTGTGCGTTTGGTACAAGGTAATATTAATCAGCATGATAAATTTAATCCTGCCAATATGCTTAATAGCTTAATGAGCCATTTTGAATTAGCCAATTTACCCCCAGCAGATACTCAACATCCACCTAAAGTTGTTATTTTTCCCGAAACTATCATTCCTGGCTATCAATCAAACTTAGCCCCTGAATTATGGGAACATATCCGCCACGAAGCAGAAAAGCTCAATGCAGATTTCTTTATTGGTACACCTTATTTAGCTAAAAACCCTTCTGACGGTAGTCCATATGTGGCAAATAGTATGCTACTCATCAATGGACAAACAGATATCAATCGCCTATATGAACAAAATGGTGTTCCTCGTTATGACAAGCAACATCTAGTCCCTTTTGGGGAGTTCATTCCTTATGGTTTCCGTTGGTTTGTTGAAGCGATAGGTATTCCAATGGGAGACTTTAATCGTGGCGAAAAACGTCAGCAAAACTTTATCGTTGATAACCATGTTTTTGCAGCTAATATTTGCTATGAAGACGTATTTGGAGAAGAGTTATTACCTGCTCTATATCCCCATAAAGTCAAATTTGGAGATACTGAAAATCTTAACCCAGGTGCAAATATCCTTTTTAACGTTAGCAATTTAGCCTGGTTTGGCGATAGCTCTGCATTAGGTCAACACTTACAAATGGCTCGTATGCGTGCCCAAGAAACAGCTCGCCCTATGTTACGTGCTACCAATACAGGTGCTACTGCTCATATCAATGCTAATGGTGATGTGGTTGCTATTCTTCCTTATCACTCAGCAGGTGTTTTAGATGTGATGGTTCAAGGAACAGAGGGACTCACATTATATTCACGCTTAGGTAATAAAGGGATTTTAATTATTATTGTCGGGATTTTATTAATGGCGCTACGCCGAAAAGTATTTGACAAATATTTAGCGTTAGAGGTAAGATAACTCCCTTATCTAAGATTGTCTTTGGGGGTATAGCTCAGTTGGTAGAGCGCTTGCATGGCATGCAAGAGGTCAGCGGTTCGATCCCGCTTACCTCCACCAGAAATATCAAAGGGTTAGCTTTTATTTAGCTAACCCTTTTTGCTTTTTAATTACCTACTTATTCCACACAGCCTGTTATCTGCCATCTTTCTCATGATTTTTAACTAAGTAATTGATTTTATTAAAAATTAAACCCCATTTATATACATTAAATGGAATTAATGTTAGTATGATCTTAATGTGACTTTTATTTGGACATTACAAGGAGGGCGTGCCATGCAATTATCCTTAAATGCCGTAGGAGAAACAGCTTTAATTACGTTGTATATTAAAGCGAAAGACTATACATCCCCTTATCACTCTGTACTAAATGATAAGCTTTCTTGGGAAATTCTCAATAAAATTGATTACAATTTTGACAAATTCAATCATGCTTGGTCATCATATTATGGTGTGTTGGCTAGAGCCTTAGTCTTTGATGCCCAAATCAAAAAATTTTTACACAGATATCCAGATTGCATCGTTATTTGTTTAGGTGCTGGCTTAGATACAGAATTTTATCGTATTGATAATGGTACGATTGATTGGTATAACATTGATTATCCAGAAACAATTGCCGCAAGAGAGCTCTTATTTGATGCTCATCCTAGAGTACATAATATCGCCAAATCGATTCTTGATCCAAGCTGGCCAACAGACATCCATGTAGACGGTCGTAAACTCTTATTAATCGCCGAAGGAGTCTTGATGTACTTAACTGAACAAGAAGTTAAGTCATTTCTAAACTTACTGACAGATTCATTTCAGGAATTTACTGCTTTATTCGATTTAGCTTACACCGGCTGGGTTAACAAAGGAAAATTTCATGATGCGGTCAGTAAAATGAATGTTGATTTTCAATGGGGAGTAGTTGATGGCAAAGAAGTTGTACAGTTAAACCCTAAATTAACACAAATTGACTTCATCAATATCACCCATAGTATGACAGCACTGCTTAACGGCTGGGGTTTCTTACTCTATCCCTTTATTTATATGAGTAATAACAGAATAGGGATTTATAAGTATCAAGCTCGTTTACACAAAAGAGCTTTGCCATAGTAAAGGCTTTTCTAGAAAAAAGTAGGAGCATGGTTAAGTCAATGGTATGCGGTAGAACAATATTCTTACCGAATAAGCCATGATTAACCATGCTCTTTTATCATAAAATAGAAACGAAACTCTACTTGCATACTACAAGAGCTTTTATTTCCATCTATTAGATGAATTTAGTGTAGGCTACTCTAGCCCAATAAGCCCTGATCTTTTAACGCTTTTTGCACACCAGCATTATTTTCAACGCGTTTGAAATATGCTCCTAAATGAGCAAACTCACTTAAATCAACTTTCAATGCCACTGCCCAACGACTGATAACATAAAAATATACGTCACCAATTGTAATGGTATTCCCACATAAATAATCATTAGCCGACACTGCCTTCTCCACTTGCGCATAAATGCTTTTAATGCGACCAATCATTACCGTAGAGATTTTCTCCTTCGCCTCTTCACTATCAGCTAAAAATGGTAATTTGAATAAAATACCGAAACTACCATGCAAGTCTGTATTAGCTAATGCCAGCCATTGGCGTGCTTTGGCTTGTTCCTTAAGCGAACCTTGCCCAAAAAGATGCGCATCAGGATACAAGGTATTAATGTATTCAACAATAGCTACATTCTGAGCCAATCTCCAGTCGCCATCCTCTAGCAGAGGAACACTTCCTTGTGGATTTTTGGCTAAAAAATCAGGTGATTTTAATTCCTCTCTTTTTACCAATTGAATGGTATAGTCTGCTTTCGCCCATTCTAATGCAACGTGTGGGACAAGAGGACAAGCACCAGGCATATAATAAAGTTTTAACATACGATTCATTCTCCAAAATTTTAACTTTATCAGCAGTCTCGCTGACTGTTTTCACAGTCAGCAAAAAACTCTTTGATTCTTGTTGAGTAGTTTACCTGATTAATTAAAAAATCATTTATTCTTTTTTGTAAGTCTTGTTAAAAGCTTATAATAAAACCTATTCACGTTCATGATGGTTCAAAAATTAACGTGTTATTTCTCTATCTCTATTAATACATAAGCATTTACCTTAACTTATAACTCTCTTTTAAATGTATTTTGTTATTCTTCGTAGATATGGAACTATATTGAGTCCTCATTTCTTATTAGGAACTCATTATGAATAAGTCCCCCCAAACCATGATGTCAAGATCACAACGGATGTCTATTCCGCTCAAATTTTGGTATGCCATTTTATTTTTATTACTATTCTTCACTGGCTTATTTTTTACTGTCGGTGGTGTTAAATTAGCCTCTTTAGGTGGTTCGTTATATTTCGTGATTGCCGGTATTGCTATTTTACTCACATCACTACTTTTGATTCGCCGTAAATCAGCTGCCGTTTGGTTATTCTTACTTACCTTTATTGGTACAGTTATCTGGGCATTTTATGAGTCAGGATTGGCATTTTGGCCCTTGTTTTCTCGCTTAATGTTTCCTGCGGGATTATTGATGCTATTGCTCTTCACATTACCATCATTAAGACGCTTAGAAGGAAAATCTACATTAAGAACGCCTGCCTTACTTTCAGGCACTCTCGTCTTATTAGGCATGCTGGCTAGTTTAGCAGGAATGTTTAAGCCTTACCCTACCGTAACTAGCAATGGTAAATTACTAGATTTAGTTTCTGTGCCCACCAATCAAACGCCTAGCAACTGGGAGCATTATGGTAATGACTCAGGCGGCAGCCGTTTTGCTCCTTTCGCACAAATTACTCGTGAAAATGTAGGGGAGCTCAAAGAAGTTTGGCGCTACCGTACAGGTGATTTCACTACAGGAAGTGGTAATAATGCAGAGGATCAACTGACGCCACTGCAAGTGGACAATAGAGTTTTTCTATGTACCCCACATAACAATATGATCGCATTAGAAGCGGATACGGGCAAAGAACTCTGGAAAGTAGAAGTGAACTCAAAAGCCGCCGCTTGGGAACGTTGCCGAGGCGTTGCCTATTTTGATAGCACAAAACCTCTAGAACAACCTACGCTACCAGACTCAACACCGGTTACAACAGTCTCTACAAATAGCAAATGCCTTCGTCGTATTTATACCAATACCCCAGATGCTAGATTAATTGCTGTCAATGCGGATACTGGCGAATACTGTGAAGATTTTGGTAATAATGGAACCGTTAATCTTTTAGAAGGATTAGGCAAAGGTACAGAAGCACCGCGTTTTGAAGTCACCTCTGCCCCTACTATTGCAGGTACTACTATTGTGGTAGGTAGTCGTATTGCCGATAATGTTGATGCGGATATGCCTAGTGGTGTTATTCGTGGATATGATGTTATTACCGGTGAGCTGCGTTGGGCATTTGATGCCCGTAACCCTGATAATAATTACAAGCTCAAACCAGGTGAAACTTATATCCGTAGCGGTGCTAATGCATGGGCAGCATTATCTTATGACCCCAAAATGAATACTGTATTCTTGCCTATGGGAAGCTCTTCTGTTGACCTTTGGGGAGGCAATCGTCGTCCCCTTGACCATATTTACAATACCTCAGTATTAGCGTTAGATGCAACCACAGGGCATCAAAAATGGGTATACCAGACAGTCCATAATGACTTATGGGATTTTGACTTACCTATGCAACCTAGTTTAGTGGACTTTCCAATGCCTGACGGTCATTTACAACCAGCTGTAGTGATTGGTATAAAATCGGGACAGTTCTTTGTGCTTGACCGAGTAACAGGCAAGCCATTAACAAAAGTAATTGAACAACCCGTGAAAGCGGCTAATGTTCCTGATGAACAATATTCATTGACTCAGCCTCGTTCTGTGGAAATGCCTCAAATTGGTAATCAAACCCTAACAGAAGCCAATATGTGGGGGGCAACACCTTTTGACCAATTGATGTGCCGTATCAGCTTCAAATCTATGCGCTATGAAGGCTTATTTACCGCACCAGGACTAGATGTTTCCTTAAGTTTCCCTGGCTCTCTTGGTGGCATGAACTGGGGAAGCATTGCCTTTGATCCAAATCATCATTATTTATTTGTTAATGATATGCGCTTAGGTCTATGGATTGAATTAATGAAACAAACCCCTGACGATATTGCTGCTCAAGCAAATGGAGGGGAAGCCGTCAATGTAGGCATGGGTGCTGTTCCTTTAAAAGGCACTCCTTATAAAGTGAATAAAAACCGCTTCATGTCTGCGCTAGGCGTACCTTGCCAAGAACCTCCTTATGGAACAATGACGGCCATTGATATGAAAACACGTCAAATTGCGTGGCAAGTACCTCTAGGCACTGTTCAAGATACAGGTCCAATGGGGATAAAAATGGGATTACCTATTCCCATTGGCATGCCAACAATTGGTGGTCCTCTAGCTACTCAAGGCGGATTAGTATTCTTTGCGGCAACACAAGACTATTATTTAAGAGCCTTTGATAGTTCAACAGGAAAAGAGCTTTGGAAAGATCGTTTACCCGTTGGTAGCCAAGGCACTCCAATTAGCTATATTTCACCAAAAACTGGCAAACAGTATATTGTTATTTCCGCGGGTGGTGCTAGACAGTCTCCTGACCACGGTGATTATGTCATTGCTTATGCACTTCCAGAAACTAAACAATAACTAGTCTTTAATTGGCGTTTAATTATTGTATTAATTAACGCTTCTCTACAAAAAAGCAGGCATAATACCTGCTTTTTTGCTTGAACTTTTGTATTAGAAATAAGCCTTTATTTTTATTGAGCAAAAAATTGATTATACATTTGACAAACTACTTTTTGGTTTAAGCAACAACTGTATTGCCTGCCATAAAACTTCCCAACCACTTTTCAAGATAAAAAAACCTAATATAAAACTAGCGACTAAATCAACCCATTGCCATGAAAAAAAGTAAGCACTTAGTCCAGCCGTAATCGCTACTAATGAACCAAACAAATCCGCTATTACATGTAAATAGGCTGCTTTAATATTAAGATTTTCATGATTACTTTTCAGCATTATCCACGCCACACTAATATTTACAATCAACCCCAAGACAGCAACACCAATCATAGGTAAGGCATCTAGCATTACTGGATTATGCCATCGTACAACAGCCTCTCTCATTATCATCATAGCCACAACAATTAATGATAAGCCATTTAAACCTGCTAAATAATATTGTTTACGCGTAGATAAAAACAGGGCTAACAAAGCAATTAATAAAGACAAACTATCATTTGCCATATGACCCGCATCAGCTAGTAAAGCTAAACTATTAAAACGCCAGCCTCCCCAAAACTCTACTGCCATAAAAAAAGTAATACACATAAAGCTTACTGTCAGAATCTTTTTATCACTTGGCAATGAATGTTGATGATGATTACCATGTTCATGCCGATGAAAGTCATCCTTATATAACTCACCAGTTTTTTGCTGAGATGCCGACTCAACATTATGGTGATTACACAAAGGATCCAAATGATGTTGGCATTGATGTTTATCCTCAGTCATGTAAAATACTCCCTAGTAGTATATTTAATAATATACTCCCTCCCAGTATATTTAGCAAGAGAAAATTAGTGAGAGATTAGTATGAGTCATTTACAGCACAACAAAAAAATTCTAAATCGCATCAAACGATTACAAGGTCAATTAAATGCCGTTGAAACCACGGTTATAGAAGGTAAATCATCATGTATGGATATACTTCAGCAAGTAGCTGCTATCAAAGGCGCCATTACTGGACTGACAAATGAACTAATTGAGGAACAATTGACTCAACATGTATTACCAGCAGACTACAATGCCCAAGAATTAGAAAAATTCTTAGGATTATTAAAAAAGTATAACTAATGAATCATGATAAGCAACAACGACAACTTATCTGCTATCAACTAATCCATATTTAGGCAGGAGGATAGCATTCTTTAAATACGATTGCTGCTTAAACGATATTTATTGATATTGAGGAGCTATTTATAAGCGTATAAGCCATTTTTAAAAGTATCTTTTACGCAACAAAATGATGTAATCTATTATTTATCCATTCATTAACTATAAATTTAATTTGTAGTTTTATAGTTTTATGTTATAGTTATGTTCTTGATGTCAAAAACCAACCTGATATCAAGGTTTTATAGTACAGTCCTGTCCCCTTCGTCTAGAGGCCTAGGACACCACCCTTTCACGGTGGGTACAGGGGTTCGAATCCCCTAGGGGACGCCACTCTTGACACGAGTGTGTATATCTGTAAAGTTTACCGTGTGGAGCGGTAGTTCAGTTGGTTAGAATACCGGCCTGTCACGCCGGGGGTCGCGGGTTCGAGCCCCGTCCGCTCCGCCACAATTTGTCCTGTCCCCTTCGTCTAGAGGCCTAGGACACCACCCTTTCACGGTGGGTACAGGGGTTCGAATCCCCTAGGGGACGCCACTCTTGACACGAGTGTGTATATCTGTAAAGTTTACCGTGTGGAGCGGTAGTTCAGTTGGTTAGAATACCGGCCTGTCACGCCGGGGGTCGCGGGTTCGAGCCCCGTCCGCTCCGCCAGTTTTAAAAAATTAAATCTATATTGAATACCTCAAATTAGCACTATTGTTAGTTTGAGGTTTTGTTTTTATACTTGCTGTACTGCGTGAAGCGTAACACTCACCACTACTACTAGCATATATTTGCTTACTTTACATTAGCCATTTCCGTTATATTCGTTATATGGCCTTGCTCACTAGTTAGGCATGAATATTTTTTTGATTCTGTACACCAGCTTCCGCAAAGGTATTCACATTAACTAGCGATTTGAATTTTAATTGCATAAAGAAAACAACCGCTAACGTCATTAAACTTCCCGTCACCGCCGTTGGTACAGTACCAATGAAATGCGCCGTACTTCCTGCCCTGAATTCACCTAGCTCATTAGATGAGCTGATAAATAACATATTTACTGCGCTAACACGTCCACGCAAAGAATCTGGGGTCGAAAGCTGAATTAATGAACTTCTGACATTGACACTTACCATATCACAAATTCCAGCAATCATTAACGCAGCCACACTGAGCCAAAACCAAGTCGATAATGCAAATACCAAATTAGCCATCCCAAACAGGGCTACAGCTACTAGCATGACCTTACCAACTGCTTTTTTGATTGGGAAAGCTGTTAAATAAATCCCTGCTAAAATTTCTCCTACCGACATCGAGCTTCTCAATATGCCCAACCCTTGTGCACCAACATGCAATACCTCGCTCGCATAAATTGGCAATAAAGTAACAACCCCTCCAAGTAATACAGCGAATAAATCAAGCGAAATCGCACCTAGCACAATAGGACGTTGTCGAATAAAAAGAATTCCCTCCACAAAGCGTTGCCAAACAGCACTCAATTGAAAAGCCTCCGTCACTGGCGTTTGGTTAGCATACAAAAGCTTTACCCATACTAATGGAATCACCGCTAGCAGGAAGAATAATGTACATGCTAGATAAGAAAACTCACTACTGACACTATACAAAATACCACCACTAACAGGCCCTAGTATAGTGGCCAGCTTCATCAACGTACTGTTTGTGGCAAGTGATTGTGGTAACTTATCCCTAGCAACAATTTGTGGCAATAAACTTTGTAGTACAGGATTAATAAATGAACGTGTCATGCCAAAAATAATCAATATCGCATAGGTCCAATAGATATAATCCTTCCCTTCTATGGCAATTATCATTAATGATGCACTACATAAGCAAGCAATAATTAAGCCAATCGCTAATATAATTTTGCGATTATAACGGTCAGCCACATCACCAGCTATAGGCAAACAAAACACCATGGGAATAAATTGTGCTAACCCAACATATGCCAATGCCATCGGATCACGTAAGGTATCATACAAATGCCATCCCACGATAATGGACTGGATTTGAATCGCAAACATAGTGAATAGACGAGTAATTAAAAAGGGTAAAAATCCAGTTTGCCCAATAATGGTAAAACGCATTGCTGATGGCTCTAAAATAGTATGGAAAAGAGCTATTATCTTACTATTTACCAAGATAGAAAAGCCTAAAATCCATAAATACTCAAGATACTCTACTTATCACGCTATAAACTAAATAGCTACAATGAAGCATATAGATATATATGCCTTACTCTACGATATTTAAGCTATTTTTCATCTCTACAACCTGATCCCCTACTTGCTTTAATAACGCCTCCATTTTCTTTAATTCTTTAACAAAATAGGCACTATTCAAACTCAGTTGCCAAGCTTTTTCCTTCTCACTATTTCCCTCAAAAGTAATAACGGTTGGCTGACCTCCAAATTGCCAATAAATTTCCTCTGCTTTGGGACAATAGGTTTGCAGAAGATCAGGTAATTTATGAAAAATAAGCGTTAACTTCTCATAAGTAGGCTGTGAACTTTGAATAAAAAAATTCATCTTAGGCTGACACCAACTTTCTTTATCAACCTTTTCACCATATACATAAATACCCATACGTTCCTTAGCTGAATACGCAATTCGTATCAGATTATGCTTACCAATTCCTCTCTCAGGCACCAAGAGATTATCTCCTTTACCAGCCAGCTGGTTTACTACCTCCTCCTGATTAACACTATCACTGCTGTTAGCCTGTTTATCATCTCCCTCATCTTGTTGTTCTATCACATTATTCTGCTGCGCTTGTATTGTTTTGGATTGATCTTTAGCTAGAGCGAATACTGATGAGACATAAAATAACCCCACACATAGCCCCATAATATAACGGCGATAATATTTTTGACTCATTTTAGCCTCATACTTATTTTAAATATGAAATAATTTTTATATTGCTTATATTAACCATGGTAATCTTTTCATCCATATCAACCTCCAACACCATCCAAATCAATTTCTCCCCTACCTCCTATCCTATTATCTTTCTCAATAGATAAACGATCCAAGTCGATATAGTTTCTTGTTTGTGTCCCCTCCTCTTTTCTTATAGTAGATTTATCTGCTTGCTGACTAAGACTATGCTGATTCTCTCGTTGCTGTGATTGTTTGGGTTTACCACTTTCTGTAACTTGTGGTGATAAAGTGGCGGTATTTGATACTCTTCCCGCACTACTAACTTTAGTCTGGCTAACTAGGTCAGCAAAAACATAACCAATTACTGCACCGTCTCTCCCTACGGCTATCCATCCTGTACCTGTATGACCCAATGCATAAATACTAGTTCCTCTATTAACATAGCCTAAACTAGCAGATGCTTTGTCTGGTGCTGAACGTAAATGAGCTGTTTTTTTGAGGTAATACGTTTGATTGATGGGGTATAACTCTACCTCATTCACTGCCTGATGAGCAGCATTCTCTTCTGATATGGTGCTACACGCAGATAATACACAGAATAGCCCAATCATAGACAAATAGCGCCCACAATATGACATAAGTGACATTATTGGCGCTATAGTAATTGATGTTTTATGAAGATTTCTATACTGATCACGAGAAGAACGATAATAGTTATTACCTCTATAATCACCTTGTGTTTCGAACATACCCATTGTTAATACCCCACACTAATGTCTCTCTAATAAGAACAGTATAAGGATTTCAACACCCTACCACCCACAATGGATAAAAAAGTCATGGCATGTCGTTTTATGCCATAATAGTTCCTGTGAAATAGGCATGAGTATAGTGAGCGAATAGAATATACATATTAAAATAATTAACCATTCAAAAACCACTATTTCCATAGCCAATAACCTCTTTTACTCGGATATCTATACTTATGCAAAACCAAAACCTTACCGAAAAACTAATTAGCTCAAATCATATTTTTACTGGCAAAGTTATTAGTTTACAAGTGGATACCATTGAACTACCCAATGGCAAATCAGCGACAAGAGAATTAGTTAAACACCCCGGTGCAGTAGCTATTCTAGCGATTACTCAAGATAATACCGTTATATTAGTCGAGCAATATCGTCACCCTTGTGGAAAAATCATGCTTGAGATTCCTGCGGGTAAATTAGATGTTCAAGGGGAGTCTCCCGAGCAATGTGCTTTTCGTGAGTTAGCTGAAGAAACACCATACACGGCCCAACGTATGACACTGCTCTATACTTTTTATACTGCAGCTGGTTTTTGTAACGAAAAAATGTACTTATATCAAGCACATGATTTGCTTAAAAATAGTCAATCAGAGACAGATGAGGATGAGTTTGTTCGTCAAGTCTATCTAAGTAAAGAAGACGTAAAAAAAGCGTTAAAGAATCAAGAAATTCAAGACTCCAAAACGCTTATTGCACTACAACACTGGTTAGCTCAAGAGGATTGACACTTAGTAAGGAAACTTAATAAAGCACTGAGGAAAGCACATACTTTATATTTCAAAGCTACGCTTTCCTCTAGTTATTTACTTATGCATCCTTTATTCAATCGAATATATCAACACAATAACGTTAATCAGTGATGTACCTTTAAAATAACATTAAAGATTAAGGCGATAGGTTATGATTACCAATATCAAATGGTGAAGAAATACTCATTAATTTTCGCTCACCCATCGCTACTCTAGAGCCACTTAATGCAAAAACAAATCCATAATGAGGACTAGTCACCGTTGTACATTCACCTGTGATTGGGTTAAGAATATCAGCTACTTCTTGACCAGCAGACACCCACTCTCCCTCTTTCACGCGATAAACAACTATCCCTGTCGTTGGTGTTGGTAAATAATAGAGTCCTTCAAGAGGGTGCGGCTCATTCACTAGATCAGGCAAAGGCTTTTGATCAGCTAGGTCTATATAGCCACGATAGCCTAGATATTGAATAATACCGTCGGCATCTTTTTGGCCGTTTTCATGACTTAAATCATATTCACCTCGGAATTCCACCGTGCTGCTGATTGTAGCTTGTTCAAGTGCTTCATTTGGATAACGCTGTATCAACGATGCCCATAACGTTGAAAAGATTTCATCAAAAGAATTTGCATTTGAATTTGCCGACAATAACTGACATTCAGACTGTAAATAACGTGCTAATGGCTCCAAAGGCTCCCACGTACTAGGCATAGTGTACATATGTAGTCGCGCAAAATTATCGCAGTGTAGGTCTAATACAATATCCGCATCATGACTTAATGACAATAAGTTTAAATGCATAGAATGCACATTACTACTAGGCTTCATATCATCTAATACACGTTTAATCACCTCTCGCATTTTTTTAGTGTTTTCTTTGGCATCTTTAGAAAACACAAAAGGATTTTTGTCTAACTCTGCAAATAATGCCTCTTTCATTGGCACGGTAAATAAGCGATTAAAATTTTGTCCCGTTGGTAAATGAAAACGACCTATATGCATATAGTTAATACTTTGTGCCAGACCTAAAGGATTACACATAGGCACCAATACGATATGCGCTTTTAGACGTCCTTCTTGTTCTAGTTTTAATAACTTCTTATGCAAATAAAAAGCAGCTACCGAACCAGGCATCTCATCGGCATGTAAACTTGACTGCATATAAATCTTTGGCAACGATTCATCACCAAAATGCAAGGCTGTCACATGGGCTTGCATACCTGGCGTCATATAGTCAATAGGTAATAATTCTGTACGCATTTTTTACTTCCTTTTGTTCCAAGAGGAACTTTTATTTGAGTTGTTTTGTGCTATCACTTAAGTCGCTGACATACGACTCTTTAGATGAACTAAATATTTTTTCTCAATCATTCTAAAGCCTAATACAAGCAGAGTATTCAAAATTAGATATAACACAGCTGCTGCTGCATAGGCGATAAATGGTTCATAATAAGTACTATTAAAAAAGCTAGCTGCTCCCGTAATTTCCATAATTGTCACTGAGGAGGCTAAGGCAGTCGCATGCATAGTCATAATGACCTCATTACTATAGGCAGGTAAGGCTCTTCGTAAACTTGACGGCAAAATAACCCTTCGCATAGCCTTCGCTGGCGACATACCATAAGCATAAGCTGCCTCAATTTCTCCCCTATCGGTATTCTTGATAGCCCCTGAGAAAATGACGGTAGAATAAGCAGCTGTATTTAACGCTAAAGCTGCTAACACATATATATAACTACCTTTAAGAAAACCAAATCCAGGTTGCTGCATTAGATGATTCACAAAATCAAGACTTGGAATACCAAAATAAAAGATATAAAGTTGAATCAATAGTGGTGTACCTGTAAAAAAGTACACAAAACCATTAATTAATCGAGCAACCAGAGTATGCTTTTTTTGAAGAAGGACCGCAAAAGGCACAGCCATTAACAATCCACACAACACTGACACGACAGTTAAGAAAATTGTAATCGGCAAGGCATGTATGCAATCCATGAATGCCGTTAAAAATAAATCCCAAGATTCACTCATAACTTTCCTCTTGTCTAACACCGCGTTGGTAATGTCTTTCTAGCCAAGCAAAAATACGTAAAGAAACAAAGGTAATAAGCAAGAACAAACAGGCTGATACCATGTTAAATAAGAAGGGTAAATGTGTAGCACTACCACCTTGATGCGCAATCCTCGTCATATCATCCAATCCAATGATTGATACCAATGCTGTTGCTTTAGTTAACACTAACCAGTTATTACGAACCCCTGGTAGAGCATAACGCATCATTAACGGAAACGTGATCCTTCTTAACACAGAAAAACTACTAAAACCATACGCATAACCAGCCTCAATTTGCCCATATGGGACAGCTAAAATTGCGCCCCTAAAGGTTTCAGTAAAATAAGCTCCAAAAATAAAACTTAGCGTGAACACTCCCGCCAAAAACGGGCTAATTTCAAACGTAGGCAATCCTAACCATTCTGTCAAAGAGTTAAGTCCTATCTGGGCACTGTAATAAACCATCAACATCCAAATGAGGTCTGGCACACCTCGTACAATCGTAGAGTATGCCGTAGCAACACCAGCTAACACAGGATTCTTAGATAATCGCATTATCGCACCAATTAAACCTATAATGACGGACAATAATAGCGATAATAAAGCAATCTCTAATGTCAATACAGCGCCGCTTAAAATGCGAGGCATATATTCAGCAATAATAGAAATATTAACCATTTTTCTTATTTAAAAATTAACCGTTCGATTTTACCCGAAATTGTCGTTTACAGCCTAGAGAACCATACTCAACAAGAAAGATTGTAGCAGGTACCTGTTGACTCATATATAAGGGTTTTTCTATAATTCACTACCATTCACCCACATAATCCTCTTACGAATCGCTTAATTTGTCTAATTTTTGTCATAAAAAACAAACATTACGGGTATTTATCAGTAGTTTTTTTAAGCTAAACACGTTATAGTAAATTTCCAAGACTACTTTTTATTTCTCAAGGAAGTTTCTCTATGCTATTAAAGAAAAAATTTATCAGCCTTTCGGTTTTAGCAATGATTGCGATGAGTGGTGCTGCAAACGCTGAGGAGCGCTTAATTCGTTTTGGTAACGATGCTACTTACCCTCCATTTGAATATACAACACCATCAGGTGAGATTGTAGGTTTTGATATTGACCTTGCTAAAGCAATGTGTGAAAAACTACAAGCCAAATGTACATTCCAAAACCAAGCATGGGACGGCATTATTCCTGCGCTACGTGCGAAGAAATTTGATGTAATTGCTTCTTCAATGAGCATTACAGAAGAGCGTAAAAAAGCAGTTGCTTTTACCCAAAAAATTTGGACAACACCAAATCCTATTTTTGGTAAAAAAGGAACAAAAGCAGATCCTTCAAAAGAAGGTACAAAAGGTCTTGACCTAGGTGTACAACAAGGTACTATTCAAGACAAATATGCAACAAAATACTTTACTGATGCCAATATCAAACGCTACAAAACATTTGAAGATGCTGTAAAAGACTTGGTAACAGGTCGTGTTCAAATTGTTTTTGCTGATAATGGTGTAACAGATGAATTCTTAAAAAGTGATTCAGGTAAAGATTTTGCTATCTTAGGTGAACCATTACCATCTTCAGCAGATAAAGAAATCTTTGGCGAAGGTACAGGATTTGCTGTTCGCAAAGAAGATAAGCAATTACTTGATGACTTAAATAAAGCCTTTGAAGCAATCCGTGCAGACGGCACTTATGACAAAATTGCTAAGAAATATTTCACGTATGACGTTTATAACTGATAAACATTCTCTTGTGATTTTCAGCGCTATCATTCTAAGATAACGAATAAATAATTACTATCATTCCCTGCCTTCATCATTTTCCATCTATAGCCAGAATTCATGATGAAGGCAGGATGTAGAAATATACCAATACTCTACAGGTATAATAAAACGCTACTCTCTTTATCAAAAACTCTTTCACTCTAGCGCCTGTAACTTAGGTTTAACTTTCCACGCTAACCCTCGTAGGACTCAGGAATTTCCGTATGTGTAAAAAATATAGAATTGGCATTACCTTCAATTTAGAAACTGACAAAGCTGATATTTGGGCGAATGGTGCAAATCAAAACGTAATCTTTCTGTACCAGTTATTTAGACAGGCTGAGATTGTTGAAAGCGTCGTGCTAGTTTCATGGGGGCCAGAAAAACGCAAAGAGCCTCCAGAGGGTTTTATGCTAGACGATTTGGCGTTAAATTTTGCCTATGTAGATGAAGTCCTTGATGAGTTAGATGTACTCATCGAAGGAACTCTGGTGATTGATCATCAATATGCCACTAGAATGCACGAACATGGCGGTAAAATCGTGGCATATAAAATGGGCAATGACTACATCATGGACATGGAATATTTTTTATTTGACCGTCCTGCTGGACGATTACCTAATGGAGTTAAGTTTGATGCTGTGTGGGTAACTCCGCAACATCAAAATACAGGGATGGCATACTACTCAACCATTTATCATGCTCCAGCCTACGTTGTTCCATTTATTTGGGGAACAATATTCTGTGATAAAGTGATTGCTAGAATAAAAAAAGAACATAACCTAGATTTCGGCTATCAGCCTACTAACGATGGCGCAGCAAAACGGGTTGCTTCTTTTGAGCCAAACATCAATGTACTCAAAACTTGCTTTACCCCTATCCTCATCTGTGAGCATGCTTATCGCACAGACCCAAATAAAATTAAGCATTACTATGTTTGCAATACGTATGAAAAACGTAATAATCCCACATTACATAACTTTATTGGCTATACAGATATAGTACGAGATGGAATTTTAACTGTTGAGGGTCGCTATCAAATGCCAGATTTTCTGGCTCGCTATGTGGATATTGTAGTCAGCCATCAATGGGAAAATGGCTTAAACTATGCTTATAATGATGCACTGTACGGCGGATATCCTTTTATTCATAATTCTACATTACTCCCAAAAGGCGTAGGCTACTATTATGATCAGTTTGATGCGTTTGATGGGGCAAACGTATTACTAGATGTTATTGAAAATCATGACAAACATCATAGTGCCTATGTAAAAAGAGCCAACGAATACTTAGATTCATTATTGCCTACAAACCCTGTCAACACTTATTTCTACGAAAAAGAAATCAAACGTTTATTTGAATAAATTTATGTTGTCACACATGGCATATCCTCAATACTAGATATACCTTCTAGCATTGAGGAAACTTGTCGTTATAGCATCCAATCTCTTTTTCTTTAAGGAAAGAAAAATGTTGCTGAGGCAGCTACACCATGCTTAGAACGATTATTGGTTGTGATCGCTCCCTTAAGCATAAACTTACCATTCTCTGAGAGTCGACTACCACCCAGTGCCACCCCTGTTCCACCGTTATAATGTGCTACTCCCATAGAAAGAGAAGATTGACCTGGACGATAAGCTTGGCCTAAGTTAGCCACTGCCATTGCACTAGCAATTCCTGCATTCGCATCCTTATTAAAACTATTAATATTACGTTCAACTCCATCAATACGTTGATTAATCCGAGCTTCACTTTCTCCAACCAAACGTTTCACATCCCCAATATTAGCAGCATTGGTATTAACGCTACCACCACTCGCTACATTAACAATTTGACGTTCATTACCAACAGTACCAACAGATACTGTATTTTCCTGATCAGCTATAGAGCCTTGACCAAGCGCCACTGAGTTTTTTGCCGTTGCTTTTGCGCCTTGACCAACTGCTGTGGCATTTTTCTTCGTCGCCTTTGCACCTTGACCAATAGCTGTGGTATTTTTTGCCGACGCTGTTGATCCGTGACCAACCGCTGTAGCATTTTTCTTCGTCGCCTTTGCCCCACTACCCAAAGCAGAGGCATTCTCAGCTGACGCAACAGAACTCTCACCTGCTGCAGTGGCATTAATACCCGTTGCGCTGGCTGTATTTCCCATACGAAGCGAACCTACCCCTGTATTCTTACCTGCAACATATGAATCAGTAAAGTCATTACCAATTAACATTCGTGTACTTTGAGCAGAACTTTCTGCTAATTTTGCAGAGTTCGCTGCTGCTGACGCACTTGAACCAGCGCTAGAGGCTGAAGTCGAGGCCGATGAGGCACTGCTTGAGGCGGCTGAGGCACTTGAACCAGCACTAGAGGCTGAAGTTGACGCCGATGACGCACTGCTCGACGCGGCTGAGGCACTTGAGCCAGCACTAGACGCTGAAGTCGAGGCCGATGACGCACTCGCTGAGGCGGCTGACGCACTTGAACCAGCACTAGAGGCTGACGTTGACGCCGATGACGCACTCGTTGAGGCAGCTGAGGCACTGCTTGAGGCAGCTGTCGCACTTGAACTAGCACTAGAGGCTGACGTTGACGCCGATGACGCACTCGTTGAGGCAGCTGAGGCACTTGAGCCAGCACTAGAGGCTGACGTTGACGCCGATGACGCACTCGTTGAGGCAGCTGTCGCACTTGAGCCAGCACTAGAGGCTGAAGTTGACGCCGATGACGCACTGCTCGACGCGGCTGAGGCACTTGAGCCAGCACTAGACGCTGACGTTGACGCCGATGAGGCACTGCTTGAGGCGGCTGTCGCACTTGAACTAGCACTAGACGCTGAAGTCGAGGCCGATGACGCACTGCTTGAGGCAGCTGTCGCACTTGAGCCAGCACTAGAGGCTGAAGTTGACGCCGATGACGCACTGCTCGACGCGGCTGAGGCACTTGAGCCAGCACTAGACGCTGAAGTCGAGGCCGATGACGCACTGCTTGAGGCAGCTGTCGCACTTGAGCCAGCACTAGAGGCTGAAGTTGACGCCGATGACGCACTGCTCGACGCGGCTGAGGCACTTGAGCCAGCACTAGACGCTGACGTTGACGCCGATGAGGCACTGCTTGAGGCAGCTGTCGCACTTGAACTAGCACTAGAGGCTGAAGTTGACGCCGATGACGCACTCGTTGAGGCGGCTGAGGCACTTGAGCCAGCACTAGACGCTGAAGTCGATGCAGCTGAGGCACTCGTTGAGGCAGCTGAGGCACTTGAGCCAGCACTAGAGGCTGACGTTGAGGCCGATGACGCACTGCTTGACGCGGCTGAGGCACTTGAGCCAGCACTAGACGCTGAAGTCGAGGCTGATGAAGCACTGCTTGACGCGGCTGAGGCACTTGAGCCAGCACTAGAGGCTGAAGTTGACGCCGATGACGCACTGCTTGACGCGGCTGAGGCACTTGAGCCAGCACTAGACGCTGAAGTTGACGCCGATGACGCACTCGTTGAGGCGGCTGACGCACTTGAACCAGCACTAGAGGCTGACGTTGACGCCGATGACGCACTCGTTGAGGCAGCGGAGGCTCTTGAGCCAGCACTAGAGGCTGACGTTGACGCCGATGACGCACTGCTCGACGCGGATGAGGCACTTGAACCAGCGCTAGAGGCTGAAGTTGACGCCGATGACGCACTGCTTGAGGCGGCTGACGCACTTGAACCGGCGCTAGACGCTGAAGTTGACGCCGATGAGGCACTCGTTGAGGCGGCTGAGGCACTTGAGCCGGCGCTAGACGCTGACGTTGACGCCGATGACGCACTGCTCGACGCGGATGAGGCACTTGAACCAGCGCTAGAGGCTGAAGCTGACGCTGATGACGCACTGCTTGAGGCGGCTGAGGCACTTGAGCCAGCACTAGACGCTGAAGTCGATGCAGCTGAGGCACTCGTTGAGGCAGCTGAGGCACTTGAGCCAGCACTAGAGGCTGACGTTGAGGCCGATGACGCACTGCTTGACGCGGCTGAGGCACTTGAACCAGCGCTAGACGCTGACGTCGAGGCTGATGACGCACTCGCTGAGGCGGCTGAGGCACTTGAACTAGCACTAGACGCTGACGTTGACGCCGATGACGCACTCGTTGAGGCAGCTGTCGCACTTGAACTAGCACTAGAGGCTGACGTTGACGCTGATGACGCACTGCTTGAGGCGGCTGACGCACTCGAACCAGCACTAGACGCTGACGTCGAGGCCGATGACGCACTGCTTGAGGCAGCTGAGGCACTTGAGCCAGCACTAGAGGCTGACGTTGACGCCGATGACGCACTGCTCGACGCAGCTGAGGCACTTGAGCCAGCACTAGAGGCTGACGTTGACGCCGATGACGCACTCGTTGAGGCAGCTGTCGCACTTGAACTAGCACTAGACGCTGACGTTGACGCCGATGAGGCACTGCTTGAGGCAGCTGTCGCACTTGAACTAGCACTAGAGGCTGACGTTGACGCTGATGACGCACTGCTTGACGCGGCTGAGGCACTTGAACCAGCACTAGACGCTGAAGTTGACGCCGATGACGCACTCGCTGAGGCGGCTGTCGCACTCGTTGAGGCACTACTAGCAGCACTTTGTGCGATCAATGCACTAGATATAGCGCTAGAAGATACACTCGAAATTGCATCATGAATCGTCGTCTTACCAGTACCACCAATATTTGTCATGCTAATAGTGCCATCAGAATTAACTCTTGCACCTCCACCCAATAATGAAGCTATACTGGTTGCTGTCTGAGCGACACTTAATGCTACCGCATACAGCTGTGAACCATTAATGGCATCAGTTGATGATACACTAACAGCGCCAGGTGCGACATTTTTGATTTGACGCTCTGCTCCTTGAGCCCCTACACTTACTTGTGAACCAGCAGCAATATTTTGAGCGCCAGCAAAGGTACCATAAGTTAATGACCCTGTTACTGTACCTACTGTACTAGAATTGTTGCATTAGTTATTTTTGTCGCATCAGCATCTGTTTTTGAACCCTTCCCTAAAGCAACACTCCCAGCCTTATCAGCAGAGGCCTTAGTACCCACAGCGATAGAATCTACTCCACTTGCTTTAGCCTCCGAACCAAATGCCACAGCTCCATCAGCACCTGCTGTAGTATCACTACCTATAGCAAGCGCCTTTCCTCCAGTAGCTTTTACATTAACCCCTATAGCAATAGAATTATTTCCTTTGGCAATGGCGTACTCATTTTTATCTGAAATACATCTACCAGAACCGATAGCTAACTCACCCGTAGTTCCTACTTCAATTCTCTGTGCGAGATCTTTACATGCTTGTACTTGCGCCACCACATTATTTTGCATCCCTGCAAACATACCAATAACCGTGACTAATAAACTACTTAAAGTAGAAACGGTAAATTTACCACCCACTGGTATTCTTGAGTCTATTTCACCTGATGAAACGGAGGAACTAGACTTGGCTTGACCTTTTGCTAATTCTGACGTTACAACCAATTGGTTATATCGTTTGCTCCAAATAACTTTAAATATTTTGTTCATATTTTTTATTTAGACTATAAAAAGAAAGAAGAGAGTTATCTTGCTATCTACTGTATAATATCACCTTTTAAAGCAGCGTGATTAATATTAAATAACTATTTTTCTACAGCAACCACTCAAAAGAAATTATTTTCTTTAAATTCAGTGTTCTAACAAATAAGCATCCTTATAAAGCCTATGAATTGACGCCATGCTTGGGGATTTTCTCACTCTTCTAGAAAATTATTTTTTTAAATTCCCCATAACGCTGTTTTAATCAATAAGTGCTAAGAACACAACATTAAGGGTATCATTTTGCCCTCCATCCCCTAATGGTAATATCCTAAATCGCCCATATATCAGACTAATCAATAAACAGCATTGCTGATGCAATGGCTATCCAGAATAATTTTTGATAACAATCATCAGTCCTCGAAAAAAACGCTTTGATAACCTATTCCACTCTTTTGAGCTAACTCAACGATTTATCAGCAGCGGAATGCAACTCCTCAATATCTTGCTGAGTAGCCAATGGTTCAATATGAGCTTGACTCAACTGCCGCTGTTGATCCATCTCTATTTCCTCTGCTTCTGCCAATTCTGCAGATGAAATAACCATTTCTTTTTCATCAGCCAACGTACTTAAGATATTTTGTTCAATAATAACCGCTGGCTCATTGAATCGATGCCATATGGTTTTAATATCATCAAATAACGGACCACTAGATAAGTACGCCAGCACTGAAGCAAGAAAACATGTGAATAAAAAGCCAAAAGTTTTAAACCCATAAGCACCCGCAATGCCACCAAGGAAAAACAAAAACAACACTTGTACTAAAAGTTTTAATTTTTTAATATTGGCATGAACAGGAGGTACATTTATATCTTTTTTACTGGCTCTATTCCAATAAAGCATTTTACCTATTTCCATCCCCATGTCCGTCACCGTACCCGTCACATGTGTGGTCCTTAATGCATATTGCGAGATATCCGTACTAATCGCATTTTGTAGACCCATGATATAACAAAGCGTGGCTACAGTTAAAGAGGTCCATAGCCAGGAGATTTCCCAGCGTATGCCATCTAATAAACCAAAAAACATCAGCGCACATGCTTCAATAAAAATTGGCAACGCATATTCACTTTGTAAATGCAAATGACGCATTAAATTGATAATAACGGCGGTTGTAGCTGATCCTGCAATAAACGCTAATAAAGCACCAAAGCCCCATAACACTAAACTAACTTCACCGAGAGCAATCATATCAGACATATGCGACACAATGCCTGACATATGTGATGTATATTGCTGTACCGCTAAAAATCCTCCTGCATTAATTGCTCCTGCCACAAAGGATAAAAAACAGACTAATTCTGTATTAGCAGAATATGTTCGTGCTTTACCTGTCAAACGCTTTGAATATGCCAACAACATTTTGCTCTCAGTCAAACATTAAATTAAATAAAATTCACTATTTATACGTTAGTTTTCATTAACTTTCAATTAAATGCAGATTAAAAACATTAAAAATTAAAATTGAAAAAGCGATATTCTTTTATTATGATAACTAAATTATTAAGTTTTTATCTTTCTTTAATTTAGTCAAACAAACACCATGGATACTTTAGTCGTTTCACGTAAAAATACCAGCACTTGGTCAACAAAAAAAGTTCTAGAGCTATTTCAGTTACCCTTTATGGACTTATTATACCAAGCACAACAAGTTCATCGCGCGAATCATGATCCAAATAAAATTCAATTATCTAGTCTTTTATCGATCAAAACAGGTGGCTGCCCTGAAGATTGTAAATATTGTCCACAATCAGCACGTTATGAGACTGAGGTTGAGCGTGAACGTTTATTAGCACTACAAGAGGTATTAAAATCAGCTCAAGCAGCCAAGGAAAATGGTGCAACACGATTCTGTATGGGTGCAGCATGGCGAGGCCCTAAAGAGCATCAACTTGAAGATGTCATGGAAATGATTCGCCAGGTCAAAGCAATGGGTATGGAAACCTGTGTCACACTTGGTATGCTAAAAGAGGGGCAAGCAGAAAAATTAAAAGAAGCTGGTCTAGACTACTACAATCATAATTTAGATACCTCACCAGAGTTTTATGGTGAAATTATTACTACCCGTACTTACCAAGATCGTTTAGATACGCTAGAGCGTGTACGTAATGCTGGCATTAATATTTGCTGTGGTGGTATTGTGGGGTTGGGCGAATCACGCGCTCAACGTGCCGGATTATTAAGCCAACTAGCTAACTTAAATCCACCACCAGAATCAGTGCCTATTAATCAATTAGTCAAGGTTTCTGGCACTCCATTAGAAGAAGTAGACGACTTAGATCCTTTTGAGTTTATTCGTACTATTGCCGTAGCAAGAATTATTATGCCCAAGTCTCACGTACGCCTATCAGCAGGTCGTGAACAAATGCCTGAAAGTACGCAAGCATTGTGCTTTATGGCAGGTGCTAACTCTATCTTCTACGGAGAAGAATTACTCACAACAGCCAACCCTAGGATTGAAGCAGATAAAGCCTTGATGAGCAAATTAGACCTAAGTTCAAAATAACATTCTATTCAATTTCAGATAATTAGCTTGCTTTATTTTTTTGACAAGTAGGTTTTCATAATTAATCATAATTTATTGATTGATTTTTATGACATAGATTTAAAACCTACGCGTCAACGATTTTAAGCATTGTTTGGTTAACTTTTTTGTTTAAAACATTATGCACTTTCTAATTTTTAGCATCCTATGTAGCGTTATTGTGTCTGTTTTGTTAAAAATCTCTCGCAAAAACCACGTAGATATTCGACAAGCGATTGCTTTTAACTATCTAACAGCGATTACCCTTACCTGGTTCTTCTTAAAACCTAACTTACCACATCAAGTAGATAATCAACCATGGCTATTATTCATCGCCCTAGGCGTATTATTACCCACCATCTTTATCATGATGTTTAAGTCGGTAGAGGCTGCAGGCATTGTTCGCTCAGATGCCGCACAACGATTATCGCTATTCATCCCGATTCTGGCCTCATTCACCATTTTAGGAGAAGTGGTTTCGACTCCTCGCTTAATTAGTCTGGGCGTCGCCTTTTTAGCCTTATTTTGCTTATTACACAAACCACTTAATAACAATCAATCATCACACAAACAGGCTGCTCTATTTTTAAGCTTGGTATGGGTTGGTTATGGTGTCATAGATATTTTATTTAAACAATTAGCGAAAACAGGCACTGCATTTCCGACGGGTTTATTTATTACATTTGCCTTAGCTGGACTACTAATGTTTGTGTACCTATTACTTAACCGAGTATCGTTCAACAAACAATCGATCATCGCTGGCTTAATTTTAGGATTATTTAATTTTGGTAATATTCTGTTTTATATCCGTGCCCATCAAGCCTTCAAGGAAAACCCAACTCTCGTATTTACCACGATGAATATTGGTGTTATCAGCTTAGGCACCATTATTGGGGCATTAGTATTTAAAGAAAAAATATCACCTATCAATGCCTTGGGGATTCTATTAGCCATCAGTGCTGTTGGATTATTATATTTTTGGGCATTAAAAGCCTAATCCTAAAATCTTAATAAGGTATGTAGAACACAATCCATCTAAACATCTAATTAGACGTTGAATTATCACTAGACTTCCTGTGATTCGTCCACTCAAAATCTTGTTCATCAACCAATAAATTGGGAATGATTGGACTCACAGGATGCTCTGTATTAAGCACCAAATCTTTGACTTGCTCCATCACTTGTGCATCTGTAGAAATATCTTTTTCCACATCAATACGAGGGTCTAACTCATGGACTACAGGAGCGGGAGATACATCCACTGCCATCGGCACATATTGTGCATTTTCAATATTAGGGTGATAGTTAGCATGTGACTTACTTACAAACAATCCCATCACAATTGCGCAGCCCATCACGTAAACAATATACATATTTGCACCACCATAATCCATTAAGCGCCCAGCTACGATAGGTCCTAAAGTAGCTCCGATACTAAATGCTAATAACAAGGCACCACTAAGACCCACCCGCATTGCTTGTGAAACATGCTCATTGGCTAATGCAACAGATAAGGGATAAAAGGTGAATTGTAAACATCCCATACATGCAATAATGACTAGCATCATACCTAAACTTGGTGAGTCTAAGAGTAATAAGGGTGAGCCAGCAAGGGCCAAACCGAACGAACTAACGCGTAACATTCGTAAGCGATTAAAACGATCACTTAAATACCCCATAGGCCATTGCGCTAATAATCCTGCTGTCACACTTACAGATAAAAATAACGCTGACTGATTAGCTGTTAAACCATTTTTGTTGGCATAGACTGCAGCTAAACTATAAAAGGCACTGGTAATACAACCACCAAGAAACAATACCACTAGCGGCACAGGTACCATTCGGATATACATTCGCATATTTAAAGGTGCCTGTGATTGCAATTGAGGAGATGCTCTTTTGGTCAATGCCATAGGGATTAAGCAAAGGGAGCTAGAAATGGCAACAGCATTCAGAACAGAAATCTCTAACTCAGGAAAAAATCTAATCGACATCTGACCAACTACAATCCCTAAGCTACTCATAATCATGTAAAAAGAAAATACTACGCCACGATTATGCACATCAGATTGATCACTCAACCAACTCTCTAGCACCATATACTGTGTTACCATCGCGATACCCACAACCACACGCAATAATAGCCAAACCTCTTTAACAGGAATCAACGATTGGGCTAAAACCATAACCACCACTACTGCCGCACTCGCTACATACGCTCTAATATGTCCAACATTACCAATTAATTTATGTCCAAATCTAACACCTAATACTAGGCCAAAATAATAGGCGGCAATCAGCAACCCCACCCAAGATTGAGATATGCCATCTTGGGTCAATCGCAACGACATATAAGTGTTATATAACCCAGTACCAGAGGATAATAAAAATATGGCAAAATATAATGAGCCAAAAGAGGATAAAATCTTAATCATGGTTATCTAGCTGCTTAATCAATACTCCAATGCTATTTAACAACAGTGAATACCATGTCACTAGAGAATAGCCCTTTCATAGCTACACCACTCTCTATACAGTTAGTATGTCCAAAACATGTGCATTGGATAAATCTTTTGGATAAATAATAATAACCTGATTTAATTGAACTATAAAAAAAATCGGGTAATGACAATATCAAAACCCGATTTTTTCATTGATGTCTAAGAATACTTATGCTGCTGAGCTATCAGGCATACGATATACTAGCACTGAAACAGGAGCTAATGAAATCACTTTGGTTGTTACACTACCTAGCAATAAACGAGACAAACCACTACGTCCATGGGTAGCAATATAAATTAAATCACATCCATGCTCTTTCGCTGCATCAACAACACCGTCAGCCACATTGTAATTTGACACAATCACTGACGTTGCTTTTACACCTGCTGCATTAGCTCTTTCCAATACAGGTTTTAAATATTCTTCGGCTTCTTTTTTAGCCGCCTCTTCATAATCACCATCAGAAATCGCATAAGATGCCGCCATTCCATCAAAACCAATTAACGTAGAAAATGGTTGTGTCACATTAATCGCCACAATTTCAGCACCCACTTGGCGAGCAAAAGTAATACCAGCATTAGCGGCTAAGGCAGAAGTCTCTGAGCCATCAACTGGGAGAAGGATTTTCTTATACATACAAAATAACTCCTAAAAACATTAGTATTCATAAATGGTCGTTTATAATAACGGCTCTACTGCTTATCTTTATTTTAAGCCAATATTTTTAAAATATCATTGATTTACATCACTCTTTCGTGTTTTTTTTATGACTCTTACCGATGTCCCCTCTGCCTTTACTATTCGTAAAGCTACCCTTAATGATGTTCCCAGAATTCTTGAGATATATTCTCATCATGTGTTACGTGGTACAGCTACCTTTGAAGAAGAAGTACCCACGCTAGCAGATATGCAACAGCGTATGCAAAAAACATTGGATGCTGGGTTTCCATATATTGTGGCAATAGACGATCAAGGAAAAGTCTGTGCTTATGCTTATTTAGGTTCTTATCGTCCTCGAAAAGCCTATCGTTTTACCTTAGAGGACTCAATTTATTTAGACAAAGACTATACAGGAAAAGGGTTAGGTTCGATACTATTATCCGAATTACTTAGCCTGGCAGAGCAAGGCCCTTGGCATTTAATCATTGCTGTAATTGGTGATAGTGAAAACCTGCCATCTATCAAGTTACATGAAAAATTAGGCTTTACGCTTGTTGGTATTGAACCTGGAACTGGCTTTAAATTTGGTCGCTGGCTTGATACTGTTATTATGTACAAAGCAATTAACGGGGGAAAAGACTCTCTTCCCGAAACAATATAATCTTACAAACAACTATTCAATGGACTCAGATGGGGACCACAGGGTTGGTCCCCCAGACGCTTTTTCTAAAACACCAACATAGGCGTTATGCTCTGCAAGCTCTTGTTCATTGGCATAAATAATAGGAAGGCTTTTTGCTATGTCCTGATCTACACTGCGTGTAACTTGCTCTGTCGTACTCTCAATATCCTCAAATGACAAGCCAAGACCAAACTGAACACGGGTCATTGCCACGTACACATCAGCCAATAACTCTGCATCCAGTAAGGCGCCATGTAGCACGCGATGTTCGTTAGAGATATCAAAACGTGTACATAGTGCATCTAGACTCAACATACGTACACCGGGCAATAGCTCTTTCGCTAAGGCATAAGTATCGACTACATTAGCAATATATTCCCTTACTGGTTTGTACCCGGCCAAAGCAAATTCGTGATTTAAAAAACCAATATCGAATTCAGCATTATGAGCAACTAACTCAGCCCCTCGAATAAACTCAATAATACTTTCCATCTGAGTTTCAAATGGAGGATATTGAGACAAAAATTCTGTGGTCAAACCATGTACTTCTAGGGCACCAGGCTCACTATCTCGCCCAGGATTGAAATAGAGATGGAGATTATTGCCGGTGACTTTGCGGTCAATAAGCTCCACACCCCCTAATTCAATCACCCGATTACCGTCAGCGACTTTAAGACCTGTCGTTTCGGTATCAAATACGATTTGACGCATAAATAAATGCCTTCAATTAAGCCATACCAGGGACAACCACTGAGAAACCGCCATCGACATGGATAATTTCACCAGTAATACCCGAAGCTAACTGAGATAATAAAAAGGCTGCTGTATTACCTACATCTTCAATCGTTACATTACGACGTAACGGAGCATGCTTTTCAACAAAATTAAAGATTTCCGAAAAATCTTTAATTCCTGCTGCGGCTAATGTTTTGATTGGGCCAGCAGAAATCCCATTTACCCGGATACCTTTACCACCCAAATTACCTGCCAAATAGCGTACACTTGCTTCTAACGAAGCTTTGGCTAGTCCCATTGTGTTGTAATGAGGAACAACTTTTTCTGCCCCTAAATAAGTCAATGTTAATAATGACCCTTGATTTTTCTCTAGCAAAGGTAATGCGGCTTTTGCTAACGCTGGGAAACTATAGGCAGAGATATCATGTGCTATACGGAAATTTTCTCGGCTAATACCATCTAAAAACTCACCTGCAATAGCTTCTCTTGGCGCAAAACCAATTGAATGCACTAGACCGTCTAACCCATCCCAATGCTTGGCTAACTCCGCCACAGCATTTTCGATTTCTTCGTCACTACCCACATCACAAGGTATCACGATATCACTACCAAATTCATTGGCAAACTTAGTCACTCGCTCTTGGAAGCGCTCACCCACATAAGTAAATGCTAATTCAGCACCTTGCTCATGACAGGCTTTGGCAATACCATAAGCAATTGAACGATCAGAAATAACACCCGTAATTAATATTTTTTTGTTTGCTAAAAAACCCATTTTCTCATCCCGTATAACTGTATAAATGACAAGGGCGATACCCTATATCACCCCACTCATTAGCTATCTAATGCTATTCTTAATTGCTGTAATGTTAGCATATTCTTTGTACAAATGCCCTCTCCACACAACTTACTTTTTTAAGGAAGGCAAGGTATATAAGCCTTTTTCATATAAAAGCGTTGGCCAAATCGCATGGGCTTTAGCGATTTCTATCAGTTTTTGGTCTGCATTTGCTATTTCCTGATACGTTTCTGGAACGCTATATTTCAACTGTTTTGCCTCAAGCCCTGGCTGTAAGACCGTTAATACATCACCTTTTAAATAGCCATAATTATCATTATATTGCATCATCGCCCGCCCACCACCTTCAGTATGAGTCAGGTCATGACCAATCATAGGGTGTGCAGCAGTAATACCTGCTAATGAAAGTAAGGTAACGGGTAAATCTAACTGACTCATAATTCGTTCGTCTTCCTTTACTGGCACATCAGCCCCTAAGATTAAGGCAGGGATATGGAAATGTTTGAGAGGTACTAACGTCTGCCCCCAAACTCGAGAATCATGATCAGCTACGATCAAAAATAAAGTATTTTCCCAATAAGGTGATTGTTTAGCTTTTTCAAAAAACTGTCCCATACACCAGTCAACATAACGTACTGAGTTCTCAACGCTAGCCACTTCTCCGACAGGATTAATTCTACCTTCTGGGTATTCCCAAGGCGTATGGTTCGTCACTGTAAATGCCAAAGAAAGTTTAGGTGTTTCTAAATCTTCGCTAAGAATAGTATGTAATTTATTAAACATATCTTCATCAGATACTCCCCAAGTCCCCTCAAAAACAGGATTATCAAAACTAGCACGATCATAGAGCTCGTTGAAACCATTACCTAAAAAGAAAGAACGCATATTATCAAAATGAGCCTCTCCACCGTAGATAAAGCTAGTTCTATAACCCATAGGTTTTAATAATTGTGCAAGCGTAAAAAACTGTGATTGCGATTTTCCCAGTCTCAATACAGCATCAGATAACGTAGGCGCAAATCCACTACTTATAGCCTCTAACCCGCGTACTGACCGAGTTCCTGTGGCATAGCATCGTTTAAATGCCCAACCTTGTTTCATCAACGCATCAAAATGAGGAGACAAATCTTGCCCACCTAAACCTCCAATATATTGAGCACCCAAACTTTCTTGCACAATAAGCACAATATTTTTCGGTCTATTAATTTCTTGAGTCGCTATTTGTGTATGCCAAGACGGAATGTTAGCGTCATTTCTCTCTGCTTGAATACCTGCTGCCTCATTAACCAATTGATATACCTGTTGCTCATCCATTTTGCCATAAGCTTGTTTTGCAGAGCGCTCATTCTTAATGCTGTAAATGGCATAATAGACACTGTAAAATGAATTAAGTGGCAGTGTATTCACCATACTATCTCCAGCATAAGCCACAGTAGCAGGATTAATTGGTCGATGTTGCAAAGTACCTCTAATCATCAGCACAACCACTGCTGCACCAAGTAAAAACTGAATGAGTTGAAATACAAAATGATCACTACCAATATGCGCTTTAGGTCCTTGGAAAAGTAAATAGACTCCAATAACAAGTACAATTACGCCTATAGTGCCACTGATTAAAATCCCCTTGAATCCTTTCCATAACATCCCAAACACCTCTTGTGGATGCTTTAAATAGTCCACGAACAAGCGGTTGGGACGAGTATCATATTCCATGATAAATTGAGCCGTCGATACCTCAGGAATTAATAGTAATAAACTCGCGATACATAACCATATGGCATGAATTTGTTGTGCCACCACACTACCATCAAACCAAGGTGCAAACAGTAAAGAAGGAATCATCAGCATTCCTAGGCTACTCAAATCAATTCTTAACCCTCCAATAAATAATGGCGCGAGAGGATAGTTTTTAACACGAGAAAACTGCCATAATACTAATGCCATGCGAGACAAGGTTAGCAATAACAGAAAAGCCAGAAAAAAGTATAAAAGCTGTAAATACATGAGAAGAAATACTATTAAAAAACTAGGCTTGATGATACACGAAATACTACCGTACTTTTTGTCTAAACAAGTGTTACTGTTACCAGACTTAACCGAAAATCTAATCGCAATATAGTGCCATTAGCATCGGTTTTCACAATGGATAATGGCCAATTCACTCGCTCACTTAATAGACGCACTATATAGAGACCTAACCCATCTAGCCCTGCAATTTGAGTATCTTGTAATAGCCGGTTTTGCTGCTCTTTGCTAAGTCCCTGACCTTCATCCACGATATCAATAGAGTTCTCATTAAGCAAAATAGCAATCTTTCCGCGCGTATGATGAAGGGCGTTTTGTACTAAATTCCTAATTAACATTTTAACCATTGTGATATCACTATTCACAACAATATTTTTATCACCTTGCAATGAAATACGCTCTTCGGGATATATATTGCTCAAATCCTCTTTTACTTGTGCCAATAACTCATTCAATACAAATACCTCATTGACCGTATTGGCTTGATGTTTATTCCTAGCTAGCTTTAAAAGCACATCAATATTCATGCCCATTTCATCACTAGCCGCTCGAATTCTGGCAACAGTAATTTTATCTTTTTCCGTTAATTGGTCTCTAGATTCAATAATATCTAATGCTCCAGCAATAACCGCTATAGGCGTCCTCAACTCATGGCTTGCTAAACTCAGCATAGCGTTCTCACGCTTAACGTAAGCATTAAGCTCCGACGTAAAATGATTAAAATTAACAGCAATTTCATGCAATTCTTTTTCTTCATATGCTTCGTTAATGCTGGGAATTTCTTTCCCAATAGGAGTACTCGCAATGGATTGTGTCATTTGTTGCCATGGCTTCGCCAGACGTCCACTAGCAAGATAAGCAAGGAATGCACTAAAAATAACCATTAGCAAACCAATACCCCATAATAATCTCGCAAATAACGTTTCTTTATTTTCAAAAACAGTAATATTTTTAGCATAAAACAACTGCCCCCCCTCTAGCTGTTGCATACGCCCAATATATGTCTCACCATCAATAACAACTTCTTTAAAAACCCCTTCATCAAAGTCAATAAATAATGTCGGAAAACTCTCTGGACGATCAATACCTGTAGGAATATAGGCAATTTTTTGTAATTTCTCATCCATAATAAAGAGGCCTTTATCCGTGAAATTACTTTGTATTAAGCGATTTTCTTCAATAAAACTAATATCTACAATCGTTTTCTCTAAATCCTCACCGACAAAATGAACAAGTAAAACCATCGTTCCTATCAATAAAACACTCAGTAAAATAATCGTCTTATACAGTTTTGAAGAAAAAGATTGCATAAAAATAATTAGGCGCTACGCACCTCTCCTGTTCATAGCTCTTTGGACATTTTGACGTGCAGGTTTTAAGAGCCCTGCACCTCTCCTTTTCCAAGTAATCGATATCCTTTGCCATGATATGTTTTAATCACACCATAACCAAAGGCTTCTTGAAGTTGTTTGCGTAAGCCATAGACATGAGTTCGTATGGTATTCATATCAACTTCTTTTTCATTCCAAACATTATCGACTAATTGCTCATAGCTTATCATCTTAGGATAATAAGATAACAATTCTTTAAATATATCTGCGGCTAGCCCTATCAAAATAGTAGATCCACCGTCTTCATGCTTCACCATACCAGTATCTACATCAAACAAAAAACCTGCTATTGAGTGAGTCTCACCAAAAGCTATTTTCTGTACTCGTTTGCTTAAAGCATCAATCCGCAACTGAAGCTCTCGTAGATGAAACGGCTTAACCAAATAATCATCTGCTCCAGCAGCAAACCCTTCTTCTTTATCTATAAGTTGGTCTTTAGCTGTCATAAAAATCAATGGCGTAGATTTCCCCAAATCTCTACGTAAACGTTTACACAACTCAACCCCCGAAATACCAGGCAACATCACATCCATCACAATGACATCATAGTCATGAGTACTCATAAGATGCAGTGCGGTAAGGCCATCTGATGCGAAGTCCAACTGATAATGTGTATCATCAAAAAATTCAGCGAGATTATTAGCTAATGCACTATGATCTTCTACAATCAACACTCGTATATATTGCACACTAGAATCCTTTTATCCTCTATTTTTGCCTTTTACAGGCAACCCGTTCTACTCAATTACCTATTGAATCACTACTATATCAATTCAGTATAAAAGCCCATATATCGACAATTCTGACTCTTAATAATATTAATTTACTTTAAATAAAATAAAATGTTTACTACGATATACTTCTTGCAAATTCCCAACAGAAAATTGTTTAAATTCATCGATACTACCTTTATTCACGGCTATATAGGCAGCTTGATTACTTAACGTAGGATTTTTAAAATAATCACTCATCTGCTCATCATCCATAGACTTTACGGTACGCTTAGAATAATAAGTAGCTGAAAAAGGGACTTTTCGAAAATACATAAATGGTAATTGTGGCGAATTTTCCTCTGTATATTGCACAATACCTTTTTCTGTTCGTAGCATAGAAGGATAGACTATAGCGACGCAAGAAAATAGCACCACAAATACAGGCACGAGGAATCCCACTCTTTGCAACCAAGTCAATGAAATCACCATTTGTGGATTATTGCCTTCTGATTGCGCATCAACAAACCATGCCACAATTAAAGCAAACCCTACCATTGACGGTAATAAATAAGTCCACAAAATATTCCCTGAGAAGGTAAAAAATACACCACACCAGAGCGACCATGCCAATACAAAACTAAACAAAGGCTTTTTTTTAATAGTCGCTAGTTTCTGCTCCAGTACATGATTCTTTTTAAACTTAACTAAAAGAACCACCAGTACAGGCCACCAAGGTAATGATGATACTAGCCAATGTAGCCAAATTTTACCGTAGAACTCTTTATGTGCAGTACCATATAAATCACCAGTCCAACCCGGATCAATATAACGAAGAATATGTTCACCAACGATAAAATAGTTTAGAAACCCTGGTGTTTTAATTTCTGCCATGATATACCAGGGCAACACTAAAACTAACATCAGGACAAAACCTTTTTTCCATGGAAAGGATTGTTTAAATACAGTAAATGTTGACCAATTTAAACCTAAATAAATAGCAATAGGTATTCCCACTAAAACAATAACAAGTGGCCCCTTAGATAACAGACCTATTGATAAGCCAATAAAAAATAAGTAACCCCATTTTTTACTCGGGACATCACTACTCATGCACACGATAAAACTACCAAAACATAATGTAGTGCCAAACGTTAAAAAAGGATCTGTCAATACGCCACCAGAGTTTAAATATACTAGTGCAAACGAGGACAATATAAACACAGCCCATTGCGATACTTTTTCATTGTAAACCCGATGAAGTGCTAAACGTAAAACAACTAATCCCAAGCAAGTCACAAGCCACGAAGGTAATCTAACAGCCCATTCAGCTGTCCCAAACATCTTGATAGACAACGCTTGCGCCCAAAAAGAAAGGGGAGGTTTTCCCCAAAAAGGCACACCGGGCTCAAACCATGGCGTAATCCAGTCATTTGTACTCGCCATTAACCTAGAAATTTCGGCATAACGAGGTTCCGTGGTATCTTGAAAAGGTAATAATACCATCGGAATCCAACCAATTAACATGACTACTATAGTCATTAAATCAAGTTGTTTAAATTTAAAGTTATTCATTATCTATCTCAATGTTCTTATTATTCAGAAATTTGTTCTTTTATTAATGTCTGACTATATTTTTCATTAATCATTAGAGGGCGACTTTCCGTTACATCTCGCAAAAGAAAAACAGGACGCTGTTTCGCTTCAAAATACGTTTTACCCACATATTCTCCTAACAATCCTATACTGATTAGTTGCACGCCCCCTAAGACGGTCATTAATGAAATAATTGAAGGATAACCCGGAACAATTTCTCCCAAAAAGATTGTTTTAATAGCAATCCACGCTGCAAATAATAAACCAACTAATGCTGTCAGCACACCGATACCCATTGTTAAGCGCAGAGGAGTAACCGAAAATGAGGTAATCCCCTCAAGAGCTAGTCCAACTAGCCCACCATAATTCCATTTCGTCGTACCCGCCACCCTCGCTTCACGATGATACGTAATTTCTTTTGTCGGTAACCCAATCCAGGCAAACAAGCCTTTCATATAACGTTTTCGTTCACCCAATTGATTAATTGCCTCTACCGCTTTTTTACTCATTAATCGGAAATCACCTGTATCTGCAGGGATATCTACATCACTTACGCGATTAAGTAATCGATAAAAACTATGCGCACTGAATTTTTTGAACCATGTCTCACCTTCACGTGTAATTCTACGCATAGTGACCACATCGTATCCTTCTTTCCATGCGGCTAACATGTCAGGAATTAATTCTGGTGGATCTTGCAAATCTGCATCCATGATAATAGTGGCATCGCCACTTACGTAATGCAGACCGGCTGTTAATGCTGCTTCTTTACCAAAATTACGACTTAAACGAACTACTTTTAAGTAAGGTAGCGTTTTACACATGTCTACCATAGCATCGCCAGAGCTGTCTTTTGAACCATCATCAACCAGTACAATTTCATAGGAAATTGCTAATGGATTAAGTACTTTAACTAAGCGTTTATATAAAATCGTTAATACCTGACGTTCATTGTAAACGGGAATTAATAAAGATAAAGTTGGGCCCTTAGGCTTAGTCTGATTCGCCTCGTACCATGAATAATTTGATAAAGGATTAGCATTAGCGATCATGAAATACAACCTTTTTATAAAGTATAAAATTAATTACTGTCACTACCATTGACGTTAATATCTGTACTACCATTAACTCATTAGGTAATATTTTCTCAAGCCCCATAAAAATTAAGCCATTGAGAAAAAAACTAAATCCAACTGCTATCAAATAAGTAGGTAATGTTTTTATATGTTTCTGCTGGCTTTTAAAAGTGACATAAAACTGTAAATAGTAATTCACAATAGCACCTGTAATCGCACCTATGGTACTAGCAAGAACTGCCACAATGCCTATATGTGCTAATAAAGCAAATACCACCCAATGTATAATTGTCGCTAAGCCACCACTAATTAAAAATCGCACAAACAAAAACGCCACAACCCTTTCCTTACTATAAATGGAGTTGGAATAGGCGCTAGTATAAAATTTTAGTTATCAATAAATTATCAAAAATTTATCAAGCAAATATCAAATTTATCCTTTATTTGATGGGGCAATATATGTCCCAATAGCATGAGCCACAGGATCAGGGTGATGTTCAGAATAAATAAAAACCTCACCATAAAGCAATGTTTTCCCTTGTTTGATTAGTGTTGCCTGAGCCAAGAGATTAGCCTTCGCTATTGGCTTACGTAAAAAATTAATGGTCATTTGTGAAGTAACAGCCAAAGGAACAATTCCTATCTTAGACAATACTGCTACATATAGGGCAACATCGGCTGCAAAAAACATGGCGGGACCAGAGACAGTACCACCAGGTCTTAAGGCATCCTCATTAATGGGATAACGGACCAAACAAAAATCTTCATTAACCTCTAACACTTCACAAGGGTTTTGTGGAAAATCTGTCGCTAAAAAACTTTCTATTTCTTGTTTACTTGCTTCCATATTCTCTCCAAATATGTTAATATGACCTAGTTAAGTCAAGCCTAGCATTATTTTTAATCTAAATTTGTCATATAGTTGACACTAGGTAACTCTTAGTCACTAGCCCTTTTTACATTTTTAGTGGTCGTATTTAATCCGTGCTATTTAAGGTGATTAAGTTGTGTTATTGCGCTTAGCTACTGATTATAGACATTTCATCTCACGAATCGCGTCTATATTTAATTTTTTCTACGTGACTGTAGGAAATAAGCGTTCAGTCATTCCTAACATTATTTACCACTGAACAAATTGCAGTTCTTCATATTTCTGCAATATAAATTGTTTAATCTATTGTCTATAAAACAGTGCTTATCGTGCTACATTTAACCCAATAAACATAGATTAACTATTCCAATAATTATTATTCATAAAAAGGAAAATATCATGAAATTATTAAATCGTTTACGTCATGAATTCTCGACTCAAGTTAGTGTTCGTACTCAAAAACAAGAGTCACGCAAACAATCACACGCTACCAAAGCTGGTTTAGCCTTATTGCCTAAAAAAGACTCAGCTATTATTCCTACTCTAAAAACAAGCTTACGTTAATAAAATTTAGCTCACACTGATTGAATCATTTTTCGTAAGTTTTAATCATAAAAAAAGCCAATGACTTTTTACAGAGAAATCCATTCTATCTCTCAATAACGTAAAATAGTCACTGGCTTTTTGTTTACCTAGTTGTTTTTTACCACAACTGATTTAAACCCATATCCCAAAAAGCAACTTCCATCCGAGTAGCTGTACTAAAGATCTTATTTAATTGCTGACCCTGCTCCTTCGTCATACCAGTAGCTAGCTTTTCAAGGTGTTCTTTGGCATACCCCACTACTTCTCTATATTCAGCGCTAGCGTACATATCAATCCAAGGGCGATAAGGATTACCCTCCAACACTGTAAAAGGTTGAGCTAATAGCCAATCTACCGACTCAGCATACCCTACTAAGCAAGGCATCAGTGCCACGTGCAAGCTCAATAAATCGTTACTTAAGCCACAATCAAGTACATAACGCGTATAGGCAACACAAGCACTTGCTTCTGGCTCCTCTAATAGTGCCTCTTCACTAATTCCCCATTCTCTACAATAATCAATATGTAAGGCAATTTCCGTATCCAACATAGCATTCACACCTGCCTGAGCATAACGCATGTCGGCAAAGTTTTGACTTTTATAAACAGCCAATCCCCACGCACGAGTAAATTGCAACAAAAATAAATAATCTTGTTTTAGATAGTGTTGGAAACTCTCTTTACTTAAGGTTCCCATCGCCAATTGACGCAGAAATTCATGTTGTGTATAGGCTACCCACTCTTTATGAGCTGCATTTTTTAAATTTTCAAAAAAACTCATCTTTGCTTTATTTCTCACTTATTGTTCAATTGCATAATCATCAACATCGCTCTTGTTTTTAATTAATTTTTTATCTAACATAAATTGAGCAAACTCTTCATACCGTTGCTTATTTAGCTTACCCGGCTGCTTTGCTAGATACGGTAAGGTATCTTTCCATGCACGACGATTTAATTCATTATCTAGTTCTTTTGGCTTATAGCTAACAAAATCTGTCCAAGCCTTCTCTGGCTCTGCATTGATATAAGTCACGGCTTTACTTAAGGCTTCATTAAACTTTTTCCACTTTTCGTTATTACGATCCTTATTATTGACCACTAAAATTAACTCATCATAGGAAGGAACACCATGATCCTCAACAAAAAAGGCTTTCCCTTGTTGGTTTTCAAGCTGCATTTGGTTTAATTCAAAATTACGGAAAGCGCCAATAACAGCATCAGTTTTCTTCGTTAATAATGATGGGGATAACGACCAATTGACATTAACCAACTCTACATCTTTTAGACTTAAACCATGATGCTCTAACATCGCGCCTAGTAATACATCTTCAAATCCAGCAACAGAAAAACCCACCTTTTTACCTTTCAGATCCTGAATATCATTAATCCCACTATCCGCTAAAACAACGACTGAATTTAACGGGTTATCTACGATAGAACTTACTCTTGTTAATGGCAAACCTTCATCAATTTGCATATGTAATTGTGGTTGATAAGTTACTGCCATATCTGCTTTACCCGCAGCAACTAGTTTAGGGGGTGTTGACGGGTCAGCAGGCTCCACAATCTCTACCTCTAAGCCTTGCTCCTTAAAATACCCCTTTTGTTGTGCAATGATTACTGATGCATGATCTGGATTAACAAACCAATCTAATACTAAATTTATTTTTTCTTGAGCATTTACTGAACCAACAAATGCCAATGTGAGTAATCCTGCTAAGGTGCTTTTAATCATACTATCTTTCATCTTATCTCCTTTCATTGATAATTTACCCAAGGAAGTATTTTTCTTAACATAACATCAATACCAAAATAAAGCATCAATGCCATTAACGCTAATACAAATAGACTAGCAAACATTAAATCTATTTGCATTCTTGCATTTGCATGCAACATTAAATAACCAAGTCCCTCACTAGAACCAACCCATTCCCCAACTACCGCTCCAATAGGGGCTACCGAGGCTGCCACTCGCAACCCAGATGCTAATGAAGGGAGAGATGCTGGTAAGCGAATATAACGCAATTGCTGCCATGTATTGGCTTGCATCGTTTGTGCCAAGTCTAACCATCCCTGAGGTGTTTGCCTTAAGCCGTCATAACAAGACGCGGCGACAGGAAAAAAAATAATCAAACTCGCCATAATAATTTTGGAGCTCATCCCATAGCCAAACCAAACCATTAACAATGGGGCAACCGCAAAAACAGGGATGGCTTGGCTAATCACCAGTAGAGGTAATAACCAAGGACGTATAGGTTTAAACATTTGTAAGCTTAATGCACTTAAGAATCCTGCCAAGCAACCACATAACATGCCTAATAAAATTTCCAATGCTGTGATGCTAGCATGCTCTGCAATTAAATCAATACGCTGATTAAGCGTTTGAAAAACTTGTAAGGGACTAGGTAAAATAAATTTAGGAAGCCCTGTTATCGTCACAACCAATTGCCACAGCACAATTGTTCCAAATGCAATCAACAATAAACGCCCCAAAAGAGAAATTTTTTGCATTTTTATCTTCCTCTTTTTAAACGGTTGAAAGTTGATTTAATAACACACTCTGCCATTTTAATACGTCAGAATCATCAATTGATCTTGGGGTATCTGATGATAAATTTACCATATGTACTAATGACGCAGGTTGTTGATTTTTGGCTTGCATGACCCAAATATGCTGGCTTAATCGAAGCGCTTCTAATGGATCATGCGTAATTAAGATAACCGTTTTATCTCGAAACAGTTTAATAAACAATGTCTGTAACTGTAGTCTAGTGGCAAAATCTAGTGCTGAAAATGGCTCATCCATCAAGACAATAGGCTTATCTTCCAAGAGTGTTCTAGCCAAGGCTACCCGCTGTCGTTGACCACCCGAAAGTAGATACGGCTTTCTATCCCCCAATCCTGATAGCCCTACTTGATTAAGTAATTGCATTGCAGACTCTTGTACAGATGGTGTTAAATCACCTCTTAACTGGAACCCTAAGCAAATATTTTCCAATACGGATAGCCATGGCATTAATAAATCATCTTGTGCCATCCACGCAATGCGAGAAAATAATGGTAACCCATCATCAGCCATTACCTCACCCTGCCAGGTTTGATGTGAAAGTAGTCCTGCCATTATTTTAATCAGACTACTTTTCCCCACTCCTGAACTACCTAAAATACTATGCCATTGACCTGCCTGAAAATGTGCCGAGACCCCTGTAAACAGGGGGCTTTGATCATAGTCAAAATGAAGGGATTTAATAATAATTCCAGGCGCTTGCATATAGGTCTATAAGATTCCTAACCATTTCCAATAGGTGGCAGCAAATAGCACCATTAATAAATAGCCAATCACAGTAACCACGATACCCACTTTAGCAAATTGTTTTGCATTAAACGTTTCTGTACCAAGACAAACCATATTTTGTGGCGCATTAATCGGTAAAATAAACCCATAACTGACCACAAAGCCTAAAATCATGGTCATACCTAAACGATTAATGTCACCCGGAAGATTTTGCAATAACGCAATCATAATGGGAATCATCGAAGAAGATAAGGCCGTAGCACTCGCAAAACCTAAGTGGATAATAATCAGAAAGGCGGCCAATACAGCAAATATCATTGTTGGACTAAATGTATCTAGCCCTGTATTAGCTACAATCTGTGTTCCTAGCCATTCCCCCGCTTTAGTTTGAAGCAGAGCAGTTCCCAAACTAATACCCACCCCGAAAACAATGACTGTTCCCCAAGGTACTCTAGCTTGAATATCTTTCCAGTTAATCACGCCAATTTTCGGTAGCAATAACACAGCTAAAGCTACTGTAGTCGTCGCTGTTGTATTGAATTTATGTAATTTACCTTCTGTCGCCCAGAAACCGATCAAAATCAATGTTACTAATAACAAACGTTTCTGAGCAGAAGACATTGGACCAAGCTCTTCTTTTTGCTTCCTAACAGTTTCTCGTCCACCTTGTAAACCGTCAACTTCAGCAGGTAATAATTTTAATACCACTACTACCAATACAACAGACATGATTAATGACCATGGTAAGGCAGCGATTAACCAGTCTACCCAAGCGACTCGTTCACCTAGCATCTTTTCCATAAAACCGACTGTTAACAAATTCTGCGCAGCTGCCGTCTGAATACCTATATTCCAGACACTAATACCTTCAGCGACAACAATCATAAGACCCGCCGCTAAATTAGAGCGCTTATCAACGCCAAATGCCGCAATAATCCCCATAATAATGGGTAACATTGCCGCTCCCCTAGCTGTAGCACTTGGTACGACTAGACTTAACACAATAATAACGAGGATAGTTCCGACAAAAATTGATTTCGTACTCGTTCCCACCAAATTTAAGGTGCTCAACGCAATCCGTTTATCTAAGCCAGTAAATGTCATACATGCAGCTAAAAATAATGCTGCCGTCACCAATGCTAACGCAGAATTACCAAACCCAGTTAAAGCGAGATTCATTGATGCAGACGTACCCCAATCCTTTGCAGGATTGTCCATACTTGGTGATAAGCCAACGAGAAAAACAATTAATCCCAAGATAATAATGGAACTAGTTTCATAAGAAACAGCTTCACTCACCCAGACAATAATAGCAAATACCAAGATAGCCAAAACGCGGTGTCCTGCAACAGGCAAGCCTTCTGGCGTAGGTATTAATAAAATACCTATCAGCGCCAACACACCAATAATTAATCCGAGTGGGAATTTCCCTGGTGCCAAAAAACTCTCTTTTGTAGGCATAATAAAACCCCTTTTTGCAACTCCAAACAACTACATTACCTTAGTGTGCCAAATCAATCTGTTAAATCAGATGATATAAAACACCTATATATCCACTATTATAAAACACAAACTATTATTCCAATATGAACTCGTTTGAATTTATTGGAGAGATTAATTAGATAAAAAAATCCCAATCACACTTTTCAAGTGGATTGGGATTAGATGTATTATGATTAGTTAATCTGTAGAAGTTCAGACTTCATCTGACAGTTCCCCGTTTGACAAGCGGTGTCTGTCAGATTAGATTTAGCTCAGCTTTTTGCTGTTCCAAATCTGTTTACCATCAATCAATGTTTCTATGGGTGTTCGCCCACAGCACATCTTTCCTTGATGAGTTCGTTCATTATTATAGAAATCAAGCCATTCGTCTAGGTCTTTTTGCAAACTATCTAAATCAGCATAGAGTTTTTTGCGGAACGTTACTTGATAAAACTCCTGCAAAATGGTCTTATGGAAGCGCTCGCAAATACCATTGGTTTGAGGTGATCGAGCCTTAGTCTTTGTATGCTCAATTTCATTAATAACTAGATAAAGCTCATAATCATGATGCTCTACCTTACCGCAGAACTCTGTTCCTCTATCTGTCAGAATGCGTAATACAGGTAAATCATGCTCTGCATAAAAAGGTAATACACGATCATTAAGTAAGTCTGCAGAAGTAATAGGGGTTTTAGAGGTGTATAGCTTACAATGCGCTACTTTACTGTAAGTATCGACATATGTTTGCTGATAAATACGTCCTACCCCTTTTAAATGCCCCACATAAAAGGTATCTTGTGAACCCAAATAGCCAGGATGCGCGGTTTCAATCTCACCCATGGCTTGCTCTTCATCTTTCTTGCGTTCAAGAGCTTGTATTTGTTGCTCATTCAGAATAATTCCTTCTTGCTGTACTTTCGCCTCTAAGGCGTTTAGACGTTTGGTAAAGTTCTCCAAGTTGTGCCGCAACCAAACGGAACGAACACCACTAGGTGATACAAATATTCCCTGTTTACGCAACTCATTGCTAATTCTTAGTTGACCATAGGCAGGATAATGAATCGCCTTCTCTATCACCGCTAACTCAGTGGCTTCGTCCACTCTATTTTTAAGGTTAGGCACCCGTCTATTACGATCAATGAGTGCCTCTATACCGCCTTCTTCAACCAATTCTTTATAGCGATAAAATGTATCCCTCGATACGCCCATAATTTTGCATGCTTGCGACACATTTTTTAATTGCTCTGCTAAATTAAGCAGTCCTGCTTTATGTTTAATCACATTATTGGTAGTATGTAACATGAGAGTTTCCTTTTGTTTGTTTAAAAGATTCGCACCTCTTATTCAAACGGGAAACTCTCTTTTTTGCAACTCATTTGTCAGATTTGGTCTGAACTTCTACAGTTAATCTTCAAATAAAGATTCACTAATCTTCAAATAAAGATTAACTAATCTTCAAATAAAGATTAACTAATCTTCTTTTGATTTTGACGTGCAGGTTTTTTCAAATTAATTCTCCAAAATATATCTATGTAGAACTCATGATAAAACCTGCACGCCGAAAGTACCTCTGTATCTACAAACTAAAATCCCAATCACACTTTTCAAGTGGATTGGGATTAGATGTATTATGCTGTGAGTTTAGAAATGTTTCTCACAACTTTTACAAAAAAAATTATTGTTGTACTGCGTATAAGTACACTTCGACTCGGCGATTTTGTGCACGACCTTCTTCTGTACCATTATCAGCGATTGGGTCATTGAAACCACGGCCTTCTGTCATTGCACGTGAGCCATCAACACCTTTAGTAGCTAAATAACTAACAACACTTTGAGCACGGCTTTCAGATAATTTTTGGTTAAGTTTAGCTGTGCCTTTATTATCTGTATGACCAATTACTTTTACACGTAATGTTGGCGCTGCAGTCATTTCTGATGCTAAAGCGTCTAACACAGGATACGCTGTAGATTTCAATTGTGCGCTACCTGTATCAAATGTTGCACCCTCTGGGAAATTAACTTTTAGGCTACCGTCAGGCATTTTTGTAGTTGAAACACCAATTTTTGAACCTGTTTCATCCACTTTTCCTACGATACGATCCCAGTTATAACCAGTGATTGCACCAGCTACAGCACCAATACCAGCGCCGATAGCAGCTGATTTCGAGTTATCACCAATTAATGCACCAACACCAGCTCCAAGAGCAGCACCGATACCAGTTCCTGCGGCAGTATTACCTGCAGTAGAAGCACAACCAGCAAATACAGAACCTGCTAAAACAACAGCGGCTAAACGAGTATATTTCATAAATGACTCCTAATAGATATTTAACGGAGATTAACCAAATTAATCATTAATCCTATTCTAAAAACAATTTCGCTAGATGACTAGCTCTATTATTGCCTTTTTTAACATTATTAACGATTAGTTTGTAAAACATTGTAAAACTATGGCGCTTTAGCTAACAGCATTACCAGCTTATAGTCTAAATGGGTTGCTAATCGAAACGTTATCTGCTCAAACTCAATATAACCTTGTTGAGGGTGATTAAATTCTCGTACCCCTCCCTCACGAGCGAGTACTGTTTGTCTATCCCAACAAAGTTTAAATAGCTCACTTTTTGACGATAAGTCTTCGACAAAACTTGCCATTTCTAATTGCTCAATACTAGCAGCCACATCAGCACGAAACTCTGCTACAGCACGAACAGCTCTATTTTCCCATCCTATCACGATATCACGTGCTTTAGGCTCTTGGAAAATAAATTGTAATAAATTTGGTGATGTTGTCTTTGCTATCCAACCATCGAATAATTCATTAATTAAGTTATTGAAATACAATATATTCCACGATTTATCAAGTATATAAGCAGGGCTAGCAATTGCATCAACACACTCTTGTAAATAACTTGATAAACTACCATGCTCAGCCTTAGTCACGTCAGGATCAATAGCATCAGCCAGCTCAAATAAATAAGCTCTCTCAGCAGAGTTTAAGTGTAGTGCATCAGCCAGTTTCGACCATACTTGCGCTGATACAGAAACATCTCTACCTTGTTCAATCCATGTGTACCACGTCACACTAATATCACACAATAAGGCAACTTCCTCTCGGCGTAAGCCGGGCGTGCGTCGCCTCAGACCAGGTGATATACCTGCTACTTGTGGACTGACTCTAGATCTAGCTTCCCGGACAAACTCACCGAGAAGCTGTTTTTTACGTGACGGTGATTTACTCTGCATCTATTCTATTACCGAATGTAAGGCTTTTTTGGCTTTAGCCTCTTCAAACCCTGTGCGTCTACGATAATCATCAAATTGGTCTTGACCAATATTACCAATACTAAAATAATCCGCTAAAGGATGACTAAAATAAAAGCCTGAGACACTTGATGCCGGATACATCGCATAACTTTCAGTAAGCTTCATGCCAATATCTTCAGGTTTCATCACACGGAACATATCTGCTTTGACGGTATGCTCTGGACAAGATGGATAGCCAGGAGCAGGACGAATACCGACATATTTTTCCTCAATGATTTCTTCATTGCTGAGGTTTTCCTCATGTACATACCCCCATAAGTCTGTACGAACACGATGATGCAAACATTCAGCAAATCCTTCTGCCAAACGATCAGCAATTGCTTTAATCATAATCAAGGAATAGTCATCCAACTCTTTTTCAAAATGCTCTTCATGCACTTCAATCCCTAAACCATTGGTGACAGCAAACATACCAATATAATCTTTAACCCCAGAGGATTTAGGCGCAATATAATCTGCTAAACATTTGTTACGAACATCTTCTCGTTTTTTATTTTGCTGACGTACCAGATGCCACGTAAAAAGCACTTCTTCTCGTGACTCATCTGCATACACCTCGATATCTTCTTCATTCACACTATTTGCTGGATAAAACGCTACCACACCACTCGCTGTTAGCCATCTTCCCTCAATAATTTTGTGCAACATCTCTTGACCGTCAGCATATAGTTTTCGTGCTTGCTCACCCACTATTTCATCGTCTAAAATTTTTGGGAAACCACCTGCTAAACCCCATGTCATAAAGAATGGACCCCAGTCAAAAAATTTCACAATTTCTTTTAAATCATAGGATTCAAATAAGCGTCGGCCAATAAATTTTGGTTTAGGAGGAGTATAGTGTTGCCAATCTATCTGTTCTTTATTTGCTCGAGCTTCCTCTAGAGGAATAACGGGATTCGCTCGTCTATTAGCATGACGTACTCGCACTTGCTCATATTCTTCCGCTAAATCTCTTAAAAAGGCGTCTTTGTTATCCGACACTAAATGAGTACAAACACCCACAGAACGACTAGCATCAGGGACATAGATGACTGGACCTTCATAATTAGGAGCAATCTTAACAGCAGTATGCACGCGACTTGTTGTGGCTCCACCAATCATCAGTGGTATTTTTTTCTCTCTAAAATAAGGATCACGTTGCATTTCAGACGCCACATAGGCCATTTCTTCTAAACTCGGTGTAATTAAGCCTGACAAGCCAATAATATCGGCATTTTCTTCTTTTGCTTTAGCCAAAATATCCGCACATGGAACCATTACACCCATATTAACGACTTCAAAGTTATTACACTGTAATACTACGGATACAATATTTTTCCCAATATCGTGTACATCCCCTTTAACAGTAGCAATAACTATCTTCCCTTTAGCTCGCACATCCCCACCTGCTGCCTCAATTTGACGCTTTTCTTCTTCAATAAACGGCACCAAATGTGCGACCGCTTGTTTCATTACCCTAGCAGACTTAACTACTTGTGGTAGGAACATTTTACCTTCACCAAATAAGTCACCCACCACATTCATACCATCCATCAAGGGTCCTTCAATCACCTCAATTGGACGACCACCTTTAGACGCAATAATTTGCCTAATTTCTTCCGTATCCTCAACAATAAATTGTGTAATACCATTAACTAAGCCATGTGTTAAACGTTGCTCTACAGGTAAATTACGCCATTCCAAGTTTTCTTCTTTTTTCTGTCCAGAACCTTTAACTTGTTCTGCAAACTCAACTAAACGTTCAGTGGATGTTCGCTCATCATTTTCATCTGTTTTGCCTACGGGATACTGACGATTTAGAATTACATCTTCTACCAAGTCACGTGTTTTTGGATCTAAATCTGCATATACCCCTAACATCCCAGCATTAACGATCCCCATCGTTAAACCTTCTTTAATTGCGTAGTATAAAAAGACCGTATGGATCGCTTCACGCATCACCTCATTGCCACGGAATGAGAAACTGACGTTAGAAATACCGCCTGACATACGTGCATAAGGCAAATTCTCATGAATCCATTTAACCCCTTGGATAAAGTCAAGGGCATAGTTGTCATGTTCCTCAATCCCTGTAGCGACAGCAAATACGTTAGGGTCAAAAATAATATCTTCTGGAGGGAAATTTAATTCATTCACTAAAAGATGATAGGCTTTACCACAAATTTCTTTACGGCGCTCTAAATTATCAGCCTGCCCTAACTCATCAAAAGCCATTACAACAATAGCTGCACCATATTTACGGCATAACCGTGCATGAGCTAAAAATGGTTCAACACCCTCTTTCATAGAGATAGAATTAACGACTGGCTTGCCTTGTACACATTTAAGACCTTCCTCTATGACTTCCCATTTAGATGAGTCAATCATGATAGGTACGCGCGAAATATCAGGTTCAGAGGCAATCAAATTCAAGAAACGACGCATACTAGCTTTTGCATCTAGCATAGCCTCATCCATATTCACGTCAATTATTTGTGCCCCATTCTCCACTTGTTGACGGGCAACAGCGAGTGCCTCATCAAATTTTTCCTCTTTAATCAAGCGCAAGAACATTTTCGAGCCGGTGACATTAGTTCTTTCACCGACATTAATAAATAAGGTACTGTCATCAATATTTAGTGGCTCTAACCCTGATAAGCGAGTTTTTACGTCTACTTCTGGTACTACACGTGCAGGCAATGCATGTACGGCTTCTGCTATTGCTTTTATATGTTCAGGGGTAGTTCCACAACACCCCCCCACCATATTGACAAAACCTGCTTGAGCAAATTCTTTGAGCAAAGAGGACGTATCTGTAGGCGTTTCATCAAAACCAGTATCACTCATAGGATTCGGTAGTCCAGCATTCGGATACACACATAAGTAGGTGTCACAGATTTTTGATAACTCTGCCACATAAGGACGCATGAGTGCTGCCCCTAAAGCGCAATTTAACCCTATCGTAATGGGTCGCGCATGGCGAATTGAATTCCAAAAAGCTTCCACTGTTTGCCCAGACAAAATCCTACCTGAAGCATCCGTAACCGTCCCTGAAATCATGACAGGTAGACGAATACCTCTTTGTTCAAAGACTGTTTCAACAGCAAAAATCGCTGCTTTAGCATTTAAGGTGTCAAAAATGGTTTCAATCAATACAATATCAATGCCACCATCTAACAAGCCATTTAATTGCTCAGTATACGTCGCCACCAACTCATCAAAGGTAATATTACGAGCACCTGGGTCGTTCACGTCAGGCGAAATGGAAGCTGTTTTGGGTTGTGGACCAAGAGCACCTGCGACAAAGCGAGGATGTGTCGGTGTGGAATATTTCTCACAAGCTTGTCTGGCTAACTTCGCTGACGCAAGGTTCAATTCATAAGCAAGATGGGGTAAATCATAATCACTTTGAGCTACTGATGTCGCACCAAAGGTATTCGTTTCAATCACATCAGCACCCGCTGCCAAATATTTCTCATGAATTTCTAAAATAATATCAGGGCGAACTAAGCTTAAAAGCTCATTGTCCCCTTTTACATCCTGAGCATGATCAATAAAACGACTACCTCTAAAATCTTCCTCAGTTAATTTATACTGCTGAATCATCGTCCCCATAGCTCCGTCAAGAATCAGAATTTTTCCCTTGCTAAGTTGACGTGCAAAATCTGCTCCATGAGTATATGCCTCAATAGGGTAAGGTAATGTTGGGTATGCCACTGTAGACCTTTAAAAAAATGATAATCAAAGAAGCAAATTTTAACACTTCCAGACTCGTAAAAAACCTATCTTTTAAGGAATGATAATTTTCCAAACAGACAAAATTGTTAATTTCCTGATACCTCCATAGTCTATTGATTACTTTTTTATCCCTATAATGTTTACTTTAAACATGAAATTTATTTAAAAAAACAACAATTTTCATTAATTATTTTCATAAACAAACAACTTATCGTAAAATAACGTTAGCTTTTATCAAGGTGCTTTTGGCATTTCTCCCTTGCAGAAATGAGGCAAAAGTAAATGGGAAACAGTAGATAAATTGAACTTATCCAAGCTGTGCTGCCCCCGCAACGGTACCACTCTTTAGTCAAGCCCGATCTCAGCCTTTTTAAACATCCCTTAATTTTTGTGCGGGGACGCACACTTTTTAGGCTCATTCACATGAAATTTTCTCCTTTGAAAACAGCTCTTGCGGTTGCTTTTTTTCCTGCTGCTGTACTCGCACAAGAGTCCAGCGTTCCTTCTTTAGAACCTATCGTTGTAACAGCTTCTCGTACGCCCCAACCTATCAGTAATGTCATAGGTGATATAACGGTGATCGATAGTGCCCAATTAAAACGCGAAACTAGTCCGACATTACTTGACCTATTCGCTCGTACACCCGGATTACAAGTGTACGACTCAGGCGGACCACAAACTGTTAGTGGCATTTACACACGAGGAGCAAATCCACAAGCTACCTTAGTTATGTTCAATGGTTTACGTATTAACGATACGACGGCTGGCAGCACTTTCTGGAATCTTATTAACCCAGCCTTATTCAACCGCATAGAAATTATTCGTGGCGCAGCAAGTGGCTTATATGGTTCAAACGCAATGGGTGGAGTGATAAATCTTATGACAACACCAACAGAGACGGGACCTCGCGATTTAAGCTTAATCGCTAATATAGGTGGAGGCTCTAACGGTACCTTCCGTACTAATGCAGCGATTTCTGGTGCGACAGAAAAATTTGATTATTACTTAGCAGGAGCATATGCTACAAGCGAAGGCTTTAATGCAAGCAATACAAAAAACACTTATGTCTATAACCCCGATAGAGATGGTTATAACCAAGCATCTATGACAGGTAGTTTAGGCTATACATTTGCTCCCGGTCATCGCCTCGGGGTGAACTTCTTAAATGCGGTAAGCCGTAATGAGTTTGATGCGGGTAATGACCCTTGGAGCGTACAAAATGCTTATGGCTATTCACGTCAGAAAGCCTATAGTATCACTAGCAATAATCAAATAAGCCATTGGTGGGAAAGCGTTGTACAACTTTCTTATGGAAAATTGCATTCAGATGATCGTGCTTACGGATCAACTTTTGACTCTCGCACTAATTTCTACAGCTGGCAGAATAATTTTAGTCTAGATGAGAATCAAACATTATCTGTTGTATACGAACATACCAAAGAGCGTGCGTTTAATAGTAATGGCTTAACCCAACAAAAACGCCATACAAATTCAATAGCTGCTCTTTATAAGGGTGATTTTGATCGTCATCATATTCAAGCAAATATCCGTAGAGATAAAGTCTCAGGAGTCAAAGGTAGTACAACGGGTGGTTTAACTTACGCATTTGATATGACGCCAGAGTTCCAAGTAGGCGCTGGTTATAGCACAGGCTTCCGAGTGGGGACTTTTGCAGACATGTTCTCGCCTCTAGCATGGGGCTTCCAAGGCAACCCGGATCTTCTCCCAGAAAAATCTCGTCATGTTGAGCTAAACTTACGTTATAACAGCAATGATACTCAAGCAAGTCTTACTCTTTTTCAGACAAAATATAAAGACTTAATCAATGCATATGACTGCAGTACATACCCATGCTCTACAAGCAATGTTGACAAAGCAACTATCAGAGGGCTAAGCGTAGATGCTAGCCAACGCCTAGGCTATACAACTCTCTCTCTTGGTGCAGATTTCTTAAATGCCAAAGATGATAGCACTGGTAAGCGTCTCGTACGTCGAGCCAACCAAATATACCGTGCCAGTATCAGTCATGAATTTGAACGTATTAATTTAGCCGCTGACTACTTATTTGTAGGACACCGCTATGATGATGCCTCTAATACCAAAGAAAAACGTTTGGGTGGCTATGGCTTGGTAAATTTACGCACTGACTATAAAGTAGCGAAGAATTTCCAAATCCAAGCCAGTGTTAACAATGTATTTAATAAGAAATATGCCCCAGCTTATGGCTACAATGCTCAAGGCACTAATTTCTTCTTAAATCTAGCTTATCAACACTAATGATGAATAAAAAAGGGACTTCACTTCGCTCTATAGGATTGTTGTACCTCTTGACTGGGGCAGCTATTTCAAATACTGCCCTGTCATTTGAAACACCAACAGTGATTAGTCTATCACCCGCGGCCACAGAACTTATTTACGAGCTAAAATTAGAGAATCACCTTATTGCCGTTGATAAAAATAGTAATTTTCCTGATCAAGCAAAACAGCTCCCAAATATTGGTGATGCCTTTAATCCTAATCTTGAATTATTAGCTCACTATAATCCAGATTTTGTTATACATTTCTCGAAAAGCCAAACCCTAGATGCGGCTCAACAGTCTCTCAAATTAACTCTTGTTCCCATGCAGCCAAAAAATATGGAGGAGTTATTTAAACACGCAGAAGAATTGGCAAGTAGATTGCAGCATTCCCGCACAGAGCAAGTTAATCAATGGCGGCAGCAATGGCAAACGCTGAATAAACACTATCAATCAAATAGTGTTTCGAAAAAAATTTTTATCTATCTTGGCTTTAACCCTATCTATACACTAGGCAAAAATGCTTTTCTCTCTCAAAGCCTACATAGCTGTGGCACACAGGGGTTATTTGATGATCAAAACGTGGCTTCACTAATGATTTCAAAAGAACAATTATTGGTAAGTCCTCCTGATAAAGTCTTAGTAGGCATTTCAATTCATGAGAGCATACCAAAACGCACACAACAAATCATTGATGAACTTAAAGCATTGGGCATTACCTTAACAACAAACCAAATCGTTTTTGCTAATCAAGATATTCTCTTTCGTCCCACCATACGTTTTTTAGACTATTTACCTACTTTATGTCAGCAGTTACAACGTGAAAACTAATTGCCATATTCATCAAACTAACCTCACTGAAGCCAAGGCTATACTAGGGAGCCTCTAAAGAGGCTTGTATCGCTTTAGCAGCTACGACTCCGTCAGCCATTGAAGTAACCACACAGGGATGCATACGATTAGCCACCTCACCAATAGCATAAATACCAGGCACACTAGTTTGTGCTGTCCGTTGATCCGTCCAAATATGTCCTGTTTCCATCAAGGCAAGATTTAAACTGGCTATTCCATCCAGCTGTGGTTCATAACCATAAAACACCATCACAGTATCATAGTGCTCACCATTAACAGTCATTTCTTCTGGATTAAAATTATAGTCCCCGATATGTAAATGTTCGGGATTAATAATAGATAACCATTTCTTTTGTGCTCGTAAAGTTCGAGCAAAAATATCAATTTGTTTAACCCCTCTATCCAAGGCATAAACAGCATTTTCTAGGGCATTATCACCGCCACCTAGCACAGCCACCTTTTTCATGATGAAGTCATGCATATACACATGTTTACCAGGCCCCAACAATATTTCAGGATAATATTTTCCAGCAGGCATTTGTGGCGGGCGTTTATGTTTAACACCACTAGCAAGTACGACATTCTTACCCATTAAAGCATTATTTTCCCCAAAAAAGACCTTGAAAAGAGGAAATTCACTCTCTGCATGCTCCACACGTTGGATACTAGTGACTGTTTGCTTTAATAAAACAGGAACTTTAGCCGCCTCTAGACTCTTTTGTATTTGCAAGGAGACCTCTTCACCTGTTAAATCAGGAGCGGTCACATTCCAAACATCTTGGAAAGGATTAAGTGCACTTAATCCACCCACTACACTAGCCTTATCCAATACCACGGGCTTATAACCCAATAAAGATAACCATACAGCACAAGAGGCGCCCGCTGGACCTGCCCCAACAATCACCGCATCATAAACAGTAGACATAGAGAATTCATCATTGTGTTTTTAAACATATCACCCTATTGTAGCCAATTTACCTATAGAAAACATTACAATTTAGACTTATTGATTTAGCATTAAAATAGCTTATGATACCCGCCCATAAAATTTTTTTTAATCGTCTGCGTTTAGATGCTCGTATAGGTATACTCGAGCATGAGTTACGAGCCACTCAAATTATTTATATTGACGTAGAATTAGACGTACAACCTAAACAAAAAGCGAATGATTTAGATATTCGCTCAGTATTGGACTATCGCAAAATACGTGAAGCCATTATTGAGGAAACCTCTCGTACACATGTTCACCTTGTCGAAGTGTTGGGAGATACTATTACGACCCGTTTATTAAAAGACTTCCCTGAAGTAAGCCAAGTCAAATTGCGCATCAGCAAACCCGCTGCTTTCTCTGACTGCGATGCTGTTGGTATTGAATTCCTAGTACATCGTTAATTTGATTTTTTATCCACTCTATCCTTGTTGCTTATCATAACACCTTACCATGCAAGAAATTGATTCAAATTTAAAAGAAAAACTTCGTATAGATAATAACAAACTTAGTAAACGTATTATTCGAGAAACAGGTAAAGCCATTGTTGATTACAATATGATTGAGGATGGCGATAAGGTTATGGTGTGCTTATCTGGTGGTAAAGATTCGTATGCAATGCTTGATGTATTAATGACCTTACAAAAAAGAGCACCCATACATTTTGATATAGTTGCAGTCAATTTGGACCAAAAACAGCCAGGCTTCCCTGAGGAGGTATTACCGACTTATTTGAGTAGTATTGGCGTTGATTTTCACATAGAGAATCAAGATACTTATTCGATTGTAAAAAGAGTCATTCCTGAGGGAAAAACGACTTGCTCTCTTTGTTCGCGTCTACGTCGAGGAATTCTATATCGAGTTGCTAATGAATTAGGTTGTACCAAAATTGCGCTAGGACATCATCGTGACGATATTTTGGCAACGTTTTTTCTAAATCTTTTTTATGCGGCAAAACTCAAAACAATGCCTCCTAAATTAGTTAGTGACGATGGCAAACATACTGTTATACGTCCTCTTGCTTATGTCACTGAAAAAGACCTGATTGCTTACGCTAAACTCAAAGAATTTCCTATCATTCCATGTAATTTATGCGGTTCACAAGAAAACTTAAAACGCAAACAAGTGGCGCAAATGCTGAGAGACTGGGAAAAAGAAAGTCCTAAAAAAGTCTGGAATATTTTTAAAGCGATGGCTGCTGTTGCACCATCTCATTTAATGGATAAAAATCTTTTTGATTTTGTGAACCTAAAGCCTACTGGTATTGCCGATGAAGATGGTGATAAAGCATTTGATCAAGACAATTTTGCTGATTATTCGCCATTAATGGATGATGATGAAGACACACACGATGATAACAGCACAACAAGTCCTGATAATGCTCTCAATGCAGCACCCAAAAATAAGTTAAGCAAAACAATTAGCATTCAAAAACTCTTTTAATTCTAAAATTTTTTAGACTTTTGTTTTTTAATTGATATTTACCACTATGCAAACTGTTGAAAAAAACTTACTACATGCACCCCTAGGTAAAAGTAGTGACTACCCTACTCAATACGATCCAAGTCTACTTTTTCCGATTTCTCGACAAATTGGACGTGACCATTTGAGTATTAAACCTTATCCAGAGTGGTACGGAGAGGATGTCTGGAGAGCATTTGAGGTATCTTGGCTTAACCCAAAAGGTAAGCCTGAGATTGCTATCTTACGCTTTACTATTCCAGCTACCTCTAGCCACATCATTGAGTCTAAATCGTTTAAATTATATTTAAATTCGTTTAACCAAGAAAAATTATCTTGGGATAATTTATACGCTCATCTAGTTCAAGACTTAAGTCAAGCGGCTGGAGGTACTGTTAATATCATCAGAGAAAACGCTCATACTCTCTTAATGAGTGATAAACATTCCCCTTATCCTGACTCTACCGTTATAGCCCCTCTTGAGGCAATTAATATTGATAATCTAGACATCGAATGCTCTATTTATGAGCCAACAGCAAGTTTACTCAAAGCCGATACTGATAGCATTCGTAAAGAAGTATTAGTCTCTGATCTATTAAAAAGCAATTGTCCAGTCACTTCTCAGCCAGATTGGGGAAGTGTCGTCATTAGCTATGAAGGTCCTGCGATTGATCATGCATCACTTCTAGAATATATTGTTTCTTATCGTACACATAATGGATTTCATGAACAATGTGTAGAGCAAATTTACTGCGATATATGGCAACAGTGCCAACCAACATTCTTAGAGGTGTACGCCCGCTATACACGCCGCGGTGGATTAGATATTAGCCCTAGACGTGCAAGTAGCTCCGCTACACTCGACAAAAACTATCCACAAATTATTCGAACACCTAGACAATAACTTACCTATAACCCCCCGTTATGGATAGTATCCAATCGACGGGGGAATCGTTTATTTTTGAGAATCAATTTAGTGACAGAAAGAGTTTAACGGTAATGGCACGTCATTACTCAGCTACAGATTTGTGATCCCCCCAAAAACGGCGTCGACTTGTATGTCCAATACCGACATTAAAACTATTTGTTGGATCTAAGCGCTTATAATGATTTTGTAAGGCAGCTTTTGCTAAATATAGATGACCCACATTATGTTCAGCAGGGTATTCTGCGCCTCTACCATCAAGCAAAACCCACATTTTATGCTCCATTTCTAAGGGATCAACGCCTTTGCGAATAATATAGTCTTGATGGAAAACATGGCAGAAGAAATGTCCATAATAAAGTTTATGAATGATGTCTTTATTTAATTCATCGGATAACTCTTCTTCCCACTCTCGATCATTCCGACGTAAGGCAATATCCAAGGCCACAATATCTTCCACTTCATCACGATGACTATCTCTATAACGAATTGCCGCACCAGCAATCGCAAAGCGATGTAAAAATGCTTTGCGCCCCTCTTCTGCGGTGCATAAGAAATAGTTGCCTGTGGTGTGTTCCTTAAAATAGTCTTCTAAATAACGCTGAACTAAATCAACATCTTGTTTTTCAATACGGATAATAAGGTGATGCTGATATAAATCCCTGAAGTCATTCATTCGCTTAGGTAAATGGTTGGGAAAAAATTTCATCATAAATTGAAGACATTTATCACTCCAACCTTTTAAACCGATTTTTTCTAATTTAATATCAATCTGAGTCTTAGTAGCAAACATCTTCGGTACTTTGTTCGTACCAAATTTCTCAATAAATAAGAAGACATCCTTACCATATTCCGCACCAATATCATAGGCAGTACGATGAATATACTCCCCAGCAATAGGTAAGCGAGGTAACTCTTTCAATAAATAGCGACGGATATTCGTCAAGTCATCTTGTGTCTGACTGCCAATATAAAATACCTCACTAGCGACTTTAGGGAATGTATCTAATCTCACCGCAAAAACACATACCTTACCTGCAGACCCAGATGCCTCAAACAAACGATTGGGATTATTATTAAATCTAGCAGGCGTATCCTCATCTACCTGCGCGACATCAAATGCATAATTTTTATCAGAAGCATGTTTTCTGTCATCATTATCAATATCTTCTGGACGATAAGTACCATTCTCCAACGCATTTAAAATTTCTTCTGGCGATTCACCCAAATTAATACCGAGATGATTAATCAACTCCAATTGATTTTCTTCGTTCAACCGTGCATATAAAGCGAGCTCGGTATAAGCGGGTCCCCTACGAACTAATGCCCCACCAGAGTTATTACAAATCCCTCCTAGCACAGAAGCTCCAATGCATGATGAACCAATAACGGAATGAGGCTCTCTAGAATGCGGTGCAAGGGCTTTTTCTAATTCATCTAAGGTAGCACCGGGCAAACAAACAACTTGCTCTGCTTTGTTAATAAGCTGAATCCCTTTTAGTCTCGTCGTATTCAAAATCACCACTGGACGATCATAGTCATCACCAAATGGGGTTGAACCACCTGTCAACCCCGTATTAGCGGCTTGCATAATTACAATACAATCAGGCAAGACCGTATTTAATACCTTCCATTGCTCAATCAATGTTCCAGGTGTGACAACAGCTAATACACTACCAGAACCATAACGTTTTCCTTCTCGATATAACTTTGTCTGAGCTGCATCAATTAAAACGTTTTTATCGCCAACTATTTTTCTTAAAGAAGTAATTAACTCATTATGTTCATTTGCCACCATGTCTCTCCTCCTCTAAGGATGAATCAATGAAATACTCATCCTTAGCATATTCAATTAAGGTTTACCCCTTAATTTCTTGCTCAATTTTTACCAGGCAATCTGAGGTAATCTCTGCTACTGTTTTTGCCCCAGTCAGCGTCATTGCAACACGCATCTCTTTTTTCATAATTTCTAAGAGATTTTCAACACCAGCCTGACCCTCTGCTGCTAAGGCATAAGCAAACGCTCGCCCAATTAGACATGCATCTGCACCTAGAGCAATCATACGTACAATATCTAGACCATTACGAACACCAGAGTCAGCAAGAATCTTTAGTTTTCCTTTAACAGCATCTGCTATCATCGGTAAGGCTTTCGCACTAGATAAAACACCATCTAATTGACGACCGCCATGGTTAGAAACCACTATGCCATCAGCACCAAATGTGACAGCATCACGAGCATCATCTGGATCCAGAATACCTTTGATAACCATAGGTCCATCCCAGAATTCTCTAATCCATTCGAGATCTTTCCATGAAATAGAAGGATCAAAATTCGCTCCTAGCCAACCAATATAGTCCTCTAATCCTGTGGGTTTACCTAAATACTTAGAAATATTACCTAAATCATGTGGACGACCATTGAGCCCTACATGCCAAGCCCAATGAGGATATAGTGTTGATTGAGCATAGCGTCTAATAGCAGCATTAGGACCGCTCATGCCTGAATGTGCATCACGATATCGAGCACCCGGCACTGGCATATCTACCGTAAAGACTAATGTACTGCAACCAGCTGCTTTAGCACGCTCTAATACATTTTTCATAAAGCCACGATCACGCAACACATACAACTGAAACCACATTGGTCGTCTAATAGCAGGTACTACTTCTTCGATAGGACAAACTGATACAGTCGATAAGGTGAATGGAATGCCTTTATTATCCGCTGCTTTTGCCGCTTGTACCTCACCACGTTTAGCATACATACCTGTTAAACCCACTGGTGCAAGAGCCAATGGCATAGCAAGCTTTTCACCGAATAATTCGGTTTCGGTACTTAGCTCTGCCATATTACGTAAAATACGTTGACGCAGAGCAATTTTAGAGAGGTCATCTACATTGTGTTTTAACGTTGCCTCATCATATGCTCCTCCATCAATATAATGGAATAAAAAAGGAGGTAAGCGTCTTTGTGCCGCTTTACGATAATCTTTTGATGATGAAATAATCATGATTTTTCCTAAAATTTCTTTAAACGACTCGTACGCTCACGTCTTGCTTCCGACTCGTTAATCTCTTTTACTTTATCAATAACATAGTGAATATGCCCTTGAACAATATTTAGTGCGTTCTGTGCGTCACCTTTTTCAATCGCTTCTACCAATTCTTTGTGCTGTTCATTAAGATTATCAACCATCTCAGCATCACTATACATTTTGTGACGAGCAAGCACGACATTATGATGTAATAGTTCAAAAACATTACGCATCAATTGAATCAATACAGCATTATGACTAGCTTCAGCAATAACCAAATGAAAATTAGCATCTGCATCGGACGCTAAGATTAGATTTCCTTGTTGTTGGTACTCTAATAACTGCTCATAAGCTTGACGAATTTCTCGTTTTTCTTCAGCGGTTGCCCGTAGACTGGCATACCATGCTGTACCACCTTCTAGCACAGCTCTTGCTTCTTGTACATCAAAACGATAATTAGGATCCTCAGAAACCAATTTACTTAATTGATTTAAGTTTGAATCAATCCTCCACATTGTAGGCGACTGTTTTAAATAAGTTCCAGAACCCACTCGCGTTTCGAGTAAATCTTGTGCAATTAATTGCTTAAACAATTCTCGTAAGCGAGTTCTGGAAATGGAAAGAATTTCACAGAGTTTTCTCTCGGCTGGTAGTCGCTCTCCAATTTGTATACTTTGACTTTCAATAAAATCAGCTAATACTTGAGTGAGAGGATTACTAACAGCCATTTGAAAACTCTTATACTTAATTAATGGGGTACTGGAATCATGCCAGGCAACCAATATGCCTGCATAGTGACAATAATACCAATAATTACAGCAAAAATTAAGCTATGTTTAACCGTAAAGCGGAATAGATCCGACTCTTTACCAACTAAACCAACCGCGGCGCAAGCAATCGCTATTGATTGAGGTGAAATCATCTTACCAGTTACACCACCACTCGTATTTGCCGCCACTAACAATATATCAGAGACACCAATTTGATGTGCTGTTGTTGCTTGTAACGCAGCGAATAATGCATTAGCAGACGTATCTGATCCTGTTAAAAACACCCCTAACCATCCCAAGAATGGAGAAAAGAATGGGAAAGCATCTCCTGTATGGGCTAACGCTAATGCTAATGTAGCTGATAAACCAGAATAATTAGCAATAAAAGCAAAGGCTAATACCATACCGATTGAGGCAACAGGAATTCGTAACTCTTTTAAAGTTTCACCAAAAGTAGATACCGCTTGACCTGGTTTCATACGTAAATAAATAATAGTGATGATAGCGGCAATAAAAATAGCTGTGCCGGTTGCCGATAACCAATCAAATTTATAAATAGCAGCATAATTCGTTGCTTCACTAACGACAGGAGGCAGTTTTTGTACCAGATTATGCAAACCAGGCACTGGAATAGAAATAGCAAAGTGTTCTAATGGACCGCCCGCTTTAAATAAATCCTTGAATGGCTTAATACTCCACAACGTAACCATTGCCGTCAAAATAGCAAATGGCATCCATGCTCTAACAATTTGACCTGTTGTATATGTGTGTTTTTCTACCGTTTTATTCTCATCATTATTAAATCTGAATGTTGTTTTAGGTTGCCAGTATTTACATAGCACGGTCAATGCTATCAATGTCATAATAGCTGCCGTAATATCTGGTAATTCTGGGCCAATAAAGTTTGATGTTGCCCATTGTGTGATAGAAAATGCTAAGCTACCTACTAAGATAGCAGGCCACATTTCTTTAATACCGCGCCATCCATCCATAATGGCCATTAACCAAATTAAGACAATTGGTACTACAAATGGTAATTGACGACCCACCATTTGACTAATATGGAAAGGATCTAGATTGGATACCTGACCTGCCACAAGAATTGGAATACCCATTGCACCAAAAGCAACTGGTGCCGTATTTGCAATTAAACAAAGACCTGCCGCATATAATGGCTTAAATCCTAACCCAACTAGTAATGCTGCAGTAATCGCCACTGGTGCACCGAAACCTGCTGCACCTTCCAAGAAGGTACCAAATGCAAAGCCTACAAGTAACATTTGCATACGTTGGTCTTCTGTCAAAGAAATAATACTTGAGCGAATAATATCAAATTGCCCTGTTTTCACAGAAATTTTGTAAAGGAATACTGCACCGATAATAATCCATGCGATAGGCCATAGACCATAGAAAAAGCCATAAAGCACTGATGATAATGCCATGCCAATTGGCATACCATACGCTAATATTGCTACTAAAAAAGCTAGTATGACTGTTACAGAACCAGCAACGATTCCTTTTAAACGAAATACCGTTAGCGCTAAAAAGAAAAAGATAATGGGAATTAAGGCGACTAGACTGGATAGCCATATATTCCCCAATGGATCATATAGTTGTTGCCATTGCATTGGTTTACCCTCCTTTGGGAAGAAATTATACATTCATCCTCTTTAAATTGGTATTACCAATAATATACTGGATATACCGATTTAAAGAAGATGACATAATAAGCAAATTATTCAATCTTGATAATTAGGGTTTTTACTGGATTTAGGCGAAATAATATGGGCTATTTAACGATTTTTAGAGGAAATTTAAATTAGCAGAGACTTTTTAAACTAAATAAATCTAGATCATAGAATATGAGCGTAAATAGCGAATAAGCACTTCTAATATCTAGTCATTTAATTTAATATTAATCAGTATGTAAAAAATTTAGCGATCATTTTTCATTATTTAAGGAAGCAAATCATGCAAGATCTTGTTAGACAGATACTCACCCCTACAGGCTTATTACGTGTCTGCATTAACCTAGGCAATGCTGTTCTTGCCCAACAAGAAAAAGGAGAACTAAAAGGAATATCTGTTGATTTAGCTAAGAAACTTGCAGAACAGCTTCAAGTGGAGCACCAATTTATCATTGTAAAAAATGCTTCAGCATCTGTTAAAGCTATTTCTAGTGGAGAGGCAGATATTGGTTTCTTTGCGATTGATCCTCAACGTGCTGAAGTGATTCAATTTAGTCAACCTTATTTGAGCATTTATGGTTCTTATCTTGTTCATCGTCATTCTTCTATTCAGCACATAAATGAAGTGGATAATACAGCGCATCGTATTGTTGTAGCGAGAGGAAGTGCTTATGATTTATACCTAAGCCGACATCTTAACCATGCTCAATTAATCCATACTCAAACCTCACAAGAAGTAGTCGATGTATTTTTAGCAGGTTACTATGAANCATGCGCCCAACATCCCCCCTCAATCACTTGCTCATCGGCAAAGAGGGCTTTATAACCGGCGTAATCATCACACATCAGACTACCGCGCCAATCGCCTAAGAATTCGCGGGCATGAGCGCCTGAGCGACCTGGCTTAAAGTCATAAATCACCGCTTTCATCTGCTCATAAGCACCCGGGGCATAGACCCAGAAATAACCACGTTGCGTTTTGCCCTTTTTATGGTGCATGTAAGTGATGGGGGTCTCATCGGCATGCAATACCGAATGCGAGAGCACCTCTTGGCGTAAAGCATCAACGAGCGGTTGTAACTGTGCGCCACAGGTGCCTACCCAATCCGCCAGCGTAGAACGGGCAATGCGTACACCGCTGCGCTCAAAGATGGCTTCTTGACGGTGCAACGGCAGATGGTCAGCATACTTCATGATCAGTACTGTCGCCAGCAGTCCGGTCGTTGCCAACCCCTTATCAATGATGTGAGGAGGTACCGGCGCTTGATTGAGGGTCTTGCAACAATCACACACGTATTTCGGACGAATGTGATTCTCCACGCTAAAAGTACCGGGCACATAATCCAGTTTCTGACTCACCTCATCCCCAAGATGACGCATCTCAGCACCACAACCACAGGTCGTGCTTTCCAACGTATAATGAATATCCACCGAGGGCAATTCCGCCGGCAAACGCATACGAGACGGTGTGCGAGGTGTGTGCTCTTGACCACTCATGGACGTTAATTGCTGACCGATGTTGTCTAACATCGTTTCTAGCTCAGCCAAATCCTCATGGGCGTCATCTTCAAAAAGTTTCGCTTGTAGGTCAGGGAGCTGTTCGCTACGTTTAGCAAAGTTGATACGTCTTAAGATCGCCAACTCCATCTTCACTTGTTCGTAAGCGCTCAGAACACGACGATAGGCCAGATCCTTTTCTTCCACCTGTGCTGCTTTTTTTACAATCAATGCGTCTTGTTGAGCAATTAAGGCTTGTTGTTGCAGCACGAGTTCGCGCAACTGCTCAGCAGTTAACTGGGATAAATCAGAGGAAAGAAAAGCAAAAGAATTCGGCATAAGACGTAGTATGCCTTATGCCGATAAAATAAGCGATACCGAGAATACCTAATTGACAAGATCGCCCCACTTAGCTCACGATCAAACTAACAATAACGATAGATACCGGCTTCACCTAAACGATGCCAAGGCAGCCCCAAGGCTAAGGCCTGCAGTTGTTCTGCCGACAGTGCCGGATTCATCCGTGAGCCTGCACCGTGAAAGCGTCCTTCATGTAGTCGACGAACACATAGCCACGACCCCATCGCATCGTGCATGAGTAATTTAAGAAGCGTGTGCGTGCGATTCATAAACACATAGGCTTCGTGAGGTGCCACCTGACCAAAGCGCTGAATTGCCTTAGTGCGCAAGGTATCCATCCCCGCTCGTAAATCTGTCGCCTCACTCACCAGGATGATTTTATCTAGTGCCAGTAGGCTAGACGCTTGCTCTTGAATTCCCACTCGTTGGGCGGTCTCGATACGCATTAAAGACGGCATTGATTTCTCCTAACATACACAAAACCATAGTGTCGCGCAATTTAGCAGGAATGAATACATGTGTTCACCGGACGCTTACCTATGAAGTCGCTGCCGGCGTGCATCAACAACTTTTAGCAGATGCCCAACGTGTCAAAGATGTCCGATTATTACCTGGACATTTTATGGAGATTCAGCAGGCTATGGGCGTTGCAAAACAGGCGGTCTCAAGAGTGATTGACTATTTAAATCAATTCTTAGCTCAGCACAGGGGACTAATTAAGTCTTAAACGAACAAGCTAGTTGGATGGGATGAGAGCAAAAGGAATTAAGCCTCACGTAACTTTTTCTTCCTAGGTTTTCGATAAAATAATAGTCGCTATCTAAAAGTAGTCCTTGATCACTCTATTAGTCTCTTGCGTATGAGGTTAGCAAAGGATAATATCAGGTAGGAATAGCGAGCGAGAATTGTCTGAAGGGGTGGTGATGGTTGTAGGGGGTTATTTTAATGGCGATGAGTTTAAACCGTGGAGGGGGAGCTAGTTTGTTATGGTCGCTAGACGTAAAAAACCCTCTAGAGGGAGGTCTAGAGGGTTTAGCGAATAAGAAGCTTGACGATGCCCTACTTTCACAGGTGTCCACCCACTATCATCGGCGCAAAGGTGTTTCACTGTCCTGTTCGGGATGGGAAGGAGTGGGACCACCTTGCTATGGTCGTCAAGCGTAAAACGGTTA